>CBDUYM010000007.1:0-138198 GCA_965371465.1 uncultured Alphaproteobacteria bacterium
CACTCATGCAAGCTGAAACCAGTCCGCCTGAACGGAACCTTAACGGCGGTACTGAGAGAAAGCCTGGCCCATGATTGAATACCGTATTGAGAAGGATCTGGCGCTAAAGGCCTTGCAGGATCTCTGGATGGCGGCGGCGTTTACAGAAGGCATGCCTGAAAGCCAGTGGTTTGAGCTTGACCGGATGATCAGGAATTCAACATTTACCGTGGCCGCCTATGATGGATCGGATCTCGTCGGCCTTGTCCGTATCCTGACGGATTACATGGATCTCTGTCAGATCGCCGACATTCTTGTGGCAGAAACCCATCAGCACCAGGGAATCGGCTCAGAGCTTGTCCGGCGCGCCTACGCGGAACTGGATGCCGGCACGCAAGTTTTCGTCCATGCCGCCGATGATGCGAGACCGTTCTATAAGAAGCTTGGATTCACCCGGATGGACGACATTTTGACGATGAGCATCGGCGCAAACCAGTCAAATCACTGAAATCCTGCAATACGGTGCTTGACATTTGCGTGGCATCGACCATATATGCGCTCATACGTGAAGCATTGGTTTGTTCTATGGGACACACCGCAGCGCCTTTTGGCCTGGTTATACCCTGACATTGTGAACGTTATACCGACCGCGCACTCACATGGTGTGAGGCGCACAAACAATCATCCTGTTAGAGGAAATGACTATGACGACTGGTACTGTTAAATTTTTCAACCCGACCAAAGGCTACGGGTTCATCGAGCCGGAAGACGGCACAAAGGACGCATTCGTTCACATTTCGGCACTGGAAGCTGCCGGACTGAGCACCCTGAACGAAGGCGACAAGGTCACTTATGACCTGACACCGGGGCGCGACGGAAAGTCCGCTGCCGAAAACCTCTCGCTCGTTAGCTAGGCTATCGATTCCCCGCCTCCGGTTCTCGCATTTGCCAGGCCCGGGGGCGGCCAGCTCTCTCAGCCCCGCGTCACTGGCGCGGAACTGAAGGCTGATCCTCGCCCTCGCGGCTATACGCTGGGCCCGTTCATTCCCACATCTTTTCCCGCCAATGCTCTGCCAAGTGCAGGGAAACCACGCGGATGCGCTTCTTCTGCGCAGATCATCCCGATGGCCAGGCGCGCTTCCTCAATCGGCATCGGCAGCAGTGCTTCATAATCCACTGCCGCCAGGTTCGGCGTTTCCTTGCCGTGGCGATAGGCGCGCCAGATAAAGCGCGGCCACGCTATGGGGGAAGAAGGTTTCCTGTAGACGAAGGAGAGGACGAGGAGCTTCACCGGCAAAAGTGGCAGCTGACCTGCCGTAAAGGCAATGACGCCGACCTCGCCGATCATACCGCGGTCATAGCCGCCGATGACATGGAATAGATCGTGGCTGAGTGCCATGCGGCGTACAAACCATAGCTGGTCCTCGCTCCAGCCGAAGCGTGCTGCCTTCTCATCGAGATCGGCTGCATCAAGGAAATCTGCTTCGGATGCCATGCCGCCGATCCGCATATACGAGAGATAGGCATCGGCAAAGCTGCCCTTCGGCATGGCCGCCAGTGTCTCGTGGTCACGAAGAAAAGCCGTCAGGTCGCGCCTTGGCCGTTCAGCAAGAAGCTGGTGGCCCAGGGGATCGGCGGCAAAGCGGTTGAATTCGCGTTCGACCGTCGGCCCGGCAAGCGCAAACATGCCCTCCATGGCGCCATCAAGACCGCCCCGCCCGCGAATGAACCGATAGAGATTCCTAAGCCCTGTGCGCCAGTGCCGTCGCAGGCGTCTCGGGCGTTCAGTGCTTGCAGGAAGACTGTTTTCAGACATTTCCGTCACCTCTTCTGTGCCGCGCTGTGCAATCATTGTGGGTGGAATCGTTCGGAAAGGGAACCGCCAATTGATGCAAGAGGCGGGTCAAGGCAAAACAGGAGGAAACGCCATGGCAGAACCCAAAGGCCCCAGAAACCTTGCAGACATAAAAGTCTATCACGCGCGCGAAGGCGACAGATTTGCCCGCGATATCTGGCAGCTCTCGAGCCAGACCCGGGGTTCCAGGATTGGCATGGCCGTTGAAGAACTGCCGCCTGGCAAGCAGGCCTGTCCCGCCCACTATCATATGGATGAAGAAGAGCATGTCCTGATCCTTGCAGGCGAGTTGACGCTTTTCCTCGGCGAGGCGCGTTACACCATGAGGAAGGACGATCACGCCAAGTTCCCGGCCGGGCAGGAAGTGCCCCATTCACTGATCAACGAGACCGACCAGGTTTGCCGCTATCTGGTCCTCAGCGATCTCACCGAGACTGACGTCATTGTCTACACCGATAGCCAGAAAATCTTCGTCCGCGCCACCGACAAGTTCTATGACAATTCGAAGAACTTCGAATACTGGGACCGGGAGCAAACCTGACATGAATCGTTTTGAGTTCATTATGGTTATGCTGTCGATCATTGTCGGCCTTGGCGTGACGGAGCTCCTGACCAATGTTGCACGGCAGATCCGTGCGCGTGACAGATGCAAGCCTTATTGGCTTCAGTCTGGTGTTGTCGTCATCATCCTGCTCGCGCTTCTCCAGCAATGGTGGGAAAGCTGGGGCCTGCAGGGCGTTGCGACATGGAGCTTCCCGTTCGTCCTGATGATGCTTGGCGGGCCCATTGGCCTGTTCGTTGTGTCGCATCTTTTGTTTCCCGAAGAGATTGAGGGCGCCGATCTGGAGCGTCATTATTTTGAGACATCCGGCCTGATCTGGGGACTGGCGGCCGTTCTGGTGGTGATCGCATTCCTGTTCCGGCCGCTGGCCTTCGGGGCACCGCTTTTTGAGCCCGACAACCTGGCCCCGCTTTTCATACTTGGCGTCTGTGTGGCCCTCATGATGACAAAAAGAAAGACGGCACATGCCCTGTTCGTCCCGCTCATACTGCTGGCTGTACTGCTCGATATCCTCGTCTTCAATCCTGAGATCTAGGGCCCGGCAAAATGATGATTGAAGTCATGCGCACCACCAACCCAATCGATATCAACTACATCGAAATGCTTCTAAACGAAGCGGGGATCTTCGTGGCCGTGTTCGACACCAACATGTCCATTGTCGAAGGCAGCATTGGCCTTCTGCCAAAACGCGTCATGATCTCCGATGAAGATCGGGACGAAGTGAGACGGCTCCTGAAGGGCAGCGAATTGGAGAGATCGCTCCTTAATGACTTCATGAAGAACTGACACCGTTCAGGCCCCTGTGCGAAGCGCAGTTCTGTACGCTTGTCCGCTGCCCGCTGATCGTGATCTAGCGAATTCGCCGTAGGCCCGTGATCTGCAAAATCGCAAAGATCAACACCGCACTGGCTATTACCAAGACAATCGTATTGCCAATCGGTGGGAGGCTGAGAAATACGCTCAGCATCGCTGATCCCAGCACCCAGCCTGCATCCAGCCCGATAATGAGCCAGATCGTAGCTACCGGCATTACAATGCGCATAGCGCTCCAGCCGACGAACAGGCCAAAGAAAATGAGCATCAGGCCGCTGATTTCAGCCGGCACGATTTCGGGCACACCCAGTTCAGTAAGAAGGGTGCCGCCGATAATGGCAACAATCGAGCCGGTCAGAATTGAAAATGTCGCGTTGGCGAAAAGAGTTCGGCGTAGCAAATGTGTCTCTTCAGATCGCGCGCCTGTCGGATTCCAGCTTTCAGATATGGTCATAACAACCTCCGTCTGTGCAGATTCCATGGCAGTATTCAGATGTATGGCCGGTCATTCAATTACCTCTGAGGTAAATGAATCTCCTGATTATCCTGCCACAGGCTTCAGCTGCCCTTGAACTTGGGTTCACGCTTTTCAAAAAAGGCGCTGCGTCCCTCACGAACATCTGACGCCGGGTTCGATATCTCGACGGCCAGTGCGGCCTCATTCTGGGACTGCTCAAGAGAAAGGTCCGACGCGCGACGCATCATCTGTTTTGATAGTCTGACGGCGAGCGGCGCTTTCTTTGCAAGCTCGCCGGCAAATTCGAGGGTGCGTTCCTCAAGCCTGTCCTGATCGACGACTTCTGTGACGAGACCGAGCCTGAGCGCCTCGTTGGCCTCATAGACCTCATGAAACAATGTCATTTTCAGTGCTCTGTCGTAGCCCATGACATGAGGGAAGAGCCAGGCTCCACCTTCATCCGGCAAAAGCCCGAACTTGCCTGAAGTATCCCCGAGCCGCGCCGCACTTCCAGCGATGCGGAAGTCGCAGGCCAGCGCAATGGCAAGGCCACCGGCAACTGCAGGACCGTTGACCATCGCGATCACAGGTTTATCGAGACGGGTCAGAGCCAGGACAACTCTTTGACTGCCTTCAAGCATCTGCCGGCCATGACCGAGCTGGCGCGTACCGAAGGACTGATCGGCGGCGCCGCCACCGGCAACGTCACCACCAGAACAGAACCCTCTGCCGGCACCGGTAATGATCAGCACATGATCATCGTCATGGGTCTGAAAATCCTCAATACATTCCATCATCTCCGCACATAGCTGATGATTATAGGCGTTCATCCTGTCTGGCCGGTTCAGTGTCAGGCGTTTCACACCGGGCGCTGCGTCCTCGTAGATCACCATCTCGAGTGCCATCTTGTCTCTCCTGAACTTCGTCGTTGCTTTTTTTCTAGCGACAGTACACATCCATTTTGATCCATCGCCAAGCAATTCTATAATCGCTCATCCCTGGCGACGCTGAATTAGAAGAGGTCGGCGAAGATGCCATCACTTGAAGGAACAGTTGCGCTTGTAACCGGCGGAAGCCGAGGCATTGGCCGCGGTACGGCAGCTTCACTCGCCAGTGCCGGCGCGCACGTCTACATCACCGGTCGCACTCTGGAAGCGGAGGAGGGCAAACCCTCTCTCCAGAGAAGCGCCGAGGCTATTGGATTGGCGGGCGGGGCATGTACGCCATACCAGTGCGATCACACCGATGACGACCAGACCGAGGCTGTTTTTGAGCGCATCGTGAGTGAGGAAGGCCGGCTCGACATTCTGGTCAATGCTGCCTGGGGTGGCTATCAGGATATGAGCGAAGATGGCGAGTTCACCTTTGCCAGGCCGTTCTGGGAGCAGCCGCGCTGGCGCTGGTCGGCCATGTTTGACGCTGGGCTCCGGGCAGCTTTTGTCTGCAGCCAGCTGGCAGCCCGCCAGATGATCCCGAAGCGTTCCGGTTTGATCGCCAATATTTCTTCCGGTGGCGCCGACAATTATGCCTGGAATGCGCTTTATGGAACCGCGAAGGCGGCGACGGACCGGCTCACGCGTGACATGGCCCATGAACTGAAGCCGCATGGCGTCAGCGTTGTATCCATACACCCGGGCCTCGTTCGCACTGAAGCTGTTCTGGCGGCAGAGGCATTCGATCTGACAAGTTCCGAATCACCGGAGTTCACGGGCCTTGCAATTGAACATCTCTACAGCGATGCCGATCTCCTCGGTCGTTCAGGTCGCGTCATTGGAACCGCCAAGCTTGCTCAAGAGCTCGGCTACTCAGACATCGATGGCAAGGAACCCTCAGCCATGCTGCAGGGATAAGGCGCACTGCGATCGCTTTTGCCGCCGACCTGGCCAGAGTGATCTTCTTTCAAACTGAATCGGCTGGCACCTCTCCGTTCGTCCTGAGCCTGTCGAAGGACCGGCAAACGCAGCGGAATGTGGCTTGTCCTTCGACAGGCTCAGGACGAACGGAAGTTTGCATACGTTTCGATACGAAGGAAGTTCGCTCTAGTTCTGATTGAGAGCGGGATGAGACCGCAGCCGTTCAACCATGTAATCAACGAAGGCGCGGACTTTTGCGGAAACCATGCGGCCCTCCTGATGCAGGACGTGAACAGGCAGGGGCGGGATTTCATATGCGCTCAGCAGCCGCTGCAAGCGTCCGTCCTGCAAGAAGGGCTCAATCTGATATGAAAGCAAAGAGGACAGTCCCCATCCCTGCAGAGCAAGTTCAATCACCGCATCGTTGGTGTTCATCCGCAATCGCGGATCGAAGCGAACCGTAAAAGGTACTCCGTCCTCCCGAAATTGCCACTCGGGCGCTGCACTCATGGTTGTCGCATGGATCACTTCATGGCCTGAAATTTCCCTCGGGTGATGGAGCATACCGTGCGTTTCGATGTAACCGGGGGATGCGAACGTCACCCGGCGAACAGAGCCGACGCGAACGGCGCTCAGGGAAGAATCCGGCAGGTCGCCTATTCGGATGGCAATGTCCTGCGCCTCATCCATCATGCTCACAACCCGGTCGATAAACAAAGTCTGGCAGCTGACCAGAGGGTAGTGATCGAGGAAGTCAGCGAGAATTGGCGTGACGAACATACGTCCGAACAGGGCAGGCGCGGTCAGGCGCAATTCACCTCGGGGCGCCGCATGGGACCCAACGGCGGCAGCCTCTGCTTCCTCCAGATCTATCAGTATGCGGCGCGCGTCCACAAGGAACCGCTCTCCGCTTTCTGTCAGACGAAGCGAACGCGTTGTGCGAACAAACAGCCGCGTGCCCATATGTTCCTCCAGCAGAGAAACAGCGCGGGTCACGGACGGTGGAGACATTACGAGACTGCGCGCAGCACCAGCGAAACTGCCTTCATCTGATACCCGTACAAAAACCTCAATAGTATGGAGTCGGTCCATTCAATTATTCCATTTTTCGTAATAGTAACTTCAAATGAACGACTATTCAAACGTTTCTCCGAACAAAATATAAATTCCCCGTTGGATCAGAGGAAGAGAGGAGAGAGACAATGGGACACAAATTCGCTGAAATCGCCTTTACGGATCGGGTGAAAAAACTGCAGGAGGAAGCTGGAAGCAGGCGATCCTACGCGCGCCTGGATGATGCTGATGACAGGAATTTCCTGCTGGGGCCGCGTGAGGCCGATTTCATTGCCACCCGTGACAGCTTCTACATGGCGACCGTCAGTGAAACCGGCTGGCCGTACGTACAGCATCGCGGCGGGCCCGCTGGGTTTCTAAAGGTTCTGGACGAGCGGACGCTGGGTTTCGCTGACTTCCGTGGCAATCGTCAATATGTCAGTACAGGTAACCTGGTCAGTGACAATCGTATGTCGCTCTTTCTTATGGATTACCCGAACCGGAAGCGCCTCAAGCTCATGGGTCGAGCCACGATCATCGGGCTTGATGACACCGATGTTCTTGGGAAGTTAGTGCAGCCTGACTACGGTGCGCAGATTGAACGCGGCATCATCATCAAAGTGGAAGCCTTTGACTGGAACTGTCCGCAACACATCACCCCGCGGTACACGGCATCAGAGGTTGACGAGATGACCCAGGTACTTCGAAGTCGCATAACGGAGCTTGAGGCCGAAGCTGCTGGGGCTGCTTCGTCTCAGGCGTAGAAGTCTGACACCTATTTCAGGTAGGGCTCGATAAGCTCAAGGCTCCGATCCCACAACTGCCGTCCGTTTTCGCGATCGCCCGCCAGATCAGAGACAGTCTTCTCACGCATCATGTGCAGATATACACCGTTGCGGCCTTCCATCGACGCGCCACCCGCGAGCAGCAATACAGGGTCTGCGGCGCGGGCAGGCGAGCGGAACAGAAGCTTCATGATTGGATTGAGCAGAGGCTTGATCCAGACCGGTGCTTCGCGCGCTATATCGGACGCGATGGGCCCTGGACATAGAGAGTGGACAGAGATTTCGGTCTGTTGCGTCGGATTCAGGCGTCTGGCGAGCTCGGTTGCATAGGTACAGAGGTGTAACTTGCTGCGACCGTATTCGGCCAAGCCATCTCGGATACCGTAATCAACAAAGTCGCCGAACTTCTCAAAATCTATCGGCTTTGACGATTGATGTGACTCAGATGAAACAAAGATGATGCGCGGTCGTTCTGATGATGTGGCGCTGGGAACTATGACACCATCTTCCAGCAGCCGATTGACGATCAGGCGGCTCGCAAGAAAATGGACAGTAAACATGAGTTCAAATCCCTGCAGCCCCCGTCTCGCGTGGGCCGGCATCAGGCCGGCGTTGAAAATCGCAATGTCAATGCGTCGCCCTCTGTCTCTGAGCGTATCGCATAAGGCGTTGGCGCTCACCAGATCGGAAAGATCGACCGGTAACATTTCCACCAGTTTGCTGCCTGACGCCTGTTTCACATCTTCGCCGGCATTTGGATGGCCACTGCGGCAGGCCATGCAGACATATGCGCCACGTTCGGCGAGCTGGATCGCCACGGCTTTGCCGAGGCCAGTGTTAGAACCTGTGACCAGTGCGGTCTTGCCGTCCAGACGTTCCCCGGCACCCATGGGTTCCAGCTGCCCCTGGCCACTGAACATGTCAGATATTGCAGTGATTACGGCTGAAACGGGATTTCTGTGGCCAACGGCGTTGGCACCGGCCTTTACTGGTTCTTTCAACGGCTCCCTCCGTCAGTTTCATAAGGGATGGCGTAGCGGTCTCGATAAAAGCCGAAGTCCCGTTCAATCTGCTCTCTGGACATCCCGAAGTCTTCCAGCTTGTAGCTGTGGCGGCCAAATTTGTGCTGAACCTGGCGTTCCAGCAGTTTAAGCGCGTTCTGTTCGACTTCCCCGTCAAAGGCGACACCAGCATGGAGATAAATGCGCCGTAATTCGTTAATCGGATCGCCAATGAGATCACTATAGGAGACGTCAATGAATCTACCACTGTTCTCTGGCGTTCGGGACTTCTCTGATCGGTCAATCAGCCGACTGACTTTGCGCCGCCAGTGCTCCGAAAATTGCCGAACGTCAACCTCGTCGCTGAACACACCGGCGCCGTGACAAACCATGCTGACGAACGAAGCCATGGTCTTTTGCGGATCACGATGGGTCTGGATAATGGTCGACTTTGGAAAGACTTTCAGGATCGTATCGATATGCTCCATGTGGTGGGGCGACTTCAAAACGCAGTTCCTGGCCGGATTTTGCCACAGCAGCAACTGCATAAGTTGCTTGAGGTAAATGTAGGCCTCAGTCGGGTCTTCAGTTTCAAGCCAGCTCGAATAGCTCGGCACATGCATGGTCGCTTCGCTTGATTGACTCATAAATGAGACGTCCAGAAGGAGGACATCCTCCTCCGGCATATCCCACTCAACCGGATGTATGGCGAAGAAGTCAGGCGAAATATACCGAAGCGCGTTCTCTGCGAACTTTGCCTGCCTGATGCGCCCTTCAGGGTTCCCTGGCTCTTCCCGCTCAAGCGGTGCTGGGCTAAGTGCTTCCCACGACAGCGGAGCACGAACCCGTGGATCGGACGCGAGCAGGCGATGCAAGAGGGTGGTGCCGGTTCGCTGTAGTCCCGCAATCACAAATGTGTGGCCGGGATCTATGTCCAGAATCTCCGGAAATTTCTTGAAACTCTGCTCTGCGCGCAATCGCGTCGCCAGAGAATCGTGCAGCCGCTTGTGAACAATTATTCGCCCCAGCGAACTGAGATTTGCTTCCTCGTTGACTGACCTGACGAGAACCCCAAGAGGTTCGCGAAACCATTCATTTCCGAAATCTGTCAGGCCGGTCGTCCGGCGCGCCTTGCGGATCAGCTGATCCACGTCGATGCGGGGAAGCAAACGAGTTGCATCGAGGACCGGGCGAAGCGCGTTCAGGATTCTGATTGGCAGAGGATGGCGTGAATATTCAGTCGGACGCATGATCTCACGGCAGGCCCTGCACTTCAGCGAGCTTCACAACGCGCGTTTGGGGTTGAGGCTTGGATGCTGCAAGAATCCAGCGAAAACACATTGTCCCGGAAGAGTGACCTACCGTGTTTATCCAGTTCGGAACGCCCGGATCATTA
The DNA here is from genome assembly GCA_965371465.1 of uncultured Alphaproteobacteria bacterium. Lineage (GTDB taxonomy): Bacteria > Pseudomonadota > Alphaproteobacteria > CBDUYM01 > CBDUYM01 > CBDUYM01. Next base: position 9,755 of record CBDUYM010000007.1, read on the forward strand.
TGCGCAACTACGATGCGTACCGAGTCATCAGAATTGTAGTGAGCGATGTGCTTGTTCGTGTGAATGGTGTAGTAGCGGTAGTCCAGGCTCTCCATCCAATAATTGTTCAGCTGGAAATTCCAATGATCGCATTCTGGTGGCATCGCATCAATGATCAGGGCTTCATCTTCCTTCAGCGCCCAGTGCGAATGGTAGTAAGTGATGTTCGGATCGCCGCCGGCCTGATCTGAAACGTCCTGGTCGAACATGGGCAGCTCGTTCGAATGCTTCTGAAAGTCTCTCGCCCATTTTGCAAAAAGGAGCGATGCGCCTGCGACAAGGGTACTCGCGCTTCTCAGGCCCTCATCAATCAGGGCGGGCGTCACATGCCCGGGACTTGCACTTCCACCGATGCGTCTGATCTCAAGTGCTGCGGGCGTTTCGGTTTCCCGATCAAGGTATGTCTGACGGATGATCAGTGTGCCGCTCTCTTGTTCCATGGGGAGCCAGTTGCCGGGTTGTTCCCGCACACTGAGAACGATGCGAAAGCTGCCGTCTTTATCCACATCCAGGTCGGATGCTTCAAGATAACCCGTCGGCGGCATGCCACCACCCTGGCCATAATGCCCAATCTGCGTTCCGAAACTCAAGTAATGCACAGTGTTGCGCTGGCCCGTGATCTCATAGTCAAAAGCGCCGTCAATGCGCGCGGTCTGATAATAGTTGTCAGGGTTGTCAGCCCCGAGTTTCACGGTTTCGTGCGCGACACGATGTATCACCGGGGCGTTCGGATCGGCGAACTCAACGAAGGCTTCAAGCCCTGCCCGGGTCAAGCGCGTCAGATAGCGATATCCCTCTGCCTTGTTAAAGGGGTCGCGTGGCGTGCCTGGAAACGAGAGTGAAGCGCCGGCAGCTTTCAACGTGTCGCAAAATTCGTCCCACGACTTGCCCGATACGATGCGTTCGGATGCCACATCATCAAGCGTCTTGCCACGCAGTCGATACCAGAACAAAAGCCCCGTGCGGAACAGCCCCAGTAACCCGATCGCCAACTTCCTCATCGCCCGGTCTCCACTCTATTGCTGCGCCTCGACCCGCTGTTTCAAATTGTCTGCCACTGACTGAAAGCCAGCTTTCATGGCCCTTCCATATAGCGCCAGCACAAACGGCACGAGCAACCCGCTGAATTTGTCCACGGTCAGATATCTCGTGTCGCCACTCTCAAGCTGGCACAACATCTGCCAGCGATTTGCACAAAGAAACGCAGGATGCCCCATATGCATTCCCCAGCAAATTGTTTCGCCGGCTTCGACAAGATTGATCCACTCAATACGCTCTCGGTCAAACTTGCCCGGCATAACCACGCGCATCTTTACGGGTGAGCCGATCTGAAGGTCGGTTTCGACCTTCGGCGTGAAGATGTTCCACTCTGCATAACGCTCAAAGTCGACGAGTACCTTCCACACGGCATCAATTGGGGCCAGAATGTCTGCGCTTGCGCTAACCTCATAGGCGAAGAACCGGCGCTGGCGATAGCGCAGATGTTCTGGATGTAACCGACCAGTTGCCAGTAGGTTCACGCTTTTGCCTGCCAGGTGTTGACCATCAATGAAACGAACGTGATGCGATCATGCACGATAACATGGCCCGAACAATTCCGTCCAATGCCCGGATTCCGGGGCCCCAATCGCCAGACCTGCATAGGACGGTCATCAGAGGAGATCAGAAAATAGCCTCTATAGGTGCAATATCCTGTCCACTTCTTCGTCATGGGTACTGGAGGACGAAATGAAGGAATGGGATGTCCGCTCGTTCATTGAGAGTGAACGCCAGAAACTCGTCTACTACGTGCGCTCCCTTGTCCGGGACACTGCAGCAATGGATGCCGAGGATGTGGTTCAGGATGTGCTGGTCAAGGTCCTTGAAAGAGCGGACATGACCGCGCCTGAAAACCTGGCCGCCTATATCTATCGTGCTTTGAAGAACCGCGTGATTGACAACATCAGAACAGGAAAACCAACCATGTCGCTTGATGCCGAGACCGCAGATGGAAGCGGCAAACTCATCGATCTCCTGCAGGATCGAAAACCCAACGCCCTTGAGGTTCTGCAGACCGAGGAAGGCAAAAGAGAATTGTTCGAAGCGCTGGAGACTTTGAGCGAAATCGAAAGAAAAGTCGTCATCGCCCATGAGATCGAAGGGACACCGTTCAGAGAGCTGTCTGACAGCTGGGGTGTGCCGCAAAACACCCTTCTCTCTCACAAGTCACGCGCCATGAAAAAACTCAAAATACAGCTTTTGGACCAGTAAGGAGGTACCCTATGTCGTCAATTCAGTTAAACATGTGGCAACAGTTGCCAAAGGGCCTGAAAACAGCCATCTGGATCGTTCTTGGCATCCTCTTCTTTATTGTCATGGCCATTGTTTTCGGCTGGCTAATCCAGCTTCTGTGGAATGCAACAATCGCGGATATGTTCGGGCTGCCGACTATTTCCTATTGGCAGGCCCTGGGCCTCTTCGTTCTGGCCAAAATCCTCTTCGGATTTGGCGTCGGCGGCGGCAACAGCTCCGGTGCCAAAAAGAAGAAGAAAGAAAAAGAAGATGCGACAAGTGCTGCGACGGTTTCAAAAAGCGGAACAGCATCAGAAAACATCTCAGACCTGGCAGATGATGAGGCCTTCCGCAAATACTGGCAGGAAGAAGGACAGGAGGCATACGAATCCTTTCGGCGAGGTGGCCAGTGAGGTAAACCGGCGGGATCATAGTGGTATCTCGTGATCATCTTGAAGAGTTTGTAGAAGCCTGCGCATGGAACAAATCCGAGCCATCCTCTTTGATGCCGACGGCGTAGTGCTGCGTACCAACAACATCCCTGACTTTTCGATCATCAGGAAGATTCGGCAATGGCCATGAAGGATCTGCTGCAGAAATTTGGCGCCACCCCCTAGGGCGCGGAAACAAATGTCCCGTTGCCACCAGGGTCCAGCCGTTGCCAGCCAGTGACGCATCTTCTTGGTAGATCTCTCCGCCTGAGTCGCGAGCGTTCTGGAACATTGTCGAGGGCCCCGTTTAAGGCATGAAAAGCGTGTTGACGGCATTGAGCTGGGGGCATTTGGCACAAGATTTAGTGGGACTCAGGACCGCCTCTACACACCATGGTGTGCCCAGGGCCAAATCGCTCCCGATTGCAAGAGTGCTGCACCGCCTTTGATGACGCTCCAGCGCCCTCCGTTGACCCATCCATGACGGCACTAGCCCTATTGAATTCCGATACGCGAAACCGCGGCGAAGAGAGATCGGACCATGAAAGAACCATCATCAGTGCCAACCGAAAAACCAGCCAGGGATCATCAAACTCTGGCAGAGCATTACATTGACAGTCCTGAAAGCGGAAATTCCACAGGTCACAATGCGTCTGCAGCAATGCGCGGCACTGCCTGCCCGGATTGCCGGACGCCAATGGCGCTCAGACGGACCGGCGCTGTTCGTCTCCATGAAGAAAATTGGCAAATTGAAGTGCGCTGCCGCAACTGTGGCCACATGGACTGGCACATCGGCGTGTAAGCGTAGGCGGCAAGACGAATGTGGCTCAAATCATCGGCACTGATTTTGCCAGCTGCTGGGCTAAAAAATATATACTGTCTCGAATAGTCTCCGGCCTCAGCCAGAGAACTCGACGGCTCGCGTATTTACGAAAGGCAAACCGATTCAGGGGCGCAAATGCGTACCGTGTATTGCCGGAATGTAGTCAACGCTCCTTGGCTCGCAGGAAGATGATTATGATCAGAATGACGCCCAGCGCTGTGACGTACATCGCCGCCATTGCTACCCAGTACCTCCACGCCGGGAAACCGATGATTCTCCCGAAAAAATTAAGTAGCAACAAGCACGTGATGCCGCCGACAGTCGTCCAGAATTGAGGCAGGGCCAGGGAATCCTGTTTCATGGTGGTGTAACCCCGATAGAGAAGCCCCATCAGAGCCAGCGCGGCGAAGGAGTTTGTGGCGACGGGCGCGAACGACACGTACTGTTGGTCCCCGGTCGTTATGCCGTAGATGGCGAGCATAATGACGACAAGAAGCCAGAGCAGCGAATAGGAAATGAACAGCCGGTCCAATTTGGCGCTCAATGTCTTTCCTTCCCGAAAAATTGATGAGCGGATGTTTTCTCGAATCTCCTCTTTGGACCATCCAAAGTCTCCAAAGGAAATCAATCTTTAGATGTAAAAACAAAGCAGTGCAAGAAAATTGGCAAGATTACGGTCTGACGGTTTTCAGGGACAGGCTACTTTTTTCGTCTATCCCTGAATGTCCGCTATGGGTCAGAAGCGGACGCGGATTTTCGCGAATCTCGGGTCTGCTTCTAGCCAATAGCGGACCGTGATGGCCAAGGCTGCAAGGCCCGAAAAGACCACTTTTCCGCTGACTCCCAAATCGTCTCCGCTTCCGCTATAATTCTGAGTTGCACGGTTGGATCGAACTGCAATTTCTAGGGAGGGCAGGCGGTGATGGGCCGCTTTTTCACGGAGCTTCGGCGCAGGAAGGTCGTTCAGTTCGGCCTTGGCTATCTTGTTGTCGGCTGGCTGGTAATACAGATTGCCATCGGCGTCTTTCCGGAACTTGGTTTGCCGGATTGGGCCGATGCCCTTGCAATTGTCCTGGTGGCACTCGGATTTCCGCTCGTCATTATTGTCGCCTGGGCGCAGGAGACGCAGGCGGAGAGAGAAGCGCCAGCGAAGAATGATGCGCCCCAAAGCCGCGAGGCCGACCCACCCTCCATCGCAGTGCTTCCGTTTGAAAACATGTCGGATGATCATGAACAGGAATATCTTGCTGACGGCATGACCGAGGAGCTGATCAATCTGCTGACCAACATTCCGAGCTATCGCATCACTGCCCGCAATTCGAGCTTCGCCTACAAAGGCAAACACCCCGACATTCGCGAAGTCGGTGAGGCGCTTGGCGTGCGATATGTGGTAGAAGGCAGCACCCGGCGCGTGGATGAGAACATCCGGGTTACAGCTCAGCTCAACCGTTCGTCAGATGGAACCCATGTCTGGTCAGAAACTTTTGATCGGCCGATGGCCGACATATTCGCCGTTCAGGATGAAGTCGTAGACGCTATATTCATCGCCCTGTCCTCCAACCTGATTGAAGAGGAACGGAGCCGCGTCCGGCGCGTGGCCCCTGAAAGCTTGGATGCGTGGGGGCTTCTGATGCGTGCCGGACAAATTTTTGAATTGGACCGCAGATCGAGAGAGGAGAAGTTGTCCTTGACCCAGGAGGCACTCAAGATTGATCCGGAATATGCGAGGGCAAATGCCTTGATGGCAAATCTGCTCGCCCTCGAGGCCCTGATGGGCTCACGCCGGAAGTCTGAAGCGAAATCTCGCGAAGCAGAACATCATGCCAAACTTGCGCTCAAGGTCGGGCAATCCGATCCCGACGTCCTGATTAGAGTGGCATTTGCGTACAGCAGCCTCGGCGACCATCGACGATCAGTCAGCCTGGCCGAACGGGCATACGAGCTGTTTGGCCGGCCCACCATAGAGTATGTCAATATTCTCGGCCGGGCCGGGCAAATAGACGAAGCGATTGCACTCCATCCAATAGTCATGGAACAGAGCACGAGCAAGGAAGCTGAAGTCAGTTCCTGGATGATGGGGGTCTTGCTTGCCATCAAGGGCGACTATGAAGGTGCCTTGCCTTTTGCCCTGCGCGCGCATGATGCGAATCCAGAAGGACACCTACTTATTGCCGCTCTTGCCAATCTCTATGGCCACCTCGGACGCGCGCCAGAGGCACAGGAAGCGTGGGCGAAGGTGCAGGAGTTGGTCCCCGGGACGACGGTCAGGCGTTTTCAGGCCGACTATCGACAGGTATACGGCACAGAAGGGGCAGCAGCCCTCACCGACGGTTTCAAAAAGGCCGGGATCGAGGATTGAACCCTTCTTTCACAGCTTGATCGAGAGATCGACACAAACAGCAATGGACCTCTGAATGCCGGATGCGATGTCTGCTAAGGGTCAAAAGCAGACTTGACCTGGCTCCTGGCCGTACGTCCGCTTTTAGCCACAAGCAGCCGCTCGGCCGTGAATTTCGACCCACTAATATGCTTTGAGCCCTCGATCTTGTGTCATCATTGTCGCGCAAATGAAAGAAGGGTGGCAAATTGAGTTTCTACACTGAACTAAAACGCAGAAATGTATTCAAGGTAGCCATTGTCTACTCTGCCGTTGCCTGGCTGCTGCTTCAGGTTTCCAACAACCTGGGGCCAGCTCTGCACTTACCGGAATGGTTTGTTTCTGCTGTGATTTTCCTGCTGATTCTTGGTTTCCCCATTGCAATCATTTTTGGCTGGGCTTTTGACTTGACGCCCGAAGGCTTGAAGAGGGAAACGAAAGCCGACCCTGCGGCACCCGAGGCCGGACAAACCGGTAGAAAGTTGAATCACATAGTCGTTGCAGCATTGGTGCTGGCGCTGAGCTATTTCGTCATCGACAAGGTCGTATTTAATTCAGGTCGGGATACCGCCGGCACTTCAACCGCTGATCAGGTTGCCCAGCAACAGCCTGCTGAAATCGAATCAGCCAATGCTGATAACTCAATTGCTGTTCTGCCTTTTGTCAATATGAGTTCTGATGAAGAGCAGGAGTACTTCTCAGACGGACTGTCCGAAGAGCTGTTGAATCTGCTTGCAAGAATTCCTGAATTGAAAGTGGCGGCACGCACCTCTTCTTTCTCTTTCAAGGACAAAGACCTCGCAATACCAGAAATAGCATCCCGACTGAAAGTAGCCTATGTACTCGAGGGCAGTGTACGTAAACAGGGCAACCAGCTACGCATCACCGCTGAGTTGATCCAGGCAGATAATGGCTATCATTTATGGTCAGAAACCTATGACAGGCAATTGGATAATGTTTTTCAGATTCAGGAAGACATAGCGATCGCGGTTGTCGATGCCTTAAGAATCACTTTGTTAGGTGAGGTACCTAAAACACGAAGAACGGACCCTGCGGCCTATCAGTTATTTCTCGAAGGACAGTACCTTAAGCGACAGCTTTCACCAGACTCACTAAATCGAGCAATTCAGGCCTTGAAACAAGCGGTTGAGATCGATCCTGCTTATGTTCCGGCATGGGCCGAGTTGGCGGATACTTACATATTTGGCGGGGGTTCAGACGAGTTGTCGGATGAGGAGAGAGCTGCCCTTGCCGATCAGGCCATTCAAACAGCTATTAGCACTGACCCAGACTACGCGTTTGCCTATTATGTCCGTGGTATATCTTGGATTTTTTCCAAATACAGATTCAAACAGGGGATCGAAGATTTTGAATATGCACTAAAGCTAGACCCTGACAATGCTTTCTTAGTAGCTGCAATTGGTAAAGGCGCGTTCTTGACCGGGAAGTTTGACCTCGCGATTACCCAATATAAGATAGCGCTGGCTATGGAGCCAGTAGTTCCCGAATTCTATTGGTTTCTTGGAAGGGCCTACCTGAGTTCCGGGCGCCTTGATGATGCAGAAGCGTCATTCAGGACGTTACTTAGTTTGAGTCCTTCTTCCTATGGGAACCGCGACCTCTGGCGAACGCTGTTGTTAAAGGGCGAGTTAGAGGCTGCCCTGGCAGAGTCTGACACTAGTTTCAGTCGTGCCATAATTCATCATGCATTAGGTAATGCAGCAGTGGCCGATGAAGCTCTTGCCGACTTAATTGAGAATGCTGATCTCTATACGATAGCCATGGTCTATGGATACCGTGGCGAGGTAGACAAGACGTTTGAATGGCTAGATTCCATGCTCGAAAAAAACGACTACTATCCGACTTGGATACTGACCGAAATAGCGTTCCGCAGCATCCATTCAAATCCTCGCTGGGAGCCTTTGCTTGAGAAACTGGGTCTGCTGGAATTCTGGCTGGAAATGACGCCGGATTTGAAACACTAAAGCTATAGTACGAAGAAGAACCCACCGCCATCGTGAAGTCCTTGAGCTTATTTTTTCTCAGGACGATGTATCTCATCGCACGAAAGCGGACAGTCAAGGGTGGAAATTCGAGCGGCTGCTTTGGGTCAAAAGCAGACATAAATTTGCGCAAATTGCAGCCGATTTTGGGTCTGCTTTTAGCCACAAGCAGACATGCAGAGCGCCGCGAAGCACTGAGAGCCCGCAGACTTCGTTGACTCCCTTTTGCCGTGACACTCAGTTATACTCGTGGGTAGCACGGACTGGAGATCGCTCAACTTGGGGGGATGAACGGTCATGGGCCGCTTTTTCACGGAGCTTTGGCGCAGGAAAGTCGTTCAGTTCGGCCTTGGCTACCTTGTTGCCGGCTGGCTGGTCATCCAGATTGCCATAGGCGTCTTTCCAGAACTTGGTTTGCCGGATTGGGCCGATGCCCTCGCAATTGTCCTGGTGGCGCTCGGATTTCCGCTTGTCATCATTGTCGCCTGGGCGCAGGAGACGCAGGCGGAGAGAGAAGCGCCAGCGGAGAATGATGCGCCCGAAAACCGCGAGGCCGATCCGCCCTCCATCGCGGTTCTGCCCTTTGACAACATGTCGGAAGAGCCGGAGTACGAATACCTTGGTGACGGCATGGCGGAAGAGATCATCACGCTTCTTACCCGGGCGCCTGATCTGTTCGTAATCGCGCGGAATTCCAGCTTCGCCTACAAGGGGACGGCCCCGGACATCCGCAATGTGGGCCGCGAGCTTGGCGTTCGCTATGTACTTGAGGGCAGCATTCGTAAAATCGGTGAGCAGATCCGCGTGACCGCGCAGCTCATAGAGGCCGAGACTGGGGTGCAGCTGTGGGCGGATCGATTTAATCGACCAATCGCCACCATTTTCGAGCTGCAGGACGAGGTCTGCACCTCTATTGTGGAAGTTCTCGGCGGCGAAATCTTCGCCGGTGAAATCGCACGTTTTGGCCGCCAGAGGCCAGAGAACCTGGACGCCTGGGGTCTCTACATCAAGGCCAGGGGCAATTTGCAGGGCAGCACGGCTTTCAGGACCGAGAACGGGACGCTGCTCCGCCGTGCTGTCGAACTCGATGAAAATCTCGCGGTTGCCCATGCATACCTCTCGTTTTGGCTGCAAAATAATGTGCTCCGCGGGGCGTCGCATGACGCGGAAAAGGACCTTGCGGAAGCATCCAGCGCGATGGAGCGGTCACTGCAGCTCGCTCGGGACAATCCCACTGTCATCAGCTTTTGCGCATGGACAATGCATGCTGTTGGCGACAGAAAAGGCGCCATCCGAATGGTTGAGCAGGCTATCGAAACATCGCCTTTCTTCCCTGATCTATATTGGGCTTTGGGGCCCCTGCTGATTTGCGATGGTCGGGCGGAAGAGGGGATCGATGCAAATCGCCGGGCTCTGCGTCAAAGCCCCCGTGACCTCAACGCTGCCGCACTGCACGCCTGGATCGCCAGGGGTCAAGTGCTTCTGGACGATCACGAAGGGGCAGTTCTTTCGGCCCGCGAATGCCTAGCGAGGAATCCGCAAGACTTCGCAGCATGGCTGTTGTTGGCCAATTCGTTGGCACTCATTGACAGGATCACGGAGGCACAAGAGGCCATTGAGCGAGTAAAAGTGCTTGCATCCCGCTTCAACCTGTCCTTGGCCGAGGACAGCTGGGGCAGCTTGTTTGATGAGGAAGAGGTTGCCAAACTGACCGCCGGGCTCCGGAAGCTGGATCTTGAGTGATTAGCTGCGCAGTGCTCTGCCTGATATTCTGACGCAAAAAGGTCCGCTTTGGGTCAGGACCGGACATGAATTTTCGTTATTTTTGGGTCTGCTTCTAGCCAACAGCGGACATCGCGGTTGCAGGGCCGAAAGTGGAAACATATGCTTCGTGACCATCACGATTCCGGGCAAAAGGTATGATAATCTTACAGGCGCAAATACGTCTGTTGTCACACCGGAATGGTGGGCAATCTGACTCCTGATATGAGGCTGATCAAATCGTTGAACTGAATGACGTGTCCCCATTCGACCACAGAATGGTCTGGAGACAGAACAACCGGGGTGTGGAAGAAGATGCTCTCGCCCTGTGGGATCGTCTCGGCATACTGCTCCCTGGTACCTCACCTGAAGAGCGTGCCAGCGAGCTGGCTATTGCCACGTATGAGGGCAACACCCTTGCAGCTGTCAGTACAGCCAAGCTCCTGCGCCATGAACCGCTCCGTCAGAGATTTGCCTTTGTGCGGTTCATGAGAGCACCTGCCGGGACCGGAGATGCTTGTTGGCTACGTTTCGCCCGAAATTCAAATCTGGGTCTGGTTTGACCACATTCGCGTGTAGACGAGAAACATTGGGGGGAACGGATGGCTGAGATCGAATATGTCGCTGCATGGGAGCAGTCAAGTGACAGGGTCAGGGCGGACGCGCTTGAGCTCTGGGGCAGGCTCAAAGTCCTGCCAGCGTCTGTCGAGCCTGAGGCGCGAGCAGAGGAACTTATATACGGCGCATATATTGATGGCAAACTGGCGAGTGTGGCCACGGCAGAGGTACTTACCCATCACGGGCTGGGTAATCGAAACTTTGCATTGACCCGCTATCTCACCGCTCCCGAATTCCGCGAAAACAATCTCTTGAACACGGGTGCGATGTACGGCCACCTCTTGCTTCAGGACTGGTCGAAGGCTCACCCCGAGGCCTCCCTCTGCGGCACAATGTGGACATGGACATCCAAGGATGAAATCTATGCTCGCAAGGCACCCCCCTATTTCCCGAGATCAAAGGAAGAGCGCGATCTTTATCCCCGCTGCATCCTGATCGGCTGGCTACCTGACAACATTGGTGTCTGGGTCTGGTGGTTTGACCACATTCGCGTCTGATTTCAGCTTTGTTCAATACCAACCGTGACTTTTGTCCGCTATGGGTCAGAACCCGACACGGATTTTCACGAGTTACGGGTCCGCTTTTAGCCAGAAGCGGACATCGCCCATTGTACAAAAGCTGTTCCCCGGCCGGCTCCGGACCGTTCTGAATGGCGTGAGAATGTGTGCTTAATAATCCGTGACAGTATATATTTAATATCGGCCCTTCCCGATCAAATACATACTGTCTCGGTTTCTTTGAGTATAGATCGCGAGATGGATGGGCGACAGGGCTCACTTACCCCTCTGGCCTTGGCATCTCCTACACTTGTGACGCCCTCAATCGCCTCGGTCTGATCCAGGGCAGGGTCACGGTGCTGCCGGACTAAGGCTACGATGCTAGGCGCCTGAGCGTTATATCCTTCGAACAGGACGGCTTCAACGACGGCAGAGGATGTTTTGTTGTGAGGCAGCGGTGAACCAGTTCTTCAGATGATTGCTATATGATTGCTAGCTGAGATTATCAGGTGCGGAGAATCCTCTAACCCATTGAAATATGTGGTCGGGGAGAGAGGATTCGAACCTCCGGCCCCTACGTCCCGAACGTAGTGCTCTACCAGGCTGAGCTACTCCCCGACGGATCTCTTTTGTAGTGGGCCGCCGCTCTTATACAGGCGGGGTTTCAATGTCACAAGTGGGCTTCTCAGGCGGGAAATCGGCTGCCAAGCGCTTCTTCCAGATAGGGCGTAACGCCCCAGAAGGCCTTGAGCTCAGCGTACTCTTTGCGCGCCTTTTTGTTCGAAGCCGGTGCTTCTCGCCGGACAGCGCGGATCATCAGGTTTTTGTCGGTGTGCTCGCTAGAGACAAATTCGATGACATCTGTGCGATAGCCGAGAATCCGAAGGATCAGGGCACGAAAGCTGTCGGTCAGAATGTCGCCGACGCGTTCGCGAAGAATACCTTCGGCAAGGACAGGTTTCATGACATCGGGCCTGGATACAGCGCCAAGCCTGACCTGCAGATCATGATGGCAACAGGGTGCCGCCAGGATGACCGCGGCATCTGCTTCGATTGCGCGCAGAAGCGCGTCATCGGTCGCTGTATCACAGGCATGAAGCGCGAGCACGATGTCAGGCTTCGTGTCAATCGGCACATCTGCAATCTGGCCGACAACAAAGTGCATTTCCGTCCAGCCAAGGCTTTCCACGGTTTCCCGATGTCCGTGCAGAAGATCCTCTTTCAGGTCCACGCCTGTGGTGTGGGCGGCGCGGCCGAGAACATGATTGATGTAGTAGTGAATGCCGAAAGTCAGGTGCGCGCTGCCGCAACCGAAGTCGACGATGTTGATGGGTTGCCCGTCAAAGCCTTCAGTCATCCGCGTATGTTCAAAGAGTTTGAGGAATTCATTGATTTGCCGGAACTTGGCCTGACGTGAGGGCAGGACATTTCCATCTCTCCCGACAACACCGATTGCCTGCAAAAAGCCAGCGTCGCGGTCCACATTCAAAATTGTTTCTTTGGTTCGATTATGTGCGAGATCAGGTTCAATCTTGCGGACCTTGTCCTCGTGCAGGATTGCCTTTCCCTTCGCCGTAATCTGCAAATGAAATGCGCGATCCGTCCGTTCAATACTGATCGAGGACAGGGGCAGTCCAATCAGTCTGTCGAGCTCTTCAGAGGCATCTTCGATCGCGAAATTTTTCGTAACGTCTTTCGTGCCATCAAAAAACGAGAACTTGAGGGTGCGGCCGCGTTTCAGCAGCACAGGCCGAATGGATGCGCTTTTCCAGCCGGTCGATTTACCTTTGCGGCCTGCGGTAAATGTTGCCCCGACGAAACGTTCGATGTCGAGCACACTCTCGCGTATCAATTCGCGCATCGCTTCATTCATAAGAATTTCATTCGCTGTTTTCGTCTGGTTCGTCCCTGAATGCGCCGCTCAGAAAGAACGAAAGCAACGACCAGAGGACCAGCATAATGATGACGCCGGATATTTCGACACCCGGAATGGCGCTGTAAATGAGCCAGTATCCGCCGTAGTAAATGATCAGGGACAGAACCAGCGCCAATCCTTTAGCAAGCGTCTTGTTCATGATTGATCCTCAGCGTCTCACTGGCTGCAAGAGTGGGCTAGTAAGCACGCTCAATACAAAAGTCGATAGTGGCGTCCAGTGCCGCCTTCATGTCGCTTTCGGGGAAAATAGCAAGGGCATCCCGAGCCCGGCCGCCATAGTGCCGTGCACGTTCCACCGTATCTGCAAGCGCATTGTGGCGAACCATCAGACTGATCGCTTGGTCCAGGTCTTCATCGGTCTGTTCGCCCTCTTCAACAGTCCGTTTCCAGAACCCCCGATCCTCTTCAGATCCACGGCGAAACGCGAGAATCACCGGCAGCGTGATCTTGCCTTCCTTGAAATCGTCACCGATGGTCTTGCCCAGAGTCGCCTGCTGTGCCGAATAATCAAGCACATCATCAATGAGCTGGAAAATCACGCCGAGGTTCCTGCCAAAACTGTCGAGAGCTTCTTCTTCCGCTGCAGGTCGCTCCGCAACCACGGCGCCAACCCGACAGGCGGCTGAAAACAGCGCCGCCGTCTTTGATCGGATCACTTCAAGATAGGCGTCTTCGGTGGTTTCAAGATCATTGGTCGTGGCGATCTGCATCACTTCGCCTTCGGCAATGATTGCTGATGCATCGGCGAGGATTTTCAGGACATCAAGGGAGCCGTCCTCGACCATCAGCTGAAACGCGCGACTGAAGAGAAAGTCGCCGACCAGAACTGCAGACGGGTTGCCCCAGATTATGTTCGCCGTTTCGCTGCCCCGGCGCATGTCCGATTCGTCAACAACATCGTCGTGCAGCAAAGTCGCGGTATGAATGAACTCCACCGCCGCCGCCAGTTTGTGCTGCCGGGTGCCGTCGTAGCCACACAGCTGAGCTGCGGCCACTGTGAGCATCGGACGCAGCCGCTTGCCGCCTGAGGCAATGAGATGTCCGGCCAGGGTCGGGATCAGGGCGATTTCGCTGTCCATGCGGGTCATGATGACCTGATTGACTTTGGCCATATCGTCCGCCACCAGTTTTTGCAGCATCTGAAGGCCGTTGTCACTTTTGCCTTTTTCGCCTATCGGTACAACAACACCCACTGCCATCCCCTTCATGAATGCCGCACATTTTGCGGCACAATAGAGGCCGCCGCCGCTTATGGTCAAGGATGGCGACTTTCGTGCAAGCGTGACAAATTGATGCGCTATATTGCAAGCGTGGTGAGGCAATCAGGTGAAAAGCGGGATCATGGCTGTATCAAGGGCAAAGTCAGCCCAGGGCTATACTGAAGACAGGCTTCTGGGTGGACGGATCACGCTCAGACAGCCTCAAGACGGCTTTCGTGCAGGCATTGATCCGGTCTTTCTTGCCGCCTCCTGCGATGCGAAAGACGGCAACAAAGTGCTTGATGTGGGTTCAGGCACAGGCGCTGCCGCCTTGTGCCTCAAGGCACGAATACCCGGCGTCTCGCTGGTCTGCCTCGATATCAGCTCGCAAGCTCTGGAATTGGCGAAGGAAAGTGCAGAACTGAGCGGCCTTGCAGAAGATGTCACTTTTCTGGTTTGGGACGTGCTCGCCGGGAAACTGAAACATCCGGGGCAGCCATTTGACGCCATTCTGACCAATCCTCCATTCCACGATCCCGGTTCTTCTCGCGCAGAACCTGGCACAGCACGGGCCCGAGCGACTGTCCTCGCAGACGATGATCATCAAAAGTGGTTCGCCACATGCATGGCAGCGCTGAAATCCAGGGGCTCGATTTACACTGTTTTCCGTGCAGATCGCCTTGACCTTCTGCTTGGTATCCTGAGCCCGCTGGCAGGTGACATTCGCCTGCTTCCCCTGTGGCCCAAAGCGGGCGTTCCAGCAAAGCGCGTTCTGGTCCGTGCGACCAAGGGGGCAAAGGCGCCGATGACGCTTCTGCCGGGCATCGTTCTCCATGAGCTCGACGGCAGCTACACTGAGGCTGCCGATGCAATATTGCGCCAGGCAGAGGCTATTGGCTGGGATCAGGTCTGAACACTTGTTGTCAGCGCTCCGGCAGCGTATTTTGCCTCCATGAGCGTATCGCAAAATATCACGGACGCCCTTCGGGCCGCTGGCGGTGATCGGCCGCCCCTGGTGCCCGTGCTCAGGCTGTCGGGTACAATCGGTGGCGGCGGTGGTCTCAGGGGCGGCCTCAGCATGGCGGCACTTGCCGCGCCCATAGCGCGTGCATTCCAGATGCGCGGCGCCAAAGCGATTGCGCTTGCCATCAACTCGCCCGGCGGCGCCCCTGTGCAATCAGAGCTGATCATGCGGCGTATTCGCGCTCTGGCAGATGAAAAGCATATGCCTGTCTTTGCTTTCGCCGAGGATGTCATGGCTTCAGGTGGATATTTGCTGGCCCTCGCGGCGGACGAGATCTTTGCCGCGCCCACCTCGATGGTGGGCAGCATTGGCGTAATTTCATCGAGCTTCGGATTCACAGAGCTGATCGAGAAACTTGGTATCGAACGCCGTGTCCATACCGCAGGGGAAAGCAAATCCCTGCTGGACCCGTTTCGCCCCGAAAGGGAGGAAGACCTTGCAAAACTCCATCGCATGCAGGATGTCATCCACGCCCATTTCAAAGACCTGGTGTCCGAGAGGCGCGGGCAGCGGCTGAATGGGACCGCAGCCGAGCTGTTCACCGGGGATATCTGGGTTGGCCAGGAAGCCGTGGATAACGGCCTCATTGACGGCATTGGCGACCTCCGCACGATCATGCGCGAGCGGTTCGGTGAGAAAGTGAAATTGAGGCCAGTCGGCATATCGCGAGGCTGGCTCCGTCGTCGGCTGCAGATGCGATCAGCTTCTGAATTGGCCAGTGGCGGAGACGCTGGAATGGCCATCGCCAATAGTCTTCTCAATGCCATTGAAGAACGAAGTCTGTGGTCTCGTTTTGGCCTCTGATCCCGGGCTTGACCTTCAGCCATGACGACATTACTTTCCGCCAGATTTTTTCGTATTTTCATCAATCAAGAGTGTAACGGATGACGGCTCAGGCTTCGAAAAAGATTTCGAAAAAGACTTCGAAAAAACCGCCTTCATTTCAGGAGATGATACTAGATCTGCAACATTACTGGGCGGACCAGGGCTGTGTGATTCTACAACCCTATGATCTCGAAATG
The DNA here is from genome assembly GCA_965371465.1 of uncultured Alphaproteobacteria bacterium. Lineage (GTDB taxonomy): Bacteria > Pseudomonadota > Alphaproteobacteria > CBDUYM01 > CBDUYM01 > CBDUYM01. Next base: position 25,756 of record CBDUYM010000007.1, read on the forward strand.
GGGGCCGGAACTTTCCACACGGCGACAACACTTCGCTGTCTTGGCGAAAAACCCTGGAATGCAGCCTTTGTTCAGCCGACGCGCCGACCCACTGACGGGCGATATGGCGAAAACCCGTTTCGGCTGCAGCACTATTATCAGTTCCAGGTGATCATGAAGCCTTCGCCACCTGATTTTCAGGAACTTTATCTCAAAAGCCTCGACGTTATTGGCATTGATCGCTCCCGGCACGACATGCGGTTTGTCGAGGATGACTGGGAAAGCCCGACTTTGGGGGCCTGGGGGCTTGGCTGGGAAGTCTGGTGCGATGGCATGGAGATCAGCCAGTTTACTTACTTCCAGCAGATGGGAGGCTTCGACTGCAACCCCGTCTCAGGCGAGCTGACCTATGGGCTGGAACGGCTCTCGATGTATGTACAGAACGTGGATCATTTTAAGGATATCGATTGGAATGGTGCAGGTGTCACCTACGGAGATGTCTTTGGCGAAAACGAACGCCAGCAGAGTACATATAACTTTGAAATTGCCGACACTGAAATTCTGTTTCAGCATTTCAAGGATGCTGAAGCCGAGTGCCTGGCCATTCTTGGGCACAAACTGCCTTTACCAGCCTATGAAAAGTGCATTAAGGCGAGCCACATTTTCAATCTGCTGGATGCGCGCGGCGTGATCAGCGTCACTGAGCGTGCGGCCTACATTGGGCGCGTCCGCTCGATGGCCGTGGGCTGCTGCGAAGCCTATCTGGCGGCCGAAGGCTAAGCCATGGCCGAGCTCATTATCGAAATTATGTCAGAGGAAATCCCGGCGCCTATGCAGGGCCCAGCGGCGCAAGCTCTCGAAGCAGGCATGCTCAAAGGGCTTGGCGAAGCTGGCCTGACCTGGGCTGAGGTCGAGACCTTCGTGACACCAAGGCGGCTTGGAATTGTCATTGACGGACTACCGACCACTCAGGAAGACAGGATCGAAGAACGCCGTGGGCCCCGGACAAATGCGCCTGACAAGGCGGTGGAAGGATTTCTCGGATCCACGGGCCTCACGCGGGCGGACCTCGAAGAGCGGGAAGCAAAGAACGGAACTTTCTATTTCGCCCTCGTAAAGACAATAGGGCGGCCGACATCTGAGGTCGTTGCCGAAACCCTGGTTGAAGTCATCACGAATTTCCCATGGCCAAAATCCATGCGCTGGGGATCCGGCCGGCTAAGATGGGTGCGGCCGATACAGAATCTGTGTTTTGTTTTCGATGGAGCGGTCATCCCCGTCAATGTAATGGACGAAGTGACGGCGAATGCTGTCACGTTCGGCCATCACTTTATGGCGCCTGCCAGGATCAAGGTCCGTAATTACAAGGATTACAGGAAAGCTTTGGAAGCGGCCCATGTTCAGATTTTTCCTGAGGATCGTGAGCAATCAATCCGCGAACAGGCAGATCAGCTTTCGCGAGACTCAGGATATGAAGTCATCGCCGATGATGCTCTGTTTCGCGAAGTCGCGGGCCTCGTCGAATGCCCAAACGTCCTTATCGGGCGATTTGATGAAGCCTTTCTGAGCATACCCGAAGAAGTTCTGATAACTGCGATGCGCTCCCACCAGAGATACTTTGGCTTACGCGACCAAAACGGGGCGTTGGCGCCCGCCTTCATCTTTGTCGCTGACTATAAGGCGTCAGACGGCGATCAGACCATCACCGCAGGGAACGAACGTGTGCTCACGGCGAGGCTGGCTGATGCAGGATTTTTCTGGGCGCAGGATCAAAAGCAAACCCTGGAATCACATGCCAGGCGCCTGGCCGGTGTGATCTTTCAGGCAGACCTTGGCAACCTCGAGGAAAAAGTCGCCCGGATGAGCGTGCTGTCGACAAAGATCCTTGCCGCCGTGCAGGATCATCCGCTTCAGCCGGCGTCCCTTCTTGACGCAGATGGCACCGCTGGTCCGGCTGTCGTGCGGGCCGCAGAGCTTTGCAAAGCTGATCTGGTGACGAATATGGTTGGGGAATTTCCTGACCTTCAGGGCCTGATGGGGAGATATTATGCGGAGCAGGGCGGGGAGCCGGCCGCTGTTTCCGCTGCAATCGAGGAGCATTACGCGCCAAAAGGCCCGTCTGATGCCTGCCCGACCGGGCTCGTCAGCATGGTGACGGCACTTTCAGATAAGATTGATACGCTGGCCGGATTTTTCATGATCGCAGAGCCACCGACCGGATCCCGTGATCCCTATGCGCTGCGCCGTGCGGCACTTGGTGTCGTCAGAATTCTCCTCGAAAGCAAAATGCGCCTCGATCTTCGGCCTGTCTTGACATGTGCGCTGGATCAATACGCGGAACAGGGCTTTTCAGGCGCCGCCGAGAATGCCGTCGAAGACCTTATGGCGTTCATTGGAACGCGCCTCAGCGTCCATCTGCGTGACACCGGTGTGCCCCATGACTACATCAACGCCGTATTTGCGCTTGAGGGGGAAGACGATCTGGTAAGAGTGATTGATCGTGTGGACGCATTGGTGAAATTCCTAAAGACAGCAGACGGTGAAAACCTGCTCAGTGCCTACAAACGTGCAACCAACATTGTCGCCATCGAAGAAGAACGGGACAATCGCACTTTCGATGGCAGTCCTGACAAGAAGGCTCTCGTACTTCCAGAAGAGACTGACCTGTTCAACAGACTGCAGGCGGTCGCCAAGTCTTCAACAGCTGCCATTGGCAAAGAGGCGTTTGGCGATGTCATGGCCGCCCTTGCATCCTTGCGAGCGCCCGTTGACGCATTCTTTGATAAAGTCACCGTCAATGCTGACGATCCGGCCTTGCGCGAAAATCGATTGAAGATCTTGGCCCAGATCAGGGAGACATTGGGCTTGGTCGCTGACTTTTCAGAAATAGAGGGTCCCTGAACCCATGACCGCCATGGTCTTCCATTTCGGGGATGGCCAGGCCGATGGCCGCGCTGATATGCGGGATCTGTTGGGTGGCAAAGGTGCGAACCTGGCAGAGATGTGTAACCTTGGGCTTCCCGTACCGCCAGGTTTTACCATCACCACAGAAGTCTGCAACAGCTGGCTCGGCAACAATCAGAGATTACCGGATGGCCTGGAACGTGAAGTCTCCGATGCGATCATAAAGCTTGAAAAGGCTACTCAGGCCAGTTTCGGCGATGCCCAGAAGCCTCTTCTCGTGTCTGTGAGATCAGGTTCACGTGCTTCCATGCCGGGCATGATGGACACTGTCCTCAATCTCGGCCTTAATGATGACACCGTGGAAGGTCTGGCAGAAGTTGCCGGCGATGCAAGATTTGCCTATGACAGCTATCGCCGTTTCATCCAGATGTATTCTGATGTTGTTCTGGGCATTGAACATCATCGGTTTGAGGCCATCCTGGAGGCCCACAAGGATGGCAATGGCCGACACCTCGACACCGATCTCCTGGCTTCGGACTGGCAGGAAGTTGTCCAAAAATTCAAGGCCCTCGTTTTAGAGGAAATTGATGAGCCTTTTCCCCAGGCACCGGCAGCTCAGCTCTGGGGGGCCATTACCGCTGTATTCGATTCCTGGAATAACGCGCGTGCCATTACCTATCGGCGCCTCAATGACTTACCGGATGATTGGGGCACTGCAGTAAATGTTCAGGCCATGGTGTTTGGTAACATGGGTAATACCAGCGCCACTGGGGTCGCCTTTACACGAAATCCTGCGACCGGGGAAAAAGAACTCTATGGGGAATATCTGATCAATGCCCAGGGCGAGGATGTTGTGGCCGGCATTCGGACACCGCAATACCTGACAAAGGCTGCTCGCAAGTCATTTAACGCCGACGAACCTTCACTTGAAGAAGCCATGCCAGAAATCTTCAGTGAGCTGGGCGGCTTCTTTCAGGTACTGGAAACCCACTATCGGGACATGCAGGACCTTGAATTTACGGTGCAGAACGGCAAGCTCTGGATGTTGCAGACCAGAACCGGCAAACGAACGGCTACCGCCGCGCTCCGCATAGCCGTCGAGATGGCGGACGCAAACCTGATCACCAGGACCGAGGCGCTTGGCCGGATCGATCCCATGTCCCTTGATCAGCTCCTGCATCCGGCGATTGATCCCGGTGCGGATCGAGACGTTCTGGGCCATGGTCTGCCGGCCTCGCCGGGAGCGGCATCTGGCCTCATCACGCTCGATGCTGCACGTGCTGAGGAAGCTGCCAGCTCAGGTGAAGCCGTCATCCTGGTGCGCATGGAAACCAGTCCTGAAGACATCAGTGGCATGCATGCAGCGGCCGGCATACTGACAGCACGTGGCGGAATGACCAGCCACGCTGCGGTTGTCGCCCGGGGAATGGGGCGGCCCTGCGTTTCAGGTGCCGGTGATCTGATCATTGATCTTGAAAAGCGGAACGTGACCATCGGCGACACAGTTCTGATGGAAGGTGACGCGATCACCATTGATGGCGCGAGCGGCGAGATCATGCTGGGCGAGATTGCGACGGTGGAACCCAAGCTGTCTGAGTACTTCTCAACTCTCATGTCCTGGGCGGATGAGGTCCGCCGTCTCAGAATAAGGACCAATGCGGAGACGCCGAAGGATGCCAGAGCGGCTCTCGAATTTGGTGCTGAAGGCATTGGCCTCTGCCGCACAGAACATATGTTTTTTGATCCTGATCGGATTACGGCCGTTCGCGAGATGATTCTGGCTGAGAATTCAGCGGGTCGACGGTCGGCACTCGAAAAAATTCTGCCGATGCAGCGTTCTGATTTCGAATCGTTGTTTAAAATCATGGCCGGATTGCCTGTGACTATCAGGTTGCTTGACCCGCCATTGCATGAATTTCTGCCCCACGACGAAGGCGAATTTCGCACTCTTGCCGTAGATCTTGGTGTCAGCGTTGATGCGGTTCGCCGCCGGGTCGAGCGCTTGCGCGAAGCCAATCCGATGCTCGGCCATCGCGGCTGCCGGCTCGGCATCAGCTATCCGGAAATCTATGAGATGCAGGCGCGTGCCATTCTTGAAGCTGCAAGTGCGGTGAACGCGGAGCGCGATGGCACAGCCATCCCGGAAATAATGGTGCCATTGGTGGCTGCGAAATCTGAGCTCGAAATAATCCGGGCGCAGATCCTGAGCGTTGGTGCGGAAGTCGCAGCAGAGACGGGCCACGAAGTCGACTACACCATCGGCACCATGATTGAACTTCCAAGAGCTGCGCTCCAGGCTGCCGAAATATCGGAAGCGGCTGAGTTTTTCAGTTTCGGCACCAACGATCTCACTCAGACCACTTTGGGCATCAGCCGGGACGACGCCGGGAATTTTCTTTCGACCTATGTCGATCAGGGAATTTATCCGAAAGACCCCTTTGCAACACTAGACACGGAAGGCGTCGGCGAGCTCATCCGCCTGGCCACCGAACGCGGCCGAGCCGCCCGGCCGGAATTGAAGATTGGCATCTGTGGTGAACATGGCGGGGATCCGGCATCCATCGCATTCTTTGACAGCATTGGCCTTGATTACGTCTCCTGCTCGCCTTACAGGGTGCCGATCGCAAGGCTTGCAGCTGCCCAGGCGGCCCTCAAGCTTCACGTCGAAGAGGCTGGCAAGTGAGCAGCGCCGAAGCTGCTCTCAAAAGGCTCAGGAAGGGCGGCAAACCTGCAATTGCCGATGTGCTTACGCGATTAGAGGCAATGCCGGATGCGCCAGACAGCATTGAGATTCTCAATGTCGCATACGGAGCGCCGCTGGCACATGTCGTCGGGCTCACCGGTCCGCCCGGCGTCGGCAAATCGACCCTCATCAAGGCGCTCCTGGTGAATTGGCGGGCCAGCGGTCGAACCGTAGGTGTGATTGCTGTTGATCCATCCTCACGAAGGTCCGGCGGTGCGCTCCTTGGTGATCGGACACGCTTCGTCGCGGATCCCTCGGACAGAGGCATCTTCATTCGCTCCATGGCGGCAAGGGACCGGCTGGGTGGCATCGCATCGCTGACTATCGACTCCATGGTCATCATGCGTGCAGTCTTTGACTTGGTCTTGATCGAGACCGTTGGGGTGGGGCAATCCGAGACCGATGTTTCGACTGTTGCCGACACTGTTGTCTTTTGCGTGCAGCCGGGCTCTGGCGATACGCTTCAATATATGAAGGCCGGCATCATGGAGATTCCGGATATCATTGTCGTTACCAAGGGCGACATGGCGGGAGAAGCGCGTCGCACCCGCAGCGATGTGGAGAATGCGATGGCTCTCGAAGGCGCAATCCGAAAAGGCTGGGACTTGCCTGTTCTGGTTCTGTCGGCGCTTCGCGAACAGGGAATAGGTGAGCTTATTGACGCTATAGACAGGCACTGGAAACATCTGAATCATGGCGACATATTGAGTCAGCAGAGGCAAGATCAGGCTGAAGCTTGGCTTAAGGACCGCATCCAGACAGAATATGGCGCTTCTGGAATTCGCCAGCTGTCCGGCGACCTGTCGCTCGCCCCGGACGAATCTCCATTCCAGAAAGAAACTGAACTGACGACAGGTTTGAAAGGCCATGTGCAATGAGCCGCGAGACCGAACATCTGAAAGAGTTGATCGAACAGGCGTCCCGCATAACTGTATTTACAGGGGCCGGGATCAGCACGGAATCCGGAATTCCGGATTTTCGTGGTCCCAAAGGCATCTGGAAAACCATGACACCTGTTGATTTCAGCGATTTCGTTGCGTCCGCAGAAGTCAGGCGCAAATCGTGGGCACAGCGATTTTCGGGCAAGAGCAGGATTGATGGCGCCGAACCGAACAAGGGCCATTTCGCCGTGGCGCGGCTCGTCAAGCTCGGCAAAACTGAACAGGTCATCACCCAGAACATTGACGGACTGCATCAAAAGGCCGGGGTGCCGGATGCCCAGGTGATCGAGCTGCATGGCAACACACAGTATGCCAAATGCCTGGATTGTGGGCTGCGCCATGAATTCGAAGACTTTCGCGAGGGCTTTCTGAAAGATGACATCTTGCCGGTCTGTCGCGAGTGCGGCGGCATCGTCAAATCAGCAACCATATCCTTTGGCCAGCCGATGCCAGAAGAAGAAATGCATCGCGCCCATGAAGCGACTTTGGACTGCGACCTCTTTCTCGCAATGGGATCATCCCTGAGCGTCGTGCCGGCTGCATATTTTCCTCAGATCGCCAGCGAAAACGGCGCGAAGCTGGTCATTGTCAACAACGAAGAAACCGGCCTCGACTACCTCGCAGACCTTGTCGTCAATGCACCAATAGGGGTTACAATAGAGGCTGCAGTCGGCCCCGATTAGGTAGGCCCGTCACTGCACGCCTGGAAATACTTCGACCACACGGATGTCAATATCGGCGAAGGCATCCACGTACTTGATTGTGAAGTCAGGAAGGCTTTCTACGATTTGCCACTCACCACACCGAACTGGTAGCGCATCGACAAATTTGACGTACAGGTCCCCGAAAACATCGACTACCTGCACAGTGATGTCCGGGAAATATTCAACGATCTGGACAGTACCGTTGAGTTTAATTCCGTTGAACATGCAGTCGGTCAGATCGACGGCATGGGCGGCAGAACTTGCGAACATCAGCAATACAACCGTACAAAGCTTAAGCAACCTCATTTGTCCTCACTTTCGATAGTCAAGCGGCGGGTCGCGGTCACCCAGCAGCGAGACGTATTCAAAGTTCTCGCCGCGAAGGCCTTCAAATTCAGCCTTTGCCGCATCAATGATCGTTGGATCCTGAAACAGATCGACAGCTGTCATGGCCATTGTTTTGGCGGCGTTCTGCATGCCCTTGATGCCGATATCCGTGCCGCCGGCGGCAATGGCCTGCCAGCTGTGGGCAGACGAACCTGGAACCCAGGTCGCGGTTCCCAGCCCAACGCTCGGCACCATCCAGCTCACGTCACCGACATCTGTGGAACTCGATCTTACATTGGCAATGAAGGGCTGGATTTCCGCCTCGCTGCCCAGAGGCAGAGTCTGGCCCAGATAGGTGCTCTGAATTGCCCGGCCAAAAGCGGTCTCCTCTGCGGTGTAGACAACGCCGCCAACCGTTTTCAGGTTTTCATACATTTTGAGAGCCAGCACTTCGTTCGGCAATACGTTGTAGATCCCATGGATCAGTTCATAGTCCATAGCGGTTTCGGTGCCAGCAGCAGCAGCTTCAGCCGCCTTGATCACGCGGTTCCAGATTTCTGTCTGGGTCGGCGCATCAGGATGGCGCACATAGTAAAACACTTCAGCAAAGTCCGGGACCACGTTCGGCGCAAGACCGCCCGAAGTAATGACATAGTGGATACGCGTTTCCTGCGGCACATGTTCGCGAAGCAAATTTACCATAAAATTCATGGCTTCAACGCCGTCAAGGGCGGATCGCCCACGGTGGGGTTCGCGCGCCGCATGTGTTGAAACCCCGTGGAAACGAAACTTGGCTGAACGGTTTGCAAGGCTTGAACTTGGGCTGGCATCGTTCTTGTCGGAAGGATGCCAGTGGATAACTGTTTCCACGTCATCAAAAAGCCCGGCTCGAACCATATATACTTTCCCGGCTCCGCCTTCCTCGGCGGGTGTTCCATAGAGGCGAATTGTCCCGGGTGTACCGCTTGCTTCCAGCCAGTTTTTCACAGCGATCGCCGCCGCAACTGATCCTGTGCCGAACAGATGGTGACCACAGGCATGCCCGTTCGGCAGTTCTGGATGAGCTTCCCGTGATGGCGATGTCGTCTGTGTAATGCCAGGCAACGCATCATATTCTGCCAGCACGCCAATGACCGGACCGTCGTTTCCCCAGCTCGCAACGAAGGCAGTTGGGATGCCGGCAACACCACTTTCAATCTCGAATCCAGCGACCGCGAGCTGAGCTTTCAGGATGCGCGTGCTTTCCACTTCCTGATAGCCCAGTTCTGCGAGGTTCCAGATCTGAAGGGCAATTCGCGCATTCTCGTCGTAACCCGCGTCAATTTCGGCAACGACCTGCGCTTTTGCATTCAGGCTTTGGGCCGCCTCCTGTGCTGCAGCAGGACTGCTCGTAACCAGCAGCCCAAGGACCGCAACAACGATGGAAAATGACTTCGGTGCTAAAAGCTGATGGATCATTGAAAGCGAGCCTCCGTGCGGCATTGACTGTGGGAAGGAAGTGAGAATAGGGGTAGCTTGGCAGAACGTCCAGTCTGGCTGTAAGCTCACGCAAAGCACCGCAGTACAGTACTCATTCAGGGGACGCGTTCCATGGCCAGATCCGGCTTCTTCGCCGTTATTTCGGCGGTCACTTTCGCATCAGCTCTACTGATCGCTATCGGCACATCGAGCGCGCAGCAGGACTTTTCGGCGATTGAGATAGAGACAGTTAAGATTACAGACCAGATTTATGCGCTTTATGGTGCCGGTGGCAACATCGGGCTTTCAATCGGCGACGATGGCGTCTTCATCGTCGATGACCAGTACGCACCGCTTACTGCGAAAATTCTGGCAGCGATTGGGGCTCTGGATTCCCGATCAGTGAAATTTGTCATCAATACGCACTGGCATTTCGATCATACCGGCGGCAACGAGAATATGGGCAATGCAGGCGCCGTCATCATTGCCCACGACAATGTCTATGCAAGGATGAGTCGGGCTCGATCCATGGAGGTGTTAAATCGCGATGAGCCGCCAGCACCGAAGGTTGCGCTGCCAGCCTTAACATTTAATGATCGAGCCACACTTCATCTGAACGGCGAAGATGTTCAGGTCCTCCATGTGGAAGCGGCCCACACTGACGGCGATTCCATTCTTTATTGGCCGATTTCGAATGTCATCCACACGGGTGACACTTTCTTCAATAGTCGATTTCCATTCGTTGATACCAGTAGCGGTGGATCTTTGAATGGGACGATCGCAGCGGCCGATCTTGTTCAAAGTCTGGCCGACGAAAACACTGTGATCATTCCGGGCCATGGGCCGATGTCAGACAAAGCGGATCATCTTCAGTACCGAAATATGCTTGCTATAATGAGGGACCGCACGATGGCCGCAATCGAACGGGGCCTCTCTGCCGACGAATATGTCGAATCAGCACCGGCGGCTGATTTCGCTGAAAGCAATGGCGACGGTGACCCGACATCGTTCCTGCGCATTATTCACGCCGATCTATCAGGAAACCAATAGGGGAAGAGACATGCCCATCAACGCAATTGACCACTACACGATTAACGTTGGCGACCTTGATCGCTCGGTACACTTTTACGAGGAAATTATCGGCCTTAAGAACGGCGCCCGGCCTGATTTCGGCTTCCCTGGTGCCTGGCTCTATCTCGGGGGCGCCCCTCGGGTTCATTTGATGGCGGGCAGAGGCAATGATACGGATAAGACCGGTCCCTTTGACCACATCGCTTTCAAAGCCGACGGTCTGTCCGAAATTGAGGAAAAGCTGAAAAAGCACGACATTGAATTTCGCCGCAACGAGATCAATGACTTCAAGCTGACACAGCTGTTCATCACCGATCCCGACGGCATCCAGATTGAACTGAACTTCGATCAGGAAGGCTAGTTCGGCTCAAACCCCATCTCCTTGGCCAGCAGGCATCGGCTCCGGCCGTCGGTGAAGGATGTGAAAGGACGATCACCTTCCTTGCATTCGGGCCTGACGTATTTGCAGCGAGTGTGAAAGCGACAGCCATCCGGCGGATTGATAGGCGAGGGCACGTCACCTGCGGTCGGCTTTAATTCAGTACGATGTTCCGGGTCCAGCGAAGGAATCGAGGCAAGCAGTGCCTCGGTATAGGGATGTCTCGGATGGGCGAAAATGCTTTCAGTCTCGCCCTCTTCAACGATTTGCCCCAGATACATGACGGCAATGTAATCTGCCAGATACCTGACGACGCTGAGATCATGAGTGATAAAAAGATAGGCAATGCCGAGCTCTTTTTGTAAATCCTGCAGCAGGTTGAGAATCTGGGCCTGGATCGAAACATCAAGGGCAGAGACGCTTTCATCACAAACGATAAATTTGGGCTCGACGGCGAGGGCACGGGCGATACACAGCCGTTGGCGCTGACCGCCCGAAAATTCATGGGGGAACCGCCAAACCTGTTCGGGATCAAGTTTCACTGTCTCCATCAATGCTTTGGCGCGCACTGTTCGATCTGCGGCATTCTCACCGATGCCAAACGAAATCATGCCTTCGACCAGGCTGTCATGCACGCGCATACGGGGATCGAGAGACGACATGGGGTCCTGAAAAATGATTTGCAGGTGCTTTCTGAAAGGATGCAGCTCGTCTTGCGAAAGCGCACCGAGATCTATGCCCTCGAACTCAATGGTCCCCTGCATGGCATTTTCAAGCTGCAGAATTGTCCGTCCGACCGTTGTTTTCCCGCATCCACTTTCGCCAACCAGCGCCAGCGTCTGGCCGGCGGCCACGTTGAGATCCAGCCCATCAACAGCCTTTACATGGCCGACTGTGCGCCGGAACACACCCTGTTTAATCGGAAACCAGGTCTTGAGTGCGGTAACTTTCAAAATGTAATCATCTGCTGCGCCAGCCATTTGCAATCTACCCGTCAATCTCGTGACAGTACGCAACATGGGCAGCTGACAATGTTACCTCTGGCGGCGCAGTGGTATGGCAAGCAGCGCTAGCCAGTTGGCACCTGTTGGCGAAACGACAGCCACTTGGCCATTGCCCGGCCCTTGGCACTGTGCCAGGAATTTCATTGAGCCTGTCTCCCCTGGCAACAGCTTGTGGAATAGAGGCGATCAGGCCCTTTGTGTAGGGATGTGCCGGCTGACCAAGGATGTTCTTTCGCGGGCCTTCCTCGACAATATGCCCGGCGTACATGACAGCCACACGATCCGATATCTGATTGACGACGCCGAGATTGTGCGTGATCAGCAGGATCGCCGTACCGATGTCATCCTTCAGATCGAGCAACAGATCAAGAATCTGTGCCTGCACCGTGACATCAAGAGCCGTTGTCGGTTCGTCCGCAATCAAAAGCGCCGGCCGCATGGAAACCGCCATGGCGATCATCACGCGCTGGAGCAGACCGCCCGACAACTGATGGGGATAGGTCTGGAACCTTGCCGCTGCATCAGGTATGCCGACCCGCTCAAACATTTCAATGGTTTCGGATGCAGCCTGGCGGCTGTCTACCTTGCGATGGAGACGAATGGCCTCTACCACCTGTGAGCCCACAGTTTTCACCGGACTAAGAGCGGTCATCGGTTCCTGAAATATCATGGCAATCTGGCCGCCACGTACTTTTCGCATCTCAGGCACGGGGAGCGCCAGAATGTCAGTCCCGTTGAACCGAATGCTGCTCGGCGGCTCGATCCGGCCGGGCTTTGGGATCAGGCGCATGATACTCAGCGCCGTCAGAGACTTTCCACAGCCCGACTCGCCGACCAGTGCCAGCACTTCACCTTCATCGAGCTCAAGATCAATGCCGTCCGTGACCGATACGCGGCCTTCTTCGCCAGGAAAGCTGACCTCCAGATTTTCGACTTCCAGCAGCGCCATCACTCCGTCTCCCGCAACGTACGAGGATCAAGAATGTCCCTGATCGCATCGCCGATCAGATTGACGGTCAGCACGAGAGTGAATAGCGCGACAGAGGCACTTACCAGGTTCCACCAGATCACAGGTTCACGCGAAAGCTCGTCGCGTGCCTGATCAATCATTTGTCCCCAGCTACCATCGATGCCGACACCAAGATAGGCGAGAACCGTCTCGGATAGCACCATTGCAGTGAACAACAGGGCGAAAGTAATGATAATCAGATGTGATAAATTCGGCAGTATATGCGACCAGATTATACGCAGATCAGACACACCCAAAGCCTTTGCCGCCTGCACATAATTGGCTTCACGCAGCTTCATCGTCTCGGCACGTGAAATGCGACAAAATCCCACCCAGCTTGTAACGCCAAGCGCAACGCAGACCTGCCAGGTGCCTCGGCCCATCGCCATAATCAGCGCCACAAGCAATAGCAGGTTCGGAATAGAGGCCAGTGTCGACATGAAAAAGAACACACCATCGTCAATGCGCTTGCCGAAATACCCGGCTGCCACACCGAAGAAGAGTGCGAGTGGAATCACGATCAGGCTGGTCAGCCCGCCGATCATCAGGGCGACGCGCACCCCCTTCAGGGTCATGTAAAAGACATCACGACCCAGAACGTCTGTCCCCATGAGATGTGTTCCAGGATGCGCAAGCTCTTCGCCACCATAGAATTCGGTTGTAGCAAATGGCGCCGAATAGCTTTTTTCGCGGCCCAGGTCTGATCCGAACAGGCGGTCCAGGATACTGCGTTCTTCGAAAGACGACAGCGTGCGTGCGGCTCCCACAGAACCCGCTCCATCAATCCAGCGAACAGAATCAAGTGTACCGACGATCAGGAAGAGGCCGACCACGAACAGGGCCATGGGCCGCGCTCTCGCCAACGACGCGATTGCGTCTCGCCATAGCGGATTTCCAAGGGCGATTTTCGTCGCTGCAACCACGCCTGCAACCAGGATCAGGATGACAATATTTGTCAGAGAGAACATGTATGATTACTCAAGCCTGATACGGGGATCGGCGAAGGTGTAGCTGATGTCGGTGAGCATCTGGCCCAGGATGAACAGCAGAGCGCCGACAAAAACCATGGTTCTGAGCGTCGAAAAGTCGTTCCCTTGTATCGCTTCGACAGTGAGAGCGCCGAGCCCCGGAATGCCGAAAAAGGATTCGAACAGGAGGGAGCCGGTAAACAGAAAAGGTATCGCCACGACAATCTGCGTGAGTACCGGCAGCAGCGCATTTCGGAAGACATGCCAGCCCATGATGCGGGCTTCACTGGCGCCTTTGGCACGCGCGGTCCGGACATAGTCTTTGGTCGTCTCTTCGATAAAGACCGTTCTGTAAAATCTTACATCTGCGCCAAGTTGCGCCAATACGCCGACCAGCACCGGCAACAGCATGAAGCGCCATACGACCACCGGATCAGGGTCAAAACCGGATATTGGAAACCAGCGCAGGAGTTTGCCGATCACGTATTGCCCGCCAATGATATAGAGGAGCGCCGTAATGCTCATGCCCAGCATACAAAGCACCAGCCCGGCCTTGTCGATGTATGTGTTCCGGAAAAAGGCGACAAACAATGACAAAAGCACACCGAACGTCAGCCCAAGGGCGAACAGCGGCACAGTCAGCGTAAGGCTTGGGCCTATACCGTCCTTAATGCGGTCAATGATGGGCGTATCGTCGGCATCGCTGCGACCGAAGTCGAAGGTCAGCATTCGTCTGTAGTGATCAAAAAGCAGTGTATCGGTGTAACGGGCGACGCTCAGAACTCCATGGGCATCATTAGTGATTAATGGTTTGTCATAGCCGTGATTGACCTTCCACTGTTCATAGACCTCAGCGGTCGCGCGGTCGCCCACAGCCTGCCTGGCGATATCATCGGGATCTGTAATGGCGAAAAAGAGCACGAATAGCAGCATCAGAACACCGAAGATGGTCAACACACCATAGGCAAGCCTGCGCACAAGATAGGCAAACATTATTGGCGTTCCCGCATGTAGGTTGTAACGCCCGGGATTATGATGCCAAGGCCAATGATCGCGGCGATCACCAGCGGCCAGATAACCGGTTCATTCCATTGTTCGCGAAGTTCTGCCCGCATCAGCGGGTCAATGTCGCGATACTTGTATGTTGAGGACGACATGCCGGAGGGTTTGATATTTTTCACCCAGGGCTGAGCCAGCGTATAGAGCTCACGATGATAAAGCTCAATCCAGGGCCGTTCATACTCCAACAAGTCAATCATGTCGCGGACCAGCTGATAGCGTGCCGGCGTATTCTCCGCCCCCTTCATCTCGGCGAACATGCGATCAAACTCCGGATCAGAGAAGTTCGCTGTGTTGGGTCCGCCTGATGCGGTTCGGCTCATAGCGGTCTGGAACAGAAACAGGAAATTTTCGGGGTCAGGATAGTCAGCGATCCAGCCCCATTCAAATATCTGGTAGGCGCCGCGCCTCACTTTCTCCTGAAACTGATTATAGTTGGTTGCCGCGATCTCAACGCGGATACCAAGTGCGGCCCAGGCATCAACGTAAAACTGTGCCTGTAACAGGCCCTGGGACGTTGTGCGGTAGGTATCGAAGGATAGCGTGAGCGGCTCGCCGGTCTCAGGATCGACGCCGTCTTCATAGCCTGCCTCGCTCAGCAATGCCCGGGCTCTCTCCACATCGATGACGCGATAGGGGTTCACATAGTCGGCTTCATAGCCATAGAGGCCCGGCGCGACTGAGGACTGTGCAGGGATTCCGCGACCGTTGAGGAACAGCCTTGAAAACTCTTCTGAATCAACCACCAGGCTCATGGCCTGGCGTACTTTGCGCGCACTGTCCGTACCGTCTCTGCCAACCACGGCATCATCCATATTGAAACCGATATAAAAGATTGAGGGGCCGACAGATTTCAGCAATCTCATGCCCGTTGCTGCCATTTCTGGCGACAGTGCATCGTTTCTCACGATCTGGTCAAAGCTTTCGTCAATGATGCCGGATGCATCATAGTAACCTTGCAGGAATTTCCCGAAGGCCGGGATGGCTTCTTTTTCGCGCAGAAACTGAACTTCATCGATGAACGGCAATGCGCGTCCGACATATTCCGCATCCAGCATCCCGTTTTCAGCATCATCCGCGCTGCCGGTCGTCGGATACGTCGCCCCTGGCGCCCGCCACTCCGGATGTTCGATACCGTACCAGCGCTCATTCCGCGTCAGCACCATCTTGTGCTGCTTTTCATAGGTGCTGAGCACGAAGGGCCCCGTACCCACAGGGTGATCCTTGAAATGCGGTCGCCCTTCCTCGCCATCATAGTAGGCGATGGCCTCCCAGGGCAGAGGCGCTGTAAATCCCATTGCGAACCAGTAGAGGATCTGGGGATAGGGCTGGCTCAGATGCAGTGCAAATGAGTAGTCGTCAAGATATTCAATGCCTTCGATCGGCCCGACTTGCTCGTATCGCATGTCGGCGCGCATTTGCGAAAAATCAGCATCGGCAAGCCCTGCTTTCTGCAGCCGCTCGCCAAATTCAACAAATCCCTCGATCTTCTCAAAATTTGAAATGACGGGACTGCCGACAACCGGATCGGCCAGCCGCTGAAGCGCAAACATTGCATCTCGCGCAGTAACTTCCCTTGTCACGATGCCATCTGTGAAAGCGCCGAAACTCTCATCTTCAGCAAAATGCAGGTCCTGCCTCAAACGAAAGACATATGTTGTACCGCCATCATCGCGAGGTTCGGCTCTCGGCACTTCGCTCGCCAGTGCACCTATCAGCTCATAGGGTCTCTTCAGAAAATGATATTGCAGAAGCGGGTCGTAAACCGCACTGACGATGGCATTTGCGGCGGTTGTATAGGCAACCGCCGGATCCAGAGTCCGCGGTGCCTGGCCGAAAGTCGTGTAGATGACTTTCCTGTCCACACTGTTGTCGGCGTAAGGGTTGTTGTCGCACCCGCTCAATGCGAGTGCGGTCGCGAGGACTGCGGCAATGCCAAAAGGTCTTCCCTTCGCTGTTCCCATAGTCGTTCTATTCAATTCTGAATACAGCGCTCACAGTTACGCGGATTTCAAGCTCTCCTGCGGCTATGGGCGTGGCGGCAGCCTCCATCATCATCATGGTACGCTGCTGGGGCTGCACGCCATAGGAGCTGTTCTCTGTCAGTGTAATGACAGCGCCAAGACTGGCGCCAGCGGTTTCGCTCAGCGTAGCCGCTTTCGCCATGGCATCCTGGACAGCCATGACGCGCGCTTCCTCCCGCGCATCCGATGGGTCATCAACCTGGAAAGTCGGTCCTGAAATCTCGTTTATGCCTGAGCTGACGACGGCATCAAGTATCTCGCCGAGGCTGGCAAGGTCTCGGATCTTGAGATGCAAACGGTTCGTCACATTGTAACCCAGGATACGCAGAGGATCTTCCGCCTCCCGCCGCCGGTCATATTGTGGCGACAAAGACAGATTTGCGGTCTGCATGTCTCGCTCGGCAACGCCCCTGTCCTGCAGTGTAGCAAACACTTTGTTCATCATTTCGGCGTTCCTGGCCAGAGCCTCACGCGCGGTAGCGCCGGTGGTGACGACACCGGCGTCGATGAAGGCTACATCCGGCGTCATGGCAACAACTCCCTCGCCCTGAACAGAAACAGTGCGGGACTGCTCTGGATGAGCCTTGCTTGAGCTGTCCTGCCCATTTGCCGGGCAGCCAGAGAGAAAAATGGCCATCAACACGCCCGTGACAGCAATCAGCGACTTCTGAGCTCTAATGATCATGACGGTTCCTTCTATAGCTATTATGCAATTGAACCCCAATGTGGAGTTCAGGTCCAGTGTCCCCGCCCTTGCCCCTTTCTCTTTTGCCCATGTAGGATGAACGAAACATGAATCATCAGATAAGCAGAATTTTGGGGGCATCGCATGGGCTGGGACGCAGAAATTGAGGAACTGAAGCAGCGGCAAAGTATGGCTCGTGAAATGGGCGGGGCAGACAAGGTCGCCCGGCAACATGAATTCGGCAAACTTACCGTGCGTGAACGTATCGACGGCCTTTTGGACAAGGGTTCCTTCCATGAAATCGGCGCTCTTGCAGGGGCCGCAGAATATGACGCGGACGGCAATCTCACGGCTTTCAGGCCTTCCAATTTTGTATTGGGGCGCGGGAAAATAGATGGACGAAAAGTCGTTGTCGGCGGTGATGACTTTACGGTCCGCGGTGGCGCCGCTGACGCATCTGTTGGTGGCAAACAGGGATATGCCGAACGTATGGCCAACGAAATGCGAATGCCGATCATTCGCCTTGTTGACGGCACCGGCGGCGGCGGCTCGGTCCGCACTATCGACACGGCGGCCAGAACATACATTCCGGAAATGCGCGGCTGGGAAGTGGCGGTCAACAATCTGGCAACTATCCCTGTTGTGGCGCTGGCCCTTGGCTCAGTGGCTGGACTGGGCGCAGCGCGCGTCGCCACATCGCATTATTCACTGATTGTCAAAGAAACCGCCCAGATGTTTGTTGCTGGCCCGCCTGTGGTTGCCCGCGTTGCCAATGAAGTCACTAAGGAAGAACTTGGCGGCTCAAAAATTCACACGCGCAACGGTGCCATTGACGATGAAGTTGACAGTGAGGCTGAGGCATTCGAAAAAACCCGGCAGTTTCTCTCCTATTTGCCATCATCGGTTCATGAGCTGCCACCACGGGGTGCACAGGACGACGATCCCGATCGCGCTGATGAAATGCTCCTCAGCATCATCCCAAGGAACAGACGCAAAGTCTACAAAATGCGCGACATCCTGAATTCTGTTGTCGACAATGGCTCGTTCTTTGAAATCGGCCGATACTTCGGGCGTTCCATCATTACAGGATTTGCGCGGCTTGATGGCTGGCCTGTCGCAATCATGGGCGGTGATCCATACCATTACGGGGGAAGCTGGACTGCGGATGCATCTCTGAAAGTCCGCCGCTTCGTAGATCTGGCAGAAACCTTCCACCTGCCGATTGTCCACATGGTCGACAATCCGGGCTTCCTGATCGGCATTGAGGCTGAGGAAGCAGCAACGATTCGCCACGGCGCCACGGCTCTGGCAGCCATCTTCCAGACCACTGTGCCCTGGTGCGCGATCATGGTCCGAAAGGCGTTCGGCGTTGCCGGCGCCGGCCACAGAAATGGTGCGCGTTTCACATACCGTTATGCCTGGCCCTCGGGTGACTGGGGATCGCTGCCGCTGGAGGGTGGCATTGAAGCCGCATACCGTGCAGATCTTGATGCCGCTGATGACCGCGACGCTCTTTTGAAAGAGATTGAGGACCGCATGAACAAGGTTCGATCACCGTTCCGCACGGCTGAGGCATTTCTGGCCGAAGAAATCATCGATCCCAGACAAACACGTTCCATCCTGTGTGAATTTGCCAATGACGCAGTGAAGACGCTCGAGGTTGGTCCGACCAGCGCTGGCTTCAGGCCCTAACCGCCATTGGCCCTGGAATCCATTGGCCCTGGAATCCATTGGCCCTGGAATCCATTGGCTCTAGAATCCATTGGCTCTAGAATCCATGGAAAGATGCATAGACATCCAGTGGTTCACGGTCGGTCACCAGGCTGTTTATCGGCATCTCTTCGTCGAGATGGCCGAGCGCCAAGCCGCAGAAGACCATTTCGTTATCGGGAATTTCCAGATAGTCCATGACTGTGCGGTTCCAGGTTGACCAGGATTCCTGGGGGCAGGTGTGCAGGCCTTCCTCGCGCGCCAATAGCATAATGCTCTGCAGGAAAATGCCCAGATCAGCAAACTGCGGTTCTTCCATCTGGCGATCAATGGTCAAGATCATGCCAACAGGTGCGCCAAAAAACTGATAGTTCCTGGCGAAATGCACCAGCTTTGCCGCCCGATCTTCGCGGGCCACATTGATGGATACATAGAGATCCGCCCCGCATTTCCCGCGCCGCCCACGCCAGGGCTGGGTCAGGTCAGGTGGATACACATTGTATTCCGGCGCATCGCCCGAAACGCCATTTGCCAGTTTGCTGCCGACTGCCTTCAGGAGCCCGTTCAGCGCCTCGCCGGTCAGTACGTAGATACGCCATGGCTGAAGATTGCCGCCGGAAGGTGACCGTCCTGCAGTCGTCAGAATTCGTTCGAGCACCTCGCGATCGACCGGTTCATCTGTATATCCCCGCATACTGCGGCGAGTGAGTATGGCTTCTGTTACGTCCATAAAATTGCCCTTCCTCTTCTTTGACAAGGACATTAGAGGCTTTGCTCGACGGGTCAAGTCTGCACAGCTACTCTTGATCGAACTCAGCAACTTCGTATGAGAAAGACATCATGCCTGAACCAAAATCTCAGCCTTACGGCACCTGGACCTCTCCGATTACAACTGAGATGATCACTACCCAGAACATTGGGCTTGGTGGTGCCATCGTCGATGGCAATGATCTCTATTGGCTGGAAACAAGGCCCCTGGAAGGTGGTCGAACTGTGTTGATCAAGTGGCAGGGCGACGAAGAACCGCTTGAAATCACGCCAGCGCCATTCAATGTCCGTTCCAGAGTCCACGAATACGGTGGCAAGTCTGTCGAGATTGCCGATGGCATTATTTGGTTCGTGAACTTTCTCGATCAGCGTGTCTACAGAACTGATGGTGCAGGCGACCCTTTGCCGATTACACCAGAGGGCGCCTTTCGCTATGCCGATCTCCAGTACGACAGGGCCCACAACCGGCTGCTTGGTGTCCGCGAAGATCATAGCGGCGAGGGGGAGGCCGTAAATACACTGGTGGCGATAAACAGTGATGGCGATGACAATGGTGGCACCGTGCTGGCTGAAGGGCACGACTTCTTCGCCTACCCACGCATCTCGAAGGATGGCCGGGAGCTCGCCTGGATTTCCTGGGACCATCCGAATATGCCCTGGGATTCCACAACGCTTTGGCATGCAGCTACTGACAAGAACGGCCTGCCATCGGAAGCGAGCCCGATTGCGGGCGGCGAAGGTATTTCAGTAATGCAGCCTGAATTTGCGGAGAAGGGATCCATTACTTTTGTCTCAGATGAGACCGGTTGGTGGAACCTCTATGAGCATGTAAACGGCGAAACAACCGCCCTATGCCCCATGGAAGCTGAATTCGGGCGGCCGCTTTGGGGCCTGGGTATCGGCACCTACCGCCACCTGGCGGACGGGCGAATTCTTACCGCCTATCAACAGAACGGTCGCGCCAGAACAGCTACGCTGGCAAACGGGCACCTCGCCGATATGCCCATTCCCTATGAACAATCCGGCTTGCCAAAAGAATTCAGGGGCAAATGGGTAATGGGTGTGGCCAGCTCCAAGACGCTGCCCGAAATCGTGCTGTGGGACGAAGCCAGCGGCAATTCAGAGATCCTGAAAAGATCCACAGAGATGAGCATCAATCCTGGTGTCATAGCGCGGCCGGAAAGCATCGAATTCCCGACAGAGGGCGGTAAAACCGCCTACGCATACTTCTATCCGCCGCGAAACGAAACCTACCGGGGCCCGGACAACGAAAAGCCCCCGTTGATCGTCATGAGCCACGGTGGTCCAACCGGAGCAACTTCCAATACGCTGAGCCTGCGCACGCAATACTGGACCAGCCGCGGGTTTGCTGTGGTTGATGTCAACTATGGCGGCAGCACCGGCTACGGCAGAGAATATCGCGACCGCCTGAATGGAAACTGGGGCATTATAGACGTTGATGACTGCATCAATGCCGCTCTCTATCTGGCGGACCAGGGTCGCGTCGACAAAGAGCGGCTGGCTATCAGAGGCGGCAGTGCCGGGGGATTCACGACATTGGCAGCACTCACCTTTCATGATGTGTTCAAAGCTGGTGCGAGCCACTATGGCATCGGCGATCTTATGGCTCTGGCGACCGACACGCACAAATTCGAAAGCCGTTATCTTGATCAGATGATCGGTCCCCTGCCGGAAGCCGCCGAATTGTATCACGACCGCTCCCCCATTCATTTTACCGAACAGCTGAGTTGCCCGGTCATCTTCTTCCAGGGTCTTGAAGACAAGGTCGTACCACCCGGACAGGCCGAGACCATGGTTGCCGCACTGCGAGAGCAGGGCCTGCCGGTGGCGTATGTCACTTTCGAAGGAGAGGGGCATGGTTTTAGGAAGTCCGAAAATATCAGGGCTGCAATGGAAGCAGAGCTCTCGTTCTATGGCCGCATATTTGGTTTTGAGCCGGCTGATGATCTTCCGGCGCTGGAAATCGAAAATCTCTGAGCAAGAGCTCACGCTGTTGTGATTGCGTGGGCGATGGAGATCACTGGGCCGGCGTTGAAATTCCATGTTATAAGCCGCCTATCAGTAAATGCTGATGATTCATTTCGATAACGCTCTGACACGGAGGGCAGCATCATGCGATGGATTTTTATGGGTTTGTTTTCAATAGCTTTTTTGGGCCTTGCTTCCCCGGCGGCCAATGCTGATCAGCCCAAATGGGAACTTATCTGCGAAGAAGGCTTTGGCGGGATGGCACTGGCCTGTGCCGTCCGAAAACCGGCAATTATGGTCTATGCCGACACCAGTGGCCGGCGGGACATCACTCTTGGCTTCGAACATCATTCGTCCCGTTCATCGGGGCAGCTAGAGGGCCTTATAGGTTTTCGTTTTCAGATTGATGGCGGCAGCTGGGATGGCTGGCGCCTTGGCTATGAGAGCAGGGCCGAATTTGATGCCACGGTTGCCAGAATTATGAATGCCGAAGTGATTATTTCCCGCCACGCACATTTCACGTCGCGCGTGGAATTTTCGGAGACCGCATCCATAGATCAGGGATTTCGCGACGCCTACGCGGAATTGGAGCGGCAGATCGCGGCAGCATCCGTCCGCTGAATTCAGGTCAGAGGGCTGATCTGCGAAAGCACCCAACGGTGTGGTCGTCAACCATGCCGACGGCCTGCATGAACGCATAGCAGATGGTTGGGCCGACAAACGTAAAGTCTGCCGCTTTAAGCGCTTTGGACATCGCCCGGCTTTCTGCAGATTCAGTCGGGATTGTTTTCGAACTCCGGTGCTCGCCTCTGATCGGCTCGCCATCGACGAAGTCCCACAGGAAGTCGGCAAAACCGCCTTGTACCTTGACCAGGCGCAGATAAGCTCTTGCGTTCCGTCTGGTACCTTCGATCTTCAGGCGGTTTCTGACGATGCCCTCATTCTTCATCAGGCTTTCGATTTTTGCTGATCGCCATCTGGCAATTTTTTCGGGCTCGAAGCCGTTAAATGCATCGACGAAGTTTTCGCGCTTGCGCAGGATGATCAGCCACGACAGCCCCGCCTGAAAGCCATCGAGGATGAGCTTTTCAAAGAGCGCCCGATCATCATATTCCGGCACACCCCAGACATGGTCGTGGTAGTCAGCAAGGACTGGATCACTATTCGCCCATTCACATCTCGGCCTGTCAGTGTCGTTGACCAATCAGGATGCCTCCAGCTCGAGCCATTCCGGAATTGTCGGCGTCACTTCGATGTCTCCGATCATCAAGCCGCTTGCATTGTTCCATCTTTCGAGGCGGATCATAGCCAGCCCCTGATCCCCATGCACAGACAGCACCTGACCGCCGTTCTTTTCGCCGGCACGAATTTCGCTACCGGGCAACACGCCTTCCTTGGAAAACGCTACCGGCAAAATGCGTTTGCGTATGTTTCCGCGCCGCTTCGATCGTGTCGTGACCTCCTGGCCGACATAACAGCCTTTGTCGAAATCTATGGCCATCAGCTCATCAAGATTGCCTTCTAGCGGGAAGGAAGCCTCTGGCACCAGATCGCGCCCGGACGAGGGAACGCCCAGTTCAAGCCGCAACCGCTCATATTTGTCGTCAGATGCGAGAGCTTGAGCATCATCCACCTCGAGAATTGCTCTGATGCCAAGGGCACCTATCCTTGGGTCCTGGTAGGCATATTTGGCACTGGCGGGAGCGTCACCAGTTGGCATGGCCACAACTGTGTATCTGTCACTCTCATTCGCGATCTCAATTTTCTTGCGAAGACGGTACATGGTCAGCCGTTTCACGAGCGTATCGGCGCGATCTCGTTCACACTCAAGAATCCATCGCTCAGCGTCGCGGAGGATGAAGAAATCAAACAGGAATTTTCCCTGAGGTGTGAGCAAGAGGCCATATGTCGCCTCAGATCGGGTGGCGCGCGTCACATCCGCTGTGACCAGATCCTGAAGGAAGTTGAGAGTGTCACTGCCCTCAAGCGTAACAATGCCTCGGTCCTTGAGCTCGCAGATGTCGTGATCTGTTCCCATGAACTGACTATAGCGTGGTAAGCGCTGTGACAAAATGCTAAGGAATCGAAATTGCAGATTTAGCTCATGACCCCCGGAAATCCTCAATGGCAGACCCGTTTGACACCCTGATCCTTGGCGCCACGACGGTCTCACATCGCGGTGTGGTAGCCGCCGGCATTGGTGTTCGGGACGGCAAGTTAGCCGCTTTTGGCGATCTGCGTGGCGCAAGCGCGGCCGAAACCATTAACGCTGAGGGACTGCATGTATTTCCAGGTGTCATCGACACCCAATGTCATTTCAGGGAACCAGGCGGTGAACACAAGGAAGACCTTGAAAGCGGTAGCCGGGCAGCAGTAATGGGAGGCGTTACTGGCGTATTCGAGATGCCAAACACGAATCCCTCTACGACCACGATTGAAGCGCTGGAAGACAAACTTGATCGCGCCAGGAACCGCATGTGGTGCGATCATGCCTTTTTTGGCGGCGCGACAACAGACAACATCGATAGTCTTGCCGGCCTTGAAGCAACACCGGGCTGTGCCGGCATCAAATTGTTTATGGGTTCATCGACCGGAAATCTTCTGGTTGCTGACGACGACAGCGTTTTGCAGGTGCTGAAGGCCGGGCATCGCCGCATGGCGGTTCATTCCGAAGATGAGGATCGCCTGAACGAACGCATGGATGTCCGCGAAGTCGGCAATCCGCTCAGCCATCCTGATTGGCGGGATGTGGAAACGGCGCTCAAATGCACGACAAGACTGATGGGCCTCGCCCGACAGGCGGGCCGTCGCGTGCATGTCCTTCACGTCACCACAGCCGAAGAAATTCCTGTTCTTGCCGCCAACCGGGATCTGGCTACCGTAGAGGTTACACCTCAGCATCTGACGCTAGCCGCTCCGGCTGCTTACGAACGGCTTGGCACCTATGCACAAATGAACCCGCCCATTCGGGACGAAGCACATCGGGCCGCCCTCTGGCAGGCAATTTCTGACGGAGTTGTTGACGTGATCGGCTCTGACCATGCCCCCCATTCGCGCGAAGAAAAGGATGAGGAGTATCCTGACAGCCCAAGCGGCATGCCAGGGGTGCAGACACTGGTACCGATCATGCTGGCTCATATCGCAGAGGGACGGCTCAATCCCTTGCGGTTCATGGACCTGACCAGCGCCGGGCCGGCACGCATCTATGGCATTGCCGGCAAGGGGCGCATGGCGCTCGGCTATGACGCGGATTTCACGATCGTTGATCTGGCGCGCCAGCAGACAATTGAGAACAGCTGGATTGAAAGCAAATGTGGCTGGACCCCATTTGACGGCGTCACCGTCACGGGCTGGCCGGTCGGCACATTCATTCGGGGTCGGAAAGTAATGTGGGAAGGCGAACTGCAGGGCACCGCAGCAGGTGAGCCGATCCGCTTTCAGGAAACACTAGTTGGCCGGTGAGCAGGCCGGGCGGACGGCTAGGGCTGCTTGATCCCTGGCGTGCGGGCAACAAAATGCGGATTTTCGAATCCCGGCTTGCCATATCGAAGCGGCCCACTTCCCAGCTCTTCAACAATGCCACCGGCTGCGCGCAAGACGGCATCTCCCGCTGCAGTGTCCCACTCCATGGTGCGGCCGAGGCGCGGGTAGTAATCAGCCTGCCCTGCAGCCAATAAACAAAACTTGAGCGAACTGCCCGCTGATTGGAGATCGCTGACATTGAACTGTTTGAGATAGGTATCGGTTTCAGGGGAACGATGGGACCGGCTGGCAACGACAATCAATGCAGCCGGGTCTGTGTTACGAACTGAAATGGAATGCATGGGTTCCCACACGCCATCTTTTTTCTCCTGCATGGCCGCCGAATTTGGGCCATCACCTGTATAGAGCCGGCCAAGAGCTGGCGCATAGACGACACCCATCACAGGCACGCCGTCCCGGATCAACGCAATGTTCACGGTAAAGTCAGTTCGGCGATTGATAAACTCTCTGGTGCCGTCAAGGGGATCGACAAGCCAAAATTCCCGGCCTGTATCTTCGGGCGCTTCGCCGGCGGAGGCCATTTCTTCTGCGACGATGGGAATATCTGGCGTGGCAGCTCGCAAGCCGGCGAGGATCACATCTTCCGCCCGTTGATCCGCCTCCGTCACCGGCGAGTCGTCGTCTTTCTTTTCGACGCTGAAATCGGTACCAAACACATCCATGATTTCATCGCCGGCCTTCAGGGAAAGCTCAATCAGCGTCTCTAGAATGTCTTCAGGTAATGCCATCCTGCCTCCATTGGTCAGATGCGATTGCTATCACTGGAATGTGATAATCGCAATGTTCCCTTGAGGCGAAGTTGCGTCCGCTAAAAAGAAGTCTATATTGCCGCCCATGTCAGAGACCTCACCAGATAATGAGCTGAACCGGGACGCGTTGGTTTCTGGGGCTTTCGATTCGAGAACTGGCCTGAATTCGCTTGGCATTGCCAAGCCGCCAGCCGAGACCCGTGTCGTTGTCGCAATGTCCGGCGGCGTGGATTCATCGACGGTCGCGGCGCTTCTCTCCACCCAGGGCTACGATGTCATCGGCATAACGCTGCAGCTCTATGACCATGGCGCGGCAATTGACAATCCGCGCGCCTGTTGCGCTGGTCGCGATATTCATGACGCTCGCGATGTTGCTGCGGATCTCGGATTCCCACATTACGTGTTGGATTATGAAACCCGTTTCCGGGAAACAGTGATGGAAGAATTCGCCGACAGCTACCTCGCCGGCGAGACACCGATCCCCTGCGTTCGATGCAACCAGACCGTCAAGTTTGAAGACCTCTATGCCCGGGCCCGGGCGCTGGGCGCCGACGCGCTGGCAACCGGCCATTACGTGAGACGTGAAATGGGAGAGGGTGGTGCCGAACTCCATCGCGCGATTGATCCGCTGAAGGATCAAAGCTATTTCCTGTTTGCAACAACCGGTGACCAGATAGATTACCTGAGGTTTCCGCTCGGAGATCGAACCAAGTCCGAGACCAGGGCTCTTGCTGAATCCCTTGGTCTGAAAGTAGCCGACAAGCCGGACAGTCAGGATATCTGTTTTGTGCCAAACGGAAATTACGCTTCCGTCATTGCAAGTCTGCGGCCGGGAGCCGCTGAGCCAGGCGAAATCCGCCACCTCGACGGTCGCGTTCTCGGCAACCATAAGGGCATCATCAATTTTACCGTGGGCCAGAGAAAGGGCCTGGGCTTTGGTACAGGCGATCCTCTCTATGTGGTCCGCCTCGACGCCGAAACGAAGGAAGTCGTTGTTGGGCCCAGAGAGGCACTCCTCGTCGGTCAGGCCAGCCTTCGCGACCTGAACTGGCTGGGTGAGGGCGAGGGCCCTGCCGACGGCTCCGCTTTTCATGTCAAGGTTCGCTCAACCAGCGAGCCTGTTGCGGCGACTTTCTGCCGGGGAAATGACGGTTCGCCGCTCATCAGGTTTGTCGAGCCCGAGAGCGGTGTCGCCCCTGGTCAGGCTTGCGTCTTTTACCGCGGCAATCGCGTTCTCGGTGGCGGTTGGATCAGCGGGACATGTCCGGTTGAACTGGGCGCCAATGCTTGACGCAATGTGGGGTCGGACCGTATAACGCACCACTTCAATGCCCAAGAGCAAGAATATGGCGGAGTAGCTCAGCTGGTCAGAGCAGGGGAATCATAATCCTCGTGTCGGGGGTTCGAGTCCCTCCTCCGCTACCATCCCAAAAGCCT
Source organism: uncultured Alphaproteobacteria bacterium (assembly GCA_965371465.1). Taxonomy (GTDB): domain Bacteria; phylum Pseudomonadota; class Alphaproteobacteria; order CBDUYM01; family CBDUYM01; genus CBDUYM01. Next base: position 53,207 of record CBDUYM010000007.1, read on the forward strand.
TATATGGCAACGGTTTCAGCGGTTCTAGCGGTAGCTCTAAGTGCGCATTTCGTGTTGCAAATCGTTACCTCACGAAACCGAGCATTTCTGCCGTTTACCTTTCATTCCATATTGTTCCATGCAGCAAACATGCAGCAAACATGCAGCACGCTGTTCCAGTGTTGTTCACGTAGAAAAGACCCTGCCGTGACAGTCCCGATCACACGCGCTGTGCACAAAATTGTCAGCCCTGAAAGCAGCAGTGATACCTAGGGACAGAACGGCACCAAAGACTACTGCTCCATGCGGCATCATGCTCGTCAGACGTCGAGACTTGGTGTTGGGAATGACTGCGCCCTCTTGATGTCCGCTTTCTGCCCTGAATCGGACTCCCTGCAGGGTCTGCGTGTTTGTCTGCTTCTAGCCAATAGCAGACACAGGTCAGTGCTCAGCAAAGCATGCAATACCGGTATCAATGCCGCAGTTGGCGGCGACTTCCATTGGCTTCGGCGGGCTCCGTTGTCAGCAAGCGGGACTCTGATACATACACCAACCAGGCAGGAATTGGCATTCGTCGAAGCTGAAAACACATTGGCGTGGTTCGCTGGTTGAACTCAGCCGCAAGTCTGAATACCCTCAGTCCATGTTTGGTATTTTCAGAAGAAGTGAAGACGAGTTTCGCACCGTTGCGCGCTATGGCGCAGATGGTGAGTTCAATATGTGGGGTTGCGTTCCCTATGAGGGCCTCGGCTTTCTGGCTGAGCCGGGGGAGCTTTTCTATCTCGTCCTGAGCGGTGACACACCCTTTGTGATCGGGACGGCGCGCGTGGTGCGCTATGAAGATCTGGATTTGGCTGAAGCCTGGCGCAAGTACGCGGAGCGAAACGGAGAAGAGTCCTTTGAGGCGATGCTGGCATCGGTTGATCGTCAGCTGGTAGATAGCGCGAACCTGGTTGAGGAATTGGGCATCAAATCGACACGCGTGCGCGACATCTCTGACCGGTTCCAACAGCTCATGACCACGAATGACATGCGCGAGTTCTCTGATCACCTTATCGGCTGTGCGGTCATAGGATCGGTGGAGCTCTTTGATCGTGATGATTGGTTCGACCCATCGGATGACATTCCGATCCCGGAAATCGACTATGGCGCCAAGCAATTCGTTGGCAAGGACATTGAAGACTACAAGACCTTGAACTCACGCATCAAAATCAAATCAGTCTGGCGTCAGGACGAGCTGAAGGTTGAGAAGGATGCGATCGAGTTCTGGCATGAGCTTGGTATCCATGATGCCAATGAAACCCTGGAAGAACGAGCAAAGAGGCTGGTCTGCGTTGCGTACTTCGGCGATCAGTTCATTGCAGCTTCTACAGTCGCGCTTGGGTGGGATGAGAGCCTGAAACACACTTTTGCGTACTTTGCAGTAGCTGTGACACCCCGGTTTCGGGGGTTCGGGATCAGCGGCACACTCGAAATGCAAGTGTTCGGGACGCTGAGCGAGTGGTCAAAGGCGAACGAGCCGGTAAAACTTGGCGGCATGGTATCGGTCCTGCAGCTTGCACGCACGAAGGAGTGGCCCTTGAAGGCAGCCGGTGCGAACGGTGCGAACCTGCATCGCTTCAATGCTCGCGGCGAAGCTGTGACCATCCGCTGGTTTGAGCACATCCGGGTGTAGCAGGGATCCCGGCTTGAACCGGACTCAAAGCATCACTACGCTTCAGCCATGCGAGCGCAACGGCGAAGAATCTTTTGAAGCATGGCTGGCATCGGTGGATCGTCAGCTTGAGGCTTACGCGAGCCTGGTTGAAGAATTGGGCATCAAATCAAGAAGCGTGCGCGACATCTCGGACCGGCTCACCACCGCTGTCCTGGTTGCCATACTCATTTTCTTTAGCTCGCTCGCTGGCCGCATCGTGATTTGCAGACTTATTGGCGGAAGGCGCCTGATGTCCGCTTTGGGTCAGAAGCGGACCTCAATTTTCACGATTCTGACGTCCGCTGTTAGCCAGAAGCGGACATCATTTCCATCGTTCCTCGGTGCCTGACTGCACTGATCTGTCCGACTCCCCAATACTAGGTCCCTCGGCTATACTCCCGGGCAGCACGGACCGGAGACTGCGCAACCTTAGGGGAGGGCCAGCGGTCATGGGTCGCTTTTTCACGGAGCTTCGGCGACGCAAAGTATTTCAGGTGGCCGCGATCTATGCGGTCGTCGCATGGCTGCTCGCGCAGGTGCTGGCACTGATCCTTGACACCTATGGCGCTCCGTCATGGGTTCAACCCACACTTATGGCAATTCTCACAGCGGGTTTGCCCCTTGCTGTCGTACTTGCCTGGGCATTCGAGGTGACACCCGAAGGTGTGCGACGAACAGGTGGAGACAGCAGGAACGAAACCGGCACAGACCGGCAGCATGGGATTGCCGTGCTTCCCTTCCTCAATATGTCTGACAATCGGGACTACGAGTTCCTTGCCGATGGCATGACCGAGGACCTGATCACAAAGCTTGCATTTCGCCTCGACATGCTGGTGATCGCCCGAAATTCTTCCTTTCACTATAAGGGAACGTCACCAGACATCCGCGATGTGGGGCGGGAGCTTGGCATTCTCTATGTGCTGGAAGGCAGTGTCCGTCATATGGGTGAGAATACGCGCATTACGGTGCAGCTCATTGAGACAGAAAATGGCGGCCATATCTGGTCGGAGACTTATGATCGCAAAACCAGTGAGATATTTGATGTCCAGGATGACGTTGTGGATTCCATTGCCCATGCCCTTGACTCATCGGTCCGTTGGGCTGAACAAAAACTGGCATCCCACAAGCCTGTTGGAGATCTCGAAGTCTGGGAGCTGTTGGCGCGTTCAGGAAGGGGCACACGGTATACACTCCAGTCTCAGCGGGAAGCCGAGGAATTCATCGACAAGGCACTTCTCAAAGATCCGGATAATGTGACAGCGAAAGTGTATAAATACCGGCAAATGAGCAGTAGGTATATCACTTTCGAAGACGCGGTACCTGCGCCTGAACTGAAGGCGGAAGTGCTGAAACGGATTGAAGATGTGGCCGGTTCCATTGAAAGATATCCCGAATTGATAACTCAAACTGGCAGAGCTTTGAGCAATATCGGTGAACACAGAGCTGCTATAGAGCTTCTGGACACAGATGATCCAAGCCTCAGGCACTTCACGGAATATTACATCGTACTCGGCTATGCATTGGCAGTGACGGGCCATGCGCATCGTGGTGTAGAGCTAATGGAAGAAGGACTGCGCCGTGATCCCGTTGGATTCACTGCTAACTTGTGGAGCTTGCTTGCCACTGGCTACCAGGCTGCCGGTGATTATCAGAAGGCCCTTGCTGCAATGAGGAAGTCGGTCCGCCAGCGGCCCGATTCGGTTTGGCCCTGGGTACAGCTTTCCCAGTGGCTGATCCGGGAAGGGGATACAACAGGAGCCGTCAAAGCAATCGCGAGCGCTCGCAAAGCAATGTCCGATCTGACACCTGAAAAACTCGACGAAATGTACGACAACATTGGTGTTGAGCCATCGACAAAGGCTAGCCTAATGCGCAGATTTCGCCAAGCATGGGAGGCGGCTGGCCTCAGCTAATCCCTCTACAATGCATGGGGCAACGAAGGATCAGCTCCTGTTCTCTGGCGACAGGATAGCGTTCCCGTTTGCTGAGCTCAGCGGAAGCAACGGCAGCCATAGGGAAGGGAGGCTGTTCGGGACTCTTCAATGTCCGCTTTGGGTCAGAAGCAGACACAAGGGCACATCCATACATATGTCTGCTTTGCGATTGAAAGCGGACGCATGATTGTAAGATTCGGGCTGCACGTCGGACGGTATAGGTCAGCCGAAATTCCCGAAACCGGCTGGATAATCGCTCACCTTCTGCACAGTATGTAAACACGCCTTGGGGTGGGTTGGTGCCTGGCTGACAGCCGGCCTGAGGAACGCACTTCCTCGCAGTATCACCAGTCCTAACCAAGGTTCACCAATGGTTACATGGCTTTGCATCCAGTCATTTGCTGCGTGTTTGCTGCATGTACCCGTTCAAACCGCCTGGGCTACCTCTCATTGACTTTTCATGCAGGTTCCCGGCGCTGTCAAAAACCCCTCAGAATACCCACATTGTTACACTCTCAGATGTACCCTTGCAGTACAGTTGGGGCAGCTGGGACAAATCATTCTAAGACTTTTCAACTACGTAGTTACAGAACTCCCCAAACATCCTGTCCCTACCTGTCCCAAAATTCGCTGAAAGCGGCAATCCAACCTTCCCTCACTTGACAGCGCTGAACTCTAAAAAGGCAATGTTCTTCGTGTAGTCGTCGTTTGGCGAGTTTGAAGCGCGGTGTTCGAAGCGGTAGCCAGCTTTGACGGACAAGCGTCGCCAGACGCGCATCCGGAGTGAGCCCTGGGCGAGCGAGATATCGTCATTTCGGTCATTGCCCGTCCAGTCATTGCGCGTGAGGCCACCTTCGAGCGCAAGCGCCAGCCGTCCCGGCACCAAATCCCATTGAACTTCAGCATTCGCCTTGGTGGAGAAGTAACCACTCCCGATACCATCAGTTTCGGCGAAACTTGTTTCATGGCTGTCGCGCGAAACTGAGGCACGAATGTCCAAGTAGGGCGTGATGTCTGCTGCCAGTTCCAGGCCATAGACAATGCTGTCGACATCGGCGAGCAGGACATCTTTGTAGGATTGGTCCCGATAACCAACATGCATGTCGATGGAGAGTTTCTCCGAAAACTTCAAGAATGTGCCGACGCGAACATCATAGCCCTGTGAATCGCGATCAATGCCGAAGTCATCAAGTTCATCACTGTAATTCACGCCGATATACTTCGCCCGGCCGTAAATCTTCGATTGCCCGGCGGCGCTCATGCCAACAGCAGCCCCGATTTCCCATCTGTTGCGGTCACGATCGTCATTGTTCAGGACCAGTGCGCCTCTTCTCGCGTCGGCGAAGTTGAGCTTGCGCCAGGAACTGCTGAGGCCCAGATCTATGTCTCCGAAAGTCCTGTTTACGGCCACTTCAGCAGAGAATTCATCGAACCGGGTTGGTTTGTCTCCGAAGACATCTTCCGCCGAACGCCTGTCTTCGTGTGAGCGACGAAAGCCAAGACGGCTGATCAGCGCGCCCCCATCAGTCCCGCCATCTAGGCTGACATCGAAGTTCTCCGTACTTTCAGCGCCGTTTTGCCAATACTGCCTGATTGCCGCGCCGCCCTGCAAGGACAAGTGCCCTTGTTCGCCGCCGCCCTCCAGCACAAATCTGGGTAACACTGTAGTAACGAAGTCGGTCTCTTTGCTTGAAATGTCGAGATCTTCGGCGAATATATTGTTGTCATATTCCTGGGCGATCTCAATCGAAATCTCGCCGTTGACTACCTGCTCTGCTGCTGCGCTGCTGTTCGGCGTGATCCCTCCAGACAGGATGAAGGGGGCCACGGCAGCCACAATCTTCCAGACGTTACGCACTGTCACGTGTTCAGACCCCTTCTCGAGTCAGACGCATCAACAGTTATTTGTTCAGCTTGCTGCGATCTTCATCCGGTCGTGACATGGCGACCTTGATCGCGCGCAATCAGCAGTCTTACTTCAAATGCGGTTCAAAATACCGTCTTCCCGGTATTGCCTGATCTGCGATTTCGTCAGCATCGACCTTAAATTCCTGAGTGCATCAGGGCACTTCCCGATAGATCTTGGGTCGCGCTTTCACCGGATCGAGGAGCGACCAGTTTCCCTGCTCGACCTCGTAGCCTTCCGGATGGGGGGCTCGGGGCTCCATGTCGAGGGAACGCATGACCCGATCATCCCTGTAGTAACATTGGGTGGTCAGGGTCACCAGCAGCCCGACCGGCGCAGCATGAGATCGTCTGAAAGTTTCGGCCACGTCAAGGCGCTGATCTTTCGTCAGTTCTGCAAAGGAACTACCTCCCGCCTCCCTGGCAATTTCCTCCAAAGCCGACAGGGCATTAGACAGGACACTGGCGTGTGCCGCCGCTGTGGCCAGGATGTCTGCCAAGATCACGTCATCCGCAGCACTGGGGACCCCGTACTCTTCACTGGCAGGGATAATCATGTCGACGAGAGCAGCGATCGAGCCTGCTTCTTCGGCTGTAAATGAGCTTTCATTGGCGCTTTTGTCTTTCTCTGACATCTTCCCCCTCAATCAAACAGATTGGCGAGCCGCTGTTTCATCTGATCGGCAATGTAAAGCGCCAGCGCCTGAATGGTCCGTGTTGGATTCACGCCAGCCGATGTGATGAATATGCTGCCATCGACAATGAACAGGTTTCTCACATCGTGGGCCCGTCCCCATTCGTTGACCACTGAGCGTGCCGGATCGGTTCCCATACGGGCAGTACCCATCAGATGCCAGCCGCCGCCCATAATCGGCGCGCCGGTGAACACATCTGTCGCACCTGCGGCCCGTAGCACTTCAGAGCCTCGCGCCATCGCATGATCCAGCATTTTCTTGCTGTTTTCACTGAGCGTGTAGCTCAGCTTCGGGGCCGGGATGCCATCTGAATCTTTCAGTTCAGGGTCCAGTGTAACCGTATTGGTTTCTTCTGGCAGATCTTCACAGATCGCCACCATGCCGGTCGTGCGGTTGAAGGTCCGCCGGAACTCCCTGTGGTGCTCCGCCCCCCATGGAATTTTCCCGCGGCCAAGGCCAATCAGCGCGGTACTTACCGGGCCACGGCCACGCGTGCACTCGAAAGTGTAGCCACGGACAAAGTCACGTTTGGGATCAGTTTCGTAAAATTCCTGGCTCCAGATGCAGTTGCCGGGGCCTCTGTACCCATCCAGCTCCTCATCAAACACGCCCTGAATGGAAGCGTATGGATGGAACATGAGATTCTTGCCGACCAGCCCCGATCCGTTCGCCAGCCCTTCGGGGAAGAGGGCCGATTTTGAGTTCAGGAGAAGCCTGGGCGTGCCAACACCGTTCGATGCGAGCACCACAGCATGGGCTGCCAGTGCCTGTTCATTACCCTCGGCGTCAAAGTAGATAACGCCGGAAGCCATGCCTTCATCGTTAACCGTGATCTCCCGCACGCGGCATTTGGTGCGTACTTTCACGCCGTTCCGAATGGCATGCGGCCAATAGGTAATATCCGTGCTTGCCTTGGCCCCTTGGGCACAGCCCATGGTGCAGGCGCCAAGATTGATGCATTTGTCACGGCCATCATAGGGCGTGCTGGCAATGGCGGAATCAGAAGGCCACCAGTGCCAGCCATGCGCATTAAATCCTCTGGCCAGTGTTTCTCCCGATTTACCAAGCGGCAGCGGCGGCATCACGCCTTTCTTGCCGTCCGGGTAAGCCGGATCGCCTTCCAGGCCTGAGACGCCCATCATCCGGTCATTTTCGGCGTAAAAGGGGGCAAGCGTGTCATAGTCCAGCGGCCAGTCGTCAGCCACACCATCCAGAGTCTTAACGCGGAAATCCGAGGGATGAAACCGCGGGAAATGGCCAGCATAGAGAATCGTACCACCACCCACGCCATTGAAGTTGGCGACCTTGATCGGGCTGTCATCCTCGTTGATAGGGTAATCCGCCGCCAGTTTCCGTCGATTGGGGCTGATACTGAAATCATCAAGCGACCGCGCTTCCCAGTCACGGCCGGTGGTCGGATATTCGAGCGGGTTCATCCAGTCGCCCTGTTCAAGACAAACGATCTTCATGCGCGTGTCAGCAAGGCTCCAGGCAACAGCAGCACCTGAGGCACCGGCACCGATGATCAATACGTCTACAGCATCTTCCGCCATTTTGCTTCTCTGCGTCTGAACGCCAGACCGCGGACTGAAGGCCACAGCCAAGCTGAAAATAGCCCGAAGGGGCTCCCGCATCGGCCAATTATGAGATTGCCGTGTAATCTCTTAGGTGGCGTTTAGCTCGGCAAGCGCCAGGACGGCGTCTGATTGGCCTTGCGCCGCCGCCTTCTCATACCAGCTTATGGCGTTGGCATCGCTCTGGACGACGCCGTGGCCGACCAGATAGACGTTTCCGAGCCAGTATTGTGCATCAGCATAGCCCTGATCAGCGGCATCGCGCCACCATTTGGCCGCGTCGTCATTACTCTCCGCCACACCCAAGCCAAGATAATACATCTGTCCGACCCAGTACTGGGCTTCAATGTGGCCTTGTTCGGCGGCCTTCAGCCACCACGCCGCAGCTTCTTCGTTGCTGGGGGGTACACCTTCACCAAAGTAATACATATCGCCAAGACGGTATTCAGCCTGGGCGTAGCCTTGGTCCGCGGCGGCGCGATACCATGTCACGGCTTCTTCGTTGCTTTCCACCACGCCCTGGCCGAGGTAATACATATGCGCAAGCCAGTACTGGGCTTCCGCATGTCCCTGATCGGCGGCCTTGCGATACCAGCCGGATGCTTCCAGATCATCTGCTGCTACGCCTTCGCCGAGGTAGTACATGTCGCCAAGCCGATACTGGGCCTGAGCATAGTCCTGCTCTGCTGACTCGCGGTACCATCTGACGGCTTCCTCGTTGCTTTCGTTCACGCCCTGACCGAGATAGTACATATGCGCAAGCCAGTACTGGGCTTCGTAGTGCCCCTGATCAGCGGCCCTGCGATACCACCTTGATGCTTCAAGGTCGTCTTCGGCGACGCCTTCACCCAGGTAGTACATATCGCCAAGTCTGTATTCCGCCTGGGCCAGCTCCTGTTCCGCGGCGGCGCGATACCAGCGCACAGCCTCCTCATCGCTCATCTCCACGCCCTGGCCAAGATAATACATATGTGCGAGCCAGTACTGGGCTTCGATATGGCCCTGGTCGGCGGCCAGCCGATACAATTTTGCGGCTTCCGCTTCATCCACCGCGACGCCATCGCCCAAATAGTATCTGTCTCCCAGATCATACTGGGCGTCTGGATCACCTTCCTCGGCAGCATCCATAAGCACTGCGAGCGGCAATCCGTAACCCGAAGTCTGGGCTGCAGCTGAGCGCTGTTCGTTCGCTCGACTTTCCTCATCTGACTCTCGCTGTGCTTCAGCTTGACGCGCGGCCTCAGCTTGGCTCTGTTCGGCGGCGAGCCGGTATAGTCGTTCGGCTTCTTCGAAATCCTGCGGCACACCGTTCCCATCGATGTACATGTCGCCAAGTTCCGTCAGGGCCCAGGCTTCGCCGCGATCAACAGCCGCCCTGAGTTCTGTGAGCGCCCGATCCGTTTCAGCTGCCCGTGCGTCTCTTGCAGCTTCCTGTCTGAGGGCCATTTGCAGCCAATTCTTGCCTTTTTCCATATTCTGAGGCACGCCATCGCCATTAAGAAACCGATGGCCTAACTCCCTCTGTGCCGCTGCGTCGCCCGCTTCGGCAGCCTCCACCAATTCAGCGATCGTCGCGCTGTTTGGCAGGAAGGAAATTGAACCGATCACCAAGGCAAGGACGATGGCGGCACCGCCGCCGACAAAGTAGTTACGGCGCTTATCATTTAGGAGTTTCCAGAACGAAAAGGCGCGTGGCGGGTCCGATGCGGATGGGGGATCCTGGGGAGGCTCAGAGATCGGTGGCCTTTTAGGTTGAGCAGGGGGGTCGGATTCCTCCTGCTCGGTTGTGCTGGTTATGCCGATCTGCAGCAAAATCGCTTGTGCGACGCGATCGCGATCTTCGGAATAATCTATCCATTGCAGCCCGGCCAGATCATAGGCCATCCGGCCCGTGGGTTCGGCTTTTTCCAGTTGCACCGGCACAATGACTTTTCCGCGTTCACTTGCCAGGAAAACTTCGCGCCCGATATGTTTACTGGAATCAGCATCTTTTGAGAACAGGAGCAGCATGGTGTCGGCCGCACTCAGGCCATCGACGATGCTTGATCTGTAATCTGCGCCAGGCTCTATGTCGCGTGGTGCAATCCAGCATTGAGCGCCATGCGATTCGAGCATCGCCACCAGGTCGTCGGCGGTGCTCTTGTCATTTGTCGCATAGCTCACGAAGAAGTCGGCCATTCATCCCCCTGAAACTGCCAGCCTCAGCAATCAGTACTTGGTCCGTCATGCAATTCCGGGCAAATGATCCTCCACCGTCGCGGAACTGTCAACGGAGGGCACTTTTTGGCCATTCCGTCGCTTTTTCATTGGTGCTCGGAGCCGCGCCAAGGGCGTTTTCGTAAAACTATTTTGCTGCCGCTCGATCATCAGATTAAAATGGCGCTTCATGAAGGACAATCTTCATACTTTCTGCCGTGCCATGCTTGCGCCGAGCTTCCGGTGTTGCGCCTGGGCTCATGAATTGCGAAGGACTTCGAAATGGCAACGAAACTGAAACGTCCTGATCCTTCGGGATTTGTAAAAAACCCGACCTACAGTGTCACCATGTCTCGCTGTCCAGCGCACATCAGAGCTGAGATTGCCGGAGAAGGGATTGTCGACAGCCGAAACGCGATGTTCCTCCTGGAAACGGGACATCAACCTGTTTACTACTTCCCGCGAAACGAAGTGCGTATGGAATTTCTGGAGCGTACAGAGAACGAAACGCTATGCCCCTATAAGGGTATCGCCAGCTACTGGTCGATCCGCGCCGGCGGGCGGCTGGCTGAAAATGCCGTCTGGACCTACGAGGATCCTTACGATGAAGTCATTGGTATCAAGGACTACGTAGCGTTCTATTGGCACCTGATGGATCATTGGTACGAGGGCGAAGAAGAGATATTCGATGGTCCGAGGCTGACAGCAGGAACTTAAGCTTCGCCTTACCGAGGCGTTCGCTTCAAATCTAGGTCGACGGCCCTCGGGCGATAGCGGCGTATTTTTCAATACGCTGCAGGTCAGTGGCAAGTCGGATGCGCCGCACGTTCAAGGCTTTCCTGTTGCCATGCTACGCCTTCATCGCAGCCTTTAGTAACTCGAGCGTAATTTCCTGAGGATTAATGTCGTTTGTGTTTGTGAAGACGATCGCGCCAAGTCCGCGATCCGGCAAAAGCGACATGTTTGTGTTCACGCCGGGGTCCGAGCCGGAGTGCCCCCAAATAGTTTCTCCATTAAGATTGCCGGTTGAGTAGAAAGTCAGCCCCTGCTTGCGACCGGGCGGCGTGACAAGCTCAGGCGTCATCATCTCGACCAATGTGCTTGCCGGCAGCACTCTGTGCCCTTCTCTCACGCCACCTGCCAACAGTGCGATGGCGTAGCGCGACAGATCATCAACGCTTGTTCGAAGGAAGCCATCAGGGTAGTTGGGGTGGTTGTAAGCGCAGTTCGGTTCAAATCCATCTTCAAGGGGTTGGTCGAGGCTGGGTCCTGATTCTCTGATCACGCCCAGGGGCCGCCCGCCCCATTTAGGCCCGCGCGCGACACCGCCTTCCACCCAAGTGTAGGGTGTAACATGGCGGGACCTGTCGATGTCCGCCAGAAACCACGACGTGTCACGCATGCCAAGAGGCAGAAATATGTTGCGTCGGCAATACTCTGCGAAGGGAATGCCCGAAATCTCCGACACGAGATGCCCGAGCAGACCATAGGAAGTGTTGCAATAAGTCCATTTCTCTCCGGCTTCCCAGTCATGAAAGTTCCGCTTCGGATCGTAGAACTCCGCCGCGGGCGTAAAATACTCCTCAAGCCAGACTGAAAGTGAAATTCTTGGGTCATCGCATCGGTAAAGCCCGCCATAGGCGAGGCCGTCATCAATTGACGAAGTGTGCGTCAGCAGCTGACGTGATGTGATGACCGCCTCAGGAAATTCTGGGTTACGCACTGGAAAATCGACGTAATCCTGCACATCGGCATCAAGATCCAGGAGGCCCAGGTTCCTGAGCTGCATAACCGCCATGGTGGTGAAGGTTTTGGATATCGAAGCAATGTTCTGAATGGTGCTTGATTGCATTGGTGTTCGACTGGCCAGATCAGCGTGACCATAGGCCCTGGACCAGATAACGTTCCCGCTTTCAATAATGGCGGCGGCCAGACCAGGGATGTGATCCCGCGTCATGCGCGCCATGACAAAGCTGTCCAGCGCTTCGAAATCTGCTCCACCGATTGATGATTTTGTTGGCATCAGCACCCCCGATGCCAAGGCAGCAGCGCCTGCCAGAAACTCTCGCCGTCGCATAGTTTCCCCATACACCAACTAGATTGCGAACAGCTTATGGCCAGGGAGGAGTTTGACGCAATCTCAAATAGAGGGTCAAGGCAGCAGCATGCCGCGCAGCATGAAAAAGAATATTCCGGCCAAAAAAGCGGCACAGGGCACTGTTATGACCCAGGCCGCAGCGATGCTGAAGATATAGTTGCGGCGGATAAGGCGTCGTTTTCGGGTTCTCTTCGCGCGCTTCAGGACTTTTTTTGAACCGTCTTCGGCAACACTGTCCTGGTCGGAAGCAGTTGCATTGCCGCCGCCGCGATGGTTCGTCAGGTACTCACGCAGGAAACCGACGCCAAAGACTCCGCCAAGCGCGACATGGGTGGAACTGACCGGCAAACCAAGGGCGGATGCAATTATGACTGTTGTTGCTGCTGCCAGTGCCACCGCATAGGCCCTGATCGGGTCAAGCTTGGTAATTTTCTCGCCGACCACTTTCATCAGCTTGGGACCGAACAATGAAATGCCGGCGCCGATGCCGACGCCACCAACAAGGAAGACCCACACCGGTGTTGCGACTGCGCCAGTAATTTCTCCGGTCGTGACGGCAGAGAGTACACCGGCCAGAGGGCCGATGGCGTTCGACACATCGTTGGCGCCATGTGCGAAGGCAAGAAGGCAGGTGGAAATAATCAGCGGAATCCTGAACAGTTTCGCCACTTCGCGCCGCCGGTTTTCAAGCCCGTCGGATGCTTTCGCGATGACCGGCTTTAAAAGAATATAGGACAGGAAGAAGACTCCCAGACCAATGCCGATCAGAACCTCAGGCCCAGGCGCCCAGACTTTTTTCAGGCCTTTCATGACAAGGTAGACAGCGAAAATGCCGGTCATAAGAGAGACGAAAATAGGTACCCACCGCTTTGACGCCTCAATCTTCTCTTCTTTGAAGAGGACCAATGTCTTGATGGCAAACAACAGGAGCGCCGCAAGGCAGCCGCCCATAACAGGTGATATGATCCAGCTGGCAGCAATTTGCGCCATGGCTGGCCAGTTGACGGCGGCGAAGCTTGCGGCGGCAATGCCGCTTCCCATTACGCCACCGACAATGGCGTGTGTGGTCGAAACCGGGGCGCCGATATAAGTAGCCAGATTGACCCAGACGGCTGCCGCCAGAAGTGCGGCGATCATGGCCCATATAAAGACATCAGTGCTTTCAATCGCGGACACATCAATGATGCCCTTTGACACCGTCTGAACAACATCACCGCCGGCAATGACCGCTCCCAGGACATTGAACACCGCAGCGATGATCAGCGCCATACCGATGCTCAGTGTTCGCGAACCGACTGCAGGTCCCATGGTGTTGGCGACATCGTTCGCACCGATGTTCATGGCCATGTAACCACCAATGACCGAAGCCGTGATGACAAGCGGATTTCCGCCGGCTGCTATCAGGCCCGATCCTGAAAGAAAGTAAATTACTGTGAGAAAGAGCAAGCCCAGACCCAGCTTCAGGACCTGCAGGCCGGCCTGCTGTCCGGCGGCGTCCAGCTTAAGGACCTTCTTCAGATCCTTGTCGAGCGTGGTCTTTTTTCTTGTGGCCACGGCTATCTCCCGATCACTTTTCGCGGGCAGAATAACGGTTCCTGATGCCCGCTTGAATCGCGCCACCATTTAGTAGGCCCGCAGTACTTTGTCGACCCCTAAAGAGGCGACTTGAAAACAATTTTCAGGCGGACGACAAACATGCCACTTTTAAGCTTACAACATGCCAGATTGTCAGTAATTGCGCAGCGTCAAGAAGTGAAAGTCGTTCGCAAATCTGGTTCAAAACTCGAACAGGAGGCCCCGGGTAGCATGAGCGAAGAAAAACCTTTGAACGTGAACCGGCATGAGAATGTCGCAACTCTGACATTGGACAGGAGTGCCAGCAAGAACGCCTTGTCCATCGCTCTCAGGAACCAGATCAGCGACGCCCTCGATGGGCTGGCAGACGATGACAGCATCAGCGCGGTCGTTCTGACCGGAACCGGCGACACATTTTCCGCAGGCTTTGACCTCAAGGAATATGCGAAAGTCGCTGATCCCGAAACCGGCCCGGAGTTTTCAGAAGAATTCTGGGCATCGAGCGAACGATATCATCGGACAGTCACCGAATTTCCATTGCCACTGGTTGCTGCGGTCAATGGTCCAGCGCTCGCCGGCGGGTTCGACCTCGCGCTCATGTGCGACATCAGAATTGGTTCTGATCGAGCCAGATTTGCCCATCCCGAGATACGCTTTACAACTATTCTCTATGAGCCGCTGCGGGAAATTGTCGGCGGCGCTGTGGCGCGCGAATTAGCCTTGACGGGTCGTGCGGTGGAAGCAGCAGAAGCGCTCAGTATCGGCATCATCGCCCGAATTGTGCCGGCAGCTGACCTCGTTGACGAAGCGGTCAAGCTTGCAACTGAAATCGCCACCGCACCGCGCGCCGTGTTGAAACAGATCAAAGCCAGAATCGTAAGTGCGTCCACTGGCTCCCTGATAACCGAAAAGGAATGAAGTGGGCACGCCAATGGCCAATTATTCGGGCAATTACAGAAACGATCTGCCCCAGCTAAGCGGTGACGGGTTCATCACCGACGCCGGGCTTGAGACAGTTCTCATTTTCTTGGAAGGGATTGAGCTTCCTGATTTTGCTGCTTTCATCTTGCTGAAAAACGATGTTGGACGCGAAACGCTCAAAGACTATTTCCGCTCATTCTTGCAGATCGCAGAATCGCACAAACTCGGCTGCGTTCTTGAAAGCGCAACCTGGCGCGCGAGCCGAGACTGGGCCGAGCGGCTGGGCTACTCAACAATTGAACTTGATGCCGCCAACAAAGCAGCCATTGCAATTCTTGTCGAGCTGAGGGCCGAGCGAGGTGAAAACGCGAAACCAATTGTGATCAGCGGATGCGTGGGCCCGAGAGGAGACGGCTACAAGCCCGCTGAACAGATGCGTGCCGACCAGGCGGAAGCCTATCATGCTCAACAGATCGCCTCCTTCAAGGATACGGAAGCGGACATGATATCGGCTATCACAATGACCAATGTTGAAGAAGCTATCGGCATTGCAAGGGCCGCGCTGCAAGCTAATCTTCCCTCGGTGATCTCGTTCACTGTTGAGACGGATGGCCTGCTGCCGACCGGTGACACGCTTGGCGAGGCAATCCGCAAAGTGGACGAGGCAACTGACAGCGCACCTCAATACTACATGATCAATTGCGCCCATCCATCGCATTTCAGTTCAGTTTTGAGCGAAGGAGAGGACTGGACTTTGCGCATCCGGGGTCTCAGGCCAAACGCATCGGCGTTAAGCCATGCCGAACTTGACGAGGCAGAAGAGATCGATGATGGCAATCCTGACGAACTTGGCAGGCAAATCATGGATCTGCGCGCATTGCTGCCTAATCTTGCGGTTGTTGGCGGCTGCTGTGGTACCGATCAACGCCATGTTGAGGAAATGGCAAAGGCCTTTGCGCCCGCCGCTGGTGACTAAAGCTTCGCACTGGGCCTGGCCTTTACGCTGCCGTGCCAGCGCCAGACATTCTCGAGGCCCTCATCGAATTCAATGCCGACAAGTGCACGCGCGAAGTCAATGGTGCAGAGCGCAGTGATGTCGGCAATTGAGTAATCGTCGCCGGCAATAAAGGGTTTCCCCGCCATCTGGCGGTCAAGCCACTTCATATAGGAATTGACGGCTTCCAGCGCTTGTTCGCCGGCCTCAGGAATGCGTCCTGGCAGTGCGGCTGTCGGGACGGCGACATGACGCCAGACCTGGCCCACAGGACTGAGCAGGCCGAGCTCAATATATCGCTGCCACATATCTACGTTTGCTCGACCGACAGCACCAACGCCGAACAAAGGAGGTTCTGGTTGAATTTCTTCAAAGTACCGGCAGATTGAGACACTTTCCGAAATGTAGGTGCCATCATCCAGCTCAAGCGTAGGAATTTTCATCAGCGGGTTCTTCTTGCGAAATTCTTCGCTTCGCTGCTCTCCTTTCGTAATGTCAACGGTTACGCTTTCTACTTCAATGCCTTTCTCCGCGAGGAAAATATGAACGCGGCGAGGGTTGGGTGCGCCGGGGTAGTCATAGAGTTTCATGAAGGTTTCCTGATTCAGATGATTTGAAGGTCAGCATATACAAAGTAGTGATCGCTTGGGTAACGGCCATCTGCCTGATCCATGACAATCGCACTCTTCAGTATCGACAATCCGCCGCGGATCAAAAGGAAGTCTATCTTGCCCTGCCAGACATCCTCCTCTTCCTGAAATCTCGGCCCCTTGAAGCGATGGAACGTGTTCCCGGGGTCTTCGTCCCCGTTGATTGCAGCATAGGTGTCCTCCCAGCCAGCCTTCACAAAGCTCTGAATAGGCGTTGTCGTCTTGTCGCAGTTCATGTCGCCAGTCAAAATCTGGGGATAGTCAGTAGGAAATGCTCCTGCATTCTCATTGATCAGCCGTGCCTGATTGTCGCGCGCCTCAGCGCTCATGTGATCGAGATGCGTATTGATGTAGCGAAATTCATGACTGCCCTTCACGGTTTCAAGCTGCACCCAGTTGGCAAGGCGTGGATAGGCAGCGTCCCATGATGAACTGCCTGGCACATGAGGGGCCTCAGACAACCACGACCCTCCTTGCGATCGTAGGAGAAAGTCCTCGCGGCGGTAGAAAATGGCGTTGGTCGGGTTCATGCCATCAGCCCGATCCGCCATGCCGTAAGCAGCAAACTCAGGAAATCCCTCCTGCAGGTCTTCGTACTGAATCCGCGAGACTTCCTGAAATCCGATAACGTCGGGATCGTAGGAACGAATGACATCCATGCAAAGATCCTTGCGCAATGCCCAGTCATCCGGGCCATCATCAGCAAGGGACGTCCGGATGTTGCAGCTCATGATTCGCACCGGGCTGCTCACTCAACGATATTGATGCGTGTCCCACAGATGACAAACTGATCATCACTGTGCTGGATGTTCCGCGCATCTGCGTTGGCGAAAAGCGCGTCCCGGTCGGCGACCTTGATGTCAATGCCACCCAGGCCCCAGCCGCGATCATCCTTTTCCTCTGTGAATCGGATCTTCGCGTTGATCAACTGAACATAGGGCTCGCCGCTGGCAGATGTCTGCACAGGCAGGTCGAGATGCTTTGACCAGAGCTCTGCAATGGCACCAGGATTGTTACTTTGCATGTCGGCGCCAACAAGTGCGGTCACTATGCCTGTGCTGACGTGCTGTTTCCAGTCTGGTCCTGCCGGTGTCCAGTCGGCCATCGGCTCGCCGTACTCGTTACGCTTTTCGGGGCTGTCGCCGACACTGTCAATTTCCATCAGGGTCCCGCCGCAATCTGCCGGATGGTATTGGGTGAGCTGAAACTGCTCGCGATCCGAATGAAGCGCAACGCGCACGCCAGTGGCCAGAAGCTTCTCACGCATCTTCGGGCCATCGCCACATTGCATGATGACCATATAACCGCCGTTGCCGCCGCGCCTGTCCATGTAGCGTCCTGCCGTCGTATTTGGCTGGGTCGGCGCGACCACCTCGAGGAAATTATCGCCAATGGGAATGACTTCATTTTCAAGACCGAAAGTCTCAACGCCTTTGTCGTGATATCCGGCGCCAAGCCCCATGACACTTCTCAGATCATCCATCACCGGGGCCAATTTGTCTGCCACCAGGCAGATTTGCCGTAACCGCATAGTCTGTCTCCCTCATTTCTTTGCGAAAAGCATGCCACTGCCGCCGCTGGCCGTCTATTTGCTTTTAGAATTCCCTGAAATTTTCGCAGGCAGGCTACTTTTCGCTGATGATCCGGAACTGAAGCAAGAGCGTGCGTTGACGATCCGGCGAAAAATTGTGATCAGAAACCAGAAACACATCTGTTTCGCCGCGGCTGGTCGATCTCACCGCTATGCCTTCAAGATTATCAATGGGAAAGTTCTGCCCATCAAAGAAGGCGATTTCTTCGGCATCCAGCATGCCGGCGGCTGCAATTGATTCTGCCGACACTTTCAGAACGCGGGCCTTGTTGCCGATCGCCGGTGCAAAGAACCGCTCGACCACCAAAGCGTCACCGTTTGGCAGGGCCGCAAGCCCGGTAGGTCGGAATCCTTCGACGTAGGGATAACTGAACTCAGTCGTGCTGTCTGCGCTCACTTTCCAGGCCCGCAGGCTTCTGTCTGCGTTGTGAATGCCTTCGCCGATCAGCAGAAGATCGCCAGACGGCAGGACGGCAATTGCCTCCAGCCCTGCGTTACAGGGCGCATGCAAAAGCTCTTCAGGCAATGGGATGTTCTCGGCTCCGTTTTCGCCATAGCGTATCACTCTGTGATGCCGTTCGAAGGTTACGTAGAGGTCAAGATCAGGACCGATACTAATGCCCTCAGAGTCATGTTGACCGATCGTGTCTCTTGTCTCGTAGACATCGGCTGTCGCACTGGGGCATCTCTCTGCATCCGAAGAATCATACGGCGGCGAATTGAGCGGGGCGCCCTTGGCATCGGTCAGAGCATGAATGTAGGTGTTGCCAAGGCCTATCAGTTTGTCGTTATCCCCGTCGAATATGAGTTCGGCGCCAACCAGCAGGCCAACGTCTTCGAGGGCCAGCATTTCATCATCTGAAGTGATCACCAGTCCGGAGAGCCCGCCGAAAGTGTCATGGTCAGCGGTCAGCACGTAGCCGGAGACGAACTGAAGCGCGCCGATCCGTGCATCAGAACCGGACGTATCGAGGGCGGTCATGGTGATTTCTATCGGGCCGGCGGGGTCGGTGTGAAGCACTGGCTTTTCGATCTGCGTGGCCGGGCTTTCAGGTTCGGCTTCCTCGCTGCAGGCGCTCACGCCGGTTGTCAGAACCAGGAGAGTTAACCAGCCAAACCGGGTACGCTTATGAAACATGGCGGCCCGCTACTCTGCTGCCGCAAGCTTGGCGTCTTCTTCCGGTTCAAAGATGCGGCCTTGTCCGAGTATGTTGTTCGGGTCGAGGGTCGCTTTCAGGGTTTTCATTAATGCAATCTCGTCGGAGGTGCGACTGTTTTTCAGGTATTTCCGCTTCAAAAGGCCAATGCCATGTTCGGCGGATACAGACCCCCTGAATTTTTCAATCTCATCATAGACCAGCGCATCGACTTCATCCTTCAGGCCCCAGTCAGGCAGGCCCGGGCTGATGGCCAGATGCAGATTACCGTCCCCCAGATGGCCGAAAATATGCGCCCGCCCGTTTTCCCAGCGCCGGGCCACCTCGGCCAGAATGTTCTCGCCGAACTGCTCCATATCGCCAATCGCCAGGCTTACGTCGAACCCCACGCCCATTGAGGCCTGGCCATCTACCGTGTAGGCACCCGTCATGGTGACGCCGTCACGAACCTCCCAGATTTCAGCGATTTCGGCTTCTGATTTTGCAATGACCGCGTCGGCAATAATGCCCTGCTCAAGTGCGTCTGCCAGGGCCGATTCAAATCCGTCCTGATCATGTTCCGGGTCCGTGCCAAAAGCTTCTGTCAGGACATAAAACGGGTGGCCCTTTGGCAGTGGCGCTTTCACATGCTCGACTACATCCACAATCAGCTCGTAAATCGGTGCCCACATGACTTCAAAGGCACTGAGATTTGCACCGACGTCTCGCTTCATATGGTTCAGAAAGCGTGTAACGCCTTCGAAATCTTCCAACGCGCAAAATGCAAGGCTTTGAGTTTTCGGCTTTGTCTGCAGCTTCAGGATAACTCTGGTGATTACGCCAAGAGTTCCTTCCGCACCGATGAATAACTGTTTCAGATCGTAACCGGTATTGTTCTTCTCGAACTTATAGAGACTGTTGATGATTGTCCCATCGGCCAGTACGGCTTCCAGGCCCAGCACCTGAGCCCGGGTCATGCCATAGCGAATGACACGATTGCCGCCGGCATTTGTCGACATGTTGCCACCGATAGTGCAGGACCCGCGGGCGCCCAGGTCAAGTGGGAACAAAAAGCCGTTGTCATCTGCATGTTCCTGAATTCGCTGAAGCTGCACACCGGTCTGAACAGTCAGAGTTCCTCCCTTTTCGTCGAGCTCTTCAATTTTGTTCATCCGTTCTGTGGAGAGAGCTATTTCGCCGCTCAGCGCCTGCGTCGCAGCGACAAGGCCGGTGATACCGCCTTGAACGACGACTGGTTGATCCATTTCATTGCAAAGCTTCAGGATCTCGGACACTTCTTCTGTGTTCCTGGGCCGAAGCACCATTGGTGGAAAATTACTGCTCGGCGCCTCACCCATACGATAGTTTCGCGGGCCAATATCATCGCCTTCCTGAAATCCCCCATCGCCGACAATGGCCTTAAGCTGTTCCCTGAAGTCGCTCATGCTGTCATCCCCTGAAATTCTGAATTTTGCCTACACTAGACCGGCTAAACCCCGTCCGTAAAGTCACGGTGCCGCACGAGCAGCATGCGATTTCCGCCCTTTTGGAACTCATAGCCGACATCGCGCACTTCGCTCTTGAACCCTGCCGCCTCGAGCCCCTCGATCACGGGTGCAAGGTGGGGCGATGCCTGAGCGTTCATGTCGACGAGCGGGAAAATACGAGCCTCCCCCGCCACTCGCATCATCTCCAGCACTGCCTCAATGTGAAACCGGGTGTCCAGATTATCTGAGTAGAGAAACAGGAAGTGCGAAGAGAGCGCAATATCGAAGCTCAGGTTTTCCATGGGAAGCGCTGGCAGTTCTCCGACCTGATATCTGCCTTCCGAGGTCCCGGCCTCAAAGTCTGCGAGAAACTCTTTCATTGCCATTCGCCGCGTTGCCGCCAGCGTTTCCAGGTCAGGAATATCCTGCCATGTGAATTTATCCATATTCTCTCGTGTCTGGGTCAGAACCAGATAAAACGTGTCTTCAATGCGACGTGAAATCTGGAGCGGCGTGAAATCGTAAATCGGATCGGCTGAAACCACGTGGTGCCCTGCTTTTGTCATTTCAGCATTGAAGCTTGACGGGCCGCCGCCGCAATCGAGGATCGTCTTGCCCAGATCCACTTTCGTAAGGCCGAACATCCGAATATATTCAGCTTTTGAACGCCCCCATGGCACAATTTCTTCATAGGCGATCGGCATCAATCCCCTCCGTGCCGAAAGGGATTGTGATCGCCACTAAAACCGTCACCCGCCACGACTGACAAATCCTGATCCCGAAGCATAGTGAGCAAGCCCGCGACTGAAGACCGTCAATGCGAGCACGGCAAAACCGGCGGCACCTCCCAGAAGGGCGGCCGCCTCCCACCATTGCGGATCGCGCAGCAGTGCAACCGGCAGGAAGCCTGCAAAGCCCGCCGGCACAATAGTGAACAGGAAAAACCGCACTGCGCCTGTAAAAATTGATCCCGGATAGGTGCTGAACGTAACAATGAACTCGAAATACATGCGGGTCAGCCCCTCAAGCGATCCGGCCCAAAACACCAGACTGTTGAACGCGATCAGCGCTGAAGTCAGCACCGTCAGGCTGGCAGCGACACAAAAGAACACCAGCGGCACGTCCGTAATCCCGATGTCAGCCCAGAAAACAAGCATGGCGATGCCTGTGGCGATGTCCCCCCAGCCCATGGGATTGCTCTCGGCAGCCAGGAGCTGGCTTAGAAGATGCGGCGGTTCCGTCATCAGCACATCAAGTTCGCCGGCATTGATCCTTCTGGCGATGTCACGCACCGATCCGAAAACGACCACCATGATGCCATGGGCCGTGGCGACCAGGCCAAACAGAAGGGCAATGTCATCAAGCTGCCAACCGCCGATGTCATCGAACGCCTGGAAAAAAAGTATCCAGGTCAAAAAGAAGATGAAGTTGTTGGCCAGCATGACGGTGGCTTGCGCCGCGAACTGACGAAACGGTGAAAAAGACGCCCGAATGCTGGCGCCGACGAGAATTGACAGAAGGCGAATGCCGCTGATCTTGTTTGTGCTGCTGGTCATTTCCACATGTCCTATGAAATGAGCCGGGTTACAACACGGCGATAAAGAATTATCAGAGTTGATCCGCTGAGCACGATCCAGAACCCAGCCGATGCAAGTTCGACGAGCACAATTTCCGCCAACCCTGACCCGAACGTTTCAAACAGAACTGAAGCAGGCCGGAACAGCATCGCGGCAAACGGACTGAGAAGCGCGATATCCTGAAGCCATGCCGGGTAAATGAACAAAGGCAGCAACAGCCCGCCCAGAACGAATACGAACTTCTGAACAACTATGTAGGGGCCGATCCCGCGCCCGAACCAGTATCCGGCGACGCCCACGATTGTATAGATGATGAGACCGAGGACCGCGCCAATGGGACCAAGAACCGAAAGCGTGAAGAGCCTTGCCGGCGAGGGCAGATAGCCTGTGAACGCGAATGCAATCATCATGCCCGCCAGGCCCAGAATCACGAGATTTGCCGCCAGGGCGCCTAACATTTGAGCGAACTTGGCGCTCAGATATGAAAGCGGGCGCAACAGATCATGGGTCAATGCACCGCTCCAGATGTCCTGAGGAATGTCCTGATGGCTTCTTGGCACTGACAGAATGATCCACTCCGTGGCTGCCAGATACCAGACAGCTTCCTCGGCGCTGATGCCTGCATCGACGCGTTCGGCGAGAACAATTTCCCATATGCGGGTGAACACGAACAAAATGATGGCGTAGAATCCGATCCCGCCGAGCATTGCCACAGGTGCCTTGGCGATGCTCTGCCAGCCGACTTCGAAATGGGCCTTCGCCTGTGCGAAAATCAATTTCACTTCGCACTCTCCCGTCCATAGCGATAAATGGTGCGCACGATGTCTTCCATTGGCGGATCCTCGATGGTGATGTCGTGAAGCTCAGTTGAGCTCAGTACATAGGCAACGACGTCCTGAGTTCTGGTCCTGTCGACGTCAAGATCAAGGACAATCTTGTTCTGTTCCTGCAACAGCACGGTAACACCTGGGATATCGAATTCCAGCTTCGCTGCATGGACGTGAAGCGTCAATCGTTTGCGCCGCAGGAAAGCGCTCTTCAGCACCGAGACTTTGTCATCAAAGATGATGCTGCCTTCCTGTATGACGATGACACGATCAGCCATGGCTTCAAGATCGCTGGCGTCATGGGAGGTCAGGAAGAGCGTCGCACCGCTCAGCTCAAGATGTTCAACGATAAGGTCGCGGATAAGCGCCTTGATATCGAGATCAAGGCCAATAGAAGGCTCATCCAGGAACAGAATTTCCGGGCTGTGCAGCAGGCAGGCCGCCAGCTCGGCACGCATCCGCTCGCCCAGCGAAAATCCGCCAACGGGGCGCTCCGCAAGAGTTTGGAGCTGGAATTTTGTTATCAAATCGTCAACGTGGCGCGACATGTTGAGCCGTTCCAGGCCATAAATCCGGCCGAGCAGCATAAGGTTTCGGCGCACAGACAGTGCAGGCCACAATTGACCCCGCTGGCCAAACACGACCCCCAGACGATAGCTCAGCTCCTGCCGATTTTCATGGGGCACAAGGCCCGCCACAGTGACCTCACCGGAACTCGGTCTGAGGATGCCGGTCAGGATTTTGATTGTCGTCGATTTGCCTGCACCATTCGGACCTATGAACGCGATCCGCTCACCTTTTTCGACCGAAAAGGAAATGTCATCAACTGCTCTGATGGATGTCTTTTGCGATGGTGAGAAGAGTGACTGCCAGGAACGAGAACGACGCATTTCGCCAGAGCGCTGGACTCTGGTTTCAAATTCTCTGGTTAGGCTTTTTACTTCGACGATTTTCATGATGATCTCCTGGCAAGGCAAAGCGGGTCGGCTCGGATTGGGTCATGCAGGTAATGCGCATGACGTAACCCGTTGCGACCGGTTCACCGGTAAGCCAGAAATTGTTCATCGAAATCGCCATAGTCGTATCTATCATCCCAAGTCTGCCGACAGCGATGCGCATGCAGGTGTCAGCAAGGCGCGGAAAGTAGGTCCGGCGCATTGAATTGTCAAATTCAAAGCGCTGATCGGCGGATCAGCCGGATCGATCACCGTGAAGGGTAGGCAAATCATGGCCGGCGGCCAGGTATTCCGAGACCATTTCAGCAAGCCAGGTTTTCACGCGCTCCATATGTTCGTCGCTGTCGCCATATCCGGCCAGCCTGAGCATAGTGTTGCCCACCATGGTCATCGCATAGGCCCAGATCAGAATTGTCATCGACATAAATTTGGTTTCTTCGAGGGAGCGCAGCGCCCCTTCGTCATCCTCGGCCTGCACGCCATAGATCAAATTACGAGCGACCCTTGCCATTTCCTCGATCGGCGCAAACCCGCTTGTGAAGGGCGATTCAGCCTGTTTCCATGCCATCCAGGTCATCAGCACTGCAATGCTGTCTTCGTCCATGGCACTGAACATCTGATCCACCATGGCACGGACATCAAATCCCCCATCCTGATTTCCCGCCATCAGCATCTGGAACATGATTGTTGAGACTCGCTGGATCAAGCGATTGGCGAGCTCCTGTTCGAAGCCCGCACGATTGCCAAAGTGATGCAGAATCAGTGAGTGAGAGACGCCGGCATCCCGAGCCACATCCTGTAGTCGAAGACCCTCCGGGCCGTGCTCTTTGAGCCGCTGTTCAGCGGCATTGAGGATTAAGGTCTTTGCCTCTTCGGTGGAGCGGCGGATACGTTGTCCTGGCTGACGGCCCATCTGATTGCCCGCTGATCATTGGTCTAAAGTGCTCTTTGTCTCTCGCGTCTATTGACAGTAATGTCAATAAGGCAGAATTGCCAGGGAAATCATCTTGCATGGTTGGCAGTTTTTCGCTGATTCTCAGGGCCCCGACAGGCAACCGATTATTGCCCTCAAAAATAGGTTACCGATGGCAGGTTGAATCCTTCGCAGGCGCCATTTTGCTCGAATCTCGCGGAATCTAAGGAATTGATAAACATTTCAAAGAATTGACATGAGGCTTTTATGACTCACTCGATCCAGTTTGCTAAGTTCTAGGGAGTTGAAGGGTAGCTCCGAAACGCGGACGACCCCTCGACAAGAGATTACGGGCTGGTAATTGAATAAATTGTCAGCAGTCTGTCGAACACTCTACCAGAGCTTCCGGTAAGAAGCACCATGCCAAGGGGCTAAAGAGAATTCGATAGGCAAATGGTTTGAAGTAGTGAGTACGTTGAGTAAGTAGTGCGTAAGCAGTTAGTGAGTAGCGTACTGATTTAGTTTCTAAAGAGGTTACCTCCCAGTGGCATCGCGCTGGTTCGTCATAGACGAACTGGCGCGATGTTCGTTTTGGCACCTGCACCCCCTTCATTAATCGAAGGTTCAGCTTGAACACCGCAATCTGCCTGCCTCAGAGCGGGACGGCCCGCGCAACAATCGGAGGTGCGACATGAAGCTTTTCAGAACCGGACAGGCACTGGTGTTCGCGTTTGCCGTTGCAGGTGGCGCAAGCAGCGCATTCGCGGCAGATGAGAACCATTGTTTGGCGCCGGGCGATCTCAGTCCGTTGCATGCCGGCTACGACGGCGAAGATCTGGTGCGCAATGGCAGCTTCGAACGTGATGGCATCAGGCTGAGAGATGGCAGCACCGCATCAAGCTTCGGCCATATCAGGGGTCGACCGGCGATTGGCCCGACAAACGTAATATATCTGAACCCGACAAATCGGACCAAAGCCTGCCGCGAGGCAGCTGAGGCTCTGGAATCGGCGACTGCAGAGCCCAGCGACGAGGGATAAAGCGGCATTTGCGAGTGAAAAAGGGGCCTTCCCCCAGGGCCCCTTTTTTTCGTTCGCCTTCGACCTAGGAGAGGGGAGGGGTTACACCCTCTGGCACCTGAACATCAAATCCATTGAGCGTCATGGAGACGATTGTATAGTAGCCGATAAGCGCAATAATTTCGATGACACCCTGCTCGCCCACCTCCTCAACAGCGCGTGCGTACACATCATTCGGAACCTGATGAGTTTCATGCATGGCGGTGGCGAGGTTGTAAACTGCCTCTTCATCGTTCAATTCAAATTCGGGCTGGCGACTTTCACGTATGGCCTCGATCACCGGCTCGGATACACCATTGTCGCGGGCCATGGGCTCATGGGCATACCATTCATACTGAGCCTGCCAGAACCGTCCGGTTACCAGTATGCCAAGTTCAATCAGGCGTCGGTCCACGGATGTCCCGAACCTGAGGAAACTGCCCAGATTGACGAGGTTTTCTGCCAGTTTTGGACTTCTCACCCAAGGGTCAAAGGGGCCGCCAATCTGTTCACCAGGCTGCAGCTTTCTGTTCGTGACAATATTGTCAAAAGCCGCGCGTTCGTCTTCTGAAAGTTCGGCCTTGGTCTTGGTAACTAACCGGCTCATGTCATTCTCCTGATTTCTGGATTATGTCGTCCCATAGGCAACGCGTGCTTCGATGGCGCCAACAATTCCGTCGAGCGTTGTAAAACAGTAGAGCCCAATCTCGCCCATGAACTTCATGCATTGTTCATTGGGCTGGGCATATGAGAAGAAGTAGACGGGCAGCCCAGTCTCATGTCTCGCGTGTTCAAGTTCTTCCTTCGCCTCGCTCAGGAATGTATCCGACGAGAGTGGTGGGCAGGCAATGATCGCATCGACTTCACCGGACTTGTCTAGGTATTCAATAGCTTTGAACATTTCACCTGTTCTGGCAGCCTGGGCTGTGACATCTACCGGGTTACGTGCAGAACCGAAGTGCGGCAACATGGGCGAGATTGCGTCCTGCAGATCTGTCGAGAGTTCAGGGACTGACAATCCGGCACTCGTGAGCTTGTCGGTCAGCCAGACGCCTGTCCCACCACTGGCCGTCACAATCCCAATTCGCTTTCCGCGCGGCCTTGCGTATCCCGTAAAGGCTGCTGCAATATCTGAGTAGCCATCAACATCGCTCACCCTGATTACGCCATGGGCTGCCGCGATCTCGTCGAACGCACCCGGCAGACCGGTGTCGCTCGCCGTATGAGATTTCGCGGCTCGCCTGCCAGCGTCCGTTTCGCCTACTTTCGCGATCAGAAGCGGATTGCCGGCTTCCTGGGCGCGGGCCGCCGTTGCGGCAAACTTTTGTGGATCGCTAAGCGCTTCTGCGAATACGAGAACGATGTCTGTCACAGGATCTTCAATCATAAAGTCGACAAAGTCCGTGCCGCTCAACACCGCCTCATTGCCTGAACTGATGACATAATTTACGCCAAGACGCCGCCGCATCGCGTGCGAGAAAAGCGCGAAGGCAAGGCCACCGCTTTGGGCAATGATGCCAAGGTTGCGGATCCGCGGCTGATCGTCCTCCGGGCGATGCAGCACGGTCGGGCTGAATGTCGCCGCCAGGTTTGCACGGGCATTATAGAATCCTTCGGAATTCGGGCCGGAGATGTTCATGCCCGTTTCTTTGGCGAACGCAACGAAATCCGCCTGAGCCTGGACATACACGCCGCCGGCTTCAGCAAAGCCTGAACTGATCACCGATGCGTTTTTGATCCCTTTGGCGTGGCAATCCTTCAGGGCATCGAGAACGCTCGGCCCGGGCACGATAACAAAGGCTGTGTCGGGTGTTTCAGGTAGCTCGGCGACAGACCCATAGGCCTTCAGGCCGTCAAGCTCGGCGGCGTTCCGGGTGACCGGGTAGATGTTTCCGGCAAAGCCTCGAAACCTGATGCTCGACAGAAGTCTCGCGCCAAGCTTCCTCGGATTGCTGGACGCACCAATGACGCAGACCGAAGACGGGTAGAGGAAATTCCGCAGGTCAGCCATCAGGTCCTCACGTTGACGTCATAGTTTGCCACACCTGATCGGCACCGTTGCGCGCAATCGTTTGCCCAAGTGCAATCTGCCACTCAGCCTCCGAACCGAATTCTTCTCGCCAACACCAGAGCCGCCGTGTGCGCAGCTGCAGCCCATATTCCTGGGTGAACCCCATGGCGCCGTGCACTTGATGGGCAAGCTCGGCGGCGATTCCGGCAGCTTCACCAACACGAATTTTTGCTGCCGCGACCTCTGGGAAAGCAGGGCCACTCTCAGCTGCATCCACTGCCGCCGATGCCGCTGTCAGCCCTGCGGCTGTCTCACCGGCCAGCCGGGCAAGATTTTGCTGAACCGCCTGAAAGCCTGCAAGCGGGCGACCGAATTGTTGACGATCCAGCGCATACTGAATACTGATCGAAAGAAGCTGTTCAAGCGCCCCCGCCATTTGTGTTGCCCGGGCCATGGCACCGTATTCCTGAATGAAGACAGGCCGATTTCCAGGGCTTACAATTGCAGCGCAATCTTTGCCCAAAACAACATTTTCAAATGTGACCGTGTCTCTGGGCTCGCCAGCAAGATTTGCAGCTTCCTCAATGGCCACCGAATTGGGTTCAACGGCGAGTATCCAGGCCTCGCCATCCAGCTGGGTCGCAATGACGATGAGCGCCGCCGTTCTGGCCCAGGAGACGCCAGTCAGGGATCCATTGATTGTGACCCCTGCATCATCCTTGGCGATCTCGACACCACGGCCACTGCGCGCCACAGCGGCAGTTAGGGGGCCTGATGGCAGCGCCAAGCCCGCCATATGGAGGCCAAGTCCGGCAATCATGGTTTCGGCCAGGGGCAGGGGACAGGCATATTGCCCGGCAATCCTCAGAACGGCCATGGCATCGGCCAGCGTGCCACCGCCGCCGCCTGCAGTGTCGGGCAGAGAGACGTGCAGCAGGCCCGCATCTTCAAAGGTCTTCCAGAGCTCGGCAGGCCATGTCCCGGCTTCCGCAGCGTCCACCAGTTCCTTGGTGCATTGCTGCGCCAGGATGCGATCGACAGTGTCAATGATGAGCTGAGTCTGTTCACTCATCTGAGGCCGAGCCCCCTTGCGATCACGCCTCTCAAAATCTCCCGCGTGCCGCCCCGCAATGTGAACGATGGCGCGTGCAGCAAGGTCTCGGCATAGGTCCGCTGAAAGAGATTTTCGTGATCCACAATCGCCTCAATTGGCACGACCTGACGCACAATTTCCGGAATTTCCTTCTCGAAATTGTTGCCAATCTCTTTGACCAGTGCCGCTTCCACGCCCAGCTGTTCCTGAGCCTCAAGCATACCCGCAACGCTGATCGACATCTGCCTCAAGGTCATCAGATGGGCTGCGATGCGGCCGATGACGGCCGCCTGACGTTCTCCGGGATTCTCGCCGACATGACGCACAAGTTCCACCAGCACCCTGAATGCCGACAGAAAACGCTCCGGTCCGCTGCGCTCAAATCCCAGTTCCGAATTAACTTGCGTCCAGCCGTTGCCAACGGTGCCGATGACCATACCGTCCGGCACAAAGCAGTCTGTGAAAGTGACCTGATTGAAGTCATGATCGCCGGCAAGATTGATGATTGGTTTGATATCAATGCCATCACTTTCCAGATCGACAAGAAACTGGCTCATGCCGGCGTGGCGGTCATCTGATTTTGGCTCCGTGCGAACCAGTGTAATCATGTAGTGGGCACGATGAGCCCGGCTGGTCCAGACTTTGGTGCCATTGACAAGCCAGCCGCCGTCAACCTTGGTCGCTGCAGTTATAATTGAAGCCAGGTCGGAGCCGGAATTTGGTTCGCTCATGCCGATGCAGAAAAAACATTCACCTTTGATGACGCGCGGCAGAATTTCTTTGTGATGCTGTTCAGTGCCGAACCGGATCAGAAGAGGCCCGCTCTGGCGATCCGCGACCCAGTGGGCACCGACCGGCGCACCGGCTGCCAACATTTCCTCGGTCACAACATAGCGTTCCAGATAGGATCTGCCGCCGCCGCCGAATTCTGTCGGCCAGGTCATGCCGATCCAGCCTCTGGCGCCCACTTTTTGGCTGAATTCAGCGGAAAAACCATGGCCAAAGTCGGAATTCGGCGTGCCCTCCCAGTTGGCCATTTCTTCCACCAGGAAGGCACGCACGTCCTGGCGCAACTCAGCAGCGCTTTCTGGCAGCGTTACAGGATCAAAACGAAGTCCGCTAATCATCAGCGCTAATTCCTCTTGGGTGGCCGGGCCGCAGAGCTGCCCGCAATGCGGCCAAAGACCGATCCTGCCATTAGACCGGTTCCGCCAGGATAGTTGAAGTAAAACAGTCCGCCAACAAGTTCACCAGCTGCAAACAGACCAAGGATCGGCCTGTCATCCGTATCCATGACTTCGGCGTCCCGTGAAATCTTGAGGCCACCAAATGTGAACGTTATTCCACATGTTACAGCAACGGCAATAAACGGCGCTTCGTCAATAGTGTTGGCCCAGTTCGATTTGTTGATTTCAAGGCCGGAAGTGGCGCGACCGTCCTTCACGTTCGGGTCGAAGGGCATAGACGTGTCGACAGCCTCATTGAACAGGGATACTTCGGCCAGAAAACCCGCGGCATCCACACCGCTGAGCTGATCTGCCAGTTCTTCGATCGTATTCGCGGTGACTTTGGTGATCTGCCGGATGTCATACTCTGACCTCAGAAGATGAGCTGACTTAGCATCGAACACCTGCCAGGCGAATTGACCGGGCTGTTCCAGAACTCGCCGCCCATACTTGGCATAGGTGTAGTTCCGGAAGTCCGCTCCTTCGTCGACAAAACGTTTGCCGGCAGCATTTACAATGATGCCAAACGGGTAGCTGTGCTTCTGGAACTGGTCTCCGATTGCAAGATCGCCAAAGGCTGGCGCATTCCGGTCCCATTGCACCGCGTGACAGCCCGACCAGTTTCCGTAGGGCATGGCACCTGCATCAAGGGCCATGCGAATGCCATCACCTGTATTGAAGCGCGAGCCCCGCACTTTTGCCAGATCCCAGCCCGGCCCCAGATAGCGTGTGCGCCACTCTGTATTGGCTTCAAAGCCACCTGCGGCGAGCACGATCGCGTCTGCCTCCAGGACCTCGTCTGCACCGTTCTGACGGACGATGACGCCCCTGACGGCACCGGCCACTGTCAGAAGGTCCATGGCCCGGCTTTGGTAACGAATGTCAATGCCCGCCTCAAGCGCCGCGCGGGTCTCTGCTTCTATCAGGCCGGGACCACCACCTGCCGCTTCAAGGGTCAGCCCGCCCCAGAACTTGAATTTGCCGTCAACCTTGAAAGCCTGGCGCCCGTAAATGGGCAGGAAGCGAACGCCTTTCCCCAACATCCACTTCATGGTTCCATGGCTCTCGTTCACCAGAATTTCAACCAGATCAGGGTCGCAGCGGAATTCAGTGACGCGGGCCATATCGTCAAAGAAAGCATCCTTCGGATAGGCCCCAAAGTCCGTCGTCCTGCGTTCTTCGTCCGAAAGATCCGGCACCAGAGCTTCAATGTCTTCAAGCCCGTCATAGGCGACCCGCATAGCGCCTGCGGTGAACGATGAATTGCCGCCGCGTTCCTCTTCCGGCGCGCGTTCCAGCACCGTCACGTCGGCGCCATTTTCACGCGCCGCCAAAGCCGCACATAGAGCAGCATTGCCAGCTCCAACCACGATGACCGACCTAGCCGCCATCAGTAACCTTCTGAATCAAGATCCAGATGAGGGAATGCGCTTGTAACATGTGGAGGTACAACCGGGGGTGCGTTTGCAATGAAATTGGGGTTCAGCTGATCAAGTGATGTCACGCCCATCAGACCCATGGCAAGATGCATCTCAACCTGTAAAAGATTCAGCATGTTGATAAGCGCTTCATAGCCGCCTGCGGCCATGGCAAATCCTTCGAGACGACCAATACCGACGAGATCGGCACCAAGGGCGATGGCCTTCAGAATGTCCGTGCCACGGACGATGCCGCCATCGACGGCAATCTTGGTTTTGCCGCCAACCGCTTCGACGACCTCTGGCAGCACGTCCATGCTGCCGAGACTGTGATCAAGTTGCCTGCCGCCATGGTTGGAAACATAGACAAGATCAACGCCGTGCTCGACCGCAAGGGTCGCGTCCTCCGCCGTTCCAATGCCCTTGAGGACAAGGGGTATGTCATAGGTGTCCTTGATTTTCTTCACCAGATCCCAGTCCATATAACCCTGCATGTCCATACCACCGGTCGCGTGCCGCTTGGCGTGGGCATTAAAGCGTTTTGCA
This sequence comes from uncultured Alphaproteobacteria bacterium, assembly GCA_965371465.1. Taxonomy (GTDB): domain Bacteria; phylum Pseudomonadota; class Alphaproteobacteria; order CBDUYM01; family CBDUYM01; genus CBDUYM01. The sequence goes on from CBDUYM010000007.1 coordinate 85,262, forward strand.
ATGTCCCGTTCACGCCGGCTGTAAATCGCCGTATCGACAGTCAGGACAAGGGCAATGTAGCCGTTATCTATGGCCCGGCGGACATGGTCATCGAACCAGGCATCGTCGCCGCGGATGTAAAGCTGGTACATTTTGGGCCCCGTGCCAGCCTTGGCGACTTCTTCAAGGGTCGGATTGCAGACTGAGCTCAGGATGTCGATGACGCCAAATGTTTCGGCGGCCTTTGCCGTGGTCGCGCCGCCGCCTTCTTCGAAAACCTCAAGCGCACCGATCGGCGCCAGCATCACCGGAATAGTCATATCGTGACCCCAGAAGCTGGTCGACGTATCTATTTCAGAAATATTGTTCAGGACGCGGGGCCGAAAGGCGAGGCTGTCGAGGGCGAGGCGGTTCCGCCTGATAGTGGTCTCTGTCTCGGTTCCGCCGATCAGATAGTCCCAGTAATTTTTCGCTGTATTGAGCTGCGCCGCCTTGACGAGTTCATGCAAAGTCGCAAAGCGCGTAATGTTCGGTTCGGCCATGTCTCACCCTCATATGATCTTTTGTTTCGTGCATGATGCCTTAGGCTGGCGAGCGAGGGCAATCATCGATTTCACACTCAAAAAAGTCGCTAAATAGAGTACCATCACCGTTATGCGCCTGCAGAACTTCACCATTGGCCTCGTCCTTGTCACTTTGATCGGCTATTTGCTGATCGTTGGTAAGGCGTTCCTGATGCCTCTCGTGATTGCCGTGGTGCTTTGGTATCTGGTGATCTCACTTGCCAGAGGCATTCAGGAGATTGCCATCAAAGGGTTCAGCCTGCCCCATTGGGTCTGCCTCATTCTGGCTTTCGCGATCTTTTCGGGCGGTGTCTGGGCCATTGTTCAGATCATTGAAGCGAATGTCGACAGTGTGGTCCGTGCGGTGCCGGCGTATCAGGTGAAATTCGTTTCTCTGATCGAAACGCTCGCTTCCTGGTTCACTGGCCTGACCGGCGTGGCGGCGCCTGAGGGGCTGGCTGAGGTTGCCGGCATGCTGGACTTCGGCAGCATTGCAAACGCCTTTCTGGATGTTATTACGACCATCGCCGGTAACATGGCCATGATCGTGATCTACATGCTGTTTCTTTTTCTCGAATACGAAACGTTTGATGCAAAACTGAAGCGCATTGCCAATGATGACGGAAAATACGAAAGAGCATCGGCTGTAATCCAGCAGATATCAACGGATGTAAATCTCTACGTGCGGATCAAGACCATGACCAGTCTGGCGACAGCTGGGATCAGCTACGTCATTATGTTGTTCATTGGCCTCGATTTCGCGGGTCTCTGGGCGCTGCTCATTTTTGTTCTGAACTTCATACCAAGTGTCGGCTCTATTATCGCCGTGACGTTCCCGGTTTTCCTGGCGCTCATTCAGTTTGGTGGCGGCTATGAATGGATCCTGGTCCTGGTGCTCCTGATGGGGGTGCAGTTTACGCTTGGCAATCTGATTGAGCCGCGGCTGATGGGCACGAGCCTTAATCTCAGCCCCTTGGTCATCATTCTATCGCTTGCGCTGTGGGGCCAGATCTGGGGCGTTATCGGCATGATCCTCTGCGTACCGATCATGGTGATCATGAATATCATTCTTGGTCATTTCCCGGCGACCCGGACCTTTGCCGTCATGTTGTCTTCGAGGCATGGCGCGGACGGACACCCCTGAAGTCGAGACGAAACCTTTGCTCGCAGGCCGTGGCAGGGAACAGCAGGGGGTCTTTGACCTTTCACCCCGTTTCGGCGAAAGTGGCGCCGCTCCGCATGGGGCATCTGTTTTAGCGCTCTGGAAAGATCTTGAATGGCACGTGGGCCGGATGAATTTGTCGCAGGCAAACTGACCCATGGGGGCGTCGGTCGCCGGCTTGTCGGCCTGGCCGTGCCCATGTCCATCGCATTCTCCACCAATACTGTGGTCAGCATCGCCGACATGTTTTTCGTCGGTCAGCTCGGTACCAACGAACTTGCCGCCGTCAGCTTTTCGTTCCCGGTCACCGGCATCATGTTCAGCCTGACCATTGGCCTCGGTGTCGGCGCCTCATCGGTGATCGCCAGAACCATCGGATCGGGCGACACCGCGCGGGTCCGCAGGCTCTCAACCGACAGCCTCATTCTTGGGCTGGTGATTGCGCTCATTCTCACGGCGCTCGGGCTCAGTACCATTGATCCGCTTTTCAGGGCGATCGGGGCCACGGAAGAAGTTCTGCCGCTGATCCACGACTTCATGGAAATCTGGTATCTCGGCATGATCTTCATGGTCGTGCCCATGATCGGCAACTCCACGATCCGCGCCCAGGGCGAGGCCAACATCCCAGCAGCCTTGATGGCCGCCGGCGCGATCATTCAGATCATGCTCGAGCCGTTCCTTATTTTCGGCCTCGCCGGTTTCCCTGAAATGGGCCTGAAGGGCGCGCCCACATCCATGGTCATCGCGCGGATGCTGACCTTCTGTGCGACGCTCTGGGTGCTGCATTACCACGGCCGCATGATTGTCCTTGGCATACCAAAACTGCGTGACGTCTGGGACAGCTGGAAAGCTGTGCTCCATGTCGGCCTGCCGTCAAGCGCCACCAACCTGATCGGCCCGGTCTCCGGCATGATCGTTCTCTGGTTGCTCGCGCGCTACGGCAAAGAAGTGGTCGCAGGCTACGGCGTCGCCATGCGAATTGAGAGCCTGCTGATGATCTGCCTGATCGCGGTTTCGTCCAGCATGGGCCCTTTCATGGGCCAGAACTGGGGGGCAAAAAAATACGACCGCGTCGACCATGCCATCAAACTCGCCAGCGGTTTCTGCCTCGGCTGGGGCATATTCTCCGCCGTCGTTCTCGGCCTTTTCGGTCCCTATTTCTCTCACTTCTTCGACGAAAATCCCGATGTCATCGCCGCCAGCACTCTTATGTTGCTGATTGTCCCGATCAGCTTTGGCCCCATGGGCGTCATCATGGTGGCGTCGAGCACGTTCAATGCGCTCGGGAAACCGTTCCCGTCGGCGACCATGACGCTCCTGAGAATGCTCGTCCTCTACGTCCCCTTCGCATTTCTCGGCGATTACCTCTGGGGCGTCGCGGGGATTTTCTGGTCCAACGTGGCGTCAAACGCCGTCATCGGCATCCTCGCCTGGTGGTGGATCAGAAGGACGGTTAGGGCGGAGATGGCCGGAGAAATCGAAGCGGAAGTCGAAGTGGAAGTTGCGTCAGCTGACAATCGTTTTGAGATGTCAGGCATCCCTCAGGCTGCTGAAATTGACGTTGAGTAAGAAGGCGGCTAGAGTTAGTGCACGATTTGTTCCTGTTGTATTCATTTATCGAAGGCCAATCATCATGAAGAAATTCGCCTTGCCTTTCCTTGCATCACTCCTCCTCATTGCGGTTCCTGCCTCCGCATCGCCGACCAGTTCAGACTTTACCTGCCTGGACGGCAATATCCAGAACTGCGTGGAAGTAGTATATGAGTATATCGCAGATTTCCTCTGCTCGACGATCTCGTATTGCTAGCCTGTTCCGCGAAACGGAACGCACCGTGAGATGGCGGCGGAAATGCGCCAGGCGAAAAGTAACGATGCGCTGGTAGCTGTCGATTGATCTTCTTTTGTGCCGCAATCTGGGCGCCAATCAAATGTCCGGACCGTCGCTCCCTTGATCGGGGTCTCTGGGGCTGGTCAGGGCGACCTGGTTTCCGTCGGGATCGGTGATGATTGCGTAGCGCGCACCCCAGAAGGCGTCGAAGGGTGCGAGCAGGCCGTCGTAGCCTGCATTGACCAGCTTTGCATAGCATTCGTCGATATCCGCACGGGATGTAAATGCAAAGTCGATCAGGCTCGTGGTTCCGCTCGCCGGTCCCTCATAGGCTGGGTTGTAGCTCTTGGTCAGGGCGATGGAGTCAAATTCGAGAGTGAAGCTGTCGGTCAAATTTACTTCAACATGCTGGGGCCCGCTCTCTGTGCTCCAGATGGCGGAGTCCGGGATGTCCAGGCCGAGAAGTCGATAGAACGTGAGCGCGGCCTCCATATCGCTCACGATGAGGTTCAGTCCATTGAGTACCGGTGCATGCTCAGACATAAGATCACCTCACGTTTTATGCAGATTTAGAAACTCCATAAACTCCCTGCGCGTCCTTGGCCCATAGGTCAGATGAGAGGGTTCCGGCCCCTCCGCATAGGTCTCTCGCATCTTCTCTACCGCGTCGTTCCTCGCCCGCATCTGCACTTCTTCGGCGCTGATCTTGTACGGCACTGTCGCATTCAGCCCGAACACTTTCGCGCGCAGTTCTGGCGTCATTGCGGGATATCCGTACCTCTCCTGAAACGCATCTGTAATCTGGAAGGTTCTGAAGGCCTGGATCTGGTCTTGCGGCGAACCATACCAAATAGAATCGGTGCCCCACAGCACACGGTCTTCGCCGATGTACTTGAAGAGCTTGCCAAGCCCATGGGCGGCCTGTTCCGGGTCGCGCATCAGGAAGCGCCAGCTGGAGCCCAATTCAGCGTAGATGTTGGAATTCGGCGGGATTTCGTTGTCAATCATGGTCTGGACGAGGGAGTTGATGCCACCCATCTGGCCGCCCGGGTCATAGGCCCGTTCAGGGATGTTGGTCTCGAGCCCTGAGTGATAGACGATGAAAGTCATGTCAGGGAACATCTTCGCGACCACGCCGATGTCGCGGCAAGTGGAATGTTCGTGATCCATGTTGAACAAGGGCAGCCCCTTGTGAATGCAGATCACCTTGATGCCGATGGCGCGGGCGCGCTCAATCATCGGAATGCCGATCACCGGATCATCAAGCCAGAAGCCTTTGCCGTCCGGGCCGAACTGGGTGTAGGTCTTCCAGGCCGAAATGCCCCAGTTCTCTGCCAGGTTCTCCATATTCTCAACTTCGCCGGGGAAGTTCGGCAACACGCGGCCATGAAGGAGAAGCCGCTGGTTACCTTCGAGGGCATCGACAATCTCACGCGTCTCGGCGGCATCTTCTATGTCAAGGGGCGCGTCCGCCGGATTTGACGGTACAAACGAAAGCACGGCGAGATCCGTATCGGAATCAAGAAAGATCTCCTTCACATAATGCTGGGCTGAAAAACAATCGACATGATCAAAGACCCGATCAAGGACATCATCCCCGGCGCCGCACATGGACTGGGGAAAACTGCCAAGCGCCGTGTCCCAGGGCGAATTCGGTCGCCGCCACGCACCGTTTGGGTTCACATGATGGCCCTGCACATCGAAAATGAACTCATCTCCTTCAACGTGATGGGAGGCGAGCTCTGCATCAAGGCCGGCTTCGGCAGGGACATCGAAAAAGCCGCCTTTGATGCCGGCCTGGCCGAAGGCGTCGTTCATGGTGGCAAGGGTTGCCGCCGCGCCGGCCGACGAGATCAGGAATTTCCGCCGCGAGAGGCCAAGGCGTTTTGCGTTTTCATCCGCAGTCTTGTGAGCTTCCGAGTTGGCAAAGACTGCAGCTTTGGACAGCGCCACGGGCGAGAATTCACCGTTCGATGTGGTGTCCAGCTTGATCGGCAGTCTTGCCCCCTCATCATCCCGATAGAAAGTCATGGACCGTTTCCTCAGTTAATCGATATGAGCCAGCCACGCAACGCCTTGGCAACGGCTTCGGGGGCCTGTTCCTGAATATAGTGATTGCCTTCAACCGCGACTTCGACCTGGTTCTGGAATGTGCGGGCAAACTCAAGCCTCTCGCCGATCAGGATCGCGCCCGGCGTTGCACTGATCAACAGCTTCGGGAACCCGGTTGTCGGCAGCCACTCAGAATAGGCTGAGAGGATTTCCGTCGTTTCAGCCGGCGTGCCGTCGATGGGCACTTCGCGTGGCCATTTCAGGGTCGCCAGCCGCCCATCCCCGGCTTCCAGATAGGGCGCGCGGTAGGCTTCGCGATCCGCATCATCCAAGCGCTCGCCAAGCCCGCCAATCAGCACCTGCTCGACAAACATATTGTTTTCAAGAATTGCTTCTTCGCCGCCCGGCCCACGCATGCCATTGAAAAACTGAAGCGCACCTTCAGACATTTCGGCCGAATTCCAGGGCTTCAAAAAGGCCTCCATGTAGGCGATGCCCTTGATCGCTTGGGGGTGCCGATAGGCCCAGTCAAAGCCAAGGCCCGATCCCCAGTCATGGATGACCAGCGTAACGTTCTCAGTCACGTCAAGTTGTTCCAGAAGATCGTCGAGATAGTTGCGATGTTCAACAAAGCTGTAGCGATCCGGCCCGGCTGGCGTCAGCTTGTCCGACATGCCCATGCCGATCAGGTCCGGCGCAATGAGGCGGCCAAAATCTTCAGCCGCCGGCATTATGTTTCGCCAAAGATAGGATGAAGTCGGATTACCATGCAGAAAGACGATGGGGTCACCATCGCCATGTTCGGCATAGGCCATGCGTGAACCATTTACATCGGCAAATTTCATCGGGTAAGGCATGTTGCCGATCATCACGCCGTCTTCTTCCTGGGCGCACGCCGCCAGTGATCCCAATGAAGAGAGCGCCAGTGTGCTCACCACTGCCGCTCCCGTTTTCAGCGTGTCTCTTCTGGTAAAGCTACGCATATGTCCCTCAGGTCCCGGTGAATTTCGGTGCCCGCTTTTCGACAAAGCTCGCCCGCGATTCCTTCGCATCGTTGACGGCCTTCCTGGCGTGGCTGAGACCTACGATTTCGTAGCGCAGCGCCTCATCAAGCTCGACCTCAATGTTGTGCTGCAGAACGCGCTTGCCGGCGCGCAGGGCAAGGGGTGGCCAGGCCGCCATCTGGCTTGCAAGTTCAAGTGATCTGTCGATCAGCTCATCGTGTGGGACCAGCCTGTCGAGAAGACCCATGCGATAGGCTTCTTCCGCATCGCAGCTCCGGCTTGTGAAAATCAGGTCGGCAGCGCGCGAGTAGCCGACAATGCGCGGCAGGAAGAAGCTCATGCCCGAGTCCGGCGAAAGGTTGCGTTCAATGAACACTGTCTTGAAGCGCGCGTTCTCCGAGCCAACTCTCAGATCACAGGCCAGGGAGAAACTCATGCCTGCACCTGCTGCGACGCCGTTCATGGCTGCGATGGTCGGCTTATCAAGCCCATAGACCGCTTTGGCCTGGGCGCCCACCCAACTGAATTCATCAAGGAGCTGGTTCTGCGAAGGCGCCGGCCTGTCGCCGCCGGCGCCAGCGCCGCCTGTGAGGTCTGCGCCTGAACAAAAGCCGCGACCTGCGCCGGTAAAAACGACCGCCCTGACGGCATCATCGTTACGGACTTCTTCGATGGCCTCAAGCTGTTCACGCCTGAGGACCGCACCAATGGCGTTCAGTTTCTCAGGTCGATTGAAGGTGATCAGCGCGACGCTATCGTGGCGCTCAAGTGTCAGGTCTTCATAGCTCATGGTGTCTGTCCCTCTGTCCGAAATTCATCTTTTGAATTGTTGGACACCATGCTGCGCCGATGCGGGCGCTCTGGTCAAGTGGACCTGCCCGAATGCCACGCGACTGAAGCGCTGGGCTGGCCTAGGGACTGACTTCGTCTTCTGAGCTTTCTTCTCTGTCGCGGTCGCGTCGAGCGCGCTCGCCGCTCCGGCGGCTGCGGCTTCTGCCCATCTCAGCCGCTGCCATGGCGATTTCGGCGCGCTGCTCAGCTGTCAGGCTGACCAGAAGCTCCATGAAGTCGCGATGCATGATCGCCTGGCTTTCCATGGTCCGGCTTCTCAGTTCCGCAAGGGCGGCCTGAAGCGCTTCATTGTCCAACTCTCCCAGGGACAAATTGTGCACGACGTTCTGCTGAGAATTCCTCAAAGCCGCCACGCTCACGCGAATTTCTTCACGGTGGGTTTCCCAGATCTCACGGACAAGTGCCCGCGCCTCGGGTCCCGCTGCACGGCCTGCCCAGAAAACGTTGTATGGCGACGAACGCACAATGCCGAAGTCTGAACGGCCAAGAACCGCGTGCCCGATCATCAGGCCACCAACGAAGAGGTTCAGACCGAGCGAAATGATGAAGACGACGGACCAGAGCCGCGAACGTCGCTTCGGCGTTCCCGTCTGAAGATCGTCTGAACTGCTCATTCGAGATCCTCCAGATCAAATTCAGGGCCAAAGGTCAATGCGGTCAGCTCTTCTTCAGCGACTTCCTGCGCATTGAGGTCAATCAGGCCATAGGGGTCGAAGAGCGTGCCGGAGAAAAGCCCGAGCATGAGCGCCAGCGCCAGGCCCACGGCAGGGCGCCAGATCGGCCCAAAGGGCCAGAAGATCAGGCGGATGCCTTCCAGTCGCGGCCGCTTCAGTGCCGCCGGCTCAATTTCCCTCAGGATCTGCGCCACCAGCGCCGGTCTCGGCGCGATTTTCGGCAGCAGCTCGAGGCTCTGATCGAGAAAAGCTGCATCTTCCGTATATCCCCGAGCTTCATCGCTCTGCAGGATCATTCGGAGCGCAGACTCCTTTTCAGCCTCTGGCCAGCGTGCAACCGAGGTTCCGTAGCCATCAATGATTTCTTTGAATCTCTCAATCTCCATTTCACTCACCGTCTGTTCAGGCTTCGCCGACAAGCAATGCCCGTTTCCCCTCAAGTTCGCCCCGAAGTTTGCGCCGGCCCCTCGCCAGCAATGACTCCAGAGCGTCTACAGATACGTCCATAATGGCGGCCGCTTCGATGTTCGTCAGTTCCTGAAAATGCACCAGAGTAATTGCTGTACGTTGTCGCGCCGGCAAGTCGTCCACAGCCACCGCGACTATCTCCGCGGTCTGGCCCTTGATGAGCGTTGTTGACGGGCTATCTCCACCGTCAATCTGCTCAGGAACTTCATCAAGCTGAGCGGGCCTTGTCTTCCGCAACCGATCCATACAGAGATTATAGGCAACTCTGTGTAACCAGGTCGTTAGCTTGGCATCCGGGCGCCATCGCTCAGCGTTTTTCCATAGCCTGAGAAACGTTTCCTGAGAAATGTCCTCGGCCTCAGACAAATCGCTCAGAATTCGATTGGCGAAATTGAGAATTGGACCGAGATGCAGATCGATCAGAATCGCGAAGGCTGCGGCATCCTCGGCACCCACCCGGGCCACAAGGGACGCTTCCTCAGCCGCTTCCTGGGAAAGTGGCCGGGCCGCCTTATTCAACTTTTCAATGGTTGACCGACGTGCCACTGAAAGCGTCCCTTGCTGAACCGGATCAGAACCCCGATGAAGTGATGGTCACATTCTGGGGGGAGCATCGGCGAAGAGCAAGCCCTCCGCCATGCGATCAGCTCTCATCACTTTCGCTGTTCTGATCCCCATGATCGCGATAATGCCTGCGCATCCGATTGCCATGCTGGCCCATTGTCGAGGCAATACCACTTTTGAATTCTTCGAGGCTGACTGCGCCGTCTTCGTCTGCATCAAAATGCATGATCATGCTTGCATGACTGCCCCCATGATTGGCACCGTGCCGCCTGGCTCTGTGGCCCCGTTTGCCCTTGCCGCGATGCCGGCCCTGGCCATATTCGCCAACCGCCTGAAATTCATCAACCGATACCAGACCATCTCCATCGCTATCGAGATGTGCCAGCCGCTGTTCCACATGCTTCTTCAGCCGGGCCTCACGAGCCGCGATCAGTTCGTCTGCGCTGATGTTACCGTCGCCATCACTATCTACTTCCGCGACGCGTGCAGCACGCGTGCCGTCAAGTTCGGCTTGCGTAACTTCACCGTTCCCATCCGCATCGATGCGGCCGAACATTGTTTCCAGATGGCCGCCCATCCTTTCCATATGGCCGCTCATGCTTTCCATATGTTCCTGCATCATCTCCATGGACCTGCCCTGATGGCCCCCGTTCTCGTCATCCTTCTCTTCGGCGAGGGCGAAAGGCGCGGCCAACAGAGCCGCCGCGGCAAGAGTTAAAATTGGTCCTTTAAGCATTTAACCGTCCTTTTCGTTTTCAAGTTGCTCTTGGAAGAGCTCCCCTCGCAATTAGTTGAACGCCTCGGTTCGGGAACTCCGTCGCAGATTCTGGAAGCCCGCTTCACAGCAGTTTCGTTGAGGAAAAGCCAAGATTGTGGCCGAATCAGGCCGCTCTGGGCGCATCTATTCCAATGCCCGGATGTAGTTTTCCTGGCCCTTGGTCTCGATGGTCCCTGAACGCGCATCTCGGACGAGGCGAATGGCGGTTTCAGGTGACGTGCCGAGCTCCACCAGAATCTGGGCCGCAAGCGTGCCAGTCCGCCCGAACCCGCCTCTGCAATGAATGGCAATCGTATTTCCATGGGCCAGAACCTGATGGATTTTTGGGCCTTCATCCTGCCATTGACGGACCCAGATCTGATCAGGCGTGCCCCCGTCGACAATTGGCAAATGATGAAAGGCCATACCCAGCGCACCGGCCACGCGGCTGAACGCCTCTATCTGGACCTTGTAGGCGCTGAGCTCCAGAGTCTCCATCAGGCTGACAATGCGTACGGCGCCTGAATCCCGGATGGCCTGCATGTCGTGCTCCAGGTCACGTTTCCAGGGCCCGCCGAAAGCCACTTCCTGCTGCCGGCCCGGCAAACTGGTCATGGCAATGGTGCCGGCACCGGCTTCCATAAAGCTTATGTCCAGAGGATGGGTATGACTGGTGCGTTCTGCAATCGACATGGCGCTTTACTATCACAACTGCGATATCTGCGGCCAATCCGCCAGATACTTGTTCAACACCGACACATTCGGTGCGTATACTCTGGCCCAAACCGGGTACGAATGTGGAGGGAGTATTATGGCATTTCAATTGAATGTGAACGGGGTGGCGCACGAAATCGATGTCGATAGCGACACGCCACTTCTGTGGGTGCTGCGTGACGAGATTGGCCTGACGGGCACGAAATTCGGCTGCGGCATTGGCGCCTGTGGCGCCTGTTCTGTCCATTTGAATGGCGAGGTCGCGCGGAGCTGCTCCGTCACTATCGAGCAGGCCGCCGGGATGAACGTCACAACCATCGAAGGTCTGTCAGCGGATAGAACGCATCCGGTGCAATTGGCCTGGATTGCAGAAGAAGTACCGCAATGCGGCTATTGCCAGTCCGGTCAGATCATGGCTGTCGCCGCTCTTCTTGACGCAAATCCCAACCCGACGGATGAAGAAGTGGCTGATGCCATTACAAACATCTGCCGCTGCGGGACGTATAACCGCATCAAGGCCGGCATCAGGCGGGCCTCTGAAGGCGCGCCCGAGACCGTATAGGCCCAACGCTTAGATTTTGAGGAGATCTTCCATGAGCAAGATCCAGAATTTGTCGAGAAGAGACTTTCTCGTCACGACTACCGCCGCCACCGGCGGGCTGATGCTTGGTTTCAGACTGGGCGGCTTCGAAGGCGGGCTTGCGGCCTATGCCGGAACCACAGAAGAAGTTGCGATTAATACATGGCTGGCAATAGCACCCGACAACTCCATTACCATTCAGCTCGCAAAATCAGAGATGGGGCAGGGCGTGTTCACGGCCATGCCCATGATTCTGGCCGATGAGTTGGAAGCTGACTGGGACCTGGTAACCGTGACGGTGGCGCCCACGGCGCCAGAGCATCTGAACCCTGAACCGGGCGCTCGCGGCCGCGGAACCGGTGGCAGCCAAAGCGTTCGCAGCGGCTTTGACAAGCTGACACTGGCGGGCGCAACGGCACGCGAAATGCTGGTCCAGGCGGCGGCCAATCGCTGGGACGTTGAGGCGTCTGAGTGCGTCGCGGCAAACAGCGTCATCAGCCACCGCCCATCCGGGCGTACCCTGACATATGGCGATGTTGCGGAAGACGCCTCAAAACTGACCCCACCTGAAAATCCGACCATGAAGGAGGCGAGCGAACGTCGCCTCATCGGCTCTCGCCTGAAGCGACTCGATACGCCGCTGAAAGTCGATGGCTCAGCCATTTTCGGCATGGACGTCATTGTCGAAGATATGCTGGTCGGCGTTCTGATGCAGGCACCGCAATTCGGCGGCAAGCTGAAATCTGTAGACGCCGCTCCCGCCCTGGCCATTTCTGGCGTCCACCATGTGGTAGAGCTTGAGAATGCGATCGCTGTGGTCGGCGACGGCTACTGGCAGGCATTGAAGGGCGCGAAGGCACTATCGCCAGAGTGGGAGACCATAGAACCCGCACTTTCAAGTTCAGACGTAAGCAAAGAATATACCTCCGCGCTCTTGGGCGATGCGGTTGAAGTGACAAATGTCGGGGATGTTGAAACCGGGCTGGCAAACGCAGCGAATACGGTTGAAGCTGTTTACGAAGTGCCGTTCCTGGCCCATGCAACGATGGAGCCCATGAACGCAACCGCCCATGTAACGGACGATCACGTTGAGATATGGGCGCCGACCCAGGGCGCAAACGGTGTTCAGTACCGTGCGGCAGCCATGCTTGGTATGGAACCCGAGCAGGTCAATGTGAATACGACTTTCCTTGGCGGAGGCTTCGGCCGGCGAAGCGAAATCGACTTCGTATTGCCCGCGGTCCAGGCGTCAAGAGAGATCGGTCGACCGGTGAAACTCATCTGGTCACGCGAAGAAGACATGGCCCACGATTTTTACAGGCCCGCCGTCGTCGCCCGCTTCCGCGCCGGTCTCGACGATAGCGGCATGCCTGTCGCCTGGGACAATCGCCTCGTCTCATCTTCAATTCTTCAGCGGCTCTATGCGCCCGCCGTGGCAGGTGGCATCGACGCTACCTCCATCGAAGGCACCAAAGAAATTCCCTATCACATAGAAAACATGAGGATGGATTTCGTGCTCAAGGACCCCCGCGTGCCGGTCGGTTTCTGGCGCTCGGTCGGCCACAGCTATTCCGGCTTCCTGGTTGAAGGGTTCATTGACGAACTGGCTGTTGCGGGTGGCCATGACCCGGTTGAATTCCGCCGCATGCTGCTGGTCAATGAACCCAGGCATCTCGCAGTTCTTGATCTGGCGACCGAACGCGCGGGCTGGGGACAGCGTTTGCCAGAAGGCCATGTACACGGTGTCGCCATTCACAAGAGCTTTGGCTCCATCGTCGCTGAGATCGCGGAGCTTTCCATGCCAGCCACTGACACGGTGAAACTGCACAAGGTCACATGTGTGGTTGATTGCGGCATCGCAGTGAACCGCGACACAATCGAGGCGCAAATGGAAGGCGGCATTGTCTATGCTCTTACAGCCGCCGCGTTCGGCAAGATCGACATAGAGGACGGCGCCGCTGTTCAGGGCAATTTCGACAGCTACGAAATGGTCAGGCTCAGCCAGATGCCCGAAATAGATGTTCACATCATTGAAGGAGGCCGGCCAATTGGCGGCATTGGCGAGCCCGGCACACCACCGCTGGCACCCGCACTGGTTAATGCCATCTACGCCGCCTCAGGTAGGCGCATCCGCTCGCTTCCCCTGCAGGATCACGGCCTGACGCTGGTATAGACTGACGTTCACGCAAGTAATTCGCTTAAAGGACTTCGCCTGATGCCCAGCTTCAATCGCCCGCTCACGCGGCGGCGCTTTCTCTATAAAGTCGCCGAGGCCGGAGGTGCAGCTGCGGTCTATCAGACCATGGCCGCCATGGGTCTTATGGCGCTGCCACCGGCCTATGCAGGCAGCCCCGAACTGGCGCCTGGTCGCGGCCAAAGCGTTATCATCCTGGGTGCGGGCATAGCCGGCATGACTGCTGCCTATGAGCTCTCCGCCGTCGGATACGATTGCCGCATTTTGGAAGCCCGGAACCGGCCCGGCGGGCGCATCAGGACGGTCAGGGGTGGCGATACGCTTTACGAGTACGGCAAGGACAAATCCGAAGTCCTTGAACAGAGCTGCGACTTTGATCGCGAAGATCATCTCTACATCAACATCGGTACTGCCCGCATCCCGAACCACCATCGCCGGGTTCTGACCTATTGCAAGGAGTTCGGCGTCGCACTTGAGCCGCTGATCAATGACAATCGGGCCGCCTACTTTCACGACTCGAAGGCATTCGGCGGAATTCCCGTCCGCAATCGCCAGGCCATCAATGACAGCCGGGGTTACATATCAGAGTTATTGGCGAAGGCAATCAGCCAGGGCGCGCTCGATCAGGAAATAGACGCCTTTGATCGTGATCGGCTCATGGGATTTATCAGAACCTTCGGCTCCCTCGATGAGGATTACGGCTATCAAGGCTCCACCCGGTCGGGTCTGGCACGTCCTTCCGGCCTCGGTCCTTACGAAGCCGAATCGCCACTCGATTTTGGCAAGCTTCTGGACGCTGATTTCTGGCTCTACAAGATGCATTTCGGCGAGGCGATTGAAGATCAGGCGACCATGCTGCAGCCGGTTGGCGGCATGGACATGATCCCGCGCGCCTTCGCCGACAGACTGGGTGACATGATCAGTTACGAGCATGTTGTAACAGGTATCTACAACACTGAAAGTGGGGTGCGCGTCACGACGACAGACGAAGAAATTTCTGCTGATCTCTGCATCTGCACTATTCCATGGTCGGTCTTAAGAGACATCCCGAACAATTTCAGCAGAGAAAAAAGCGCTGCAATCGAGGACATGAACTATTCAACAGCGGGGAAGCTGGCCATCCAGGCGGAGCGCCGGTTCTGGGAAGACGAAGAAGGCATTTACGGCGGCATTACCTGGACCGATCTCGAATTTGGCCAGCTCTGGTATCCATCGACCAATTTCCATGCTCAAAAAGGCGTGTTGCTCGCCACCTACATCTGGGGCGGCGAGCCCGGCATCACTTTTGGCGATCTGAGCTTCGCTGAACGTATCGAGTTTGCAAAATCGGGCGTTGAGAAGATCTATCCGAATTTCCGTAAAGATACGTCAGCCGGGGTCAGCCGCGCCTGGCACAAGGTGCCGTTTTCGGAAGGTGGCTGGGGCGGCTGGGGGGAAGACTATATGGCCAAGCATGCCGGCAATCTCTTTTATCCGGACGAACAGATTTACTTTGCCGGCGAACATCTGAGCCACCTTCCTTCCTGGATGGAGGGCGCAATCCTGTCGGCTCATAAAACCTGCGATCAGATCGATGAACGGACCCGGGCGATATCTGCCTGATTACATGAGGAGCAGAAAATGAAAATATTGGTTCTGGCCGTGCTGGCAAGCTTCATTGCATCCAGCGCTCTTGCTGACGAAATCATTCGGCACAAGATTCCGGGTTCCAGTTTCCCGATTGCTCTTGGTATTGAAATCCCAGCCGACGCAACGCTCATCTATGTCAGCGGTCAGGGCCCGGCGATCGCGGATGACACGGCAGAGCGCGGCACACCCGCCGCCTATGGCAACACCGAAACCCAGACGGTCTCAGCGCTTGGTCGGGTTGAAGGAGCGCTCCAGGCCATGGGCTTCCAGGTCTCGGATGTGGTCAAAATGCAGGTATTTCTTGTTGGCGATCCCGATACCGGCGGGCGTCTTGACTTCGCCGGCTTCATGCGTGGCTACACTCAGTTTTTCGGCACCGAGGAACAGCCGAACCTGCCGTCCCGTTCAGTCATGGAAGTCGCCGGCCTCGCCAACCCCGGCTGGCTCGTAGAGATCGAAGTTACCGCAGCGGTGATGAAATAAGATCGCGAAGGACAGCCTCAATCTCGTCGGCGTGGCTATGCCAGATGACATGTTCAGCGGCTTCTATCTCAGGATAAAGTAAACTGTCACCGAATTAGTGAACTCTTCAGCTGAACTCATTTGCGTCTCTCGTTTCGGGATCGAATGTTCATCAGCCATGGAATTTTTTCAACGGTCTTGTCATAGCTTTCCCAGCTTTCTGCCACGCCCTTTGTGCTGGCGTCACCCACATCAAGGGCGTCCAGAAGATCCAGCACCACTTTCATGCTGCCCTCGACGAGGTTTACTGCAGCCGAGCGGCCAATTGCGTCGCTCTTCAGGTCCTGGTGGAAGGCGTGGACAACGCGGTCAACGGCCTGCATCTTCTGTGTGTAGCCGCTCGCCTTCGGATAGTCTTCAAGGAACTTCCAGTATTCGGTTTGGGCGTTGCCGCCAAAGAGCTGACGCTTCTGGTAGCTCCCGAGGTAATCACCCCAGGTACACGCCCAGCCGCATTCCGGGCAGGTCATTGTCAGTTCCTTGTCCCAGCCGTCGCGTCTGAAATTGTCCAGGCATGCGGCACAGGTAATGTCACCGAAGTGAGCCTTCGTGACGGCGCTGATGCTGATACAGCGGGCATAAAACGTCGTTGCTACATCATCCAGCAGTTCCTCATCATGCATGCCGGCAGCATCATTTTCGTACAAGTCCCTTAGCTTGTAGGGCGCAAGCCGACCGTTCCAGCGGATACGTCCGGCAACCAGGCGCAGTGGCGGGATGTCGTCAAGATCACTCATGGCTGAGACGTTGCGTAACTTCAGCCACGCGTTGGCCAAGGGCCCGGGCCTGACCCAGATAAAACTCATCAACTTCGCCTTTTTCCCAAGCGGCGCCGCGTGGCGCATCCTCCGGAAAGGCGCCAAGCAGGGGATCTTCGCCAATGGCCGAGGCGCCAAACGCCGTTCTCCAGTCCGGGCCACCAACAATGATCATGCCGAAGACCATCATGGACTGGAGGATGCTGAGGCGCGCGAGCTCCTCTCCGGTCGACGGACCGCCGGCAGTGACAAAGGCAGCGCCCACCTTGTCGCGCATGTCCGTGATCGGCCAGCCATTGATGAAAGACTGCACTTCGGGAGTGACGCTGGCGTTGTGCACCGGCGTACCAACGATAACTGCATTGGCCGAGCGCAGCATTTCGGCAGTGATGTCTTCAACGCGGGCAACAGTAACCGCCGTCTCCGAAACTGCGCGCACACCTTCGGCTACAGCGTTTGCCATGAGCTCTGTATGGCCTGTCCGGCTCCAATAGGCGACCAGCACGCTGGTGTCTTCGGCCTTGGCAACCGGCACCCCGCCGGCGCATCCTGTAAGCAGCACCAACAGAAGGATTGATCCCGTTCGTGCCATTAGAAAATTTCGCATCAAGTCTCTCTTTTGCAAGCTTTGAAAGATGACATTTCCGACATCATAGGGCAGGCTGCGAGCGGCATGAACCCGCAATTCTGAGGACGGAAAGACAGGCTATTGGCCAAAAGCTGGAAAATCGGCGCATCTTATTTGGCGATTGATTTCGAAACATCCGGGAACTACCCAGGCGCGGCCTGCGCCATTGGCCTCGTGCGTGTGGAAAAGCAGGAAATTGTCGGCACAGAGTATCGCCTGATCCGTCCGCCCAAGAAGAACATCCGTTTCACCAACATCCATGGCATTACCTGGAATGACCTTCAGCACGAGCCAGACTTCGGCGAAGTCTGGGACGACATTGCTCACTGGTTTGACGGCGTCGACTTCATAGCCGCCCACAATGCCGGATTTGACAAGAGCGTTTTGCGCGGCTGCGCTGACATCTACTGCACCGAGCCGCCGCATGCGCCTTATGTCTGCACAGTGAGACTTGCCCGCAAGATCTGGAATCTCAGGCCCACCAGATTACCCGATGTCTGCAGTTTCCTGGGAATCGAACTTGATCATCACAATGCCATGAGCGATGCAGAGGCATGCGCCTCGATTCTGCTCGCGGCGGAGGCTGACGGCTGGGTCCAGGAAGACAGGGACCTGATGGCCGGAATTTCTACCCTCGGTGACGCCTAGCCAGGCACAAAAACAAGAAAGTTAAGAATGACGCTCAAGAATCCTCAAAAGATTGATGAAATCCGCGGCCTGATGCAGGGCTATATTGATGATCGCAAACTGGCCGGCATTGTCGCGGTGATCTGCCATGATGGTGACACCGTCATGATGGAACCCTTTGGCGTTCAGGACCTGGAGACCAAGGTGCCGGTCTCGGTTGACAGTCTTTTTCGCATTTATTCCATGACCAAGCCGATTACATCAGTGGCGCTCATGACACTTTATGAGGAAGGTAAATTCGGGCTTGATGATCCACTGGCCCGGCATCTGCCCTCGTTTGAACAAACCGAAGTCTATTCGCACACCAAAGATGATGGCGAGATTGTAACGGAGCCATGCAGTCAGCCCCTGACCATCCGGCATCTGATGACACACACTGCCGGCCTGAGCTATGGATGGCGGCCGGATGCCCCAGTTGACGGCCTCTACCGCAAATACGCGGTCAATGCGCCTGACGTTGATATTGAGGAAATGACGCGCCGCATCGGCCGCATGCCACTGGTCTGTCAGCCCGGCACCCAATGGCAATACAGTCTGGCGGTCGATGTGCAGGGCCACCTGATCGAAGCGCTGTCAGATCAGAAGTTCGATGCGTTTCTGAAGCAGCGGATCTTCGAGCCGCTGGGCATGGCTGACACCGGCTTTTCAGTACCAGAGGACAAACGCGACAGGTTCACATCGAACTACAGCCCCGCAGGCGGCATGGGTGTTGAGATCATAAGAACCAAGTCTGCAAATGATAGTGGTCCCATCGAGCGCATCGATCGCCCTGGTGAAAGCACATACGACCAGAATCCGAAACTTCTCTCAGGCGGTGGCGGTCTGGTCTCATCGGCGCCCGACTATCTCGCATTCGCCATGATGTTGCGGAACAAGGGCGAACTGAATGGCACGCGCATCCTAAAGGCTGAAACCGTCGATCTGATGACGAAAAACCACATTCTGGAAGAGCTTGTCCCTATTGGCCTCGAAGGGCTGTATTTGAAGGGCACGGGCTTCGGCCTTGGTTTCTCGGTGCGGGTGGAGGCATCTGATCAAAAGCTTCCGGGTTCGAAAGGCGACTACGGATGGGGCGGCGCAGCCAGCACGGATGTGTTCATTTCACCCGAAGACGACCTTGTCGGCATATTTCTGACCCAGTTCATGCCAAAATTCTATTACCCAATAGAGACAGAGTTCAAACGCCTCGCCCTTCAGGCAGTCAAAGGCTAAAGTTCACGCAAATGAACTTCGTTAGCGACAATGAAAGCGGCATCTGCCCGGAAATTTTGTCAGCTCTGACGGATGCGGCATCAGGCTTTGAACCAAGTTATGGTGCGGACGATTACACGCGCCGTCTGCACGAGGTCTTTTCTGAATTCTTTGAATTTCCGGTCGAGGTGTTCCCCGTCGTCACCGGCACTGCCGCGAACGTGATAGCCCTTTCTTCTGTCGTGCCAACAGGCGGCGGAATCCTTTGTCACCGGAACGCTCATATTGCGACATCAGAAGGCGGCGCCCCTGAATTCTATGCCGGCGGCGGTAAACTCCTGCTTCTCGATGGTGAAGACGGCCGCATCGACGCTGCCACCCTGAAAGAAGATTTGGCTCACCGGACTTGGGGCAATGTCCATCAGGTAGCCCCGGGCGCGCTCAGCCTGACCCAGGCAACAGAGACCGGCCGGATCTATTCACCTGATGACATTGCAGAGCTTGCTGGTCAGGCGAAGGCCCATGACATGCCGGTGCACATGGACGGCGCCCGTTTTGCAAATGCGGTTGTGGCGCTTCGCTGCACGCCGGCCGAAATGACCTGGAAGGCGGGTATTGATGTGCTTTCCTTTGGGGCAACCAAAAACGGCGCCATGGGTGCGGAAGCCGTCATCTATTTTGATGCGGGCCTGAGCGAGCAGGCTGAAGCGGTGCGCAAACGGGGCGGCCACCTGCTTTCCAAGATGCGCTATGTCTCGACTCAATTGGAAGCCTACGTCACATCGGGTGTCTGGGAGCGAAACGCGCGCCATGCCAATTCAATGGCGCGCAAGCTTGCTGCGGGCCTTGGTTCACTGCCCGGCATTGAGATCAATCACGAAGTCGACGTCAATCTGGTTTTTGCCACTGTCACCGCGAAAGTCCTGACAGCATGGCGGGCTGAAGGAATTCGCGTTGCCCCAAGGGAACATACCGGGCCGAACAGAGTCCGCCTTGTAACCTCATTTTCGACAACAGAAAGTGACATTGCGAAGGCCATTTCTTTCACCAAATTGGTTACAGCGTCCTCGCGCTGATGGACGAATGTCACATCGGCAGAAAAAAGACAGATCGGCCTTTAATCCGGCGTGCAAACCTACCTGATCCCAAGTACGTTCCCGCCGAAAAAGGGATGAACAAAAGGAAGACGCATAGTGAAGACCAAGTCTTTACACTTTGGCGCCATCGGGGCGTTCCTTTTGATGGGATTTGGATCAACAGAGACTGCCGCGGAAGCCTATGACGGCGGCATAACAAAGTGGGGTCCCGCACTCACGCTTGAGAGCGCAGACGGCGAATTCTCAATGAAAATGCGGGGCCGCCTTATGATCGACCTCTGGAGCATCAGCGGCGAGGGCAAGGCCCTTGGTAATGATGGAGACTTCGATGCGCCAAGCGGATGGGATTTCAGGCGTGCGCGCCTTGGCATCGAAGGTACAGCGTTCCAGGACTGGCGCTACCTGTTCGAAGCTGATTACAACGGCGACGAAGTCGCAATCAAGGACGCGTTCATCGAATACCAAGGTTGGGCGGACGTCTCAGCGAAAGTCGGCCACCACAAGGAGCCTTTCAGCATCGAACAGCTGACAAGCTCGCGATACATCACGTTCATGGAACGCTCTCTTGCGGACATGTTTGTTCCGGCTCGATCAGTTGGCGCATCGCTCACCTATAAGACTGAGAAATTTGCCATCAGCGGCGGCGTTTTTGGCCCTGCTTTCGGTGATAGAGCCTCCGGCAACAATGATGATCGGACCTCTCTTACGGCGCGTGCAACATTTTCGCCGGTCAATAGTGGCACAAGAATTCTGCACCTTGGCGGCGCTGTTTCGATCAGGGACTTTAATGACTCCGGAGCAACATTTCGGGTCCGGACCCGACCAGAAGTACATCTGTTCGACATAGGGTTGATCGATACAGGCACTCGACCAGCCGACGACGTAACGCTTTATGGATTTGAAGCAGCGGCTGTCCTAGGTCCTGTGTCTTTGCAGAGCGAATACATCACCGCCAAAGTAGACTTTGTCGATCCGGACCGCGCCAAGCCGACTTTTAGCGGCTTCTACGCTTATGCGAGCTGGTTCATCACCGGAGAGTCCCGGCCCTATGCCGGTGGCGTCTTCGGTCGAGTGCAGCCTGGCAATCCGGTCAATGAGGGTGGCACAGGCGCCTGGGAAATAGCTATCCGCTATAGCCGTGCCGATCTCCAGTCATCCATGTCACCTCTGACGCCAACTCTTGGTGGCAAGGAAGACAACTTCACGATTGGTGTGAACTGGTATCTGACAGGTTATGTGCGGATGATGCTGAACTACGTCAATTTTGACGTGAAGGCCAGTTTCGAAGAAACACCCTTCGGCCTTGACGAGCTCAAAGGTGACGCGCTGGGCGCGAGGCTACAGATTCACTGGTAGGCGCGACAGCCTGCTTGCCGCCCGGTATTGACCATATTCCTATTCCTGTCATCATCCTCCATCGTCTGAGGCATGGTGAAGGCAGGGAAGCAGTGATCACCGTACGAGCAGTTCTGTTCACGATTCTGTTTTATGGGTGGAGCCTTGGGCTCCTGACCCTTTGCATGCCGTTTTTCCTCTTGCCGCACCGATACACTTTCTTTGTTGCCCGTGTCTGGGGCGGCGGTGCAGCGCTGATATTGCGGCTGGTGAACGGCTTGAGCCATGAACTCCGGGGGCTCGAAAATATCCCGGAAGGCCCAGTGATATATGCCATCAAGCATCAGTCATCTTGGGAGACGATCGTCTTCAATACGATTATCAGGCATCCCCATTGGGTGATCAAAAGAGAGCTCTTTTTCGTGCCCATCTTTGGTTGGTACATGTGGCACGCCGGCGTAATCGGTCTTGACCGTTCAGCCGGCGCATCGGCGATGCGGCAGCTTCTCAGGCAGGCAAAAGTGATTGCCGACAGAGGCGACCCGATCCTGATTTTTCCGGAAGGGTCGCGCACGGAACCTGGTGTGTCAGGTGAATATCAGCCGGGCGTCGCCGCTCTCTACTCAATTCTGAAACTGCCCGTGGTGCCCGTCGCCCTGAATAGCGGCGTCTACTGGGCGCGGCGGGAGTTTGCAAAACATCCGGGCAAGATTGTTGTCGAGTTTCTGCCGCCCATAGAACCGGGCCTTGACCGAAAGGTATTTATGGCCACTTTGCAGGACAAAATCGAAGAACGGGCCGGCGCGCTCTATCTCGAAGCCAAAAAAGAACGAGAACTACAATCCACATGATCTATGACCTTGAAGACAGAACGCTGCAGACCGACGGTGATAATTTCTGGATCGCGCCGAGTGCGATCGTGATTGGATCCGTCAGACTGGAGAAAGACGCGTCTGTCTGGTTCGGCGCCGTCATCAGGGGCGACCATGAACTCATCACTATCGGCGAAGGTTCAAACATTCAGGAGAATTGCGTTCTGCACACCGATCCCGGCATGCCGCTGACTGTCGGCAGGAACGTTACAGTCGGGCACATGGTCATGCTGCATGGTTGCCAGATTGGCGACAACAGCCTCATCGGCATTGGCGCAATCGTTCTGAACAACGCCAGGATCGGCAAGAATTCGATAGTAGCTGCAAATTCCCTCGTCACAGAACGCAAGGAGTTCCCGGACGGGGTCATGATCATGGGCTCTCCCGGTCGCGTGGTCAGGGAACTCAGCGAGGACGAAATCAAGTTCCGCCAGTTTCAGACCAACTACGTCCAGAACGCAGAACGATTCAAATCGGGCCTGAAAGAAGTCGCCAGCTGAACCCGTCTTGTCTTGACTTGAGCACTCGAAAGGCCGAGTGTCCCAGCGTTCCAAGGGGCGCCCCACAAATGTGGCTGAGATGTCATCAGGACAACCCTTTGAACCTGATCCGGGTTATACCGGCGTAGGGACTGGAACCTGTCTGGCACACTGTGTTCGGGCCTCCATTTTCATCCCATCGCTTATGCCCGCTGACGAACTGAATGGAGCAAGCCGATGGCGAAAAATGCAGCAGACACCATTACCGTGACCACCGGCCCGCTAGCGGCATCTCGCAAGATCTATGCAGCGGGAAGTTTGCACCAGGACATTCGCGTTCCAATTCGCGAGATAGAACTGGACAAGTCGTCCCTTGAGCCACCGGTTCGTGTCTATGACAGCACCGGCCCCTACACAGACCCGGATGTTGAGATTGACATCAGCAATGGCCTTTCGAAGGATCGCGACAGCTGGGTCCGTGCCCGCGGCGATGTCGAAGAATATGAAGGTCGTCAGGTAAGGGCCGTCGACAACGGCTACAGGGATGGAGAGGACAAGGGTTTCGCCGACTTCCCGAACTTGAATCTTCGCCCCTTGCGCGCCAAATCAGACGCCGCCATCACCCAGCTTTACTACGCGCGCCAGGGCATCATCACCGCCGAGATGGAATACATCGCAATCCGGGAAAACATGGGCCGCACGGAGGTGCGTCAGCGCGATCCTGAAGCCGAGGATTTTGGTGCCAGTATCCCGGATCTGATCACGCCGGAATTTGTCCGCGATGAAGTCGCCCGTGGCAGGGCGATAATTCCTGCCAACATCAACCATTCTGAGCTTGAGCCCATGATCATTGGCCGGAACTTCCTTGTGAAGGTAAACGCCAACATCGGCAATTCAGCTGTTTCATCGTCGATTTCTGAAGAAGTCGACAAAATGGTCTGGTCCATCCGCTCAGGCGCCGACACCGTCATGGACCTTTCTACCGGTAACGATATTCACAATACGCGCGAGTGGATCATCAGGAATTCGCCGGTACCCATCGGCACGGTTCCGATCTATCAGGCGCTTGAAAAAGTAGATGGTGTCGCAGAAGACCTGACCTGGGAAATTTTCCGCGACACGCTCATTGAGCAAGCTGAACAGGGTGTGGATTACTTCACCATCCATGCCGGCGTCCGCCTTGCATACGTTCCCCTTACTGCCGAGCGTGTAACCGGAATCGTGTCACGTGGCGGGTCAATCATGGCCAAGTGGTGCCTGGCGCACCATGAGGAAAGCTTTCTCTACACGCATTTCCGTGACATTTGCGAGCTGATGCAGAGCTATGACGTATCGTTCTCGCTCGGTGACGGTCTGCGGCCCGGTAGCATCGCAGACGCCAATGACCGCGCGCAGTTTGCAGAGCTAGAGACGCTTGGTGAGCTGACAAAGATCGCCTGGGAATACGATGTTCAGACCATGATCGAAGGTCCGGGCCATGTCGCCATGCACAAGATCAAGATCAACATGGAAAAGCAGCTTGAGGAATGTGACGAAGCGCCATTCTATACACTTGGACCCCTGACCACGGACATAGCGCCCGGTTATGATCACATAACATCGGGCATCGGCGCTGCGATGATCGGCTGGTATGGCTGCGCCATGCTTTGCTATGTGACGCCGAAAGAGCATCTCGGCCTGCCCGACCGCGATGATGTCAAAGTCGGAGTTGTAACCTACAAGATCGCGGCACATGCAGCTGATCTGGCCAAAGGGTTCCCAGGCGCCCAGGATCGGGACGATGCCCTCTCCCGGGCACGCTTTGATTTCCGTTGGCGCGATCAGTTCAATCTTTCGCTGGACCCCGATACGGCGCTCGATTTCCATGATCAGACGCTGCCCGCCGAAGGAGCCAAAGTGGCGCATTTTTGTTCCATGTGCGGACCCAAGTTCTGCTCGATGAAAATTACGCGTGAAGTGCGCGAGTACGCCCGCAGCGGCATGAGCGAACAGTCCGATCGTTTCAAGAATTCGGGCAGCGAAATCTACCAGTCGGTGTCAAAGGATGCTGCGGAGTAGGCATGCGTGATCTGCCTGATCCCGAAGCCCTTGAACTCTGGCTCCGGGAACTGCCGACGTTCGAGGCGGCGAGTGTGGGCGGTATTTCCCTCGCAGAAGGCGGCGCATCAAATCTGACCTGCCGGGCCGAGATCACAGGTTCGCCTTATCAGGCACTGGCAATCCGGGTTCAGCAGGATGATGGAATATTCGCTCCCTATGACGTTTTGCTCGAAGGCGAGGTCATCCGGCGGCTCGGCAATTCGCCTTTGCCAGTACCTGACATCATTGATCTTGAGCCCGACCCTGATATTCTCGGCGGTCCTTTCATTGCAATGGAATGGATTGATGCGCCCCACATGGGCGTTGCGGGAGATCAGGCTGATTACACGGCCTACGTCGAAGCCGTTGTCAGCGTTCATGCCACTGACTGGCGCGGCCTGGGTCTTGACTGCCTCGGTGTGCCCGAAGACGCCGCTGCGGCAACGCTTGCCCAGCTTGACCGGATGGTCGCTCGCATGGAACGGTTCGGTTGCCAGGACGATGTCGATCTGGGCAAGGCTGTGCACAGCCTGAGGAAAAACGTACCGGAAGACGGCAGTGTCGACTTCTGCCAGGGCGACATCAATGTTTTCAATTACCTGTTTCGCGACAGGAAAGTCATCGGAATTGTCGACTGGGAAGAAGCGTTTCTGGGTGACTGCCGCGCTGACATGGGTCAGCTCATTGCCCTCAGTCATCTGAAGGGAGAGCCATGGTGCGCCGCTGAAGAATCCGGATTTGCCAAAGCATACTGTCAGCTGACCGATCACGCCGCGGCTCGACTTGGCTACTTCCGCAGCCTCTGGTTCTTCTATCTTGCCGTGATCTGGCATGGCTGGACCAGGCTGGGTGGTGGTGAGCCCTGGTATTCACTGGATCAGGTGATGAGCGCCCTGGATCGCTCCAGTTCAGACTTCTAGACGATCTTCGAATTCGAAATTGTCAGGGCCACAAGCGTGGCCCCGGCGCTGGTGCGCCGCCCTCGTGGAGCCATGCGCATCTCGCGCATTGGTGTGAACGACAGCAACCTGGAACCGGTTCCATAAAATGCAAACGGGTCCAGGTCAGTCGCCTGCGAACTCGGCTGCGAGCGCCCTGGCCTGATCAATGCGGGTCGTCGCGGTGATCAGGCAAAGAATGCCAAAAATGAGGGCGACAACCGGAAAGAAATTGGGAAAAAGGCAAACAAAGACAAAGAAGAGGATTGTCTCGGTTCCTTCCGTCAGTCCGCCAAGGTAATAGATGGACTTGCGGCCACGTTCTTCTGTCGTTTCACCATGTTTGGCAGCCAGAACAGAGAATGCCAGGAATGTTGAGCCCGAAGCCATGAAGCAGAACATCAGGAAGGCCGCCGGCAGCGCATAGTCCGGCTCAGCCCAGGCGAAACCGAGAACAATGCCGGAATAAACGATAAAGTCCAAAACGATATCAAGGTAGGCCCCGAAATCCGTGGCACCATGATAGCGGGCTACAGCGCCATCGAGGCCATCGAGCACGCGGTTGGTCAATATGAATGTCAGTCCCAGCCCGTAGGCCTCCAGTGCCAGGGCAGGGATCGCCGCGAGCCCGACACCGAAGCCCAGGATCGATACCGTGTTCGCTCGGATGCCAAGGCTTGCAAACCGTTTGCCCACTGCGTCAAGCGGGCGGTCGATAATCCTGCGCGCGGCAGCGTCCAGCATTGGGCTCAACCTGTGATTTCTGTCTTGATAGTCGGCAGCTTATCACAGATCGATCTTTCGCGCCGTTTGCGGCTCAGTGGAGCTCTGGCACCTCACCCGTATACTCTGAAGCTGGCCTGATCAGCCGTCCCTTGCTGACCTGTTCGCTGATGTGTGCGACCCAACCGATTACGCGGCCACAGGCAAATGCCGGAGTGAAGCAGTCACGCGGAATTTCCAGTGCTTCAAGGACCAGGGCTGTGTAGAATTCGACATTGGTATCGAGAGGGCGGTCGGGCTTGTGGGCGGCGAGAGCTTCAAGGGCGCTGGCTTCTACAGCTTCAGCCAGAGGGATCCGGTTATCGTTGCGTCGCATTGAGGTAGCGACACACTTCAGGACATCAGCACGCGGATCACGAACACGATAGACGCGATGGCCGAAGCCCATCAACCTGACGCCGTCTGCCAGCGCATCCGCCAGCCATGGCGCTGCGTTTTCAGCCGAGCCAATTTCATCCAGCATGTCCAGCACCGGACCAGGGGCTCCGCCGTGAAGCGGTCCCTTCAACGCACAAAGACCGGCCACCACAGACGACGTCATGCCTGCCAGAGTGGAAGCCACCACACGCGCGGTGAATGTCGATGCGTTCATGCCGTGATCGGCAACCGTTGCCCAATAGGTTTCAAGCGCTGAAACGTCTTCGGCGGTTGGTCGTTTACCATGCAGCATCTGCAGGAAGTCGGCCGCTTGCGAATTACCGGCATCCGGCGCAATCGGTTCAAGGCCGCGGCTCTGGCGTGAAAATCCTGCCGTGAATACAGGCATTGCCGCAGCGGCCATGGTGCCGGGGGACGGGGCATCATCGGCGAGCGATGCGAGCGCAAACCTCAGTCCCTCGATCACGGACATGCCCTCAGCATGGGGCAAAAGTTCAAGCATTCGCGTATAGGCCTGACCGCGAAGCGTACCCAGTGCCTGCTGCACCGGCGCAGCTGACATTTCGGCCAGGGCAGGCTCATCCACCAGGCCGCGCCAGAAGTGCATCAGGATGCCCTCGAAGCTCTCTGTGCCAGCGATGGCTTCCAGATCCACGCCGCGCAGAATCAGCCGGCCAGCTTCGCCATCGACATCGCTGAGCTCTGTGTGAACCGCTATTACGCCTTCAAGACCATCACTCATCAGCTTTCTCCTTCCTAATTCCTCTCTTTTTCAGGGTGTAAGGACCATGGCAGGTTGACATGGTCAATATTGATTATATAAATCAATGTAAATCTTCGACTGGATTGATGGGAACCGCTATGTCCGACACCACATACCTCACCGCAGAGGAAGCGTCCGCAGAGCTGAACGTCTCAAAGGCCACGCTTTACGCCTACGTCAGCCGTGGCCTGATTCGCTCAGAGCAGGCCGACGACAGCCGCCGTCACCTTTATCGCGGAGATGATGTGCGCAGCATGCGCTCTGCCAGGGAAAACCGCCGGGAGGAGGGCGCCCGCCCTGGCGGCCAGATCCAGTGGGGCGCCCCCGTGTTGGACAGCGCTATCACTTACATCGGCGATGAGGGGCTCTTTTATCGTGGTCGTGATGCAGTTGCACTTGCCAGAAATTCAAGTGTGGAGCATGTGGCGCGGCTTCTGTGGGGCGTGGAAGGTGGCGATCCATTCCTGACGCCACCACCGCCTGAAGTCACCGAAGTTTTCAGCGCAGCTTCCCGCGAAGTCCATGATCTGCCGGCGATTGACAGATGCATCAGTCTGCTGCCCCGGCTGAAGGATGCTGACATCTCTGCTTTTGCAACTGATCCGGCGCAACTGGCCCAGGTCGGCGCGACACTCATGCGCGTGATTTCCGCTTCCGTCGCAGAATTGCCCCTGACCGACAAACCCATTATCGATGTCCTGGCCCAGGGCTGGGCCGTCAAATCTCCTGACGCTGTCGACCTGATTCGCATGTCTCTCATTCTCTCCGCAGATCATGAACTGAATGTCTCAGCCTTCACCGTGAGATGCACGATGTCGGCGGGTGCGACGCCCTATGGTGCCATTGCTGCGGGACTGGTCGCATTACAGGGCTACAGGCATGGCGGCGCGGTGGATCGCACCATCGCTTTCCTTGAAGAAGCCCGTCGCGCCGATGACATAGGGAACTTCATACGGGCCCGACTGCGGCGCGGATCAAGGATCCCAGGCTTTGGTCACCCGATTTATCAAGGCACTGACCCAAGGGCAGAAGCACTCCTTGGCGCCATTTGGCGGGGCGGGCTGGACCTGCCCTATTTCGAGGCGTCAAAGGAACTGGTCGACACAGTCATTGCAATGACCGGTCTGCAGCCCAATGTGGACTTTGCCAATGCCCTCCTGGCGCTGGGGCTGTCTTTGCCCGAACAGGGTGGTGTCGCCCTTTTTGCTGTCGGGCGTACCATGGGCTGGATGGCCCATGCTATTGAGCAGGTTGAAAGCCGGGCGCTCATCAGGCCGCGCGCCAGATATGTCGGCTCGCGACCAAGTCCTGACAGACAGGGTGGTGCGGCCTCTATATGATCCCGACAGGAACATCCAGCACCATTTCCAGGCAAGGAAATCACCAACCATGGGCGTCTACGAAAAGTACCTGCTGCCAAAGTTCATCAATGCCGCCATGCAGAATCCCGAAATGGAGCGCCTGCGGGGCACCATAGTGCCCGAGGCGAAAGGTAATGTGGTTGAGGTCGGAATTGGCTCCGGCCTCAATCTGCCTTTCTATTCGTCAGAGGTCCACAGCGTCGCCGGCATTGATCCGTCCGCGAAACTGAAAGATCTGGCAGAAGAACGCATCGCTGATGCGCCTATGGCCATCGAAATCATTAACGAATCCGCGGAAGACATGCCTTTTGAGAACGATCAGTTTGATACCGCTGTGGTCACCTGGACATTCTGCACGGTACCCTCTGCGGAGAAGGTTCTGGCGGAACTGCGGCGTGTCCTCAGACCAGATGGCAGGCTTCTCTTTGTAGAGCACGGCCTTTCACCAAATGCGAATACAGCGAAGTGGCAGAATCGTATTAATCCGATCTGGAAGCCGATTGGCGGTGGTTGCAACATCAACCGGAAAATTGATGACACAATTGAAGCTTCGGGCTTCAGAATCTCAGATCTGGAACATCCCGTCATCAAGGGCCCCTCAATCTTTACCTATCAATACATGGGCCGTGCATCACTCGCCTGAATGAAATTCGAAGGAACCAAAATGGAACGGATCAAGGGACCGCTCACCGGTATCACTGTGATTGATTTCACACGTGTTCTGGCTGGCCCGTATTGCACCATGATGCTTGCCGATATGGGCGCCCGTGTCATCAAGATCGAACGCCCCGAAACGGGTGACGACTCACGCCAGATCGGGCCTTTTATCAAAGGCACATCAGCCTATTTCTCGTCCATCAACCGCGAGAAGGAGAGCATCGCCCTTGATCTCCGGGACGATGACGACAGGCGCATTCTGGACGGACTGCTGGCCCAAGCCGATGTTCTGACAGAGAGCTTTCGGCCCGGCACGATGACAAAGCTTGGCCTTGGCTACGATGATCTAAAGGAAAAACATCCAAAGTTGATCTATGCCTCGACTTCAGGATTTGGCCATACCGGCCCTTATTCAGCCCGACCAGCCTACGACATGGTCGTGCAAGGCATGGGTGGAATTATGAGCGTTACAGGCCATCCGGACAGCCCGCCAACCCGCGTGGGATCATCCATTGGCGATATCGTCGCGGGACTTTTCACAGCCGTTGGCATTAACGCTGCGCTCTTCCGGAGAACGATCACAGGCGAGGGCGAGCGTATCGACATCGCCATGCTGGATTGTCAGCTCGCCATCCTGGAAAATGCCGTCGCCCGTTATGTTGCCACCGGCGATATTCCTGGACCGATTGGCGCCAGGCACCCCTCGATCGCTCCTTTCGAAGCCTACGAAGTAAGTGACGGCCACATTATCGTAGCCGCTGGCAATGATACTCTGTTTGGCCAATTAGCCGATGTCATCGGCAACAGTGCCCTGAAAGAAGATGAAAGATTTCTGACCAATCCCCTGCGTGTTGAAAACGTGGATGCACTCAAGACAGAAATCGAGCGTCAGCTCATGGCAGATACGATGGCTGACTGGCTCGCTCTGTTCGAAACTGAAGGCATTCCTTCGGGTCCCATAAACAATGTTCAGCAAGTCATGAGCGATCCCCAGATCGCTGCACGTAACATGGTGGTTACCGCAGTGGATCCCGTGGCAGGCGAAATGAAAATGGCGGGCAATCCGATAAAGTTGTCTCACCAGGATGATCCGAGTGTTCGCCGCCGGGCGCCTCACCTTGATGAGCATCGCCAGGCACTTTTGCAGGAATTTGATCTTGCCTGAACGATTCGTCGTTGCCAGGGCTTTGGGTCCGCCCTGTTGACCTATTTCGATCCAGCGAATCGGCGATCAGGCGACCAGCCTTGTGTTCCGAGGCTGACGCCTGCACTATATCCCTACGGCCAATCTGGCCAAAAGCCGATAAAGGGTGATGAATGCCCTGCGAGGCCCTGCTCAGAATGAGTGAGGGGCCACATGCCCAAGTCCGCTGTGTTGCATGTGAGCATCAGAGCAGAATGGACTGAGTAGCCGGCAGATAAGGGTTCTTCACTCCCGTCTTCGAGGCGGGCCCTAGAGGGGAATCCTATGTATGTAGAAACCATTTTGCGTAACAAAGGCACGACCGTCGTAACCGTGTTGGCGACCGCTACGGTTACCCAGGCAGCACGCATCTTCCGCGAACATGGAATTGGCGCAGTTGTTGTCGTTGATGAACAGGAATCACTGGTCGGGATTTTCTCTGAGCGAGACATCGTGCGGGGCATTGATATGCAAGGTGCCGCCACAATGACATTGCCGCTTGCCAATCTGCTGACACGTGAAGTGATAACCATTACCGCCAGCATGAGTATTGATGAGGCTATGCAGCTGATGACTGAGAATCGCGTGCGTCATCTGCCTGTAATGGATGGTGATCGCCTTGCCGGTATTATCAGTATCGGTGATCTCGTCAAACGCAAGATCGAGACATCAGAGCATGAAGCGGCTGAGCTCCGGGAATATATAACAAACGGCTAGACCATTTCGAACTCGAAATGGTCAGGCGAGCACGGCCATAGCGTCACGAATGGTGCCGATGGCTTGTGAGCCGGCTTCGTAACCGATGTCGATGGCTTCTTGCGCGCGCGCAAATTCCAGCATGCCGATGTGCCCAATCCTGGGTGATATAGCGACATCCGGCGGATCTCCAGCCAGGCGCGAACGTGCCAGTCTGTCCTGGATGATGGTCAAAGAACTGACCATGACATCAAACATGCTGGGCTTCCTGGCTTCGCTGCCAAAGATCCCGCGCATCAGAAGGTTCCGTGGCGTGTCGATTATGCCGCCTGCTGAGAGGGGCTGCACGTTAAAGCTGGCCGTCTCGTCGGTCGCGCTCTGGCCGTTGCCAAGATTGCTGCCGGCGCGCCGCGCATATTTCCCGAACTGATCGGCATTCGGATTAACTGAAATGACCAGCCTGGCCCCCATGGCGCGGCAAACTGAAATCGGCACAGGATTCACGAGTGCACCGTCGACAAACCAGCGGTCGCCGATAATGACCGGTGTGAACATCCCGGGCAATGCATAGGATGCTTCCATGGCATCAACCAGCAGCCCGGTTCTGAGCCAGACTTCGTGGCCCGTATCAAGCTCTGTTGCGACACAGGCCAGGGGCGCTCTCAGATCCTCGAACGTTACATCGCCGAAATGTTCGCGGACAGCGGCCCGCAACCGGTCGCCGGATATGATGCCGCCGCCCCGAAACGAAATGTCCAGGAACCGCAGCATCCTCATCCGCGTAAGGCTGGTTGCCCAGTCAGCCAGTGAATCCAGTTTGCCGGACAGATATGCACCACCGACCATGGCGCCAATTGAAGTGCCTGCAACGACGTCCGGGATAATGTCGTGATCGACAAGCGCACGGATGACACCGATATGCGTCCAGCCGCGTGCAACCCCACTGCCCAGCGCCAGGCCGATGCGCGGTCTTGGCGCAACCTCTTGCAGATCGCTGTCAGTCTCGCTCATTTCTGTAATTTCGCTAATTTGAAAGCTCCGGATCAGCCAATTTGTCCCTGCATCTTGCCATATAATCAGCATATGGAGTGACACGTTTGGAAAACCAGTAGCGTTTCGTGGCAAGAGCTATGATCGAAGCTTTGACGCCATATATATAGCTCTCTTTCTCGCTCCCCTCGCTGTCACTTGCTGAACCCCAAAACTGACGCTCCTCGAAGAACGTGGAGCACTGTTCATCAGACATTCAACATTCTGTGATAATCTCGTCTGACTGTCAGTTGTAGAGGGCTGGCAGATGTACAAGACCGGGAAAGGGGCTCGTCATGCGCAGCATTTCATTGGCATTGACTGCAATCGTCATCATGTCATTTGGCGTTTCAACGACTTGGGCAGAGGAGGAGGCCCCGAACCGTTCTGGTGCTGACGCCACGGAAGCCATGGCCCCAGAATTCACCTTGAACCCGGATCGGGTGGAGGGCGTTAGCGATCGCAAGGAACGCCAGGGCGCTGATCCCGAAAGTTCCGCAGTCCGCAATGACGATGATGATGTGGACGAGGACGACACGCTTCAGGGTACCGGTGATCCCCTGAAGGGTTTAGGCGTGCCAACTCTGCCCTGCGGCACGACTGGTCCGTTTGAGCCAACACCGGGAACGCCATGCCCAACTGTTGTCGATAGCGGCGATGAGCCTCCCGGCCGCTCGGCAGGAGACCGGCGTGATTGACGCTTCGCTGCTTACTGGCAGGGGATGCGGGTCAAATGGACCCCGAGCCCTGAACCGAACCTGCAGGCCTTAGCCCCTTGGGCGAAAAGCTGCTTGGAGTGACATCTTGGGACCAGGACCGGTTTCCTGCTGGCAATGAATGAGTATTTGGACTACCAATTCGGAGC
The DNA here is from genome assembly GCA_965371465.1 of uncultured Alphaproteobacteria bacterium. Taxonomy (GTDB): domain Bacteria; phylum Pseudomonadota; class Alphaproteobacteria; order CBDUYM01; family CBDUYM01; genus CBDUYM01. The sequence continues at coordinate 118,583 of CBDUYM010000007.1, forward strand.
TGCTTTGGGCCGTGGTGGAGTTAGCGGCGTCTTGATTTTGCCGATTTGGGGGAGTTGCCCGTGGATTTCGAAGAACTTGTCTTTGCGCGCAGGAGTATTCGTGGTTACAAACCTGATCCCGTGCCACGCGAAGTGATTGAGGAAATTGTTGCCGTCGCCAAAGGCGCGCCATCTTCCATGAACACCCAGCCCTGGTACCTTCACGTATTGACAGGCGACGTGCTGGACCGGGTCAGAAAAGGCAATACCGAGAATATGCTGGCCGGCGTCAAGCCCAATCGCGACTTTCCCATGCATGACGCATACGTTGGCATCCATCGCAAAAGGCAGATCGAGATCGCCGTGCAGCTCTTTGAGGCAATGGGCATTGCCCGTGAAGACAAGGACAAGCGCCAGGACTGGGTCATGCGCGGCTTCCGCCAGTTCGATGCGCCGGTCTCCATCGTCCTGACCTATGACAAAATTCTCGAGCCTGCAGCGATTGCCCAGTTTGACCTCGGCGCCATTTCCTATGGCATCTGCCTTGCGGCCTGGCAGCGGGGCCTTGGCACGGTGATCAACGGGCAGGGCATTATGCAATCAACCAAAGTCCGCGAGATCGTCGGTATACCGGATGATCAAAACATCATGACCTGTATCGCAATGGGTTACCCGAACGAGGAATTTGCCGCCAACACGGTGAAGTCACGACGCGAAACCAGCGACAATTTTGTCTACTATCACGGCTTCGACGACAGCTGAGCAAGGGCGGGTCTTCGCCTGATAAAAGACAATTGAACGCCAACGGCAGATGTCCGCTGGGCAGAGCCTGTTCGAAAATCACGTTATTCTGAATTTGACTCCGGGCGGCTGTCCTTGCAGGCTAGTCGGCAAGCAGTATCTGTCTTCAACGACAGAAGTCAGGAGGAAAATGCCATGGGAATTTCAGCGCCAAACCTGCCGTTGCAGCGGGCAACATCAGACTATGGAGCGGACGAAGCTGCAATGGTCAAGTACCGTGCTGAAGGTGAAGCGCGTGCAGCAGCACTTGGCAATCGGGGGCCCATAACCTTTGATGCCGATGGCAATGTCAGTCAGGCCATTCTGGATTCGTATTGGGAGCATGGATTCTACATATTCGAAGGTGTGGTCGGGCCCGAAGAACGCGCCGAAATTGAACGTGACGTGGCAGACATTCTTGATCGTGCGCCGACGGAACCGGGCGCTCAGAAAGACAAACATGGCAACCCGGCAATTGGTGTCGGCCTGCAGGGCCGAAACGTCGGCTGGACAAGACCTCTGGCCGATCCGGCGGGTGGCACGAGCGCTGGCAATGGGCGTTATCCCGCCAAGATGAACGAACCCGCTGCACCTGAAGGCGCCCCGGACCACATTGTGCAGATTGTGCTTGGCTCACTCCAATTTTCGGACGCGTCTCTGCGGCTCTACGGTCATCCCGATCTCTTAAAGGTAACCGCAGCCATCAATGGTGAGGATTTCACGCCTTTCAATGAAGCTGTCTGGGTAAAGCACCCGGGCCTTGGCGGCTCTGTCGCCTGGCACCAGGACGGCACGACACATTGGGACAATCCCGATCTCGATCAGGGCACCCATGGCTTCAATTACATGATGCAGCTTTATGGCTGTAATTCCACGAACGGGCTCTGGGTCGTGCCGGGCTCACACAAGCTCGGTAAAGTGGACATCAAGGCGCTCGTAGATGCGGAAGGCTCAGACCGCCTGCCGGATGCAGTGCCTCTATTGTGCGAGCCCGGTGATGTCGCGATTACAAATCGGCAGGCCGTGCACGGTTCGTTCGCCAATACTTCTCCAGATGTGAGGGTCACCATCAATTTTGGCTTCCATCGACGTGCGTCTGTTCTTGGGGTCGAAGGTGGAGGCATTCACAACGATGTAACCACCTATGATGCGGATTACATTCATGAGCGCTCTCGGCTGATTGGCTACGCCATTGATGCCCGTCGTCAGCGGTTTCCGGAAGAGGCGCCCTTCGTGTACAAACCATTCGTTGGCCAGGATGAAGAATACCGTTGGACGCCGACGGCGAAGGCCGGAATAACGGATTACAACGTGCAGGACCTTGGCATCTGACCGCAGACATGGCCATTCTGCGAAAGCGGACCGCTGCAATACGATCGCAGTAGTTACCTGACTTCTGATCAAATCAGTATGCGTACTGATCGATACGCGACTGGCCCTGGGTCAGTGCCTTGCCGCGGATCAGGCTCGGGTCGAGCCACTTTTGAACAGCATTACGTTCGTAGCCAAACCTGAAACTGGCTGAGGTCACATCGTTCTCTGGAACCCATCTGCCTTCGCGGAAGGGGGTGGGAAAGCCATTGTTGTTCATGGGATAGCCATATACGCGGCAGAGATGGTTTTCCTCATCGAAATCCCCGATGTAGCTCACCCATGGCGTTTCAATACGAATTTCGCGTCTGAGATTTTCCTGCAGCGCGTGCGCGTAATTGCCAAGATCCCAGTCATAGATCGCACGTTCATCTTCCGTCGGGCCGCCGGGCAGGTAAAGTTCTTCACCTTCGGTCATGAAGAAAAACTCTCTGCCCTGGCCGACATCCCGTTCCAGCAACAGTCGCGTGGTCTCAATGGATTTGTCCGAGTGAACGGCAATCAGCTCTTTGCCCTCGTCAGACATGGCGTCATAGACATCGTCATCGAAAAGATAGTAGCCGGTGGCAGGCGGATAGTGAGCGGCACAATATTTATTGAACAGGCCAACCCGGTGAACATCGGACGTGTTCCCGTCTGCACGATGCCAAAGATGCATATTCATGAACAATAGATCACCACGCTCGAGCTTCGGATCAATGTAATCGTCTTCGCCGGGCCGGATGGCCTCACTGATGTGCAGTGCGCCTTCCCCGCGATCGCACATTCTATCCAGCCGATGGGAGCCCGGCGCCACATAGAGCGTGCCGGTCTCGGCGTTGAAATCTGTCATCGGGATGATCGTGAAAAGCCACTTCATGGACGACCCGACAGGTCGCCACCTCTTGTAGTCATTGTGGCCAGGCAAGCCGCCGCCGCCTGGCGTGCGGTCATAAAGCACAAACGCCGTTAGATGTATGTCGTCTTCGAGCAATTCTTTTGTCGGCTCAATGATGCCGGGATGCTCGGCCATAAACGCCAGATCCGGATCTTTGAGACAGCTTTTCGCCAATGTGTAGCGTCCCGGCTCAGGATAATTCAGATTGCCTGTATTGCCGCTGTGAGGGGGGTTGTTTTCAAACGCCCGATCCAGCCGCGCCATCTCTGCATCGGTGAAGTGGGAGCGCAGCAAAAGAAAGCCGTCTTTCTCATATTGCTCTAACTGGGCCTTACTCAGCATTGGACATCCTCTTGCGTCAGCCGGTCAGTCTTTGCGACCTGGCGAAATCTTCGCTGTATTCAGTGTTACTTGCCTGCAGATCAGCGGACCAGTCACGCCACATATCGCTCTGGGGCGGATCCATCCGACAGGTATCAAGGTCGGTGCGCGTGAAGTCATAGAGCACGGCCTGCCGGATCACATCGGAATAATTGTGTCCCGCCATATGTGCGAGGCGATGGTGCCAGAGAATGACGTCCCCTTCTTCACCCCAGCAGTCAACCGGTTCAGTATCCTCCATCACCGCCTTGATTTCCTTCATGTAGGCTTCTGACTGGATGAGGCCCTTGTAACTTGGCAGGTGGTCGTAATAGGGAATCCGTGGCTGGTCATACTGCATCTGGAACGTCGGGTAGAGACGCCGATGGGATTTTGGCCAGACTTTAAAGCTGCCGCCATCTGGCGGCACATCATGTATGAGGCCGACGATGCCCAGATTGAACGGATGGCCATCTGTATGGCAATAGTCGGCCTGGCGTTCCTTGTCGCCGTAGGGCAGCGTGCAATAGATGCCCCGGATGCCATCGCTGATCGCCGGATCGGTCGGCCCGCCCGGCCAGGCGTTACCCCGGCTGCCCATGGGTTCGCCACCGACCTTGGGCGGCTGCAACATGCCTTCGCCCAAGAGCTGTTCTGCGACCTGACAAAGAGCCGGGCTGTAGATCATGTTGAGAAACATCGGGTCCGTACCGATCTCCCGCAACTGCCAGCGAAAGCCATGGCGCAAGTGAATCGGATCGTGCTGAATGTTCTCGCCTGTAAACGGCCCGACATGCGTTGCCGGGTCGTCGCGTTTCAATTGGCTTCCTTCCGGCAGCGATGCCCAAAGCCGGTCCCGTGCTTTTGCGCACAGGTCCCTGTCAAGCATGCCCTTGAGAATCAGGTACCCATTGTCTTTGAAAAAAGCGGTCTGTTCGGTCGTTAGTCCCATATCGGTCATTCTGGTGTCTAGAGTTTCCGTGCAGCGTGGGCCGACAATAGCGACAAAGCGATCTGATTTGAAGTGCCGAACCCTGCACTACTTGGCAAGTCCGCATCAGCACCTTAGGATCGCTGCGAACAGCATGGAGCTATGGATATTATGAGCGATACCGCGACGGCACGACCTGAAGAACGTTTTGCAGAGGGCACACAGCAGCCTTTTGATTTGTCAGGCGAACTATCGAAGACGGTTGAGGCACAAGGGCTTCAGGCCAACATTGATGAAATGCGGGACGATGGAAGTACCATCATTCGCGACATCGCCACGGAAGAATTCACTTCCCGTCTGCGTGAAACCTGTTTGCGGCTGGCTCAGGAGACCGAAGGTCGCGCTAAGGGATACTCGGCGTCACTGCTGCTTGGCCGTGACCCGATCTTTGAGGAAGTTGTGCTGAACCCCAAGATACAGGCTCTTGTAGAAGTCATGTGCGGCAAAGGTGCACTGCTGTCCCAGCTGATTGCCAGCATCCGCCCGAAAGGCGCCCCGGCGCTTGGTCTGCATGCCGATCAGAACTGGACCCCGGCACCATTCCCGGTACACAACCAGTTATTGACCATGTGCTGGACAATGGAGGATTTCACCGAAGCCGGTGGCTGTACCAAGATGATTCCGAAATCTCATCTTCATCGCCGCCATCCGAATGCAGAAGAAGTGAAGGCGGCCGAAGGAGCCGTTCCCATGACCTGTCCGGTCAGCTCCATTGCTTGCTGGGACGGGTCGACCTGGCACGGCAATTATCCGCGAGAGCTGGATGGCGACCGGGTGGTGCTGCACATCACTTTCAGTCGTCTCGCCCTGCGCACAGTGGAAAACTATGACCACCTTGATGAAGGCTGGCTTGAAGGCAAGCCCGAACAACTTGCCGTCATGCTCGGACGTTGCGACTTTCTCGGGTCAACCACGATCGCGCGCGGCAGCGCTGACTATTCCAAAATTCCTGAGACTTTCAGCTGGGCAAAAACCTGAAGCACAACAAAAGAAAATAGCCAAGCCAGAGAGGGACAGGAAAGATCATGACAGCTATATCTCCAGCGCTCGGCCCTATCGCAGTAACCGGGGCCAGCGGCTACATCGGTTCGTGGATTGTTCGGGATTGCATGGAGCAGGGCTACAGCGTCCGCGCCTGCGTCCGGGACGCATCGAAGCCTGAAAAAGTCGATCATCTTCTCGCACTGAATGACGCTGGCCGGGAGGGCAGCGTCGAACTCCACGAGGCTGATCTCTTCAAGCCCGGCAGCTACGACGAAGCGTTCAAGGGCTGCGCCGCTGTCATCCATGCTGGCGCCACGGTTGGTTACAATCAGGAGACACCGCAGGAAGTATACGATGGCTGCTTCACCGAAGTCAGTCACGTCGTCGATTCTGTCAAGAAATCCGGTTCAGTGAAGCGGTTTGTTTTTACCAGTTCGTTCGCAGCAGTGGGGCACCCGCGACCCGAAGGCTATGTCTTCACAGAGAGCGACTGGTGCGGTGACAATCTTGAAGGTTACAATGGTCGCTGGACTGAAGACAGCATTCCCAAGAACCGCGATATCGCCTACGCCATGGCGAAAGCAAACACTGAACGCATGATCTACAAAGCTGCGGAAGAAGACGGCAGCTTTGAAGCCATGGCTATCCTGCCGCTTCATGTGATTGGCCCCCTGATGTGCGCAAACCATGATCAGGGCTGGAGCTGGCAAAACTGCATCAAATTCATGATGCTGGGCAAAGCTTACAAGAAATCACAAGGCGGCCGCATGCTGTGGAACAATGTTGACGTTCGCGATACAGCGCGTGCCCATCGGCTGGCTGCAGAAAGTACAATGGCAAAGAACGGATCCCGTTACATTCTGTCGGCAAGTGATCCGTCAGGCGAGCTTTTTACCTGGCAACTGCAGGCAAAACTGAAAGAGCTGTTCCCCGATATCGAAGAAATCGGCGGTGAGGAAATGGATGGGGACAAGCCAGCCGCGCATACCTATGACTCACCGCGATCCTATTGTCTGCTCGCGCAGAAGGAACTTGGTCTCGAAACATATTCAATTGACGAGACGATCAAGGCGAATGGCGATTCATTGATCGCGCTTGGCCTGCTCTGATCCAAACCGAGGAACTCAATTAATGACCAGTCTGCCCGAAGTCGAACATGTCTATCAGAACCATCATATGGATACGACCAGATGGAATTACTTCACGCCGCGGGATGACGACATTGTCATTTCCACTTCCTACAAGGCCGGCACAACGTTTACGCAGACTATTGTCGGCAACATGCTATTTCCGGACGGCAATCTGCCGGGGCCGGCAACCTCAATCTCGCCCTGGCTGGACATGCGCGTAACACCTCTGGAACTCGTACTGGGTCAGCTCGATGCGCAGGAACACCGGCGTTACATCAAGTCTCACTTGCCGCTGGACGGATTGCGATTCTTTGAAAACGTCAAATACATCTGCATTACGCGGGATCCGCGCGATGTGTTCATGTCTCTCCTCAATCACTGGGGCAGCCACACAGAGGCGTTCTACGCTGTCATGAATGGCATCGCGGGTCAGGTGGGCGAGCCCTTTCCGCATTTCGTCGACGACACCAAGGAGACGTGGCGAAACTGGATGACGCGTGGCGCATTCGAGTGGGAATCTGATGGCTATCCCTATTGGTCGCATCTGGACCATGCACTCAGCTTCTGGAAGTACAAGGACTTGCCCAACATCATGATGCTCCACTACGCAGATCTTCTTGCCGATCTCGATGGCGAAATGCGACGCATTGCCGACTATCTTGAGATTGATGTACCGGAAGAGCTCTGGGATGACGTGGTGAAGCGCTGCACGTTCGCAGAAGTGAAGAAAAACCCGGGTACCGTAGTCGGCGAAGAGATTGGGCTTTTTTTCGAGGGCGGCGCCGACACGTTCCTCAACAAGGGCACCAATGATCGCTGGGTCGGCGTCCTCGATGATGAAGATCTCGCCCTCTACGAAAAAGCCATGTCAAAGCTGCCGGAGGACTACGCCCACTGGCTCCAGAACGGCGGGCCCGTGAGTTAGCTGAATGTCCCTGGTGTACCTATAGCAGATGTCTTTTTCAGATGATCAGATCGAACACTATCGCACCCACGGCTATGTCATTGCCGAGAACTTCTTCGCGCCGGCTGAACTCTCCAGGGCGCACGATGAAATTGAAGCGATCATTCCCGGTTGGCTTGACTATGCCGCTAATCCGAAAGGCCCGAAGCCGGAAGGATGGGATCGGACAGGTCGCACCCGGCGCGACAATCGCTTTCCCTTTGCCGGCACCCAGTTGAACGCAATCACGTTGCATCCCGAGTTACGGCGCCTGGCGTCAATCATGGTAGGCCATGACGATCTTTACTGTGAGCAGTCCGATCTTACATGGAAATGTAAAGGCCATGCCGGCGACAACGAACAGCGGATGCATCTGGACTATGGCAATCACACGCTGGCCTATCCGCCTGACCTGCCGGAATACTGGCAGACCGCGTATTTGATCTATTACACCGACGTTGATGAGGACTGCGCGCCGACGGCGGTCTGCTCCTGGCAGCACTACAGGGACGAAGTTCAGTGGCCGTCGTCCTACACACGGGAAGAACGGGCAGAGCTCTATGACCTCGAAGTGAAGGCGACGGTGCCGGCGGGGTCGGTTCTGGCCTATTCCATGCGGACCTTTCATCGCGGCACCGCTTTCAAAGGGGAGCGGGCGCGCATCGGCCAGTTCGTGACCTATTCCCCTGCCGCCTGGAAGTGGCTTGGCATCGTCGGCTGGTCGGAACAGGCCATTCGCCCCGATTTCCGCGCCTGGATCGAAGCTGCCACGCTTAAGGAGCGGGAACTGCTGGGCTTTCCGCCGCCCGGTCATTCCTATTGGACGGAAGAGACACTGGCCGGTGTCGGCGCCCGCTATCCAGGCATGGATTTGTCACCCTACCAATCCCCTTGATGTTGCCCGGCAGCCATCGCAGACTGCCGCCAGCACAGCAATGGAGGACTTCGGGATGACCCACGACATCGTGATCAGAAACGGCAATATTGTCGATGGCACAGGTGCCGATCCTTATATCGGCGACATAGCAATTGACGGAAACACCATCACAGCCATCGGCAAGGTGGACGAAAAGGGCGAGCAGGAAATCGATGCCGCGGGCAACGCCGTCATGCCCGGTTTTGTCGACCTTCATACCCATCTTGATGCGCAGATCGGCTGGGACCAGGCCATGACGTCAGTCACTTGGCACGGTGTCACCACAGCGCTGCTTGGCAACTGTGGTGTTACGTTCGCGCCCTGCAAGGCTGAAGACAGAGAATTCCTTGCCGGCATGATGGAGACTGTGGAAGACATTCCAAAAGATGCGATCATGACGGGCCTGCCCTGGGACTGGGAATCCTATGGCGGATATCTCGACTCTATCGAAAAGCGTCATCCGATGATCAACGTGGCAGGGCTTGCGGGCCATTGCGCCACCCGCTTCTATGTCATGGGGGAACGCGCGGTCGAAGAAGATGCCACCCCGGAAGAGATTGAGCAGATTGCCGAACTTGCGGCCAAGTCTGTCGAAGAGGGGGCCTTTGGTTTCTCGACCAATCGCCATCTTGGGCATTTTCTGCCCGATGGCCGCTGCATTCCCGGCACTTTCGCTCAACCAGAGGAATTGCGGGCGATCGCGAAGGCTATCGGCGATAAAGGGATTATGCAGACCGTGATGAACTTCTCCGAAATGGAGAGTGAAATGGACCTGATGGCCGACGAAGCAGCGCTTTGCAAAGGCGTGCTCTTCAGTGCGGTTGCGGGTGTGACGTCCGATCAGGGCAATATGCTTAATGACAAGGTGCAGAAAATCCGCGCTGATGGCCATGATATCACTGCCGTAACAGTGCCCCGCAGCGGCGGGGGGGTCGGCGGTCTGTCGACCAACAATTTCTGGCGCACTCCAGCCTGGAACGAACTTCGGAAGCTTGATCTGGCTGGCCGTCTTGAGGCTATCAAGGATAAAGCCACGGCCGAAAAGCTGGTCCAGGAGCTGAAAGACCACGAGGATGCCGACGAAATCGTCAAGCGCACGCGGAACTGGTTCCCCATGGGCCTTGGCGACAGGCCGATCTACACTCAAAGCCGGGACGAAAGTCTCTACGCTGTTGCGGGTGAGCGCGGCGAGCATCCCGCCGAAGCCTGGATCCGCATTTCAATCGAGAGTGATGGCAAAATGCTTTTCCACCAGCGCGGCTTCAACGCCAACCTGGAAACCCTCGAAGAAATGATCACCATGGACTGGGCCATGCCCGGTCTCGGTGACGCAGGTGCCCATGTCAGCCAGATGATCGACGCTGGCTGGGCCACTTTCGTGCTGTCGCACTGGCATCGTGACACTGGGGTCTACAGCCTGCCCGAAGCCGTACGCCGCATTGCGGCCATACCGGCTGAGGTTCTTGGTCTTGATGACCGGGGTACGCTGGAAGTCGGCAAGCGCGCCGACATAAACGTTGTCGACATCGACACTGTGGCGGAGCGTCAACCCTATATCGTCAACGACATCCCTGGTAATTCACCACGCTTCGTCCAGCGCGCGGTCGGCTACAAGGCGACGCTCTGCAATGGCCAGGTCATTCTTCGTGATGATGAGCACACCGGCACAATGGGCGGTGAAGTGCTGCGCAGCCAATGATGCGGTAGGCGCCCTCTCGGGTTCAGACACGAAGGCCCTCATGAAAGTGAGGGCCTTTTTCTTTGTTCTTTGTGGAACGGCACGCATATGCCTAGAATTGAAAAAATTCGAGAAATCAGGGGGAAGGCGATGGCAGACCTGGATACAGCACAGGCCAGCGAGGCGGTTGGCAGCCACTACGGGTTCATCCTGCCCGAGGAACTTGTTCTGTTACGCGATCAGATACGCAGATTTATGCGCGAAGAGGTCAAGCCCATTGAGGATAAACTGCCGCATGATGCGACCGGCTGCTCGGCCAAGGATCGGGCACATTTACGCGGCATCGCCGAAAAAATGGGACTCACGCGCCTGACAGTGCCGGCCGAATACGGCGGCAATCCTGTCAGCGCGCTTACCCGCGTCATCATCGCCGAGGAATCCGCGAAATGCCGCCTTGGCGGTTACGCGCCGGCGCTGGGGGCGTTCGGCGGCGGCCCGCCCAACATCATCTGGAGCGGCACCGATCAGCAGATCGAGAAATACGGCCTCCCTTGCGTCGACGGTGATAAGCGTGCCTTTGTCGCCATCACCGAACCCACAGGTGGATCGGATCCAAGAAACAACATTCGCACCCGCGCCGTCGATCGCGGTGATCACTGGGTGTTGAACGGGCGCAAGATGTGGATCACCGGTGCCAAGGGGGCGGATTTCGGCATCCTTTTCGCGCGCAGTGACGACGGTGACGAGTTTTCGCCACCACAGATCACGGCCTTTATTGTCGAGCCGGACTTTCCCGGCATTTCCTTCAATGAGATCGGTGTCATCAGGGCGCTGTCTCCCTACGAGATCGTGCTCGATAACTGCGAAGTGCCGGCAGAGAATGTGCTCGGCGCTGTCGGTCAGGGCTTCGCAGTGGCCCAGAGCTGGCTTGTCGATGCACGGATTCCCTATGCCGCCGGCTGCATCGGCATGGCACAGGAGGCGCTCGATTTGGCCTGTGGCTGGGTCAAACAACGTCCCACCCGTGATGGACCGCTCTCTGATAAACAGGCGATCCAGTGGATGATTGCAGATTCTGAAGTTGAGCTGAAGGCGGCCCGGCTACTGGTTTATGAAGCGGCATCTCACGTTGACGCTGGCGAGACGGGCAAGGTCGATGCATCGATTTGCAAACTTTACGGTACAGAGACAGCGGGTCGGGTCATTGACCGAGCGATACAGATGTTCGGCGGTATGGGCCTGGCCAAGGAAATGCCCCTGGAGCGCTGGTATCGTGAATTGCGTGTCAAGCGCATTGGCGAAGGTCCGTCAGAAGTCCATCGTATGGTCATCGCCAGAGACAAGCTTGGCAGCACACAAGGCGGCGTTTATTTCGGCTGACTTCTGCAGCTGATCTTATGGAGGAGAGCAAGTATGCCATTGCCACTTGAAGGCATTCGGGTCGTCGATCTCGGCCAGATCTATCAGGGGCCCTATGCGACGTTTCTGATGGCCATGGCCGGCGCCGAGGTTATCAAGGTCGAACCCGTCGGCGGCGAACGCCTGCGCGGCAGTGCCGGCGCCGTCACGGCCATGTCATTTGCCATGCTCAATTCCAACAAGAAAAGCATCACCCTCAATCTGAGAGAGCCAAGAGGGAAGGAGCTCCTGATTGATCTTGCGAGCGCGTCCGATGTCGTCCTCGAAAATTTCGCCCCTGGCGTGATGGATCGTCTGGGTGTCGGTCATGAAGTGCTGCGCGCCGCCAATCCGCGTCTGATCTATGCAACTGGCACAGGCTACGGCATATCAGGGCCGGATCGCGATCAGCTCGCCATGGATCACACTATTCAGGCAGCCTCCGGCATCATGAGCCTGACTGGCGAGGCCGGTGGAAGCCCCTTACGGGCGGGCGGCGCACCTGTCGACATTATGGGCGGCACGCATCTTTATGGCGCGGTGGTCAGCGCTCTCCTCCAGCGATCCCGAACCGGAGAGGGCGCATTGGTCGAAGTTTCCATGCAGGAGGCCATGTATTTTGCGCTCTGCACCGATATGACGGCCTACCACCGAACCGGTAAAATTCCGGAACGCACAGGCAATCGCTCACCTTCGCTGGTGACGCCCTATTCGATTTACGCCTGCGCCGACGGACACATCGCAATTATCTGTGTCACCGACACGCATTGGCTGAGGACATTGGAGGTGATCGGCCGGGATGATCTCAAGGATGATCCTCGCTTCACCAATGCGCGTACCCGCAATGACAATGAAGCCGCAATCACAGAGATCATGGAGGCGTGGTGCAGTGCGCGAACCCGGGATGCAGCTTTCAGCGCGCTCTCCGCCGCACGCATTCCAGTCGCACCGGTGCGCGACATCGAAGAAGTGCGTACTGACCCACACATGCACGAACGCGGCATGCTTGAGTGGCGCAACCATCCTGAAATGGGTGAGATTGTTCTCGCCAATTCGCCAATTCGATTTCCCGAGCAGGGCATGAATGAAATTCGCACGTTCCCCGAGCTCGGTGCGCATAATGAGGAGATCTACGGCCACTTGCTGGGCCTTGCGGCCAAAGAGATCAAGAAACTTGCCGATCAAAAGGTAATCTGAAGAATTCCACAGATGAGCTAAGGAGAGAAGTAATGGATGCCATTACGCTGAAAAAGACGTTGAAGGATGGCGGACGGGTGTATGGCTTCATGCTGTCAGCCATGGCATCGAACCGCTGGGGCGGCGTTCTTCAGGGCAGCACAATAGATTATGCCATCATTGATACAGAACACGGTTCTCGTGATCGGGCAGAGATCCAGTTGCTCTGCACCATGCTGAGACAGGCTGAGGTGACTCCCATTGTCCGCGTTCCGGTACCGAAGGCGGAATGGGTTGCCATGGCCCTTGATGCCGGAACTGCTGGCGTTCTGGTGCCCTACTGCGAAACGGCTGAGGAGGTGGAGGCCGTTGTGGCCACTGCAAACTGGCATCCCCTGAAAGGCGAGTATCTGAAGCGCGCCCAGCAAGAAGGAAAGCTGCCAAGCGATGCATCACAAAAGTACCTCGAGGGTCGGCACCGTCACACATTTGTTGTCATTGGCATCGAATCTGTGCCGGCTCATGAAAATCTCGACAACATCCTCGATGTCGGTGGCATTGATGGCGTGTTCATTGGCCCCAACGATATGTCCACCTCCATGGGTATCCCGGACGACTATGGCAATTCGGAATACATCGGGGTCGTACGCGATATCATCCGGCGCTGCGAAGCGAGGAACATCCCTGTCATGGTTCATCAGCAAACTTTTGAAACATCGACCATGGCCATCCGGGAAGGCGCGCGGTTCGTCCTTCACGCCATGGACAGCAACATCCTTCAACGCGCCCTGCAGCGCGAGTTCAATGAGCTGCGCAAATTTGCCGGCGAAGTCGAGGCAGCAGCCGGGAACACAGTAGACGTGGCCTGATCAGCCAACCTTCTCCCATGTCCTGCTTTCGACAGACCGGTATATGGCCAGTGCTGTCTTCAGTTCACCAAGCGAATACTCCGGCGGAGCCTGAAGCTCGGTGCCATGCAGAACTGCATCGCTGAAATCCCTGAGTTCAAGCCCGTAACTGGCAATCTTGCCAGGCGCCGTCTTCATGATCTCTTTGCCGTCAGGGTGCTCCGGATTGAACAGAAGCATGCGGCCATCGCGCCCGTGTTCAATGGAAATCTCACCTTTAGTGCCGGTGATGCGAAAGGCATCAAGCGGCGCTGTGCGTGCATAAGTATTCACGACTGTAAGCATAGCGGTTACGCTTCCCTTGAAACGTAGAATGGCATTGGCCAGAGATTCAGGCTCCATTTCGCCGATAGGATGGGCGACGGCACCGATGACCTCTTCAACGTCACCGAACCAGATTCGCAAGGGCCGGATCCAGTGAGCACCGCCATCCATGGCGATGCCGCCACCTGACTTTGCCAGCTCGAACCGCCAGGGTATGGGATCACCCGGCTGCCATCTCACAATGTCGTAGAACGTGGCGCGTGCGGTCACGACCTCACCGATTTCTCCCGCCGCCATGAGGTCAGCGGCGGCATGCACATCCGGCCAGTACTGAGCCTGTTCGGCGATCATGAAAAGACCGTCTGCAGCTTCAGCGGCCCTCAGGATCGTCTCGCACTCCTGGAGATCCATCGCCATCGGCTTTTCAAGCAATACATGCTTGCCTGCATCGAATGATTTGAGCGCCGCTTCCACATGAAGATTGTGTGGCAGCATCAGATCAACGGCATCGAAGTCACCTTTCTGAAGTGCCTCGTCGAGGGAGAGAAAGGCCTGTCCACCAGTTCGTGCGGCCATGGCTTCGGCCTTTGCCGCATCAATGTCCACTGCGGCTGTGACCTCCACTTGGGGTGCGTGGTTCTGAATTCCCGACCAATGCGCTTCCGCAATCTGCCCGCAACCCACCAGCGCCAGTTTCAATTGATCTGCCAAATCTTACTCCCAGACCTCGAAATTGTCGGCGCGGCCAATGTTGCGCTGGAGCTTCGATGATATGAGTGGCCACATGCCGCACTCGGTCAACAGGGCCTCGACAGATGTCTGTCCATCTTCGGACAGTGCGGCAACTTCATCCTGCACCCGTTTCAGAAGGTAGAACCTGTAGGGTTGCGCAATGGCTGTGAACTTCTGGCCCCTGACTTCGAACGAAGCCATGCCGACACCTCTTTGCAAAGGCGTACCAGGGGACAGGTCGGCTTGCGCATCGATCCATTCATTGATGCACTCAGCAGCTGCCAATGTCTCAGGCACGAAGTCGATGGCGAGATGTCGGAGAACAGCCTTCAGGGTTTCCGGCACTTCATCATCGGGCAGAAATCCGGTCTCGTCGCCCGGGAACTCGCCCCGATCCGGATCCGGTCTGTTCATGCGTTCGGTCCAGCGAAGAAGCCGGATGGCCTTTGTTTGCATCAATCTCAGCGGTGCAGGATCCCGCCCGAGATGGCCATAAAAGGGCGCAATCATGCCAAAGTCCGCAATGCCGGGTTTGTAGCCCAGAAGATATGGGACCTCGGCAAAATGTTGATCAAGAAGGTCGATCAGTTCTTCATAGAGAGCCTCGATCAGCTCGAAGTTATCTGGCGTCGCACCGAAGCCGACCCCGGCCTGGCGCATGCGGTCCATGTTCTTGTCACCGAACTCGGCGTTGCGGTGACCAGCAGGGACAAGCGACCGAAAGTGGAACCGCAACAGTTCCAGGTTCTCCTCGAAATTCCAGCGATAGTGCATGGCAGGACGCAACAGGCCTTCACAGCCAATGACATCGAAAAGACGATTTAGAACGCGCTGGCGTGGCGTAACAGGTGAGGCTGGATAGCCGGCCAGGCTCTCAAAATGATCAATGATAGCCGCGCCGTCACGAATGACTTCACCGTCTGTGGTTTCAACTGTCGGCAGCATCCACATATGCGCCTTTGGCTGGACATACTCGGCATAGTGTAAGGTATTGGGCGTGATTTCCTGATAGGGCAGTCCACTCTTGATGAAGTAGCTCCGCGCTCTCCCTGAAAAGAGGGAGTTGGACGCCGCGTAAAGTGTATGCAAGTCCGCCATGGTCAGTCCTTATCCTTCAACCAGTTTACAAGAAATTCTGAATATTCCTCTGGCAGATCTTCCTGCAGAAAGTGGCCGCCACCTTCGAGGATGGTGTGTGGCTGGCCCTTGGGCCTGCTATTCTTCGGCACTTCGTCAACATAATGGACCGGCATACGGCCACCTTCACCGTCAGCCACTTCGGCATAGTTCGGTTCAAAAGGGTAACCATCGAGGTCTTCAAATTTCTCTTCCGGCGTTCTCAATATCTTCACGGGCTGAAACCATCTCCATGTTCGAATCCCCTGGATGGTGGTGACTTATCCCGATAGTGTCAAACATCCCGGGGAGCAGGAAAAGGGAAGCCGGAATGGCCGCACTTGAGACAAGAAAAATCGGCACCACTGACATCGAGGTCACAACGCTTGGTTTTGGCGGCGGGCCGCTCGGCGGTGTGGGCGATCATATTTCTGATGCATCAGCGGCTAAGATTCTGACGACGGCTTTTGAGCGCGGCATTCGCTATTTCGATACAGCGCCGCTTTACGGCCACGGCCTGAGCGAGAAGCGTTACGGTCAGACATTGCCCGGGCTCTCCCGCGACGAATTTGTATTGTCTTCGAAAGTTGGCCGTCTCCTGGTGCCTGTGGCGGAAGGTAAGCGTGATCCTCAAATGCGCGATCATGAAGCCGTTGCGGTGCGCTACGATTACAGTTATGACGCCACACATCGCTCAATGGAGGCCAGCCTCGAAAGGCTTGGCCTTGATCGCATTGACATCCTTCTCTGTCATGACATCGACATCTGGACCCATGGGGACGATCAGCCCAGCGTCTTCACCGAGGCAACAAATGGATGTCTGAAGGCGTTGACCGACCTCCGCCGAGAGGGCGTCATCGGTGCCTTCGGGCTCGGTGTGAACGAATGGAAAGTCTGCAGCGACATCCTCGATCTCTTTGAGCCGGACTGCTTCTTACTGGCCGGACGCTTTACACTGCTGGAGCAGGAACCCCTCGATGAGTTTTTGCCAAAATGCATCGCGACGGACACCTCAATCATCATTGGCGGCCCCTACAATTCAGGTC
This sequence comes from uncultured Alphaproteobacteria bacterium, assembly GCA_965371465.1. Lineage (GTDB taxonomy): Bacteria > Pseudomonadota > Alphaproteobacteria > CBDUYM01 > CBDUYM01 > CBDUYM01. Next base: position 135,232 of record CBDUYM010000007.1, read on the forward strand.
TGCTGGCAATCGCCGACCGAAAGCGGGCGACCTATGACTACAAACCCGTACCTGACGATCTCTGGCAAAAGGCCGAGGCCATTCGCGCGGTCTGTGCTGACCATCACGTTGATATCCGCGCTGCCGCTCTCCAGTATCCCCTGAAGCATCCAGCTGTCGCGGCTGTTATCCCTGGAATGTTCACGCTTGAACAGCTTGAAGCCAATCTGGCGTTCATCCAGGCAGACATTCCTGACGCGCTCTGGAATGACCTTGCAGAACAAAAGCTGAGCCGCAGGATCTAGGTAGGAAATCACAGCATGAACACCAATCACATCATCTGCATCCTGCTGGTCGGCGTCATAACGGGCTGTGCAGGCCCGCAATACAACTGGTCCCATGCAAATAAGAGCGCAGCAGATCTGAAAATCGATGAGCGGCAATGCGCCAGCGCAAGCCTTGAACGGAGAGAGAGCTACGTCATACCGGGATCTGAACGCAATGCCGGGCAACAGCTTTCTCAGGTTTCAGAGAGCTACATGATCGTAAACCTGGAGCGTCAGGTCGCCTGTCTTGAAGCCCGCGGATGGCAAAAGGGCGAACCTGAGTGAGCTGAGCCTCAGCCTGCTTCAGCGAGGCTGCACACGCGTTCCATTCGAACCTCGCCAATACTTGGGTAGTCCCAGACCAGCTGATCGCCCTGAAGTTCGCGGGACACGATTATGTAGGGCAACCCTAATGGTCTGAAGTTCATGACCCCGTCTTCCCAACTGATAGCAACCGAGATGTTGAAGCATCTGCTTCCATTGACATCCCGCACGCCGTTGGCAACGGATCCGTCGGAGATGAAGTCATGAATCACACCTGAAGACACGACGATGGCACGGTTCCCGCATTGCTCGACAAGCTCAAGATGTTGCAAGCCAGGCGTTACGCTGCGCCATAGCCCCCGGATATCTGTAACGCCAGCTGCAAGAGGTTCCGTGCATTCGGCCAGAACAGGCATAGGCCATTTCTCGAACCCGCAGCCGGGAGTATAGGCTTTTGGGATTTCTGACGCCAAAAGTCCCGACCCATCAAGCTCAGCCAACTCACAGTAATCGACAAGCGCGCTGTCCCCGGTAAAAATCGCCGGGTCCGTCGTGTCGGCAGGCCTTGGATAGAGAAAGAGCATACCGAAGGCTATGGCGACAAGTGCGAGGGCAACGATCAATGTCCGTTTCAGGATTTTCACAATGCGGCACCTGTTCTTGTAAGCAGAGGGCATTCAATGCCAGCACAGATACCGGGCTTCAGCGAAATGACCTCTATCATTTGAACAGATCCCATAATTTCGACTTTGCAAGCGTGACAAACCTGACCTTTCGCGTCAAATTTGGGCGCATCAATGTCGGAAACAACGGGCGAGAAACTGCTTCGTGGAGGAAGGAAACGCATGGCCAGTCAGGCAGAAAAGGGAGAAGCCTTCAAAGCTCTTCATCAGGCGAATGAAACCTTCATTATTCCGAATCCCTGGGATATTGGCTCCGCCATATTGCTGGCAGGTCTCGGTTTCAGAGCACTGGCGACGACGAGCTCCGGTTTCGCAAGATCGATCGGCAAAGAGGACGGTGAAGTCACTCTCGAAGAAAAACTGGAGCACTGCCGGCTCTTGTCGGCGGCAACCGATGTGCCCCTCAATGCCGATTTCGAGCATGGCTTCGCCGATGCGCCGAAAGATGCGGCAGCGAACCTGGTGAAAGTCGCGGAAGCAGGGGTCGTGGGTGCCTCAATCGAAGACTATTCCCGCTCTGAAATCTATGACTTCAGCCTTGCTGTCGATCGCATTGCGGCCTGTGCCGAAGCCGTCTCGGGACTGTCATTTCCATTCCTTCTGACCGCCCGCGCAGAAAACCTCATTCGGGGTGTTAACGATCTGGATGATACGATCCGGCGCCTTCAGGCTTTTGAGGCCGCCGGTGCCGACGTTCTCTATGCGCCTGGCCTTAGCAATCTCGAGCAGGTCAAAACTGTATTGAGCGCTGTCACCAAGCCGGTCAATGTTCTGGTACCATTTCTTCAGGGCGTTACTCTGGATCAGTATCAGGCGCTTGGAGTGACACGCGTCAGCGTCGGCGCGGCACTGGCCCGTCATGTGACAGGGGCAGCAATGGCGGCTGGTAAGAAGATGATTGAAGAGGGCAGTTTCAATTGGGTTGGGCCGCGTAGCTGATCCCCGGACGAGGAAGACATGATGTTTCAACAGCCTCTCGACTTCAAAGAGGAAAGCAATTCGCTCCATCGCCTGCTCGCCGATAAAACAGACGAAGAACTGGCCATGGAAACCCAGTTCAAGGGATGGACCATCAATAATGTGATCGGTCATCTTCACATGTGGAACTACGCCGCCGATCTCTCGCTGATGGATGAACCCGGATTCCAGGTATTCATGAAGCGCGTCGGTAGCGAAGCCTCATCCTTGCGCGAATTCGAGGACATCTGGCTCGATGGCCTGAAGGGCAGGGACCTGCTGGAGACCTGGCGGACGTTCTATCTTGAAATGGCAGATCATTTCTCGGGCGCTGATCCCAAACGGCGTTTGAAATGGGCGGGTCCCGACATGAGCGCCAGGTCGAGCATTACTGCCCGCCTTATGGAAACCTGGGCCCATGGTCAGGAAGTTTTCGACAGTCTCGGCGTCGTTCGAAAGGACGAAGATCGCGTCAGGAATGTCTGCGTCATCGGCGTCAATACATTCGGCTGGACTTTTGCAAACCGCGGCCTCGATCTGCCGGGCGACCTTCCCTGTCTCAGGCTGACGGCACCATCCGGCGAAATCTGGGAATGGGGCGAAGCGGAAGCCGACAGCAGCATCACGGGCGAAGCCACAGAATTCTGCCAGGTCGTGACCCAGACACGGAACATCGCGGATACATCGCTGCAGGTCGAAGGCGACGTGGCCACACGCTGGATGGAAATCGCTCAATGCTTTGCAGGCGGCCCGCAGGA
>CBDUYM010000008.1:0-127996 GCA_965371465.1 uncultured Alphaproteobacteria bacterium
AGCCTGTCGAAGGACCGGCAAACGCAGCGGACTGTGGCTTGTCCTTCGACAGGCTCAGGACGAACGGAGGTTTGCATGCGTTTCCATATGAAGGAAGTTCGCTCTAGTTGAGATTGGTGCGAAGATCGGCAATTGAGCCATCAATGAAGGCTGCAGCCTGATCGGCATCGAGTTTTTCTCTCAAGATTGCCTGCGCAGCGGCAATGGCAACTTCGACAGCGGCATCGCGAACTTCCTGCAGCGCCACACTTTCTGCCTGTGCGATCTTATCGCGCGCGACTTCTGTGGCTCTGGCGGCTGCGGTTGCCAGATCTTCCTTGGCCTGCTCAGCAGCGCGTGCGGCCTCGGCGCTGGCCTGTGTAACAATACTTTCGGCTTCCTGTTCAGCTTCGCGTTGCCGGCGCTGATAGCTGGCCAGCAATGCCTGGGCTTCTTCACGCAACGCAAGCGCGTCATCCAGTTCACTCTGGATCCTAGTTGCGCGATCCGTCAGCGCGTTTGCCACCAGTATGTGGACTTTGAAACCAAAGACGGCAAGCGCGCAAAAGAGAACAAAGGCAACACCAACCCAAAATGCCGGATCTTCGATAAAACTGGTCATGCCCTAGGCCCTCTCCGCTATAGCGACAGCATCACGCGCGTCGGCGTCCGAAACCTGGACGCCTGCGATCTGCTGCACAATCTCAACAGCGGCACCGCTTGCGATTTCCTGAAGTCCGGCCATGGCTTCAGCTTTGGTCTCCTGGATGCGGGCGTCGGCTTCTTCGCCTTCCCGGGTCAGCTCTGCGATCAGTTGCGCTTTCTCGGCATCGGCTGTCTGCTGAACTGCTGCCCGTGTTTCCTGGGCAATAGTATGCGCCCGAGCCCGTGCTTCTGAAAGGGCGCCTTCATAGCTTTCCAGTGCGGCATCAGATTCATCGCGTAGCTTCTCAGCCTGGCCGAGATCATCGGCAATGCGGTTTTGCCGTTCTTCCAGGATGTTGGCGACCCTCGGCAAGGCAAGACGTGCCATCAGAATGTAAAGACCGACGAAGGTTATGACCAACCAAACGATCTGTGGCAGATAGTCCTGAAACTCCAGCTGTGGCATGAGCCGATCCCTGTTCTGGTTCTCTGTAGCTGGTCCTGGAACTAGCCGAACAGAATGATGAACGACACCACCAGACCAAAAAGGCCCGTTGCTTCCGCCAGGGCAAAGCCCAGGAAGAGGTTCGCGCGCTGGCTGTCTGCGGCGCCTGGATTTCTCAGCGAGCCTGAAATGTAGCTGCCAAAAATGTTTCCGATACCAACGCCAGCACCCGCCAGAGCAATTGCCGCAAGGCCGGCACCGATGAATTTTGCTGCTTCAGCTTCCATTGAACTAGTTCCTCTTTATTGACTTCAAATTGAATTACGTGGGTTTGTTAAAATCCGATTAGTGTTCCATGTGAATGGCATCGTTCAGATAGATGCAGGTCAGAATGGCAAAGACGTAGGCCTGGAGAAACGCCACGAGGAGCTCCAGTGCCGTGAATGCGATAATCATCACCAGCGGCACAACACCCAGAATGCCGTAGGAAATTGCCCCCAGGCTGACGACGAATCCGCCAAAGACTTTCAGCATGGTATGGCCGGCCAGCATGTTTGCGAAAAGCCGTACTGAAAGACTGAGGGGCCGCGTGAAATAAGAAATGATCTCGATCGGCACAAGGATAAGCAGGAACCCAATGCCGACGCCGGAGGGCACAAAGACCCGAAAATATCCGAGACCATGCCGGGCAAATCCGATGATCATGACGCCGACAAAAACAACAGCGGCAAGGGCAAAGGTCACGACAATGTGCGACGTCACCGTAAATGTGTAGGGGATCATGCCGATCATGTTTAAGAACAGGATGAACATGAAGAGCGAGAAGACGAAGGGAAAGTACTGTCTGCCCTCGGAACCGATGTTTTCGCGGATTAAATTTGCAACAAATTCATAGGACATTTCGACGATGGCCTGCAACGGGCCAGGGACAAGTGCGTGCTTTCGTGTGCCGACCAGCAGCAAGGTAGTGATGCCAAGCATGGCGATGACCATGTACAATGCGGAGTTCGTAAACGACATGTCGAAGCCCGCGAGGTCGATCTCGATCAGCCGGCTGATCTGGAACTGTTCGAGTGGGCTGTGACCCTCAGCTGCAGCGTGTTCGTCCATAGTCCAATTCTGTCCTCGTTACCAACAATCGGGGCCAACTGATCGCTTCTCTAGCCCTTGCTTCCCTGGTCTCGCTCGGCTTCCTGTTCGCGCGCCTTCAATCTCTCAGCATCTGCCTTGCTCATCCTTTCGGCGAACAGGAATGCATTTCTCACACCGGCCGCGACCCCCAAAAGTCCAAGGACCAACAAAAAGAGTGGTGCGGTTCCGGCCCAGCCATCAATAAACCAGCCGACAACGCCACCAAACACGCCTCCGATCACCAGCTCCATGCTGAGCCGCATGCCAATGCCGATCCCGCTTTGCGGCGAATCGTCATCCTTCGCCGGCTTGGATGCGGTTCGCGCATCTTTCAGCCGTCGATCGAAATCCTCAAGCGATGGGGGCGGTGTTTTTTCCGCCATGCCAGTTCTCTCGTGTTTCGGATTTCGTCATGTCTTCCGGAAGGAAAACTGAGCTCCGCTGTCGCCCATAAAAGACCTGCAGAACAGGTCGAAGGCGCGGGCACCATAGGTTCTGGGCAGCCTCACTGTCAAGAAGCAAAAGGGAGGGGTTAACTCATTGATTTATAAGGAACTTTCGCCTACTGCGCTACTCTGCCGCACGTAGTTGAGCGGCCCTCTCGAGATCGACAGAAACCAGCTGCGAGACACCTCTTTCGCCCATGGTTACGCCAAACAATCTGTCCATCCGAGACATCGTAATCTGGTGATGCGAGACAACCAGAAAGCGGGTCCTGGCGTTTGCTGCAATTTCGTCCAGGAGCGCACAGAAATTGAGCACATTGGAGTCATCAAGCGGTGCGTCTACTTCATCCAAAACACAGACCGGTGCCGGGTTTGTAAGGAACACAGCGAAGATCAAGGCGAGCGCAGTCAAAGCCTGCTCGCCACCTGATAACAGGGACATGGTCTGAAGTTTCTTGCCTGGTGGGCTGGCCATGATTTCAAGTCCAGATTCCAGAGGATCATCAGATTCTGTTAGTGTGAGATGCGCCCGCCCGCCACCAAACAGCTGGGTGAACAGCGTCGAAAAATGCTCGTTCACGTCGTTGAAGGCACTCAGGAGGCGATCGCGACCTTCCCGGTTAAGGCTGCCGATGCCCTGGCGTAACCGGGCAATTGCGGCTTCCAGGTCCGTGCGCTCTGCCTGCATGCCCTGAAGTCGTTCATCGAGCTCCGTGGCTTCGGCATCGGCTCTTAGATTCACAGCACCCATATTTTCGCGCTCTCGCTTGAGTCGTCCGACACGGTGTTCGATTTCTTCAAAAGTTGGCAGGTCCTGGTTCTCTTTGAGCTCCGCCAGGGACAGGACGTCGTCTGGTGCGGCATGTAATGCTTCACGAATTCGGGCCGCGAGCTCAGAGCGCCGTTCGCCGATCTGACTGACCTGGGCCTCAAGACGGACGCGTTCTTCCCGGAATTCCGCCAGTGAAGCCTGCGCTTCGCGCTGTGCTTTGTCGGCTTCTGCCAATCCGGCTTCGGCAGTGGCCAATTGATCTGCAGCGGTGTCTCGTTCCTGGTCGGCTGCTTCCAGCGCACCGAGAAGAGCGCCGCGTTTCTCCTCAATCTGCTGCGGCACGCTTTTCAGTTCTTCCAGTTGCGACTGGGCTTCCTGACGACGATCCTTTAGCTGGCTGAGCTGTTCAATGGCACCTTCAGATCGGTCCTGCCAGGCTTCTCTCTCCTGTCTGATGCTTTGCAGCCGTGCCTCGCGTGCGGCGGCTTCGCGCCGAAAGCCTTCATATGCACTGCGGGCTTCACCAGCGGCCTGTCCGGCGGCATCCAATTCCCGCCGTGCTTCGTCTGTGTCTTCTTTTGCAGCAGTCTCTCCCGGCAGTTCCGACAAAGCCAGGGTCGAGGCCGACAGCATTTCGCGCTGTTCCTGAATGGCTGCGATCAGGGTCTCAATGGACTGATCCAGAGCCGCCACACGGGACTGGCGCTCGGCCGAACCTTCCATCAGAGCGGCATGCTGATCGCGGATACCTGACAGCCGGTCTTCGGCGTCGCGCAGGTTTTGGCGTGCCGCGGCTTCCGCTTGCATCGCGCTGTGCGATGCACGCTGGGCCTCATCCAAGGCCGAGCGTGCCTCGTTGACTTCCAGTTCTTTTTCGGCCTCCAGACCGCGGAGCTCTTCAAGGCGGTTTCGCTGAGCGAGACGCGTCGCCGCGGATGTCACAGCCTCTGATGTCGCCGTGTAGCCATCCCATCGCCACACGGAGCCCTCTTTGCTGACAAGGCGTTGGCCCTGCTTCAGCAAGGATCGCAGCCGGGGGCCATCTTCTTCGGACACCACGCCAATCTGGCGCAGCCGGGACTGAAGGGCAGCTGGTCCTTCGACAAAATTGCTCAGCGCCACCACACCTGCCGGCAATCGCAGGCCTGCACCATCTGTGTCAGCTATCTTGAGCATTGACCAGTGAACCGGCGCCGCTTCGTCAGCTGGAACACCAAGGTCATCGCCGAGGGCTGCACCCATGGCTGTCTCATAGCCAGGCTTGACGCTGACAGCGTCGATCATGGGCGGCCACAGGTCTGAATGAGAGGCAGAAATCAACCGATCAAGTGCTTCGATCTCACCTGTCGTCCTGGCAAGGTCAGCTTCCTGATTGCGTAATGTATCGCGTATCAGTTGTTCGGCCTGCTGCGCCTCAATGCGCTCAAGTTCAGTGGCATCGGCGCTTTTCTGAAGATTCTGAGCGGCAGTTCGCGCCTGGTCTATCTGGTCGAGCAATTCCTTGCTGATGCCGTGGCCAGCAGTTTCGGCCAGAACTTTCAAGCGTTCGCTTCGGCTTTCTTCAAGCTCTGTCGTCAGCCGTTGAATTCGTTGCTCAGAGTCTACAATTTGCCGATCCAGTGAAATTCTGTCGGCATCTGCGCGAGCCTGCCCCGAGCTGGCGTCGTCATACCTGTTTTGGCTTGCTGTCAAAGCAGCAATCGCCCGTTCAGCATCCGCCCGGGCCTCTTCTTCGGCATCGTCCTGGCCGGTGCCCGCAGCCTCGAGGCTCCTGGTCTCAGCGTCCATACGCTCAACTGCCAGGACAGCGTCACGGTTGAGGGCCTCTTCGCGGTCGATGTCGGCTGAAATCTGGGTCAATCTTGCCGTCAGCGTCGTCGCGGTCTCTTCGGCGCGCCTTGCTTCTGCGTCCAGATTTTCGCGTTCAATGGTCAGGCGGTGCAGTTTTGCCGCTTCGGCAGCTTCCCGGTCCCGAAGTGCAGGGATGTGAGACGCTGCCTCCGCCTGCGTACTTGATGCGCTTGCCGCTGAGCGTGTGGCCTCCTGAACAGTGACTTCAATCTCGGAAAAATTCCGCTCGGCTGCCGCAAGTTCGGTTGAAGTGCCGGTCCATCTGATGTGGTAGTAGATCGCTTCGGCCGCCCGAATGAGACCGGAAAGGTTCTTGTATCTGGTGGCCTGGCGGGACTGCCGCTTCAGCATGTTATACTGGACTTCAATCTCATGCATGATGTCGTCAAGACGCTGAATGTTGCTTTCCGCGGCCGACAGGCGCAATTCGGCCTCATGGCGTCTTGAATGAAGGCCGGTGATGCCGGCGGCTTCTTCCATGATGGCACGGCGGTCCTGTGGCTTCGCACTGATGAGTGCGCCAACCCGGCCCTGGCTGACCATGGATGGAGAGTGGGCGCCTGAGGCCATGTCAGCGAACAGCAGCTGCACGTCGCGAGCGCGAACATCCATTCCGTTGACGCGGTAAGCAGACCCTGCATCCCGTTCAATTCTGCGCGAAACTTCGATCAAAGCACTGTCGTTGAATGCGGCCGGGGCATCTCGTTCGGTATTGTCAATCTGCAGAAGGACTTCGGCGAAATTCCGGGCCGGCCGGTTGGTGGTTCCGGCAAATATCACGTCTTCCATGCCACCACCGCGCATGGACTTCGGCGAAGTCTCGCCCATCACCCAGCGGAGCGCCTCAATCAGATTCGACTTGCCACAGCCATTGGGCCCTACGATGCCAGTCAGGCCAGGCTGGATAACAAGCTCTGTCGGGTCCACAAAAGACTTGAACCCGGTCAGCCGTAACCGCGTAAATTGCACGTTCTCAGACCCTATTCAGTTAGTAGCCTTCGAGTACAGGCATGGACGCCAATTTCGTCTTTTTGGCGGCAATGATCACTCACCTGCTCCGGCGTTCGTCAAAGCAACTTTGAGAATTTTGTCGAATGTCTCGAATGTAACAGCCCCTGGTACAACTCTTCCATTGACCAGAAAGCCCGGCGTTCCTGTCAGCTCGTAGGTCTCTGAAGCTATCCTGCCACGCTCCATGAGAGCTTCGAATTGCGCTTCATCCTGGATGCAGGTCTCAAAAGCCGGACCACTGACACCCCGGCTTGCCGCGAGGCGGGCCAAATCTGTCGCGAAGTTTTCTGTGTAGGCCCAGTCGTCCTGAGTTTCAAACAGGAGATCCGCGAAAGCCATGTAACGATCTGGGCCAGCGCAGCGTGCCAGCAGGGCGCCAAAGACACCGGGGCCGTCACCGGTGAACTCGCGGAAGACAAACTGAACTTTGCCCGTATCAATGTAATGCTCTTTCAGAAGCGGGAACGTTTCCTTGTGGAAGGTGGCGCAGTGGCTGCAACTGAAGTTGCCGTATTCAATGACTGTGACCGGCGCGGCGGGATCGCCGAGCACAATATCGTCGGCAACGATGGAAAATTCATGGACTGGTGAGCCGGCAAGCAGGTCTTCAGGCGTGCCGTCAGCTCCGCCGTCATCGCAGGCCGACATGAAGCCGAAAGCCAGCAGAACCAGCAATGTTCGAACTGCTCGTATTCCAGAACCTTGCAATCGCACCAGCATTTCTCCCACCAGCATTTCTCCTTCGTACCACAACATCTGGCGTAGCCAGGATTCACAGCCCTCAGTATATGGTAGATACCGGGATTCGTTCAACTCAGCAGATAAGTTGTCCACAGGTAATTTTTTTGCCAGTTTTCGGCCTCTGATGCCGTTTTCAAGGGGACTTCCGGCGAAGAATTGCGTCACCGATCTTCCTCAGTGAGGTTTTCAGGTCCGGACTGACAATTCCCTCAAGCCTGGCATCAAGAGCTGAGAGTTCATCAGGCGTCGGTCGGTGCTCTGGCGGCTTGTTCCCTGCACCTTCTGAGGTGGCGTCGCCGATATAGTCGTGCCGATATCTGATTTTTGCGACCGCCCGATAGCCATAGTAAGTATTGATGCGCTCAAGAATCAGGCTCTCGAGATGCTGAAGCTCAAGTGCAGTGGACCCATCCGTGCGGATGATCAACGTCGCTTCCATGGACGCACCTTTGCTGAACTTGAGCGCTTCAGGCGCGCTCCTGGCGCTGAACTCGGGGCCCATGATTTCCGCCCATCTCGTCAGAATCTCGGACTCTGCGAATCCTCTCTTTCGAGCCGCCGGACCGACCAGCTTTTGTATATGTCTGGCGACACGTTTTGGCGGTCCGCCTCGTCTTGTTGTTTCAGCCGGTGGCCGCATCAGTCGCTTCTTCGCATTATCATTTTTCCATCGAAGCTCACTATAGCCCACTGTAAGATAGACACATGAATGTTCGCACAGAGACGTCCCGTTCGCATTTCAATCTGCCGCGGCGACTGTTGAACTGGTATGACCGCGAGGGCCGCGATCTTCCGTGGCGGCTCAAAGGTGGCGGGCAGCCCGACCCCTATCATGTGTGGCTGAGCGAAATCATGCTGCAACAGACCACAGTTGCCACCGTCGCCCCCTATTTCAAAGAATTTCTCAGGCGCTGGCCGACAGTTCACGAGCTTCGAGACGCTAGTCTCGACGATGTGCTGCACGCCTGGCAGGGCCTCGGCTACTACGCACGGGCACGCAATCTCCACAAGTGCGCGATTGAGGTTTCCGAGCGCATGTCCGGCAAATTTCCCTCGAGCGTCGCGGCGCTCCGTGAATTACCCGGCATCGGCCCATACACAGCTTCGGCTATCGCTGCCATCGCGTTTGAGAAGCCGGAGACGGTGGTCGATGGTAACGTAGAAAGGGTGATGAGCCGCCTCTATGCGATCGAAGAGGCGTTGCCGAAATCAAAGCCGCAGCTTCGCAGACATGCCTTGAAGCTGACGCCGAGGACAAGATCCGGCGACTATGCTCAGGCGCTGATGGATCTCGGCGCAACAATATGCACGCCGAGAAATCCTGACTGCGAAAGATGCCCGTGGTCAGGCGCTTGTCTTGCGCTGGCCAGTGCCAATCCTGAAACTTATCCCAGGCGGGCCCGGAAAGCCGAAAGGCCAACACGCTACGGCACGGTGTTCTGGGTTGAAGACCGTGAAGGACATGTGCTCATTCGACGGCGCCCTGAAAAGGGACTTCTCGGCGGCATGATGGAAGTGCCTTCCAGCCCATGGGACCCCGACCCGAAAGCGGTGAGCTATGGTGATGGCCAGCGTCCGGTGGCTATCTCGAAGAAACAATGGGAGAAAATCCGCGGGGTTGTGACCCACACTTTCACGCATTTCCACCTGATCCTGGATGTCGAACGGACGGTGCTGGCCAGTGACAGATCAGTGGCCGATACGGCAGGGCAATGGTGTTCGCCCAACGAGTTCCACCGGCATGCCTTTCCGACAGTGATGAAGAAAGTGATCCGACACGTGCTTGAGGAAGCCGTCCGATGATCGGGCGGCGGACTACTGCATCGTCGCCCGCACCCGCGCGCGCAGCACGTCAATAGGGACAAGGGTTCCTTCAGCCTCGAAATGCCAGAATGTCCATCCGTTGCAGCTTGGCGCGCCCTGCACATGGGCGCCAACCTGGTGGATTGATCCTTTTGCATCACCGGTGATGATGGTGCCGTCAGCGCGAATTTTGGCAGCATATCGCCGGCGCTGATCGTAAAGACGATCACCTGGGCGTAACAGTCCGTCAGCTACAATTGTGCCGAACGGGATGCGTGGCTCTGCTCGTTTGCTCTTGGTGACGTCCAGACTTTCTGCATCGGCGGTCTTGACCGAAGCAATGCGCTTTTGCGCGTAGCCGATGTAAGACTGATCGCTATCGATGCCAATAAAATTCCGGCCTAGACGCTTGGCAACGGCGCCAGTCGTCCCGGTGCCGAAGAAAGGATCCAGAATAACGTCACCAGGTTTCGATGAAGCAACGATGATCCTATGGAGTAATGCTTCGGGTTTCTGCGTCGGATGAGCCTTTTTGCCCTCGGCGTTTTTGAGCCTTTCCGGTCCCGCACAGATCGGGATCTTCCAGTCTGATCGCATCTGAAGGTCATCGTTCATGGCCTTCATGGCATCGTAGTTAAATGTGTACTTCTTGGCCTGTTCCTCTTTTGCACACCAGAGAAGCGTCTCATGCGCATTCGTGAACCTGCGGCCGCGGAAGTTTGGCATGGGGTTCGTTTTATTCCAGATAATGTCATTCAATATCCAGAAGCCCATGTCCTGTAATGTCCTGCCAACTCGGAAGATGTTGTGATAGCTGCCGATCACCCAAAGTGCGCCGTTATCTTTCAGCACGCGCCGGCATTCTGCTAACCACTCCCTTGTGAACTCGTCATACGCTGCGAAATTCTGAAACTTGTCCCATTCGTGATTGACGCCATCAACTTTGGTGTTGTTCGGCCGGTGGAGATCGCCCTCCAGCTGAAGATTATAGGGCGGGTCCGCAAACACGAGATCGACGCTGCCTGAAGGCAATCCACGCATGACCTCAATGCAGTCGCCCAGCATGATCTTGTTCAAGGGAAGCTTTGCCCCTTGTGATTTTTTTACCCCTGCCATGGCCGTCAAAATGATTCAGACGGAGATTCAGGTCAATATCTTTTTGAATCAAGGGGTTAAATAAGAGTCTTAAGACAACATGTTGCGTATTGGGGCGAAGGAACGCCGATGATGTGGTGTAATGCCTTTTTGCAACAGTGCGCTGCGGTGCTGTTTTGTTCCATATCCGGCGTTGGTTTCCCAGCCATATCCGGGGTGATCTGCGGCCAGATCCGCCATGATCCGGTCGCGCGCGACCTTGGCGATTATGGATGCGGCAGCAATCGACAGTGAGATCGTGTCGCCCCTTATGATGCTCGTTGACGCGTAATTCCAGGCCGGACATTTGTTGCCGTCGACCAGAACGAACGCAGGCGCCCGGGGCAGGGCGGCAACCGCGCGCTCCATGGCAAGAAGGGTGGCGGCGAGAATATTCCTGTCGTCGATCTCCGCGACAGACGCCGCCCCGATGCCAGTCAACGCAGATTTTTCGATCAGCGGGGCAAGGCATTGGCGCTTTGATTTGCTGAGCTTTTTCGAATCGTCGATGCCGGGCGGAATGTGAGACTGATCCAGAATAACAGCAGCAGCGATTACCGGCCCTGCCCATGGCCCGCGGCCGGCTTCGTCAACACCAGCGACAGGGCTGTCCCTGAGCGCTTCCAGTTCCAGGGTCGGCATTGCCATCATCCCTGTCCATCGCGATCGGCCTTCGAACTGAATTTTGGTAAGGTGTCGGGAATTTCTGACCATGGCGCTTTGAAGTCATAGAAGATGTGAGCCTCTGGTCGGATACCGGGGTCATCATCCAAAATGCCCATGGCGATTCCGATCCAGGACGATCCTTCGCGATCAAAAAAAAGGTTCGATCCGCACTTTTCACAGAAGCTGCGTTTTACAGTCTCTGAAGACTGATACGATGTAATCAAAGATGTGCCTTCGATTATATTCAGGTTTTCACGTCTGAAGGAGAGATAGGTTGCGTAGGCGCTGCCATGGGCCTTGCGGCACATCTGGCAGTGGCAGTCAGTGGCCTGCCTGAAAGGCGGCGATAGCACAATCTGTATTGAGTTGCAGAGACAGCTTGCTTTGACAGCCATGTGCATTGCCCTCAACCAATTGTGATCCAGCTTCAATGTGTCAAAGCTGAAGCCTAAAGGAAGTCAGGGGCGGCGCATAGGCGCCAGGGCACGGTCGAAGTGTTAACCATTTCAAAATCAAGGATGGTCTAGAAGAGAGCGAGCTGCCGGTCACTGGGATCGGGAGGAACTTCAAACTGGCTGATCCGTTGGTTGATTTCCGGGCCAGTTCTGGAATTTGAATCTGTATTCAGCGCGTGTCGGCGGCAGGCGACTTCAAACCTGTCTTCCAGGAGCTTCGCCATAACCCCCGTGCCGCTCATCCGCGTGCCGAACTCCGATCGGTATGCCTGGCCGTCACGCATCACCTTCAACAGGGACATGACCCGGGAGAATTTGTCTGGAAAGGTGTCCCTGAGCCATTCTTCAAAGATCTGTCGTACTTCTCCCGGCAGGCGCAGCAAAATATAGCCTGCCCGGATTGCTCCGGATGCCGAAGCCGCAGCCAGAATTCGATCCATTTCCCAGTCGGTCAGGCCGGGAATCACCGGCGCCACCATGACGCCCACGGGAATGCCCGCCTGGGCAAGGTGCCAGATCGCGTCCAGCCGTTTTTTCGGTGTGGCGGCTCTGGGCTCCATTTCGCGGGCAAGCTTCGCTTCGAGCGTCGTCACCGAGACGTAAGTCTGAACCAGCTCAAGCTCAGCGAGCTCAGTCAGGAGATCGAGATCCCTTAAGATCAGGGACGACTTCGTGACAATGGAAACGGGGTGCCTGAATTTGACCAGTACTTTCAGAATTTCGCGCGTAATACCGAACTCCTTTTCGCAGGGCTGGTAGGGGTCCGTGTTGGTGCCCATGGCAATAATGCTGGGCACGTAATTTGGTTTTCGCAGTTCTTTTTCAAGCAGCTTATGGGCGTCAGGCTTGATCAGAATTTTGCTTTCAAAGTCGAGGCCCGCCGAGAACCCCAGAAAGGCATGCGTCGGCCTGGCGAAACAGTAGATACAGCCATGCTCACACCCTCTGTACGGATTGATGGACTGGTCAAAGGGGATGTCGGGTGATGTGTTTCGCGCGATTATGCTGCGGGAAGTGTCGATGTGAAACTCAGTCCGCAGTTTCTTAAGGTCACCAGGACGCGGCTGCCAGCCATCATCCAGCCCAACGCGTTGATGTCGTTCAAACCGGCCCACTTCGTTGCTGATCGAGCCACGTCCCCGACGAGCTTGCGGGCGGACCTTGCTGTTGCCGTCGATCATCATTTTCCCACCATAGGCCATTTTCGGAACAAAACAAGAACATTTCGATTTTCAACTGCACCTTTCTGAATTCTCGGGGCGCTGTATTATCGCAAAATGCTGAGCATTATCATTCCAAGCCTGAATGCCGAAACGACCCTGCTGCGAACTGTGGAAGCACTGAGAGACGGCGCGGGCCAGGGCATGATCAGGGAGATTCTGCTGGTCGATGGCGGCTCTTCAGACGGGACGCTCAAGCTGGCCCGAGAACTTGGCATAAAGATTTTAAAAACCAGAGCAGGCAGGGGGCGACAGCTTGCCCATGGTGCCGTGGCGGCACGAGCGCCCTGGCTTCTTTTTTTGCATGCCGATACTGCACTTGAGCCGGGCTGGGGCGAGGCTCTGCTACAATTCATGGAGAGCATGCCAGAGCGTGAACTGAGGCATGCCGATGCAGCGGTGTTTCGTTTCGGGCTTGATGATGACAGCCCTTCAGCACGGCGGCTAGAACGAGCCGTCCAGTTGCGCTGTCAGTTCCTGAAGTTACCCTATGGGGATCAGGGGCTGGTTATCTCCCGGGAACTCTACATCGACATAGGCGGTTATAAACCGATGCCCCTGCTTGAAGATGTGGACATTGTCAGGCGAATAGGCGGACGCAATATTCGGCATCTGTCGCCGCGGGCTGTAACTTCTGCCCGCCGGTTCAAGGAGCGAGGCTACCTGCGCAGAAGTGGGCGTAATCTCCTTTGTCTCTCGCTCTATTACATCGGCGTACCCATTGGCACCGTCCAGAAAATTTATGAAGCATGAGCCGGCCGAGCCATCAGACCCTTGTCATATTTGCTAAAGCGCCTCAACTTGGTGCGGTGAAGACCCGGCTTGCATCCTCAATAGGTGAAGGGGCAGCCCAGCAAGTATATAGCGCTCTTGCTCGCCGGACTATCACGCGCCTGTCCGGCGCTCCGCAATGGCGGACCATTGTGGCCACGACACCGGCCAATCTTCAGGGACACAGGATGTTCCGCCAACCCTCAACTACCCAGCGGGACCAGGGTATCGGCGATCTTGGCGAGCGTATGGCCAGAGCGCTCTGCTTCCCGGACGCCGGGGCGACGGTGCTTGTCGGCACCGACATTCCTGAACTGAATGAAACCAAAGTTGCTGATGCCTTTCGGCTTCTGTCGGCCCATGACGCAGTATTCGGCCCCGCCGTCGACGGTGGCTACTGGCTGGTGGGATTACGTCGAAGAAGTCTGGCTCAGGCCATGTTCCGGCATGTTCGCTGGTCAACTGAACATGCACTTGAAGACACCTTGAAGAATTTGGGCGGCGCGAACATCGGATTCTTGCCGATGCTTCGCGACCTCGACGATGCGGCAGATCTGGCTAGGTCGGATCTCGCCTAGACCCGTTTCCATTTTCACGGAACCGGGTCCAGGTTGCTGTCGTTCACACCATTGCGCGAGATGCGCATGGCTCCACGGGGGCGGCGCGAATGCGCCGGGGCCACGCTTGTGGCCCTGACCATTTCGAATTCGAAAGTGGTCTAACGCGAGCGCAGCCTTCTAGGCGGAGGCTTCTTTCAGATGTTCCGTCAGCCTTGGAATGAGTTCAGCGAAGTTGCACGGTCGATGCCTGATATCCAGCTGGTCTTTCAGGATGCCGTCCCAGCCATCCTTGACGGCACCGTTCGAGCCGGGCAGCGCGAACAGATAGGTGCCACCCGCCACGCCACCGGTAGCGCGAGACTGAATGGTCGATGTGCCAATGGTTTGATAAGAGAGCATGCGGAAAAGTTCGCCAAAACCTGTTATTTCCTTGTCGTAAATGCTTTGAAAAGCTTCCGTTGTTACGTCTCTGCCGGTAACGCCTGTGCCGCCGGTTGAGACGACAACATCGACAGCCTCATCATCGATCCAGGTCTTCAGAATGGCTGTGATGGCGCTGACCTCGTCACGAACTATT
Organism: uncultured Alphaproteobacteria bacterium; assembly: GCA_965371465.1. Classification (GTDB taxonomy): domain Bacteria; phylum Pseudomonadota; class Alphaproteobacteria; order CBDUYM01; family CBDUYM01; genus CBDUYM01. Next base: position 14,208 of record CBDUYM010000008.1, read on the forward strand.
TTGCGGTCGGCGAGATTGTGTCCGGCATCGGTCGCCCGTAGTGCCAGAATATCACCGGAAGTATCATCTGCCGCGGTTCGCGTGTCAGAAACCGTGAGGACTGCCACATTCAGCGGCTGGAACGGGATGCTTGTATTGATGCCTGCCATGGTTCGCGCTCTTTGAAGTTAGGTTGGTCTGTGCTTTGAGGCTTTTAGCCCCAGTTCCGGCGAATGTCTTCAAGCAATTGCCGGCCAGGGTCAATCGGTCGCGACCGCCGCGGTTGAGACGGGCGTCCCGTCCAGGCCCTGATAGAGTGGCCAATGCCCGGCTGCCACCGCCTCGAGAGAAGGTGCATGCTGGCCCAGACGATCTCTGTAGATCCAGAGATTTTCAAGGACCAGCTGAACAAAGAATCTTGTTTCACTGACCGGAACGCTCTCGATGAAGAGGAGAGGGTCATCCCCATGGTCGGTTCGCGGGATCCAGCGTGTTACATTTCTGGGACCGGCATTGTAGGCGGCAGTCGAATAGAGCACGTTGCCTTTGATGTCATCTGACTCAAGCAGCATCTTCAGATATCGCTGCCCCAACATCATGTTGAATTCCGGAATGTACAGTTTGTCCTTGTTCCGGCTGCGCAGGCTTCTGTCGTTGGCAACGAAGCTTGCCGTGTCAGGCATCAACTGCATCAACCCACGAGCACCCATGTAGCTCTTTGCATGGGAATTGAAGCGCGATTCCTGGCGCATGACGGCATAGAGATAAGCCCGGTCCAGGGAATAACCGTCGAGCGGCGTCCAGCCAGGAATCGGATAGAGAACGCTGTCAAAGTCCTCGTCCGGGCGGTACATCTGATACTCGCCAAAATGGATCTGAGCTTCGGGCAGCTCAAGGGCCACGGCCAGATGCATCAGCCCCCGGTCAGCCTCGTCGACACCCATCACGCCCTGTAAGGCACCGTGAATCTGTTTCATCTCTCGCGTTGCCCAATAGGTCTGCCCGGCCTGGGCGAGGCCGACAGCACGTCGGATGCCGACCTCCTGCGTCAATGCCAGATATTCGCTCTCTGCAAGCCTGGGGGCTGTCCAGTCGTATTCGGGCTCGGTCCCCAACTGATAGTGCGCGAGGACCCCGTAAAGCGTGGATGGGTACGAAGCCGCGACTTCAAGATAGGAAATGATTTGATCCGGTCGTCGGTTCATCATGTTGGCCCGAGCGGCCCAATAGGCACTCGAAGACCGCGTCCGGTCTCTTATGCCTGCGGCATTCGCGATCTGGCCAAAATGTTTCGCCGCCAGCCTGTATTCGCCGAGCCGCCACGCGGCAATGCCCGCGGTCCAATCGGCAACTGGCACTTCATCGCGTGATCTCTCTGCCGCATCACCGGCGAGCGCCAGCGCCTGATGAAAATCGCCGTCCGGGAAGCCCTTCATATAATAGCCCTGCGCAACCCTTGCACGGGCGTCATCGTAAGCTTCAATGCCCAGTAATCGCTCCGCATCGGAGCGCTGCAGAACCGAATGGGCGCGCTGCGGCCGCCCACGCCTGAGCTGGCGCGTGACATCGCGCAAGTATCCGCGCGCAACTCTCGATGGTCGCGTTGCGGTTTGCAGAGCTGCTGCACGCGCGGCATCGCGTGCAAGTTCGGTTTTCGTTTTTATACGTTCGACCGGTTCTCTCGGATACTTGTAATTCCGTGGGCGCCGTTTCAATGCAAGTTTGTAAATGCGGTTTGCATCAGGGTGGTCAGCATACAGCTCCATCCAGTCTTTCAGCTCGCCATATTTTGACTTGTACTTTGTCGGATGCATATAGCGCTGGAACAACACATGTCCCATCAGGATCGGATCATCAATAGTATCGATGATCTTATCGGCTGCGTTCCAGGCGCCGTCTTCCTGGAACGCGAATATCTGGGCGTAGCGATCTGCATCGCCCTGAGACAAAGTGCCCGTAAGAGCTTCGGGATTGGCGAAGATATCAACGAAAATAGCTTCCTGCGCCGAAGACTGCGCTGGCGGGACCGGTGCGGTTAAAACGGGCGGTTCAGGTGCAGCAATTGATTGCGCCAGTGCACTGGGCGCAAGAACAATCATACATGAGATGAAAAGGCACAGGCGTCGAATGGCAACCTCTCTTGTGGCTGGTGTTAACTTTCACAGGTTCGTCGGACCTGTGGCGCTTTCCTGTATTGCTCATTTTTACAGGAATCGGCAGGAATCTGCAACAAATGCGGGGTCACCTGTCAGCCTGATGGTTCAAGTTTGCGCTGGACCGCCAGCAAGTCCTGCCAGGCGCGCTTTTTGGCAGCGGGCTGGCGCAGCAAATATGCCGGGTGGAAAGTCGGCAATGTATCGATGATGTGCCCGCTCAGATCCAGAGTATGCCAGTTTCCACGGATTCTGGTGATGCCCTCTGAAGTGTTCAACAGGGCTTTTGCAGATATGCCGCCAACCAGCAGGACGACGCGGGGCGAAACCAGCTCTATGTGCCGCCGTATAAAGGGCAGGCAGATATTGATTTCATGAGGTGTAGGGTTCCTGTTGCCAGGCGGGCGCCACGGCAGAACATTTGCGATGTAACTGTTCTCACGGTCATGTCCGATCGTCGCAAGCATTCGATCCAGGAGCTGGCCGCTGATGCCAACGAAGGGACGTCCCTGGCGGTCTTCTTCTGCGCCAGGTGCTTCGCCAACCAGCATCAGGTCAGCCTCAGCGTTGCCATCACAAAAGACAGTGTTCATCGCCGTGTGTTTCAGAGAACATCCTTCAAATGCCATGATAGCGTCTTTGAGATCCGCAAGTGAGCTGGCGCTTCTTGCGATCGTCTCGGCCTCCTTCACAATGCTTTCGATGGGCTGGAGCGAAGGCAGCGGAGCGGCGGGCTTTGCAGTGGTCAGGTTTGTGAGTTTGGCTTCAGCTGGCACAGGTGACGCTTCCCTGGTGCCAGCCGATAGTTCGGAAAAGGCGGAATGAGCCGTTTCGCCGATCGTTTCATCAACACCTTGCTCAATGTACCATTTGAGCAGTGCTTTTGATTCCTCACGTGTCATGTTCGTCATAATATTACCTTATCATTTGCGCCCAATGTATGGCCAGTACGGACACAATTCCGGAGATGGATTCAGCATGCGCGGTATCTTGAGTCACCTCGATCTTACGGTTTCAGACGCTGCACGATCTGTGGCCTTTTACGATTCAGTGCTCGGGTTTCTGGGCTACGGTCAGGGAGAAATGGATTTGTCTGCCGAGGACCATGCGATAGGTGGCTGGGGCATTCGTGGCGAGGACGGCAACCTCTTTTCTATTGCACTGGAACCTGCGCGGGGGACCAACGCAGATCGTTCCCATGACCGCTATGCGCCGGGCCTGCACCATATTGCTTTTGAGGCTGAAAGCCGGGCAGAGGTGGACGCTGCATATGAGCTCTTGAAGGAGATAGACGCGACAATTCTGGATCCACCGGCGGACTATACCGGGCAGGAAGGATATTCAGATGGCTATTACGCAGTGTTCTTCTCTGATCCCGACGGCTTGAAGCTTGAAATCGTCTTCCTGCCAAAACCAGTTCGGGCTTGAAGCAGAGCAGCGGGCAGGAGCCGCTGGATTGACCCCGATGCTGGGATCAGGGCATAAGGAGGCGCAATTTGATATGCTTGAGAATAGTTCGGAAGCATAAGGATACTGGGGCATTCGACCTGGTGCTGCGCGAAAGGAAGGCCTGAATGGAACGCGAGTCGATGGAATATGATGTGGTGATCGTCGGCGGCGGGCCAGCCGGGCTCTCCGCGGCAATTCGATTGCGTCAGCTTTCGGTCGAACGCGACAAGGATCTGAGTGTCGTGCTCCTGGAAAAGGGCTCAGAAATCGGGGCTCACATTCTGTCAGGTGCGGTTCTTGAGCCCAAGGCATTGAGCGAACTAATTCCTGACTGGAAGGAAAAAGGCGCGCCACTGAACACACCTTGTGAGAAAGATCAGTTCCGTTTCCTGACCGAGAAATCATCTTTCAGTATTCCGACCATCATCATGCCGCCGGTGCTGCACAATCGCGGCAATTACATTGTCAGCCTTGGCAATGTCTGTCGCTGGCTTGGTGAACAGGCCGAGGAGATGGGTGTCGAAGTGTTCCCGGGCTTTGCCGCCGCCGAAGTGCTCTATAACGAAGACGGTAGTGTCAAAGGGGTCGCGACAGGCGACATGGGAATTGGCAAGGACGGAGAACAGAAGGACGCCTATGAGCCGGGCATAGAAATTCATGCGAAATACACCATCTTCTGCGAAGGTGCGCGTGGGTCACTGACCAAGGCACTGACGGAGAAGTTTGGTCTTCGCGACAAGAGCGGCCCGCAGAAGTACGGCATCGGAATCAAAGAGCTTTGGCAGGTTGATCCAGAGAAGCACATAGAAGGCCGGGTCCAGCATTCGTTCGGCTGGCCAGTCAAAAGTGACACTTACGGCGGTTCGTTCCTTTACCATCTTGAGGACAATCTGGTCTCGGTCGGCTTCGTCATCGGCCTCGACTACACCAATCCCTATCTCTCGCCGTTCGAAGAGTTTCAGCGCTTCAAGAACCACCCGCACATCAGAAAGATTTTTGAGGGTGGGACGCGAATTTCCTATGGTGCGCGTGCTTTGACTGCGGGCGGCTATCAGGCGGTGCCTCAACTGACCTTTCCGGGCGGCCTGCTGGCTGGCTGCACGGCTGGCTTCATGAATGTGCCAAAAATCAAGGGCTCCAACAACGCCATGAAGACCGGGATGATGGCTGCCGAGGCAGTGTTCGCGGCACTGGCCAACGGATCTGAAGGCGGGGAACGGCTTACGGCCTATGAAGACGCTTACGATCAGAGCTGGGTGAAGAAGGATCTCTGGGCCGTACGTAACGCCAAGCCGGCGTTCGCGTGGGGCCTGTTCGCGGGCATACTGATGACAGGCGTTCAAGGCTGGCTTGGCGGTTTTCTGCCGTTCACACTCAAGTTCAAGAAAGCAGACAATCAGTATCTGAAAAAGGCCAGCGAATGCGTACCGATTGAGTACCCCCGCCCCGACGGTGAAGTGAGCTTTGATCGTCTGAGCTCGGTGTTTCTCTCTGCGACCAATCACGAAGAAGATCAGCCGGCGCATTTGCAGCTGGCAGATCAGGCCATCGCCATTGACATCAATTTAAAAGACTATGATGCGCCTGAGACCCGCTATTGCCCAGCAGGTGTGTACGAGATCGTGCAAGAGGATGACGGATCCAATCCCAGACTGCAGATCAACGCGCAGAACTGTGTCCATTGCAAGACTTGTGATATCAAGGATGTAACCCAGAACATCAACTGGGTCGTGCCTGAAGGCGGCGGCGGACCAAACTATCCAAATATGTAACGGCCATATATGTAATGGCCAAATATGTAACCGCATGGTGATGACAGATGGCTAGCTCAGGAAACATCCGGAAGTTAAAGACCGGTTTCGCCGGGGCCGCTGTCGTGGCGCTAGCGTTCCTTGGTGTTTCGAGCACAGCGGTGGAACAGCCAAGTGAAGTCCTGCTGCCGGAGCTTGATTCACCACTGGGGAACTATCTGGCAGGTCGGGTGGCGCGCACCGCAAACGATGCAAACGCCGCCGCATATTATCTGGGCCGTGCCTTTGATGCGACCGAAGGCGACGAGATTGTTACCGATGACGCGTTCGAAAGCCTCCTGCTTAGCGGCAATATCCGTGCTTCATATGCCTTGGCCAAGAGTATTACCGATGCAGGAAATGACAAATCTGGCTTTGCCCGGCTCGTGCTAAGTGTTGCTGCCTTCGCCGCAGGGGAGTTTGAGACTGCCATTGGGCATCTTGATGAAATCCAGGTGGGCACCGTTGGCCATCTGGCGAAGCCAATGGTGCGGGGCTGGGCGCTTTATGCATCTGAGGGCACGGACGCCGCAACCACCTATCTGCAGGCCGAGCGCTCCGGTGCGCTTTACGGGCCGTATCACGATTTCCATTCTGCATTGATGCGGGACATGGCTGGCGATGAACGGGCGAGCGAAATCTCGTACCTCCTGGTGCTGAATGAGCGCGGCCGTCGGCTTCCGAGAGTTGTTGAAGCCTATGGCCGCCATCTCGCCCGCAATGATCAGCGGCAGGATGCACTCGCCCTTTATGCTGACTTCCAGGAAAAGTTCCCGGTAAACCCAATCTTGAGCGCTACCTTCGAAGCGATCGAGGCAGGAGAGAGACCGGACCTTATGGTCCGAACCGCCCAGGAAGGCGTGGCAGAAGGCCTGTTCGGCATGGCCGAGCTTGTCCTGGCCAACCGCTTCCGTGATGTGGCGCAGATGCTTTTGAACATTTCGCTTGAGCTCCGCCCCGACAATTCATCGGCTCAGGAGCTCTTGGCAAATTTGCTTGAGGTTGAGCGCAGATACGATCAGGCAAACGAAGTGTATGGCCGTATTGCCAAAGGAACGCCACTTTACAGCAATGCACAAAGAGAGATTGCCTACAATCTGACCCAGATGGATCAGCACGCCGCCGCCTACAGAATTCTGGACGCCCTTCTTGACGAAAATGACAAAGATGCCGAGGTGCTCAGACTGTACGGCGATATTCTACGGGAGCAGGAACGCTACGAAGAGTCTATTCCCTATTACAATCTGGCCGTTGAAAGCGTGGGTGATGCAGAAGCTGGAGCCTGGCGGCTGTTCTATGTTCGCGGCATTGCATATGAACGCATCGGCAACTGGAGGGCCGCGGAACGCAGCTTTCTGAAGGCCCTGGAGCTCAATCCGGACCAACCTTCTGTACTGAACTACCTCGGTTACACCTGGGTCGAGCAAGGCGGGCGGCTCGGCGAAGCAACGGCCTATATTGAACGCGCAGTGCGCATTCGGCCGAATGACGGATATTTTGTTGACAGTCTCGGCTGGGCTCAATTCCAGGCTGGAGATTATGAAGACGCAGTAAATTCACTTGAACGTGCGATCCACCTGACACCTCAGGACGCCGTCATCAACGAGCATCTGGGCGACGCATACTGGCATGTGGGTCGCCAGCTTGAAGCGCGTTTTCAGTGGCGCCATTCCCTGGCCCTCAATCCTGAAACAGAACAGCTGGAAGGCTTGCGTGAAAAGCTGAAATCAGGGCTTTAACGTTCTGTTGGCCGAGGCAACCGCCAGAGCGAAGGTAAATCTCTTCCTGCACATTATCGGACGACAGGATGATGGGCTTCACCTGCTCGAGAGCCTTGTTATGTTTGCGGATTTTGGTGACACCATTTCTGTCACATCCGCCCCTGAACTGGAAATCACAGTTGACGGCGCTCACGCTTCGGCGGTGCCACAAGATGGCGGCATCGTCCGGCAAGCAGCCGAGGCGCTCAGTGGGAAAAGCGGCGAGGCACCGAGAGCCGCCATCCATCTGACGAAGAGGATTCCAGTGGGAGGCGGATTGGGTGGCGGTTCGTCTGATGCTGCGCTGGCAGGCAAACTGTTGAACACCCTGTCGGACAACCCTCTTGATGATCTGGAGCTGTTTGCCCGCCTCGTGCCGCTTGGCGCGGACATGCCTGTTTGCCTATGTAACCAGAGCTCATTCGTATCAGGCACAGGCGACAGGATCACTGCCTTGCCGGCCTTCCCTTCATTGAACGCAGTTCTTATCGGCCCAGGGCCCAGCCTTGCCACAGCGGATGTTTTTGACCGTTTCTCTGCAACTGGATCAGCCAGTCGAAGTTCAGTCGAACTCTCAGACCTGGAACGGATCGAAAGCGCTGAAGATCTGTTTGTCCTTCTGAGCGAGAGCTCAAACGATTTGACCGGGGCGGCCATTTCTCTGGTTCCTGCTATTGGAGACGTCATCGAAGCACTTCGGGCATTGCCGGATTGCCGTCTGGCACGGATGTCAGGCAGCGGCGCTACATGCTTTGGCCTTTTTGAGAGCCAGGCTGCAGCCGATGCTGCTCTCCAGGCCATTCAGCAGAGAATGCCGAAATGCTGGGGTGTTGCAGTGAAGCTTGGCGGCTAAGCGCTCTCATGCCTTTTCGGCTTCGATGTTTCGTGGTAGCAATAGTTCCGTAAATTGAATGAAGCGGCTTGGGAAAGGGACGGCACAATGGGATTAGGCAAGCGCATATTCGTTGCCGCATTGGCTGGATCAATGGCGCTGGCGCCGAATCTCGTGCTCGCGCAGCAGCAGCGGCAGGGGGATGGGCGCGAAGCCGGCACGGGTGCGGCCCGCGTGACACGTGGCACCTTTGGCGGCATGGGCCTGACACAGGGTGAACTGGTGACCTTGGTGCTGATGCTTGGCGCCGCTGGTACTGTCGCCTTTCTTGTTGCCAACGGCGGCAGCTCAGGAAGTGGTTCCGGATCCGGCACCGGCCAGTAACCGTCTGGGCATAGCGCTAACCGTCCGGCCCTAGGGCATAGCTGCCGGCTTCAAAATCTGAATTTCGATAGGTTCTGCGCCCGGCACTCTGTGCTGGCGACTTTGCCATACGAACCCATCGTCAATGTCGACCCAGAAGTAATTCTCATATTTCCAATTCACACCAAGGGCCTGAGCCTCCTCGCGCAACCGCAGTGTGTCATAGCTGATCTCGGCAATTGTGATGGTTTCCGTATCTTCGACGTAGAGGGTAGATTGAATAAGAATGCTCCTCCTCGGCGATCCGGCGATTTCGATTTCCCATTCAAAAGGCACAGCAGACTGTAACCTCTGAGGACTGTTGGCGATTGGATCGGGGTAAGCGCTGTATGCCGCGGCGAGGTCTGGCGACAGTCCTGAAGTCTGAACAAGCCTTCCGTTTCTCAATGCCAGTGCAACATTATTGGCTGCAAACCAGTGTAGCTCCTGGCCTTCATACCGACCCAGAACCAGCACTGCACGTGGCGCGTCACCAATCTTTGCCGCTATCGTGGCATATGGTAGGTTATCCACAAGCTTTCGGTCTATGGCCCGATCTTCTTCCGTCTGCGTGATCAGATCCGTCATCATTGTCAGGTTTGTAATCGCCATGTTGTCGCCACAGGCGGCCACAATTCCTGCTAAAAGCAGGGGTCCAAGCGGACGAAATTGAAGCCGGCGAAAGCCTTGAATGAGAGAGGCACACAGCTTCCGGAATTGGTCATTGGTGGGGATTGACATGCGATCTTTGGACATAAGCTCAGGCCGATACAGAGCTGTTGGGTTTGATGCTTCAGCCAGGCGTAGCTGCCGGCGTGCGCTCCCATTGTGGATTGCTGCACTGTTTTTGTCGACTTTGATGGGCCTCTCGTCCGGTCATGCACAATCGACAGTGCCCTCTGGCATGCCAAGCGAGCTTGAAGACCTTCAGAGGGTCCTTGACTCATACGGTGGTGCGCAAACCGTAACGCAGGTACCTTCGCCACTTGACCCGCAATCGTCAGCGGAAGCTGTGTTTGGTGATCGCAGCGCGGCGGCGAGTGCAGCGCAGGCTGAATTCACGCTTTCAGAGCGGCAACGGGAAGTCAGCCGCGAACGCCTGATCGCAATCCGGGCCTGGTGCGCAGGTGATCAACGAATTGATCCGGAACTGATCGACAACTTTTCCAGGCTCGAGCAGGATTATTGCCGGCGTGTGGGCAGCTATGTGCCTCAATACGGCTATGAGCTTTTCGAAAGGCGCCCGGATCTCAGTGCCCGGCCCGAAGGGGCCATCGCCAACGATTACGTCCTGGGCATTGGCGATCAGATCATTGTTACCTATCGCGGATCGGAGACCGGCACCTATGCCGTCACAGTGGACCGAGAGGGCCGCGTTGTGTTGCCTGATCTGCCGCCAATTACAGCGGCAGGGCTTGCCCTCGGTGACTTCCGCCGTGATCTTGAGAATGTCGCCAGAGCGTCCCTGATCGGCGCGAGCGTTTTTGTGTCCGTCGGAGAATTGCGGCCGGCCTCGATTTTCGTAGTCGGCGAAGTCCAGAGGCCCGGTGCAGTGAGGCTTTCAGCACTTTCAACCGTTCTTGATGCTCTTGCGGACGCTGGCGTCAAGAAGACAGGCAGCCTTCGTATGGTCAGAGTCGAACGTGGCGCAAGCAGCTACTGGTTCGATCTTTATGAATTTATGGAGCTTGGCAATGCCGGGATGCGGGTCGACATTGCAGATGGCGATCGAATTATTGTCCCGCTGATTGGGCCGGCGCTGGCCATTGCCGGTTCGGTTCAACGCCCTGGCATTTATGAACTTGCCGAAGGTTCAACTGCGATAGAGGCGAGCCGCGCCATCGCACTGGCGGGCGGGACGCTTCGCCCCCAGGGAAACTCAATTGAGCGCCTGCGGATTGATGAGCGTGGTCGCCACATCTATGAAAATCTGTCCGATTTGACCGCGACCATAGCCGCGGGAGACGTCTTGCTCGTGGATCAACTGAATGAGGGCGCGACAAACTCAGTTGTGCTGGCCGGCCATGTGTTGCGGCCTGGTATGCGCTCCATCTCAGCGGCGCAATCTGTCTCCGAACTGATCGTCAGTGCCCGCGGCCTTCAGGATGATGCCTATCTGCCGCTTGCGCATCTCAAGACCAGAGACGCAGTGAGCCGGACGGCTGTGTCGGTACCAGTCAATTTGACAGCAGTGTTCGCGGGCCGGCAGGATTTCAGGTTGCGTGACGGGGACGAACTGGTGGTGTTCGCCATCGCCGACATCGCGTATCTGGATACAGAAGTTGTACGCGCGGTTCTGGAAACCGGCGAGCTGCCGGTTCTTGACGACGGCGAGGCTATCTGTCCGGCGCTGATAACCCTGCAGAACACATTGACGGATGGCGGAAGCGCGAGGTTTGGCACCGTCTTTCAAAGTAAGCCCTCGCCATGGATCGGCCAATGCCCGGAAATATTCGCAAGGTATCCTGACAGCCTGCCTTTTTTGCTGGAACAGGTAGCAGCACTGCTCGGCGAAGTGCGCCGGCCCGGGCTCTATCCCACTGTGGCCGGTGCCGCGGCGAGAGGCCTGATTACAGCAGCGGGCGGACTGACACGTGAAATTGATCAGGCGGCTATCGACCTTTCGCGTGCCGCTGTCGATCCCAATACAGGTCAGAGAGGCATCGTCCGGCAGCGTTACAGGTTTGAAGGCGGTCAGATCGCGAATTTGACCATCGATCCTGGCGATGTGGTTCGATTCAATCCACTGATTGCTGAGCGCGAGGGAACGATCGAACTTTCTGGCGAGTTCAATCGGCCGGGCGTCTATGAGATACGCCGCGGCGAACGTTTGAGCGAAGTCATGATCCGGGCAGGGGGCGTGACCGAGATCGCCTATCCCTATGGCGCGGTATTCACTCGGGACACTGCAAGGATCATAGAACGCCAGGGATTTGAACGGGCAGCACGCGAGCTCGAGGCTTCGCTTTCTTCGGCCGTTGCAAAGAATGTCGATGCGGATGCCGGAGCGGTTCAGGCAATTCTCAATTTGTCGACAAAGCTGCGGCAGGTCGATGCAGTCGGACGCGTTGTCGTCGAGGCGGACCCAACGGTGCTTCAGGTTCGGCGAGACCTTGATATTGTTCTCGAACCAGGGGACAGGATGCATATCCCGAAGCGACCAGGCTATGTGACCGTGGTTGGCGATGTCTTGAACCCAGGCTCACAGCAATTTACGCCGGGTAGTAACGTCTCAGAATATGTCCAGCGCACCGGCGGCCTGCTTTCGTCTGCTGATCAGAGCCATATTTTCGTTGTCTATCCAAATGGTGCCGCTGATTCAGTCTCCATCAGCGCCTGGAATCTGTCATCGGATCCCATCCCACCGGGCAGCGTCGTTGTCGTGCCCCGGAATGCAGATCCGTTTGATGCAATGCAGCTGGCCCTCGACTTGACCCAGATTTTGAGTCAGGTCGCCCTAACAGCCGCTGCCCTTGCTGCAATTAACTGATTGCTGATTGAACAGCGTTCTTGGGTCTGGCGAATATGACAGGAATCGGCGCCAAAACAGGCCTGCAAAGCATTGCGAGTGGACTTGTTGCCCTTCTATGTCTGGCGATTTCAAAACCGGGCATTGCTGAGGACTACTATCCTTCAACATACTCTCTCAGTGACTTTGGCGGTGTCGGCCTGCTTGAGACCCGTAGCGCCCGTTTCGCGCCGGATGGCGAATTCGATATTGGCGTATCGCTGGTCAACCCACATCGACGCTATTTCATGAACTGGCAGATTTTGCCCTGGGTCGAGGCCACTTTCAGGTATGTCGATTTTACAAACACAACATTCGCCCCGGATGGCGGCGTAGAGCTCCGGCCAAGTCTCTCGGATCGCGACTTTTTCAAGTCACTGTTCAATGGCATTCCCGGCCCGACAATTCTCGGCCGACAATTCGATCTGAAGTTCCTGTTGCTTGAAGAACGGGATTACTTGCCGCAGATCGCCGTTGGCCTTCAGGACTTCATCGGCACTGGTGAATCCAGCGGCGAATACATCGTTGGATCGAAGCGCTTTCGTGACTTTGACTTCAGCCTTGGTATCGGTTGGGGTTACTTCGCTGGTCGGAAAGTTTTCAAGAATCCGATGCGCATCTTTTCCTCGAGCTTTGCAACCAGAAACGCAGACACATCTCTGGGCGGGACGTTCAATTACAAGAACCTTTTTGCGGGCGAGTATGTGGGCCTGTTCGGCGGAATCGAATACGCCACGCCTATTCGTGGGGTTACGCTAAAAGCAGAATACAACAGTGCGACGAACTTGACGCCAAAGGGCGCTGATCCGGCCTTCAGCGACTTTCCTCTCGGCGTAGCGCTCAACTATAGACCATTTGAAGCCTTCGAAGCGTCCGTCGGTCTGGAAAGAGGGGACACGTTGATGGTCCGTGCCGCGCTGCGCACCAATCTTCACGACGAAGCTGTCATCCCCAAATTCGATCCTCCGTTGCCGCCGATGACCGTAAGACCGGGCACACGTGGTCTGGGAATTGAGGAAAGTGGTCAGATGATGGATGCCAGAGCTGCCGCTGTGGTGGACCAGATTTTTGGCATGCTGGAGGTGAACGGGATCAGTGTCGAGGCTGTGGCTGTAGATCCAGGCCGCCTGCGCATAGAAGTTGGGCGCCTTGCCCCCCAGCAGGTGGAGATCGCGCGCCAGGCCGCGATCACTGCCGCCAGTCTGTATCCAGATGAAATCAAGCAAGTCACTTTTCAGCAGATCGGGGTCAGCCAGGATTTAACCTGGTTCGTTAGTGACCTTCAGCAAGAGGCGGCGCGGGAGACTTTGATCAAGATATTCAACGATCATGGTTTCTCATTGTCGCAGGCATTTGTCAGGGGTGACACAGCGGATGTGACGATCAGCGGCATCTGGCAAAGCGGTGCAGGTGGAAGTCAGGCAGACATCGCGGACGATGTGTTCAGCGCTCTGTCAGATCGGATCAAACGGCTTCAGGTGAAGGACGCCGTCGGTTTTGGCTGGGTATCAAATCGCCGGGCTGTCGAAAGGTTGCGGTCAACTGACAGACTTTTCGATCTGGCCGAAGACAAAGGACTTCAGGTCACTGATCTTGAGTTGATCAACGGCGAGGCACTGATAAAAGTCGTGGCGTTTGCCTGGGCAAACCAGGAAGACTATCGCGATGTTGCGGCCGAGCTTGGCGCGGCGCTGGGCGAAGACATCCCGGTGACCCTCATCGGCTACGAAGGCGAACGACAGGTCGCGCGGTATGTCAGTCGTGCCGTCGGACAGGAACCGGATGAGGAGGCCGTATCGGAGCCGAAGCGTGTACCGCTGCGGGTTATAGAGCACAAGGATCAGGATGAGGTCGCGGCGGCGGTTTTTGCCGATCTCGACAGCTATGGCTTCGAAGCGGAGAGCCTGCTCATCAGGGATCGGGAAGTCGTTCTCTATCTCGATGAAACGCCTTTTCTGCAGGAATCAAGAAATGCCGCCTGGATTGCACATGTTCTGAGCGCCCACCTGCCAAACGAAGTCGAGAAAATCACAATTGCACGAATCGCCCATGGCATCGAAGTTTCCAGGCTGTCGTTCTTCCGCGCTGACGTCGAACGTATGGTCACCGGTATCGGCAGTATTGAGGAAATCTGGGCTCACGCAGAACATGACACCGTCATGGGACGGAACGTTGCGGTGTCTGCCACATGGAACGAACAAAAATATCCGAGCTATGATTGGTCGCTTGCGCCCATGATTCGGCAGCACATCGGTGCGCCTGAGGGAATCATTTTCGTTGACATCATTGCCTCGCTTTCCGCGTCAGCTCGCATAACGCCGGGCGTGACCTTACGCGGCGCGGTCGGTCAGTTTCTGTTCGGAAATATTGATAAACTGGAACAGACAACGCCAAGTACACTCAAACCCGTAAGGAGCCTCATCCTTGAATTCCAGCAGGAAGGTCGAACAAGCATCCAATATCTGGAGGGCGACTATATTTTTTCGCCGGCACCAAATGTAGCAGCTCGGCTCGGCGCCGGGCTGTTTGAGCAGATGTACGGCGGTGTCGGCGGCGAAGTCTATTATCATCGCCCAAATTCGCCCTGGGCGATCGGCGCCAATCTCTATTGGCTTCGTCAGCGCGAATTTGCAGGCGGTTTTGGCTTCCGCGATCTGACGACCACAACGGGTCACGTAAGCGTTTACTACGACCTGCCATTTTATGATCTGCATGCAAAAGTGCATCTGGGCAGATATCTCGCCGGTGACTGGGGCGGGACATTTGACCTCTCGAGGGACTTTCAGAGCGGCGTCACTGTTGGCGCTTTCGCCACATTTACCAATGTTTCTGCAGAGGAATTTGGTGAAGGCCGATCTGATCGCGGCTTCTACATGCGGTTCCCTCTTGAGATGTTTGCCCTGCGATCATCGACGAGCATCGAATCATTCCTGTTCCGGCCGGTCAGTCGCGACGGCGGGCAAATGTTGGACAACAACATACGCCTGCCTGAGATCGTTCGCAAAGGCGAAGCGATTGATTACCGGAAGAGCTGGCGTCGATTTGGCACCTAGACCCGTTTCGACAATGATCGAAACGGGTGCGCAATGTTATCGCTCATGCTAATGCGAAGTGCGCGTGGCATCGGACCGCGGCTGCGGCCACGACCACTTCAGATACGAAAATGATCCGGCACCGACAAAAACAGGCACTCTGCACATTGCACTTGGTGGATGTTCGCCTTAAGTTTGCGCGCAGATTCTCAAGGGTCAGTAATTGGTTCTGATCAGGCAGAATGGGGCGTAGCCAAGTGGTAAGGCATCGGGTTTTGATCCCGTGATCGCAGGTTCGATCCCTGCCGCCCCAGCCATTACCGACAGTCGTCACTCAGATCACGAGGCTGGCCGATTGGCGAAATTTATCGCTGCCTGATTGTAGCCAAGAAGCACGGCATCTATTTGAACATGCACCGGGTCCGGTATCTGGGCTGCCACTGGACGATATGTCAAGATACACGTATGATTACTCTGTCCCGGTTGTCTTCTTTCGCTGCGGTCGACCGCGCGTTTTTTTGACCGTGCTGCGACATCCATTGATCGAGCTTACAGATGTTGAGACGAAGTGCCTGCAACAGAGGCAGGCGTCGTCGGACGAAACAAATCGGAGCCTTGTTCATGAAGAGTTTCCCAACAAAGCTGATGCACTTTCTCCGTCACGATGGCGGTGCGTCCGCTGCGGAGTATGCCTTGATCCTGGCAATCATTGGCGGCGGTCTTGCTGTAGCTGCACTGGCATTAGGCAATTCCATCGGCATCGGCATGAACACGACAGCTTCATGCATTGACACGCCATCCAGCTGTTGAGACCGTCTGGCCGCCAACCTTGGCGGCTGATAGGCAGGAAGTCTGTATTGAGGACAAGAAAATGACCTCACACTTGTCGGCGTGAGGTCATTATTCGTTGATCGTCAATGTGCTGCCTGAATTTACTCCGGTAACGCTTCTTCAACGGCTTCCATCGCGCCTTCTACTGCTTCTTCAACCACTTCTTCAATCACTTCCGCGGCTTCTTCTACTACCTCGGTGGCAATCTCTTCGGTGACTTCTTCAACAGCTTCTTCAACAGCTTCTTCAATGGCTTCGACCATGGACTCGTCTGCGCCGCCAGCTTCTGAAGACTCTGCTGCAGGCGGTGCCGTGCCTTCATCAGAAGCTTGATCAGAAGCAGAGTCATCGCCACATGCCACAAGAGCAAGGGCCGCAAACGAAATTATCAAGTACTTCATCTGAATCTTCCTCAATTTGATGTGCCTAACAAGGCTTCGAAATAGCGAACTCATGAACTCTATACGTTTCCTTGATCCGCAGAAAGCATCCATTTCTTCCTGGAAACAACAAATGTGTTCAGTTTCAATGATTGCAGCAAATTGCCTTCCGAGTCAGGCATTTCACCAAATTTTGACTTGCAGCTAAGCTAGGCTGACGTAATCATTCTGGCCTTGGACATCGGTTTATTGATTTTGGGGGAATGGGACATGTCGGAATCAGAAAATGCTGGCGCAGCGAGCGGCAATGCCGCGCTGCCCCTATTGATTTTGCGACTGGCCACGGGTTACTTCATGCTGCTTTGGGCAATTGAAAAGCTCATAAAGCCTGAAGGCGCTGTCGGCATATTCGGATACTTTTACGGCATGGAGATCAGTACAAATATCTCCGTCGCGCTTGGCATTGTGCAAACCATCATTGTCATCTGTTTTCTTGTCGGCTTCATGCGGCGCCTGTCGTACGGCCTGGTTTTGTTGATGCACGCGGTTTCAACGCTGGCCACATGGCAGCATCTGGTAGATCCGTTCGGGCTCTATTTACTGGAAAGCCCGCAGCATCTGTTCTTCGCAGCCGTACCCGTTCTGGCGGGGACATGGCTCCTTTATGCGCTTAGAGACCAGGACACATATTCTCTGGATGCCCGGCTTGGAGCCGGCAAGGGCTGACCTGGCGGTTTCGGTCTGACCCTATTCCGGCATGCCTTTCATGGGCACTGGCGCATAATAGGGCTTGTCACCCAGGTTCATCACGCGTTCCCAGAACTGTGGGCCGGCAGCAAAGCCACCTTCGGTTTTTTCGGCGTTTTGCCGCCAGAAAGTCCAGCTGTCCGGATGCAGCCGAATCGCTTCGTCGACATGGCGGGCGGCCTCAGCCTCGTTTCCTGTGCTGGCCAGATACTGACCCAGCCTGAAGTGCGCGTGGGCGGTCGCGATGTCGTCGGTGGGCTGGGCCAAATGATCACGCTGTTCAGAAGGCGTCATTACATAGTCACTGGCCGATCCCTTAGCAGCCCAGTCGGCGATGGCGTCAACATAGAGGGCTCGCGCCTGCTCGCGCTTCTTCGCGTGCTCCTCAGGCAGCTGGCCTGTTTTCATGTCCATATGTCTCAGTGAGTCGTGGACGCCTGCAGTTTCTGTCGGTCGCACAATATGGCCATCTTCGTCGATCCATACGGCCTGTGGCACGTTGACCATATTGTAAAGATCAGCGATCAGGTGGTTTTGATCGACCAGACAGGTATAGGTCGCGCCGCCCTGTTCGACAAAGGGCCTTGCGGCATCGGGGTCGGCATCGAAAGCAACGGCAATGATAGCAATGTTCTGATCGGCGAGACGTTCATGTAAAGCCTGCCACACGGACAGGTCATACCTGCACCCTCACCAGGATGCCCAGGACACAAGGAAGACTTTTTGCCCCCGATAATCCTTCAGTCGATGGGTCTGGCCATCAAAGTCAGGGAGTTCGAAGTCGGGAGCAATTCCCGATGACAGGGCAGAGTGACGGGTTCCTGCATCTTCAGCGAAAAGCCAGACGTTGCCATCTGAGCCAGATAGCACTGGCTTATGCATGTGCTGCCAAAGGGCTGATACGTTTACATCGCCATCAGCTTCGACATCTGAGCGTTTTGTGGCATCAATCGGCACACAGATATCGTCTTTACAGAAACCGTCCGGGCGCAGCGTCCAGCCCAGCGCGCCAGCCGTGTCTTTGGCGTTCAGCCAGAGATCACCATTGCGAAGTTCACCGTCCAGTTCGCTCACACCGCCCTGGTCGTTAAGAACAACCGTCATCGCTATCCTCCTCTGCTAAGGCCAGACTATGCGATGAAGAGACGCCTCATTCAAGGGCGGGTCAGGCTCAGAAGTGCCGCGCAGCTGCCTGTCCACCCATCCTGTCGGAAATTTCGAAGAACCCGTTGACCATTCCGTCAATGATTTCAGCACAACTCTTCACTTCATCGATCAGGCTTACAGATTGACCGGCGAGGGCAACGCTTGATTCCATATCGCCGCCGAAATAGAGATCCTTGATACTGCCGAAGGAGCCGGTGGGCGCCCCGCCTTCTTCATGTATTTTCAGGGTCTTCTCAGTTTTCAGCGCACGAACGCAGGGCGGGGACGTTTTACCAAGCACAATCGTGCCGGTTTCGTTTGCCTCGATAATGGCGTTCTTGAAATTTGCGTGCACGGGGCTCTCGGCAGATGAAACGAAGCGTGTTCCCATCATAACGCCTTCGGCGCCAAGAGCGAACGCCGCCGCCATTCCTCTGCCGTCGGCAATGCCGCCAGCCGCGATCATCGGCAGATCGACCTCGTCCCGGATTGCCTGCAAAAGGACAATCGTTGAAACTTCTTCAGCACTTTTGAAACCGCCGCCTTCAGCGCCTTCGACAACAAGACCATCGACGCCCGCATCGGCTGCTTTCAGCGCCGCATAGACTGTCGGAACCGCATGGTAGACGGTGAGGTCGGCTTCTTTCAGCGGGCCAATCAGTTTCTGTGGCGATCCTGCTGATGTGGTCACAAAGCTGACCCCGCAATTGCAGACATAATCGACCATGGTGAAATCGCGCAGGAACAGAAGCGGCAAATTGACACCAAACGGCTTGTCCGTCAGGTCCTTCATCTTCTCGATTTCTGCCATGCAATTTTCGGTTTCGCCGGACGATGTTTCGATTACGCCCAGCCCACCTGCATTTGAAACAGCGCTCGCCAGTTGCGATCGCGCGATCCAGCCCATAGGGGCCTGAACAATGGGATACTGAGTGCCGATATGTTCGAGAACGCGATTGGTCATACTGTCCCTCGATATGTCTGAAGCTCTGGATGTCTGAAATTCTGGCTTGCGGATGAGCCTAGGGCAGGGCCCCTGACCGCGCAACCGACGCCGGCAAGCAGCGTCCCTTGCGCCGCGCCGAAGAAGCCCGCTAACATGTCGGGAAATTTCAAGGGAGAAACCAATGGCCGATGCGCCAGTAAAGGCGGTGCCAGCCGCCACAGTGTTGTTGATCCGGGACGGTAGCGGGGAGACCAAGGGCGAAATTGAAGTCTTCATGATTCAACGGACACGCGCTGTTGATTTTGTCCCCGGCGCGCTCGTCTTCCCTGGCGGCAAAGTGGATGCACGGGACAGCGATGAGGATCTGCACCAGAACATACGCGGCAAGATTGATGAGTGGCTGCCATTTGAAGTCGCGGCCGTCCGGGAAGCGTTCGAAGAATGCGGTGTTCTGCTCGCCTACCAAGAAGGGTCAGACGAAATTATTCACCAGGGGGCACTTGATCCGCTTTTGGACTATGGCGCCAAGATCGAAGCTGGCGAGGAGAGCATGTTGAGCCTTGCCAATGCAGGCAAGCTTGAATTTGCCCTCGACCATCTCGTCAGATTTGCGCACTGGATCACGCCAGAGCCCATGCCGCGGCGGTACGATACTCACTTTTACCTGGCAATTGCGCCTTCAGATCAGACGCCGGTGCACAATGGTGGTGAGGCCGTTGAATCTGTCTGGATTACGCCGGCGCGCGCTGTTGCCGATGGAGAAGCTGGCGAGCGTCAGGTCATTTTGCCGACACGTGAAGTCCTGAAACAGCTGGGCCGGTCGAAATCGGTTGCCGAGGCAATCGGCCGGGCCCATGAGGAGAAGATTGTCACGGTTCTTCCTGTGCCGGAGAAGGTCGACGGCAAGAACCTTCTTCGGATACCGAAACCGGGAGGCGACGGAACGGTGCTGATGGAATTTGATCTGGCCAGCGCCATAAAGAAGTAATCAAAGAGCAGCGAAATCAATTCAGTTACGTTCGAACGGGGGACGAATAAATATGGACGATCGAATGCCAGTACTTGTCGGTGGGGGACAGGTTACGCAGAAAGGGGTCGCGCTGGACGAAGCAAGAGGCCCAATGGCTCTCATGGTTGAGGCCGTTGAACGCGCACTTGAAGATGCCGGAATCCAGCGTTCAAGCCTCGATCAGGTGGACTTGATGGCTTCGATCAACCCAGTGCGGGGCCTGCCAAAAAATCCCGGCGAAGCACTCGCCGCCCTGATGGGGTTCAGTCCGAAGCGTCATATTTTGAGCGTCCTTGGCGGCAACTGGCCGCAAGGCTTCGTTAATTATGCGGCGGAACAGATCGCCGAAGGCGAGGTCGACTTTGCGATCATCGCAGGATCCGAGGCCCTGAACACCTCACTGAAGGCGATGCAGGCCGGCTTTGATATCTCTGACTGGTTTCCCGACACTCATCAGGAACCCGATTTCCTGGGCCCCAATCTGCAGGTTGCCACAGATGAAGAGCGCCTCTACCACTGCGCCTCGCCAATCGAGACCTATCCCTTGTTTGAAAACGCCATCCGTGGCGCTCAGGGGTGGACGATTGAAGAGCACAAGCGGGAACTGGGGAAACTGATGGCGCCGTTCACAGAAGTCGCCGCCCAGCATGCCAATGCCTGGTTTCC
This sequence comes from uncultured Alphaproteobacteria bacterium, assembly GCA_965371465.1. GTDB lineage: Bacteria > Pseudomonadota > Alphaproteobacteria > CBDUYM01 > CBDUYM01 > CBDUYM01. The sequence goes on from CBDUYM010000008.1 coordinate 34,838, forward strand.
CATCGCGCGCTCGCCCGAAGAAATATATACGGCAACGCCAGACAATCGGATGATTGGCTTTCCCTACACGAAATACCTCAATGCCATCATGAACGTCGACCAGTCAGCGGCGGTCATCGTCATGAGTGTGGCGAAAGCGCGTGCTCTGCATGTGCCAGAAGATCGCTGGGTCTATCTGCACGGCTGCGGCGATGGCTACGACAACTGGTATGTCGCCGATCGGGTGAACTATTATGAGAGCCCGGCAATTCAGAAAATTGCTGAGAAAACCTGGGCCATGTCCGGGCTCTCGGCCAAGGATGTCAGCTATTTCGATTTTTATTCCTGTTTCCCGTCGGCAGTTCAGATGGGGCGTGACGCGTTTGGAATTCCCCGGGATGTGAAACCCCTGACTGTAACCGGCGGGCTCTCTTATTTTGGCGGCGCCGGAAATAATTACACGACGCACGCCATAGCGACCATGATGGACATCGTCAGGGACAAACCTGGCAAGTACGGTCTCGTCACCGGCAATGGTGGCAATGTCACAAAGCACAGCGCCGGGATCTACTCAGCTGTACCGGTGGAAGGCTCGTGGCAGCGCGAGCTGCCAGCGGCCTATCAGCCTGAAATCGATGCGCTTAAAGGCCCGGTACGTGTGACAGAAGCTGAAGGTGTGGCAACACTTGAAACCTATACGGTAATGTATGACCGGGAAGGGCCTGCCTGGGGTCTTGTCATCGGCCGCCTCGAAGATGACCGCCGGTTCCTGTCGCTGGCGCCTGATGACAAGGCGCTTCTTGAAAACATGACGACCGAGGACCCCCTGGGTATCGCCGGCAAAGTGAGTTTCAACGGGACCCATAACGTTTTCACACCGGCTTGAGGTCTCCTTGATCCTGCTCGACACGACATTATCATCAGGTACCAGTCTTCTTGTGCGGGAAGCCTGCACCGAAGCTGACTATGATCATGCCCGCCGCCTGATGCGGGGGTTCGTGGACTGGTGTCGGGAGCGCTATGGCGCGAAACCGGGCTATTCAGACGCCTATTTCAAAGCTGGCAATTTCGATGAGGAGCTCAAGACGCTTGATCAGATTTACGCGGCGCCCGGCGGGACCGTGTTGCTGGTGCTTCTGGACGAAGAACCGGTGGGAACGGTGGCCTTCAAGACCATCGGCCCGGGCATCTCAGAGATGAAACGGTTCTTTCTCTTGCCAGAAAAGCAGGGTGTTGGCGCGGGGCGAGCCCTTGCGGTCGCACTCATGGAACTTGCCCAGGCAAGAGGCTTTTCATCCATGCGCCTTGAAACGGCTGGCCTGCAGTACGAGGCGATTGGGCTCTACAAATCGCTCGGCTTCAAGGATATCGAGGTCTATTCCGATGTCACGCCTGCCATGGCCAAAGAACTCATCGCCATGGAGATCGACCTCTAGCTCTCGGTTGCCGTGCAAGAACAGAGCTGCTATCTGACGCTTCATCGAGATGGACGGAGTGAGAAGCCCAATGCAGACGACAGCGAAATTTCTGACTCTTTCGCGGCAGCGACGACGACTAGGTTCTGACGGCCTCTTGTTGTCGCCCTGGTCCCGTAAGATCGCCTGAATTTTTCATCAATGGTGTTCTGAGACTTTGGCGCATAATGTTCCGAAGTGATCCATGGATGCTGAAATGTTTAAAATAGAAAACGAGCGGCCGGAAGATGCCGTTGAAATCGAGATCCTTTTAGACCTCGTGTTCGGAGACGCGCGGTTTTCAAAACCCAGCTATCGCCTGAGGCAGGATCGGCCCCCGATTGCCAACCTTTCACTGGTCGCACGCAATCACGAGAGACTGATTGGAACTGTACGCTTCTGGCAAGTACGTATTGGTGACTATGAAGGAGCCTTGTTGCTCGGTCCGCTTGCCGTGCATCCAACAATGCGTGGACTTGGTGCTGGCATCGCCCTCATTCGAGCCGGCCTTGAGCGAGCCAGCGCCGGCGCTGTCATCCTTGTCGGGGATGAAGGCTATTATCGGCGAGCAGGATTCTCTTCGGCGCTGGCAGAAAATCTCGTATTGCCAGGGCTTGATGATTATGATCGGCTGCTGGCCTTCGAGATCGTGACCGGCGATCTTGATGGTGTAACGGGTATCATTACGAAAGACGAAAAGCCGGCCAACGCTGACTGGCGCGGTGCCATTGAAGGGGCGGCTGACTAAGTGGCTGATTAGGCGTCTTGGGTTGAAGTCCGCTATACTGGCCACGAACCAAGCTAACATCGGGAACCCTGTGGAGAAAATCAGTGGCTGAAAAGAAGCCAAAAACAGCAATGTCGCCCACAGATATTGCCCGTCAGTTGAAGGGCAACAGGGGACCGGCACCCGTGCATCTATGGGAACCGGAATTCTGCGGCGAAATGGACATTCGCATTGCGCGGGATGGCACCTGGTTCTATATGGGCTCGCCGATTGGCCGAAAAAGCATGGTGAAGCTCTTTTCAAGTATTCTTCGTCATGATGAAGACGGCATCTACTATATGGTTACGCCGGTCGAAAAGATGGCTATCAAGGTGGATGACGCGCCCTTCGTTGTCGTCGGTATTGAAGTAACCGGAGAAGGTGCCGCCCAGAACATACGGTTTCGCACCCATGTGGACGATGAATTCACGGTTGATAGTGATCACGCAATTCGTATTGAAGTCGATCCGGAAACCGGCGAGCCTTCGCCCTACGTTCTGGTCCGTGGCCGGCTGGAGGCTTTGATAAATCGTGCGGTGTTCTATGATCTGGTGGAGCTTGGCGTAGAAGAGGAACGGGATGGCGAAATATGCCTTGGCATATGGAGCGGCGGTGAATTCTTTTCCTTCGGCAATGTGGACGAATGGGATCTGGATGAGGATGCGGCGTAGACGATATGCGTGATCTGGTGCGGGAAAAACTGAGGCAGGCTGGTGCATCGGATGCGCCTTTGCGGGGGGACTACGAACTCAATCCACATCTCTTCCCAAAAAGTGCGGCGGACCATATTGCCCAGGAAAACAAGCCGCTTCGCCCGGCGGCGGTGTTGGTGCCCCTGGTGGATCACGATGACGGCATGACTGTATTGCTGACAAAGCGCACTGAACACCTGCGTGAGCATGCCGGCCAGATCGCTTTTCCAGGCGGGCGACGTGAGGAACATGATGACAATCCGGCCGACACGGCATTACGCGAGTCAGAAGAAGAAATTGGCCTGGACCGCGCGCATGTGGAGATAATTGGCTCATTGGATACCTATCGCACAGGTACAGGATTCATTATCACTCCAGTTGTCGGGCTTGTAACGCCAGGGTTTACGCTGAAAGTCGATCCGGGCGAAGTGGCTGAGGCCTTTGAGGTGCCTTTCTCTTTTCTGATGGACCCTCGAAACCACGAACGTCGCAGCATGGGAACAGATCAGGGTGATCGCCAATATTATGCAATGCCCTGGAACGACTATTTCATCTGGGGGGCCACGGCTGGCATGTTGATTAATCTCTACAAACGTCTCTATACGTGAGGGAGGGATGCTCAGAATCGTAGTACTCCGCGCATTGCTCCTTCTGGTTCCGTTCGCGCTTTACGCCGCATATCTGGTGGTCGTGAAGCGCCAAAAAGCGCATCACGGTCAAAGCTGGAGCGATGCACCGTGGGCCTGGCTGATTGGTTCCGGCTTGGCCCTGATGATCGCGAGTTTCATGGTGCTGCGCTTTTTCCCGGATGTCGATCGCATCTATACGCCGCCAGCCCCGGTTATCGGCGACGAAGCGCCGTTGACCGGCCCTGCTCAGTGATGCCCGAACAGAATTTGCCAGACACGCCCTGGGCAAAGAACGAATTTGCAGAACGCCTTTTTGATGCCCTCGAAGGTGCCGGAGGAGAAGGACGTTTCGCTGGCGGCTGCGTGCGTGACGCTCTTTTGAACAGAGAGGTCAGTGACATTGATGTTGCGACGACGGTTCCACCGGAGGCCGTCATCAAGGCCCTGGAAGCGGCCGGCATGAAGGCTGTGCCTACCGGTCTTGACCACGGAACGATTACAGCGGTTCTTGACGGTGCCCATATCGAGGTCACCACGCTGCGTGAAGACATAGAAACGGATGGCCGGCACGCAGTGGTGAAATTTGCCACTGACTGGGAGGTGGACTCGTCAAGGCGCGACTTCACGGTGAACGCTCTTTACGCGGATCGTGACCGGAAAATCTATGACTTTCAGGGTGGGCTTCAGGATCTTGCCAATCGGCGTATTCGCTTCATCGGCGATGCCAGTGAGCGCATCCATGAAGACGCGCTGCGAATCCTGAGATTCTATCGCTTCTCGGCCTGGTACGCTCAGATGCCGCTCAATGAAGCTGGTCACACCGCATGCAAAACCAATCGAAACCTGCTCGCCAATCTATCTGCAGAACGTGTCAGTCATGAGATTATGAGACTCCTTGAGGCGCCGGCGCCGGTGGCCGTTGTTCAGGATCTGGTGATCGATCAGATTTTGGACGGACTGCTGCCCCCATCTCTTGATCTTGGGCTGTTCGCTCGCGTCGTTGAAATCGAAAATGAGCTGGGCCTGGCAGACGCGCTGCGACGTCTGTTCGCGCTTGTTGGACGTGAGGCTGATCTCAGGGAACTGGCCGCTGATCGAAGGCTGTCGGGGGCCGAGGAAGCGAGACTTCTGAAAATGGCCGAGGCACCGCCGCTTGATCATTCCATGGCGCAGAATGAAGCCCACCGCCTAATCTATCAGGTCGGCGGCGAAACATTTTCCGAATGGGCAATTCTTGCCTGGGCCGCATCCAATGATGAACGTCATCACAGCGCCTGGGAAGCGCTCTATCACCAGGTCGATTCATATGAGCCTGTGACCTTTCCGATTACCGGCAAGGACGTCATGGATGCGGGTGTGCCTGAGGGATCCGAAGTAGGCCGCATTCTTGGCCTGCTTGAAGAGGGGTGGCTGGAGCAGGATTTTAAGCCCGGCAAAAAGGCGCTGCTGAAAAAACTGGCCGAGTTGCTCGCTTAGGGCCACTTTGCCACGGGCGGCATGGTCATCAGTATGGCTTCAGCATTCCCCCCGGTTTCCAGGCCAAATTTTGTACCTCTGTCCCAGACCAGATTGAATTCGACGTAGCGGCCCCGCTTAATGAGCTGGGTGTCTCTTTCCTCTGCCGTCCAGGCCCTGTTCATATGGCGGCGAATGATCTTCGGATAAATGTCCGCGAAGGCGAGGCCAACGTCACGGGTGAAGGCCATGTCTTCATCCCAGTTTCCCGTATTGATACGGTCATAGAATATACCGCCGACGCCACGTGGTTCGTTGCGGTGGTGGATATAGAAATATTCGTCACACTCTTTTTTGAATTTCGGATAGTAGGCAGGGTCATGGGCATCACAGGCTGCCTTGAATGCGGCATGGAAATCTTCCGTATCCTGTTCAACAGGGAAGATCGGATTCAGATCCCCGCCGCCGCCGAACCATGAAATGGCGGTGGACATGTGGCGCGTGTTCATATGTGCCGCCGGCACATGAGGCGAGTGCATGTGAGCCACCAGGGAGATGCCGGAGGCCCAAAACCGGCGATCACCGCCTTCCATGCCGGGCTGCGTCCTGGCAAACTCCTCGGTATGTTCACCCATCACGGTGGAGATGTTGACGCCGGCTTTTTCGAAGACGCGGCCACGCAAAATTGACATGACGCCGCCGCCGCCGCCTTCGCGATCCCAGGCTTTGCGTTCAAATTTGCCCGCCGGCTGGTCATTAAGGGGGCCATCGTAGTCCTCTTCAATCTGTTCGAAGCTGGCACAGATCTGATCGCGCAATTCAGCGAACCACTCTGCGGCAATGCGGCGTTCGTCTTCAGGAGTAGAGGCCATGACAGTCGTCCCAGACAAATTGAAATTGGCCGGCGAATGTAGGCAGGAAATCGTCGCCGCTTCAAGTGAAGAAGGGGCTACTGCGCGATTTGCCGTTGTGCTTCACCAACCGCCATGGCGCAGGCGACCGCGACGTTCAGGGATCGTTTGCCCGCCACCATCGGAATGACCAGTCGCGATGCCGCCGCTTCATGGACATAGTCTGGCACGCCTTCGGATTCCCGACCCATCAGGATTATGTCGTTTTCCTTGAACTGAAAGCCTGTGTAGGGCGAACTCGCCCTGGTCGTCATCAGGATCAGCCGTGGGGGCGGCGAGGCGAGCTGATCCAGAAACGCCTGCCAGCTGTCATGACGTACCATTTCGGCATCCGCCAGATAGTCCATCCCGGCCCGTGCCAGGGACTTGTCGGAGAGTGGAAATCCGCAAGGCTCAATGATATCGACAGGCACCCCGAGGCAGGCGCCAAGGCGTAAAATTGTGCCCACATTCGGGGCAATGTCGGGTTCATGAAGGGCAATGCGCATGAGTTTCAAAGTCCTTGATTTCGGGCTCTTCAGAGCTGATTTCCGCGACCTGATGTCGCACTTTACGTGAGGCCCGGCAACAACTGGACTTTAGCCCGGGAACATGCAAAACACACCAGCGACCGGGCTTGTCCGGATGAATTCAGGCACAGGGGAGCTTTCGATGTCGGACGCAACTGTGGACGAAAATGACGCTGGTGACGCGTCGCGACGAGACTTTCTCTACATTGCGACAGGGGCGGTAGGCGTGGTTGGAATTGGCGCCGCCATTTGGCCGTTCGTTGATCAGATGAACCCCTCAGCCGATGTCCTCGCACTTGCATCCATTGAAGTAGATTTGTCGGCAATTGAAGCCGGCCAGGCGATCAAAGTCAGCTGGCGTGGCCAGCCTGTTTTTATCCGCCATCGGACAGATGAGGAAATTGAGGTTGCTCGCGCCGTACCGCTGGACGATCTGCCGGATCCTGAGGCCGACAGTGATCGTGTGAAGCCTGGCAAAGACCAGTGGCTTGTCATGATCGGCGTCTGCACTCACTTCGGCTGCATTCCCCTTGGTGAGAGGGGTGAATTCAATGGCTGGCTTTGCCCCTGCCATGGCTCCCACTACGACACTTCAGGCCGTATCAGAAAAGGCCCCGCGCCTCTGAACCTTGCGATCCCGCCCTATGAGTTCACGGGTGATGATCTGATTGAGATTGGTTAAGGACCAGTAGTATGGCAAAAGGCGCTCCCTTCGAACCGAAAAACGGGCTCGTAAAATGGGTTGAGGCAAGGCTGCCGATCATGGGCCTGATGTACGAACATCTGGTCTCGTATCCTGAGCCGAAGAATCTGAATTACTGGTGGAACTTTGGTTCCCTGGCCGGCATCTGCCTGGTGATACAGCTTGTCACCGGCATTGTGCTCGCCATGCACTATACGCCTCATGAAACCATGGCGTTTGCCAGCATTGAACACATTATGCGTGATGTGGAGTGGGGATGGTTGCTGCGCTACACACATGCAAATGGGTCGTCGCTATTTTTTCTGATCGTCTATATCCACATTTTCAGAGGGCTGTACTACGGGTCATATAAGGCGCCGCGAGAACTTATCTGGTTCATTGGTCTGATCCTCTACCTTTGCATGATGGCTACTGGCTTCCTCGGCTATGTCCTTGTCTGGGGACAGATGAGCTATTGGGCCGCCACTGTGATCACCAACTTCTTCTCTGCAATTCCTTTCGTTGGCGAGGAACTCCTGATGTGGCTGCGGGGCAGTTTCTCGGTCGGCAATCCGGCATTGAACCGCTTTTTCAGCCTTCACTTCCTGCTGCCATTTGTCATCACCGCGATTGTGATCATCCATCTCTGGGCACTGCACACTGTCGGATCATCGAACCCAAAGGGCATCGATACCAAGGGTCCGCAGGACATGCTGCCATTCCATCCTTACTACACGATGAAGGATCTGGTCGGTCTCAGCGTCTTCTTCCTGATACTCGCTTACTTCATCTTCTATGCGCCAAACTGGATGAGCCACCCCGATAACTACATCGAGGCAAACCCGATGATGACGCCCGAGCACATTGTGCCGGAGTGGTACTACCTGCCGTTCTACGCCATTCTAAAGGCGGTGCCAGACAAGCTTGGCGGCTTCCTGTTGATGCTCGGTTCGATATTCATCCTGTTTCTGGTGCCATGGCTGGATACATCCAAGGTTCGTTCAGCCACGTTCCGTCCGATCTACAAGCAGGTTTTCTGGCTTCTGGTGCTGGACGTCATTCTGCTCGGCTTTGTCGGCAGGGAGGCACCCGATGTCACATCGTTCCATGTCGGTGACATGGCAGTCAGCTGGGGCCTGCTTGGCCAATTGGGAACGACTTACTACTTTGCGCATTTCCTGGTTTTGATGCCGCTTATCGGCTGGAAAGAGAAACCGAAGCCATTGCCAACGAGTATCAGCGAGCCGGTGACGGCTAACGCGGCGGCAGAGTAGGGAGCGGGCAAATGATAAAAAATCTGCTTCACATCGCTGGCACGACGGCTCTGACACTGGTTATTTTTGCCGGGATTTCCTTCCTTGCGAACAGGGCAACAGCTGCCAGCGAAATTGAGTTGATGAACAGGGCCTGGCCTCACGAAGGTATATTTGGCAGTTTCGACAAAGAAGCTGCACGCCGGGGCCTGAATATCTATCTCGAAAACTGCTCCGGCTGCCACTCATTGGAATACGTCACCTACCGGACTTTGGCCGACATCGGATTAAGCGAAGATGAGGTCAAGGAAGTCGCAGGTAACGCATATTTCATGGATGCGCTTGATGAGTATGGGGAGCCGATGGAGCGAAGCGGCATTGCCGCGGATTTTTTCCAGGCGCCGTTTGCCAACGAAGTTGCGGCAAGAGCAAGCAACAACGGTTCGTTGCCGCCGGATCTCTCCTTGATCACCAAAGCGCGCATGGACGGTGCGAACTATGTCTATTCGCTGCTGAACGGATATCTGGACTTCGATGACTATCCCACCGGTGCGCCAGAGGGTTTCGACCTGATGGACGGCATGACCTACAACACCTATTTCCAGGATCATCAGATTGCCATGGCGGCACCTCTTTATCCGGTTGGGTGCGATGACTATGAAGATGAGGCGGACTACAAGGCCTGCGGGATCAAAAGCGTTGACGCCCAGGCTGCTGACGTCGTTGAGTTTCTGAGCTGGGCAGCCGAACCGAACCTTGATGAACGGAAAACTCTTGGCGCCAAAGTGATGATGTTCCTGCTGCTGTTTGGGGTGCTTGCATACTTTACAAACCGGCGCGTCTGGAAGGACGTCAAATAAGGCACGAGCCCAGGATCTGAATATCAGAGCCCGCAAGCAAACACTTGCGGGCTTTTATTTTGCCGAGTGTAAGGGTCTAATGCCGGTGAAAGGGGAGCTCAAATGGCGGAACACCGCATCGGCATTATCGGCGGCAGCGGAATCTATGATCTGGACATGATTGAGCAACCTGTCTGGCAACGGATCACGTCGCCTTTTGGTGAAGCCTCCGACGAAATCTTGCTGGGTGAGATTGATAGCGTCCCAATTGCATTTCTCACGCGGCACGGCCGTGGCCACAAGCTGTCACCCACGGATATCAACTATCGTGCCAACATCGATTGCCTGAAGCGGGTGGGCGTTACCGACATTCTCTCGTTGAGTGCCTGCGGTTCGTTCCGGGAAGATGCGGCGCCCGGACATTTTGTTATCGTCGATCAATTCATTGACCGGACATTTGCCAGACAAAAGACTTTCTTCGGCAATGGTATTGTCGCCCATGTTTCGTTGGCTGATCCTGTTTGCTCGCGCCTTGGTGATGTGCTGGAGACAGCTGCCCGAGAGACCGGCATTTCTGTTCATCGCGGCGGCACCTATCTGGCAATGGAAGGCCCGCAATTTTCGACGCGGGCAGAATCGCATCTTTATCGCGATTGGGGTTGCGACGTGATCGGCATGACCAATATGCCCGAAGCGAAGCTCGCCCGCGAAGCTGAGATCTGTTACGCGACAGTGGGCATGGTGACGGATTATGACTGCTGGCATCCCGACTTTGGCGAGGTCGATGTGGAGGACATCATCAGAGTGCTTGGACAAAATGGCGAAAACGCGCGCGAGCTTGTGCGAAAAGCTGTTGTCAAACTCGCCGATCGGCCCGTGGCGTGCCCGAATGGCTGTGATCACGCGCTTGACTACGCGATCATCACCAGTAAAGCCGCTCGCGATCCGGACATCGCCGAAAAACTGGACGCCATTGCGGGCCGAGTGCTGAGGAGTTAGTCCATGGACTATCGAGATTACATTCGATCAATCCCCGATCATCCGAAGCCCGGCATTATGTTTCGCGACATTACAAGTCTTCTGGAGCATGCCGTGGCTTTCAGAACTGCGGTCGATGACCTTGTCCAGACTTTCGCCAATGGCCGGATCGAAAAAGTTGCCGGCATTGAAGCGCGCGGCTTCATTCTTGGTGGTGCGATTGCCCATCAGCTTGAGGTCGGCTTCCTGCCCATCCGCAAGGCCGGTAAGCTGCCACGGCAGACAAGGTCACAGGACTATGAGCTTGAATACGGGACAGATACACTCGAACTGCACGTGGATTCTGTTGAGAAGGGGGATCGAATTCTGCTGGTCGATGACTTGATTGCGACGGGCGGCACGGCTGAGGCTTCGCTCCAGCTTGTCAGAGCACTCGGAGGCACTGTTGTTGCATCGTGCTTTGTCATCGACCTTCCTGATCTTGGTGGACGTCAGCGAATTGAAGCGCTGGACTGCCCTGTCCACACCCTCGTGGAATTTGAAGGCGAGTAGGGAGCCCCCTTGAAGGTCAATGGCCAGCAGTTCCGGAGCATCTGGCGCGAGCCAGGGACGATGGACGTCCGGATCATTGATCAGACTTTGCTGCCCCACGCGTTTGAAACCGTTTCGCTTTTAAGCGTTGAAGATGCCGAGGTTGCCATTCGCACCATGCAGGTGCGGGGTGCGCCGTTGATCGGGATAACTGCGGCCTACGGACTTGCGCTGGCCCTCGCGGACGATGCATCCGATGCTGCAATAGCGCTTGCCGATGCTCGCCTGCGGACAACCAGGCCGACCGCTGTCAATCTCAGATGGGCACTGGAAAGAGTGAAGGGAATGATTGCCGCTCTGCCCGAGCGCGAACGTGCCGAGGCCGCGTTTGAGGAAGCTGACCGTATGGCGGATGAAGATGTTGTTCTCTGTGAAGCCATTGGTACCAATGGCCTGCAGCTGATAAGAGAAATCGAAACTGCGAAAGCCAGCGGACCTGTCAACATCCTCACTCATTGCAATGCCGGCTGGCTCGCGACAGTGGACTGGGGCACCGCACTTGCGCCGATATACAAAGCTCATGACGCCGGCGTTCCGCTACACATCTGGGTTGATGAAACGAGGCCCAGAAATCAGGGTGCCGGACTTACGGCATGGGAGCTGAACGCGGCGGGCATTGAACATTCCGTCATTGTCGATAGCGCCGGCGGTCATCTGATGCAAAAGGGCCAGGTAGATATGGTCATCACTGGGGCGGATCGGGTTACAGCAGCGGGCCATGTCTGCAACAAGATTGGAACCTATCTGAAAGCGCTGGCAGCCCATGACACTGATGTTCCTTTTCATGTTGCGTTTCCGGCGTCGACAGTGGACTGGGACATCAGTGAACCGAATGAAGTACCCATTGAGGAGCGGGACGAACGAGAGGTAAGTCACATCGTCGGTGCGACAGAAGCCGGCGTGGTTGAGGCGAGGATCGTGCCCGCAGGATCACGTGCGCGAAATTTTGCCTTTGACGTGACGCCAGCGCGGCTTGTCACAGGTTTCATTACAGAATCAGGCCTTGCGCCTGCCAGTGAGGCAGGCCTTAAGCGGCTGTTCCCAAAGGGAAATTCTGGCTATGGATGAAAAAGATCTGCGCCACGAAATTGTCGAAGCTGCTCTTGCGCTGAACAATCGCGGGCTCAGCAAAGGTACGTCAGGCAATGTCAGCGCACGATCAAGGAACGGCTGTCTGATCACGCCCAGCGGTGTGCCATACACTGATCTCAATCTCGACAGCATTGTTGAAATCGATCTTCGGGGAGGCATTTTGAGCGGTACGCTTAGCCCTTCCAGTGAGTGGCCTTTTCACACAGCGATCTATCGAGCGCGGGATCAGGCAGGTTCCATCGTGCATTGTCACTCGCTCTTTGCGACGGTTCTTGCCGTCCAGGGCCTGGCTATTCCGGCTTTCCACTATATGGTTGCAGCGGCTGGCGGGGTGGACATTCGCTGCGCTGATTACGCCACGTTCGGAACGATCGCTCTCAGTGAGAATGTTATCGCCGCTCTTGAAGGTCGAAACGCCTGCCTGATGGCTCAACATGGTCAGGTTGCCTTCGGCTCTGATGTCAAAACGGCACTTGGCCTGGCAGAGACTGTTGAGGAACTTGCAGCGCAATACTGGCATACGCTCCAGCTTGGTGACCCGCCACTCTTGGACGAAGCCGAGATGGAAAAGATTCTGGCCAGATTTGTGCACTATGGAGCGCGACCATAACAGCTCTCTTTCCATGTCTGGACTTTGGCCGCAGATGCTGGTCTACTTTTTCCGGAGGTAACTAGTAGATATTGTAGAGGATGAGTAAAATGAGAAAGATCACTTCATATTTTCTGGCAACATTGTCAGCTCTGGTTGTGGGGTTTGGGACAGTCAACACTGCTTCAGCGGCCATCGAGTGGGTGACCGCCGTTGATTGTTACAGCCATCCAACAGGAGCGACCGTATGTAAGATTACCTGGTGGCACGGCGGCTCGGATTATATCGTGTTCTAAACGCTGCCAGCGTTTAGCTCGACACTTTTAGACATTAAACCTGAAATGCATGACGTCACCGTCGGCGACGACATAATCCTTGCCTTCGAGGCGGGTTTTGCCGGCTTCTTTGGCGCCTTGTTCGCCATCGCAGGCAACATAGTCATCGTAGGCGATGGTTTCGGCGCGAATGAAGCCTTTTTCGAAGTCTGTATGAATAACACCGGCGGCTTCCGGCGCCATGGCGCCGCGGGGGACCGTCCAGGCGCGTGACTCTTCAGGCCCGGCGGTCAGAAAAGTGATCAGATCCAGAAGCGCGTAGCCCTTGCGGATCACCTGATCGAGACCAGCTTCCTTCAGGCCCATTTCTGCGAGGAATGCGTGGCGGTCTTCTTCGTCTTCAAGGACCGCAAGTTCAGCCTCAATAGCCGCTGATATGATAACGGATTCGCAGCCTTCGGATTTGGCGAGTGCTGCGACCGCTTCTGTGCGGGCGTTGCCGCTGACCGCTTCTTCCTCTGTGACATTGCAGACGTAAAGGATCGGCTTTGCTGTAAGAAGTTGAAGCTCCTTGAGAACTTGCCGTTCCTCTTCCGTGATTTCGACCTGGCGCGCCGGTTTACCTTCTTCAAGCAGGGCTTTGATCCGCGCCATCAGATCCAAGCGGGCACGCGCGTCCTTATCCTGACCACGGGCTTTCTTGATGTCTGCGTCGATGCGGCGCTCAAGGCTTTCAAGGTCGGCCAGCATCAGTTCAGTGTTGACGACTTCTGCATCGGCGAGAGGATCGATTTCGCCTTCTACATGGGTGACGTTGTCATCGTCGAAACAGCGCAGCACATGCAGGATAGCGTCGACCTCGCGAATATGGCCAAGGAACTGGTTGCCAAGCCCCTCTCCTTTCGAAGCGCCCCTGACAAGGCCGGCAATATCAACGAATGCCAACTGGGTCGGAATGATTTTTTCGGAATGCGCAATTTTTGCAAGGATCTCAAGGCGCTCATCCGGTACGGGCACCTGGCCCACATTTGGCTCGATCGTGCAAAAGGGATAGTTTTCGGCCGCTGCCGCAGCGGTGGAGGTCAAGGCATTGAAGAGTGTGGACTTGCCAACATTTGGCAGCCCGACAATGCCGCACTGAAAGCCCATCTAGCTCTGTTCCCCCGGCGCTTCATCCGGTTTTGGTTTATGCACCGGCGGGTTGATGATGTTTGCGATCCGTGTCGTGAAACCTGAGGCATCACCTTGAGCGAGCAAAGGCACTGCCTCTGCGATGGCATCCAGCATGTTGTCTCGCCAGATCTTGTCTTCTTTCGAGAAATCTTTCAGCACGTGACCGACCACGCGATCTCTTTCACCTGGATGACCGACGCCAATACGGACGCGACAGAAATTTTCGCCGATATGAGCTGCAATGCTGCGGATGCCGTTGTGCCCGGCGGCGCCGCCGCCTTGCTTCACGCGTATCTTGCCGGCTGCAAGGTCTATTTCATCATAGAAAACTGTTACGTCCTCGGGCTCCAGCTTGTAAAACCGCACCGCTTCACCGACGGATCGACCGCTTTCATTCATAAAGGTCGCAGGTTTCAGAATGATGACTTTCTCGCCGCCGATCACGCCTTCAGACGTCGCGCCCTGAAAGCGTTTGCGCTCATTTGAGAAGCTGTGAGTGCGAGCGATCTCATCTACCGCCATAAAGCCGATGTTGTGACGCTGGCCGGCATGCTCCGGACCAGGATTGCCAAGGCCCACAAACAATTGCATGGGTTCACTCCAGGGTGGGAAACGGTACAGATGCGCCTGTCGGTGAATTGCAAAGAATACTCTTACTCTTCGCTCTCTTCTTCTGTTGCTTCCTCGCCTTCTTCAGCGCCTTCTTCACCCTCAATACCTTCTTCGCCTTCGAGACCTTCCTCACCTTCGACCTCGATTTCGGGCTCAACCTCAATCTTCGGTGCGGCAATGGTGACGATAGTGAAATCACGGTCAGAGATTACTGACGAGGTTCCTTTCGGCAAGGTCACAGCAGAGATGTGGATGCTGTCCCCAATGTCTGTGCCTGCCAGGGATATTTCAATGGATTCCGGAATTTCGTCAGCGGGGCAGTCGAGTTCGATCTCGTGACGCACAATATTCAGGACACCACCCCGGGTGAGGCCCTCGGATTCCTCCTCGTCGACGAAATTCACTTGAACCATGACGGAGATGGTTGCCCCTTCCGGCAGACGCAGGAAATCCACATGCATGGGCCTGTCCGTCACTGGATGGAACTGAACATCGCGCGGGATTGCCCGTGTCCCCTGGCCGTCCACTTCCATGGAGAAGAGTGTGCTCAGGAAGCCGCCCTGATTGAGAAGCATTGTCAGCTCACGGCTGCCAAGCGTAATGGACTCCGGTGCCGCGCCACCGCCATAGATCACAGCTGGCACGCGTCCGGAACGACGTATTGCCCGGGCGGCCCCCTTACCGGCCCGGTCCCGGCGTTCGCCCGCAATTACGGTCAAATCGCTCATAATAGACTCCTAATGTATCTTTGCTGCGCGCCCTCCAAGGGTGTCGGCGCAGAATAGCGCGCTTCTCTTAGCGGCAATGGGGCCAAAAAGCAAATGTAACTGCGGCGCTACGGAGCTCTGAGAGACAGTACATGTCAATTCCGGCTTACTCAAAAAGGCTTGAGACCGATGTCTCCTCGGAAATGCGTTTTATTGCCTCGCCAATCAGTGGGGCGACAGAGAGGACGCGCATATTTGGCGTGTCCAGCACATCCCTTGTGGGTTCGATAGAGTCAGTGATAACCAGATGCTCCAGCACGGATTCAGTGACCCGCGAGACCGCCGCACCGGACATTACGCCATGGGTGATGTAGGCCGATGCCGATTTCGCACCGGCTTCAATCAGGGCTTCTGCAGCGTTGCACAGCGTGCCGGCTGAATCGACGATGTCGTCGATCAGGATACAATCCCGGCCCTTCACGTTGCCGATGATGTTCATAACCTCGCTCTGGCCGGGGCCGTCTCGGCGCTTGTCGACGATGGCGAGTTCGCCGTCAACCCGCAGCATTATGTTGCGGGCACGGACGACGCCACCGACATCGGGCGAGACAATTGTAAGATTGCCGTCTTGGAAGTTTTCTTTGATATCACGGACAAAGACCGGACCGGCTACCAGATTGTCCGTGGGAATGTCGAAAAAGCCTTGGATCTGACCGGCATGCAAATCCATGGTCAGGACGCGATTGGCGCCAGCCTGGCTTATGAGATTTGCCACCAGCTTGGCAGAGATGGGGGTCCTGGGACCCGGCTTACGATCCTGGCGTGCGTATCCGTAATAGGGCACGACCGCGGTGATCCTTCGTGCTGAAGCGCGCCGGAGCGCGTCGATACAGACGAGAAGCTCCATCAAATGATCATTGGCCGGATACGAAGTCGACTGGATGATAAATGCATCCTCGCCGCGCACGTTTTCGTGGATCTCGACCCAGACTTCCTGGTCGGCAAAGCGTTTGACGCTTGCATCGGTCAGTGGAGTATTCAGGTAGTCGGATATAGCTTGGGCGAGAGGAAGGTTAGAGTTGCCGGTGAGCAGTTTCATCGGGATGTTTGCCTTCGATGTTGAGCCTCGGGGCGCACACTATCAAGCCCCTTCTGGCCTGTAAACAAGGAAGGCGCTTACAAAACACAGGTCGCCAAAAGGCCCAGCAAAAGTAGAATTATGAAGATTATCAAGTGGGGCATTTCAGTCTTTGATGCGTGTCTGAGAAGTTGCTTCGCTGTGCCGAGAAAGCGCAATTTCCGAATAACCCATTAGATTACATCCTTCAGTTTTCGAGGGCGATCGTGGTCAGGGCACGTCCATAATCCGGTTCACCAATGTGAGTTGTTCGCCGGTAGCTGAAGTATTGCTCCTTATCTTCATAGGTGTCGGCATGCGAGAGGTCGGTGGCACAGATTTCAGCTGCTACAAGTTTTGCATCGACAAGGCCCGGTAGATCAAACTGAAAGTGACTCACTTTTGATGAAGGCGTAAAGAACCGAGCCTGTTCTGACTCTTGCCTGACGAAGGCCTCACGCACTTCCGGTCCGACTTCATAAGAGCGCTGCTGGATTGCCGGGCCCGTGGCGGCCACGATTTCGCTTCTTGTGGCGCCGAGCCGCTCCATAGCGCTGACAGTGGCTTCAATGACCCCTTGAAGAGCGCCTCGCCATCCTGCATGGGCAGCCGCAATGACACGGGAATTGGGGTCCAGCAGCAGTACCGGCACACAGTCGGCCGTGAGGATTGAGAGGGCAAATCCTGGCTGATGGGTGACCAGCGCGTCGGCCTCGGGAGCTGCAGATGTGTCCCAGCCATCCTGAACTTCAGTTACATTCGTGCCATGAACCTGTCTATTGGTGCATATCTCGTTCACGCCGCTGCCGAGGGAGGCGGCGATCCGGCGCCGGTTTTCTGCAATATTTTCACGGTCGTCGCCGGATCCATAGGAACAGTTGAGTGAGTCGTAAATACCGGACGACACACCGCCCTTGCGCGTGAAGAATCCGTGCAATATGCCGGGTGAATCAAGAATTTCGCTCTTCAGAAAATGCATGTCTGATTTCGAACCATTGGTGGAATTCTATCAGTTACTGTCGAGTGTTAAAAGCCGGCCGGTGTCCCCAGGCTGGACGTCAACACCAGCACCTTGAAAAGATCACCCATCGCATCGTCACCGGTCAACCTTTTCACAGCTTCGGAGATTTCGCCTCCCCCTTTTTTATCTGCGTTGGCCGCCAACACCCCTGCCCGCACTTTAATGCCCATGGCTTCCAGAAATTTACCTTGCGGCTTCGGGCCGTAGACTGTCAGCCCGCTGGGTCTGGCGGCGTGGCTGAGCACTTCAAAGTCGACATGGGCAGTGATGTCAGCTGTGCCCGGTTTCTCAAGGACGCCAACATATCTGTGCGCTTTTACTGCCTGCAGACTGTCGCCTGCGGCTGAGTGCGCTGGTCCGTAGTCAATTATCAGGGCGCTGCCAGAGCGTTCGTGGATGGCCTCAGAAATCTGGGCGCACAGTTCTGAGGCAAGAAGACAAATCTCAGATGTTGCGCCGACTTCGGCAGATCTGTGGGCGTTGGGAATCTCGGCGGCAGGCTGAGGTGTTTTTGAGAGAAGGAAATTCAGGCTTTCCCCGTTGGCCGAAAGTCCGACGAGTTTTTCGTACCAGCCATCAGCCGCTTTGACGAACTGGCGGATTGGCAGAGCGTCGAAAAACTCGTTGGCAACCAGCACAAGCGGCGCCTTTGGCACATCCTGGAAGTCTTCGTGCCAATGCACCTTGACGTCCGGTGCATGCACCAGGAGGAGTTCTTTTTGCATCTCACGAAGCCTCGGGCTTGTCTCCACAAGATGGACTTCAAGGGCTTCAAGGCATTTAGGCGCGATCTTCAATGAGCGAAGCGCGTCCATCATCAACGTGCCTCGGCCGGGCCCTAATTCGACCAGACTAAATTTCTGAGGTGCGTCTAGGTCGAGCCATGTCTGAGCACACCAGACGCCGATCAGTTCGCCAAATATCTGCGAAATCTCCGGCGCCGTTGTGAAGTCTCCCAGGCGACCGAAAGGCTCTTTCATCTGGTAGTAGCCCCATTGCGGGTTTCCCAGGGCTTCAGCCATGAAGGTGGCGATGGAAATCGGGCCATCACGTTTGATTTCTGTCCGCAAATGATCGTAGAGGTCGTCAGCCATCCTGCTTTGTCTTCGCGACGACCATGAATGCTATGCCGGCAGCAATCATCGGCAAGCTCAAGAGTTGCCCCATGGTCGCACCTCCCCAGAGATAACCAAGTTGAGCGTCAGGTTCGCGGAACAGCTCCACGAAAAAACGTGCCGATCCATAGCCTGCGAAAAAGAGGCCGGTGAGCGTGCCGGGACGCTTGGCCAGTGACGTGAATCGATAGAGTGCGCCGATCAGGACCAGAAGCAGCAGCCCTTCAAGGGCGGCTTCGTAGAGCTGGCTTGGATGGCGCGGAACCGGCCCGCCACGCGGAAAGACCATCGCCCAGGCGACATCTGCAGGCCTGCCGAAAAGTTCGCCATTGACGAAATTTGCCAGCCGGCCAAGCAAAAGACCAATCGGTGTGACACAGGCCAGGAGGTCACCAAGCTTCAGGAGTTCAATGTCGCGGCGCGATGCGAACCAGATGACGGCGACAACAACGCCAAGAAATCCGCCATGAAATGACATGCCGCCATTCCAGACGGCAAAAATCTGCAGGGGATCGTTAAGAAAGTAACCCGTCTGGTAAAAGACGACATAGCCCACTCTGCCGCCGAGAATGATTCCGACGGTCGCCCACAACAGGAGATCATTGGCATCTGTCTTGGTGAGGGGTATCTCAGTGAACAGCTTTTGACCGGCAAACCTGCTCAGTCGCTGGATGTACCAAAGACCAAGAAGCAGGCCCGCTATATAGGCGAGAGCATACCAGCGGACGGCGAAGGGCCCGATGCTAAAGATCTCAGGTGAGATTTCGGGATAGGTCAATACGGCTAACACTTGAGATCCTCTGGTGACAACTCAGCTGCGGTGAATGGCCAGTCTGACGAGGGCAGAAACCCATAGCAAGTACCCAGTCAATGCACTGAGCGATCCGTTCAAATCCGGTCCCGACAACAAAAACCTTTGGTCTCAGATGGGCAGAAGTCATATTGTCCGGTTGACCGATGTCAGGACGATGCCCCCGGAGGCCACATGCAAAACGAAAACAGAATTCTGGATGATCTCTCCAAGCTGGCCACTGGTGCGGTTGGCGTGCTTCAGGGCCTTCGCGGCGAGATTGAAGAGGCAGTTCAGCAACAGATCGACAAGATTGTGGAACGAATGGAACTGGTCAGCCGCGAGGAATTTGAAGCGGCCAAAGAGATGGCGACGCTGGCCAGAAAAGAGAATGAGGAGCTATCGGCGCGCATTCTGGCTCTCGAAGCGCAGATTTCAGCCAAAGAGAGTAGCAAATAGACTGAAACCCGCAGCCCGCCTGACTTGCGTCATCCGAGTCCCGGTCTTGTAAATTCGCGGCAATAGTGCATTTTCCCAGTGAAGACACAATATCTTGTGCCCATGACTCGGTTCTGTCATGATTCGCGCTGAGCCGACTTCCGAGTGTCAACAGGATGTGTCCGTGACTTCACTGTCCGATTCGTTTTTGGAACCAAGCCATCCGATCGACGCCTTCGCCGAGATCATTGAGGCCCATGAATGGCCCTATGAGCGCGACGAGGAAGGTGAGATAGCCATGTCCATTGGTGGTGGATGGAGCGTCTATTCCATGGTCTTCCGCTGGACGCAAAATGACGAAGTCCTCCAGCTCATGTGCGGTTTTGAAGCCAGCATGATCGCAGATAGGCTGCCACAAAAGGACGGCTCTATGCAGGGCCTCGTAGCGCTGATCAACCAGCATTTGCCGGTTGGGCACTTCGAGTTTACGCCAGAGGACAACTGGATCGTTTACCGGAACGGCCTGCTTCTCAAAGGGGCGGCGCCATTGACACAATTTCAATGTGAAGATCACTTTGAAATCATGATTTCAGCCTGTGACCGGTTCTATCCAGCCTTTCAATTTGTACTGACAGCCGATATGACTCCCGAAGATGCACTCAAGGGTGCGCTTATGGAGACAGAGGGTCAGGCGTAAGCGTTAGAAGCGATCAAGGTCTCGCAGAGGCCGATCCCGGAGAACAACAATGACAATTGGCGGCACAGCCAGCAGCACTGTTTTGCTTGCGGGTGGCGGCAAAATGGGAACTGCCCTGCTGGAAGGCTGGCTCGGGCAGGGCGGCGTCAAGCGCGATTTTCTCGTGATTGAGCCTGCACCCTCAAATCCGTTGGAAACATTGATAGATGCCTTTGAAGACCGGGTAACATTCGCGTCAACTGCCGAAAACATCCCTCCTGATCTGACACCTGAAGCCGTGGTGTTCGCAGTCAAACCTCAGATAATGGCGGAAGTAGTGCCGCAATACGCGGGCTTTGGTGAACCGCTCTTCCTGTCTATTGCCGCGGGCACAACGATTGCCAATCTGACCAGTTGGCTGGGTGACGGCAGGCGTATTATTCGCGCCATGCCCAACACCCCGGCAGCAATCGGGCGCGGCATGACAGTGCTCTGTCCGAACGCCGCCGTGCGTGCCAGGGACCGAGCCATTGCAGAAGGGTTGTTGGAGGCGGCCGGCAAGGTTGCCTGGATCGAAGACGAAGCCGACATGGATGCCGTCGTGGCAGTGTCAGGAAGCGGACCCGCCTACGTATTTCTTCTGATCGAATGTATGACAAATGCTGGCATCGAATTGGGTCTGGAGCCAGATTTTGCCGCGTTGCTGGCGCGCGAAACCGTTGCTGGCGCAGGTGAACTTGCGAGCATTGGTAATCTATCGGCAGAAACGCTTCGGAAAAACGTCTCAAGCGCCGGCGGCACGACAGTTGCCGCCCTCGACGTTCTCATGAAGCAGGACGGTCAGGGTAATGGGCCGCATGCCCTTCAGCAGCTGTTCTCGGACGCCCTGAGGGCGGCGGCGGAACGGTCTAAAGAACTTGGCAGCTGAGGTTCCCCGAAGCTGCTAGAGTAATCGCATCCCGCACTCTTAGGATCAGATCCAATGGCACGCAGGCCAGACCCCGGTAACAAGTTTATAGATGCCACACTGAAATTGGCGTCCGACAAGCCTTTTGCCGACGTCAGCCTTGGCGCCATTGCGCAAAGTGCCGGTGCACCGCTTGGCGATCTCTATCGCCAGTTTTCCGACAAGACAGCGATCGTTCTGGGTTACATCCGCCGCGTTGATGAGACGGTGCTTTTGGTAGATCGGTCTGACGATGCCGACCTCTCGGCGCGGGACCGTCTCTTTGACGTGGTGATGGCGAGGCTTGAAATCCTGGAGAGTGACAAAGCTGCGCTGAAATCCATTGCTGCAGATGTGCTGAGGGATCCGGTTGCATTGCTCAGGCTTGAGTGCGGGCTGGACAGGTCCAGCCGATGGATGCTGCAGGCCGCCGCCATTCCGGGTGAAGGGCTGGTAGGGCACATCAGACGTCGCGGACTTATGATGGTGATGGCGACTTTGCTGCCGGTTTGGTTCCGTGACGACTCGGAAGATCTTGCCAGGACCATGAAAGCACTTGATCAGCGGCTCGCCATGGCGGAGCGCCTGGTGAATGGTCTGCGCCGGCCTTTCCAGAGACGCGAAGAAGGTAGCTCAGGCAGGCAATCGGATGGTGGCTCTGAGACCACCCATGGGGCTGTCACTTAGGCTAAGATCGCCGCCGTGCGTGCGCACTGAATCCCGAGCAATGGCGAGGCCGAGCCCAACGCCGCCCTGTTCGGAATTTACTGAGCTGTCCAGCCTTCGGAATGGCCGGAACGCCTCTTCTCTTTGCTCCTCTCTGATACCAGGCCCATCATCATCTATAATGATTTCGACTGAATCCGCTTTTCGTTCTGCAGAGATGCGCACTTCGTTTGCATAGGTCGTGCCATTGCTGACCAGATTTACAAGACAGCGCTTTATCGAATTCTCTTTCAGAGGAAGTGTCAGATCTCCTTTTGTTGACAGCGATATATTCCGGTTGAGGTCGCACTGAAATTCGACGACTTCCTCTAGCAGCGGTTCAAGATTTGTAATCAATGACGGCTCACCTTCTTCATGTCTTGCGAAATTCAGAAATCCTTCGACCATTCTCTCCATGTCTTCCACGTCGCGCTCAAGCCCCTCGATCTCTTCCGATGGCCCCAACATGGCAAGCTGTAGCTTGAGGCGCGTCAGGGGTGTTCGCAGATCATGACTTACGCCAGCCAGCATTTCTGTTCGCTGGCTGATCTGACGTTCTATCCGTTCTTTCATGTTCAGGAATTCCTGCGTCGCCGAACGTACCTCCGAGGCACCTGAAGGTGTGATGTCCGATATGTCCCGACCTTTGCCGAAATTTTCAGCGGCCTCGGCAAGCTGTCGAATAGGGTGAACCTGATCACGCAGGAACCAGACCGCAATGACCGTGACAATCAGTGAAGTGCCGACCATCCAAAAGATGAATATGTCTGCCGTGTTTGAGGTAATGCGGCTTTCGGGAATGATGACGCGAATGGATCCTTCGCCATAAGCTGTTCTGAGTTCGGTGGCACCATCGCCATAGTCAGAATCGAACCAGATCGGGCCTGGCAGGTTGCGCGTCAGTTCGCGCCAGAAGATTCGATCCCGCACGTAGATGCGCGAGGGAATGGTCATTTCGGGGACCTTCACATCGGGCTGGATCTCAAAGACGAGGCCGGTTTCCCTGGCCGTAATTTCGAATATTGCCTGGCGTTCTGCTTCGGAACTTACTGCCTTCAGCCCCTCTGTTATTATGGCGATGTCACCAGCAACGCCGCGCACGATGAGGCGCGTAACAGAATCCCAATGGCGGTCGAAGAAAGCATAGGTAACAACTGCCTGAAGCAACAGAATAGGCACCACGATCGTCAGCACGGCGCGCCCCATCAAGGATTTTGGCAGAAAACGGTTCATGTCTGGCGATCCGGCCACAGGACATAGCCCTGGCCGCGAATTGTTTGCAGCACATGGGGGTCATGTGGGTCCTGTTCCAGTTTGCGTCGAAGGCGGGTGACCTGCACATCGACCGAACGTAACCTCAGCCCGCCAGCTTCTTCAGCAAGCTTCTCGCGGCTGAAGATCAGGCCTGGCCGCTTGGCGAGAATCTGCAACAACACGGCTTCCGATGCAGTCAGGCTGATCGTCTCATCTTGCTTCAGCAGGATCCTGCGATCAGGCACGAAATTATACCCGCCGAAGGTGACCCCGGAAGGTGCACCGATGCTGCCGGCTTTGCGCTCATCGGGATTGCGGCGCAGAACAGCCTGAATGCGCAGCAAGAGCTCTTTCGGCTCAAAGGGCTTGCCGAGATAATCGTCAGCGCCTTCCGCCAGCCCTTTGATGCGATCATCCACCTCACCCTGAGCGCTTAGAATCAGAACCGGGATGCGACTTCCTTCGCGCAGACGTTTCGTATACCGGATGCCATCTTCGCCGGGCATCATGACGTCAAGCACAACCAGACTCACGCCACCGCGGCTCAGGATTATGTCTGCCTCCTCTGTATCCGCTGCAACGCTGGTCCGATACCCGTTGATGGACAGAAACGAGCTCAATAGCTGGCGCAGCCGCGTGTCATCGTCGACAATCAGCACGTGAATGTCATTTTGAGGCGGCGATGCGGTTTGGACTTCAGGCATTTGTCAGACCAGTTTCGCCTCTTATGGGCGACCTTTTGCTCTGTCATTTGCCTGATCAATGCCGATCAGGATGCCTGAGCGCTGAGACTGATTGATCATGGTCGCGAGGAACAGTTGAGCTGCACGGGTGCCTTCCGGTCCCAGCTTTTCCAGCGCGCGCTGTAACCGCTCTTTCTGTGGTGCGGCAAGTTCTGCCTCCAGTGCCTTGCCTTCTTCGGTCAAAGAGAGAAGCCGCTGGCGTCGATCCGCGTCGCCCGGCCTTTGGACCACCAGGCCCCTGTCGAGCAACTGCCTGAGGACGCGAGCCAGGCTCTGCTTGGTAATCCCCAGTATGTTCAACAGCTCGGCTACGGTCATGCCGGGGTGCCGACCAACGAAGTGAATCACGCGATGATGGGCACGGCCAAAACCGATTTTCGCCAGAATCTGATCAGGATCGGCAGTAAAGTCCCGATACGCGAAAAACAGAAGCTCGGTCATTTTCCGAAGCTCCGCCTCGTCCGCGCTATCAAATGGTTGCTCTCTATTATCTATGCTCATCACACCTGACTCTGATCTCGGGAAATAGCTGCTATCGTTGACTCGTAAAATAACGTCAGTATTATTGACTTAAATCTGATCCCAGGTAAGATCAGCTTGCTGCACTAGGTTTAACCCGTCTTTACCATGCTAGCATGAGAGCTCAAAGGAGCGCGCAAGCCAGCGGTGAAGAAAACCCAAGCGTCCGGGCAACTTGCACTGTTCTGTAATTGCCCGTGGAGGTGAAAATGGCAGACCCTGCGGATGGCCTTCCTTTTGATGACCGTGATGGATCGATCTGGATGGATGGGAAAATCGTGCCCTGGCGCGATGCCAATACCCATGTCCTGACCCATGGCCTCCACTACGCAAGCTGTGTTTTCGAGGGCGAGCGTGTTTATGGCGGCACGATATTCAGGCTAAACGAACATACCGAACGGCTGTTCCATTCAGCAGAAGTCATGGGCTTTGAGATTCCATTCAGCGTGGATGAAATCAACGACGCCTGCAATGAAGTGGCTTCACTCAATGGTATCGTGGACGGTTACGTCCGGCCGGTTGCCTGGCGAGGCAGCGAGATGATGGGCGTATCAGCTCAGCAGAATACGATTCATGTTGCAATAGCCGTGTGGGAATGGCCGAGTTACTTCTCGCCAGAGGCCAAGCTGAAAGGCCTTCGCCTGAAGATCACCAGCTGGCGACGTCCGTCTCCAGAAACGGCACCGACAGATGCAAAAGCCGCTGGGCTCTATATGATTTGCACGATTGCCAAGCATGAGGCGGAACGCGACGGCTATGATGACGCCATGATGTTCGACTATCGGGGTCTGGTTGCAGAATCCACTGGATCCAACATATTCTTTGTACAGGATGGTGTAATCCATACGCCGACGCCAGACTGTTTCCTTGACGGTATAACGCGCCAGACTGTGATCGGCCTGGCAAACGAGCGCGGCATTGAAGTCATCGAACGGGCGATCAGGCCCGAAGAAATGGCAGATTTTTCCGAATGCTTTTTGACCGGCACTGCTGTTGAAGTCACGCCTGTGGCCGAGATCGGCGAATACCGGTTTGCTGCCGGCGACATCACGAAGAACCTGATGGCGGATTTCGATAAGCTGATCAGCAGCGGCGGCTAGCGACCCTCACTCCGCAGCCCGCCGCTTCGAACTTGCCTTGCCGAAGACGCGGGCGAAAACCGTATCGACATGTTTCAGGTGGTAGCCAATGTCGAACAGTTCTTCGAGCTCGTTGGCAGTCAGCACCGCATTGACTTCTGCGTCGGCCTTCAACAGATCGAGAAAGTTGCCACCATCCTGCCATACAGGCATCGCATTTCTTTGCACCAGCCGATAGGCGTCCTCGCGGCTGACACCCTTTTGTGTCAGGGCAAGCAACACCCGTTGTGAGTGGACAAGCCCGCCAAGTTGATCGAGGTTCTTCTGCATGCGATCCGGATAGACCAGCAGGTTTTCCATCAGGCCCTTGAGGCGTTGCAATGCAAAGTCCAGTGTCACCGTTGTGTCCGGTGCAATCATCCGCTCGACGCTGGAGTGCGAAATATCGCGTTCGTGCCACAGGGCGACATTCTCCATTGCCGGTATGACCGACATGCGCACAAGGCGGGCAAGTCCTGTCAGGTTCTCGCTCAGAATCGGATTTCTTTTGTGTGGCATAGCCGACGAACCCTTCTGGCCTTCAGAAAAGAACTCTTCCGCTTCCAGCACTTCGGTACGCTGCAGATGGCGTATCTCTGTGGCCAGACGTTCTATAGAGCTGCCGATGACACCGAGTGTTGCAAAATATTGCGCATGCCGGTCACGTGGGATCACCTGAGTTGAAACCGGCTCAGGTGTCAGACCCAATGCCTCCGCTACATGCTCTTCAACACGCGGATCGATGTTGGCGAAGGTTCCGACGGCGCCCGAAATAGCACAGGTCGCGATGTCTGCGCGTGCGGCCACCAACCTCACGCGGTTTCTTGTAAACTCGGCATAGGCTTCTGCAAGCTTGATGCCAAATGTTGTTGGTTCAGCATGGATGCCATGACTTCGGCCGATGCAGACAGTGTCCTTATGTTCAAGCGCGCGCGTTTTCAGAACGTCAAGCAGCTCGTCGATGTCAGCAATCAGAATATCCGTCGCCCGCGTCAGCTGAACTGACAGGCAGGTGTCCAGCACGTCAGAAGATGTCATTCCCTGGTGGATGAACCGCGCCGGTTCACCAACATGTTCTGCAAGGTTTGTCAGGAATGCGATGACGTCATGTTTCGTCTCACGCTCAATCTCATCAATTCTGTCGACCTCGAAGGCGCCCTTTTCCCAGATGGTTTTGGCGGCTTCTTTTGGTATTACACCGAGATCGGCGAGGGCATCGCAGGCATGGGCTTCAATCTCGAACCAGATCTGAAACTTCGTCTCCGGAGTCCAGATTTCAACCATCTCAGGTCGGGAATAACGAGGAATCATGGCAAGCTTCGCTTCTGGAACTTGTTAGAGTGGAGCTTTCAAAAGTGGCCCAGTTGCATGAGCCATCGGGACTTTCTTATAGACGACTTCGTCGTCGATGGCGAGGGCGGCAATCCTCTGCACCGCCAGGCAAGCGGCTGAAAACGCTCTTCGAGCCGGACAGTTGACTTGGATGGGATTGCAAGGGACGCTGCCGCAATCGAACGCTGAAAATTGATGAAGGAAGCAATGATGAGCAGCAGATATGTCGTGCAGCGATTTCTGTATCTGACGGCGTCTCTTTCAATCGCTATGGTGTCCGTTCCAATGGCACAGAGCCAGGAAGAGGCTGAAGTCGAAGCAGCGCCAGTTGGCCCACCCGTTGAAGCAACAGTGATCGCCGACCCTGCCGATGTTGCAACACGTGAAGCGCTTGCAGCAGTCATTGCTGGAGAGCACCGCCCCGAACGCAACGCCGTCCGCGATATCTATCGTCATCCGCTCGAAACTCTCTCCTGGCTCGGTGTACGCAATGACATGACTGTTGTGGAAATCACACCAGGCGGTGGATGGTATCTGCAGATTCTGGCGCCCTTCCTTCGCGACGGCGGTCTTTACTATGCTGCGAACTCTGCCGGCGAAAGCTGGTGGCCGCTGAACGTCTTTTCCTGGACACAGAATGGCACCGACAGAATGCGCGCCAGACTGAGCCAAAACGAAGCGCTCTATGGCAAGGTACGCTTTTCGGTTCTCGACAGTGCAGAAGGTGTTGCACCTGCTGAAACTGCTGACATGGTGCTGACGTTTCGGAACGTTCACAACTGGATGATGGCCGACAGAGAGGCAGATGTATTTGGCCAGATGTTTGCCGCTCTGAAGCCAGGCGGCATTCTGGGCGTCATTGAACATCGCGGCGATCCAGAAGGCGTTCTCGTGCTTGATGGCACTAAGGGCTATGTCTCCGAAGCAGATACAATCGCCTTCGCTGAAGCCGCCGGATTTGAGTTCGTCGACAAAGCTGAAATAAACGCCAACCCCAATGATACAAAGAACTACGAAGGGGGAGTCTGGACCCTGCCGCCGACCTTGGCTTTAGGTGATGAGAGCAGGGACACCTTCCTTGCGATCGGCGAGTCGGATCGCATGACCATGAAATTCAGAAAGCCACTGAATTGAAGTCCTTGAACTGAAGTCATTGAATTGAAAGCAATGCGTTAGAGCAGGCCGACGGACTTGAACGAAAGGTGCCCACCTCTCCCCACGATCACGTGGTCGTGCACAGAGACGCCGAGCGGCCTGCCGGCTTCGACGATTTCCTTGGTGATTTCGATATCTGCATTTGAGGGCGTCGGATCACCAGAGGGATGATTGTGGACCAGAATAATGGCTGATGCGCTGAGCGCGAGCGCGCGCGTGATAACTTCACGCGGATAGACAGGTGTATGGTTGATCGTCCCTTCCTGCTGAATTTCATCTGCAATGAGAACGTTTTTGATGTCCAGGAAGAGAATCCTGAATTGTTCGCGATCATGATAAGCCATGCTCGCCTGGCAATAGTCCAGCAATGGCTGCCAGCTGGAGATCAGGGGGCGATCAAGAATGCGGCCCTGCAGCAGTCGAAGAGAGGCTGCGTGGAAGACTTTGAGTGACGAAACCGTGCCGTCGCCAATGCCGGATACCTCACGGATCTGCGCAGGATTTGCTGAGAGGGCATCAGCGAAACTGCCAAAACGGTCGATCAGGGCTTTGGCCTGGGGTTTTACATCGCCTCTTGGAATCGACTGGAAGAGGACAAGTTCCATTAATTCATAGTCAGCAAGCGCTTCCGCGCCACCTTTTTCAAAGCGGTCTCGCAGGCGTTGACGATGTCCAAGAAAGTGCGGCTTTTCGCTCAATGTCCATACTCGCAATGCTACTCAGGCTCCAGGCTCGAGGCCTAGAAATCATAAGGCGGCTTATCAAGACCCCTCGGCGATTTGGTGAAAATTTCGACGCCATCCTTTGTCACACCCAAGGAATGCTCGAACTGGGCGCTCAGGGACCTGTCACGGGTCACAGCTGTCCAGCCATCGGCCAGAATTTTTGCCTGATAGCGACCAAGATTAATCATCGGTTCAATCGTAAAGAACATGCCCTCTTTGAGTTCGGGTCCGGATGCCGGAATGCCATAATGCATGACGTTGGGCGCTGTGTGAAACGTTCTTCCGAGCCCATGGCCGCAAAAATCACGAACGACAGAATAGCGCGCACTTTCCGCGACGGCTTGAATCGCTGCACCAATGTCGCCCACTGTTGCGCCCGGCCTGACCGCGGCAATGCCGGCAATCAGCGCGTCATAGGTTACTTCAGTCAGCCGTTCGGCCTTTCTGTTCGGGGTGCCGGCAAAATACATACGTGAGCTATCGCCGTGCCAGCCGTCCAGGATGACCGTGACATCAATGTTCAGGATGTCACCGTCCTTCAGTTGTCTGTCGTCCGGGATGCCATGGCAGATGACATGATTAAGTGATGTACAGATGGACTTTGGGTAGCCCTTGTAATTCAAGGGCGCGGAGACGGCTCCGTGATCAATTGTGAATTCGGCGCATAGGCGGTCAAGCTCATTCGTGGTCGTGCCGGGCTTCACATATTCAGAAATCATGTCAAGAGTTTCAGCCGCCAGCCGGCCGGCTTTCCGCATGCCGTCAAAGGCTTCAGGGCCATGCAGGATAATCTCCTGGCCACTATCAGCCCTGGCTTCTGATTCTGTCACATAACGTTCCATGGCGCCTTTATAGCTTGGAACGCTCCAAAGTTACAGATTGAGATCGATGGGCCGTATGACTGTAATTTCCAGAGGTGTGAGGCGGCAGGCATAGGCCAGCGCTTCCACGCCAGCTTCCCGCGCTCTGTGGAAGGCTTCCGCGTAATCCGGGTCGACATCTGCGGCCAGAGAAAACGTGTCGCAATCCTCGCGTTGAATGAGATAGACCATAACGGATCGGCCGCCATCGCGAACCACCTCCGACAGTTCGTTCAGATGTTTTTTCCCACGGGAAGTCACTGCGTCAGGAAACTCTGCACCCCCGCCACGTTTCAGATGCACGTTTTTGATTTCCACATAGCAGGGCGGCTTGCCGTCATTCTCAAGGAGAATGTCGATGCGCGAATTGGTGCCGTACTTCACTTCACGTCGCAGCACGTCATAGCCCTGAAGCTCAGAGATTGTCCCGTCAGTTATCGCGTCAGCCACCAGCCGATTGGGATGTTGCGTGTTAATGCCGACAAGGCCATCTCCTATCCGCGTCAGTTCCCAGGTCCATTTGAGTTTGCGCTTGGGGTTGTTCGCCGGCGAGAGCCAGACCTCAAGGCCAGGGTCCTTCAGCCCAGTCATAGCGCCCGTGTTCGCACAATGGGCGGTGACCGTCTTGCCGGACAAAAGTTCGACATCAGCGAAGAAACGCTTGTAGCGTTCAACAAGTCTGCCTTCCACAAGGGGATACTCAAATTTCATATTGGAACATTGGCTCAAGGGATTGGACCTTGTCTATCCACAACAGGGAAAGATGCTGTAAAGTCCCCGCGAAATTGCATGAAGATGGCGCGAACGAGGCATATTGAATATGAGTGACGCCGAAACTGAAAACCCGACAGCCTGTATGCTGATCATCGGGAACGAGATCCTGTCTGGTCGGACGCAGGACGCGAACCTTGCCTATCTTGCTCAAAGCCTGGGCGAAATCGGCATCTCGATCAAAGAGGCGCGGGTTATTCCTGACGAAAAGGCAGTCATTGTCTCGGTGGTCAACGAATGTCGGGCGAACTATACATACGTCTTCACCACCGGCGGCATTGGGCCCACCCACGACGACATCACGGCCGAATGCCTTGCCGCCGCCTATGAGGTTCCGCTGGAACAGCATCCTGACGCCTACAAGGCGCTCTTTGACCCTGATGTGCCCAAGGAAATCATGGATGCACGCCTGTTGATGGCTCGCGTTCCGAAAGGCGGCACGCTGATTGAAAACAAGGTGAGCCGGGCCCCAGGATTCAAGATGGGAAATGTTTATGTAATGGCTGGGGTTCCCATGGTGATGCGGGCCATGGTGGACGCGATTCTGCCGACGCTGAAACAAGGTATTCCGATCATGTCGAAGACCATTGGTGCCTACCTGGGCGAGAGCCAGGTGTCGAAGCCACTGGCCGATATTCAGGGCCGTTATCCCTTTGTCGATATCGGAAGCTATCCGTTCTATCGGGAGAAAGGGTATGGCACCAATCTGGTGATCCGTGGCAAGGATGAAGAAGAGCTGGAGCTGGTTGCGGAAGAGCTTAGGCAAATGATCCGGGCCAATGGCAAGGAACCTGTTGAAGGAGAGATCTGAGCCCCTTCGGGCGCGTGGTGGAATTGGTAGACACAAGGGACTTAAAATCCCTCGCTGCAGTGCAGCATGCCGGTTCAAGTCCGGCCGCGCCTACCAGGAGTGAGAGGTCGCCTATGTAACCCGCGAGATTGTCCGCGATATGAACGTCAGAACATCTTCGGCAAACAGGCCGAAGTCTGCATCGTAGGTGAAGGTTATCGTCACCAGGATTACGAGGAACAAAAGGACCATGATTGCACCGGCGTAGGTTCTCATGTCTTTCACCTCCTCCTGCTGCATTTACTGAATCAAATAGGGTGTGATGAGCCAGGCTGCGACGAACACGCCGGCCAGCGCGATTATCCGGGGAAGGTTGAAGCGTTCAGCGAGCGTCGGCGTGAGTTCAGCGCGACAGTGCTGACAACGGCCGACACCAATGTAATGCTCTGTCCCGCAACCGCGGCAAGCGATTTTGGTCGTGTCTCTCTTCCAGGCTGGCGTCCACTCTTTGGCCGTCATGATCTTCAGTCCTCCAGAACCAACAGTCTTCGTGCTGAAGGATAAAGTCGCAGAAGCATGGTCAAGGAAGCGTCAACGGAATGCAGGCAGGAAGCTGCCGGATTTGTTCCGCGTTCGCAGCACCACAATTCGACATTAGTGGCACGGGAAAAGCGCAGATTTCTGGGATTTGCAGGTCTCTCAGGCGTTGACGGTCAAATGACGGTTCAGCGCTCTCTTCGGACCACAATTGAGCGGTAGGTATGCATGCTAGACTGCTGATACCATGGACAGCGCGGAATCATTCATTCTCGAAGGCCAGAGCTTCATCTATCCAGCCGCCACATCCGGCATCTTTATCGCGATGCTGGTTTGGGAAAGGCTCGCCCCCAGGCGCGATATGGCCGGTACCGGCGTGGCGCGATGGCTGACCAATATGGGCCTCGGTTTTGCCAACATGTTGATGGTCCGGTTCCTGGCCCCGGCAGTGGTCGTGGGATCGGCTTACCTCGCATCCGGCGCTGGAGTTGGGCTGTTCAACAACGTCGAGGTGCCGCCGGCCGCCGCCTTCATTCTCGCCATCATACTTCTCGATTTCGGCATTTATGGTCAGCATGTGGTGATGCACCTGGTGCCGCTTTTCTGGCGCCTGCATCAGGTGCATCACACGGACACAGAGTTTGATGTTTCCACGGGCATTCGCTTTCACCCGGTGGAGATTTTCCTGTCGCTCGGCTTCAAGGTCATCTTCGTGCTCGCCATTGGCGCGCCAATTGCTGCGGTGATTGTCTACGAGATGCTGCTGACGGCGGCGGCCATCTTTACGCACGGCAATGTCCGTATCGTCGCAATCCTTGAACGGCTGGTTCGATACGGCCTTGTCACGCCCGACATGCATCGCATCCACCACTCGGTTTTGCCGCGTGAGTACAACAGCAACTTCGGATCTCTTCTCTCAGTCTGGGACCGCATATGCCGGACTTATACTCAGGCCGCTGCAGAGGACGACCGAAAAATGAAAATTGGCCTGAGCACATTCCGCAGCCGCCGTGATCAACTGCCTGACCGCCTGCTCATCCAATGTTTCCGACCTCAGACAGAGAGCGGGGGCGAGAGCTGATCTGCAAGCAAAGGCCGGAAAGCTAGCGGCACTTCCGCAGGACCTGCCGCTCAAAGGCTCTTTCCGAGCTGACAGTTTCGTAAAAGCCATCCAGGAAATCCAGAGATTGTGATCTTTTCCGATCACTGAGTGGTGTGGCCTCTCCATCGAACAGCGCGTTGATAGCTGGTCTGACTTCCAGAAACTTTGCTACCCAGGCTGTGAGGGCTTCGTTGGTCTCACAAAATCCGCGATAGAGCCGCGTGCGAACTGAACGAAGATTCAGTTCCTCTGCCGGCTGGGCATAGGAAGCGTTCACGAGGCCCGAGTAATCAAAGTCATAGGGAACAGGCAGCACTTTCCCGTTCGCCATCCGCAACAGTTCAACATTGTGACAGCAGTCTGCGGGGTCAGGTCCTTTTTTGGTCGACCAGTCGGTATTGCCGATGAAGTATTGAAAAAGTGACAATCCGGCAAGTGCATCGTGGTCCAGTTCGGCGAGTGAGGTTCCTGGTACCAGCATTGGCGTAGCATTCATCCTCGCAGCCAACGCGTCTTTGTGTTCGACCAGATAGCCGTACCGTGTCGCGATCTCTTCACCGTCGCTGGCTTCGATGTAGGTAATCCGGGCCAGGCGCACCTTGAAGCTCGCATCCGTGACTTCGTTCCAGGCCCGGTAGCCCAGATATTCCTTCAGCGCGAATTCTTCATAGTTGTCCCGATCCCGGCAATGCGTCACCAGTTTGAGAATGTCCTGGCCTTCAAACAATGTGGTCTCAATGTTGTCTTGGCGGAAATTCAGACGCAGGGGTGGGAAACGGCAGTTTCTTTTTTTGGCTCTGTAGTTGCCGCGAAGGCGGATGCGCAGGTCAATTGAGGCAAGGACGCCGGTCGACAATTCATGATCGAGCGATGCTTCGATGTAGTCACGAGCCTCCCTGTCCCTGAACAGGGATTTGAAATCTGATGTCAGTCGCAAGGTAATGATTTCGTGACTGTCAAACAGCTGGCTGGATGCTGCAACTGGCTGGCCGTAAATCATCAGTGCCAGAAAGACCGTAAGCTGCAAAAGCCTTGAAGCGCTGGACATGCAGGTTCCTTTCGGGTTGTCAGGTGCTGCCATAGTTTGACTCAATATAGAAATCCCGTCACGCTTCGCGCCCAAGTAGCCTAGATTGAAATACACATCAGGGGAATGTCTGATCAGCATGGCTTCATTTGACAGCTTTTGGCGACGAGCGGCGCCGCTTCGCCTCCTTGCCTACTACTACATCGGCCTCATCGTCATTTTTCTCGGTCTGCTGAGCCTGATGCCGTCTCTGCTGCCCTACCTGCCGATGGGGGGGCTTCAAACTCTGGCGCCGGTTTCGCTGTACGATCTGGCCGAGTCTGTCAGCGACCCGGTTACTGTTTCCATCGCCGAGGGCCTCGGCTCCGCATTAAAGCTGTTCATTGCTTTGGTAGGTACGCTCCTGTTGATGCTGCCTATCGCCTGGGTCTATCTTGGTACAAGGCGACGCAGGGACACCAGGCAATCATTTGTAATCGGCATTCTTATGATGCCCATCGTCGTGACTGGCGTGGTTACGGTCGTCAAAGGCAGCCTCGCGCTGGCGTTCAGCCTTGCGGGTATCGTTGCGGCTGTCAGATTCCGGAATTCGTTGCGCGATGCTGCAGATGCAATCTACATTTTTGCAGCCATTGGCATTGGCCTCGCCTCAGGCGTCGGAGAAATTGGCATTGCCACCGTCATGTCCGTGTTCTTCAATTACCTTATTTTGGTGCTATGGATGTTCAACTTCGGCGTCGAGGCCATGGACGAGCGCTGGTTCTCCTATGATTGGATGAAGCGGCGTCCACCAGAGAATGGAGAGTCTGAAGAGAATGACTGAATTCAGGTAAGGGACCCTTTCAAATCATCTATGGATCGGTAGTGGATTCCCTGCCAACCAACTTCCATTGCGGCTTCAACGTTCTCCAGGCGGTCGTCGATGAACAGAATTTCTTCGGCTGTCAGGTCGCCAATTGCTGAACCGACCATGCGAAAGAATGCAGGGTCCGGTTTTGCGACACCAAGCTCTGCCGAAACGAAAATCTGCTGGAAGTGATGCGTTAACACCGACTGCTGTCTCAGATGTCTGGATCTCAGTAGCTCTTGATTTGTGGCAAGGTAAGAAGGAATGCCGCTTGAAGTCAGATTGTGAACGATTCCGATCAGGGCTTGGTCAATGTTGAGATCCTTGTCGAACCAGTATTTCAAAAAGTCGTCAGTTGAACCGGTGAATCCAGTAGAGGGCAGAATTTCTTCAACTCTGGCTTTCAGGCTTTCCTCGCCAATCGCAATCTTCAGCCAGTCGGTTGCGAAAAGCTGCTCCCTCATGTCGCTGACCTTGACGCCCAAGTCCTGCTCAAGTGTTTGCTGCCAAAGGAACCCGTCAGGCAACGCGTTGTCATTAATGACACCATCGAAATCCCAAACAACGGCTGCGAAGCTGGCGTCTATTGTCATCAATCTTCATCCCACTTCAATTCCGTGTAATCGAAGTCGTTAACCAGTGTCGGTTTGATCACTTCGAAATAAGGTGACAGATCGAAATCTCTTGGCGCAAACAAAGAGTGATGCCGAATGTGATGGATCAGGTGTTCAGTGTACTGGCCAAAGGGACCGTGGCGGCCTTCCAGGGTTGTTTCAGGCAATATTGGGTATTGCACGCTCTGGAATGCCTGCGCGATCAGCGATGAACAAATGGCTCGGGTCGGGTCGCCAGATCCGAGAGCCAACAACTGGCGCCGCCAGCGCGCCGGCACAGGCGGTGTGGGAATCAGGTAGCGCATCAGGTCAATGACATTCTCCGTGTCATAGGCCATGCCGATAGAGCTGACCATGAAGCGGACAATCTTCTCGCTATCATCGTCCCTCAAATCCACGGCCCGGCAAATCCGGACGTTCAGATCGGAATATTTGGACAGCGGGACACCGATCACGCCTTCGGAAAAATCGGCTTCGATAAGAGACTTTCGCTGGCCATCGTCTGGGGTCTGCTGAAGAGCATCCCCAACATACATGGCGGCATGAGACCAGGTCGACTGCGTGAGGTATTTGATGGCCGTGGAAATCCGCTTGTTGCCTTCAAAAAGCAAAATGTCACAGGGCTTGAGAAGAGGCCTGAGCTTTTCCGGGTCGCTCGACGAGAAGCTCCGATAGCGATCAGAAGCCTTGTTCAGATAGGGGATCAAGAAGCGAGAGCAAAGTGTCGAGAAAACAGTCATAAGTGATGGACCCGGACGTTCAGACGGACTTTCTGTAAATGTGCCGAAGGCGGCGAGGTCTGTCCAGCCATGAAGCGCTCGCGAGTTGACGCCACTTCCCTGAACTCTACACTTGCTGCCGAACAATAGACATTTCAGGGGGTCGACATGGCTGATGCCGTCAGTTGGGGCAAAGAGAAAACGGGGCGTGGCGTTCGCGAACGCGTATTTGAAGTTCCGTCGGTGGCCGGCCCGGTGCCATCTGTCCTCTGGACGCCTGAAAAGAAAAACCCTAACCAGCCGATTATTCTGATCGGCCATGGCGGCAGCGGAAACAAGACGGATCTTGTGCCCATCGCGATGGCGCGCAGATTTGTCCGGCACCACGGATTTTCGGCGCTTGCGATTGATGGGCCGGCGCATGGTGACCGGCGGCCCGAAAAAGAGACAGTTGAGGCCAGGGACTGGTGGTCAGATGGTCAGACTGATCAGATGGTTGCTGACTGGCAGGCAGCTCTGGATGCGGTACAGGCGTTGCCGGATGTCGGCAAGGGCCTGGTGGGCTACTGGGGGCTTTCCATGGGCACTATTTTCGGTGTGCCTTTTGTCGCGGCCGAACCGCGCGTTCAAGTGGCTGTGCTCGGTCTGATGGGCATTACCGGGCGGACAGAGGACAGAATTAAGGAAGATGCCGCGGCAATCTCGGTGCCTGTCCTCTTTTTGCAGCAGCTTGAAGATGAACTGTTTGATCGACCGTCTTATGCCGCACTTTTTGATGCTCTTGGCTCATCCGACAAACGGCTTCACGCTAGTCCCGGTGCCCATGCCGCTGTGCCGCGCGAGGAGATGGTCGCGACTGAAGAATTCCTGGCCGGGCGCCTCAAGGAACTGAGCGCCTAGACGAAAGGAACTTCCAGAGCCAGACTTGGCCCCGGACGCTGTATGTCTCAACAAAAAACGGAAAAAGCCGAGGCCGGAGAGAGCCGCCTTTCGCCTCTTCAATGGTACCTGTCCTCAAATGCCATCACCATGCTGGGCCTGGGGCTTCAGCAGCTTGTCACCAACTATATTCTGGTTGAAATGCTTGAGACCGATGGGCTGGAGCTCGGTGCTGCACGCATGTTCATGCAAATGCCGGCACTGCTGCTCATGCTTGTTGGCGGCGCTACCGCAGACCGGATTGATCCACGAGCGCTGTTGATCGGGACGCAATCGGCAGCCGCAATTCCGGCCATCGTCCTCGCCTTTGCTGCCGGCTTTGAGATGATCGGATACTGGCTGGTCATCAGCCTTTCCATCGTTGGCGGCGTGCTGGGTTCATTCTCGGGGCCTGCACGTCAGTCAATACTGAACAATGTCTCGCGTGGCGGCATTCAGCGGGCAATAGCGCTCTCCACCGGGACCGGCAACATTGCCTCAATCGTGGGTTATTCGATTTTCAGCCGCACTGGCGAACTGGGAATTGAATTCGTCCTTGCCATGCAGGCGGCGGCCCTTCTGGTTGGTGCGATTTCGATCTCCCGCCTTGCTGCCATGCCGCCAGCACCGCGCGAGGGCGAGACACCGACAGGCATACTTGGACGAACGATCGACACTTTCCGAACCATGCGCGAAGGAGTCATCGCATGCTGGCACGAACGCACCATTGGCATGGTTATTCTGGTCAACTTCGTTTCGGGCTTCTTTAACACGGGCGCCTGGATGGTCGTGTTCCCTCTGGTCGTCAAAGAATTTTACACAACACCGGAATTTGGCTTTGCTCAGGCTTTCGCTTTGACAAGTGGAGCTTTTACCGTCGGCAGTATCGCTATCTCTTTCATTTTGTTGCGTTTCATGCCGATTCACAGGCCAGGCCGTCTGTTCCTTTGGACGCATATAGGTCGCATTGTCATCTATACCCTGGTGTTCCTCAACCCGCCTTTCGGTGCGCTCCTGATCGTGACTTTTTTCTGGGGAATAAACCTCAATCTATCGATGACCATGTCGCGTTCCATCATTCAGGAGCTGGCTCCGCCTTCCCATCGCGCCAGCATTCTGGCAGTGTCGATGGTGGGCCAGATGAGCTCCGTGCCAATTGGCGCAATATTGCTGGGCTGGGTTGCGGTGCAATTTGGTGAACTGGAGGCCATGTTGCCAGGACCGGTCTCGTCACTGTTTATATTTGTCGCGGCACTTCTGTTCACGAACATCTGGTCATATCTTTCCGTTCAGGTGCAGAACGAAAGCGACGCGGAAGAACTAACCTCGAACGCTGTTGACTAACGGTCACGGCGCGGAACCCGGTATGTCACATAGAGAGATCGAAAATTCTGACAAGGAGAGCCGCCTCACACCGCTTCAGTGGTACCTGTCATCAAATGCCATCACCATGCTCGGCATGGGCCTTCAGCAGATGGTCACAAACTACATTCTGGTGGAGATGCTGAAAACAGATGGGGTCGAACTGGGCATTGCCAGCATGTTCATGCAGATGCCGCCCCTTCTTCTGATGCTGGTGGGAGGCGCTGCCGCAGACCGCGTTGATCCCCGTGCGATTTTGATCGGCACACAGTCGGCCGCTGCCATCCCGGCTATCATCCTTGCCTTTGCATCAGGCTTTGATCTGCTGGGCTACTGGCTTGTGGTTTCCCTTTCCGTCGCCGGTGGCATTCTCGGGTCTTTCTCTGGCCCGGCACGCATGTCCATTCTGAACAATGTTTCGCGGGGCGGCATTCAACGGGCGATTTCTCTTGCCACCGGAACCGGCAGCATCGCCTCAGTGCTGGGCTATGCAATTTTCAGTGGCATTAGCACCATCGGCGTCGAGATCGTGCTTGTCATTCAGGCGGCTGCAATTCTGTTTGGTGCAACGACTATCATGCGTCTTTCGGCCATGCCGCCTGAGCCCAGAGAGGGCCCAGAGCCAGCAGGTTTTGTTGAACGAGTTGCCGACACTTTCAGGACCATTGGCGAAGGCATTGTCGCCTGTTGGCACGAACGCACCATCGGCATGGTCATACTTGTGAACTTCGTTGCAGGTATATTCAACATGAGCGCCTGGATGGTTGTCTTCCCACTGATCATCAGGGACTTTTACGTCACGCCGGGACTCGATTTCGGCCTGGCATTTGCCGCGGTGAATGCTGTCTTCACGGTCGGCGGTATAGCGATTTCCTTCATTCTGCTCCGCTTCATGCCGATTCACCGACCAGGTCGGCTCTTTCTCGTCGCCCAGATCAATCGGATCGCAATCTATCTACTGGTGTTTATAGTTCCGCCGTTTTGGCTTTTGCTGGTGGTCAGCTTTTTCTGGGGGATCAATGTGAACCTCGCCATGCTGATGTCGCGATCCATCGTGCAGGAGCTGGCGCCGCCATCCCATCGCGCCAGCATTCTGGCTGTTTCGGTTGTCGGGCAAATGGGATCCGCGGCCATCGGTGCGCCTATTCTTGGCTGGATGGTGGTTCATTGGGGAACAATGGAAGCCATGCTGCCAGGGCCGGCGTCTTCCTTGTTTGTATTTGTCGCCGCACTGCTGTTTACGCCGATCTGGTCCTACGTTTCGGTCCAGGTCCGAAGCGAGCAGGATGCAGATGTACTGGCGCCAGACGCTGCTGATTAGGCGGACATCAAACCGGGAATACGGGGAACGGCGGCCAACAGCGCCTTTGTGTAGTTGGCACTCGGTTGCTTCATCACCTGTTCGACAGCGCCTTCTTCAACAATCTTCCCATCCTTCATGACGGCGATTCGATCCGCGATATGAGGGACCAATGACAGATCGTGTGTGATGAAAAGGTAAGACAGGCCAAGCTCTTCCTGAAGGTCTTTCAGGAGATTGATGATCTGGGCGCGAATCGACACATCCAGCGCCGCCACAGGTTCGTCGCAGACCATGAACGCAGGTTTCAGGATCAGGGCGCGGGCAATTGCAATGCGCTGACGCTGCCCGCCTGAAAAAGCATGGGGGTATCGGCTAAGCTGACCTCGGGTGATGCCACAGAGCTCCGCCATTCTGGCGACCTCTGCTGCAAGCGACTGGTTGCGGCCAAGATCACGGACTTTCAGAGGTTCGCCAATGATCTCGGCAACGGTCATCCGGGGATTGAGGGCCGCATAGGGATCCTGGAACACCATCTGCATGTGGCGCCAGACGTGGCGCAGTTCGGACGGGCCGAGAGCGGTTATCGCCGTATCAGATCCATCAATGTGCAGGATGACTGAGCCCTCAGACGGCTTCTGCAATCCAAGCAGCGTTTTGCCAAGGGTCGTCTTGCCTGATCCGCTTTCACCGACCAGGGCGAGGCACTCGCCTCTACTGATCTGAATGGAAACATTGTCGAGCGCCAGGGTCTGGTCGCTCCTGCGGCTTTCAAAGCGGACCGTGAGAGCATTGGCTGTGATGAGTGCGGGCGAAGTCATGAGGCGATCTCGCCTGTGACGACAGGGCAGGCCACCTGATGTCCATCTCCCTGGTCAACAAGAGTGGGACGTACCTGATCACACGAACCTGCCTGGAAGAACTTGCATCTCGGGTGAAAGGGGCAGCCGGCCGGTCGCGCTTCCGGTGAAGGCACGGCACCAGGAATTGGCTCAAGCCTCTGGCCTGCCGGGCCTTCGTGTGGAAGGGTCCGCAACAGAGCCTGCGTGTAAGGATGCTTTGGGTCGGCAAAAATCTGGCCAGCACTTGCTTCTTCCACGATGGAGCCTGCGTACATGATGGCGATACGGTCACAAACACTGGCGATGACGGCGAGATCATGGCTGATGAACACAAGTGCCATCCCAAGGTTG
Organism: uncultured Alphaproteobacteria bacterium; assembly: GCA_965371465.1. Lineage (GTDB taxonomy): Bacteria > Pseudomonadota > Alphaproteobacteria > CBDUYM01 > CBDUYM01 > CBDUYM01. Next base: position 75,718 of record CBDUYM010000008.1, read on the forward strand.
GATGCCAGATCGCGCAATAGATCAAGGATGCCAGCTTGCACGGTTACATCGAGTGCCGTTGTCGGCTCGTCGGCAATAAGAAGCTCTGGACCGCATGCAAGTGCTTTCGCAATCATCGCGCGCTGACGGAGGCCGCCTGAAAGCTCAAACGGATAACGGTCAATCACGGACCGGGGATCTGGCATGCCAACAGTTTCCAGCAAATCCAGGACTCGATTACGCGTGTCTTTCTTCGTAGTCGCGAGATGATGGCGAACAACGTCAGAAATCTGGTCGCCGATGGTGTAAAGCGGCGAGAAACTGGACATTGGCTCCTGAAAGATCATGCCAATTCGTTTGCCACGCAGGGCCTGCCATTTCTTGTCACTGCGACGAAGCGTGGCAAGGTCAATGTCTTCGTGAAAAACAATCTGACCGGATCTGATTTCCAGGCCCGGGCCGAGAAGACCCATGACAGCGTCCATTGAGACCGATTTGCCGCAGCCGCTCTCGCCCACCAGGCCAAGGATTTCCCCGCGCCTCACTGACAGTGACAATCCGTCAATGATGGTTACATCGCCCGCATCTGACCTTGCAGCGACATTCAGTTCACTGATTTCCAGAATTTCATCCGCCATCAGCCAGCGCCTTCGTTATAGGGATCGGCAGCGTCCCTGAGGCCATCGCCAATGAAGTTGAAGGCAAGCACGGCAATGATGACGACAAGGCCCGGGATCAGGAGCCATGGCATTTCTGAAATGGAGCGAATATTTTGCGCTGAATAGAGAAGAACACCCCAGCTGACAACAGGCTCTCTGAGCCCGAGGCCGAGAAAGCTCAGCGATGTTTCAGCCAGGATGATGTAGGGGAACGAAAGAGTCAGATCGACAATTATGTAGCTCAGGAATGAAGGCATCATATGCCTGAAAATAATACGCGGTGGTTTGGCGCCTGCCAGCCGTGCCGAGGTCACGAAATCCTCGTCCTTCAGGGACAGAAGCTTGCCCCGCACACGTCTCGCCAGATGCGTCCAGCCAACAGCGGCCAAAATCAGGGTTATCGCGAAGTAGACTTCAAGGGCTGACCAATTTCTTGGCAAAGCTGCCGCCAGCCCGAGCCACAATGGCAAGGTTGGGACAGACCTGATGAAGTCGATGAGACGCATGATGATACTGTCCGCGGCGCCTCCCTTGTAGCCGGCGATTCCGCCAAACAGAAGGCCGAAAGAGAACGCCATGACAACGGCGATTGCTCCGATCGACAGAGACGTCTGTGTTGCCATAAGCGTGCGGGAGAACACGTCGCGGCCGAGAGCGTCTGTGCCGAAGAGATGAATGGATCCTTCTGTGACCCCGAAGAGGTGGGTTCTGGCTTCAAACAGGCCGAAAAGTCTGTATTCCTCGCCATCGACCAGGAAGGTTACAGGCCAGCGGGTCGTTTTATCGGTGTCAAAGGTTCGTGCGAACGTGACCGGGTCGCGACCGGCGCTTCGTCCATAGACGAAGGGGCGCAGATGAAACGCGCCTTCTGCGTCGAAAAAGTGAATGCCTGTGGGCGGGCCCTGAGTGTAGCGGACACTGCGTTCCTGCACGCCATAGGGCGCAAAGAATTCCGGTGCCAAGGACACAAGGATGAGGAAGCCGAGAACGCCTGATCCCAATAGAGCAAGCCGGTGGCGTCTGAAACCACGCCACACAAGCGCAAAATAGCTCTGGCTGCCGGAATGATCGAGATCGACGGGGAGGGCGGTCATTCCGTGGCCACCCCCATGCGCACGCGCGGGTCAAGCCACATCAGCAAGAGATCAGAAAGCAGTGTGCCGACGATCACAAGGCAGGAATATATAAGGATCAGAGCGCCGGCGAGATACATGTCCTGATCAAGCAGGCTCTGTACAAAGAGCGGCCCCGTGCTTGGCAATGACAGGACGATGCCGACAATGGGCGCTCCGGAAATGATGTTTGTAAGCTCCCATCCCGCGGTGCTGGCGACCGGATTAAGGGCCATGCGGAACGGATATTTCACCAGGACCTTCCACTCCGGCAAGCCGCCGGCCCGTGCCGCCTTGACATAGAGCTTGCCGAGCTCGTCGAGCATCAGCGCACGCACAGTTCTGAGCTGAAAAGCTGTACCTGCCGTACCGAGCACGATGACCGGAATCCAGAGGTGGACGGCAAAGTCCTGCAGTTTGCCGAGCGACCATGGGGCATCCTCAAACTCTGGTGAAAAGAGGCCGCCAACCGATTGGCCGAACCATCTATGTCCGAGATACATGAGGATCAGGGCAAAAAGAAAGTTGGGCGTCGCAAGGCCAATGTAGCCAAGGACGGCAATTGAATGGTCGGCAATGGAATACTGCCGGATCGCTGCATAGGCGCCCAATGGCAGGGAAATGGCATAGGTGAAAAGAAGCGTCGCAAAGGCCAGCACGAAAGTAAGCCCGATCCTCTCGCCAATCACGTCAGCGACCGGGCGCCGGTATTCCCAGGAGAAGCCGAGATCGCCGGTGACCAGACCACCCACCCAGCTCAGATACTGCTGTGGCATGGGCCGGTTGAGGCCAAGGTCTTCGCGAATCGCAGCAATTTCTTCCTGGGTTACCGTTGCTCCGCCTTGCTGGCGCTTGTTGGCATAGGTGTCGGCATAGTCGCCTGGCGGCAGCTGAATGATCGTAAACGCCACAATAGAGACGGCAAACAGCGTCATGAGGGCGCCCATGGCGCGAAAGGAGATCAGGCGTAACATCTGGCGGAGTTTACGGGACCGGCAGTACTAATCCTAGAGCCTCGGCCCGTCTAATCTTTGAAGTACCACTGATCAGGCCGATAGGGGTAGGTGTAGCCGTAATTGAAGTGGCTCATCGTGAATTCTGGTACATTGCCAAGGCGGTTTGAAACGATATTGGGCAACGGCACGTCACCGACTGTGCCAATTATCGGCAGATTTTCCAGATTGATGCGGACGAGTTCCTGTCCCAGTTCCATAAAACGCGCACTGCCAGGCATGACGGTAAGCCACTCATCCTTGACCATGTAAAGATCCAGAACCCATGCTGGAGGCTCTTCACCATAAAGGCCGAATGAATTGAACCAGTCGCGCCAGGGGATTCCCATCAGCGGGCCGAGTTCGTTGTAGGGTGGCACATAGAGTTCAGGGCTCGAAATCAACGTAACTTCCAGGGGGACGTCCCACTCCATGACAATGTCGAGAGCGTTTACGCTTGCCCGCTCGCGGGTGTATTGGGTCGTGACTTCCTTCAGGAGGACATTGATACCGACATTCCGCCAATAGTCTGCGATCAGCAATGGGAACTCTTCAGATCCCGTGGATTGCAGGGAGTATTCCCAAAGGACGACAAAATCTTCTCCGTTTTGCCTGATGCGAAACCCGTCCTGGCCTTCCCAGAGGCCCATGCTGTCCAGAAGTTCGTTGGCCGCATCCGGGTCGAAATTCGTGAAGTACGATTTATCTGCCTCGCTGACGAATGATGCATTCATCGGCACCGCGGCTTGTGGCCGACCCATACCAAGGAACAGGATTTCGTTCAGCTCGTCACGGTTGATCGCCAGGGACATGGCCTGGCGAAAGCGAACATCGCTGTAAATGGCGCGAAGGCCGGGATCTTCATGGGTTTGATTGAATGCCATGACGGGCCCGGACTGACCGTTTGGCAGACTGACCTGATAGTCGCCAGCCCGTTCCGCCGCCTTCAAAATCGGGAAATTCACCAGGAATATGCTCTGGGACTTCTGATCCACTTCGCCGTTCATGATTGTCAGGGGCCAGAGCTCCTTGTTCAGCATCCGCTCATCCATCCGCGTGATGTAGGGCAGCTGAGCGCCTCTGGTGTCCACTTTGAAGTAATAGGGATTGGCGACATAGGTTCGGCGCCTCGTATTCGGCCTTGTCGCCAGAACGTGACTGTCCAGTGTCGGAACCTTCATCCCTTCCGCAGTGGTTGCAACAGAGTCCTTCCATTTATTCCAGTATATCTGAAAGCGTTGCACCCAGTCAGCGTAGCCGAGCCGCTGCGCATCACGGTTCGCATTCCGATTGTAATCGATGTGGTACTGCTCAAGGAAATGTCTTGGCGCATACACCGAAAAGTATGATCCATTGGTCGCGATATAGTGCAGGAACCCATAAAACGGCGCTGGAAATGTAATTCTTACGGTCACATCGTCAAGCGCAACGGCAGCCACACGGCCGTCGCCAATATTCCAAGGTGGTGGCACGACGCCATGAATTTCAGGATTATTGATGATGTCCTCAATAAAGAATACTACGTCATCAGCTGAAAAGGGCGCGCCATCGGACCACTTGTGGCCACGGCGAAGATTGAACGTGATTTCTGTATGCTCTCCGTTCCAGATCCACGATTTGGCGACATTGGGAAGGATAGTTTGCAGATCGTCAGCAATTCGAACCAGATTGACCTGCCGCCAGGAGAGCACCTCGGATGTGCTTGACTCCGGCGCGACGACAAGGCCGCGCAGTGTGCCGCCATAGCGGCCATGTGATTGATGCGGCATCAAAATGAGCGGCTCGGCTGGCAGGCGCTGCTCCACTGGTGGTAATTCGCCTCGGATCACTTTGTCCGTGAAGACGGGATTTTGGCGAAATACAAATGTCGCTATTTCGGCTGGCGTCAGATCCGAAACTTCCAGTTGGCCCGAGATCATTGGGTCGAGGTCGCCAGGGCCTTCTATGAACACCTCAGCAGGGGCGATCGGCAACTCTTCGTCAGCGGCTGGGGCAAATACAGCCGGAGGCGCCACAGTCTGAGCCTGAACAGTGCCGATCACAGCCAGCAACAGCCCAGTCAGGATCGGGAGAGCTTTGTGGGGGGCGATAGCTTTCAGCAAACATCTTTTAGAGCGTGGCATGCAATGATCCGTCACTGTGCAAACTTCTGTCAGACGGCACGCTCAGAGGTCGAAGCGGCCCCCCCATCCGATACACATTCCATTGGCTTTGAGCAACTGCTGGCCATTGATTCAAACCTTTTCATTGACCCGAAAAGCCGTATTTGGCTTTATACGCCCGAAAATAGGCGGCGAACGTGGATCTGCGCGATCGACGGCAGATTAAGGCTGAAATTGCCGCTCTTGTTACAGGGAAAGATACTTACATGGCTTGGAATTACGGTGATGTGCTTGATGCGATTGCACCGAAGATTGCGGATCGGGACGCCGTCATACATGACGACATGGTGCGTAGCTGGGGTGAGGTGGATCGCCGTTCAAATAATCTGGCGCGGGCTTTTCTGGAGCATGCTGAATACGGCGACAAGGTTGGCTTTTACCTTCGGAATTCGGCGGAATATACCGAAACACTCGGGGCCGTCTTCAAGGCGCGCCTGACGCATGTGAACGTCAACTTCCGCTACATTGACGATGAGCTCTGGTACATTTTTGACAATTCGGATTGCAAAATCGTTGTCTATCACCGTGAATTCGCTGAAAACGTTGAGCGTCTCAAGCCGCGTCTGCCCGATGTCGTATTGTGGCTCGAAGTGAATGACGGTTTTTCGCAAACCAACGACTTTTCCACACCGTATGAGAGCCTGGCTGATGAGGGCGACGGTCTCCCCCTGGGCATCGAACGATCAGAGGACGATCTTCTGTTTCTCTATACCGGCGGCACTACGGGGATGCCGAAGGGCGTCATGTGGCGGCACGCGGATATCCTCGGAATTGCCGCCCAGCCTGACGCGCCCCAGGATGTTGCCGAATACGCCGAACGACTTGGCAGTGTTGCCACCATGATGCCGACGCGGATGATGCCCTGTTGCCCTCAAATGCATGGCACGGGCCTTCTGATGGGCATGGGAGCCATGGTGCAGGGCGGCACTGTGATCACCATGAGCGGCGCGAAGTTTGACGCCCAGAGAACCTGGGAAGCGGTCGAAAAACATAAAATCAGCGGTATGGCGATTGTCGGCGATGCCTTCGCCAAGCCCATGCTGCAAGCGCTTGAGGACAATCCGGCAACCTGGGATCTTTCAAGCCTGATGGCAATAATTTCCTCCGGCGTCATGTGGAGCCAGGAAGTGAAGGACGGCCTTTTGAAGCACCACGCGGGCATGATGCTGATGGACAGTTTCGGTTCTTCGGAAGGCATGGGCTTTGGCAGCTCGGTGACAACGGCGGATTCAAAACCGGAGACCGCGAAATTCACGATTGGCGAGAATTGCAAAGTCTTCACAGAAGACCATAAGGAAGTCGAGCCCGGCTCGGGCGAAGTGGGCTTCATTGCGCTTCGAGGGCGGGTGCCGATTGGCTATTACAAGGATCAGAAAAAGACCGACGAGACCTTCCCGATGATCAATGGCGAGCGATGGTCCATGCCGGGAGACTATTGCACGGTCGAAGTGGATGGCACGCTGACGCTTCTCGGTCGCGGCAGTGTCAGCATCAATTCCGGTGGCGAGAAAATCTATCCGGAGGAAATTGAAGAAGTTCTGAAAACACATCCCGCGGTCAGCGATGCGCTCGTCGTTGGTGTGCCTGATGAGAAGTGGGGACAGGCTGTAACTGGTGTGGTTCAGATGGAAGATGGCCAGGAGCTAAACGAAGGTGAGCTGATAGAGCTCGTGAAGACAAGCCTTGCACCCTATAAGTCACCGAAGCGAATCATCGAGACCGGCGTTGCTCTAAGGGCGGTTAACGGCAAAGCAGATTACAAAACTGTGCAGAACTACGCGAAGGAAACGCTTGGCATCTCCTGAACGGAAAGGAGCGGGGTGGCTGTTTTTTTGAAATCTCTGCGGCTCAAAGACCCTGCCAGTGCGGGAGAGGGATTTCCCTTCAGCCTGGCGGTTGTCCGGAACATGGGGACCCTTGAACTTCGATCCCCTGTCACTTTCCTCGTTGGCGAAAATGGCAGCGGCAAATCCACATTACTTGAAGGCATCGCGGCGGGTATGAATGCTGTGGCCGTAGCCGGGCTTTCGGTTGCTGAAGACCCTTTGATGGGGCCGGCGCGCGATTTGGGTCAGGCTATTCGCTTTTCACGATCCGCAAAGGCCCGGCTGACACTTTTCTTTCGTGCCGAGGACAGTTTCGGATTCACTCGCAAAGTCATGCGCGATCAGCAGGAGTTCGAGGACCTGGAAAAAGAATACGAGGAGCGCTTCGACGGCTATGCGAAGATTTTGACGACGGGCATGGCGCGCGGTCAAAAGGCTGCTTTGAGCGAAAAATATGGTGAAAATCCCGATGCCATGTCCCATGGTGAGAACTTCCTGAACATTTTCGATCAACGGGTGCGAGCAAACGGGCTCTATCTGCTTGACGAGCCTGAGACGCCGCTGTCTCCCATTCGGCAGCTTTCATTGCTGGCATTGATGAAGGATCGTGTGGAAGAGGGAGCACAGTTCATTATCGCCACACATTCACCCATTCTGATGGCTTTTCCTGACGCCCAGATCTATGAGTTCGCGGACGGCGAGATCAGAGAGATCGCCTATGACGACGTGGAGCATGTCTCGATTACGAGGGCATTTCTGAATGATCCTGAGAGCTTTTTGCGGCGCCTATAGTTCTTTCTCAAGCCATGCAACATCCCAGTAGCGATCGAACTTTCGACCGACTTCACGCGTTACACCAGATTCTTTGAATCCGAATTTTCTGTGAAGCGCAACTGATGCATCGTTCGGCAGTGTAATGCCGCCATATGCACGGTGAATGTCTTCGTCCTCGATCAGTCTGAACAGTGCCCTGTAAAGATCCGTACCGAGCCCCTTTGACGTCTGTTCTGGACGGAGATAGACGGAGGTCTCCACGCTGGTCAAATAGGCATCTTTCGTCCGGAAACGACCTGAACTTGCGTATCCCTGAATGACACCGTCATCTTCCAGAACAATGATGCGATGACGCCCTTCATTGGAGAACTGGGCAAACCAGGGCTCGCGTTCCGCGAATGCGAAAGGCTCAAGGTCGAATGTAATGGCTGTTTCCCGGACGTAGTAATTGTAGATATCTGTGATACCTGCGAGATCATCAATCGTTGCTGCCCGGATGCCCATTTCAGCTCCCTACGCTTACGTGGAGGATATCCTGAGAGAGTAAAGAAAACACAGGAAAGCTGCCACAATGGTGGCGAGGATCATCAGCAGAAGAGCCAGATGAGTCTCCGCGCCGTCAAGCAGGGCCGCAATGAGCAGCATAAAGATGCCGGCAATGCCGGTCTGGATGAATCCCAAAAGACCCGAAGCGCTGCCGGCAAGTTCGGGATTTGCGCCCACAGCTGCTGCCAGGGCATTGGGCTGTGCAATGCCATTGCCTGCGGAGACGACCATGATCGGAACGAAAAGGCCGGGCAAGGTGAGCGGCATGACCATAGTCGTTACAAATGTAGCAAGCGAACCCGCCAAGGCGACTAAACTGCCAAGGAAGATCATGCGGTCTCTGCCCAGCCGGTTCGAAAACCTCCCGGCAACAAAGCTTCCGCACATGAAGCCAACGGACACCAGGACAAAATAGAAGCCGTAATCGGTTGGCGTGCCGCCCATGATGTTGACGACCACATACGGCGTGCCGCCGACGAACGTGAAAAAAGATCCGACCATGAAGACATTGAAAAACGTATACGTGAGAAACACACGCGATCTCAAAAGGTGCCGATAGATCTCCAGAAGTGCGATCACATGAATTCTGGGAATGCGGTTCATGTTGGTTTCGACAAGAAACATGCGCGCAAGGAGCAGAACTGCCATCCCCCAGCCGACCAGCAGCCAGCCGCTCATGCGCCAGCTGAAATACTGATCCATCAATCCACCAATCGCGGGCGCCAGGGCAGGGGCTGCTGCCATGGCCATGGTAATGTAGGCGAGCGCGCTTGCGGCTCTATCCTGGCCATAGACGTCCATGACGATGGCGCGTGTGAGCACCATTGTGCTGCACCCGCAAAGGGCCTGAATGCCACGGGCGAGGATCAGAGATTCTATCGACGGACTGATGGCGACCAGAATGCTGGCCAGGAAATAACCGACAAGGCTTATGAACATCACCGGACGCCTGCCCCAGCGATCAGACGTCGGCCCATATATCAGCTGACCCGCCGCCATGCCGATCAAATAGGCTGTCAGTGTCCATTGTGCATAGACGAGCGAAGTGTCCAGTTCAGCCGCAATACTGGGCGTGGAGGGGACGAATATATTAAAGCTGAAAGGGCCCACCATGGTCAGCAGGACCAGCACGATGGTCGGTGGCCCGACCAGCTTGCGAGCCGTGCTTGCCTCGAGCTCTTCTTCTACGCTTACATTCATATTCGCTGGTTAGACAACAGCCGCCGGGCTTGAAGCAAGCTAAAAGCTGGGTGCCGAGGGTCCGAACGAGAGAAAAGTGCCTTGCAGCGGAACCTGCTGGTCTCCCGGTTTGCTCCAATCACAGACACCATCGGGGAATACCGCCATGACCGCTGCAAGGTCGTCGGCAGATGCTTCCATGTAGTCCGATGCGTCGACCGGTTTGCGCTGGCAGGCGATGATGCCGTTGGTAATAGGGCCGCCGGCGACCAGCCGGGGTGACGTGAACGTCGGATAAATCGCTTCGCAGGCGCCTGCTTTGAACTGAATCCGCTCTTCAATCTTCAGTGGAGGCGTCAGGCTGTTGTCCCAGCAGGCATCGCCCAGCGCTTCAGGCTTGTTGGTGACCGTCTTCTCATCTCGCATCAGGGTCACATCATCGGCAGCGATAGCGTTCAACCAGTTTTCCATGTCATCAAGAGCCGCTTCGAGAACCGGGCTCTCAAGACTGAACAGTGAGCAGCCATCGCAAATTCCATCTTCCAGCAGCATAACCAGATTGTCGCGATGTCCGTTTGCGCGGATGAGCCGGGCTTCCAGAGCGAAGCTGTGAAATTTTACATGAATGTCACCCGTAGGTCGCAAGTCGGCGTAACCCCTGTAGTCGATCATTGGCAGGGATGCGAGACCGCCACCGCCGTTTAAAACGCGGCCGGACGCGTATGCCATGTTGGTTGCCATGGGGTCATGCGTCATGCGAGATGCAACGAAGTCTGCATTTTCATCGAAGCCGCCGACCTTTTCGTTCAGATCAAGAAACTGATCCATCGTAATTAATCCATCATTCAATGCCTGAAGGCCATACTGAATGCCGCGGTTGTCAAGCGGCCTGCGGGCAAAGCCTGTCTTCGGGTCGCGACCGTATACATTGACTGTGTGGTCATGGACCGTCGCGCGAGCGCCGCCAGGATTAATTTCGGGATCATATCTGGCGGTTTCAGCGACAGCATCGCCGAACTCGCCCGACCGCCGATCGGCGCGCGCAATCGGATCAATGCGGGCAGCACCATTGTTCATAACTTTCAGATTTGCAATCGTGCCGTACCCTGTAACGGCAAGTATTTGCCGGTCACTCCATGTGATGGCGCCATCTTCATTTGCCGCGTCGAAGTATCGTTTCAGGAGCCGTGTGTCTGTGAGCAGATGAACATTTGAGGTCCAGACATCGGTGAAGGTGCAACCAAAAACGATACCGTCCATCAGGCCGGGATAGTTGTCACCGATCTGAAGGCTTTGATAGGATCCGCCAGAGCATCCCCAACCAATGGTGTGGTGGGGCAGGCCGTAATTCTCGATGAAGCGCTCCTTCACCATCATCATGGTTTCGGCGGCCAGCAAGTCGTTGCAGTTGTTGCCGAAGACATTCAGCGTTGCACTTGCCATTGCGTAGCCGCGAGACAGCATTTTGTCCTCAAGCACGCCGCCGGTGCGACCGCCCTGCCGATACCAGCCGCGGCGGCAGCCGCCACCAAATTTGTAGATCAGACGGCCATTCCAGCCAAGCGAGCTCTGGTGCGCAGTGGGTTCCTCTGTTTCCGGATCGTGAATGATTGCCGTTTGATAAATGGCTCGATTGATCGTGCCGATTTCCATGCGGACAATATAGGGCAGCATACGATTGTTGATGCTGAGGTAGGCAACATCTGCGGGCCTCTTCCCGGGGTAGGGCTTGAACCGGCTCTGTCTGTCCTTGTAGAAATAGTGAACCTGCCGCTCGATCGTGCAGTTTTCATCAAGCGGCGGTCCAAGGTCGAGGGGATCGAGACCCGCACCTGGCTGAAACGACCTTGTTTCACAATAAAATGGCATCTCGTGCGGTCCCGAAACAATAGGCCCTTCAATGGGAAAGTTGACGACCTGGGTCATGGCAAAGTCATAGCTGCCGTCGCCGTTCGAAAGGGTGATTTCGTTCAGGCCATCAGCAAGGCCCGAAACCAGGCCAACAAGCATCTCAGGTTCTCCGACGGACGGAGAGAAGGCTCGGCTTACGTCTTGATCGCCAAGCCGGACGCGAAAATTGCCGTCGCTTACACCTCGCACACCGATCAGCACATCGCCGCCGCTGACCATGCTTGCGCGCGGCGTTGAGAGAGAACTGATGGAAACTGTCTCGCCCGGCGTCTGATCTCCGCATGCAGTCAGGAGAAGGATTGCCAGAAGAACAAATGCAGGGCGATTGCCAACAAACGACAAATTTGTCATGGATGCCTCGAGGACAAACGTGGAAAAGCCCATATTGCGACAGTTTTCTGTTATATGATGAACCCTATTGTATTGCTCACTTGATCACATATCTAAGCAGTGCGCATCACTTCAACAGTGGCGCCTGCGACGACAACAGGAACAGGGAAATGGCTGAGACACCAGAAGATTTTGACTCGAGCGCGGTTTCTGAGAACCTTCGGTCCGCCAACAATTGGGTGCGCCTGCTGTACATCATTCTGTTCTGGATCATCTTCAATGCTGCCGAACTGGTGATCGCCGTGGTCACGCTGATTCAGTTCCTGAGCACGATTTTCACAGGTGAACCGAATCCAAGGCTCAAGGAATTTGGCAGCGGATTGTCAAAATACATGCACCAGCTTGTCGACTTCTTCACCTACCATTCAGACGAGAGGCCATTTCCGTTCTCGCCCTGGCCCGAAATTGAGGAAGCCAAGCCGCGCACGCAACGGCGACGCACTGCATCCAAAACCGCGTCAAAGAAGGTCGCAGCGAAGGCGGCTGACACAACTGAGCCAGAGGCTGACGCGCCAGAGGCTGACGCGGAAGGCGACGAAGACTCCAAAGAGAGCTAAGGCATTCTTCAGACCGGGTCGACGAAGAAGTCAGGTGCAGGCTCGACATCGGGGTCCATGTTGTAGACGCTCAGATCAGTAACGCCTGCCAGTTTCACAGTCTCATCATCAACACAGAAATTCCCTGTGAATTCCCGCGATGGCTGCGTCAGGATGTAATAAGCCGCATCTGCCATGATGTCAGTCTTGCGGGAACGCTTGATCCCCTCATCACCACCCAGCACATTTCGGATTGCCGCTGTGGCGATCGCCGTTCTTGGCCACAGTGAATTCGCTGCAATGCCTTCAGCGGCGAGCTCTTCTGACATCGCCAACGTGCATAGGCTCATGCCGAATTTTGCCATCGTATAAGCCACATGCGGTGCAAACCACTTCTCCTCTATGTTCAGTGGTGGCGACATAGTCAGGATATGCGGGTTTTCCGCCTTGGCCAGATAGGGAATGCATGTCTTTGAGACGAGGAAGGTTCCACGAGCATTGATCTGATGCATCAGGTCAAAGCGTTTCATGTCCGTTGCCGCGGTCGGAGTCAGGCTGATGGCGCTGGCGTTGTTGATGCAGATGTCAATGCCACCAAAGGTCTCGACAGTTTTTTCAACTGCCGCTTCGACCTGATCTTCAAAACGGATATCACAAATGAGAGGTAAGGCCTTGCCACCAGCGGCTTCGATCTCCTCTGCGGCAGTGTAGATTGTGCCAGGCAATTTTGGATGAGGTTCCGCAGTTTTTGCGGCGATTGCAATGTTGGCGCCGTCTCTGGCCGCTCTCAGGCCAATAGCAAGGCCAATACCGCGTGAGGCGCCTGAGATGAATAGGGTCTTGCCCTTTAAGTCTGACATATGTCTGCTTTCATTTCTTTCGTTCATGCCGCCTGAATGTAGTGGCCGTTTTCATCTAGATCCTTGTCGGGATCTATCTCATAGGGTGAGAGATCCGTGATCCCTTCCATTTCCAGCACATCCTTGTCGATCCAGATTTTGCCAGAGAAGTCGGGCGCTTTCTTGGTAAGTATGATGTATGCGGCTTCAGCGATCATTTCCGGTTTCTTGGTGCGTTTCATTGCTTCCACGCCGCCAAGCACATTGTTAATCGCCGCAGTTGCGACGCCGCCCATCGGCCACAGGCCGTTCACAGCGATGCCCTGGTCACGAAATTCGCCTGCCTGACCAATCACCAGCATGCTCATGCCGCTCTTGGCCATCAGGTAAGCCAACCTTCCGGCCCAACGCTTGGGATCCATGTTTAAGGGCGGGCCCATATTAAGAATATGCGGGTTGTCGCCTTTCAACAGATGTGGCAAACACAATTTTGTAACTAAGAAGGTGCCGCGGGTGTTGATCTGGTGCATGAGATCATAGCGCTTCATATCGGTCTCAACGATTTTGGATGGACTGATGGCGCTTGCGTTGTTGACGCAAATGTCGATGCCGCCGAACGTCTCAACTGTCTTGTCCACAGCTGCTTCGACCTGATCTTCAAAGCGAATGTCGCAAATCAGGGGGAGCGCCTTTCCGCCAGCCTTCTCAATGTCTTCAGCCGCCGTGTAGATAGTGCCGGGCAGCTTGGGGTGAGGTTCTGCCGTCTTTGCGGCGATGGCAATGTTGGCGCCGTCCCTTGCCGCTCTTAAGGCGACCTGCAGGCCAATGCCGCGCGATGCTCCGGTAATGAAGAGCGTTTTGCCTTTCAGATCCGCCATGATCTAGCTCCTTGCGCTCTGAACGTAATGACCATGCTCGTCAAGGTCTGCCTCTTTGATCATCCACTGGTCAAAGTCTGTGACGCCTTCCTCCTTCAAAAGCTCCTCATCTATCCAGATGCGACCGGTAAACTCGCGGGAAGGCTTGTTTATCAGAATGTAAGTCGCTTCAGCGATCATTTCCGGTTTCCGTGAACGTTTCATGGCGTCGATGCCGCCAAGAACATTGTTGACAGCTGCAGTTGCCACCAGCCCGCGGGGCCACATGCCGTTGACTGCAACACCTTCTTCGCGAAACTCTTCACTCATACCGAGAACGCAGAGGCTCATGCCGTTCTTGGCCATCCAATAGGCAAGATTGTTGGCCCAGCGCGTGGGCGTCAGATCTATCGGTGGACCCATATTCACAATGTGTGGATTTTCCGCTTTCAGCAGATGGGGCAGGCAGGTCTTCGAGACCAAAAATGTGCCGCGGGTGTTGATCTGATGCATGAGATCAAAGCGCTTCATATCCGTGTCCAGAACCTTTGTCGGGCTGATGGCGCTTGCGTTGTTGACGCAAATGTCGATGCCGCCAAAAGTTTCGACGGTTTTAGCGACAGCTGCTTCAACCTGGTCATCAAAACGGATGTCACAGATGAGCGGCAATGCCTTGCCGCCGGCCGCCTCAATTTCTTCTGCCGCTGTATAGATCGTGCCGGGCAGTTTCGGATGCGGTTCGGCTGTTTTGGCGGCGATAGCGATGTTGGCACCGTCGCCTGCGGCTCTTAGAGCCACTGCCAGGCCGATGCCCCGTGATGCGCCCGTAATGAACAGCGTCTTGCCTTGCAGGCTCATGATATCTCCCTCCAGGATTCTTTTTCTCTTGGCTCTGATTCCATGATCAGGCCTCTGTTGAGATGAGATTGATCAGCCATCGGGCATTGAGTCAAGCTCATTTCAAGGGCCCTGATCGGGTGACGGAAACAGCACGAGCATGCCATAGTGCCGCTCACGGAAACCGAGTGTGAAGGAGAAGAGGCGACATGCGTGCAGCCTGGTACGAACGGCGGGGACCAGCCGGGGACGTCATTGAGACAGGTGAGATGCCTGATCCGGAACCAAAGCCCGGCGAGGTGCGGGTGCAGGTGCTTGGATCTGGGGTTAATCCCTCAGATGTTGGCGGCCGAGGGGGCCAGGGCGAGCCCATGGTCTACGCGCGCGTCATCGCCAATAGCGACGGCGCCGGCATCATAGATCGTGTCGGGGAAGGCATCTCGGAAGAACGGATCGGCGAACGGATATGGCTTTACAATGGCCAGCGGCAGGGGCGCGCCTTCGGCACGGCTGCAGAGTACATATCTCTGGAGGCAGATCGAGTTGCACCGCTGCCGGGCAATGCAAGTTTCTTCGAGGGCGCGACCCTTGGCATCCCGTGTATGACGGCGCATCGATGCCTGTTCGCCGACGGACCGGTTGAGGGCAAGACTGTGTTGGTCACAGGTGGTGCGGGGGCGGTTGGGCACTATGCAGTGCAGCTGGCCAAGTGGAAGGGTGCGCGTGTTGTTGCCACCGTCAGTTCTGACGAGAAGGCAGCAATCGCCAAGGCCGGGGGCGCTGACTTTTGTGTGAATTACAAGACAGGCGATGTCGCTGGCGAGATTGAGGAATTCACCGGTGGTGACGGCATTGACAGGATTGTGGACGTTGACCTCGGTGCCAACATCGAAGTCAGCCTGAGAGTCCTCAACAACAACAGTGAGCTGATCGGATATGCAACGCGCGGAAATCCGGTGCCGAAAGTTCCGTTTGGTTTGCTGATGGGAAAGAACGTGGCGCTGCGCGGCATGATCCTGAACAGTTGCCCCATAGAGGCGCGTCGGCTGGCACAGCGTGAGATTACAGAATGGATCACGGAGGGCAACGCCATTCACAACGTGAGCCAGGTCTTTTCGCTGGCCGAGACTGCCGCCGCCCATGAACACGTGGAGAGCGGAACCAAGCTTGGAACTGCCGTTGTTGATCCCCAACAATAGCCCCCGTTTCACTGTTCCTGGAGATGAGTAAATGGCGAAGAACCTGCCACCTGCTGCGATGAAGAAGCCGTCCCGGCGAACCGTGCATGGGGTCGAGCTTGTGGACGACTATGCCTGGCTTCGCGATGCTGGATATCCAGAAGTAACTGACAAGAAGATACTTGCCTATCTGGCGGCGGAGAACAGATATTGCGATGGCATTCTTGAGCCCCACCGGCAGATGCTTGATGCCATGTTTGAAGAGCTGAAGGGCCGCGTCAAAGAAGATGATGCCTCGGTGCCGGTGAAGGAGGGCGCGCACCTCTATTGGTGGGAGTTCGAAAAGGGCGCGCAATACCGGCGATGGTACCGAAAGCCTGCTCAGCAGCCAGATGCAGAAGGCACATGCTTTCTCGATGAAGAGGAACGGGCAACCGGTCACAGCTATTACAGAGTGCGCAGTTTCGAGGTTTCGCCCGATGGAACGCTCCTTGCCTGGTCGGAAGATACAGACGGTTCCGAACGCTATGTCATACGCGTGAAAAATCTCGAGACTGGCGAATTGATCGGAACCGAGATTGGCGGCACCTACGGAACTATGGTCTGGTCAGCAGACGGCAAACATCTTCTTTATATAGAACTGAACGAAAATCTACGTCCGTTCCGGGTACTGGCTCACGCCGTCAATGCCCGGCAAGAAGATGTCGTTCTCTATGAAGAAAACGATCCGAGCTTTTTCGTTGGCATTGGCAAGACGAGAAGCAAGAAATACATCTTCATCAACAGTGGAGATCATGTAACGAGTGAAGTTCAATTCCTCAAGTCTGATGCGGTGCTGGATCCGCTGAAAATGATTGAGCCACGGATTGCCAATCGTGAATACAGTGTTGATCACTCAGACGGCGAATTTTACATTCGTACCAATGACACGCACAGGAACTTCAGGCTGGTGCGTGCAAGTCCTGATCACTGCGGCGCAGAAAACTGGCAGGAAGTGATTGGGGGCAGTGATGATGTCTATCTGACTGGGGTCGATTGTTTTGCGGGCTTCATGGTCCTTTCTGAGCGTAGGGGCGGTCTGGAAGAAATCCATATTCTTGACTACGACCTTGAAGGCCACCGGATTGAATTCCCGGAAGAGGCCTATTCGGCAGGCTTGGGCCAAAATCCGGAATTTGCCACAGAATCGATCAGGCTCTATTACAATTCCATGGTGACGCCACCCTCTGTGCTTTCGTACCAGGTTTCTGATCGACGCACGGACACACTGAAAGTGGACGAGATTCCTTCCGGCCATATTGTGTCTGATTACGTTGTACGCCGGCTGATGGCGCCGGCGGCAGATGGAACAGTGATACCCGTCTCTGTTTTGCAGCGCCGGGAAATGGTGCTGGATGGGAAGGCCCCCCTGTTCCTCTATGGCTATGGTTCCTATGGACTTGGTATGGATCCGGGTTTCCGGTCAACACGGTTCAGTCTGGTCGATCGCGGTTTCGCTTTTGCAATTGCCCATATCCGCGGCGGTGACGAACTGGGCTATCACTGGTATGAAGATGGCAAGCTTCAGAAGAAGAAAAACACCTTCACAGACTTCATTGCTGCGGCTGAGATGCTGATTTGTGAGGGTTACACAACAGCCGGAAACATAGCTATTCACGGTGGCAGCGCCGGTGGCATGCTGGTTGGTGCCGTCATGAACATGCGACCAGATCTGTTCCGCACCGTAATTGCCGACGTTCCTTTCGTTGATGTGATGAACACAATGCTGGATGACAGCCTGCCGTTGACGCCGATCGAATTTCCCGAATGGGGAAATCCGGCAGCTGATAAGGCGGCCTTTGACTATATCCTTTCGTATTCGCCCTACGAAAATCTGGCGGCAAAGGACTATCCGAATGTGTTCGCCACCGCAGGAATATCTGACCCACGCGTGACGTATTGGGAGCCGGCCAAGTTCGTTGCGAGACTGCGGGAAGTGAAAACAGACGACAATCTTGTGGTTCTGAAGACCAATATGGCAGCAGGGCATGGTGGTGCTTCCGGCCGGTTTGACCAATTGAAGGAAGTCGCTGAACATTATGTCTTTGTATTGAAAACTTTCGATATGTTGAACTGACCTATGGCTGACTTGAATTCAAAGCAACGTGAACCCCTGGAAGTGACCCGGGTTGAAGGAGGCCTTCGCCTCGCTCCCAAAGGGGACTGGACGGTTGATCACGCTGCCGGCATTTTCGACCGGCTTGAGCTGACAGAATTTGGTGAAGCTGAAGCTGTAACCGTCGATCTGGGCGAACTTGGGCTTTTGGATACGACGGGAGCATGGCTTTTACACAGGACCATGCGGCACTTACGCGAGCGCGGCGCCAACGTAGTGCTGGTCGGCGGGAACGAAAACCATGCTGCGCTGATCAGCCTTGCACAACAGCATGACGTCTCGCTGGAAACCGAGCGGGCACCCGCAAAGCCGATCAACTCGTTTGTGTCGATCGGCATTTCTGTCGAAGAATTCTTCATAGGCTGCCATCGCGGTCTCTCCTTCCTTGGCGTTGTTATTTCGGCCCTGTTTCGAAGCCTTCTCAATCCGAGCCGTCTCGCGATTGCACCGCTCTTTCATCACATGGAAGCAGTTGGTTTCAGGGCGTTGCCTATCGTCGGCCTGATTTCTTTCCTGATCGGCCTGGTTATTGCCTATCAGGGAATTCTGCAGCTGCGCCTGTTCGGTGCGGAAGTGTTTGTCGTCGAGCTTGTGGGTGTCAGCGTGCTGCGTGAACTTGCCATTCTGTTGACATCGATCGTCGTCGCGGGGCGCTCGGGCAGTGCTTTTACCGCACAGATCGGTTCGATGAAGCTCCACGAAGAAATTGATGCCATGCGGACTCTGGGCCTCGATCCAATTGATCGGCTTGTCGTGCCACGCGTGCTGGCTCTTCTTTTCATGCTGCCCTTACTTGGCTTTTACGCAGATATCATGGGGCTCCTCGGTGGCGCTTTTATGACTTACTGGGAGTCCGGTATCTCCCTGCAGGTCTTCATGCAGAGGCTGACTGAAGGGCTGTTATTTTCCAATTTTGCCGTCGGCATCATGAAGGCGCCTGCTTTCGCGCTCGTTATCTCACTGGCCGGCTGCTACGAAGGATTGCAGGTTGAAGGCGGCGCAGAATCAGTGGGCTACCGAACCACGAAGTCCGTGGTCGAAAGCATCTTTATGATCATCGTGCTTGATGCCCTCTTCTCCATCGTGTTTGCGGTTCTGGACATCTGATCATGGCGGATGAACCCATCATCAGCGTCAAAGGGCTGCAGGTCGGGTTCGACGACGTCGTGATTCTCGACAATCTGGACATTGAAGTCAGGCCTGGCGAAATCCTCGGCATTGTCGGGGGGTCAGGGACCGGGAAATCCGTTCTCCTGAGGACCATCATGGGCCTTCACGTGCCAAGGCAGGGAACAATCGAAATTCTTGGTGAGGATGCATTGTCACTTACGGCAGACGAACGCCACGCGCTCTCGAGGAATTGGGGAATTCTCTTTCAGCAGGGCGCGCTTTTCAGTTCGCTGACAGTGGCTGAAAACATTGAGGCGCCGCTACGGACGCATCTGTCTCTGCCAGCGGAGCTGATGGCTGCAATTGCAGATGTCAAAATCTCCATGGTCGGACTTGATCAGGATGCACGCGACAAGTACCCATCTGAACTTTCCGGCGGCATGAAGAAGCGCGCCGGCCTGGCCCGTGCGCTCGCTCTTGATCCAAAGCTCCTGTTCCTGGATGAGCCGACTGCGGGTCTTGATCCGATCGGTGCGGCTGCGTTTGACAAGCTTATTCTTGAGCTTCGCAACTCTCTTGAATTGACTGTCGTCCTTGTCACTCATGATCTTGATACCCTTTATGCGATCTGCGACAGGATAGCTGTTCTGGGACAAAAGAGAGTTATGGTGATCGGCTCTCTCGATGATATGCTGGCCCAGGAGGATCCCTGGATCGTTGAATATTTTCATGGGCCACGCTCACGACAGCAAAGCTAAAGAAAAAATGAGAAGAAACTAAGTACGTTACAGAACATGACACTTTGGATTGTATGAATTGGAAACTGAAGCGCGATATTTTCTGATCGGCCTTTTCTCGACAGTAATGTTGAGCGCGGGTGCGATTTTCACGATCTGGTTTGGTGGCTTCAGCATGACAGATGATGCTGAGACCTATGACATCTACTTTCTAGACAGCGTTGCCGGTCTCAGCGTCGGCGGCACGGTGCGTTTCAGTGGCGTGTTTGTCGGCCAGGTCAGCGCCATCCGCTTTGATCCAGATAATGCCAGTCGGATACGTGTAACTATCGAAGTTGTGCCTGAGGCACCCATTTTCAGAGATACAGTTGCAACGCTTGAGCTGCAGGGCCTGACAGGCGTTGTCTACGTGCAGCTCGTCAACAGTGATCCGGGCGAAGAACCGCTGGAGATTGTTGAAGGCCAGGACTATCCGGTTATTCGCTCAGCGCAGTCGAAGTTCGATCAGCTGTTCTCTGGCGCGCCGGATGTGATCACTGGAGGTATCAGCGTTCTCGAGCGGATTAATCGCATGTTGAACGACGAAAACCTGGCGCGCGTCGCCAATATTCTTGAGAAGGTGGAGACAATCACAGCTTCACTCGAAGAGCCCGCCAAAGCCGTTCAGCCGTTGATGGCCGAGCTGTCTGCTGCTCTCACTGATGTGGAAGAGGCGGCAGATGCCATCGAAAAAGTTGCCACCAGCGCGGATGGCTTTCTCAAGGATGATTTGCCCGCTCTGAAGACCCAGCTGAGTGAGACGCTGACCAAGCTGGACGATGCAGTCGAAAAGGCGGGTTCAGATATTACGGGCTTTACATCAACGGCACTGCCGGAACTTTCCGATTTTGTCAGCGACGCAAGGCGCGTGTCAGCAACGTTGAACAGAATTGCGGAACGCTTTGAACGCTCGCCGATTGATTTCGTCTTCAGCGGCGATACACCAACTGTGGAGCTTGATTGATGAGAATTAATGCTCCCCGGGGGATGGCGCTTTTGATGGCGGCCACACTTCTTGCTGGTTGTGGATCGCTTATTGACCTTGAAGCCTTTCAGACCGAAACGCGCCTCTTCACGTTGCACCCGAACATTGAGGTTTCCGGCGGACCTGATGTGGGACATTCTCTGCTTGTTGATGAACCAATCGCAACCGGCGCAATTGACGGCATGCGCGTGGTCGTTATGGTTTCACCGACGGAAATTTCATTTGCTTCAACGGCCAGCTGGGAAAGCAGACCGGCGCAACTCATCCATCAATTGATGAGCGACACCTTCGAGGCCACCGGACGACTGTCCGGCCTTACCACCACCGGATCAGTTTCCGGCGATGGTTTCCGTCTGCAAACGGAGCTGCGCGAGTTCCATGTTGTGTTCGTGGATCCAGGCCGAGCACGTATCGTCGTGACGTTGAAGGGGGAACTGTTTGCCGCCGGTGATCGATTCCAGGCCTTCGAGCGGACCTTTTCGGCCGGGGAAAACATATCTTCGCGCGATCTTGACGCCATCATCTCAGCCTTCAATCGCGCCTCGGGGCAGGTTGTTGAGGAACTCGTGGGCTGGGCGCTCACATCCCTCAGTCAAGTCGCCGTCCAATAGTGCCTGATCGCCGTGAATTGCTCCAAGTCTTTCAACCACCATCTGAAATTGCAGAGTTCCATGAACACCGAAAAAGCGATATGGATGGTGCCTGAAGCGCCAAGAACAAAAAGGTGACGGACATTCCCAGAGAGCACGACAGTTACTACGCGAAGTTTTTCAAACGCTGCTTCGACGTTGCATTGACTCTGCTCGCAATTCTTCTCCTGTCGCCTCTCCTGATTCTGATAGGCGGAGTCGTTCTTTGGCGCCTAGGCTGGCCTATACTCTTTTTTCAGACCCGAATGGGATATCAAAACCTGCCGTTCCGAATGGTCAAGTTCAGGACGATGTCCACGGCAGTCGACTCGAGGGGAGCCCTTCTGGACGACAATGAGCGGGTGACCAGGCTTGGGCGCATCCTGCGGCGGCACAGCTTTGATGAACTTCCTCAGTTTTTTCAAATTTTGGGTGGCCGGATGAGCCTGGTCGGACCGCGACCGCTGCCGGAGAGCTACCGAGCTTTCTTGAGCGACGATGATTTGAGAAGACACAATGTTCGCCCGGGCCTGACCGGCCTCGCGCAGGTGAGCGGCCGAAATTCCGTCTCATGGGAGACACGCTTTCAGCTGGACAAGCAATACGTGAGTGAAATGAGCTTCTGGCTCGATGTGCAGATCATTGGCAAAACATTGGTAACCCTGTTTCGGCGGGAAGGAACCAATGATGATGGAAGTTCCATCATCGCCGAGCCAACCAATCCTTCGCAGACTATAAATGCAATACAGTTAGCCCCGCCGGCGCCAGATGTCGGCATGACTTTGGTCGCACACGATCAGGCCGAAAGGTCAGTGGCGGCGGATGGTGCAAAGCCATACGGAGAGACAGTCGAGACCGCGGCTCAATAGCTCATTCTGCAGACGTTGACTACAGTGGCTGTCCATTGAAACTTACAACGTTACAGTATTCACCTTGCATCTTGATGCGATCGCATCTCGCGAGCGCCGCTTCATAAGATCCAAATGGGCCGAATTTCAGCCTGTAGAACAGACCTTTGCCGATGACATCCTCAAGATTGATCAGGGCGCGCAACCCTTCAAGTTCTCTGCCGTATCTGGACAGAATATGGGCTAGCCCTGGCCTGATGCTATCGCTCTCCCGGTAGGAGGTTATGTGGATGCCAAAAGTACCTGCTTCTGCCGGCAACGCGGCGACATCGTTCTCAATGGGTACCGTGGCCGCATAAAGGCTGACCGGCGCCTCAACGGGGATTCTGAGTTCAATCGGCGGTTCCTCAGGCAGGGGCTCCGCGTTTGCAAGTTCTGCCATGGCGGCGTCCAGGATCGGATCCTGCCGACGATCAACCATGTAGGTGTCATCATATTGATCATCTGCGACGTAGACACCGGGCAGCAGATTCTGATCTCTTCTGTCGGTCGGCGTTGGGTCAAAGCCATCGGGACGTACGGTCTGGAGAACACCTTCGGGAAGTGAGAGGCCGCGGCTCATCGCCAGTGCGCTTGGTGGCGCTTCTGCACCCGGCGGCAGGTTCAGGCGTTCGGCATCCAATGTGCTGGTAACCGGTCGCGACGCCGCACATGCACCCAGAGACAATGCGCATACCAGTGTGGCAACCACTGGTACGACCCCTCGGCGTCTGCCTGGGCACTTTGTCATGTCTTCCGAAGATTTCGCTGATGCCTCAGTCACCAGCAACCTGGTCAAATAGCGCAACATTCCTTCAACCCTCTCTGGCGTCCACCCTGACCCAGCTGAAGCTGGTAGTGTGATCGCTGCACAGGATACTGATCTGCCCCCCTGTGGGTCAATAGATTTGGTATCATTGCAAGTCAGAAACACCATATTTACGTATTTCTGGCGTCAACTAGGTCAACATCATTGTCAGGTTTTCACCCGGTCCGGCAATATTTCCTCTTTCTCCAGGCCAATGGCAAGGCTTTTCGCAGACAGCTCGCCACTGTTCATCAATGCGTTGATGTTGGCCTGTATGGCCGGGGCGGTTTGCATGCCATATCCACCCTGTCCGGCGGCCCAAAAGAATTTTTCGTTCTCGGGATCAGGGCCGATTACCGGTGAGCGATCCGGTGCAAAAGTTCGCAGTCCAGCCCACTTTCGCACGATGCTTTTGATTCGAAGCGTGGTGGCCGCCTGCAGCTCTTCGATGGCGGTTGCGACGTCAGTTTCGTCGGGCTGGGCGTCGCAGGCGGGGCTCTCAATTTCATCGCCGGGCGTGGCCATTATCAAGCCAGCCGTAGGCTTGAAATAAAACCCTTCATCAATCGACACAACCAGCGGCCAATCATCGAAAGGAAGATCGAGATTGGGATCAAATATCAAGGCGGTGCGCCTGAGTGGAGACAAGTGAACAGGTCGCAGGCCGGCCATTTCGGCGACCCCGTCTGCCCAGGCACCAGCAGCATTTACGACGACGCCACAAGAGAAAGTTTCGGACCCGGTCTTCACTTCCCAGCCAGATGGCATGGCCTTTATTTCGAGGACCTCAGCATTGGCTTTCAGGTCACCGCCTTGGCGGCGGCAGGATTTCAGGAAGCCCTGGTGAAGAGCGTCGACGTCGATATCGTGGCAGTCCGGTTCCAGATATCCTGTGAAGCACATCTCGGGGCGAATAACAGGGACAAGGCTGAGGATGCTCTCCTGATCGAGAAGACGAAGGCTGTGGACAATGTCGCCGTTTTCCTTGAATGCGGTGTTCACGGCCGCCTGCTGATCTTCCCGTCCAATGTGCAGCGCCCCTCTCGGGGTCACCAGAGGCGCATCCGTAAAACCGTCCGGCGGATCGTCGAAAAACTCTTTCCCAGCCGTTGTCAGGGCCCTGATGGTCCGATTGCCGTAGGTTTCCGAATAAATAGCCGCAGATCGCCCTGTTGTGTGGTATCCGGGGCGATCTTCCATTTCGAGGATGACCACAGATCCGAGGCTGGCGAGCGCGTCACCTGCGTAGGCACCTGCGATGCCCGCCCCGATTACAAGAAAGTCGCAGCTTTGCATAGCGCCTAATTGATGAACTGCTCTTTGATGATGCGCTCGGACAATCCCTGATCGGGATCGAAAAGCATGAGCAGCGTTACATCATCCAATTGCTCAATATCTACCTCGACGACGCCGCGTACTTCAAAATTGTCGGCAACGGCGCTAACTGGTCGTTTGTCACTGTCCAGAATTCTGAAATTTACTTTTGAAGTCTGTGAGATCAACGCGCCACGCCATCTACGCGGTCGAAACGCGCTGATCGGCGTAACAGCAAGGATATCAGCGTCAATGGGTAGGATTGGTCCGCTGGCTGACAGATTGTAGGCAGTGCTGCCCGCCGGCGTTGAGACCAGGATGCCGTCACATACCAGTTCGTCCAGCCGGATCTTGCCGTCAATTGTAATCGCCAGCTTTGCCGCTTGGCGGGTCTCTCTCAAAAGCGAAACTTCGTTGATAGCTCTGGCTTTCAGCACTTTGCCGTCGGCCGTCTTCGCCCTCATTTCCAGCGGGTGAAGAACGGCCTGTTCGGCCACTTCAAGGCGATCCAGCAGCCCGTCAGGCCGGTAATTGTTCATCAGAAAACCGACAGACCCAAGATTCATACCATAAACCGGAATCCCCTGATCCATATGGTCATGCAGTGTCTGCAGCATGAATCCGTCACCACCGAGTGCGACGATGACATCTGCCTGATCCGCAGGGGATACCTTGAATGAAACCTTCAGCTCTTTCAGCGCTGCCTTGGCTTCAGGTGTTGGGCTGGCAACAATGGCAACTCTGTTGTACCGCATGCGTGCTCAGCCAGCTAGCCGCCGGTCACATTCATGTGCCGCTGGACGGCAGGCGCCCCGCCGCGGTCGATGACAAAGTCATGACCTTTTGGTTTCCGGCCGATTGCTTCATCAATTGCAGCGCTCAGAAGATCATTGCCTTCGCTGGCGCGCAATGGTGTCCGTAAGTCTGCCTGATCATCCTGGCCCAGGCACATAAACATCTGGCCCGTGCATGTGATGCGTACACGGTTACACGATTCACAGAAATTATGCGTCATCGGTGTGATAAACCCAAGGCGACCGCCTGTCTCTTTGACATTTACATAGCGCGCGGGCCCGGCAGTCTGATAGTCAGTATCTTCGAGAGTCCATGACTTCTCGAGCATCTGACGCGCAATTGAAAGCGGCAGATAACGGTCCGTGCGGTCCTCCGATATGTCGCCCAGAGGCATGGTCTCGATGAGTGTCAGGTCGAAGCCGCGCTCGCCACACCAGCGCACCATCTCATCCAGTTCATTGTCGTTGATGCCCTTCAGTGCCACGGCATTTATCTTGATCTTCAGTCCGGCTTCGGTGGCGGCATCCAAGCCAGCCATTACTTTGTCGAGATCGCCCCAGCGCGTAATCGCTTTGAATTTCCGCTCATTGAGCGTGTCGAGGGAAACATTGATGCGGCGAATGTTGTAATCGTAAAGCTCGCCAGCGAACCTGCTCAGCTGACTTCCATTTGTTGTGATCGTCAGTTCTTTCAGATTCCCCGCCTTTACTTCCTGACCGAGGCTTTCAAGCAGGCTCATTATGTTGCGCCTGACCAGGGGTTCCCCGCCAGTGATCCTGATCTTGTCAATCCCACTGTCGATGAATGTTTTAGCAAGCCGATCAAGTTCTTCGAGCGTCAGCACATCGCGTTTTGGCAGAAAGGTCATGTCCTCCGACATGCAATAGACGCAACGGAAATCGCACCGATCTGTCACCGAAACCCGTAAGTATGAGACGACCCGATCAAACGGATCAATTAGCTGTGTTCTGGCTGCTGTTTCCATGCCGCTTACCTATCATTGAAGCCGGGTTTAGGAAAGCCCCAGCCGATGCGCTTCGACACTGGCATGCACACTTGCACTTAATGGATCATGTGGAGATTATCTCACAAAAGGTCAACGTGACAAAAGAGCACTTTCCAGGAAGGAAATCAGCTTTATGGCGAATTATACGCTTGTTATCGACCAGGGGACGACCAGCACGCGAACTATCCTCTTTGACGCCGAGGGCCAGCCTTGCGTTCAGGCCCAGGCCGAGTTCACGCAATTCTTCCCGGCGAATGGATGGGTTGAGCATGATGCGGAAGAAATCTGGCAGACCGTAAGATCGACGGCTGCGGAAGCGGTTGCTACCCTTGGCCTACAGCCATCGGACATTGCGACTGTCGGCATCACCAACCAGCGGGAGACAACTGTGCTTTGGCACAGAAAGTCAGGAAAGCCTGTGGCAAAAGCGATCGTCTGGCAGGACCGGCGCACGGCCAGCCGATGCTCTCAGATGGTTGAAAGAGGGGACGAAGAACAGATCACTGAAAAGACCGGGCTGTTACTGGACCCCTATTTTTCGGCGACCAAACTTGCCTGGCTTCTAGACAATGTTGAAGGTGCCAGAGCCGCCGCAGGAAGAGGGGAACTTGCGTTCGGAACAATCGACAGCTGGCTCCTCTACAACCTCACGGGCGGCAAGGCGCACAAAACGGATGCAACAAACGCAGCCCGCACAATGCTTTACAACATCCACACAGGGCGCTGGGATGAGGAAATTCTCGAGCTCCTTGATATTCCCGTTCAGATTCTGCCGGAAGTCTGTGACACAGCCGCCGACTTCGGCATCGCTGACGGCACCCTCATTGAAGGAGCGATCGGGATTACGGCTCTGGTTGGTGATCAGCAGGCGGCAACCATCGGGCAGCTGTGTTTTGAGCCAGGCATGATCAAGAGCACATACGGGACAGGCTGTTTTGTGCTTGTGAATACCGGTGACAAGATCATTCGTTCCCAGAACCGCCTGCTGGGTACAATCGCCTATCAGTTCGATGGTACGCCGACCTATGCGATCGAAGGCAGTATCTTTAATGCGGGTACGGCGATTCAGTGGCTGCGGGACAACATTGGTGCGTTCGGGGATGCTGCGGCGAGCGAAGATCTCGCGCGGTCAGCTGACCCGAACAGTGAAGTCGTTTTTGTCCCCGCATTCACGGGCCTTGGCGCGCCCTATTGGGACGCTGATGCAAGGGGAGGAATATTCGGAATCACAAGGGATACGGGGATTGCAGAGATAACCAGAGCGGCTCTTGAGGCGGTTTGCCATCAGACTGCGGATCTGATTGAGGCGATGACAGCGGACATGGCTCTGGCTGGTTTGCCGGCGCCCAGGCAACTGAAAGTCGACGGCGGCATGGTGGCGAATGAATGGTTGCTGCAGTTTCTGGCGGACATTCTGGATATGGAAGTTGTCAGGCCCAAGGTTCTGGAGACAACCGCTCTTGGGGCTGCGCTTGCTGCAGGCTCCCATGCCGGCTTCTATCCCGCTCTGGCAGACCTCAAAAACAGTGAAATGCCTGATGTCACATTCAGGCCAGACATGGCAACAGATATCAGGCAGGCAAAAAAGGCCGGCTGGCAAAAAGCTGTCGGCAGAATTAGGACCTAGAAAGAGGTATTGGCGACGGCTGGTTTCTCGTCTTCGGGCGGTGTAACCCGACGGGTCCGCTTTGCGCGGGTGCCACCCAAAGTCTTCATGAGCTCGAACACCTGATGGCGGATTTCGCCCTGATCAATGCTGTAATAGGCCCGGATCAGTTCGATTGTTTCGCGGTCCATCAGCTTCGATTGATCAAACCGGCCAATGCCTTCTATTTCGGGCAATGGTTCAGAATCGTCGTCAAACCCTTCAAAGAAATAGGCGACAGGCACGCCAAGGATGCGACCGATTTCGTAAAGGCGGGAAGAACCGATGCGGTTCGCGCCTTTCTCGTACTTCTGAATTTGCTGAAATGTGAGACCAAGAGCCGTTCCAAGTTTTTCCTGGCTCATGCCAAGCAGGGTCCGTCTAAGTCTCAGTCTGTTGCCGACGTGGATGTCCACTGGCTTCGGTGTACTCGCCATGGGGCAGATTCTCCTGCTTCTCCCGACCCATTAACTCGTGGAAGACAACTGTCATGCGGACTACAACTGAAGGATTATGCTAAACGTCTAGCATGTTCTATTTGTATACTTAACTTAAGTTATAGATTTGTCCAGTATTAAATTTCTACCATGCCGCGTCAGGCAAGGGAATGGGGACAGTTTTTGAGTTCCAGCAAGCCTTAGGCCGTGTCGGTTACAACCAACCCGAGATCCTCAACCATTTTGTCACGCATGACAAATTTCTGCGCTTTGCCGGTCACTGTCATGGGGAATTCATCGACGAAAACGACATAGCGCGGCACTTTATAATGCGCGATTTGACCCCGGCAGAACTCCTTTACATCTTCTTCGCTCAGGGATTGACCGTCTCTTAACTGAATCCAGGCGCAGATTTCTTCGCCGTAGCGCTCATCCGGGACGCCAAATACCTGAACATCCTGGATGGCGTCGTTGCGGAACAAATATTCTTCAATCTCTCGCGGATAGACGTTTTCGCCGCCCCTTATGATCATGTCTTTTATGCGGCCGGAGATGTTGCAATAGCCCTCTTCATCAATGACGGCCTGATCGCCGGTATGCATCCAGCCATCGCTGTCGATCGCTTCCTTTGTGCGCTCTTCGTCTCCCCAATATCCAAGCATTACCGAATATCCGCGGGTCACCAATTCACCGTCAACGCCTGGCGGGACAGTCTGGCCTGCTTCATTGACAACTTTCACTTCAACGTGGGGATGAATTCGGCCCACGGTAGAGACCCGTCGATCAAGCGGATCATCAGTGGTCGACTGAAAACTGACCGGGCTTGTTTCTGTCATGCCGTAGGCAATGGTGACTTCGGTCATGTGCATCTGATCCACGACCTTCTTCATGACCTCGATGGGGCAGGGCGCCCCCGCCATGATGCCGGTACGCAAAGTACTGTAGTCATAGCTGGCAAAGTCTGGATGGTCGAGCTCGGCGATAAACATAGTGGGCACACCGTGTAGCGCCGTACATTGTTCAGCCGCCACAGTTTCCATGACCGCCACAGGATCAAAGGACGCCTCCGGATAAATCATGGTTGCGCCATGGGTTACACAGGCCAGGTTGCCAAGCACCATGCCGAAACAGTGATAAAGGGGAACGGGAATGCACAAACGATCCTGCGCAGTCAATTTCATGTATTCCCCGGCAAAGTATCCGTTGTTCAGGATATTTCGATGCGTCAGTGTCGCCCCTTTTGGAAAACCGGTCGTGCCGCTGGTAAACTGAATGTTGATAGGATCATCGGGCGTGAGGGTAGCTGCAACTTTCTCGAGAGCAGCGAAATGCTCGGTTTTGGCCTTACGCGCAATGCCAGAAAAATTCATCATGCCCGGCGTCTCTCCGTCGCCCAGGCGGATCAGGATCTTAAGGTCTGGAAACCGGACTGAACTGATGTTGGTGGGATCTTGCGCGTCAAGGCCAGGAACAAGCTCATTGATCATGCCGATATAGTCGCTGGTCTTGAACTGGTCCGCGGTGATCAGTGCACGCACACCTACTTTCTGGAGGGCATATTCCACTTCCGACAGCCTGTATGCGGGGTTGATGTTGACCAGCACAATGCCAATTTCAGCGGTGGCAAACTGTGTAAGGGTCCATTCAGCGTAATTGTGGGCCCAGATGCCGATGCGGTCTCCCTTGCGAAGACCAAGTGCCAGAAGGCCCGCAGCGAGCGCTCTCACTTGGTCCGCGAACTCGCTATAGGTCCAGCGAATGTTTTGGTGGCGTACAATCAAAGCATCGTTGTCGCCATATCTGGCAACCGTTTCAGCAAGGTTCTGGCCGATAGTCTGATCGAGAAGCGGGGTGTCCGTTGCACCTTTTACATAGCTTGAGGTCAAGGGCATTCTTTTGGCCCACCCTTTCGTCTTAGTCCTTGAGAGCCGCCGCAAGGTCGCGACGTACGGTTTTTGCAGCCATTACATAACAGGCAGTGGCGGCAACATTGAAAATCACAACGCAGAGCAAGGCATATCGCAGAGACTGAGCCGTGTCGATAGGGACCGCGCCTCCGGACGTAACCATTTCGGTTATCATCATGGATCCGCCTTCACCACTGAACGAACTGGAGAGGAAGCCGACGAGCCAGGGGCCAATGCCCATGCCGATAATGTTGAGTACAAACAATAAAATTGAGGCAGCCACAGCCCGCATGCGAACGCCGACCAGGCGCTGTGTAATGCCAAATGCAGGACCAAGATACATAGAGGCCAGAAAGCCGGCAGCCCCCATCATTGCAAGGGCGACGCCCGTAGACTCAGTGGTGTAAGCAACCAGCTGAAAGGGCAGCATACAAATGGTCGCCATGCCGGGCATCCACATGTACCAGCGATCTTCGCCGGTGCGGGCGGCGACTTTGTCAGCGAACCAGCCGCCGAAGAAAGTTCCCAGCGCCCCAGGAATGCCGAGCAGGGCAAGATAGAGGCCGGCATCACCCGACAACAGATCGTGAGGGGCGCGGCGCAGGAACGAACCGTGCCAGCCGCCCAGACCGTATCCGACCAGCGAATGGAATGCGGTTGCGAAGGCCAGCCACCAAAACGCGCTTCTTGTTGCAAGGGTGCGAAACACGTCTTTTATCGGCGGGGCGGGGATTTCTTCCGCTGGCATGCCGCCCGGTTCAGACATGCCGCGTCGGGGCTCTTTGAGGGTGAATTGCACGACGATTGCCATGAGAACGCCTGGTATGCCGACCAGAATGAAAGTTGTGCGCCAGTCAAAATACTGATCACCATAGCCGCCGATCAACACACCGAGGGCGCTGCCGATTGGGATGCCGAGAGAGTAGATAGACAGCGCGGTCGCTCTCTTTTCGGGCGGAAAATAGTCAGATATCAATGAGTGAGATGGCGGACTTGCGCCGGCCTCTCCGACCCCGACCCCGATCCTGAGGGCAAGCAGCATCGGGAAGTTCGTGGCGATGCCACAAAGGGCTGTCATGCCACTCCAGACGGTCAGGGCCATGGCCAGGATTGATTTGCGGATCCATCGATCCGCCCAGGCGGCCAGCGGGATGCCGAGGGTCGTGTAGAAGACGGCAAACGCCACACCGCCCAGAAGGCCAAGCTGAGTATCGGTCAGCTGCAGATCTTCCTTGATCGAGTCTTGAAGGATTGCAAGTATCTGGCGATCGAGGAAATTTACGACATAGACCAGCACCAGAATTGCCAGCACATAGTTGCGGCTGGCGAACAGTGCTTTTAAGCCTGAAGTTGATCCTGTCTCACCGCTTTCCGTCCTCGTCTCCGTCATGGAACGCTCCCACAGATTCCCCCAAAAAACTGGCGCCAATCGGACCTGCCTGTGCTGCCCATGTCAAGCAGAACGTTCTGAAATGATCGTGATGAACCTTGTCCGCAGAGGCATTCAAGGCTACATGCTGTGGCTTCGTCCGCCGCGCATCAATCAACCGATAGAGATCACCGAAATGTCTGATTCAATTCCTGAAGGCTTCAAGCCGGTAAGGCACGTCACGGGCTTTATCGAACACGCCGGGCCATTCTACTATCGTGATGACGACGATGCTCCGCGGGTCTACGGACTTCAGACCGGTGCGCAGCACGACAATCCGGGTGGCGTCATCCACGGCGGCGCGCTCTTTACTTTTCTCGATTTTTCCATGAGCAGCATCGCCAGCATGGCTCATGGCGGAAACATCGCGACAGTCTCCCTCGCCACTGAATTTATTTCGGGCGTACCTGTCGGCTGTTTTGTTGAAGCCCACGTAACGATCCAGAGACAGGCCCGGTCTTTGGCATTCCTGAGAGGCGAGGTGCGCTATGAAGACGAAATCTTGATTGCCGCATCCGGTGTCTGGCGGCTGTTTCCGAAGGGCGACGATTAGACCACGGCGCCGAGCTCGGTAAGAAACTCGATGGACTGACCTGGGCCGCCACGCTGTTCCATCAGTTCCTGTAAGGGCCCCTGGCCGGTGTATTCAATCCAGTAATCGAGCGCCGTTCTCCCTTCATTGTCGCGGTGATTAATATTTGCGCCCAGGTCCGCCAGGGCCTGAACTGTTTCGAGGCCGCCTTCATCCCACATGTGGATGACCGCTGCCATGATCGGCGTGTGACCGTTGGATCTTGACGTCTCAAGCGGTGCAGCATGCTCAATCAGGAATGCGCAGGCCTTGGGCTTCAGGTTCTGGGCTGCGAGATAGAGGCCGGTACTGCCGTCTTTGCGCTGAGTGAAAACGCATTCGGGGTCGGTCCTGACGAGCGCTTCGATGCGGGCAACGTCGCCCATACTTGCGGCGACGTATATGTCGGCCTCAGCGCCGGTTTGCAGGAGTGCTTTGACCACATCGTCGGCAGCGCCTGCCTTCATTGGGCCTGCGTGGAGTGCCAGCTCCAGCGGTGTTCTGCCGAATTCGTCACGGGCGTTAGGGTCTGCTCCGGCGTCGAGAAGCATTTGTGTAACTTCAAGAGTGCCGCGTTCGGAAGCGTGATGCAGGGCTGTCATGCCATAGAATCCGACTGAATTTATGTCATCGGACACATCGTTCAGAAGCGCCCGCAACCGTTCCTGATCGGCAAGATAGGCAGCCGTTCTGAGGTCAACGGTGGCGCCATCGCCAATCAGCAATTCGATCACATCAGCCAGGTGCTGAGTGCGGCCACTGAAGCCGTAACTGGCGACAACGTAAAGGGCAGGCGCGTCATTTTCGGTCTCGTTCGCCCAGCCAGGATGCCTGTCCAGATCGATTTCGATGGATTTCAGGTCGCCGCTTTTGAGGGCTTCAAAGAATGATGTGATGTCTCGTTCAGCCATGGTCTCCGCCTGGCAAATTCTGCTGGCTCGCCGGTGCCAGCCGGTTAAACTCACGCGACGACTCATCAGCTTATGCAATAGGATACACCTGAATGTCTGACCAGGGGATAGCACCGTCCAGCCTTGACTGGGATTTTCCTTACGCGTCACGCCGGATGCCGGTGTTCGCAGAAAATGTGGTGGCGACATCACAGCCGCTTGCAACATCTGCTGGCATCCAGATGCTCAGGCTTGGCGGAAATGCGGTCGACGCAGCATTGGCGGCGGCAATTGCGCTCACTGTTGTCGAAGCACCGATGAACGGCATTGGCGGCGACGCATTTACCATTTTGTGGGACGGCAAAAAACTTCACGGCCTGAACGGTTCTGGACGTGCGCCTCAGGCCTGGACGCCCGACCGCTTCGATGGCCTGGACGACATGCCTTTCTATGGCTGGGATGCTGTCACCGTGCCCGGCGCTGTAGATACATGGGTGCAACTCTCGGAACGCTTCGGACGGCTTGACTTTGAAGCGCTGTTTGAGCCGGCAATTCACTATGCCCGAAACGGGTTTCTTGCGTCGCCCAGGACCGCCGTAGTGTGGGCTGCACACCAGAAAATAGCTGATCGTTTTCAGAGTTTTGCGGACACATTTTTTCCGAACGGCCGGGCACCTTCAGTGGGTGAGCAAGTCTTGCTGCCTGATCATGCCGACACACTCGAGAAGATTGCGCGGACGCGGGGCGAAGCATTTTACCAGGGCGAGCTTGCAGAGCGAATTGCAGCCGCTGCCATCGCTGACGACGGCGCCATGACCGTGGATGATCTGGCGGCCCATCGCTCGGACTGGGTCGAACCGATTTCGAGCGGATACCGAGGCCGCAGGCTTCATGAGATTCCGCCGAGCGGCCAGGGCATCATGGCGCTTATCGCGCTTGGCATTCTTGAGCAGTTTGATATGTCCGAATTCCCTGTCGACTCAGTTGCCAGCACGCACTTGCAGGTCGAAGTGATCAAGAAGGCGAGCAAGATCGTCTTCGAACACCTCGGAGACATTGAAACGATGAGGGTATCGCCAGAGCAGCTTCTTGACCCGGATCTTGCGAAGAAGGCTGCATCCGAGATCGACATGGAGAGGGCTTCAGAGGCAGGTTTCCCGCTACCCATAAGCCATGACACCGTCTATCTGACAGCAGCAGATGCGTCCGGCATGATGGTTTCGTTCATCCAGTCCAATTTTAAGGGCTTCGGTTCAGGCATCGTCGTGCCGGGCACCGGAATCGCATTGCAGAACCGGGGCTGGGGCTTCACGCTTGAACCAGGTCACCCCAATGAAGTCGGTCCCGGAAAACGCCCCTATCATACGATCATTCCAGGCTTTGTTACTGAAGACGGAAAGCCGCTGATGTCTTTTGGCGTCATGGGCGGCCATGTTCAGGCCCAGGGCCATCTCCAGATGATGGTGCGCATGTTTGACTATGGTCAAAACCCGCAGGCAGCTCTGGATGCCCCACGCTGGCACTTGCAGGAGGACTTCAGACTGGCAACAGAGGGAACGATGGATGCTGAAGTGCGGCAGGCGCTAGTCGACATGGGCCACGAACCTGTTGAAGACCCCGGTGTTCACCTTTGGGGCGGCGCACAGCTGATCGCCAAGCTGCCTCACGGTTATGTCGGCGCATCGGATCAGCGCAAAGATGGCCACGCCGCGGGATTCTGATGGCTAAACCACTGACCATGGGTGTTCTCGGCGGCATGGGCCCACACAGCACATGGGAATTCTATGGCCGGGTTCTGCATCATACCAGCGCTCAGGCAGATCAGGATCATCTGCGGGTGCTGATCGACAGTAACCCCCTGGTTCCCGATCGCAATGCCGCCCATCGTGGAGAGGGGCCATCACCCTTGCCGGCGCTTCGCGACATGGCGACGGGGCTTGAGGCTCAGGGCGCAGATTTTCTTGTCATGCCCTGCAATACCGCGCACGCATATCTGGAGGGAATAAGGGACGCGGTGAACGTTCCTGTTCTGGACATGATTGAGGAAACAGTGAAACGGACCGCACCGGCGAGTTCGGCTGCCGTCCTCGCCACAGACACATGCGTTGAAGAGAAGCTCTATCAGACAGCGCTGAAGGCTGCTGGAATTGAGCCAGTCATGCAAGAGCCGGTTCGCATTGACGAATTCATGGCCTGGATCTATCGGGTCAAGTCCGGGGAGACCGGCAAGCAGATTCAACATGATATTGAAGCCATGGTTTCAGATCTTGTCCGAAAAGGCGGCGAAGTCTTCATTGCAGGGTGCACCGAAATATCGGTATTCCTTGAGCCTGACCAAGTGTCTGTTCCGCTGATCTGCTCGAATGACATTCTGGCTCAGGCCGCAGTGTCTTTCGCATTTGAGAACACTTAAGGAAAAAAACGATGCATCTCTCCCGATTTCCACGTGTGCGGCTCGCGCATTTGCCGACACCCCTTGAACCCATGGACAGGCTGACTGCTGAGCTGGGCGGTCCCAGGCTTTGGGTAAAGCGTGACGATGCAACGGGGCTCGGTACCGGGGGCAACAAAACCCGGAAGCTGGAATTCCTGATGGCCGATGCCCTTTCTCAAGGTGCGGATGTGGTCATCACGCAGGGTGCCCTGCAATCCAATCATGTGCGGCAGACGGCGGCTGCGGCCGCGAAGCTGGGTGTCAAATGCAATGTTCTGTTGGAAAACCGTGTTGAAACGGACGATCCGGACTATCGGCTGTCCGGCAACGTCCTCCTGGACCACCTGTTCGGGGCGACCATCTCAGAACGCCCGGCTGGTGCAAACATGAATGCTGAAATGGAGCTGGAAGCTGAAAAGCTGAAAGCCGGCGGCAGCAAGCCCTACATCATTCCGGGCGGTGGCTCCAACAGGGTTGGCGCCCTTGGCTATGTAAACTGCGCATTGGAGCTCATAAGCCAGGCCAATGATCGCGACCTGGTGATTGATCATGTGGTACATGCCACCGGCAGTACCGGCACGCAAGCCGGGTTCGTCGCTGGACTTATGGCCATGAACAGCGGCATTCCGACGCTTGGCATAAGTGTTCGGGCGGAAAAAACAATTCAGGAAGAGAACGTCTTCAAACTGGCCGTTGAGACGGCCGAGTATATTGGTGCGCCCGGAGCCGTCGAGCGCGCCGACATCGTTGCGAACTCTGACTATGTCGGTGGTGGCTACGGTGTGCCGACAAAGGGCATGATCGAGGCGGTTACATTGGCAGCGCGGATGGAAGGTTTGCTTTTTGATCCTGTCTACAGCGGCAAAGGGCTTGCGGGCCTGTTCGATCTGGTTCGAAAAGGTCACTTCGGCGATGCCGGAAATATCGTATTCCTTCATACCGGCGGTGCAGCCGCACTGTTTGCCTATCGGAGCGCGTTCGACACGTAGACCCGTTTCCATTTTCATGGAACCGGATCCGAGTTGCTGTCGTTCACACCAATGCGCGAGATGCGCATGGCTCCGCGGGGGCGGCACACGAGCGCCGGGGCCACGCTTGCGGCCCTGACCATTCCGGACCCGGAAATGGTTTAGAGGCTGTTGAAAAAGCGCCGCACTTCTTCGACATAGGTATCGGGCTGTTCCATGGCCAGGAAGTGGCCGCCGCGATCAACTTCAGTCCAGCGGCGAATGTCTTTATATGCTTTCTCAACATGACTGCGGGGTGGCCAGAGGCTGATGTCAGCCTTGGGAATGGCGAAGCCGACGGGCTTTTCCATTTTGGCGCCGGAAGGCATGAAGTTTGACGGGTCATGGCTCATTGAATAGTAGAACCAGGTCGACGTGTGGATAGTTCGGGTAACCGCATAGATCATGACGTTGGTGATGAGCTGTTCCATTGAGTAGACGGAAGTCAGATCATCGCCTTCGAGATCCGACCAGCCATGGAATTTTTCCAGGATCCATGCAGCAAGGCCGACAGGTGAATCCATCAGCCCGAAACCAAGAGTCTGGGGCTTGGTGGATTGCTCCTGAAAATAGGCGGACTCAGCGCCACGAAGGGATGCTGACTTGTCTCTCCAGGCAATTTCTTCCTCGGTTTCAGGTGCGCCCGCGCCAGGCATCATGATCATCATGTTCAGATGGAAGGCCCTGCATGCGTCAAAGTCATGGGCAATGCGGGCGGTGATCGCCGATCCCCAGTCGCCGCCCTGGGCGACATAGCTCGCATAGCCAAGTGTTTCGGTCATCAGGAGATTGAATAGACGAGCGGTTTCGGCCGGTCCGATGGGCGCGGCCGGTTTTCCGGAAAAGCCGTAACCAGGAAGCGATGGCACGACCACGTCAAAGCCATCATTCGCGTCTCCGCCATACTTTTCCGGATGCGCCAGCTTGTCGATGACGCCGGTGAACTCGACGAAGGATCCCGGCCAGCCGTGGGAGATAATGATAGGCGTAGGATTTTCGCCGCTGCCTCTTTCATGAATGAAGTGCAGAATGTTGCCATCCACGTCGGCGGTGAAATGGGCGAAAGCATTCAACTCAGCTTCAACTTTCCGCCAGTCATACTCTTTCAGCCAATAATCGACGAACTTCTGCATGGTGGGGCGATCCATACCCCATGCCCATGATCCCTCTTCCGGTGTTTCAAACCACTCGAAATCGGCAACCCTGGCCATGATTTTCTGAAGGCGATCTTCCGGAACATCGATGGTGAAGGGCTTCGGTGAAGCTGCCATTTTTTCTGTCTCCCATAGGAAGAGAGCCGCTCAAATGAACGAGCGGCTCTCTCTGAAATTTAGCTTGATGGCAATCTAGAAGCCATCCTGATCAGCGTAACGGCTGCGATGAAAAGCTGAATTGCCGAATGTCTGGCCGGCAACACGAGATCGCTTCAGGTAAAAGCCGATATCATGCTCATCCGTCATGCCAATGCCGCCATGCATCTGAACGCCTTCGCTGCCGACCAGATGGAAAGTGTCATTGAGCCGGGATTTTGCCAGGCTTGCCATCATCGGAATGTCATTACGCCGTTCGTCCAGGGCAGAAAGCGCATCCAGAACCACGGACTTCGACAGTTCAAGTTCACAGAACA
Organism: uncultured Alphaproteobacteria bacterium; assembly: GCA_965371465.1. Taxonomy (GTDB): domain Bacteria; phylum Pseudomonadota; class Alphaproteobacteria; order CBDUYM01; family CBDUYM01; genus CBDUYM01. The sequence continues at coordinate 113,907 of CBDUYM010000008.1, forward strand.
TTTCTGCCGCCCGATGTTTCAGGGCCTGAAAAGATCCGATCGGCACACCGAACTGTTCACGGTCCTTGAGATATTGAAGTGTCACTTCAAAGGCCTGCAATGAGCTGCCCATCATTTCAGCGGACAGTGCAATCCGCCCGGCATCAAGCGCTGCTTCGAGGATGTCCGCCCCGCCCCCGACCTCGCCAAGAACGGCATCGGCGCCGACTTCAACATCTGCAAGCTCAATGTTGGCGGCATTTCGGTTGTCCACCATCATGGTACGCGTGCAGGTAAGCCCGGCTGCATCGGCATCGACCAGGAATAGAGTGATGCCATCGCGATCACCGGCGTCGCCTGAAGTGCGCGCTGACACAATCAGCTGATCGGCCACATGGCCATCAAGAACGAAGACTTTCTTGCCGGTTATCTTGTATCCGTCGCCCGAAGCCGTGGCGCTCGTCTCCACCAGGTTCGGGTTGTGATGGGGTTTTTCTTCAAAGGCAATGGCGAGCAGCCGCTCACCTGTTGCAATGGCCGAGAGAACGTCTTTCCGCTGGGCCTCATTCCCTCCGGTTTGAACTGCTGTCCCCGCCAACACGACAGTGGAGATCAGCGGGCTTGCCATCAGCATCCTGCCGGCTTCCTCGAGCACCGTACCGAGCCCCATGAAACCAAACCCCAGGCCGCCGTAGTCTTCGGGGACAAGAATGCCAGCCCAGCCCATTTCGGCCATCTCTTTCCAGAGTGTTCGGTCAAATCCATCTTCGTTTTTGTCGTCACGCAGCTTGCGAAGCGCGTTGACAGGCGACTTTTCCTGAATGAACGCGTGAGCAGCGTCTTTCAGCATTCTCTCTTCTTCAGATAGTACGAGAGCCATTTCGCTCTTTCTCCCTCTATTAGATCCGTATTTTTTGGTCTGGTTGGTAATCAATCCGGTAGTTCAAGAACTCTCTTGGCGATCACATTCAGCTGAACTTCGGATGTCCCGCCTTCAATTGAGTTTGCCTTTGATCGAAGCCACTGCCGTGTGACACCGATCTCAGTGTCACTGAAGCCTTCGCCCTCCCAGCCGAGGCTCTGACTGCCAAGGCTTCTCAGCAAGAGCTCGAAACGGCGTTTGTTCTGCTCGGTGCCGTAATATTTGAACATGGATGATGAAGCGCCCTGGCCTTCTCCCGCTGTTGTCTCCTCATATGAGCGCTGCAGCGTGAGCCCAAAGGCGCGACCATCCATTTTGAAGTCTGCGATATCATGACGAAGGTCATTGTCTGCGACCCGGCCTCCCTGATCTCCAGAATACTCTTTTGCCAGCCCTTCGAGGCTGCCAATACCGGCACCGCCGCCGCTTCCCGATCCCATGCCGGAGATCATGGCGCGTTCATGCTGCAGCAGCTTTTTGGCGATCGTCCAGCCGTCGTTCATCTTGCCGATGAGATTGTTCTTCTCGGCTTTTGCATCATCAAAAAAAGTCTGACAGAACGGACTTTCACCACTGATCAGCAAAATCGGGTGGGTCTCAACTCCATCCTGGTCCATATCAAAGAGGACAAAACTGATGCCCTGATGTTTGGGGGCATCAAAGTCCGTCCGAACCAGGCAGAAAATCCAGTCAGCGTAGTCAGCGTAAGAGGTCCATATTTTGGATCCATTGATCTCGTAGTGATCGCCCTTGTCTTCGCATTTTGTCATCAATCCGGCGAGGTCAGATCCGGCACCGGGCTCGGAATAGCCCTGGCACCAGCGGATTTCGCCACGAATGATCTTGGGCAGATGATCCTGCTTTTGCTCCTCTGTGCCGTATTCCAGAAGAACCGGCCCGAGCATGGAGATGCCGAAGCTGGTCAAAGGGTTCGATGTGCTGATCTTCTGCATTTCCTCTTGCAGAATGGTGTTTTCTTCCTTTGACAGGCCGCCGCCGCCGTATTCTGAGGGCCACATTGGCGTGGTCCAGCCGCGCCCGGCGAAAGCATCCAGCCACTTCTTCAGGTCCGGGCTATGCGAAAAGTCGGCGTTTCTGCCGCCCCAGGTCACGCGATCCTGGCCATCACCCTCGCCACGCATGGCAGCCGGGCAGTTTGCTTCGAGCCAGTCACTGATTTCAGCGCGAAAAGCACCTAAATCGGACATATGTTGTCCCCCTCTCTGGAGAAGCCCGCTTTGTGGTCTGGGCCTCATGCTTATTGTTTGAACCTAACCTACACCAGGCGCAATCGATGCATCAATGCCCCGGATCAAATCGAGGCAGGGCCGGATTTCAGCCCTGTTCGAACCAAGCGGAGCATGTGCCTCCTACAAGCCATGGAAGTGGCGGGAAGGCAGCGATCTGTCACTCTCAACTGGCGTTGCGGGCCGAACCGATGAGCGAGCCTCCGTCAAGCGGGATGATGGTACCTGATATATAGGCACCCGCACGTGAACTGAGAAAGATAGCCGTGCCTGCGGCATCTTCAGGCGAGCCAATGCGCCCGCGCGGGTTGGCCTTGCCCATCGCTGCGCGGATTTCAGGGTTGCCGGTCTGGTAGTTCATCATTCTGCTGTGGAACGGCCCTGGCGCAATCGCGTTCACAGTAATGTTCCGGCGGGTCAGTGTAGCCGCCTGGGCGCGCGTAAGCTGATTTACCGCCGCCTTACTGGCCCCATAGGCATAGGTGTCGCCTGCGCCGAACGCTGCGACAGAGCTCGTATTGATGACGCGCGCCGGATCGTCTTCGGTGCCGGCGGCCTCCAGAAGTGGCGTCAGCTCACGCGTGAGCGTAAAAATCGCCTTCACATTCAGATTGAAAACCTTGTCGAAAGCCTCGTCTGGATACTCTTCATATGGCGCCCCCCAGGTTGCACCGGAGTTGTTTACAAGAATGTGGAGCTTGTCCTCTTTGTCTTTGAGTGCCGCAGCAAGGCCAAGCACACCTGCTTCAGCGCTCAGATCGGCAGCAATGGGGATGCACTCACCGCCAGGAGCAGCCGTCTTGTTCAGCTCATTGGCTGTTTCCTCGAGCGCATTCAGCTTTCTCGACGCAATGTATGTCTTGACGCCAGCTTCCACGAAGCCCTGCGCGATCATTGTGCCGATGCCGCTGCCGCCGCCCGTAACAAGTGCTGTTTTCCCCGCCACATCAAAGAGATTGTCCATTTTTGATTTTTCCCGGTTTTCAAATCTGATTTTGACCACGACGACGGCCAGAATGGCCAAATCCTGCGGTCTTGCGCGCAGGACCATAGCCTTTCGATTGAAGCTGCACAACGAATCGAATCGGAATTAAGCGGACGAATGTCCTTAAGCTTCGAGATCCTGTATTTTGTCTCTGCCCGACCTTTACTTACACCTGAAACCCGCATGCACTATGGTATTGTAATTTAACTGATTACATTTATTGAAGGCGACAACGATTGGCGCACCCCGAAATCAAGAGAGATTTCGTTGGATGGCGAGGCCCGATTCCGGGCCAAGAGGAGATCTCTTTTTGACGTTCCGGTGGCCCCGACAGCACAGATTCATGTTCTGTTCCATTCTGTAAAGGAATCCTTACATGTCAGATAGATAGGAAATTAGGTATAGACACTGATTGATAGAAGACCGCCATCTGACTGATTTTCCTTGTGATTTTATTGCCATCAGCCTCCAGCCTGGATTTTGGTTCATGCGATGCCTAAGCTAGAGTCCATAATACGTTGAAAGATAACGATATTAGCAGTATCAAATTGTCGTGGTCAGGACTCCGATTCTGGTCGCCCGTTGGAATCAATGTCCTGACAACACGTCAGGTCACCATTACGGAAATGTAAACGCTTAGGCTTTTGAGGTCTGTCTTGAGTAGCTGTTGTAGTAATGTACCAGGTCGCGGACGCGAGACGTCACATCATTTCTTTGTGACAACGACCCTGCATTCCCAACAAAACAGGTGCTGGAAACCTTTGAGGTCCCATTGGACCCAAGGGGTTACTTGCATTTGCGCCTCGAGATGAACGACAGCCCAAGATTGGATCTCAGTGCTTGTGGAGCCGAAACGCTTCACGCACATTCTGGAGAGTAAGTAATGTTTAGTAAATGGATCGACGCTGGAAGATCAGTTTCTGCTGCAGTTGGTAGCAGTATTGGTGCAGCGTTTGCCTTTTTTGCGGCAATTTCAAAGGCGGCAGTCCCGGGAAACACAAGCGGCGACACTTCGGTCGGTGGTGAGACTGAGTCCAGTTTCGAGCCCGCGCTGATGGCACAGATTCCGCCAAGTGATGCCGAGGATTTCTCGGCAGGCGACACGCCGTTAGGTGGATCGGGTTTGTTCGATGACACTCTGAGTGCAGATGACGCGTCGCCGCAGGTTGCACAGGACTCTTCGATCATGACGGATGCCGTCGACGGCACAACTGAAGGTTTGGAAGACGATACTATCCGCGACAACGATCTGGTCTTTGACGACACCGTACTCGATGTTGATGGCCAACCGTCGCCAGATCCGGAACAGGTACCTCTTGACGATGAGGTGGCGAACTCCAATCTCGAACTTGGTTCAGGCACCGGCGAGCGGAATGATCTTGGCGATCTGGTCGGAGGTATCAGCTTTGGCGATGATTCAGGAGACGGCGACAACACCGATCTGAACGTCCCGGGAACTGAGTTCTGGGGACCATTCGGCCCACCTGAGAACCTGGCGCCCACAGACATCATTCTCTCTTCCAATTCAATCATTGTCAGCCTGACAACAGGGACAGGCGGTGTTCAGCCGCAAATCGTGCTGCCGGATTCAGCGACCGGATCCCTGATCGGATTCATTTCTGCGGTCGATCCCAATGATCCGAACGAAACGAAGACATTCGAGATCGTCGATGATCCAGCAGGCGCGTTCCTTATAAGGGATGGCAATGCACTTTGGACGAAGCCTGGCTTTGATGCCGCGCCCATGACATTTCAGGTCACCATAAGGGTGACTGACTCTGGCGGGCTCTTCCTCGATGAAACTTTTGATATTTTCGTTTTGCCTGTGGACGCAGGATTGCCACCCATAATTGGCGATCAGGATCTGGCTCTGAATGAGAATTCGACTTCCGTCACACCGGGTGTTGATGCCGATGATCCAGATGCCGGCGACGTGATTACTTACGCTATTGATGGCGGTGCTGATGCCGGACTGTTCGGCATCGACACCAACACCGGAGTGATCACTGCTAACAATCCGTTCGACTTTGAAACTCAGGCCCATACCTACACCGTTCAAGTAAAAGTGACCGACAGCACCGGTCAGACGGACATGGCGACTATCACAATCAATCTTCTGGATATTGAGCCTGAGATCGCGCCGACGATTGAGAACCAGACTCTCGAGATTGACGAGAACGCGATTCCGGTGACGCCGAACGTAGATGCTGCTGGCAGCAGTCCAAGTGATGGCATTTCGTTTGCGTTTGCTCCAGGTGGGGATAGCGGCCTGTTCACCATCAATTCGTCAACGGGCGAAATCCGCGCTAGGAATCCATTCGATTTTGAACAGGATGATCAGACGTACACCGTTCAGGTCCGCGTTACAGGTGGCGCCGGCACTTCAACCGCGACCGTAACAATTGAAGTTCAGGACCTGCAAGAAGACGTCGTCATCGAAAATCAGACACTTACAGTGCTTGAAGGAACGGCCAACATTACGCCCATCGTGGCAGCTGATGATGAAGACTTCGCCGATAACGTCGCCAGCTTCGCCATCGTAGGTGGGGACAATGGCTTCTTCATCGACAACGCCGGGAACGTGACATCGAACATCGTGTTTGATTTCGACTTGGGTCAAAGAACATTTGAGATTGTCGTACAAGCGACAAGCTCCGATGGTTCAACGGATACGGCGAACGTAACTATTCGTGTTCTGGAAAGTGCCGAAGACCCTGTGCTCAGTGTGCGGGCTCAGGGCTATGATCTGCTCGAAAATGAGCTGCCTGTTGGCGAACAGACAAGTTCCGTTCCTCACGATGAAGTTGTGATTCCAATTCCTGTGACCGCTACGGACGATGACCCCGGAGAACAGGCGACGCTGCAGTTCTCGATTTCCGGGGGGCCGGATTCAAGTCTATTCACCATCAATGCCAATACCGGGCAGATTTCAGCGAACAATCAGGGCGCGGGCCAGGGATCAGTGCCCGGCAGCTTTAACTGGGATCCAGACCTGCAGGGCAATCCTCCGCAGCGGACATTCACCTTCGATGTCCGGGTGACGGACACGACAGGCAGAACGGATACAGAAACGGTTCAGATATTCCTTCAGCAGGTCGATGAAGACCCGATTCCAATTCCAGGCACTGAGATTGCGGAAAACAGCCTCGATGTTCTGCCGGGCATTGGTTTCCTTGATCCCGATGGTGGCGACACGCTTACGTTCGTTATTTCCGGTGGCGCGCATGGTTTCCTTTTTGTCATTGACCGTGTGGAAGTTGATGCCAATAACCCGCTTATCGCCCGAGCTTTCCTGGAGCCGGCGAGCGGCACGCCTTTCGACTTTGAGAATCCTCCGGCGGGCCTTGTCCCTGACCCAGCCAACGGAATTTTATCTTTTGTCGTAGAGGTCTCGGTTTCGGACGGTGGCCCATTTGTGGCATCCACGCATTTCATCAATCTGCTTGATGTCAATGATGCGCCGGTGATTACAGTCAATTCTGTGACGCTTGATGAAAATCAGATGGATTCAAATGAAAATGTAGCTGCCGCTGACGATGATGCCGGTGATCCCCTCAACACGCTGACATTTGCGCTTACGGGGAATGGTCCAGATGATGCACTCTTCACGATCAATGCGAACGGCGCGAATGCAGGCCAGCTGGTTGCCATCGCCCCGTTTGATTTCGAGACCGACGCGGCTACCTATACTGTTGAGGTCCAGGTCAGCGATGACGAGGGCGCGACGGACACGCAGCAGATCCAGGTCTTCCTTCAGGATGTGAATGAAGCCCCTTCGGTGCTGCCCAACACGTATGAGCTGACGGAGAACACGACGGCTGTTATGCCTTTCTTCCAGGGCGATGACCCTGATGTTGGCGATGCCGCAAACCTTGTTTATTCGATTGTCGGCGGCAGCGGGCTCGGCTCTTTTACAATTGATGCCGCCACAGGCGAGCTGACGGCAACGGCGAATTTCAATTTTGAGACCAATGCCAATCCGACCTTGAATATACAGGTCGAGGATCCCGACGGGCTGACTGATTCACAAGTCATCGAAATCGTATTAGTTGATGCGAACGATGATCCCGCCATCACGTCCAATGGCGGTGGCGATACTGCAGACGTTGACGTGCAAGAAGATACAACCGCCGTGACGACGGTAACCGCCGATGATGAGGACCAGCCGGGTGACGTTCTGACTTTTTCCATTGTCGGAGGCGTTGACCAGGGTTCATTCAACATCAATGCGAATACCGGTGCTTTGACATTTGGTGCGGCTCCGGATTTCGAGAATCCGGGTGATCAAAACGCAGACAACGACTATGTCGTTCAGGTCAGGGTCGATGACAACAACGGTGGGACAGACGTCCAGACCATTACTGTCCATGTCACCAATGTGAATGAAGACCCGATTATCACTTCTGATGGCGGCGGCGCTGCGGCCAACCTCAATGTCGACGAGCAAACGACAGCTGTAACTACGGTGACTGCTAGCGATGGAGATCTGGACAATCTGACGTTCAGCATCAGTGGTGGTGTGGATGCGGCTGATTTTGATATCGATGCAAATTCAGGGGTGCTTACCTTCAATCCGGCTCCGGACTTTGAACAGCCTAGTGATTCCGATGGTGACAATGATTACATCGTTGAAGTCACTGTGTCCGACGGTACTGGAGGGACCGATACCCAGGTTATTACCGTGACTGTTGATAACGTGAATGAAAAGCCTGAGATTCAGGTCCAAGCGCTGGAGTTGCAGGAAGGGCAGGTTTCGGTAACGCCGTCCATTGGCACGTTGATCCTGGATCCGGATTTCGCCCAGACATTCACCTTCACTCTGGATGGCAGTTTCCTGGACGGCAGTCTGTTCAATATTGACGCTGGAACCGGCGACATTACCTATACCGGGCCGTTGCTGGACTTCGAGTCAGATGATCTGACCTACACCATTCGTGTGCGAGTGGAAGATCAGGATGGTGGCCAAGACACCGAGGTCATGCAAATCAACCTCACCAACGCCAATGACGCACCGGACATTCTGCCGGGTCAGGTCATTTCAATGTTTGAAAATGTGGCAGCGGGTGAAACTACGATTGCGGATATCACAAATGATCCTGAAGAGGCCATTGGCGCGGAGACCCTGACCTACTCGCTGAACGGCGGCCTAAATTCGGCGCTGTTCACTGTGGACGCAGCTGACGGAACCGTTCGAGCGGTCACGCCATTCGATTTTGAGAATCTGCCCGGCGGTGGATCCGGTCCTCGTACCTACGAAATCAGTGTTACGGTTACGGATCAAGGTGCCTTTGGCGGTCCGGTAATGACGGACACAGAAGTTATCAGCATCCAGATTCAGAACGGCAACGACGCCCCCGAACTGACTCCAGGCCAGCTACTGACAGTCGCCGAAAATCAGACGAATGTTGTTGGTATGGTTCAGGCGAGCGATCCTGAACTGGCGGACGAGCCGCAGCTGAGCTATGAAATTGTTGGTGGTACAGGGCAGGCGATTTTTGAAATCGTTGACAATGCCGGAAATGGCGAAGTGTCTGTTATTTCGGGTCAGGAGATTGACTTCGAAGCCCTTGCTCCGCCGCAACAGTTTACATTGCAGATCAGGGTTAGCGATCCGGATGGTGCAACCGATACTGGTACGGTAACGATTCAGGTTACGGACGTAAATGAAGAGCCGACGATCACGCCTTCTCAGAACTTCGACATTGATGATGGCACCGCCAACGCCGACAATGGCGCCGTTGTGGGCACCGTTCAGACTCAGGATCCCGACGCGGGCGATTTCACGACATCCTTCACGATCACCGATGGTGACCTGGACGGTGTGTTCCTTATCGACGTGAATGGCGAGATTACGCTCAACAAGGATCTTGATTTCGAAACCTTTGCAGTAGATCTGCCAAATGGAACGTTTACCAATCAGGGTAATGGCACGGCAACTGCTGTCCTGACGATTGAGGCAACAGACAGCCTGGGCCTGATTGCTTCAGGCACAGTTACAGTCACGCTGGTGGATCAGAACGACAATGCGCCGAGTGTTGACATGCAGGTCTTCAATATTGATGAAGGCGTGTCAGCTGTCGGGCCGCTCGCCGTCTCGGATGACGACTTTGACACTGTATTTACTTCATTCACTATCGTCGGCGGTGACCCGTTGAACGACTTCGACATCGATAGCAATGGCGTGATTACGTTCAATGGCGGGGCGATCGACTTTGAAAATCTGCCAAACGCTTTTGGCATCAATCCTCTTGATGACCAGCTGGCCACTGCCACTCTGTCAATTTCCGTGTCAGATGGTGTGAACGCTGATGCAGCTCCTGTCGACATACAGATTATTTTGAGCAATACGAATGAGGCCCCGATCATCAACTCTGATGGCGGCGGTTCTGTTGCTAACCTGCAAATCGTTGAGAACACAACAGCTGTGACAGACGTTGTGGCCACAGATGAAGACGGAGACACGGTCAATTACTCCATCACCGGCGGTGCTGATCAGGCATTGTTCCAGGTCGATGCTGTCACAGGTGCACTTTCCTTCATTAATGCCCCTGACTTTGAAATGCCAGGGGATACGAACAACGATAACTTCTACATCGTGGAAGTAACAGCCGACGACGGAAATGGCCTTACCGATGCTCAGACAATTGTTGTTGAAGTCACAGACGAAAACGAGGCACCTGTCATAACATCAGATAGCGGCGGCGCTGCGGCTATGGTCCAGATTGACGAGAATTCAACCGCCGTCACGCAGGTTACTGCCGATGATGAGGATGCTCTTGATGTTGTAACCTTCAGCATTTCGGGCGGTGTCGATGCGGGTTTCTTCACTATTGATGCGAACACCGGCCAACTTTCGTTCACAGCACCGCCGGATTTCGAGACACCGGCAGATAACGACGGCCAGAACGATTATGTGGTTCAGGTTACTGCCGAGGATACCGATGGTCTGACCGATACGCAGATCATTACTGTCGATGTTCAGGACCAGGTTGGCAATGAATCGCCAAACATTACGTCTGATGGCGCAGGGGACACAGCGGCACTGGGTGTCACTGAAAATACGAGCGCCGTGACAACTGTTACAGCGGATGATGACGACCTCGACGTGCCAACGTTCGCGATCACCGGCGGAGACGACGCCGCTCTCTTCCAGATTGATGCTGTTACGGGCGTGTTGACCTTTATCAACGCTCCAGACTTTGAAGCACCTGCAGATGCAGGCGCTGACAACGACTACGTTGTTATCGTGCAGGCTGACGACGGCAATGGTGGGACAGACACTCAGACGATTACAGTCAGTGTGACAAACAGTCTGGTCAACGAACCACCAGTGATCGACAGCGATGGCGGCCGTGATTTTGCAGCTTTGCAGATTTTTGAAAATACAACTGCAGTGACAACGGTTGCGGCTCATGATGACGATGGTGGCCCCATCACTTTCTCAATTACGGGCGGAGCCGACCAGGCACTGTTCCAGATTAATGCGAACAGTGGTGAACTTTCGTTCATCAATGCGCCCGATTTCGAAAATCCTGCAGATGTCGGTGCCGACAACGACTACGAGGTTGTCGTTACCGCGACAGATAATGGTCCGTTGACGGATTCACAGACCATAACCGTGACGGTCGAAGATCAAATCGGAAATGAATCTCCGGTCATCACGTCTGATGGTGGTGGTGATGCTGCTGCGGTTGGTATCGACGAGAATACAACGGCCATCACGACTGTCACGGCGGTGGATCAGGATCTTGATGTCCCCACTTTCGCCATCACAGGCGGCGAGGATGCCGCCCTGTTCCAGATTGATGCTGTGACCGGCGATCTCACATTCGTCAATGCACCGAACTTTGAGCTACCAGGCGACTTCAACGGCGGCAACGATTACATCGTGGAAGTCACAGCCGATGATGGAAATGGTGGCACGGACACGCAGACCATCACGGTTACTGTGTCTGACAGTGGCATCAATGAAGCACCGATCATCACTTCAGATGGCGGCGGCGACAATGCTGCGGTCGCAATTTTCGAAAACACGACCGCGGTAACAACAGTGGTTGCAGTCGACGACCCGGCTGACACACCCACGTTTGCGATCACTGGCGGTGCCGACATGGCATTGTTCCAGATTGATGCTAACACGGGCGAACTTTCATTCATCAATGCGCCTGACTTCGAAAACCCTCTCGATGTTGGTGCTGACAATGACTATGTGGTCCAAGTAACCGCTGATGATGGTCTTTTGACTGATACACAGACGATCACTGTGACAGTCCAAGACGGTGTCACGAATGAAGCGCCCGTTATCACTTCTGACGGCGGCGGCGCAGCAGCAAATGTTGCGGCAACGGAAAACTCAACTGCAGTGGCAACCGTGGTTGCTCAGGACGATGATCTGGATCTGGTGACCTACTCGATATCGGGTGGTGCGGATGCAGCTTTCTTCGAGATTGATGCTAACACCGGTGACCTCACCTTCATCAATGCGCCCGACTTCGAAAATCCACTCGATGCGGGTGCCGGCAATGATTACGAAGTCACCGTTACAGCTGACGACGGGAATAGTGGTACGGACACGCAGGCCATTACAGTCACTGTCGGTGACGATCCAGCCAACGAGGCGCCGGTCATCACCAGCAGTGCCACGGCCAACGTTGTTGAAAACACGACCCCTGTCCTGATGGTGACAGCCATTGATGATGATCTTGATGTTCCGACATTCTCAATCACGGGCGGTGATGACCAGGCTCTGTTCACAGTAGATACCGTCACTGGTGATCTGTCTTTCGTCAATGCGCCAGACTTTGAGGCGCCTGGCGATGCCAACGGTGACAACGACTACATTGTCGAGGTTACTGCTGATGACGGCAATGGTGGCACCGATACGCAGAGCATTACTGTCACTGTCACTAACGATCCGGCGAGCGAAGCGCCTGAGATCGAAGACCAGATTGTCACGATTGATGAGCTCGCTGAGACCGCCAATGGTCCAGTGATTGCCTTTGATCCAGAAGTTTCTGTTGGTGCCGAAGTGCTGACCTACACCATCGTTGGTGGATCCGCTGCTGGCTTCTTTGCTATCGATCAGGATGGAAATCTGACGACCACGGTGGCCGGCGGATTCGAATTCCCGGGTGAGCCGGGATGGATTATCCCTGAGTTCTCAACGCTCCAGGTCCAGGTTGACGATGGCACAAGCACGGACACGGCAACCGTCACTGTGCAGCTTCTTAATCTTGATGATCCGGGCATCAATGATCGTCCGACAATCAATGATCAGATGCTCAGTTTTGATGAAACAACCGCTGGCGCCACCGTAATAGGAACGCTTATCGCCAGCGACCCCGACATCCTGCCTCCCGATGACTTCGGACAAACCCTGACATTTGCCGTTATTGGCGGCAATACCGCTTTGTTCAGTGTTGACGCTGTCACCGGTGAGGTCACATTGCTGTCGCCGATCGATTTTGAAACCAATGCCGGGCCTTTCACATTGCAGGTTCAGGTCACGGATTCGAGTGGTGATCTGTTCAACACAACTGACACGGCGACGGTGACCATTGAAATCAATGATATTGACGAGGCAAATGCGCCTGATCAGGGCTTTGGCACTGATGAGGACAATGCGCTCGCCGACCAGCTTGATCTTGGCCCACCAGTTGCGCCGATCAACATGATTTCATTTACCGCAGAAGCTGCCACCTATGATCTTGATGGTCCGGCCTCAGGCATGCATGTCTTCGCAAGCGGCGCCACGCTTACCGTCAATGACGATGGCACCTTCAGCTTCGATCCAAATGGCGGTTACGAAGGGCTTGATACCGGCGAAGCTGCCACAGAGACCTTCACTTTCACGATTTCAAGTGGTAGCGAGACAGATACCTCCACGGTGACCATTACGATCGACGGGGTTAATGATGCGCCGTTACTTGCTGATCAGGTTCTGACACTGGACGAGGGCGCCACGGATGCTTTGGGCTTTGTGCCGGCGACAGATGTTGATGGTGAACCGCTGACCTACTCGATCACTGCGGTCCAGCCAAATCCGGCATTTTCGGCCCACGCGGGCCTGTTCGACATTGATGCGGCAACCGGCCAGATCAGTCTGTCCGGACCCATTCTCGATTTTGAGCTGAACGCTGAACATTATACGTTCCAGATCGAAGTGACGGACGGTGACGCGACAACGACGGCCACGGTTTCAATTGAGCTCCAGAACATTCAGGAGCCCGGCGTTAACGACCGGCCTGACATCGATGACCAGGGCCTGATGCTTACCGAGAACCAAGCCATTGTCATGCCCGCTGTCGTCGCAATCGATCTCGACATCACCGAAAATGATCTATGGAATGGTACGCCTGACGAACTGACATATTCCATTGTGAATCTGCCTGGCGTAACCGACAGCGAGCTGTTTGTCATTGATGCACAGACCGGCGAAATCAGTGTTGATCCAGCTCAGGGCTCGTTCGACTTTGAAACTGACAAGCACACTTTCACTGTTCTTGTCCGCGTGACTGATGTTGGCGGCCTGCAAGATACTGCCACCGTTCGCATCTTCCTGGAAGATATCACCGGCAACGAACCGCCTGTCATTACATCTGACGGAGCCGGGGACACGGCAAGTGTGGACGTACCTGAAAACACCACCGGTGTGACCACTGTCACGGTGAACGATCCAGATGGCGGCGTTCCGACCTATTCAATTTCGGGAGGTGCCGATCAGGCCTTCTTCCAGATTGATGCGGCGACGGGAGTCTTGATTTTCATCAATGCGCCTGACTTTGAGGCGCCCGGCGATGTCGGCGCTGACAATGGTTATGAAGTCACAGTCACGGTTGATGATAACAACGGCAACACCGACAGCCAGACCATCACTGTGAATGTGACTGATGACCCGCTTGCCAATGAAGTACCGGTTATTACCTCTGATGGCGGCGGCGATACGGCGACAATTGAT
>CBDUYM010000009.1:0-127354 GCA_965371465.1 uncultured Alphaproteobacteria bacterium
TGATGCCATGGAAGGGCCGACGCCTGTCTCTGCTCTGATCCATGCAGCGACCATGGTAACGGCAGGCGTCTTCATGGTCGCAAGGTTGTCACCGATCTTCGAGTTCTCGGCTGACGCATTGCTGTTTGTTGCAGTGATAGGGGCGTCCACAGCATTTTTCGCGGCGACCATTGCCCTTGTCCAAAACGACATAAAACGTGTGATCGCCTACTCCACCTGTTCGCAGCTTGGCTACATGTTCTTTGCCATCGGCATATCAGCCTATGAAGTAGCGATCTTTCATCTCTTTACCCATGCGTTTTTCAAGGCACTTCTGTTTCTTGGCGCAGGGTCCGTCATTCATGCTGTCTCCGATGAACAGGACATGCGGAGGATGGGCGGACTTGGCAAGCACATCAAGGCAACCACGGCCCTGATGTGGATAGGTTCCATATCACTTGCCGGGCTTCCACCACTGGCAGGATACTATTCCAAGGACCTGATTATTGAGGCGGCTTTCATGTCTCACAGTCCCGCCGCCATGTTTGCCTTTGCCATGGGCATCGCGGCAGCGTTCATGACGGCATTCTATTCCTGGCGGCTCCTTTATATGACCTTCCACGGCGAGACCCGTGCTTCAGCTGAGGTCATGGCGCATGTTCATGAGAGCCCACCGGTCATGATTTTGCCGCTGGTCGGCCTCGCCATAGGTGCGATCCTTGCCGGGCTTCTGTTCGCTGACTATTTCGTCGGCGAAGGACGGCTGGCCTTCTGGAACGGATCCATTTTTGTCAGTGAGCTAAATGCCGCGCTCCTGGATGAAGCCCACCATGCGCCACTCTGGGTGAAGGCATCAACCTTGGCCGTTGTTATCCTTGGCATCGGCATGGCTTCAGTCTTCTATCTATGGAAGACACAGATACCCAAAACGCTGGCCGAAACCATGCCGGATGTTCATCGGTTCCTGTTGAACAAATGGTACTTCGATGAACTCTATGATTTTCTTTTCGTCCGCCCGGCGAAGGCCATTGGCTATAGCCTCTGGAAAAAGGGTGATGGCCGGATCATTGATGGATTTGGCCCCGACGGCGTGGCGGCGGCTGTCCTTCGCACCACTGCCCGGGTCGTCAAAATTCAATCGGGTTACCTGTACCACTATGCTTTCGCGATGCTGATTGGCCTGGCCGGCTTTGTAACCTGGTACATTTACGCTCTGGGAGGGAATTGATGGCTGACCTGCCCATTCTCTCCGCTGTGACGTTCCTGCCATTGGCGGGCGCCTTGCTTATTTTATTGATCCGCGATGACGGCGAGCAATCCATCCGCAACATCCGGGCGGTAACTCTGCTGACCACTTCAGTGACCTTCGTCCTATCCCTGTTCATCTGGGCCGGATTTGATTCAGCAACTGCTGAATTTCAGTTTGTCGAGAGCTACTTCTGGCTCGGGAACAACATTAACTACAAAATGGGTGTCGACGGCATCTCCATGCTGTTCATCATTCTGACGACGTTTCTCATGCCCCTGTGCATTTTGGCCTCGCACGCCATCACAGTGCGGCTCAAGGAATACATGGTTGCATTCCTGATCATGGAAACGCTGATGATTGGCGTGTTCTCTTCCCTCGATCTGGTGCTCTTTTACCTCTTTTTTGAGGCAGGCCTGATCCCCATGTTCCTGATCATCGGCGTCTGGGGTGGTGAGGGCCGTGTCTACGCAAGTTTCAAATTCTTCCTCTATACGCTGCTTGGGTCGGTTCTGATGCTCATAGCAATGCTGGCCATGTACCTTCAGGCTGGCACGACCGACATTCCGACACTGCTTGCGTATGGCTTCAGCCCGGGGATGCAGACCTGGCTGTGGCTCGCATTCTTTGCCTCATTCGCCGTGAAAATTCCCATGTGGCCGGTCCATACCTGGTTGCCGGATGCCCATGTTGAAGCGCCCACAGCGGGATCGGTCATCCTGGCAGGCGTTCTTTTGAAAATGGGCGGATACGGCTTCCTGCGTTTCTCGATTCCAATGTTTCCCGTTGCCAGCGATTTCTTCACGCCGTTGATTTTCGGTCTGAGCGTCGTCGCGATCATTTACACATCGCTCGTCGCCCTGATGCAGGAGGACATGAAAAAGCTGATTGCGTATTCGTCCGTGGCACATATGGGTTTCATCACCATTGGTGTATTCACGGCGACCCGACAGGGCATCGAAGGCGGTATTCTTCAGATGATCAGTCACGGGATTGTCTCAGGTGCCCTGTTCCTTTGTGTTGGTGTGATATACGATCGGATGCACACGCGGCGGATCGACGCCTATGGCGGCCTCATCAAGCGCATGCCGCGTTACGCGTTTGTCTTCATGGTGTTCACCATGGCGACAATTGGATTACCGGGCACCAGCGGATTTGTCGGTGAATTCCTTATTCTGGTCGGAACCTTCTCGGTCAATACCTTGGTTGCCTTCCTCGCCGCGACAGGGGTCATCCTGGCGGCAGCCTATTCACTGTGGCTCTACCGACGCGTTGTGTTTGGCGAGCTGACGAAAGACGAGCTGAAAGACATTCTTGACCTGAACCGGCGCGAAGTTGCGATCTTTGTGCCCCTGGTCGCGGTTGCTATCTGGATTGGAGTTTACCCGGAGCCGTTTCTGAACGTGATGCATGCGTCAGTTGGAAATCTGCTGGAAGGCTACGACGCAGCGCTCACCGCCCATGCCCTGGGTGACGATGTTCAGATGGCGAATGAAGCAGCGAAAGTAACAGGTCGATAGAATGATTGATTTTGTCTTATTGCTTCCTGAAATTTCGTTGGCCGTTGGCGCCATGGCGTTGCTGCTGCTTGGAGTTTACAGAAAAAACGCCGGGATGCGTCTTGCGGCATTCCTTGCCGCCGGGCTGTTCGTGATTGCAATGGTTATGGTCGCCTTCGGCCCGACTGAGCGGACGGTCAGTATCGATGGCCTTTTTGTTTTTGATGGATTTGCAGCATTCGCGAAGATCCTGACTTTGGGCGCCGCTGCTTTGACACTGATCATGGCACTCAGCTGGTTCCGCGATCAGGGGCTGGCACGCCATGAGTATCCGGTTCTGATCATCCTTGCGACCCTTGGCATGCTGGTGATGATCTCAGCCAATGATCTGATGACCCTGTACATCGGACTGGAACTCCAAAGTCTCGCACTCTATGTCGTGGCTTCTTTCAATCGGGATTCAGTGCGTTCGACGGAAGCCGGCCTCAAGTACTTCGTTCTTGGCGCGCTGTCCTCGGGCATGCTGCTCTATGGCTGCTCACTTGTTTACGGGTTCACCGGCACAACCAGCTTTGACGGCATTGCGGCTTCGTTCGCCGCTTCCGAAGGGAGCTCAAGTTCTGTCGGATTTATCATCGGGCTGACTTTCATTTCGGCAGGGCTCGCGTTCAAGGTTTCAGCGGTTCCCTTTCATATGTGGACGCCGGACGTGTATGAAGGCGCCCCGACGCCGGTAACAGCGTTCTTTGCCGCAGCGCCGAAGGTTGCTGGCATCGCCTTGCTCGTTCGCGTGCTGATGGGTCCCATGGCTGGTGTCGCCGACGACTGGGCTCAGATCGTGATTTTCATGTCGATCGCATCCATGGTTCTTGGCGCCTTTGCGGCAATTGGCCAGACCAACATAAAGCGTCTGATGGCCTACAGTTCCATCGGACATGTGGGCTATGCGCTCGTCGGTCTGTCGACTGGCACCGCAGATGGCATACAGGCAGTGCTCATCTATCTCGCCATTTATCTTGCCATGAACATTGGTGCCTTTGGCTGCATCCTGGCGATGAAGGCGCCCGAAGGATATCTGGAAAACATCAACGACTTCGCCGGTCTTGCGCGGACGCGGCCACCGCTGGCCGTCGCGTTTGCGATTTTGCTGTTTTCGCTTGCCGGGATTCCGCCTCTTGCAGGTTTCTTTGGCAAATTTTACGTCTTTATGGCGGCGGTAAATGCTGAGCTATATGCGCTCGCGGTGATCGGTGTTCTGGCCAGCGTTGTCGGTGCCTATTATTACGTCCGCATTATCAAAATCATGTTTATTGATGACCCGGTGACTGAAGCCGGGCCGCCCTTACCGCGGGAATTGAAACTTATTATCGGGGTGACGTCGGCCTTCACGTTGCTCTTCTTCGTCTATCCAGCGCCACTTCTGCGTTTCGCGGATGCCGCCGCGGCGTCACTGTTTCAATAGGGGTTTGACACATGCTCTGTCGCCAGGCGAGCACAAGAGATCATGATTGACGACCTTCCGAAAGGATATCGCTTCCTGAATTTGGCGGAAGTCGGCAGCACCAATGACGAGGCCCGCAATCAGATCGTCGCTGGTGCCGCGCCGGGCCTTGTAGTCACGGCTGAACGCCAGACTGCCGGACGTGGTCGACGGGGCAGGGCATGGTCATCAAATACCGGCAACCTTTACGTTTCCATGACGGCGGCAATGGTAGGCGGTCCGGCCCATGCTGCTGAACTCAGTTTCGTTGCCGCCCTTGCAACATATGATGTGCTCTCGGAGTGGATAACGGAACCGGGCGCACTGAAACTGAAATGGCCGAACGATGTGTTGGCCAACGGCAAGAAAATGACAGGAATTCTCCTTGAAACAGCGTCTGCATCAGATTCCGGCCAGTTCCAGGTTATTGTTGGTATCGGCATCAATCTGGTGAGCCATCCTGAAGACAGCGAAGTCCAGACGCCTGCATCGGATCTACTTGAATTAACGGGGAAAAGCGTGCCTCCCCTCGAAGTCGCTGCGAAACTGGCGAATAGGTTCGAGATTTGGCGCCAAAGCTGGGCTGATGAAGGCTTTGGCGCTATCCGGACCGCATGGCTTCAAAGGGCACGTGGTCTGGGGCAGGCGGTCACGGTTCGCCTGCCGGACCGCACTTTCGATGGGATTTTCGAGGATTTGGATGAAAATGGCGCTATTGTTGTCCGTAAGAAAGATGGTTTCATCGAACATATAACTGCCGGCGATGTCTTTTTTCCAGATGTCGCCAATAATTAGAAACAGGCAAGCAAGGCTGGTCCGGTATGCTACTCGCTATTGATTCAGGCAATACAAACTGCGTCTTTGCTGTCCATGACGGCGAGGATCTGAAAAAGCAGTGGCGCACGGTAACCGATGCCGCAAGAACGGCCGATGAGTACATGGTCTGGATCACTCAGCTCATGGCTCTGGAAGGCATCGACGTTGCAGACATCGACGGCGCCATCATTGCCACTGTTGTGCCACAGGCCCTGTTTGACCTCCGGTCCCTGTGCCGGCGCTATTTCAAGACCGAACCTCTCGTCATCGGAGAACCTGGTGTCGAGATTGGCATTACTGTAGATGTGCCAAGACCCAGCGAAGTTGGCGCAGACCGTATCGTTAATGCAGTTGCTGCTCATGAGACCTATGAAGGGGCGCTGATCGTCGTTGATTTTGGCACGGCAACAACTTTCGATGTCGTCAATGCCAATGGTAACTATGAAGGTGGCATCATATCTCCGGGCGTCAATCTTTCGCTGGAGGCGTTGCACAGCGCCGCCGCCCAACTGCCGAGGATCGGCATTGAACGGCCGCAAAAAGTGATTGGCGATGGTACGATTTCGGCCATGCAGTCTGGTATCTATTGGGGCTATGTCGGGATGATCGAAGGCCTGATCGCGCGCATCAAGATTGAGCGGGAAGACCCCGACATGACGGTTATTTCGACCGGCGGCCTGGCACCCCTGTTCCGTCACGGCACGAACATGATCCAGCATGTCGATCCGGATCTGACACTTCGTGGTCTGGTTGCCATTCACGACCTAAATTGCCGAAACTGACCGCATCCATGGCTCACAGCGACAGCCTTTTTACGGAAGAGAACGAGCTTCTGTTCCTGCCGCTTGGCGGCGCCGGCGAAATCGGCATGAACCTCAATCTGCTGGGCTACGACGATCAATGGATCATTATGGATCTTGGCATGACCTTTGCCGATGCCTCTCTTCCTGGCGCAGATCTGATTCTGCCTGATCCGACTTTCATTGCTGAGCGCCGAGACCAGCTGCTGGGAATTCTGCTGACCCACGCCCACGAGGATCATATCGGTGCCGTGGCGCATCTGTGGCCGGATCTTCAATGTCCGGTTTTCGCGACACCTTTCACGGCTGAAATAATGCGGGGCAAACTGGCCGAGCAGGGACTGCTTGATGTTGTGCCTTTGAATGAACTGCCGATTGGCGGTTCGGTCACTCTTGGGCCTTTCAAGGTTGATTACATCAGCCTGACCCACTCGATTGTGGAGCCAAATGCACTGGCCATAGAAACACCGGTTGGCCGTGTGCTGCATACTGGCGACTGGAAAATTGATGACGATCCTCAGGTCGGCGAACAGATGGACGAAGCTGCTTTGCGCGCATTTGGCGAAAAAGGAGTTCTTGCCCTCATCGGCGATTCAACGAATGTATTCAACCCAGGAATTTCCGGTTCTGAAGGGGCTCTCTACCACACGTTAAGTCAGGTGATCGGGGAGCAGACCGGTCGTGTGGCTGTGACTATGTTCGCTTCCAACATTGCGCGCATTGCGACGGTGGCGCGTGTCGCCAAAGATTTGGGACGAAAAGCTGTTCTCGTTGGCAGATCTCTCGAGCGAAACGTTGGTGCCGCCAAACTCACCGGTTACCTTCACGATCTCGATGAATTCCTGACACCGGAGGAGGGGGCCTTTCTTCCCCGTGACAAGGTGCTCTACTTATGCACCGGCAGCCAGGGCGAGGCGATGGGTGCCATGGCGCGGATTACTGGCAATAGCCATCGTGATGTAATTCTGGAGGCCGGTGACACTGTTGTCTTTTCTTCCCGGATTATTCCCGGCAATGAAAAGACGCTTGGCGACCTTCACAACGCTCTGGTCCTGCAGGGGATCAATGTTGTTACTGAACGAGACGCGTCGGTGCATGTCTCGGGCCACCCATGCAGGAACGAACTTGAGGAGATGTACCGGTGGATCCGGCCCAGGATCGCAATACCGGTCCATGGCGAAGCTCGTCACATTTACGAGCATGTCGCACTCGCCAGGTCGCTTCAGGTGCCTGAAGCCGTACCAGCCCGCAATGGCGAGGTTATCCGTCTCTATCCAGGGCCCGCCAAGGTCCTCACTTCGGTCGAGAGCGGCTATCTGACTGTTGATGGAGATTACATCATTGCCACAGACAGCCAGTCGGTCGTTGAGCGCAAACGCATGAGCTATAATGGTCACGTCACCATTGTGCTTGTAATAGGTGCCGACGGGCGCTTGGAAGCTGAACCTTCTCTGACCCTTGCCGGTCTTCCCGAAGGGCTGCCTGGGGAAGATCTTTACGACGCGTCAATGGCAGCACTTGAAGGAGCGATCAACAAGATCGAGCGCAAGCATCGCAAAGATTCGGATCGATTGCGTGAACTCGTGCGTGTCGCCGTTCGCCGAGCCTGTCGCGACAGAACAGGTAGGCGGCCCGTAATGGATGTGCATGTGATATCCTTGTGAAGGCTGAGCTGGCTTGCACAGGACTTGCACAGCCTTTAAGTATGCGCGTGACACAGCAGCCACATTTTGAGAGGGCCGGAAATGATCGGAAAACTGAACCATGTGGCAATCGCGGTACCCGATCTTGCCGCCGCCACGGCGCTCTATCGGGACACTCTTGGTGCTACTGTCACGGGCGAGGTTGATCAGCCTGATCATGGCGTCACCACTGTTTTTGTCGAGCTGCCCAACACCAAAATCGAATTGCTGAGGCCACTTGGTGAAAATTCACCGATCGCTAATTTTCTTGAACGCAATACGTCAGGCGGCATCCATCATATCTGTTTTGAAGTGGCAGACATTCTGGCCGCCCGGGATCAGCTGGTTCAGGAGGGCGCGCGCGTATTGAATGGGCCGGACCCCAAAATTGGCGCCCATGGAAACCCGGTGCTGTTTTTGCACCCGAAGGACTTCAACGGAACTCTTATCGAGCTTGAACAGGTTTAAATGCGTCTCAGTGCATACTTTTTACCGACGCTTCGGGAAGATCCTGCAGAAGCAATTGCGATCTCGCATCGCCTGATGCTGCGTGCCGGTATGATCCGTCAGGCAAGCGCAGGGATTTACACCTGGTTGCCACTTGGGCTTCGTGTCCTGAACAAGATTGAAAAAATCGTGCGGGAGGAGCAGGAGCGCGCCGGCGCTCAGGAGCTATTGATGCCGACAATTCAGAGCGCCGATCTCTGGAAGGAGAGCGACCGCTATGACGACTATGGTGAAGAGATGCTCCGCATCAAGGATCGCCATGGCCGCGAAATGCTCTACGGGCCGACCAACGAGGAAATGATTGTCGCGGCGACCCGCAATGAAATTCGCAGCTATAGGGATCTGCCAAAGAACCTCTTTCATATTCAATGGAAGTTCCGTGATGAGATCAGGCCACGCTTTGGCATCATGCGGGCCCGGGAATTTCTGATGAAGGATAACTACAGCTTCGATCTTGACGAAGAAGGAGCGAAGGTCTCGTACAACAAGATGTTTGTCGCTTACCTTCGAACGTTTGCGCGCCTGGGCTTGAAATCGATCCCTGTGATGGCAGACACAGGCCCGATTGGCGGTGAGAGTTCACACGAGTTTATGGTCCTCGCCCCGACCGGCGAAAGCGAAGTGTTTGCCGACGCCACACTGCTCGATCTGGACATTCTGGAAGAGGACGTGGACTACGAGCAGGATTTGTCTGAACTTGTCGCAAAATGGACTGACAAGTATGCCGCCTCGGATGAAGCTCACGACGAAGAGCGTTTTCATGCAGCCGTGCCACACAATCAGCGCCTTCAGGCACGCGGCATAGAAGTTGGCCAGGTATTCTCCTTTGGCACCAAATATTCTGAACCCATGGGGGCGACCGTCGTCGGGCCGGACGGCGAAGAAACGCCCATGGTCATGGGGTCCTACGGCATCGGCGTATCACGCCTCGTCGCAGCACTGATTGAAGTAAATCATGACGACGACGGCATCATCTGGCCGAAAATGGTCGCACCCTTTGCAGTCGGCCTGATCAACGTGTCAGCCAACAGTGACGACGCCACAAAGGCTGCTGACACCATCTATGCGCAGCTTACAGATGCAGGTATCGAGACGCTCTATGATGATCGTGATGAACGTGCCGGCGCAAAATTCGCCGCCATGGACCTCATCGGGCTGCCGACACAGGTAATAGTCGGCGCTCGCGGCATTGAAAAGGGCCTGGTCGAGGTCAAAGATCGCCGGAGCGGGAAGCGTGAAGAAGTTCCCGTCAACGAGATTCTGGGCCGACTATCAACATGAGGCGCGCTGATTAGATGTTTGCACCCTATGAGTGGATGATCGCACGGCGGTATTTCAAGTCGTCCCGGCGGGAGCGGTTTGTATCGCTGATTTCAGGGTTTTCGTTGCTCGGCATCAGCCTTGGCGTCGCGACCCTGATCATCGTCATGGCCGTCATGAACGGCTATCGAAGCGACCTCATGAATATAATTTTGGGCCTGAACGGCCATGCCGCAGCGCAGGGCCCGACTTTGGTGGTCAATGACTACCAGCGGCTGCGCCAGGAATTCGAGAAGATCGAAGGCGTCGTGGATGTCACACCCATGATCCAGAACCAGGTTATGGTTACGGCTCTGGGCACGGCATCAGGGGCGATCGTTCGCGGCATTTCTATTGATGACCTGCAGAAGTATTCCGTCGTCGCAGACAATATTGTAAGTGGCGCGATGGAGGATATGAACGACACTGACACTATTGTGCTGGGCTCGCGTCTGGCATCCAGGCTTCGGGTGATGCCAGGGGCAAAAATAAATGTCCTCTCGCCTGAGGGAACTGCGACGCCCTTTGGCACAGTGCCGCGCAAGAAGACATATACAGTTGCCGCCATCTTCGAAATGGGGCTCTCTGAATATGACGACGCCTTCCTGTTCATGGGGCTGTCAGCCGCACAGACCTATTTCAAGACGGGTGATGGCGTCCACTCGTTCATCATAAATGTGACGGATCCAGACGAAATTTCAGATTTCATTGGCCCTTTGATGGAAGTAATGGACGGGCAGGGCCGAGTGGTTACCTGGCAGCAGCTCAATAACGCGATCGCAACTGCTTTGCAGGTCGAAAAGAACGTCATGTTTATGATCCTGACACTCATCATCCTTGTGGCGGCGTTCAACATCATCTCAAGCCTCATCATGATCGTGAAGGACAAAGGCAGTGCCATCGCCATTCTCCGGACCATGGGGGCCAGTCAGGCGGCAATTTTAAGAGTGTTTTTCATCATTGGTGCTCGGATCGGCGTTATTGGCACGATTTCCGGCGTGCTTCTGGGCACAGTGTTCTGCGTCTACATTGAAGACATTCAGGGTTGGGTCGAAGTCCTGACTGGTACTGAAGTGTTCTCGGCAGAGGTCTACTATCTCACAAGGTTGCCAGCAAAAATGGAGTGGCAGGAAGTCACCCTTGTGGCTGTCATGACCCTCTTCATATCATTTTGTGCAACTCTCTATCCGGCCTGGCGCGCTGCAGCGACGGATCCCGTGGTCGCGCTGCGTTATGAATAGCCGAGAGATGCCTGCATCAGAGACAACACTCGCACTGGATGATATTTTTCACTCCTATCAGCAGGGTGAAATAGAACTGAAGGTGTTACAGGGTGCAAACCTTTCCATCAGGAGAGGTGAGATTGTTGCGCTGACAGGCCCTTCCGGGGCCGGCAAATCGACTCTCCTTCACATCGCGGGCCTTCTCGAGACTGCAACAGCCGGAACCGTCACCATTTTGGACCAGGCGGCTGGCGATCTCTCAGATCGCGAGCGCACAGAAATACGCAGAAATACGCTTGGCTTTGTCTACCAGTTTCACCATCTGCTTCCAGAATTCAGCGCACTTGAAAATGTCATCGTGCCGCAAATGATTTCGGGCACTCCGAAAGCAGAGGCGTCAAGGAATGCCCGTCTTCTCCTGTCGCGTCTGGGGCTGGCCCCAAGGCTTGAGCATCGCCCCTCCGAACTCTCTGGCGGGGAGCAGCAGCGAGTCGCCATTGCACGCGCTCTGGCGAACAGTCCGAAGCTCCTTTTGGCTGACGAGCCGACCGGAAATCTTGACCAGCATACATCGGGCCAGGTCTTCGATGAACTGATGACTCTGGTGCGTGAGCGGGGACTTTCAGCTCTGGTGGCAACCCATAATGTTGAACTTGCCAGGAAGATGGATCGCGAGGTTACGATAATCGATGGAAAGCTCATCGGTGTTTGAGCATACTATATCTGTCCATTGAAATCCGCGGGATCGCCAGATCTTGCTTTCTTCAGGCTAAACGCAATGCCCCACTCGCCCTTCATTCATCTACGGGTCCACACCGCATATTCCCTGTTGGAGGGGGCGATACAGATCAAGTCGCTGGCTGGGCTTTGCCAGAAGTTTGACATGCCGGCCGTCGCGATGACCGACACCGGAAACATGTTTGGCGCGCTTGAATTTTCAGAAGTTATGTGGGGAGAGGGCATTCAGCCCATCATTGGCACTGCGCTCTCGGTCAGTGCCGACATCGAGGTAGCACTGGGCGCACGGAGGCCTGACCCGGATACTCTTGTCCTGCTCGCACAGAGCGAAGCTGGTTACGCCAATCTGATGAAACTATCCAGCAAGGCTTTCCTGGACTCAGAGCCTGGAGAGATCCCTCAGATTACAATGGAGGATCTCAGAGGCCGTGCAGACGGCCTGATATGCCTGACCGGCGGAGTCTCGGGGCCGATAGGCCGGGCACTGCTGGACGAACAGAAGGAAAAAGCCGAAAAGGCGTTGAATGAGTTGAAGTCAATGTTCAGTGATCGCCTGTACATGGAAATTCAGCGCCACGGCACCGACCAGGAGAGAATGATCGAAGCTGATCTGATTGACCTGGCCTATGCGCACAGCGTGCCGCTGGTGGCGACCAATGAACCCTATTTCAGCGATCCTGAGATGCATGAGGCCCATGATGCGCTGATCTGCATCGCGGATGGGACACATGTTGCGGAGCCCGACCGACGCCATGTTAGTCAGGAGCATTGGTTTAAAGGTCCCGACGACATGGCTGCTCTCTTTCAGGATTTGCCTGAGGCCATTGAGAACACGATCGGCATTGCCCGGCGAATTGCCTTCAGGACCATGCAGCGAGAGCCGCTATTGCCAACATTCCCTTGCGAAGAAGGACGCTCGGAAGAGGACGAATTGCGGGCCATAGCAGAAAAAGGCCTGAAGGTGCGTATAGCGGCGGAAGTTCTTCCCGGAGAACCAGATGCTTCACTGCATGGCGACCTTGAAAAAACCTACTGGGAAAGGCTTGAGTACGAACTCGGCGTCATCATCAGAATGGGTTATCACGGTTACTTCCTGATCGTTGCTGACTTCATTCGCTGGTCTCGAGCTCACGACGTGCCCGTTGGCCCCGGCCGTGGGTCCGGCGCTGCTTCGCTGGTGGCCTGGGCGCTGACGATCACTGATGTTGATCCCCTCAAATTTACTTTGCCGTTTGAGCGGTTTCTCAATCCCGAACGAGTGTCCATGCCAGATTTTGATGTCGACTTCTGCCAGGAGAAACGAGGCGATGTCATCCGCTATGTGCGTGACAAATATGGTGCCGACCGTGTCGCCCATATCATTACGTTTGGCACGCTGCAGGCACGCGCTGTGCTGCGCGATGTGGGCCGGGTGCTCGAAATGCCTTACGGGCAGGTCGACCGGCTCTGCAAAATGGTGCCCAACAATCCCACCGATCCCGTCACACTTGAAAAAGCCATTGCCGATGAACCGCGCCTCCAGGAAGAGCGCGATGGCGACGAGACAGTGGCCCGGCTCCTGGACATTGGCCAGAAACTGGAAGGTCTGTTCCGACACGCATCTACCCATGCTGCCGGTGTCGTGATCTCTGATCGGCCGCTGGACGAATTGGTGCCGCTCTATCGTGATCCGCGCTCGGACATGCCGGTAACTCAATTCAACATGAAATGGGTCGAGCCCGCTGGCCTGGTCAAACATGATTTTCTTGGCTTGAAGACCCTGACACTGATCAAGCGGGCAGAAAGTTTAATCGCTGATCGCGGCATTGAGGTCAATGTGGCGCGCATACCACTTGACGATCCGGCTGCCTTCGAAATTATGAGCAAGGCAGAAACCGTCGGGATTTTCCAGTTTGAAAGTGCTGGCATGCAGAACATTCTGCGCCAGCTGCGGCCAAAGAAGTTTGATCTGCTGATCGCGCTTAATGCGCTCTTCAGACCGGGCCCGATGGACAGCATTCCGGACTACATCGCCCGGATGACAGGAAAACAATTGCCGGATTACCTCCACCCCAGCCTGGAGGAAATCCTGAAAGAAACGGCCGGCGTCATGACCTATCAGGAGCAGGTCATGCAGGTAGCACAACAGCTGTCGGGCTATAGCCTGGGCGATGCCGATCTCCTGAGGCGTGCCATGGCAAAGAAGATTCCGGCTGAAATGGCCGAGCAGCGTGAGAAATTTCTTGAAGGGGCGACCGAGCGTGATGTGAATCCGGCGCAGGCGAGCTACATTTTCGACCTGATCGCGAAATTTGCCGGATACGGTTTTCCGAAAAGCCATGCGGCTGCTTACGCGTTGGTGGCCTACCAGACTGCTTATCTAAAGGGAAACTACCCCCTCGAATTTATGGCGGCCTCCATGACCCTTGACCTTGGCAACACCGACAAGCTCAACATCTTCCGCCAGGAAGCCGTGCGGATGGGTGTGATTGTTCTGCCCCCGGACATCAATCGTTCGGAAGTCGAATTTTCGGTCGAACGTGAAGGGAATTGGCCGGACACTGACCCCGAGCGTGACAAGTCGCTTGGCGCTGTGCGTTATGCGCTGGCCGCGATCAAGGGCGTCGGTCGTGCGGCTATGGATCTCATTGTCGCTGAGCGCAGAGAGAATGGCGCCTTCCAGGACCTGTTCGACTTTGCTCAGCGGATTGATCAGCAGTCGGTCAACAAACGCCAGCTCGAAAATCTGGTAAAATCCGGCGCGCTCGATTGCCTGAATCCAAATCGCGCACAGTCGCTGGCAGCCCTGGATACTTTGCTCGCCCATACTCACGCTGCTGCACATGATCGCGCTTCCAGTCAGGAAAGCCTCTTTGGCGAGGATATGATGGAAGCCGAAGCGCCCAGGCTTGATGATGTTGAAGAGCTGGCGCCTCTGGAGAAACTCTTGTGTGAATTTGAAGCGCTCGGGTTTTATCTCACAGGTCATCCGATTGAAGCGTTCGGTGACGCTCCAGCCCGGTTGGGTGCATCAACTTTCGCCGCGATGACTGAAAAGGCTGACCTGGCTGTTGATCGCTACAAGGTGGCGTGCATTGTATTGACCAAGCGGGAGCGGCGCTCTCAGCGTGGGACAAGGTTTGCCGATGTCACGTTGAGTGATCCCACCGGCGTCCAGGAAGTCCGTGTATTCTCCGATCTTCTGACCATGAAGCGGGAGCTCCTGGAATCAGGAGAGCCGGTGCTTGCAACACTCGAAGTCGAGCGACGCGATGAAGACCTGGAAGTCCGGGCTCGTGATTTTGAGCCGCTGGATGCCAAGGCAGCCTCAGCGGTCTCCGGGCTCTGCGTGTTTCTGAGTGATACTGAGCACCTTGTTGAACTTCGAAACGTGCTCGGTCGGGAAGCCGGAGGGAACGGCAGGGTTCACCTGATACTCGCTACCCAAGCGAACGTCCAGGAGGCTGAAATAGCGCTCCCTGAGGCCTACAAAATCTCACCTGCTATGCGGGCAGCCATCAAGGGCTTGCCAGGCGTCCTCGAGGTCCGCGATGTCTGACCAGAAATCTGCTCAGTTTCCTTAAAAACCCTTGCAATTGGCCAGTTTAGCACTTAAACCCGGCGCAAATTCACATGCGGGAATGCGGCTGAACGCGAGTTTGGTCGATCCGGTGTCCGGCGACGGACCAACATCCCGCAGAGGTTTAACCGGAAAACAGAGGTGCATAATGGCTTTGCCAGAATTTTCCATGCGCGAGCTTCTTGAAGCAGGCGTACATTTCGGACATCACACACATCGGTGGAACCCGAGGATGGAACCTTTCATCTTCGGAGCGCGGAACAAGATTCACATCATGGATCTTTCGCAGACAGTACCCCTTCTTCACAATGCCCTGAGCTATCTGAGAGATGTTGCTGCGGCCAATGGGCGCGTACTTTTTGTCGGCACAAAGCGTCAGGCGTCAGACGTCGTGAAGCAGACGGCCGAACGATGTGGACAGTACTATGTGGCCCACCGCTGGCTTGGTGGGATGCTGACAAACTGGAACACAATTTCCAAGTCCATTCGTCGATTGCTCATCGTCGAAGAGCAGCTGGCGGCAGAAGAGTCGCTTCTGACCAAAAAGGAGCTCCTCAATCTCACGCGTGAGCGCGACAAGCTTGAGCGGGCCCTCGGCGGGATCAAGGAAATGGGTGATCTTCCTGATGCCGTCTTCATCGTCGACACCAACAAGGAACATATCGCCGTTCTGGAAGCCCAGAAGCTGAGCATACCCATTGTCGCAATTCTTGACAGCAATTCGGACCCGGTCGGGATTGATTATCCGATTCCCGGCAATGACGACGCGACCCGGGCCATAAATTTCTATTGCGATCTGGCCGCCAGGGCTGTTCTGGATGGTATTCAGGCTGAGTTGTCTTCATCTGGTGCGGACATTGGTGCCGCTGAGGAACCAGAAGTGAATGTGCCAGCGGAGCTACCTGTAATTGAACCAGTAGCAGAAGATGCACCAGAAACGACAACGCCAGAAACGACAACGCCAGAAACGACAGCACAAGAAACAACGGAAACACCTGCAAGCTAGGCGGCTTTCCGCGATCTCACTTTTTCAACATCTCAAGAACTGGAGCTCGGGAATTCATGGCTCAGGTAACAGCCGCACTCATTAAACAACTTCGCGAGTCCAGCGGTGCTGGCATGCTGGACTGCAAGAATGCCCTGACAGCAGCAGACGGGAACCTTGAAGTTGCCACTGACTGGCTCAGGACAAAAGGTCTGGCAGCGGCTGCCAAGAAGGCTGATCGCGTTGCGGCCGAAGGGTTGGTCGGTCTGATTGCTGAAGGGACCAAAGCAGCCATCGTGGAATTCAACTCAGAAACCGATTTTGTCGCACGCAATGAACAGTTCCAGGAGGCGGTACTTGGCATGGCGACTGTAGCGCTTGAAGCCAACGGCGATCTTGATCTGACCCTGGCAACATCCTTTCCGGGTTCCAACAGCTCGGTTGCCGACAAGGTTACTGAAATGATCTCATCTATCGGTGAAAATCTGGCTTTGCGCCGCACCGCAGCCCTAAGCGTATCGGAAGGCGTCATTTCGACCTATGTCCACAACGCCATCGCTGATGGCCTTGGCAAAATAGGCGTACTGGTCGCACTGAAATCCAAGGGAGACGCTGACAAAGTCAATGCTTTCGGCAAACAGCTGGCCATGCACATCGCTGCAACTGATCCTCAATCCGTCAGCATTGCGGATCTTGATCCAGAAGCCGTCGCCAAGGAGAGAGCCGTTCTCGCAGAGCAGGCGAAGGATAGCGGTCGGCCCCCGGAAATCGTCGAAAAGATGATTGAAGGGCGCCTGCGCAAGTTCTATGAAGAAGTTGTCCTTATGTCGCAAACCTTTGTAATTGATGGAGAATCCAAAGTTGAAAGGGCGATCGAGGAAGCCGGCAAAGAGCTGGGCGCTGCTATCGAAGTGTCGGGCTTTGTGAAATTCACGCTTGGCGAAGGCATAGAGAAAAAGGAAGAAGATTTTGCGGCGGAGGTCGCTGCTCAGGTCTCCGCATCATAGCTCTTCAGCTGTCGCAATCGAAAATAGTCGCTGATGTGTGCCGCATTTGACAACAAGACTTCTGCCGAAAACCCTTACTATGCGCTATCCTAGGCCATTGCTGTGCAGCTTATCTGAATTTTCTGCCTGTCGGGTCAGCAAATAGACCGTCAGAATTACGAGGGAGAAGGAAATGGCGCCGAGCGGGGACTTTAGTGACCTGGAAAAACGTATGCGCGGTGCCGTGCACGCTCTGGCACAGGAATTTGCCGGTCTGAGGACCGGCCGGGCTAGTGCAAGCCTGTTGGACCCGCTCACAGTCGAAGCCTATGGCGGAAAGATGCCGATCAGCCAGGTCGGAACAGTCGGCGTCCCCGAGGCTCGGTTGCTGACCGTTCAGGTTTGGGATCAGGGCCTTGTCGGAGCGGTTGAAAAGGCAATTCGGGACTCTGATCTCGGCCTTAATCCCTCGTCAGACGGGCAGCTCGTCCGCATTCCTATTCCGGAGCTGAATGAAGAGCGCCGCACCGAGCTGAGCAAGATCGCCAGCAAGTACGCCGAACAAGCACGTGTTGCGGCTAGAAATGTACGCAGAGATGGTATGGATACGCTCAAGCGACTGGAAAAGGATCACGAGATCGGCGAGGACGAACATCGTGAGCGGGGGGACGAGATACAGAAATTGACAGACAGCATCATCAACGAGATTGATGAAAGCCTGCAGAGCAAAGAAAGCGACATAATGCAGGTCTGAGAGCTTTGAGTAATGAAGAACATGTTTAGCGATAAAGAACACCAAGGTGATCTGGAAAGTATGAGTGCCAGCTCAGGCGCGCTTCCAAATCACATTGCGATAGTGATGGACGGCAGCGGGAGGTGGGCCCAACAGCGCCGCCTGCCTCGTGTGGAAGGCCATCGCCAGGGCGTCAATGTTGCTCAGGAAATTGCCAAGGCTGCCGCGGATATCGGCATCAGACATCTCACATTGTTTGCGTTTTCCGCAGAAAACTGGAAGCGCCCTGAAAATGAAGTAAATGAACTGATGGCTATCTTGAGACGATATTTGGCGCGCGAAGTGTCGGAGCTCCATCGCCGGGAAGTTCGCCTGAAGTTCATCGGCGACAGAGCGGGCCTCGCCAATGACATTGTACGGCTGATGGCCGACGCTGAGGAACTTACCCTGCCAAATTCAAAGACTGTGCTTACGATTGCCGTGAATTATGGGGCACGTCAGGACATAACGGCTGCCGCGCGTGCACTCACCAGGGCAATGGCGGCGGGCGAGCTCAGGGCTGAGGACCTTACCCCGGATGTATTCAAAACATATCTTCAGACGGCAGATCTGCCCGATCCCGATCTGGTCATTCGGACCAGCGGCGAACAGCGACTGAGCAATTTTCTTCTCTGGGAATCAGCCTATTCAGAGTTTGTCTTCACAGACACATTGTGGCCTGATTTTACACCAGAATGCTTGAAACAGGCGGTTGACGAGTTTCAACAGCGTAACCGGACATTCGGGGCGCTTTCCAAACATCAGACACTTGGCCTCTGACGAGCTGAGCGAAGGGCGGGGACATTTGGGACAGGAACTGCGTCTACGCATTTTGTCGATCTTTGTTCTCGGGCCGGTCGCATTAGTGCTGCTTTACCTCGGTAGCTGGCCCTTTGCCCTTTTAGTAGGTGTCTCTGGGCTCATCATGCTCTGGGAGCTGTTCAGGCTGATTGAGGTTCGCCACTGGCGCCTTACCAGTATCGCGTCCGGGTGCGTTTTGGCTCTGGCCGTTTTCTTTATGCTTGAGGGCGCAACGGCTCCGGCCCTGTTTTCGGTCGCTGGCGGTGCGGTTCTGTCGGGAGTTCTGGGAGCTGGGAGTATTCAGAACCGACTCTGGGCGTTCGCCGGTTACCTCTATATTGCGCTGCCCTGCCTGGCATTGATTGTTTTGCGGGACGAACAGGTTGCAGGGTTTCTGACCGTCCTTTGGCTCTTTTTGGCGGTATGGTCGATGGATATTGGCGCCTACGTCGTGGGGCGTACTGTTGGCGGACCGAAGCTCTGGCCCGCAGTCAGCCCGAATAAAACCTGGTCGGGGCTGATTGGCGGAATTTTCCTCGCCGCAATAGTGGGCCTTGGATTTGGCGTCATCAGTAAGACCGGCAGTCTGTTGATCCTGTCGGCCTTGGCAGCCGTGGTCGCGATCTGGTCGCAGTTTGGTGACCTCGCTGAGTCTGCTTTGAAGAGAAGGTTCGGCGCAAAGGACACCAGCCCGCTTATTCCCGGCCATGGTGGTCTTCTTGACCGGCTGGACAGTACATTGTTTGCAACATTGGCTGTCTGGCTGATTGTTGCCGTCAAAAGAGGACCGGTGGTACCTTGGTCATAGCAACTAAAATTGGGGCATCTGACGCTGGACAACTGCCAAAGCGCATCGCTGTTCTGGGCGCCACGGGCTCAATCGGCGAGAGTGCACTTGATATCGTTCGCCGGCATCCGAATGCCTTCAAAGTGGTCGCCTTGACAGCGAACAAAAACAGTGAGGCGCTGGCGGTGCTGGCAAACGAGTTCAAGCCGGACTTTGTGGCCATCGGAGACAAGGCCAGTTATCAGGATTTGAAGACCAGGCTCGACGGCACTGGTGTGAAGTGTCTGGCAGGGGCAGCCTCAGTCTCGGAAGCGGCAAGCGGCGAGGCTGATTTCATTGTCCATGGCATCGTCGGCGCTGCCGGGTTGCCTTCGGCAATTGCCGCGGTGCAAGCAGGAAAAATACTTGCCCTAGCAAACAAAGAGGCGTTGGTCTGTGGTGGGCAACTCCTTCTGGACGAGGCGGAGCGCAATGGCGCAACCATTCTGCCCATGGATTCAGAGCACAATGCGATCTTTCAGATCCTGGAACGGAGCGGCACAGAAGGAATTGATCGCATTACCCTGACGGCGTCAGGCGGGCCCCTTCTGGATCGGCCACTCGCCGAGCTCGAGAACGTGACACCCGCGGAGGCTCTGGCACATCCCACTTGGGATATGGGGGCAAAAATCTCGATTGATTCAGCTACCATGATGAACAAGGGCCTGGAACTGATCGAAGCATTCCACCTGTTCCCAGTCGAGGCCGATGAGATCGACGTTGTGGTCCATCGGCAGTCCGTCATTCATGGATTTGTCTCTTATGTCGACGGGACGGTTTTGGCCCATATGGGCAGCCATGATATGCGTATTCCCATAGCGCATACGATGGCCTGGCCCGATAGAATCAGCTCGGGCGCAGACCCACTGAATCTGATGAAGATTCGCAATCTGACATTCGAATTTCTTGATCCAGTGCGCTTTCCGGCCCTTGAACTGGCAAGAGATGCCCTTAAGGCGGGTGGCTCAACATCGACCATCCTTAACGCGGCGAACGAGGTCGCTGTAGCTGCATTTCTCTCCCGAAAATTGGCTTTTCCGGGTATAGTACGGCTGGTGGAACAAATCGTCTCAACCATGGCTGCCGTTCCCATCAACTGCTTCGAAGACATCAAAGAAATTGATCTTGAAGCAAGGCGCAGATCGGGGGATTTGTTAGTGGAGGGTGTGATCTGAGATGGAGGTTCTCGTCTATTTGTGGGGTCTGATCGAGCCGACATTTAACGTTGTCGTCTACAATGGCATACCGTTCGTCGTCATTCTGACAGTGCTCGTCTTTGTGCACGAAATGGGTCATTACCTGGTCGCCAGATGGAATGGCGTCAGGGTCGAGAAGTTTTCAATCGGCTTTGGACCTGAAATGTTCGGCTGGGACGATAACCACGGGACCCGCTGGAAAGTGAGCTGGATTCCACTCGGTGGCTACGTGCTGTTCTTTGGCGACGCCTCGGAGGCGAGTACGCCGGACCGGGACGCCCTGGTGGGAATGAGCGAAGAAGAGCGCGCTGTCGCTTTTCAGTACAAGAAGCTGCATCAGCGGGCCGCAATCGTTGCAGCCGGTCCCTTGGCCAACTTCTTGTTGGCGATCGTTGCCTTGGCAATCCTCTTCTATGCCTACGGCCGCCCCGAAACCCCCGCTATCATTGAGTCTGTGACACCGGAATCCGCTGCGGAATTGGCAGGGATAATGGTCGGTGACCGCATCGTCGAAATTGATGGGCATACGATTGAGCGATTTGAAGATGTACCGCTCCTGATATCCATGCGCGCCGAGAAGGAGATCAGTGTTCATGTTTTGAGGAACGGTGAATTTCTCGAACTTGTTGCCACACCCTCTCTGAAGCTTGATGAGGACAGGTTCGGCAACAAGCAGGCCAAAGGCTATCTGGGCATCGCCGTAATCAACAATCCAGAGTACACACAGCATGGCATGATCATGTCGACATGGTATGCGGTCGAGCGTGTTGGAACGCTGGTCTCGGTCACGCTTGAGGGCCTCGGCCAGATGATCATGGGGACGCGCGGCGCTGAAGATCTTGGCGGGCCAATCAGAATTGCCCAGCTCTCGGGTCAGATATCAGAGCTTGGTGTGTTGGCCCTCGTCCAGTTCTCTGTGTTGCTGTCGGTCAATCTGGGTTTGCTCAATTTGTTCCCGGTGCCAATGCTGGATGGCGGCCATTTGCTGTACTACGGATTTGAAGCTGTGCGGGGAAAGCCTTTGACCGAAAAGATTCAAGAGTTTGGTTTTCGGATTGGGCTCGCAATGATATTGGTTCTCATGGTTTTTGCGACCTGGAACGACCTTTCTAGGCTCTTTTCTTGAAGATTTCACGAGCTCATAGCATGTACGAGGATTTGCAGTGTTGAGGCGATTTGCATTTCGCGCAGCGGCGGCGTTGCTGACGTTCCTTGTTGCACCCGGATGGTTTACGTCGGGAAGCGATGCGATGCGTTCAGGGATGTTCGTGACCGCTGCCAGGGCGCAGCAGCAGGGACAGTTTCTTAATCAGCGTACGGTCCTCATCCGAGAAGTCGTGGTCGAAGGCAACCGCAGGGTCGAACCTGAGACTGTTCTTGCTTACATGTTTGTCGGTGAGGGCGACATCTACAACGAGGTAGAAGTTGATCGATCCCTGAAGGAGCTGTTTGCAACCGGGCTTTTTGGCGACGTGACGATTACGCTGAACGGCGATGTCATGACGGTCGCTGTGGTCGAAAATCCGATCATCAATCAAATCGTGTTCGAGGGGAACTCTTCGACAGACGACGAGACGCTGGGTGAAGAGAGCCAGCTCCAGCCCAGGGATGTCTACACACGAGCCAAGGTGCGTTCGGAAGTCCGCAGGATCATCGAGATTTATCGGCGCAGCGGGCGGTTCTCCGCGCATGTCGATCCGAAGGTCATTCTGCTTGATGAGAATCGAGTAGATCTGGTTTATGAAATCGACGAAGGGCCGAAAACCGGTGTTCGCAGGATCATCTTTATTGGCAATCACGAATACAGTGATCGTGATCTCAAGAGCGCGATCCAGACCAAGCAATCCGTCTGGTGGAATTTCCTGACCAGTGAAGACAATTACGATCCTGATCGGCTCGCCTTTGACAAGCAGCTTTTGCGCCAATTCTACAACAACAATGGTTACGCGGACTTCAAGGTCATCTCAGCCATCGCGGAACTGACGCCGGATCAGGTGGACTTTTACCTGACCTTTACAGTGAGTGAAGGCGCGCGCTATCGATTTGACAAGGTGATCGTCGAAAGTGAAATCGAAGAAATAGACGCTGAAAACTTTGTCAATACGCTGTTCACCAGGCCCGGAGATACTTTCAGTGGCCAAGACATTGAGGTCAGTATCGAACGACTGGAATTTGCTCTGGGATCACAGGGCTTTGCGTTCGCCCAGGTGCGCCCGGATCTTGCGCCGCGCGAAGAAGAGGGCCTGGTCGACATTACCTATCACATCCTGCAGGCACCACGGGTCTATGTCGAACGCATAAACATCAGCGGCAATGTGCGCACACTGGACAAAGTCATTCGACGTGAATTGCGCCTTGCTGAAGGCGATGCTTTCAATGCCGCTAAAATGGAACGATCGAAAAATCGCATCCGGGGCCTTGGCTACTTCTCCGAGGTCGAAGTAATCAACTATGCGGGCTCGCAGCCTGACCGCACGGTGATAGATGTGGAAGTTGAAGAGCAGGCGACCGGTGAACTGAGCTTTGGTGTTGGCTTTTCTTCAACAGACAACTTTCTGTTTGACCTGAATGTCACCGAGCGGAATTTTCTGGGCAAAGGACAGCGGCTTCGCGTCGGGGCCCAGCTCTCGGGACGTGTCTCCAGCTTTGTCCTCGGTTTTACCGAGCCCTACTTCATGAACAAGCCACTTTCAATGGGAGTTGATCTGTTCCGAACGGCTTCGAACTTTTCCAGCTTTGGCGGCTTTGACACGACGCAGACCGGCATGAGGCTTTCAACCGGGTTCCCCATTGTGGAGCATTTGAGTCTTTTCGCCAGCTACACAATCCAGGGCGAGAATATTTCGGTCGATCCCATTCTCTTCCCCGGGGCTGATCCCGATGAAATCCCCGGCCTTGGCACGCAACTTTCGTCCGGTATTGGCTTGGGACTCACCTACAGCAATGTCGATAATCCGATCAGGCCCCGCAGCGGGCTGTTTACTTCGGCATCCGTCGGATATGTAGGCGTCGGCGGTGATATCAAGATCGCCTCTGTCAATGGTCGCTTGCGCTACTTCTATCCGGTTGCCGAGAGCTGGACGCTGCAGCTAAAGTCAGACTTCGGCCTCGTCGAAGGCTTGGGCCAGCCGGTAGATGCAAACAACAGAGTGTTTATCGGCGGCCAGACATTCCGGGGGTTTGATGTGGCCGGTGTCGGACCAAGGTTGTTCGATGACAGTATCGGCTTTGATCGAGCCGTTGGCGGTAACAAATACTGGACAGCGGCCCTTGAATTGGCGTTTCCAATTCCACTGGCCGAGGAATTCGGCATGCGGGGTAGCATATTCATCGAGGCAGGTGCCCTGTCGGATGTAGACGTCAAAGGCCTGTTCCATTCGACCGGTCTTCCGCTGGATCAGCAGGTTCCGGATTTTCAGCAGCCCTTTAGTGAGGCTGTGCTTCCATTCCTGAAAGATACCGGGAAACCCCGGCTGACGGTGGGTATCGGTGTCGAATGGGATTCACCGTTTGGGCCGCTTACATTCAATCTCGCTCATGCCTTAATTAGTGAGCCTTTTGATGATACAAAACTCTTCTTCTTTAATGTTGGAACAGGATTCTAGATCGACATGCACATTCGAAAAATTTCGCTGGTTTGTTTGACAGCCGCGATTTGTCTGGCGCCCTTGTGGCGCAGCCCTATCGTTCTGGCGCAGGCCCTACCAACTTCCGTTGTAGCGATCATCGACTATACGCGCGTGCTGGAAGAGTCCACGGCCTACGCTGACCTGGATCGGCAGATCAACGGTCTCTACCAGCGCTTTCGCACCGAGATTGAGCTGCAGGAGATATCACTGAAGGAAGAGTCTGACCGTGTCAATCAGACGATGCTGACTGTGGGAGACGAGGCAAAGGTTCAATTGCAAACTGAGTTTCAGCAAAAGCTTGCGGCATTTCAACAGGATGCCGCGCGCAAAGAACAGGAACTCAAAGATGCCATCGAGGTTGCCCGCAACAAAATCAATGATGCGCTGCGTCCCGTCATGGCTGAGTTGGCAATGCGTCGCGGTGTGACCTACTTTCTTGAAAAGCGTTCGGTCTTCTATGGTGGCGATGCCGTTGATTTGACGTCGCAGGCGATTGAGATTCTCAATGTCAGTTTCCCCACTGTGACGCTTGATCTGCAAAATGCTGGAATCGTGAGGTAGGGCTGAGTTCTTAAGCGGATTTGAGGCCAGGATGAGTGAAACGGCGACATCGCCAGGCATTGGCCTGACAATAGCCGAGATCAAAGCGCTGATACCGCACCGGTATCCGATGTTGCTGGTGGATCGCGTCGAAAATCTCATCGAGAATAAGAGTATCGTCGGCATCAAGAACGTCAGCGTAAACGAAGAATTTTTTCAGGGCCATTTTCCGGACTTTCCGGTCATGCCGGGCGTGCTGATTGTTGAATCAATGGCCCAGACTGCCGCAGTCCTGGTTATGAAGTCGTTGGGTGAAGCCGTCGCAGGGAGACCTGTGTTCTTTATGAGCATTGAGAAGGCACGGTTTAGAAAACCGGTGCTTCCTGGGGATCAACTTCGCTTAAACGTAAGCGTGGCCCAGGCGCGAAGCAATGTCTTCAAATTCAATGGTACAGCCGAAGTCGACGGCGTCATTGTAGCAGACGCAGCCTTTGCCGCGACCATCGCCCCGGAATAGCCGCCGGCTGACTTTCCGCTGGTCCGACCGGCAGGATCGCTCGTGCCGAGAGACTGAGCGATTTAGCTTGCCCTAGCCCCGATCTTCGATCTGCGTGTAGTCGCGCCTCCCTGGGCCGGTATAGAGCTGGCGAGGTCTGCCGATCCGCTGATCGGGGTCTTCAATCATTTCATTCCATTGTGCGATCCATCCGACCGTCCGTGCCAGTGCAAACAGGACCGTGAACATCGAAGTTGGGAAGCCAAGTGCCTTCAAAACGATGCCGGAATAGAAATCGACGTTGGGATAGAGTTTGCGTTCAACGAAGTAATCGTCTTCAAGGGCAATTCGTTCAAGTTCGACCGCAACCTGCAGGGCAGGGTCGTCCTCATGGCCAATCTCACGCAATACTTCATGCATGGTCTCCTGCATCACCCGTGCTCTGGGATCGTAGTTCTTGTAGACGCGATGCCCAAAACCCATCAGGCGGAAGTCGTCGTCCGGATCCTTGGCCCGTTTGATGAACTCAGGAATTCGATCGGGTGTGCCGATTTCATTGATGATCGCGAGCGCCGCCTCATTTGCACCACCGTGGGCGGGACCCCAAAGGCAGGCAATACCGGCGGCAATACAGCCATAGGGGTTTGCACCGGACGAGCCAGCGATACGAACCGTCGACGTCGAAGCATTTTGCTCGTGGTCCGCATGCAGAACCATAATCGTGTCCATGGCGCGCGCCAGGACAGGATTGACTTCGTAACGTTCAGTCGGCACAGCGAAGACCATGTGAAGGAAGTTTGCGGCGTAGTCGAGGTCATTGTCAGGGTACATGAATGGCTGCCCAACGGAGTACTTGTAAGCCATCGCAGCCAACGTCGGCATTTTTGCAATCAGCCGCTTCGACGTAGTCATGCGTCCTTCATGATCATCGTTGTTTGTTTTGTCATGGTAAAAGGCACTCAGCGCCCCAACGACGCCGACCATAATGGCCATTGGGTGAGCATCCCTGCGAAAACCACTGTAAAAGCGTGTCATCTGTTCATGGATCATCGTATGGGTCGTGACATCATGTTTAAACGCCGCGAACTCGCTGGCTGTCGGCAGCTCACCGGTCAGCAGGAGCTGGCTCACTTCCAGAAAGTCACTGTCTTTTGCAAGCTGCTCAATGGGATAGCCTCGATAGAGCAGGATGCCCTCGTCGCCGTCGATGTACGTGATTTCAGATCTGCAGCTGGCTGTAGACGTGAAGCCAGCGTCATATGTAAATCTCCGCGACTGGCTGTATAGCGGACGGACATCAATGACGTCGGCCCCACTGGTACCCGAATAGATTGGCAGCTCGTAAGTCGAATTTCCTATTGTGATCGTGGCAGTTCCAGCATCGGTCTTGGCTGTCATCTTCTCCCCATCTCTCTTTCGTTTCTTATGATGCATCGCCAGCTCTTATGGGCCGGTCGCTACAGCTTTTGGCT
This sequence comes from uncultured Alphaproteobacteria bacterium, assembly GCA_965371465.1. Lineage (GTDB taxonomy): Bacteria > Pseudomonadota > Alphaproteobacteria > CBDUYM01 > CBDUYM01 > CBDUYM01. The sequence goes on from CBDUYM010000009.1 coordinate 26,532, forward strand.
GCTGCATCCTATTTGGACCAAGGCCGTTGTCGGGTCAGGGTCCGGTAAGTCAGAACTGCTGCTCACCCTTTGCAGATGTCAACACGTCGTTGATGCGGGCAAGAACTTCGTCCTGCCCAAGGGTCACCAATACGTCAAATATCCCAGGGGATATGGTGCGTCCGGTCAACGCTGCCCGCAACGGCTGGGCGATTTTGCCAAGCTTGACCCCTTCTTTCTCGGCAAAATCTCTGACCAGATCTTCAAGTTGGGAACTCGACCAGTCAGAGTGTGCGGCGAGCCTATCACGTAATTTCCTCAAGAGGAATGTGGCTTGCTCATCAATTTGCTTGCGCGCTTTTGAGTCAAGCAACAATGGTTTATCGTCCAAACAATATGATGATAAATCAGTTAGTTCTAGAAGTGTTTTAACTCTTAACTTTAGTTCAGGCATGGCCTCCAGCAGGCGTCCTGTCTCAGCCGCCGTCAGCGCACGTCCGGATGGCTTGGCAAGTCGGTCGCTCACCAGGCCGCTAAGCCGCTGATCTTCAGCCTCGCGAATATAGTATCCGTTGAGATTGTCGAGTTTAGCGAAGTCAAGCCGAGCCGATGCTCTGCCAATGTCGCTGAGTTCGAACCACTCAACTGCATCGTTCATGCTGAAGATCTCGTCGTCACCGTGTGACCAGCCCAGCCTGGACAGATAGTTGAGCAATGCCTCTGGCAGGTATCCAAGCTCTTCATAGGCGTTTACGCCAAGATCCCCAAGACGCTTGGAAAGTTTGGCGCCATCCGGCCCATGAATTAAGGGGACGTGAGCGAATTGTGGGACTTCCCAGCCCAAGGCGAGGAACAGCTGCGTCTGTCGCGCCGCATTGGTCAGATGATCGTCCCCGCGAACGATATGAGTGATGCCCATGTCGTGGTCATCCACAACGACAGAGAGCATATAGGTCGGCGTCCCATCGCTCCGAAGCATGATCATGTCATCCAGCTGTTCGTTGGCAATCGTCACATCACCCTGAACAAGGTCAGTGATAGTCGTTTCACCTGTTTGGGGTGCTTTGAACCGGACCACTGGCGCAACGCCTTCGGGCGCCTCCGACGGGTCTCGATCACGCCAGCGCCCATCGTATCGCATCGGTCTCTTGTCGGCGCGTGCCCTGTTGCGCATTTCGGTCAATTCTTCGGGCGAGCAATAGCAATGATAGGCCTTGCCTTCCAACAGCAGCGCTTCTGCGACCGACTTATGCCGCGGCGCGTTGGCGGATTGGGAGACAGGCTCGCCGTCCCAATCAAGGCCCAGCCAATTCAATCCCTGCAGCAAAACATCAATGGCTTCTTGTGTTGAACGCTTGCGATCTGTGTCTTCAATCCGGAGCAGGAACTTGCCGCCCATGTGCCGGGCATAGAGCCAACTGAATAAAGCTGTCCGGGCATTTCCAATGTGGAGAGAGCCTGTGGGTGATGGTGCGAACCGGGTGATTACAGTCATGCGCAGTATCGTGTTTTTGTGCTTCGCCTTTAGAGGGATGGCGGTTAGGATTTCTGCTCGGCCGTGAAGGCACTTTCTGTGATGGGGCAACTCATAGCACAGCCGACCGAGACCGCCAAAGGCTTCAAGGGAGTTATGTTGCGTTTCAATGTCCGTTTCCGCAGCAGTCGCGTCGGTTTCTGATCGCTTGAGGCGTATCGAAGCTCTATCAAGTCGCCTGTCGGCTCTTGCAGCGATGGACGCAGCCCAGGCTGTTCTTTGGTCGCCGGTGTTATTTGCAGCCGGCATCGGCGCATATTTTTCCATGCCAGTGGAGCCAGCGCTTCTGCCGGTTTCCGTCTTCGCCGCGGTCGCGGTGGTTGCATCGCTGTTACTAAGGAGATCACCGGCTGCTAGTATATCCTGCACTGTAGTGGCGCTTTTTGCGGCAGGTTTTTTCTCAGCAACATTGCGAACCGAACTGCTCGCCACTGAAATCTTGAACACCGAAACAGGTGCCGTAGAGCTCAGTGCAGTTGTCGCGGACCTGGAACGCCGGCCGGATGGTACTGTCAGGCTCACTTTGATGGATGTCGGTTCGAACGACGCTGGCATTGATCTCCCCGGCCGCCTTCGCATCACAGTTCGAACAGACATAGGTGATGTTGCCGTTGGCGACACAATAAGCACACGAGCTGTCCTGATGCCGCCGGGCGGACCGACGATGCCTGGCGGCTTCGATTTCGGGCGACAGGCCTGGTTCAATGGCCTGGGGGCTGTCGGATATAGCGTATCTGCAGTCAAAAGACTTGCCGCAGCGCCATCATCGGCCAATCCGCTGGCTACGTTTGTTACCGGACTGCGCATATCCATCGCGGATAGAATTCAAGTCCAGCTTGACGATCCGGCGGCCGGCATTGCCATTGCGCTGATGACCGGCCGCAGAGCAGCAATTTCGGAAGAAACCTACAGCGTCTTCCGGGATTCAGGTATCGCCCACATATTGGCGCTGTCTGGCCTGCATATGGGATTGGTTGCCGGCCTGCTTTTCTTCACCATCCGTGCGCTCCTGGCCATGTGGGAGCGGGGCGCACTCTACTATCCGATCAAGAAATGGGCTGCGGCTGCAACGTTATTTGGCTGCTTTCTGTATCTGTTCGTTGGCGGTATGAGCGTCTCGATCCAGCGCGCCTTCATCATGACTGGGCTGGTGTTGATAGCTGTCATTGTGGATCGCACGGCAATCTCCATGCATCGGGTGGCATGGGCAGCCATGGTCGTACTCATTCTGACGCCGGAAAGCCTGATGGCGGCCGGGTTTCAGATGTCGTTTGCCGCGGTCGTTGCCCTGATCGCCTTTTATGAGCGTTTCGGCGGCATGTTGCTGGCGCGCGTGCAGTCAAAACCGCTCCTGAAGCGCGCCGGCTTTTACTTGATCGGCATACTGGCAACCACGTTGATCTCTGATATGGCGACTGCACCGTTTGCCGCCTTTCACTTCAATAGAATTGCAGGCCTGGGACTGATCACGAACCTCTTTGCCGTCCCGCTGGTCGGCGCCTGGATAATGCCCTGCGCACTCGCAGCATACTTCCTCATGCCTTTCGGCCTTGAGGGCCTCGCTCTGGTGCCCATGGGATGGGGGATTGATCTGCTTCTGGCCGGGGCGACCTATATCGCCGCCAGACCAGAGAGCGTCTTTCTTGTTCCAGCGATCCCCACGGCGGCATTCCTTCTTTTCGTTTTTGGCGGCCTCTGGCTTTGTCTCTGGCGACAAAAATGGCGCAGGCTTGGCCTCGTCCCCATGGCCATCGCAATCGTTCTAGCGGTGACGGCAGTGCGTCCCCAAATCCTGGTCGCTGCCGAGGGCAATCTGGCGGCGGTCCGCCTGAATGACGGCGACCTCGTTGTCTCCAGCCAGAAGAGCGCTCGCTATGTCAGGGAAAAGTGGCTCCAAAGGGACGGCATGGTGAAAGCCGAGGGTTGGTCAGAACCTGGCAGTCTGGCAAAGGGTGCGCCAAACTGCGATGAAATTAGCTGTTCATTCCGATCGGCAGGAATCCTCACAGTTTTCGCCAATGATGCCCGTGCTCTTGCCGAGGATTGCCTCAGAGCTGACCTTCTGATTGCCAGTTTTCCTGTGCCTCAGGCGTGCGCTTCGCCAGCCGCCGTGATTGATCTCTGGGATTTGCGGGCAGGGGGCACACATGCCATCTATCTTGACGCTGGGATCATCAACATAGTGCGGACCAAGTCCACGAGAGGTGATCGCCCGTGGACGCAGGCCGAATAAGATCGTGTTGCAGATTCCGAAACCGGCCTAAACGTATTGGCGATACAGACCGACAAGTTTCCCCTGAATTTTGACGCGGTCCGCACTGATCAGACGCGTCTCGAACGCGCGGTTGGCGGCCTCCAGCGCAACCATGGCACCTTTGCGACGAAGCCTCTTGAGCGTGACTTCCTGACCGTCTACCAGAGCCACCACGATCGCGCCGTTTTCTGCTGTGTCTGATCTCTGAATGATCACTGTGTCGCCGTCGAGTATTCCGGCATCGATCATCGATTCACCGGCAACCTCAAGCGCGTAGTGGTCGCCTCCTTTGACCTGGGACGCCGGGACTTCAATTGTCGTGTTTTCATCCCGCAATGCTTCAATCGGCGTGCCGGCGGCAATGCGGCCATGCAGAGGCAGGCTGACAACTTCAGTTTCAGAGCTCGCAGCTGGCCTTGAAGGCAGGAAAGAACCGGAAACTACTTTCGGAGAAAAGCCGGTTGTAGCAGGTCTTCCCTGCATGTTTGCGGCTTCTTCGGGCATTTTCATTATCTCCAGAGCTCTTGCCCGGTGGGCGAGGCGCCGTATGAAACCGCGCTCTTCAAGAGCGGTAATCAACCGGTGAATGCCTGATTTGGATTTCAGACCAAGTGCCTCCTTCATTTCCTCGAAAGAAGGAGATACGCCGGCTTCGGTCAGCCGTTCGTTAATGAACATGAGCAACTGGTGTTGCTTTCGCGTAAGCATGGGCATCCCCACTTCAAGTGTGAGATCGGCGTTTGCCAATCAACATATAGAACAAAACCAAAACATTCACACATGTTCTAGTTTAGTTCTTCTTTTTCGTCAAGGGGATTTGAGAACGGACTAGTCGAGTAGTAAAACCGGCACCTGTTCACCGGCCTTCACGGCTGGCGAGTTGGGCGGGCGGATTATCAGACAATCGGCTTCAGCAAACACCGACAGCACAGAGCTGTCCTGCTTCTCGAAGACCTCAGCCACATCGCCGTCGGGTCCCGCCCTGAGGCTGGCCCGCAAATGGTCCTGGCGTTCATCATTCGCCTTCAGGTCTGACGCCAGTGCCGCAGTGGCGAACTGAACCGCAGCTTCGGGGCCCAGCCCTTCCATGACGGAGATCGCAGGTCTCACGAACAAGGTCGCACACACCAGCGCCGAAACCGGATTACCCGGTAATCCAATCATCGGGACATCGCCTAACGCGCCAAAAATCAGGGGTTTTCCGGGCCGCATGGCAATCCGCCAAAAATCAACGTTCAGACCGACATCGCCAAGCACACTCTGGACAAGATCATGGTCTCCGACCGAGGCGCCGCCTATGGTAATCATCAGATCTGCACCCCGGCCGCCAGCGGCCAGCTGTTTGAGGCTCTCAGCGTCGTCTGAGGCAATTCCAAGATCAGTCGGAACAGCACCCCAGGCCTCAAGATGGCTTGCAAGCCCTGGCGAAACAGCATTGATAATCTGGCTCTCACCAAGGGTTTCACCAGGCTTCACCAACTCATCCCCGGTGGACAGAATTGCAACGCGGGGTTTTCGGTGAACCGACAGCCAGGGAACATTCATGGCGGCAGCCAGGGCAATATGCCGACCGGTCAACCGGGTCCCCGCTCTGATACCGGTGGTTCCTTCGACGAAATCTATGCCGGCGAGGCGAATATGCCGTCCCTTGGCCGACGGCTCGAGGATTTTGATCTGATCGCCTGCAGCCTCGGTATTTTCCTGGATAACAATGGCGTCCGCGCCCTTCGGCAGCGGTGCGCCGGTGAAAATCCGAACTGTCTGCCCCTTGCCGACTTTGCCTTCAAAAGCGCTTCCGGCGGCGGATTCACCAATCTGTGTGAGGATCACTGGAACCTTTGCAACATCGGTCGCCCGCACGGCATATCCGTCCATTGCCGAACCATCGAAAGGCGGCTGCGTCCTCTGGGCGACGACATCCTCTGCAAGGACCCTGCCCAATCCCTGGGACAGAGGCACGTTCTCAGGCGGAAGGGCCGAGAAGGCTGCCAGTATTCGGCTCGTTGCTTCCTCTACGGTTATCATTTCAGCTCACGTTGTCCCTCTATTTCGCCGTGTAAGTTCCGGATTTTCCACCGGTTTTTTCGATCAGCCTGACCGAATTGATGACCATGGACCGATCAACGGCTTTAAGCATGTCGTATATCGTCAGTGCGGCGACTGAAACTGCCGTCAGCGCCTCCATTTCGACGCCGGTTTGCCCCGTCACGCCGGCAGTGCTGCGGGCGATGACTGTGAATCGCGCTTCATCGAGCTCGAAATCGATACTGACTTTGGTCAGCGGCAGGGGGTGACACAGCGGAATGAGCTCAGATGTCCGTTTTGCCGCCATAATTCCGGCAATACGCGCCACGCCCAGGACGTCACCTTTGGCCGCTGTGCCCGACTTTATGTGAGCGAAGGCGGCGGCGGACATCGTGACCGAGCCTTCAGCGACAGCAGTGCGGTTGGTGGCCTGCTTTCCGGTCACGTCGACCATAGCAGCCTTCCCATCGGCATCAAAATGACTTAACTCGTCCACCATATCAAATTTCTCTTTTGTATCAGTCAGTTCCGAGAAGTCGTTGGGTAGCTTTTGTCACATCTCGTGCCCGCATCAGGGATTCACCGACGAGAAATGAGTTTACACCGACCCCGCTCAGTCGTTTTAGATCATCTATTGTCCCAAGGCCACTTTCGCCAACGATGTGCCAGCCTTCTGGTACTTCAGGCGCCAGCTTTTCTGCGACTTCAAGATCGACCTCTAATGTCTTGAGATTACGATTATTTATGCCAATCATAGAGCCCTTCAGCTGCAAGGCACGCTCAAGTTCTAAACGATCATGCACTTCGATCAGAGTATCCATTTTCCAGTCATTGGCTGTTGCCACCAGTTCTTCGGCCACCGTATCTGTCACGCCCGCCATGATCACCAGCACACAGTCCGCGCCAATCGCCCTTGCTTCTACGATCTGGTAGGGGTCTAGCATGAAGTCCTTGCGCAGCACGGGCAATCCGGACGCAGTGCCGGCAACCGCGAGAGCTTCATCATACCCCTGAAAGGAGGGCCCATCAGTCAGTACCGAAAGACAGGCCGCTCCGCCGGCAACATATGCCTTTGCAAGCGCTTCGGGATCAAAGTCCGCTCGAATTAATCCTTTGGAAGGGCTTGCCTTCTTGATCTCTGCAATGAGCGCAAATCGGTCGCTTGCCTCACGATTCTGGAGGGCTGACGAAAACGGCAATGGGCCGGACAGGGCTTTGGCCTGCGCCTCAAGCGACTGAAGTGTCACCTGAGTTTTTCGTGTGGCAACGTATTCTCTTTTGTAATCAAATATTTGCGTCAGAACGTTAGCCATCTGCTAGACCTGTTGAGCCGCTGCGTTCGAAGTAACGACAAGTTTGCGAAGGGCTTCGGCCGCCCGACCGGCATCGAGGCTTGCTGTTGCCATTTCCATCCCGGATGCAACGTCGTCCGCGGCGCCGGCAATGACCATCGCAGCACCCGCATTCAAGATTACAATGTCCCTGTATGCACTTGTTTTTCCAGCTAAAAGATCGGTGATAGCCTTGGCATTCACAGCCGCTGAACCACCTCGCAGATCATCAGGGCTGGCAAGAGAAATGCCGAACTCCTCAGGTGAAACCTCGAACTCCCGGATTTTTCCGTGTCTGTACTCCGCCACATAGCTGATACCGGTGGTGGTCAGTTCATCAAGACCATCCGATCCATGGACACACCAGACATGCTCGGCACCCAATGCGCCAAGAACCTCGGCCATGGGCCGGATCCACTGTCGGGCGAAAACACCCAAAAGCTGCCGTTTTGCGCCGGCAGGGTTCGACATCGGACCAATCAGGTTGAGAATGGATCGAAATCCAAGTTCGGTTCGCGGTCCTGCGACATGGCGCATGGCGGAATGGTGCATCTGCGCAAACATGAAGCCGATGCCGGCCTCATCAATGCATTGGCGCACAATCTCTGGCGTGGCTTCGACATTGACCCCCAATGCAGCCAATACATCGGCTGCCCCGGATTTTGACGTCATCGCCCGGTTGCCATGCTTGGCGACCAAAACACCGGCCCCGGCTACCAGAAAACTCGCCGCTGTGGATATGTTGTAGGTTCCGGATGCGTCTCCACCCGTACCGCAGGTGTCAATGACGCCTGCGGGCGCTTCCACTTTCATCGACTTTTGTCGCAGGACACTGACACCAGCAATGATTTCGTCGAGGGCCTCGCCCCGGACCCGCAAAGCCATGACAAATGCACCAATCTGGGCATCCGTGGCTTCGCCGCTCATGATGATCTCAAAGGCCTGTTCCGCCTGATCCTGAGGGAGCGGTTTGCCGGTCACCAGGAGTGCGAGAATATCTTTGAAAGTCAGTGGATTAGGCATTCTTACTCAGCTTTTGATTGAGCCCCAATAATGAGGAAATTTTCCAAAAGCTTGTGGCCGTATTCGGATGCAATGCTCTCGGGGTGAAACTGAACACCGTAAACCGGTGCGGATATGTGTTGAATGCCCATAATCACGCCGTCTTCAGTCTCTGCCGTTATGTGCAGGGCTTCCGGCAGACTTTCTCGCTCGACGATAAGGCTGTGATAGCGAGTGGCGATAAACTCGTCAGGGATGCCCTTGAAAACACCTTCGCCCGAATGATGAATGGCACTTGTCTTCCCGTGCATGACTTTGCGGGCGCGGACCACTTTACCGCCATAGGCCTGGCCAATGCTCTGAAATCCCAGACAGACCCCGAGGATTGGCATTTCGCCGTTTGCCTTTTCGATCAAATCCAGGCAGATACCTGCCTTGTCAGGATCACAGGGGCCAGGCGAGATGACGATGGCAACAGGGTGTTCGTCCAGGATTTCTTCCGATGTCCTGGCGTCGTTGCGATGAACTCTGACCTTTGCACCCAGTTCACCCAGAAAATGGACAAGATTGTAGGTGAAGCTATCGTAGTTATCGATAACGGTGATTTCGATTTGGCTCATTGTCCCGGCTCTTATACGAAAGGTGCATTGCGCTATATATGGGTAGCGTATACTGCGAACGCTTTTGCGGCGAAAGCCGGAAATGAAGTCTTTTCAGGGAGAATGCCGCGTGAACGTAGAAGTTGGCCGAATAAGAGAAAAGAAGACGCTCGTCATCGGCGGGATGGACAGCACCGAGAGCCGGAATTCAGTCGACTTGCAGCTCACAGCCATCGAAGGCGTTGCTGAGGTTGCTCTTCACAAAGAAGCGGGGAAGGCGACCATCACGTTCGATCCTCAGTTGGTTTCGCTGCCGACCCTCATTGCTGCCCTTGAAGACAGCGGCCATGCGGTGAGTGGCGAGGACGAATCTACATCCGAATTCGCCTCTGCCGTGCGTGCGGAGGCGCTTGGCCTTGAAATTGAGCGTATCATTCTGCCAGTGGAAGGCATGACCTGTGCAAACTGTGCCCAGAGCGTCGGCACAGCCTTGAGCCAGATCGCCGGTGTAGAAACTGTGACAGTGAATGTGGTTCTGGATCAGGCATCTGTGGAGTTTGATCCCTACCGGACCTCGCCTGAGCACATGGCCGCAGCGGTGAAGCGTGCTGGATACAATGTTCCCGATCAGGCTCTGCCGTCGCTGGATGACTCCGCCCTCAAAAAAGAGGGCAACCGGCTCATTATTGCTGCGTTGCTAACCGTGCCGCTGGTTGTGCCAATGCTTGCGATGCTTTTCGGTGTTAGCTGGGATCTCAATCCCTGGATCCAGCTGGCGCTGGCCTCGCCGGTCCAGTTCTGGATCGGCGCCCGCTTTTACAGAGGCGCGGCACATGCCATCCGAAACCGGGTTGGAAACATGGATGTACTGGTGGCAACCGGCACGTCAGCGGCATTTGGCTACAGTTTTGCGGTCCTGATGGCGCTCCAGTTCAATGATGGCGCCCTCGGGCAGGGGCTCTATTTCGAGAGCTCGGCAGTTATCATAACCATGGTCTTGCTTGGCAAATGGCTTGAGCGCCGTGCCAAACGCAATTCGCGCGCAGCTATTCGTTCACTGATGGCGCTGCAGCCTGAACTTGCCAACCGGATCGATGGCGATGAAATCGAAGAGGTGCCGGTGTCGCAGATATACGAAGATGATCTGATTCTTGTCCGGCCGGGAGAGCGCGTGGCCGTCGATGGCGTGATCATCAAGGGCACAACCATGGTTGACGAATCTCTGGTCACTGGCGAGAGCCTTCCGGTAACCAAACAGATTGGCGATGAAGTGATTGGCGGCAGTGTAAACGGGACTGGCCTGGTTACCGTCAGAGCGACCGCTGTGGGCGAGGATGCGGCGCTGTCCCGTATTATTCAGCTTGTTACCAATGCGCAGACGTCGAAAGCGCCCATTCAACAGCTGGCCGATCGCATCGCCGGCATCTTTGTGCCAGTGGTTCTGCTCATTGCATCGCTGACATTTTTGGCTTGGCTGATTGCCACGGGCGACAGCGTTTCAGGCCTCATTGCCGCTATTTCGGTCCTTGTGATCTCATGCCCTTGTGCACTTGGACTTGCGACTCCGGCGGCGCTGGCAGCGGGGACAACAGTTGCTGCGAGGAACGGCGTTCTGATCCGTGACATCGACGCCCTGCAGAAAATCCGTGAAGTTGACATCGTGGTTCTTGACAAAACCGGCACCCTGACAATCGGCCATCCCGTGGTCACGGATGTCGTTCCAACCAACAGTGCTGGGGAACGCGAATTGATCGAGCTTCTCGGATCAGCTCAGCTGGGATCGGAACATCCCCTGGCGACTGCGATCCTGGAGAAAGCGGCAGAGCTCGACATTGAACTTCATGCGCCCGTATCGTTCGAAGCTATAACCGGCAAGGGCATTAAGGCATTAATTGGCCGGAAGACGTTGATCGCAGGCGCAGCCGACCTTCTGCAGGACTTCGACATCCCGCTCGACGATCCCGAACTTGCAGCCACGGCAATCACGCTGAGCCGGGAAGGGCGCAGCATTATGTGGGTTGCTGAACTGGAAAGCGAAAATCCTCTTCTCGGCCTCGTGGCGGTCGCGGATCCCTTGCGGGAAGACGCGGCTGCAACAATGACAGAACTGAAGGCCAGGAATGTAACACCGGTGATCATGAGCGGTGACAACGAAGGTGCGGTTGCCGCCATTGCGGCTACGCTGGATGTTCCGGAATTTTATGCCCGCCAGTTGCCCCAGGATAAGGCTGAACACATCAAAGACCTTCGCCGGAAAGGGCATATGGTTGCCATGGTCGGCGATGGCATCAACGATGCGCCGGCTTTGGCGGAAGCAGATGTCGGCATCGCCATGGGCACGGGCACTGATGTTGCAATGGAAACAGCCGGTCTCACATTGATGCACGGCCACGCAGTTCTTTTGCCGACGGCCATTGACGTATCAAAGGCGACCTGGCGGAAGATCACTCAGAACCTATTTTGGGCCTTTGGCTACAACATCGTTTGTATCCCAATAGCTGCGCTGGGTTATCTGAGTCCGGCGATCGCAGGGTCAGCAATGGCTTTGTCGAGCCTTTGTGTCGTGACGAACGCTTCTCTGCTCACCAGGTGGAAGCCTGCAAAATCTCTTCGATTTCAAGGACACGCGTCGTCGTAACAGATTTCCTTGCTATATCAATGTGATAGCTCGCATTTTCCGCTGCTTTAGCGTAAGATATCCTGAATTCACATCTGCAGTGATCGATGGGCGCAGGCATTGAAGAACAACAAACAAAAAGAGTCCCAGCCCGTCCGGGATGTAGCCTTCGGATTGCTTGTATTTGTAACAACGTTTCTGACCCTCTTTGTTCTCTTGGGAACTGCTGAATGGGCAGAAACGCCTGCGGACGCCCGGTCCCTTCGGACAACTGTCAGCCTTGATATTTCTACGGCGATTGCAAACCCGGTCCGCCTTTCTTCGGTGAGATCAAGCTTTGCGATTCCAGGACCTGCTGTTGAGCCAAAGAACGAAGTGGCGGTTGAAGTCATGGCTGAGCCATCTGACGATGCAGTTAGCACGATTCCTGTTCCATTTGATGCACCAGAGCCTGCCGGCCGACAGGAAGCCGTCGACACAGCGACTCTGACACCTGTTTCAGGCGCCGGCCTTTTTCCGCGGCCGGCCGGCGGCTTCAACAATGTCAATTTCGTTTTGCCTCAACCGGAGTCTGACGAGGACGGCCATCCCATTCGCAGTGTCGCCCTATTGCAGGACGCCAATTTTGTGCCGATCCCTGAGGCACCACCACAGAGAACCACGCCACAAATCGGCCTTTTCGGTCACCTGATTGAGCCAAGATCACAAATCGCGATTGTCATTGACGATCTCGGCCAGGATTTGAGCGCGCTTGGTCAGATACTCAAATTGGACCCGGGCCTGACATTGTCGTTCCTGCCATATGGTCAAAATCTTCAGGACCAGGTGGACACTGCGCGGAGACTTGGCCACGAAGTCATGCTTCACATGCCCATGGAACCCTACGGCAGAGACAACCCGGGTCCTCTTGCTCTGAAGGCGTCGCTGAGCTCGGTCGAGCTCGACAGGTTACTGGCGCTCAACTTCTCTCGCTTCACAGGCTACGCCGGCATGAACAACCATATGGGCAGTCTGTTCACGGCTGACTATACGCGCATGCGCCACGTCATGGCCCGGATGAAGAAGCAGGATATCTATTTTCTGGATTCGCGAACCGGGCATGATTCAAGCGGCAAGCGTGCGGCAAGAGATGCCGGTGTCCCCAACATTGCCCGGGATGTTTTCCTTGATGATTCCCGAAGCAGACGTGCAATCTGGCGCGCCCTGGACACACTTGAAGCCATTGCACGGCGCCGGGGCTGGGCGGTGGCCATCGGCCATCCATATCCAGAAACCATTGGCGCGCTTCGACACTGGATTGCGGACGCATCGGAACGTGGCTTCGACCTCGTCCCGGTCAGTAGCTTGGTTTACCGGAACCGCTGAGAGATCCGAAAAATCCCGGCTATTGCCCCCGCGTCGCGGCGGCGTCATAGCGGATCGCCTCTTCAGCCGCCTGCATGAGCGCCTTCGCCTTGCTGACGGTTTCCTGAAATTCGGCTTCCGGGTCGCTGTCTGCGACCACGCCACCTCCTGCCTGGACATACATCATACCGTCTTTCACGATTGCTGTTCTGAGGACAATACAAGTGTCCATGCTGCCATCAGCAGCAAAGTAACCAACGGCACCTGCATAGATTCCGCGTTTTTCCTTTTCGAGTTCATCAATGATCTCCATGGCCCGGATCTTCGGTGCACCTGAAACCGTGCCGGGAGGAAAACCTGCAACCATGGCTGAAATGGCATCAAATTCAGGTGAAATCTGGCCCTCAACGTTGGATACCATGTGCATCACATGGGAGTAACGCTCGACAAAGAACTGGTCCGTAACATGAACGGTTCCAGGCTTGGAGACCCGGCCAGTATCATTCCGCCCGAGATCAAGAAGCATGAGATGTTCGGCAAGCTCCTTGGGGTCGCTGAGTAAATCCTCTTCGAGCGCTTTATCCTCGCTTGCGGTTGCGCCGCGCGGTCTTGTCCCTGCGATCGGTCGTATGACGACTGTGCCGTCCTTCTTCACCTTCACCATGATTTCGGGGCTTGAGCCCACGACACAGAAATCATCGAAATTCAGGTAATACATATAGGGAGAGGGGTTCGTCCGCCGCAGCGCGCGATAAAGAGCGAGCGCCGGCAACTCAAATGGAATGCGAAATCTCTGGCTGGGCACGACCTGAAAAACGTCGCCGGCCATAATGTACTCTTTCGCACGCTTGACCATTTCATGATATTCGGCGTGGGTCGTATTGGACTGAGCCTCGGGAAAACCTTCGATGTCGGCCAGCTGTCGATCCTTGTGAATGAGCGGTGCGTCAAAGGCATCAATGGCGCTGTTCAGCCGATCATTGGCGCGTGCGTAGGCTGCTTCAGCCGACATCCCGCGCTCCGGGCGAACCGGGGTGACAACGCTGATCATGTCCATAACAGTGTCGAAGACGGCCATGACCGTGGGTCTGACAAACATACCATCTGGCAGGTTCAGAGGATCCGGGTTCCGTTCAGGTAACCGTTCCATCAGCCGCACCATGTCATATCCGAGATAACCGACGAGCCCCGCTGACATCGGCGGCAATTCTTCCGGCAATTCGATCAGCGATTCGGCGACCAGACCTCGCAATGATTCCAGCGATCCTTCCGGACAGGCTTCAAAAACCTGATCGTTCTGCAATGCGTGACGGTTAATTTCTGCCTGATCACCGCGGCAGCGCCAAATCAGATCAGGAGCGAAGCCTATGAAGGAATAGCGGCCTCTCGTGTCGCCGCCCTCAACAGATTCCAGCAAAAATGTATTCCGCTGCTCGCCACAGAGTTTCAGAAGTGAAGAAACGGGTGTTTCCAGGTCTGCGACCATGGTTGCCCAGACAACCTGCGGCAGGCCTTGCGTGTAGATTTCGCTGAAGCGCTCGACATCGGGAGATATTGACATTGCTGAGACCTGTGTTTGCCCTTGAAGAAAGGGTCCTGCTCAGAACGCCGGAGTTTCGAACGCCAGGCTGAGCGCATCTGGATAGATTGATACATTGAATTCCTGGTTCAAACCTTGCTCGTAGGCGGCAAGGACATCTGACTGCCAGGCATTATCCAAAGACACTCGCCATCGCTCATACTCGTTTTCATCCGCCACAGCAAATGAGCCCCCGGTTGATGGCTCATCTATCCTCAGGACCTGCGCAACGACATGTGCCAGGCGATTCTGCGACAGGCCAAGAACGGTACTGCCAAGCCCGTTGGCGAAGATCAGATCGCGCAAGCCAGAACCGACATTGGGGTCGCCCGAGATGCCATATCGAGAAAGTGGCTCGGAGATGACCAGTGTCACGGGCTCTGTAGAGCCGATTTCTGAGCTCCTTGAGCCGCCAGTCAGCCTTTCAGCAATTTGGGCGGCCCTTTGTTCAGCCATCTTGAATCGTTCGGCTACCCGCCATCCAGAAGTGGCCTGCAGCAACACATCTTCAAATGGCAGCACCCGCGGGGCATCAATGCGGATGATTTCGATCATGAAATAGTCGTCGTTCTCGGTGAGGAAAAGTTCAGGTTCGGCACCTTCATAGCTCTCGAAAACTTTCGGCAGCAGGGCACTGAGCCGAAGATCCCGCAGGCCGGTCGATGCAACCACAGACCCAAATGATGTCATCGGCCCCGCTTCGACAAGATTGAGGCCAAAATCTGTCGCGATAGTGGTTAAGGCGGCGCCAGCAGCAAGTGCATCATCTATGTCATTGGCTGTGCCCACCATAAGGTCCATTGCCCGGTTTGAAGCAAGGTCCAGATAGAGTTCATCCCGCACTGCCTCAAAGCTTCGGACATTGCCCTCTGTCGCCGCCGTGATCTTCACCACATACCAACCGAAGTCCGTCTCTAAGGGCCCGCTGAGCTCACCACTTTCAAGTGCAAGCACATCTTCGGCGATGGCGGCAGGAAGATTGCTCGCCAAAACGCCAGTAAAGACAGTGTCGGTTTCAGCCAGGCCAAGGCGCTCCTCGGCAATGAATGAGAAATCTTCGCCGGCCTGCAGGTCACGATAGGCGGCGTCAGCCTCATCAAAAGTATTGAAGACCATCTGGAGAAAGTCCCGGGTCGGTTCAGTCGTAAACTGCGAGATCCGGAAATTATATTCGTCCAAAAGGTCTTCTGCGGCGATCTCGACCTCATCAATGAACTCATCATTGGTCAGGTAGACATAGCGAAACGTCCGTTCTTCAGGGGTCGTAAATTCTGAGAGATGAGACTGATAGTATTCCGTCAATTGCGTACTGGTCGGGCCTTCAGTCACGGCCAACGAGTTGTGCTGCAGAATGATCAGTTCAGCGACACGTTTTTGCTGTCGATATTTGTACAGTTCGGTGGCCAGGGCCTCGGGTATCATCTGGCCGCCTGCCAGCCCCGAACGAATGTGGTTGCCAGCGATCCTCACTCTTTCTTCCTGGATGTACGTTGTTTCCGTGAAGCCGCTGATGGACAGCAGGCGATCGAAGTAGAAACGGTTGAAAGCGCCGAACTCATCCTGGAAATTTGGATCCGTAAGTATGCCCCTGCCGATGGTCTCATCGCTTATCAGGATGCCGAGCTGCTCAGCATCCTGCCTGGCTATTTCCCGGCTGATCATATTGCCAAGTACAAGCCGATCGTAACCAAGGGCGAGGGCCTGGTTCTGATCGAATTCGGTACCAAACTGGCTCTGCAGTCGGGCCATTGTCCTTCGAAACTCACTCAGGAAATCATTTAGCGAAATCGTCGCGCCGCCAATGCTTGCCACCTGGGATTCTGAGGGCGATCTGAAGATGTCACCGATGCCCCACACGGCAAAACTCACGATGATCACGCCAAGGAAGATCTTGATGAAAAAGGACCGCGTGCCTTGACGAATTTTATCGAGCATGATGCTTTACCAAGCTGGGTGCGAACATCCGAAGGCCGCTCTATCCGGGAACAGCCCTTACGACAGGGCCGGGATCATAGATGCGGCCCCTGCCATGTGCAAGCGCCCTGAGTCTGATCACGAAGCACATGTTTCAAAACGAAATTTGGGGAGTAGAAAGAAGTGGCGCGTCACCCTAGGCCATTGGTAGCCGGCAACTGGAAAATGAACGGCTTGGCCAAGAGTCAGAACGAATTCAGGAAAATGGTAAACGCCAGCGCCGGCATTCCTGGTGCGAAGTGCGAACTGTTGATTTGTCCGCCGGCACAAGTACTTGGCCTGCTCAACGCAGTGCGCGGCCGGTCTCGCAGGATCGGTCTTGGCGGGCAGGACTGCCATGCGCAGGATTCAGGTGCGCACACCGGCGACATCAGCGCCGAGATGCTGAAGGATGCAGGTGCCACTTATGTGATTGTTGGTCACTCGGAACGGCGCCAGGACCATGCCGAGCTCAGCACTCAAGTTCAGCAAAAGGTCATGGCAGCTGAGCGAGCTGGCCTGCGGGCTATCGTCTGCATTGGTGAGACTGAAAAGGAGCGGAACGCAGGCAAAACGCTTCGTGTCATCGGTGATCAGCTGAAGCGATCATTGCCAGATGGCAGGACGGCGGCGAGCACCGTCATTGCCTACGAGCCTGTCTGGGCGATTGGTACCGGTCGCACGCCGACAGTCAGCGAAGTGGCTACGGTACATAAGTTCATTCGCAGGAAACTTACTGAGCGTTTTGGCCGGGAAGGCGAGGAGATGCGGCTTTTGTACGGCGGTTCAGTGAAGCCGGAGAATGCCGATGAGCTCCTCAGCATTGCAAATGTGAACGGCGCACTGATTGGTGGTGCCAGCCTTACGGCCAAAGATTTTCTGGCGATTGCTGCGGTGTACAACAGCTAGCTTCTAAAAGATTGGCGCGGTTCTTGAAACTGGTGTAAGACCTCGCCACTTATTTTGAGAGCCGAAATTTTCGACGGAGCTTGCCGGGCATGCAAACGGTCATTCTTGTCATCCACATGGTTGTGGCTGTTTTTCTTGTTGCTGTCATATTGCTACAGCGCTCGGAAGGTGGCGCGCTCGGTATGGGCGGTGGCGGTGGCATGGGTGGGCTGGTTTCCAGCAGAGGTGCAGCTAATCTGCTCACACGTCTGACAACGGTTCTGGCAGCAATATTCATTGTCACAAGCCTTACGCTGTCGATCATCTCTTCGAGAAGCTCAGACCAGGGGTCAATTCTCGATTCGATCCAGGAAGAGACCAACGGTTCGCCCGAACTGCCTGATTTCAATCTGCCGAGCGTTCCGACGATCCCCTGATTGAGGCTGGTCTCATTGCCTTCAAATTCACTGAAAGACCGTAGGGATCAGCGCTTTACTGTTGGCGCACTAGCATCCTGAGCCGAGGCCGCCTAAAAAATCTGTAGCTCATGTGCGAAGAACGGTTGGGCTCAGCTACTAAATATAGTAGGTTGTCCTCCCATGGCGCGGTTCATATTCATAACCGGTGGCGTGGTGTCCTCCCTAGGCAAGGGTCTTGCTTCAGCTGCTCTCGGCGCTCTTTTGCAGGCGCGCGGCTACAAGGTTCGGCTCAGAAAATTAGATCCGTATTTGAATGTCGACCCAGGCACAATGTCGCCCACGCAACATGGTGAAGTCTACGTTACCGATGACGGTGCGGAGACCGATCTTGATCTCGGCCACTATGAACGCTTCACAGGCGTCCCTTCGCTTGCAACCGACAACATTACGAGCGGTCGGGTGTATCAGGAAATACTGGCGCGTGAACGCCGCGGCGACTATCTCGGAGCGACAGTCCAGGTAATCCCTCATGTTACGGATGAGATAAAGGCGTTCATTCTGAATGAAGTCGATGGCATTGACTTTGTCTTGTGTGAAATCGGCGGCACCATCGGCGACATTGAAAGCCTGCCTTTTCTTGAAGCCATTCGCCAGCTGAAGAACGATTTGGGCTTTGGCCAGACAGCTTATGTGCACTTGACTCTGGTTCCCTATATTAGGTCGGCAGGGGAACTCAAGACCAAGCCGACACAGCACTCGGTCAAAGAACTGCGCGGTATTGGCATCCAGCCCGATGTCCTTGTATGCCGGTGTGAGAGAGAGATACCGGCTGAGGAACGGCGCAAAATCTCGCTTTTCTGTAATGTGCCTGCCGATGCCGTGATACAGGCGCAGGATGTCGCATCCATCTATGACGTGCCGATCCGCTATCACAACGAGGGGCTGGATGAACAGGTGCTGAAGGCATTTGGCATTGAAGTTGACGACGAGCCTGATCTGGAAGTCTGGCAGCGCATAAGCGAGACCATCGCTTCGCCTGATGGCGAGGTCAATGTGGCTGTTGTCGGCAAATACACGGACCTGAAGGATTCCTACAAGTCCCTGACCGAAGCTCTGGTCCATGGCGGCATAGCAAATCATGTCAAAGTGAACGTTGAATGGCATGAGTCTGAAATATTTGAAGAGCCTGATTCTGTCAGTCGCCTTGAGAACGTCAATGCAATCCTTGTGCCGGGCGGTTTTGGCAAGCGCGGTTCTGAAGGAAAGATTGCGGCTGCAACATTTGCGCGCGAACATGACGTACCGTTTTTCGGAATTTGCTTTGGCATGCAGCTTGCCGTGATTGAAGCGGCGCGGAACCTGATTGGCATGAAAGGTTCGAGCTCTTCAGAGTTCGGTGTCTGCAAAAACCCTATTGTCGGCGAGATGACTGAATGGCTGCGCGGCGAGGAACTCGAAATTCGCACAAAAGAGAGCGGCATGGGCGGCACGATGCGTCTTGGTGCCTACGAAGCTCATCTCAGGCCAGGATCCAAGATTGCAGAAATCTATGGCTGTACCAAGATCAGTGAGCGGCATCGGCATCGTTTCGAAGTGAACATCAATTACAAGGAAGCTCTGGAGAAGGCTGGTCTGACATTCAGCGGTCTGTCCGCAGATGGCCTCTTACCGGAGACTGTCGAGCTCGAAGGTCATCCCTGGTTTATCGGCGTTCAGTTCCATCCGGAACTGAAATCCAAGCCCTTCGCACCGCATCCCCTGTTTGCCTCATTCATCAGGGCTGCCATCGAACAGGCGAGGCTTGTCTAACCAGTGGGTACCTCGTAAGAAGCGTTTCCAGTACTGAAACGCCTCTTCTGGGAGAAATCATGGCAGCAATTACCAACATCTTTGCCCGTGAGATTCTCGACAGCCGTGGGAACCCGACTGTTGAAGTCGATGTCCATCTTCAATCTGGTGTGATGGGCCGCGCAGCCGTGCCATCGGGAGCTTCTAGGGGCGCCCATGAGGCCGTGGAACTGCGCGATGGTGGCAGCCGTTACGGTGGCAAAGGGGTGAAAAAAGCTGTCGAAACGGTCAACGGGGTCATCTTTGATGCGTTAGGCGGCATGGATGCTGCTGATCAGGTGAAGCTTGATCGCATCATGTGCGACCTCGATGGCACAGAAAACAAATCAGAGCTCGGCGCGAACGCAATCCTTGGCGTGAGCCTTGCGTTGGCCAGGGCTTCTGCCGAAGATTTGGGCGTCCCGTTGTTTCGTTATGTCGGCGGCACTCAGGCGCGTGTGCTGCCGGTCCCGATGATGAATATCATTAACGGCGGCGCGCATGCGGACAACCCCATTGATATACAGGAATTCATGATCGCGCCGGTTACCGCGCCTAGCGTTTCGGAAGCTATTCGCATGGGTGCTGAGGTATTCCATACATTGCAGGGTAAGCTGCAGGATGCCGGACACAATACAGGCGTTGGCGACGAAGGAGGGTTCGCCCCCAATCTCAACGGCACAGATGCAGCTCTTGACTTTATTGTCGCCGCCATAGAAGCGGCTGGTTACACGCCAGGAGAGGACATAATGATTGCCTTGGATGCCGCATCGAGCGAGTTTTATAAAGACGGTGTTTACAATTTGAAAGGTGAAGGCAAGAAGTTTTCAGCAGAAGAGATGGCGTCCTTCTACGCCGACCTCGTCGCCAAATACCCGATTTATTCGATTGAAGACCCTCTCGATGAGGATGACTGGGATGGTTGGAAAATGTTGACGGATGCCATGGGCGGCAATGTACAGCTTGTCGGTGATGACATTTTTGTAACCAACCCGGATCGCCTTGCACGCGGCATTGAGGAGGGTGTTGGCAACTCAATTCTGATCAAGGTCAATCAGATAGGAACATTAACAGAGACGCTGGCGGCGGTGGATCTGGCGCACCGCGCTCAGTTCACGGCAGTGATTTCCCATCGATCGGGTGAAACGGAAGACACAACTATCGCAGATCTCGCAGTAGCAACAAACTGTGGGCAGATCAAAACCGGATCAATGTCACGCAGCGAACGGATGGCAAAATACAATCAACTTATTCGCATTGAAGAGATCCTTGGACCGGACGCGCGTTACGCCGGACGATCAGTCCTGAAACAGTGACCAGCACAGTTGCGTTGATGACCCCGCTTCCTTGAGAAACTGCCGATTTTGTGCTATATAACGTGTCATGTTCCCTACAGAATTTTCAAAACGGATGCGCCAGATCATCGTCCCTGGATTGTGTGTCATGGCGGTTGCCTATTTTGGCTATCATGCGGTTCAGGGTGACTATGGGCTGCTTTCCTGGTGGCGTCTTTCGGGGCAGCTCGAGGAGCTGAAGGTCGAAGGCGATGCCACCATAGCTGAGCGTCAGCGCCTTCAGCATCGTGTTAATCTCATGCGGCCGGACGCTTTGGACCCGGACATGCTGGATGAACGCGCGCGCGAGACCCTTGGGCTTATTCATCCTGACGAAGTCATTTTGCTGGATGATGATCCCATTTGAGCGCATTGAAGGGCCGAGAGGGCCTGCTAGGCCTGCCCAACATAGCAGCCCTGCGCCACGAAAGTGCATTTAAAAACAATGCGATAGACCCGAGACTTCGAAACGGTTTCTGCTCGCGTCGAGGCATTCAACCAACTATTATTGACCAGGGGTAAGCGCGGAGGTGGCCGGCTTGAAAGGAACAAATGGCACAGCATCCGACAGAAAGTGACGCTCCAGATGTGACGAATCAAGCTGATTCTGCCGAAGATCAGGAAGAGCAACCCGCTGATGATCAGGCGGCATCAGCAGGAACACAATCGGCACGCCACACCAAGATTTCAGATGCGCCCAAGGGCCAGCTGACTTCGTTCTATCGCAAAATGCTCCTTCTGCGGCGTTTCGAGGAGCGTGCCGGTCAGCTTTACGGCATGGGCCACATCGGCGGGTTTTGCCACCTGTATATCGGCCAGGAGGCGATAGCCGTAGGCGTTCGGGCAGTCCTTCGCCGAAACGACAGTGTGGTGACGGCCTATCGGGATCACGGCCACATTCTCGCTGCCGGTACCGATCCCAAACTTGTTATGGCTGAACTTGTAGGCACCAGTGACGGGGTTTCGAAAGGCAAGGGCGGATCAATGCATCTTTATGACCGCAGCCGGAACTTTTTTGGTGGTCACGCCATCGTCGGTGCCCATGTGCCTATTGGTACAGGACTGGCGTTCGCTTCGCGCTATCTGGACGACGATGGTGTCTCAGTTACTTTTTTTGGCGACGGCGCTGCGAATCAGGGCCAGGTTTCGGAAGCTTTCAACATGGCGGCGCTGTGGAACCTTCCATGTCTCTACGTTATCGAGAACAATCTCTATGCAATGGGAACGTCAGTCGAACGTTCAACCGCTCAGACGGATCTCTTCCGGCGGGGAGAGAGCATGGGCATTGAAGGCGTGTCAGTCGATGGTATGGATGTCCTGGCAGTCCAAGAAGCAGCCGAAGAAGCGCTGGTAAGCATCCGAAGTGGCAGCGGTCCAAGAATCATTGAAGCTCGGACATACAGATATCGTGGTCATTCTATGTCGGACCCCGCCAAGTATCGTTCCCGCGACGAAGTCGATCAGGTGAGGGAGCAAAGGGATCCCATTGAAAGCCTGAAATTTGTGCTTCTCGAACATGGCATCGCCAGCGAAGAAGACATGAAGGCGATTGACGTTGAAGTACGAGAGATTGTCGCTGAAGCGGCAGAATTCGCTTTGAATGGTCCTCTGCCGGAAGAAAGTGAGTTGTTTGCCGATGTCACGGCAGGAGCTCTCGTCCAATGAGCGAGGCAATCCTGATGCCTGTTTTGGCACCCACAATGAAGGAGGGAACTCTCGCCAAGTGGCATGTGAGCGAAGGAGATATTGTCTTCAAGGGCGATATAATTGCAGAAATCGAGACCGAAAAAGCCACTGTCGAACTGGAAGCTCAAGCAGATGCACAGATAGAAAGGCTGCTGGTTGAGGAAGGCACAGAAGAAGTCCCGGTCAGGACGCCGATCGCTCTAGTGGTCGAATTGGGCGACAGCGAAAAGACTTCGAAGGCAGCTTTGCCGGCAAAAGCTGGTGACGACGTCGCAATCGTTTCTGCTGAGCCAGCTGAACTCAAAGGCAACACAATCCTGCAAACTGTACGGGAAAGCCTGCGCGATGCCATGGCTGAGGAAATGAGGCGAGACGATCGTGTTTTCCTGATGGGCGAGGAGGTTGGCGAATATGAAGGCGCCTACAAGGTCAGCGAAGGTTTGCTGGCGGAATTCGGCGCCATGCGTGTTGTCGATACGCCGATTACTGAGGAGGGATTTGCCGGGGTCGGGGTCGGCGCCGCATATGCCGGACTGCGGCCGATTGTCGAGTTCATGACATTCAATTTTGCCATGCAGGCCATTGATCAGATCGTCAATTCGGCGGCTAAGACGCGCTATATGTCCGGCGGACAGATCAGCTGTCCAATTGTATTTCGCGGGCCAAATGGTGTGGCCTCACGGGTGGGCGCTCAACATTCCCAGTGCTTTGCCAGCTGGTTTTCACATGTCCCAGGCTTGAAAGTTATTGCCCCGTATGCCGCCGATGACGCGAAAGGGCTACTGAAAGCCGCCATACGGGATCCTGACCCGGTCGTCTTTCTTGAACACGAATTACTTTACGGACAGGAATTTGACGTTCCAACCGGCGAAGATCAGATAGTGACCATTGGCAAAGCGCGGATTTGGCGCCAGGGCAGGGATGTCAGCCTGGTTGGTTATTCCCGTTCAGTTGAACTCTTGATCGAGGCTTCACGCGTGCTTGCCGGCGAAGGAATTGATGCAGAGGTGATAGACCTGAGAACGCTGCGCCCGCTTGATCGCGGGACGATCATCCGCTCTGTCGAGAAGACAAACCGCATTGTTTCGGTGGAGGAGGGCTGGCCTGCTTCCGGTATTGGCGCTGAAATCGCAGCAATTGTTATGGAAGAAGCCTTCGATGCACTTGATGCACCCATGGTTCGTGTGACCGGAGCGGATGTGCCCATGCCTTACGCCGGAAATCTGGAACGCCTCGCTCTACCAACGCTCGAAGATGTCATCAAAGCAGTCCATACTGTTACCTACCGGATTTGAAATTGCAGAACGGAATCCAGAACCCATGCCGGTGACAATACTTCTGCCCGCTCTCTCGCCAACAATGGAAGAAGGCACCGTTGCAAACTGGCTCGTCGCCGAAGGCGATAAGGTCCGGATTGGCGATCTGATCGCCGAGATAGAGACCGATAAGGCAACGATGGAACTGGAAGCGGAAGATGATGGTGTGATTGGCCGCATCCTTGTCGCCGCTGGCACTGAAGAGGTCCCGGTACAGACACCCATAGCCATTCTTTTGACAGAAGGAGAGGAAGCGGCCGCGCTGGAAGGCTACGAGCCGGAAGTCCCGGCACAGATATCAACACCTGTCGCCCCATCGAAAAAGCAGAGCTCCCCGCCTTCCGTACGCATGGAAGCGCCCGCGCCCGTGATCTCGGATGGGCCGCAAAAAGTCTTCGCCAGTCCTCTCGCACGCCGACTTTCTGACGAACATCAGATTCCTCTGGATCACATCACAGGGTCGGGACCAAAGGGACGAATTGTCAAACGGGATGTTGAAGCCGCAATTGCCGCCGGGGGTGATGTCGCCCGTGTGGGCCGACCAGGTGCCGTTCAGAATGTTCCCTTGAACGCCATGAGAAAAACCATTGCAAGGCGCATGCAGGCCGCAGCAAACGAGATTCCTCATTTTTATCTGACAATCGATTGCAACATTGACGCTTTGATTGCAGCGCGGGCTCAGTTTCGTGAAGAAGACGGAATTTCAGTGTCGGTAACTGATTTCATTGTCAAAGCAGTGGCGGAGACTTTGTTGAGAGTACCGGAAGTCAATCGATCATGGGCGGAAACACACCTCATTCAGCACGCCGCAGCCGACATAGCAATTGCCGTCGCCGTGGAGGCCGGGCTCTTTACGCCAATCATCTGGGGTGCTGACCAACTCGGGCTGGCTGAAATTTCAGAACAGACCAAAGCTCTCGGCCAGCAGGCAAGAGAAGGGCAGTTGAAGCCTGATCAGTACACCGGCGGCACATTCAGTATCTCAAACCTGGGTATGTACGGTGTCCGCGATTTCACCGCTGTGATCAATCCCCCTCATGCCGCTATTCTTGCCGTTGGCGCGGGAGAGAAGAAAGTAGTTGTGAATTCGGATATGGAAACCGAAATAGCGACGATCATGTGCTGCACGCTCGGATGCGATCACAGGGTGTTTGATGGCGCCACTGGTGCACGCTTCCTCTCGACCCTGAAGGGTTACATTGAAGCGCCGCTTCGGCTGCTCCTGTAAGATACAAAATGGCTGACACTGCAGACAAAACATTTGACGTCCTGGTCATTGGCGGTGGCCCAGGCGGCTACGTATGCGCGATCCGTGCGGCGCAGCTTGGCCTGAAAGCCGTCGTCATCGAAAAAGATGTCCTGGGCGGTGTCTGCCTTAACTGGGGCTGCATTCCTACAAAAGCGCTTTTGCATGCCGCAGAACTGAAGTCGATGATGGCAAGTGCTGCAAAATTTGGCGTTGAAGCCGGAGATATAAACGTCGACCTCCGTAAGGTCGTGAAAAAGAGCCGGGATGTCGCCAAACGACTTTCAAAAGGCGTGGAATTCCTCCTCGAAAAGAACAAGGTGGAAATAATCTCCGGCACCGCAGTGATATCCGGGCCGAACTCAATCGAAGTGAATGGCCAAACCATCACGGCAAAAAACGTCGTCGTTGCCACCGGTGCCCGTGGTGCGACGCTTGACGATTTGGATCAGACCGACGGCGGACTCTGGGGATATCGGGAGGCTATGATACCGGCCGAGCTGCCGGAATCTCTTGTCATAATTGGTTCAGGTGCGATCGGGATCGAGTTTGCAAGTTTTTACGTTCAACTGGGAACCGACGTCACTCTGATTGAAGTTCTTGATCGCATTCTGCCAACAGAAGACCTGGAAATAGCATCTTTGGCCGAAAAGGCGTTTCTCCGCCAGGGCATGTCGATTCACAAGTCTGCCGCGGTCAGCAAAATTACGAAGACAGACAATGGGAAATTCGCGACGGCGTTTCAAATCAAGGATGGCAAGACTTCAGTGACCGAAGCTGACAGGGTAATCCTGGCGGTCGGTATTGCCGGGAACATTGAAGGCATTGGCCTTGAAGCAGCAGGTGTTGAAAACGACGGCAGCCACATCAAAGTCAACGAATGGAACCAGACTTCAGTATCGGGCATCTATGCAATAGGTGATGTCGCGGGCGGACCCTGGCTGGCTCACAAGGCCAGTCATGAAGGTGTCAGATGCGCCGAACACATTGCCGGCCTGGAAGGTCTTCGACCGGTTGATCGCTCCAATGTCCCTGCCTGCGTCTATTCATCGCCACAGATTGCAAGTGTTGGGCTCTCCGAAGAAGCCGCCCGGGATGCCGGGCATAAAATCCGGATCGGCCGATTTCCCTTTCGCGGCAATGGCAAGGCCATGGCGCTCGGCGAGGATGAAGGCCTTGTGAAGACTATTTTCGATGCCCACACAGGTGCGCTGCTGGGCGCTCACATGATCGGTGCGGGCGTAACAGAACTTATTGGCGGCCTGGGGCTTGCCCGCGGCCTGGAGACGACCGAAGCCGAGTTGATCGAAGCTATTTTCCCGCATCCGACGCTTTCTGAAATGATCCCGGAATCCGTCCTTGACGCTTTCGGGCGCGCACTCCATGTCTAGTGCCATGAACTCCATGCCTGACAGCACCGTACAGAAACAGCGGTTGTCCCGGAAACCTGCCTGGATAAGGGTGAAGGCGCCGACATCGCGGGCCTATGCTGAGACCCGCCAGCTTATGCGCGGCCTGAATCTCAATACGGTGTGCGAAGAGGCTGCCTGTCCGAATATTGGTGAGTGCTGGGAACAAAAGCACGCCACGTTCATGATCCTCGGTGACATCTGCACACGTGCCTGCGCGTTCTGCAACATTGCAACAGGTAAGCCGGTACCGGTTGATCCCCGCGAACCGGAAAATCTGGCCCAGGCGGTGGCACAACTGGACCTGGAACATGTTGTCGTCACATCAGTCGACCGTGACGACCTTGAAGACGGTGGCGCAGATCAATTCGTCAAGGTCATTGCTGCTGTGAGGCAGGCAGCACCTGAAACCACAATTGAAATCCTGACGCCAGATTTTCTAAGAAAAGACGGTGCGCTTCCTGTGATCGCCGAGGCAAAGCCCGACGTCTTCAATCACAATCTGGAAACTGTACCGCGCCTCTATCGTTCCGTTCGGCCGGGTGCCCGGTACTTGCACTCGCTCCGCATTCTGGCCGAGATGAAAAGCCTGGATGGCTCTATTTTTACCAAATCCGGCATGATGGTCGGCCTCGGCGAAGAGATGGACGAAGTCCACCAGGTTATGGACGACCTCAGAAGCGCTCATGTCGACTTTTTGACAATTGGTCAGTATCTGCAACCAACAAGATCCCATGCGCCCGTTGATCGATTTGTTCCGCCCGAGGAATTTGTCGCTCTGGAGAGGGTCGCCTATGCAAAAGGTTTCCTGATGGTTTCTGCCAGCCCGCTGACCCGCTCTTCGTTTCACGCGGGCGATGATTTCATCAGATTGAAGGAGGCCGCCAGCTCCCGGAAACGGGCCTGAGCGGGTGTTGATCCCTTTTTATGCATTCCCATGAGGAACAGCAGACGCTTCCCTTCACGCCAGAACAGATGTTTGATCTGGTGTCAGATATAGAGAAGTATCCTGAATTTCTGCCTTGGTGCGCTGCGGTCCGGATAAACAGCCAGGACGAAGATCGCATCGTTGCCGATCTGATGATTGGCTACAAGCTGCTGCGCGAAACGTTTACCTCCGAAGTTACTTTGAAGAGGCCCGGTCTCATCAGTGTGAATTACAGGGACGGACCGTTCAAACACCTTCTCAATCGCTGGATTTTCATCGCCGATGGCGAAGGCGGCACGATTGTGGACTTTTCAATCGAATTTGAGTTCAAAAGCCATATGCTGGAAAGCCTGATGGGCTTTTTCTTCGATGAAGCTGTAATGCGTATGGTGTCGTCCTTCAGGAAACGCGCCTTCGAAATCTATGGAACCTGAAGTTCAGCCCAGATCAGGAAACCAGAACATGAGAATGACAGCAAAGCCATTGTTCATCGCGTGATAGCTGATCGCTGTCCACAGTGATCGGCTATAATAAAAGAGCGCTGCGGCGACGAAACCTACAAGGCCGATCAAGAGAAGCCCAGCGATAGAGTATTGCTGGTGAAGCACGCCGAAAAAGAGAGATGTCAGGATTGCGGGACCGACAAATCCCCACCGCTGACTGGCCCAGCCAAACAGCACGCCCCTAAAAAACATTTCTTCTGCCAATGGGGCGCCGATAACCACGGCTGTGAAGACAAGAATAAAACGCCAGGCTGTGGGGCTGTCACCCACAAGAAAATGAGCGGAATCGTCCCCACCGAAATCAATCTCGAGCTCGGACACACTGAGGCCGGTCTCGAAAGCAATGACAACAATTGTTGCCAGTGCAGCCACACCTATCCACTTGGCAGATGTCGGTCGAAACCCAAGTGATGCAAACGACAGGTTGCCTTTTCGCCAAATCGGATAGGAGGCGCCGACAATGAGGCAAAAGACCTCTGCCAGGGCGATTGCCATGAAAAATCCCAGGGACTCCTGAAGGTCCTCCAGAGCGCCTGCTTCCATGATGAACAGAACAGAGATGATGGTAATCAGGAGTATCAGAGCGAACGATCCGGCAGCGACCAGCGACGCATAAACTACATCCCTGCCAGTAAATGCGTCCTCGGACTGGCTCTGTACTGTCACTTTGTTACTTCTTCCTGCAACAGCTTGAGCGCCCTTGCAACTGTCAGTCGACGAATTTCTGTTCGAGTGAGTTCGCCAAATTCAACTCTAACATGCCTGGTGCCGCTGGCGCGCGCTACAGCCATATGTACGAGGCCCACCGGTTTTTCGACAGTGCCTCCGCCGGGCCCGGCAACGCCTGTCACGGACACCGCCAGGTCTGCTCCCGAGTGCGCCAGTGCACCCTCCGCCATTTTTCGCGCAACTTCTTCGCTGACAGCACCTTTTGCTTCGATGACATCTGGGGGAACACCAAGCATTTCGCTCTTTGCGTCATTTGAATAGGTGACAAAACCGCGATCAACAACGTCAGAAGATCCCGGAATTTCGGTAAGGGTACCGGCAATCAGCCCGCCTGTGCAGGATTCAGCGGTGGCGATTTTCAATCCCCGGTCTCGGCAAGCCTCAAGCAGTGCGGCTGAAAGGTCCAGGAGCTGGTCGAGCTCGGGCGCATCGCTCATAGAAACGTTTCCAGAATATAGAGGCCGGCAAGTGTCGTCGGTGCCGCGATCAGGCCGGCAACAATATCGTCAAGCATGATGCCAAGTCCTCCATGCATCCTCTGATCGATCCATGATATGGGCCAGGGCTTCAAGATATCAAACGCTCGAAACGCGGCGAAAGCAATTCCATAGCCAATCAGCGAAGGGGGGATCGCCGCCAGCACAATGAGCTGGCCTGCGACCTCATCAATCACAATCTGTCCAGGATCCGATTCACCAAGATCAGCGGCATAGCGGTGTGACGCCCACCAGCCAAGCACAAACAGCAGATCGATCAGGATTAGCACAGGAATGACGCCGCCAAGTCCGTAGGCCAGGTATCCCAGAGGCAGAGCGACCAGCGATCCCCATGTGCCGGGCGCGAGCGGAAGTCGTCCAACACCAAATACGGTCGCACAAAGCGAAGCGATACTGCCTACAATTTTGCCTTTCTCAGCCACGCGGCGGTATCCCCAGGGTCACAGTGGCCTGCACAGCAATGCCTTCTTTGCGACCGATAAATCCGAGGCCTTCAGACGTTGTCGCCTTCACACTGACCTGATCGAGCCGAAGCCCAAGCAAACCGGCCAGCTGCTCACACATCTCTGCACGGTGCGGCGCGATCTTTGGCACTTCGCAGATGATGGTCATATCAACGTGCTGGATGTGGCCTGCTCTGGCCTGAACCTGCTCTGCAGCAAATCGCACGAATTGTTCGCTTGGCGCGTTCGCCCACTTTGCATTGTCGGGCGGAAAGTGTTCGCCGATGTCGCCGAAGGAAAGGCCACCGAGAATAGCATCCGTCACCGCATGAAGTGCCGCGTCAGCGTCGGAGTGACCGACCAGCCCCTGCCCATGCGGGATTCTTACGCCACACAACGTCACAAAGGTGCCGGGGCCAAACCGATGCACATCGAATCCCGTTCCGACTCGTACCAGCGCCGCAGTTTGGGGCATCAGGGCAGCGAGCCTGTGGAGGTCATCAGGATTGGTCACCTTGATGTTGTCTTCGTGGCCCTGGACGCTCATAACCTTGAGACCAGCGGCTTCCGCGACTGCTGCGTCATCGGTCAGATCGTCGCCGCGCATTTCGCGGTGGGCTTTCAGGAACGGCTCCAACCTGAAGCCCTGCGGCGTTTGTGCCCTGAAAAGGCCCTGTCGATCCACGGTCTCTGATATCTGTCTGCCGTCGCCACGCTTCAACGTGTCGGCGATGGCAAGGACCGGCACCGCGCCGTCAGCGTCATGAAGCGCATCGCAAACCCGATCAATAATTTCCGGTGCAAGGTTCGGTCGGGCACCGTCATGGATGAGGACGCAGTCCGCCATTCCCTCAATAGCTTCCAGGCCGTTCAGCACGGAGGATTGCCGCGTTTCTCCGCCGAACACAGGTTCCAGCGTGGTCAGGCCATCAAGGGCGCTGCGCGACATCTCGCTGTCATCCTCATGCAAGACGGGCAGCACGGCATCAATCGCATCATGATCCAGAAACGCGCAAACTGCGTGACGGAGCACAGGTATACCGCCAAGCATCTGATACTGCTTTGGCACATCGCTGGCAAAGCGTTGGCCACGCCCGGCAGCGACAACGATTGCGACTGTCTTAGCCATCTGTCTTCACGCTTGAAATTTCCTTCAATTGGCGCTGCACGGCAGCTGGCTTGTCCTCTACAACAAATTCAGGGGCATTGCGATTCTCTGTGATTTTGCATATGTTGCCTGCAAATTAGGCAACAGACAAATTTGCATAGAAAATGGTCATAAAAGTCGGTTCCATTGATATTGAAGACCCCGTCATCCTGGCACCCATGTCCGGGGTTACTGACCTGCCGTTCCGTCGGCTTGTAAAGGATTACGGAGCGGGCCTCGTAGTCTCCGAGATGATTGCCAGCCAGGCAATGATTCATCAAACGCGCAGAACCATGAAAATGGCGTCACATTGCGCCGAAGAGTTTCCGATGGCGGTTCAACTGGCAGGATGCGAGCCCTTGGTCGTCGCCGAAGCAGCACGTCTGAACCAGGATCGTGGGGCGGCCATTATCGATATCAACATGGGTTGTCCGGTAAAAAAGGTCGTCAATGGCCATGCAGGTTCGGCGCTGATGCAGAATCTGGATCATGCACGGGAAATTCTCGAAGCTACAGTCGCGGCGGTGGATTTGCCCGTTACACTGAAAATGCGAACAGGTTGGGATGCCAACAGTCGGAACGCCCCTGAACTGGCTCGCATCGCAGAAAACAGTGGCATCAGCATGATTACTGTCCATGGTCGGACACGCAATCAATTGTATCGTGGCAAATCAGACTGGGCGTTCATTCGCAAAGTGAAAGAAGCCGTTTCAATCCCCGTCATTGCGAACGGTGACATTGTGAAGGTTGATGACGCGCGTGAGGTGCTCAGGCTCTCTGGTGCTGATGGCGTTATGGTTGGCCGCGGCGCCTACGGGCGGCCCTGGTTTCTGAAACAGATTATACATTTCCTGAAGACCGGCGAACGGCTGCCGGATCCCTCGCTTGGGGAACAACGGAATTTGCTGCTGAAGCACTACAGCATGATGCTGGAACACTATGGTGTGCATGTAGGTCTCAGAAACGCGCGAAAGCACATTGCCTGGTATTCAAAAGGCCTGCCGGCTTCGGCTGAGTTCCGTGCATCAATCAACACAGTAGACGATCCAGAAATTGTCATCAGAACGATTACTTCGTTCTACGACTCTGCAATGGTGCGTTTGGCGGCATGAGCGCCATAGAACAGATTGAGGAAGTACCGGCAGACGGCCTTAGCGGCCGCAGCATTCTTGACTCCATGTCGGATCCTGTCCTGGTTGTCGATCACGAAACCATTGTCCACTACGCCAATCTGGCGGCACAGCAAAGCCTTGCAATGAGCCTTGCAAAAATGAAAGGCCGCGCCATCTCATCGATTCTACCTGCCGATAGCCCGGTAATCTCGCTTGTTCAGGAAGTCACAGCGAGCGAAGCCGCAATTTATGAGCGTGACGTCGAATTCGAACTTCCGATGCTGGGCAAAAGATTGATGGATGTTCAGGCAATGCCGCTGGTTGATCAACCCGAGTACTTCCTGCTTGTCCTGCAGGACAGGGGCGTACCTCACAGCATTAACCGGCAACTGACCAATCGTGGGGCAGCGCGGTCAGTCAGTGGTATGGCCTCGGTGCTGGCCCATGAAATCAAGAATCCGCTTTCAGGAATCCGGGGCGCTGCGCAGTTGCTTGACGCCTCCGTTGCCGAGGACGATCACCGGCTGACACGGCTCATTTGTGATGAAGCGGACAGAATAGTTCGTCTTCTCGATCGCATGGAAGTCTTTTCAGATGATCGGCCCCTTGAGCGCAAAGCCGTCAACATTCATGAGATTCTTGGCCACGCACGAGATGTCGGGCGTCACAGCTATGCCAAGGATGTGGTCTTCAACGAAATTTTCGACCCATCGCTGCCTCCGGTGCTCGGCGCGCACGACCAGCTGGTTCAGGTTTTTCTGAACCTGATCAAAAACGCGATAGAATCTCTGCCTGAAGATGGCGGTGAAATCACACTGACAACGGCGTACCGGCACGGCATGCACATTGCTCTGCCTGGTACACGTGGCCGCGTCAACCTGCCGCTTGAAGTCTGTGTAAGCGATAATGGCTCGGGTGTGCCGGAAGATCTCAGACCCCACATTTTTGATCCATTCGTTACGACAAAAGCTTCAGGTGCGGGCCTTGGACTTGCCGTGGTGGCGAAAATAATTGGCGATCACGGCGGCACGATCGAGTGCCTGGAGGAAGGTCCGATGGGACATGATAAAGGCACGACAATGCGAATCCTTTTGCCCATCGGCAAAGATTGATGGCTAGCGGAACAATCCTGGTCGCGGACGACGACAATGGTATTCGGACAGTGCTTGAAGAAGCGTTGACCCGGACAGGTTATGATGTCCGCACGACCGGCAATGTCACGACCCTGTGGCGCTGGATAGAAGCTGGCGACGGCGACCTTGTAATTGCCGATGTCGTCATGCCAGACGGCAATGGTCTCGATTTGTTGCCAAGGATAAAACAGCATCGGCCGTCACTGCCAATCATCATCATGAGCGCACAGAACACGCTTCTGACAGCCATCCGCGCGACCGAACGTGGCGCCTATGAATATCTTCCGAAGCCCTTCGACCTGACCGAACTCAGCACTGTGGTTGCGCGCGGACTCCAGTCGGTCGAAGAGCGCAGTAACCAAAGTGCAGCCCGTATTCCGGAAGAGGAAGACATGCCCTTCATTGGTCGATCTCCGGCCATGCAGAATGTCTACCGGATCATTGCCCGGCTGATGTCGACGGATCTGACTGTGCTGATATTTGGCGAGTCGGGTACTGGCAAGGAACTGGTGGCGAGTGCGTTGCATGATTATGGCAAGCGCAAGAACGGCCCTCTCGTCGCGGTAAACATGGCTGCCATTCCGCGCGAACTGGTTGAAAGCGAATTATTTGGTCATGAACGGGGCTCATTCACCGGCGCCAATCAGAGAAAGAGTGGCCGCTTCGAGCAAGCAGAAGGCGGTACGCTTTTCCTTGACGAAATTGGTGACATGTCGCTTGAGGCACAGACCAGGCTGCTTCGCGTGCTCCAGAACGGCGAGTACATGACGGTTGGTGGCACGACAGCGATCAAAACCAACGTCCGAATTGTCGCCGCCACCAACAAGGATTTGCGAAAGCTGATCTCCGCTGGCGCGTTTCGTGAAGACCTTTATTTCCGTCTCGCAGTTGTACCCATACATGTTCCGGCACTTCGCGAACGAAAATCGGATATTCCTGATTTTGTTCATCACTTCCTTCGCCAGGCAGTAGAAGGCGGCATGGCACTGAAGACTGTTGACAGTGACGCTATGGCGCTTTTGAAAGCTTATGATTGGCCAGGAAATGTACGCGAGCTGGAAAATCTCGTGCAACGCCTTGCGGCGCTCTACACTGAAGATGTGATCACTGGAGAAATCATCCGGGGAGAACTTGCCAGCTCGCTTCCCCAGGAGGAAGGCCAGAAGCAAAAGACCGACAGCCTCCAAGCCGCGGTCAGGCATCATTTGACAACATACTTCGATGCCCATTCTGACGAACTGCCGCCAAGTGGGCTCTATGACCGCATTTTGAGGGAAATCGAACAGCCGCTCATTTCATTGGCCCTGGAGGCCACAAGAGGCAATCAATTGCGGGCTGCGGAGCTATTGGGTCTGAACCGAAATACACTGCGCAAAAAGATCAAAGATCTGGAAATCAACGTCGTCCGTGGAATCAAGTGATGCGGTCATGCAACACTGTGTGCTACTCTCAGGCACTTGAGTGGATTCTTACCGGAAGCCCCTTGTTTTGACCCTTTTTGTGGCTTTATCTGACGACGAATGCACTGCGTGAAACTGAAGGATCCAGCTCCTATTGCAGCTTTACCATGGTGAACCTCGCGAACATTGCAAAATCGACCCAGTTGACCAACCTCGCGACGCGCTTCTTTTCTGCACTCCAAAGATGGGAACTTGGCGGTAAGGCAGCTATCGCACTGGCGGTCGCCGCGGTGGCGGCAGGGTTGGCAACCTATGCCTTTCTGACGGGCTCATTCGGGCAGACTCCGAGCCGCACTTTGGTCAGACTTCTGCTGCTGGTTGATCTTGGATTGCTTCTGGCACTGGGCGCTATTATCGCGCGAAGCCTGGTTGGTTTGATCATGGCGCGCAAACGCGGGTCGTCGGGTGCCAGGCTGCACCTTCGAATGGTTACTCTGTTCAGTGTTGTCGCCGTAACACCGACAATAGTCGTGGCAATATTTACGGTCCTGTTCTTCAACCTGGGCCTTGAGGCCTGGTTCAGCGACCGGGTCCGCACGGCTCTGAACGATGCTTTGACGGTGGCTGGAGCATACATCAAGGAACACAAACAAATCATCAGCGCCGACCTTCTGGCCATGGCGAATGATCTCAACCGGCAGGCTTACATTGTGAGTCAAAACCCCGGACGATTTGTCCAGATCGTTGCCACGCAAGCCCAACTTCGATCTCTTTCCGAAGCCATGGTTGTTGATGGTACCGGCAGAGTGCTGGCGCGCGCCGGCATCGGTGCAGCGCTGGTGTCTGACCAGCTGCCCTTCGTGGCCGAGTTGAATGAAGCCCGGAGTGGCGAAGTCGTCTTTGTGGAAACTGTCAACGATCAACGTGTCGCGGCAATTGTCCGCCTGGATCGCTTTCTGGACGCATACCTTTATGTTGCGCGCTACGTCGATCCGCGGGTGCTTGCATACGCTGAACGGGCCGAGACCGCGGTCGCAGAATATGAGAACGCTGAAGGTGAGCGGTCTGGTTATCAGATGACGTTCGCCATGATCTTCGTTGTCGTGGCGCTTTTGGTGCTTCTTGTCGCGGTCTGGTTCGGCATGCGCATCGGATCCAGGCTTGCGGCACCCATAGGTGAACTCGCGAGCGCTGTTGAGAGGGTCGGGCAGGGCGATCTTTCAGTTCACGTTGAGACAACTGACCAGGACGACGAAATTGGCGTGCTCACTCAGGCCTTCAATCGGATGACCGGAGAACTGAGCCGGCAAAGAACAGATTTGACCGATGCAAATGCTCAACTTGATGAGCGTCGCAGATTCACTGAAACAGTGCTGACAGGCGTTTCTGCCGGTGTAATAGGATTGGACAGGAATAGTGTCATCACGTTGCCAAACAGATCTGCCGCTGAGCTGCTAGGCACGGAAGTGGAGGTCCTGCAGGGCCAGAGCTTCGGTCAGGCCGTACCTGAACTGGATCATTTGCTGAAGGAGGCGATGGAACAGACGGGTCGAGCCACCTCCGGTGAAGTGGAAATTGAGAGACAAGGCAAGCTGCGCAGACTGCTTGTTCGAGTTGCACCGGAATATGAAGAAGATGGAATTGGTGGTTTTGTTGTAACCTTTGACGACATTACGGATTTGGTCATGGCCCAGAGACTGGCAGCTTGGGGAGAAGTCGCTCAGAGAATCGCGCATGAAATCAAGAACCCGCTGACACCAATCCAGCTCGCTGCTGATCGGCTGCGCAGCAAGTACAGCGAAAAAATCGGAGAAGACCGGGACATCTTCGATCAATGCACAGAGACGATAATCCGGCAGGTACATTACCTCGGCCAGATTGTTGATGAATTCTCGGATTATGCGACTCAGACTGCGCCGATTTTCCAGAAAGAAGAATTAGGCGCTGTTGTCAGGGAAGCCGTCTTTCTGCAGGAAACTCGTTCACCAGGAATCAAGTGCCAAGTGAACTTGCCGGCGCAGAAAGTCTTCCTGGCCTGCGACGCTCGCCAGATTTCGCAGTTGCTTACAAACATTCTGAAGAATGCCGATGAGGCGCTGACAGCTTCACTTTCAGGCGGCGATACCTCACGTGCAAAAATTGAAATAACATTGGAAGATCTGGCCGATTCAGTCCTGATCAGGATCGAAGATAATGGGCCGGGCTTTCCGGCTGGTGACCGGATGCGATTAGTCGAACCTTATGTGACGACAAGAGAAAAAGGCACTGGATTAGGACTTGCTATCTCAAAGAGAATCGTAGAAGAACATGGGGGGCAGCTTGTCTTGGACGACAGCTCTTCTGGAGGTGCGTCCGTCAATGTGATCTTTCAGAAAAACGATGCGACGAGGGGCGCCACGGAAAAGCTAAATCGCTCATATCAGAATTCAAGTGGCAGTCTGAGAGCCCAAACGGATCGCTTGACCGATAAGACGACTAAAGATGCTGGGACAGGAAACATTCATCAGGGGCATAGCGGTAACCGCGATGTCGCTTGATCAGGACTAACAGGATAACAGGACCGATGAAGCGAGACATTCTCGTTGTCGATGACGAAGCCGACATCCTGGATTTGACATCAGGGATTTTGATCGACGATGGATTTGAAACGAGAACCGCATCCACTGGAGCGGCGGCAATAAACGAAGTTGGTCGCCGCGTTCCGGGCCTTGTCGTGCTCGACATTTGGCTTCAGGACAACGCTCTTGATGGCCTCGATGTCCTTGAAAAAATCAAAAGTGATCACCCGGAATTGCCTGTCGTCATGATGAGCGGGCACGGCACCATTGGCACTGCTGTAGCGGCGATCAAAAAGGGGGCATACGACTTCATTGAGAAGCCGTTTAAGGCGGACCGACTGCTGCTTATAGCCAAACGCGCAATAGAGGCCGCGGAATTACGGCGCCAGAATGCCGAGCTCCGCGTCCGCGCTGGCATTGCCGACGACCTTCTTGGATGCTCTTCAGTAATCAAGCAGGTCCGCCAGACCATTGACAAGGTTGCTCGCACCGGCAGCCGCATTTTCATTACAGGCGGTGCGGGCTCCGGCAAGGAAGTCGTCGCGCGCCTGATTCACAGGCAGTCAAATCGAGCAAATGCCCCGTTCGTGGTTCTGAATGCAGCCACGATGCGTCCGGATCGCATCGAAGCAGAGCTGTTCGGCTCCGAAGTTGAGGCGGATGGTGGCGGGGTACAGAAAGTTGGCGTCTTTGAGCAAGCCCATGGCGGCACATTGTTTATTGATGAAGTGGCAGACATGCCCCTGGAAACCCAGGCGAAGATTCTACGCGTTCTTGTGGATCAACAATTCAAGCGGCTTGGCGGCACTCAAAATGTCGAAGTCGATGTCCGGGTGATCAGTGCTTCGAACCGCGACCTTCGCCAGGAAATCAATGAAAGCCGTTTTCGCGAAGACCTTTATCATCGCCTGAATGTCGTCCCCATTACGGTGCCCGCCCTGAATGATCGGCGGCAGGACATCCCGCTGCTGGTCGAAGAATTTACCGCTCAGATTTCACAGGCCCTCGGTCTGCAGCAAAGAGAAATTGGTGAAGATGCTCTGGCAGTTCTGCAATCTGCCGATTGGCCCGGAAATGTGCGGCAGCTGAAGAACGTCATTGAACGCCTTCTCATTCTGTCTCCCGGTGAGCCGAGCAGCTGTATCAGTGCGGAGATGTTACCGAGTGATTTGACGACACCAACGCCTGGTGCAATGGGCCGGAATGGCGAGGAAGAAGTCATGGCGATGCCTCTGCGCGAAGCGCGTGAAACCTTTGAGCGCGAATATCTTTTGGCCCAGATCAATCGCTTTGGCGGCAATATATCAAGAACCGCTTCTTTTATTGGTATGGAGCGGTCTGCACTGCATCGCAAGTTGAAGTCCCTTGGAATCAGTTCGGGCATGCGCCAGCAAGCGTCGGCCGCCGCGGCCAAATAAAGTTGGATTTGCGTTCAAATCTGGCTGAACGAAAATCAGGCTAATCCATGAAAGTTATTGTATGTGGCGCGGGGCAGGTGGGAATCAACATCGCCCGCCAGCTTGCCGCCGAGGGCAATGACATCACCATCCTGGATCAATCCGAGGAACGGATACGATCCATTGCAGACACTCTCGATGTTCAGACCCTGGTCGGCCATGCAGCCGACCCTGATGCGCTCGAGATTGCCGGCGCAAAAGATGCGGATATGCTTATCGCTGTGACCTTCGCCGACGAAGTGAACATGGTGGCCTGCCAGGTCGCACATTCACTGTTCAATGTGCCGACCAAAATCGCTCGCGTCCGCCGCCAATCCTTTTTGAAAGCACATTGGGGGGATCTCTACGGCCGCAATCAAATGCCAATTGACGTCATCATTTCTCCAGAGTCCAAGGTTGCAAGTGCCATCATGCGTCGTCTGGAAGCGCCGGGCGCTTTCGATATGGTGCCCTTTGCCGACGGCAGAATACGGGCTGTTGGCATACGCCTGGAGGCAGACTGCCCGGTCCTTGCGACGCCCCTGAAGGAATTGACAGAACTTTTTCCCGGACTTTCCGCTCGCGTTGTCGGTCTGATCCGCGACGATGAGGCAATGGCAGCCGACGCGGATGTCGAACTCCAGGAAGGAGACGAGATCTATGTTGTTGCAGATCGCAACCATGTTGAGCGCACACTTGCAGCATTTGGCCATGAAGAGGCTGAAGCCCATCGCATCGTAATTGTTGGCGCAGGAAATGTCGGGCTGTTTTTGGCGCACGATCTGGAGGCGCAATATGCGAATGCCCGCATCAAGGTCATAGAAATTGATCGAGAGCAGGCCGAGATTGCATCAGATCAGCTCAAGAAAACTGTCGTGCTGAATGGGGACGCCCTGCAGCAGGAAATTCTCACCGAAGCAAATGTGCAGGATGCAGAGGTGCTGATCGCTGTCGCCAATCACGACGAAGTGAATATTCTATCGTCTTTGCTGGCCAAAAGAGCAGGATGCCGCCGCGTGATTGCGCTGGTCAACAACCCAAGCTATTCCACTCTCGTCACATCGCTGGGCGTTGACGTTGTGGTCGATCCCAGAGAAATGACGGTATCGACGATCCTTCAGCATGTAAGGCGGGGTCGGGTGCGCGAGCTGCACAGCCTTCGCGACGGCGCTGCCGAAATTATTGAAGCTGATGCACTGGAAACCTCCAACCTTGTCGGCAAGGCGGTCAGGGACATTGAGCTGCCAAAGGGTGTTATCTTCGGTGCAATCGCGCGCGGCACGGATCAGGTCATTATTCCGACTGGTGACACCGTGATCCAGGCCAAAGATAGGGTCGTCGTTTTCAGCCTTGCTGCTGATGTGCGCCATGTCGAACAAATATTTTCTGTCCATCTGGAATTCTTCTGACGTCGCTCCGGGACGCTTCGCGGCCAGACGGTGAATTGATGCCATTTACGTCCGTGCTTTACATTCTTGGATGGACCACAGCCCCAATCGGGGCTGCAATGGCTGGAACTGCACTTTTTGCCTTTCTGGCCGGAGAGCAGAGCGAGGGCTGGGCTTTCTTGACATCAGCCCTTGTCAGCGGATTTTTCGGCACTGCACTGGTCATTGGGCTACGTGGTGCGCCCGACACTGAAAGCCGGAGGGATGCGTTCCTGCTTCCCGTGCTTGTTTCGCTGGCGCTTCCTGTCCTTGCTGCACTGCCGATTTATTTCGGAACTGACCTGCAGACGCTGACCGATGCGTATTTCGAAGCGGTTTCCGCCCTCACGACGACAGGGGCCAGTGTTTTCAGTGAGCCGGCAGCTTTGCCACAGAGCATTCTTCTCTGGCGATCACAATTACAGTGGATCGGTGGCTTTCTGACGCTGGTTCTCTTCCTGGCTGTGCTTCATCCGGTCGGGACTACTGGCCTGAGTGTCATCGTCAACCCTTTGCCTCGGGGTGACGCTGAAGGACTGTTTGGCCATGTCGTTCATTCCATTCACGTGATCTGGTGGCCCTATCTCTTGCTGACGCTGCTTTGCATCTCCCTTTTGATGGTGGCGGGCATGCCTGCCTTCGATGCCGTCAATTACGGCTTCGTCACTGTATCGACAGGCGGTTTTGGCCTTGAAGCAACATCGCTCGGCGCCTATGACAGCGTGCTCATTGAGGCTGTCATTTTGCCCTTTATGTGGGCCGGTGCGCTAAGCTGTATCGTCCTGTGGCTGGTGGCTTCTGGCAGGTACCGCGAAGTCCTTCAAAATCCTGAAGTAAGATATTTCGCTGCTTTCCTTATCGCTGCTTATTGCCTCGCCGTGATTGGATTGTATGGCACAGAGGACGGCACAGATAACGGTATCCGTGCGCGGGCCCTGTTCCGGATCCTGTTTCACGTATCTTCAGTGCTCAGCACCACAGGTCTCTACACAGAATTACCTGGCGGCTGGGAACCCTATGCCGCCACTTTGATGATGGTTCTGCTCTGGATTGGTGGATCGGTCGGTTCCACGGCCGGTGGACTAAAACTGATGCGCTTCACGCTTCTTTTGAAACACGCTGGTCAGGAGCTCTCGCGCCTGTCACATCCGCACAGCGTTTTGCGCGTTCGCTACGGCGGGTTTGTCGTCGAAGGAACGATCCTGGCCGCTGTCTGGACCTATTTCGTCGTTTTCGTGCTTTGTGTCGCAGCCATCAGCCTAAGCCTTGGCGCTGACGGTCTGGCGTTCAGGGATGCTGTCGGCGTGGCGGCGGCAACGCTCAGCAATGCAGGACCTGCAGCGCATCTGGCAGGCGTTGAGACGGATCTTCAGCAAATCTCAAACTTGAACAAACTTTTGCTTTCTTTCGGTATGATCCTGGGCCGGCTCGAGATCTTTGCCGTCATCGCCTTGTTCAGCCCTTCGTTCTGGCGGCGCTGAAAGCCGACTTTGGAACTGGACTGAATCATGTCGCGAATTGCCTATGCCAACGGCGCATATCTGAATCATAAGCTTGCCGCAGTCAGCATTGATGACAGAGGGTATCAGTTTGCGGACGGCGTCTATGAAGTCTGCCCAGTCAGTGGTGGTGAGATCATTGACATGGAGCTGCACTTTGAACGTCTTGAGCGTTCTCTGGGTGAGTTACAGATTCCATGGCCAGTAGCGAAAAAGGCCATGGCGGTTATTATCCGTGAGGTTGTGATCAGAAATAGAGTCGAGCATGGCCTTGTCTATCTGCAGGTAACCCGGGGTGTGGCGCCGCGGGACCATGCCATTCCTGATGTGATCAAGCCATCCCTGGTGGTTACAGCGCACGGCATCCTGTTTGATCAGCTGGAAAAGATTGCGGCGAAAGGAGTTCGCGTCATAACCGTTCCCGACATCCGCTGGCAGCGTCGCGATATCAAATCACTTGCTCTGCTGCCAAATGTACTTGCCCGCACGGAAGCAAAAAATCAGGGAGCTTCGGAAGCCTGGATGGTTGACAGCGACGGCATGATTACTGAAGGCAGTTCGACCAACGCCTGGATCGTTACCGACCAGGGAGAGATCGTGACCCGTCCCACCGGGAACGACATTCTGAGCGGCATTACTCGCATGAACATCCTGGACCTGGCGCAGGAAGCGAACATTCCTGTGATCGAACGAGCATTTTCCGTCGCCGAGGCGGAACAGGCGGCTGAGGCCTTTCTGACTTCCTCCACGCGATTCTGCTTCGGAGTCATTAAGGTGAATGGCAGCACCATTGGTGACGGGACGCCAGGTCCCATTACCATGGAAATTCGCCGACTGCTGTTGCGTGATGCAGGCCTTCTATCGGGAAACATGCAATGACGCGGTCAACGGTTTGCTGATAGTCTGATTCCTGACAGCTTTGCGCGGGAAAATTACATATGACAGACGAGACATTGCCAAACGGAGTCAAGCTCACGCCGCTGGACCCCGATTTCAGGGATAACCCCTACGAAATCCTGGCCCGAGTACGGGATGAGGCGCCCATTCTTCGCGATGACATGCTGGGAAGGTGGGTCATGACGCGGCATGATGATGTGGCTAAGGTACTGAAAGATAAGTCACTTTCTGTAGATCCCCACAATGCCGGCGAGAACAGCCTGTCGCGGATTTTTCTGCAGGAAGGCGTCGCCCCCGAAGATGAAGTTCCCTCCATGCTGTTTTCCGATGATCCCGCACATAAGCGCTTACGCAGCCTTGTGACGCAGGCTTTCACGCCTCGCGCTGTCGAGGCCATGCGTCCCAGAGTAGCTGAGATCGTCGAAAGGCTTCTGGCCGAGATATCGGCAGATGAGTTCGAATTCATGGCGGCCTTTGCGGCACCACTGCCGACAATCGTCATCGCAGAGATGCTGGGTATCGACGCTTCGATGCAGGCGCAGTTCAAAATTTGGTCGGATACCTCTGCGCGCGCCTTCTTCAATCCGTTTTCGTCGGAAGAAGAGAATGCCGTATCGAACCAGGCTGGCGAAGCCCTGCACGACTTTTTTCAAAATGAAATCAATCTCAGGCGTGACAGAACACCGGGGGCGCCGGCAGACGATCTGATTTCTGCAATGATAAATGCAGAGACCGGCGGCGACAGGCTTTCAGACCCGGAGATCATTTCAAACTGCAACCTGTTGCTCGTAGCTGGCAACATTACGACAACTGATCTGATTGGCAACGGGATGAAGGCGCTCTGTCAGAATCCCGATCAGTGGGACAAGCTTCACAAGCAGCCGGAGCTCATAAAAAATGCTGTGGAAGAAATGCTTCGATTTGATACACCTGTTACAAATTCAGGCCGGATTCTGCTTGAAGACGCCGATGTCGAAGGTTGCCCCATGCAGAATGGCGACTCCATTTCACCCAGCCTTGCAGCCGCCAATCATGATCCTGCGGTCTATCCTGAACCATCGGTCTTCGACGTAGCCCGAAAAGACACGCACCACCACAGCTTTGGCGGCGGTGTCCACATGTGCCTGGGTGCCCCGCTGGCGAGACTGGAAGCTCAGGAGGCTGTGAGCGGCCTTCTCAGGCACTTCAAATCTGTGAACATTTCTTCCAGGGGCTACACCTACAGAGGGACACCGGCTTTTCGTGGCATGACCGAACTCTGGGTCACTGCCGTGCGGTCCTGACAAAAGCGGGCCAGCGGCGCGTCCTTGAAATTCACTTAATTCTCGCCAGAAACCTGGCGCTGCCGCCTTTTTCTAGGTCAGCGCCTGATTCACTCTATCGCGATCAACTTCAGCCTCATGCTCTGCTTCTTCAATTGAAGCAGCTTCACGTTCGAACTGAAATTCACCGGTCTCCGCATTTTCCATCGCCTCAAGAACCGAAGTGTTCTCCCAGACTGGAATGCCTTCTTTGGCATACATTTCACGCGATCTTTTTGTCACCGCACCGACACGTACCAGGGCCGGCATCATCAGATCCTTGAAGTCATTCACTGTGCCCGGATTTACGTTTGGCTCAATCCCAAGCTCCATAGCCTCCTTCACGCCTTTGGCAAAGTCCGCTGGATCTATGTTTGAATTTTCAAACATCATTATGAGGCTCGGATCATCTGTTTGCGTGCCTTCATCGCGCCATAGCCTGTCATGCATCATTTTGACGGCAGTGAAGGCGAACTCGGCAATATCCTCCCGGTCGTCGGGATGCAGGGCTCTGATCGCCTGAGAGAGATATACGTTGCCGAAAGCCACATGCCGCGCTTCGTCACGCAAAACATACTCAGTGATATGTTTCAGGAGCTTACAGCTCGTCTGCTGGCGAATGTTATGGAATGCGGCAAGTGCCAGGCCTTCAATCACCATGTTCATGCCGACCATAATCTTCATGTAATTGCCGGATTTCAAAGTAACATCAATGGTGTCCTTCAGGCTCGGCATGATCGGATATGTCACGCCTACCTTGTTGATGTACTTCTCGTAGACTTCTACGTGGCGCGCCTCGTCCATTGTCTGTGTCGCGGCGTAGAGTTTCGCATCATAGTCCGGCACTGCATGTGTGATTGCTGAGGCAGTCATCAATGCGCCTTGCTCACCATGCAGGAACTGGGAAAGCAGATGGCAGGCCTGATGAGCAACGAAGTCCTCTCTCTGGGTCTTCGACAGCTTTTTGAAGAAAGGCATTGTCATGTAGACACTGGTGTCGGCCGTCATAAGCTGACCGGACGGATCTACTTCATAGTCCCAGTCCATTTCCTGCATGGCATCCCATTG
The DNA here is from genome assembly GCA_965371465.1 of uncultured Alphaproteobacteria bacterium. Classification (GTDB taxonomy): domain Bacteria; phylum Pseudomonadota; class Alphaproteobacteria; order CBDUYM01; family CBDUYM01; genus CBDUYM01. The sequence goes on from CBDUYM010000009.1 coordinate 70,952, forward strand.
CAGGCGCTTGGATTTTTGGTAGAGATTGCCAAGTTTTTCAGCACTGATGGCATAGTCGAAGTTCCAACATATCTCCATTGGCGAGTCATAGGGTTCAATAACCGCCCAATCTGCACCAGAAGTTGCTTTGCTTTCACCCATAGTATTTCTCCGCCTATGCTGCTTCCATGTGGTTGATTATACCCACGAATCTGGCACCCCTCAATTTAAATAAATGGCTGCAGCTGAGATCGATTCGTCATGTGCAAGTGATTGCTCTAGCATCGCTTCTGTAGACCTTCGTGGAACCAGCAGTAGTGGAGGCACGACTATGCCCAAAGTTAGACAGCTATTTTTGCCGATCAGCATATTGACCTTTTCGTTGATGATGTTCAGCTTGGCAGCGTCGCCCGCAGATGCTGCCGCTTTCATGAAGTACGACGGCATTGACGGTGAATCTGTGGACCGGGAGCACAAGGATTGGATCGACATTGTATCATGGTCCTGGGGCTCAGTCCGTGAAGGCCGGTCCGGTCGCCGCGGCTCCGGCCAGGCACCACGGGATGGGAGCTCTGGCGACATCTCGGTGACCAAGTACATTGACAAAGCTTCGCCAAAGCTTGCCCAGGCATGCACATCCGGCGAGAGAGCCGGAAAAGTTGAAATTCATCTTTCAGCTGGCGGCAGCGACCGAAGCGATCGCCCGACCTACCTGACTTACGTTTTGAAGGACGTCATGATTACCAGCTGCCAGCCTTCCAGCACAGGTGCTGGTGACAGACCGACAGAGAACATCACCCTTAACTACACCGAGATAGAGTGGACCTATCAGGAGGCCAGACGAGGCGGTCGCAGTTCAGGCAATGTTGAAACCGAATGGAAAGTCGAAGAGGGCGAAAAATAGCCCTGAGTCAGGGCTGGCGCAGTACAGCGAAAGCCAGGCGGCGACCCGTGCTCGGCCCTAGCCGCGGAACTGGTCTGCGATGCCGGCCGTAGATAAGCAGTCAGGAGGCGTGCTCTCCGCTACTCTTCGTTTTCTGCAACTTCCTGGAACTCATTGATCCCGCAGGTCGCACCTGCGCTCAATTCCAGAGGCTGCCCACTGTGAAACACGGTAATGCGATCATTGTTGCACAGCCGTGCGATACCATGCGTTTCATAGGTGAAACTATTGTGCCGTGCGAGCTGCGGGCAGGCGCTTGAAAGCTGGTTGACGTAAAGCTCGCCATTTCTCATGCGAAAAAGGACTGTTGAATCATCCAGTACTTTTGTGTCGCGAACCAGGAATGTTTCAATGCAGGGCTGGCTTTCTCCGATGGCTGTGTAGCCGGCCAGCGGATCAGCTTCCTCGGCGATCGCAAAAGTTGAAAAAGTGGCAACTACAGTACAGAGGGCAAGCACAATAGACATTTTCATGGCGGACCTCGTTTCTCTGGAGTTTCGGTTCTTGATGACTCTTCTATTCGCATTATAGCAGCCCTTGCCTTGGCTTCGAGTCACATCTTTGCGACTGAAGCTGAGCATGACCGTGATCATCTCCGGGAATGCACCCAGATCCGGAATTAGTCGCGAAAGTTCACATACTGGAGGGGCAGTTCCATTTTCAGGTCTTTGACCAATTGCATAGCAGATTGCAGGTCGTCCCGTTTCTTGCCCGAAATGCGGACTTCGTCGCCCTGAACTGCAGCCTGAACTTTCATTTTCGATGATTTGATGGCTTTGGTGATCTTGCTGGCCATCTCGCGATCCAGGCCTTCACGGATGCTCACCAGCTGCCGCACCATGTTCCCTGAGGCACGTTCAGCCTCTCCGTAATCAAGACAGGCGATATCGACGCCTCGTCGTTGGAGATGGCCTTGCAGCAGCTCATGCATCTGTTTCAGCTTGAGCTCGTCGTCCGCCATGAGCGTCAGAACGTTATCGGTCAGATCCACACGCGACTTTGAGCCTTTAAAGTCAAAGCGCTGTCCGATTTCCCGCATCACGTTTTGAATCGCATTGGCGACTTCGGCCAGATCAGTCTTCGAGACTATGTCAAAGGTCGGCATCGGGGCGTGCTCCCGTGTTAGTGAGCAACGAAAGTCTCGCTACAGGCCGAGGGCAGGTACAGGGGCTACCTGGCCTGAACCATGGCTTTCACAGCACCAAAGGCATTCCGGGCAAGCGCCACCATTTCCTCATCTGTTCGATCCTGAACAGGATGCGGAATAAAGTGAGCTGCCGGTTCAAATCCAAGGCCCGCACTCTGTGCATCGGCTGCCTGGATGAACTGTTCGGTCGCCACGTAACCACCTGGGATACCGCGTTTTTCGAGGTCATTGATGTCATGCAAACTGCACGACGTACAAGATCCTCAATCCGCGAGGCCTTCAACCACAACGTCAACTTCTGTGGCGATCTGTTGCCTGAGCTCAACCGGGGCAGGGCGGGCGAACGTGGGCTTGATGTAGCGTCTGATCTTGACCCCTTCCGCCGTGAACATTTCTTCCAAAGTATCGAGAAAAATGTTCCCCTTGGCCTTCGATATATCCAGAAGTCCCAGTGTCAGCCCTTCAAGGCATGCTGGCCGATCCAGACGCTCTCTGGCCACCGGGGCCAGCTCGCTCGTCGGGTCAAGCAAGGTCAGATTTTCTGTCATATATGCTCTCCTTCGCCGCTGATTATGCCTTATTCCTTGATGTCAGTCACCAACAGCATGGGTAACCACCTGACTGCCGATTTCACCGGAAGCCACCCAGCCACTGATCAGGGCCGAGAACATGCCGGCGCCGCCCCCCACGTGGATGACGTTGAGGCCGTCAGGTTTAAATTTCGGTAGCGACGCGTCTTTCAATGCCTCAGGAAGCCCGGCATCAATGCCCTGAGCACCACGCACAAGTTCTGCACCCGATCTGATCGTGGCTTCGATTACCGCGTCATGGACCTGTTCCTTCGTCCATCGAGCCTCAGCGAAAACGCGGGCATGTTCGGGACAGATCACAAGAAATGCGTCGCAGGCCATAACCACTTTCGGGTGAACCAGGCTTAGTGACGACAGGGCGAAAGTGTTTATCAGGGATTGTGGTCTTCTGGCGCTCTGGTCAACGATGGGGTGAATGCCATCGGCAGCAAACAGTGTGACCGCCGAAGTGCCGGGCGAAATACCATGATCTTCCGCATACGGTCCCCAAGGGCTTTCTTCTTCATTTTCCGCAAAACAGAAAGTGTACTTGCCTGGCGTCCCTAGATTGGCTCTGTCAACGCCCTGGGGTTTGCCCCCACCGACATTGCGGATCACCAGCTGTAGTGCTCTGCCGATCGTCGCATTGGCACGATTACCCTGGCCGAAAGCATTACCCTTGGCATTCATGCCAATCTTGTCGGCAATGGGGCCGTTTACCATAACCATGGGGCCGGAAAAATAGGTTGTTGCCAACAGGCCGTGCATACAGAACCGGTCCAGCAGGGCTGCTTCAACGGCAGCAATCACCACCGGCAGATATTCAGGTTTGCATCCCGCCATAACGGCATTTATGGCAATCTTTTCGATCGTACAGGGCGCCAGATCCGGTGGCACATTGCCAATATTTTCCTGTGGCTCCCGCCGGGTCCCCTGCAGCATTCGATAGACGCGTTCCTCCGTCGGGGGCACGAGAGGCAGGCCATCTGACCAGCCGCGGTCATAGAGCGTCTCTACTTCATCTTCGAAAGCCCCAACTTCGATGCGGCGAGCTATAATTTTCGCATCGCCGAATCTGATTTCCAGGCGTTCGAGACGTCCAGGCTCTACTGACAGCGAACCACAGCCGACGCGCTGGTCAGGCAGGCCAGCACCAAGGCCCGTGACGCCGGTCAGTTCTTCCCATTCCTCACGATGCCAACCTTCACACCGTTCAACAGCCTTGCCTTTCTTGAACCGGATCAGGGTAGGGACTATCTCAATCCCGTTTCGCCAGGACTGTTCCAGGGCCGTGTCGTCAATGACAGTTTCGACTGCCTCCGGAAAGCCTGGGTCATCCTGCGAAAGTACGCTCAAATCACTGAGCTGCGCCGCAAGTTCGCCCGCAACGGGATCAATCAGCACACATGTCGGGCAGTCCCGTTTGACGAACAGGGCAATTCCGTTCTTGGGCAAGGCCATAAACCTCTCCTTTTGAATTCAACTTTTTCTGATCATAGAAGCGGCAAATTAAGCAAACAACACCAAAGCTGACCGCCATGCGAGCTGGCTTCCTTCAGCTGATCGTCGCGCATCGGCAGTGGCTTGCTCGGATGCGGGCTGTTAGGTTACTGGTCTGCCTTTGAACAGGCAGCTGCTGTCGACATTCAAGAAACGGGATCACAATGCCTCGCATCGTTTTCATTACTCATACGGATGTCATCGTCGATGAAGCAATTCCACCCAGCCAGTGGCAGCTGTCAGAGCAGGGGCATGCGCGTATCGCACTATTCGGTGACAATCTGGTCCTGCGGAACGTAACTAATATCATTACCAGCGCAGAGCCGAAGGCTGCGGCAGCGGGTAAAGTTCTGTCCAATGTCACTCATAAAACATTCAAGGCTGTTCTGGAACTGGGCGAAGTGGACAGATCGTCAACAGGCTTTCTGCCCAGTGATCGGTATGAAACTGCGCTTGACGAATTTTTCGCACATGCCGATGCGTCCGTTGAAGAATGGGAGACTGCATTCACGGCCCAGCAGCGCATCGTCAACGCAGTCCTCGGCCTGGCGCTGGATTTCTCTCAGGAAAAGGCGATCGCCCTGATTTCCCATGGCACGGTCGGCGCGCTTCTTCTCGCCCACATCAAAAAGGAAATCGCAAGCCGCGAGCATATGCAGCCTGTTGTCGAGGGCCAGACCGGTGGCCACTATCTTGAGTTTGACATCGACGCCCTGCCGATGGAAAAGTGGCGTCTCCGATCGGAGTGGCAGCCGATAAATTAGTCAGCGAGCTTAAGGCTATGCGAGCAAAAGCTGATACGCGGACATGAGAATTACGCCAACCACCAAAACGACCTGACAGGAGAACGAAATAAGCATGCCGGTTCCGCGGCTTTCGGGATCGGCAAGGTATGCGCGGGCATAGATTATTCGACCCACAATCCATAAAAGACCGATTGCCGCGCCGATCTGCGGCTGTACGAAGAGACCAAAGAGCCAGAGCGATGGAATAAAGACGACAAGTTGTTCGAGCGTATTTTGATGAACCCGATAATAGCGCTCAAATTCTTCATTTCCGGTAGTCGCGGGTGCCTCCACGCCAAACTTGCCGCGTGCGCGACCAACCATAAGGCCGAAGACCATGTACATGATCAACGCAAGACCGGACACGAAATTATTGTACAAAGCTACCTGATACAGACTCTCCATCTGAATTCCCCTAGTGTTACCCCTCAGTTAGCCAGAAGTGTACCTTAAAACACAATATATTGTGGAAGTTTATCTGATCGATCGCATAGTTCGTGGTCGCTCCTAATTCAGAAGAGGATGCAAATTTGCTAACTCATTGCCCACAATGGATTTGTAGGCATGCGCTGTGGCAAGCGCGATATTCATGCGCTGCGCCCGTTCCAATAGCCGTCGCCAGACGCCATGGTGTGTTTTTGCCGCATTGCCTGAGTCATCGCTGACACTAGCCCGTTCGAAGGTACTGGATCGCAGTGTCTCTCTCAAACAGGTACAGCAGCGTTCTAAGTGCCTGCCCACGGGGCGTCTGCAGCTGCTGGTCGCTTGCCATTATCAGCTTTACATCGTCCCTGGCTGTCATCATCAGTTCAGCGTGATCGACAATGTTCGCCATCCGGAAGACAGGCAGACCGGATTGACTGGTGCCAAGCAAGTCGCCGGCACCACGCAGCCTGAGATCTTCTTCGGCTATTTCAAATCCATCTTCCGTTTGGCGCAAAATGTCAATTCGTGCCCGCGCATTCTCTGAAAGAGGGGAGCCATAGAGCAAAAGACAGCTGGATTGTTCGGTGCCCCGACCGACGCGGCCACGCAATTGGTGCAACTGGGCGAGCCCGAAGCGTTCAGCGTGTTCGATGACCATTGCCGAAGCACCAGGCACATCGACGCCAACTTCGATAACAGTTGTTGCCACCAATACCCTTATTTTGCCACTGACGAAATCGTCCATTACGGCATCTTTTTCGGCAGTCTTCATCTTGCCGTGGACGAGCCCAACTTTACCGCCGAAATGGGCGTTGAGCATCGCATAGCGATCTTCAGCGGCGGAGACATCAAGGATATCTGACTCTTCGACCAGCGGACAGACCCAGAACACCTGCGAGCCCCTCGATATCAGCCGTTGAACACCATCGATAACTTCCGGCAAGCGCTGAACCGGCAGAGCTCGTGTGTCGATGGGTTTGCGGCCCGGCGGCTTTTCATCAAGGCGTGAGACATCCATGTCGCCATAGGCTGTCAAGGTCAGGGTCCGCGGTATGGGCGTCGCTGTCATGACGAGTGTATCCAGCGGTTCACCGCTTTTGTCTGCCAGTTGCATGCGCTGGTGAACGCCAAAGCGATGTTGTTCGTCAATAACGGCAAAGCCCAGATCATGAAAATCAACATCGGCCTGAAACAGTGCGTGGGTGCCGACAACTATCTGGGCCTCACCGCTCTTTATCCGGGCGAGAATTTCGCGCCTTGTTTTGCCCTTGTGGCGGCCCGTAAGCATCTCGATTTTGAGGCCGGCGACTTCAGCCAGAGAGGCAATGGTGCCGAAGTGCTGACGTGCCAGGATCTCCGTCGGTGCCATGAGAACAGCCTGCACCCTTTCCTCTGCGGCGGTTGCCATGGCCAGAAGTGCAACGGCCGTCTTGCCGCTGCCGACATCGCCCTGAAGCAGCCGCATCATGCGTGCGGGCTCCGCCAGATCATCTCTGATTTCGGACAGCGCTCTTTCCTGAGCGCCAGTGAGCTCGAATGGCAAGGCTTTCAATATTTTCTCAGATATCGACCCGTTCCCTGCGATTGCACGCCCCCGAACGGATTTCATGCGGGCGCGGACAAGAGCCAGAGCGAGCTGATTTGCCAGGAGTTCATCATAAGCCAGGCGTTGCCGGGCTGGCGTTTCAGGTGAAATATCGGCCAGCCCCTGGGGCGCATGGACTTCTTCCACGGCTGCCTTCCACGAGGGCCAGTGTCTCTGTGAGACGAAGGCCGCATCAAGCCACTCCTCAGGGTCTGGCAATCTCTCCAGCATCCCGGCCATGGCACGCCCCATGACGCGCTGCGTGAGGCCAGCGGTGAGCCCATAGACCGGCTCAATCCGCTCCACAGCCTGACGTTCTTCCAGTGGGACAATGTAGTCCGGATGCGTCATCTGCATCTGGTCCTGGTATACTTCGATGACACCCGATACGACGCGCGTCGTTTCCTCAGGCAAAGCGCGCCTGAGATACCGTGCGTCGGCATGGAAGAACACCAGCCGCAATGTCCCGCTTTCATCTGAACATTGAACAGCGTAAGGCATTCGCCTGTTCATTGCGGGCTTGTGCTCGTCGACCTGAACCACAAGTGTACAGACGCTGCCAGGCACCGCTGCTGAAATTGATGCCGTCGCTCGTCGGTCAATGATATTCAGGGGCAGGTGCCAGCACAGATCCACGACGCGGGAACCGCCCACTTTTTCCATAAGCTGACCGATCCGCGGGCCGACACCCTTGATTGAAGTGACGGGTGCAAACAGCGGGAAAAGAATTTCGGGGCGCATTCGATGGATCTACATCTGGTTGTCTGTGCCAATTCAAAACAGCATATCACGGCGCCTGGCTGGTGCTGATTTTATTGACCGGGGATTCATGTTCCGGATGCGTCAGCTGACGTGACAGGGCTGACGGAAAAGCGTATACGCATAGCCCACTTCAGCAGGCGGATAGTCCATGAGCAGTCCTTTTGAAAGCCGTAAGAAGCGGGCACGTTACCGAAGCTGGCATCGCGGCCAGAAAGAAATGGATGTTGTTCTGGGGCGTTTCGCGGATACGCATCTCGACAATTTTGATGAAGCCATGCTTGTTCATTATGAGGCTGTTCTGGATCTGCCTGACCCTGATCTCTTCTCATGGCTCATTGGCTTTACGGCGCTGCCCGAGGACCTCCTCAACAATCCGGCAATGCAGCTCCTGCTTGATGGTTACGCCCCGCAAAAGTGATTACTGAATGACCGCTATCGAAAGCATGATTGAGACAGACGGGCGAGCCTTCATCGCGGGAGCACCTGAAGGTTTGTCGGCCCTTGCGCTCGCGCATCTTGCCGAGGGCCTTGGCGGCACCGTGCTCCACGTGGCGCGGGATGATGTTCGCCTCACACACATGGCCGAAGGGCTGGCCTTTTTCGCGCCTGACATTCCGGTCCTGAAGGTGCCCGCCTGGGACTGTCTGCCCTATGACCGTATTTCGCCCAATGCCGACGTGCTGGCGGCGCGGATGAAAGCACTTTCCCTTCTCGCCAGTGAACCTGAGCCAGATCAGCCTCGTGTGGTTATCACGACCATCAACGGCCTGCTCCAGCGGCTTCCTGCGCGCGAAGTCGTGTCAAATTCTGTTTTCCGCGCTTCCAGGGGCGAAACGGTCGACCTCGATGAATTGTTGAGCTTCCTCAATCGTAACGGTTTTGGCCGGGTCAGCACAGTCGTGGAACATGGCGAATTTGCCGTCCGTGGCAGTATCGTTGACCTCTTTCCGCCTGGTGCAGAAAATCCTGTCCGGCTCGATTTCTTCGGTGATGTCCTGGACACAATCCGATCGTTCGATCCTTTGGATCAGCGGAGCCAGGAGACCTTGGAAACTCTCGATCTTGGCCCGGCCAGTGAGATCTTTCTGGATGAAGACTCAATTCAACGCTTTCGCAAGGGTTATCACAATCTTTTTGGCGCCATCACGGACGATGATCCTCTCTATGAAGCAGTCTCAGCCGGACGCCGCCACGCCGGTGTAGAACATTGGCTGCCGTTATTTCACGATCACCTTGAGACTCTTTTTGATTATCTGCCAAACGCCGCAATCACACTTGACGAGCTCTCTGACGAAGCACGCGATGCCCGCCTTGACCTGATTGAGGACTACTACAAAGCACGCAGTGGCGAGCGGGACATGCGACTGGCTGGTCCGAGATATCGGCCCGTGCCGCCGCATCTCATGTATCTGGATCAAAAGGCCTGGGAGGCCAACCTGCAGGGTCGCATCGTCCGGGAATTCACTTCCTACAATGCGCCCGAAGAGCGGGAAGGGGGCATAACAACTGATCGGCTCGTGCCATGGATCAATCTGGGCGGCAAGCCTGGACGGGATTTCGCGCCTGAGCGTATGCATCCGGATCAAAATCCACTTGATGCCCTGAAAGGCCACGTCGAGCGCCAGAGGCGCAATGGCCGCCGAACAGTCATGGCGTGCTTTTCACCCGGCTCGGCAGAACGCTTTGGCAGTCTCCTTTCCGATCATGGCTTCACCGGGCTTGAAATGGCGTCAAACTGGGCAGCAATCGCGAAAATGACGGCTGATGCCATCGCCCTTGTTGTCTTGCCACTGGAACGTGGTTTCGAAGATGCAAACACGGTTTTTATCAGCGAGCAGGACGTTTTGGGGGATCGGCTCATCCACCATGCGAGGCGCAGCCGCAAAGCCGAAAACTTCCTGACAGAAGCATCCAGCATTACTGCCGGCGATTACATTGTTCATGTGGATCACGGTATTGGCCGCTTCGACGGCCTGGTCACAATTGACGTCAGCGGCGCACCTCATGACTGCCTCTTGTTGACTTATCAGGATGGCGACAAGCTCTATGTGCCGGTTGAAAACATCGAAGTCCTGAGCCGCTATGGATCTGCAGACGCAGTTGTCGCTCTCGACAGGCTGGGTGGTGCCGGATGGCAAAGTCGCAAGGCCCGCGCCAAAAAACGCATCCGCGAAATTGCCGGTGATCTGATAAAGCTTGCCGCAGCGCGAGAGCTGAAGACGGCCCCGGCGTTTCCGGCGACCGATGGCATGTACGAGGAATTCTGTGCGCGCTTCCCTTACGATGAGACCGAGGATCAGCATCGTGCCATTGAAGAAGTCATGGATGATTTGTCGGCCGGAAAGCCCATGGATCGGCTCATATGCGGTGATGTTGGCTTCGGTAAAACTGAGGTCGCTCTCAGGTCGGCTTTTGTCGCGGCAATGGCCGGCAGGCAGGTCGCTGTGGTTGTCCCGACGACCCTGCTGGCGCGGCAGCACACAGCGACTTTTCGCGAGAGGTTTGTCGGATATCCTATTGAAATAGAACAGCTCTCACGCTTTGTTCCAAGAAAGACTGCCGAGAAAATCAAAGAGGGCATGAAGAATGGCCAGGTGGACATCGTCATAGGCACCCACGCTCTTCTTGCCAAATCAATCGACTTCAAGAACCTCGGTCTGCTCATAATTGATGAAGAACAGCATTTTGGTGTGATTCATAAGGAGCAACTGAAGAAGCTGAGAGCGGACATTCACGTCCTGACATTAACGGCGACGCCAATCCCCAGAACCCTGCAGCTTGCCCTGACCGGAATACGCGGCATGAGCCTTATCGCGACGCCGCCTGTGGATCGGCTTGCGGTTCGCACCTTTGTCCTGCCCTTTGACACTCTCACAATTCGCGAAGCATTGCTGCGCGAGCACTACAGGGGAGGTCAAAGCTTCTACGTCTGCCCCCGCGTCGCCGATTTGCCAGAGGCGGAAGACTTTCTCAAGGAACACGTACCTGAAGTCAAATTCGCCATAGTCCATGGCCAGCTGCCGACTAGAGAAATAGAAGATGTAATGAACGCCTACTACGATGGCCGTTATGATGTCCTGCTTTGCACCAACATTGTAGAGTCCGGTCTCGACATTCCTGCCGCAAACACAATGATCATTCATCGCGCCGACATGTTTGGCCTGGCTCAGCTCTATCAGCTGCGTGGACGGATCGGGCGGTCCAAAGTCCGGGGCTATGCCTACCTCACAGTCCGAGCCAGGGGCATCGTCACAGCAGATGCCGAAAAGCGCCTTAAGGTCATGCAGTCCCTGGACACCCTGGGTGCGGGATTCAGCGTTGCATCCCATGATCTGGATATCAGAGGCGGCGGTAACCTCCTTGGCGAAGAACAGTCCGGCAATATCCGGGAAGTCGGCGTCGAGCTCTATCAGCACATGCTGGAAGAGGCCTTGGCGCTCGCCAGAACCGGTGTCGGTTTTGAGGACGCCGAAGGGGACGATCAGTGGTCACCACAAATCGCTCTGGGAACGGCCGTCCTGATCCCTGAAGATTATGTGAATGATCTTGATCTCCGGATGGGTCTCTATCGGCGGCTCGCAGGGCTCGAAACTGAGCAGGAAGTGGAGGGGTTTGCCGCCGAGCTGATTGACCGTTTCGGACCCTTGCCGGACGAAGTCGAGCATCTCATGAAAGTGGTTCATATCAAGCGCTTCTGCAGGAATGCCAACATTGCCAAAATAGATGCCGGGGCCCGGGGCGCCACGCTCTCATTTCGCAACAATGACTTCAGTAATCCCGGAGGACTTATTGATTTCATTACGAGCCAGTCCGGCACGGCAAAGCTTCGGCCAGACCATACTCTTGTCTACATGCGGCGCTGGGACAATTCGGATGAGCGCCTTGAAGGCGTGCGCTACCTTGTCAGCAGTCTGGCCAGGCTTGCGGTCGGCTAACCACCCGAAATAGCCTGAAGGATCGTAATCACATCGCCGTCCGCAAGCGTTTGGTCGAAGCTGTCCAGCTCGGCCATGTGTTGATCATTCAGGAAGCACCGAATGTGTCGTCGAAGCTGCCCGGCCTCTGTGTACAGATGCACGTCAAGCCGCGGCTCAAATATAATGAGCTCATCCAAAGCCCCTTGCAGGGTGTCGGACTGGATCACTACTTCCTTAAGGTTTCCCAGAACATCTGCCAACAGGTTCGGCAATACTACAGTTACTTGGGGCAATGATCAGGTCCCGAAGGCTTCGACGCACATCACGCGTCCCTGCATGGACACAACTTCAGACCAGCTCTCGCCGTTATCGTTGCTGACATGGAAGCTGCCCGATGTCGTGCCGAAATAGACACCTGCGGGCTCAAGATCGTCAATTGACATAGCCTGTCTCAGAACGCTTGTACTGACCCGCTCCTGCGGCAAGCCGGACATCAGCGGGGACCAGCTCGAGCCGCCATTTTGCGACCGGAAGATTTGTAGCGCACCATCATTGGGCGCACGATATTCGCCGCTTTCCAGCGGAATGACGAACAGATCGCCGGTTGCCTTGCTCATCACGATTGGAAAGCCAAAGTCCGAAGGCAAGCCGTCCTCAATGGAAAGCCATTCATCGCCGCCGTTCACACTTTTGTAGACGCCAAAATGTTCACGGCGATAGATAACGTTCGCGTCACCAGGATCCTGAACCAGTCCGTGATTGCAAAAGCTTACGTCTTCGCTGCGAATATCTTTGTTGAGCTCGGTCCAGGTGTTTCCACCATCTTCACTGCGCATGACACCGACAGCAGATATGCCGACCCACAACCGGTTCGGATTGCTATGATCGCTGAGAATGTGATGCAGGCAGAGACCGCCTGCTCCTCCCTGCCACTCTTCGCGGCCAGGACAGGCATTTAATCCCTTTATGGGAAGCCATTCTTCACCACGGTCTGTGCTCTTGAAAAGTCCTGCCTCATCCACGCCCGCATAGATACCGTCACTGGCAACATGGAAACACCAGATCGAATTCATGGTCAGGCCATCTTTGGCCGAGTATTGAGGACCGTTTTCGATTTGCCGCCAGTCCTTCATGTTGTCACTGACCACAATCACAGTGCCATAGACCTCATGTGTCAGCCCCAGATAGGTGCGACCGCCAGGATCCCTTGCGGCGGCCGTGACAAACCAGCCGCGATAGATCGGCCCTTCTATGTCCCAGGCCTTGCGCTGATCGTCTGAGGTCAAAATTAGCGCGCCTTTGGCAGTGCCAACAATTACCTGAACACCCATTACCGTCTCCCTCCGTGCAAAAAAAGGTTCGGAATTGCAAGTGTAGCCCTATGAGTGCCGAATGAAAATGGCTCGCAACTAGGTCTCTGAAGACCAAAGGTCACCCCAGGCAGATTTACGCGCTATTCGGTAATGTGAGGGGTCGCGTTTGCTGACAACATGCCTCGCAAGCCCAGTGTCCGAGCAGAGGTCCAGATAAACGTGGCCCTTGCCCTTGATCGGACGCTTCACAACCCGGGAAAGCGATGCTCTCGTGATCGGCCGTTTTGAGGCCACGAGATAGGCGAACTTTTCGCTTTCATCGCCTCTGCTTCCAGATTTGAGCCGCTTGTGCTCTTTAGTTCGTTGAACTGAGACAGAAAAATGGCACCAGTCATTCGCCGCCATTGGACAAGCGCTATGATGAGTACATGGCGCCAGGATTTGCCCGCCCTGCTCAATAATATGCTGCCTGACAAGCCGAAGTCGCCCGAAGCCCGCACTTGAGCCAGGCTCAATCAACACCAGAAGCTCATCCGTTGCGGCCCAGAGCCTGTCCACAAATCGAAGCATATCGCCGCTCAGCTCACCGAGGACATAGCTGGCCGCAACGAGATCAGAACGTGCGTAAAGCTCAGTCTCGTGGACGTTGACGCCCTGCCAGACAACATTTGTAGCGCGATCATCAATGGCTTCAGCGAGAAGCTGGGCGCCGAACGCCGCCATCGTCCCGGAGGGTTCAATGAGCACGGCTTCTCTGATGTCCTGAAACGTGTCGCAGGCAGCGATGACACTCGTAGCGGGGCCACTGCCGACATCGAGTATTGAATGGATGGCCAATTCCGGCAGCTGGTCAGCAATTTCGCGAAATACCTTTCGGCTTGCTTCATAGGTTGCCGGCATCCGCATGGCTATGTAGGCCAAACACTCTGCGCGTGAGCGAAAGCCCGCTTCGCCGGCAGCGTCGCGGTCACGATATCGGGTAGTCAAAGCACTGGCCGCCGCCTGAAGCTCAGTTCGGCTGCTCTGGGCCAGCAATTGCTGAATTTTCACCTGAATATTGCTTTGTAACGGCATTGGGCCCCCAGCTTACCTACGCCAATCTTATCGACGCCAACTAATATGGCCTCCCTAGTACCGCTGCGCAATTCAATGAAGCTTGTGGCAAGAAATCCTGGCCACCGCTGACAGGCCGATTATCCTGCTACCAGTGGCTTCAGAGAAAATGTCCGGTGGTTAAGATGTAGCGCTCAAGGTCCTACCAGGCGGTAGGACTCTTCGAGCGGTGGTCTAGCGTTGGATTTTTCGGAGTATCTGCATCCTGATATCCACGGCCAACGCCTGATCTGCGGGCGGCCCAAAGGAAATCCGGGTTTTATCCCCAAGTTATCCACCACAAGTTCACAGGTTTTCCAGCAGTTCTACACCCGCTGCAAACATGGACTAAACACCGGGGCTGGTCCGCTCATGGGGACAACTTGAGCCTGGGCCTTGAGATACTTTACAGCGGTTACTACTCATGTCCTGACATGGCTTCGGCCCGGGTTTCAGGTCGGACTGAAGGGTATGGCTGATAAGGGATTGAGTGGATTCAAAGCGTTGTCAGTGATACCTGACACATTACTTTGACTGAGTTCCTGCTGGCAGCCAGTTGTGTATAAGTCTGTGGAATGACGTCCTGCTCTATATACTGGCATAGATCGATGGTCGGTAGGGCTTTGAAAGCGGCTTGCGCTTCCTTTGGAACATGTGGTTTGTTGACTCGGCAATCACGAACCTCGTCGAAGATCGCGTTTCTGCCAACAAGACTGTAAGGGTTACATCGCGCTCAGAAGTAGGGCTTTACTTGAAGATTGAAATCCCTTGTTCTCTGGCCATTGCCGGGAGATCGCGGCGCAGTATTTTGCCGTTCCTGGTCTGGGGTAGGGCATCGGTGAGCACAAGTTCCCGTGGCCGTTTGTAGGCCGCCAGCTTGTCCTCGGCCCAATCTTCAAGATCCGGTAGGCTCAGTTCGGCCCCTTCTTCCAGGACAGCGAATGCAGCAATCACTGAGACGTCCTCGCGCACTCTGAGTTCGGTCACAGCAATTTCATGTATCGCCGGATGCTGCGCCAGTGCTTCCTCGACCTCTACGGGTGAGACCCGGTAGCCCATGGCATTCATCAGATCGTTTTGCCGGCCATGAAACCAGATATAGCCATCTTCATCCATCTGAGCCATGTCGCCACCCACAAACCATTCTCCGCGCAGGACCTCAGCTTCTTCGTCCGGACGGTGCCAATAGCCAAGCATAAGGCCAGGATCGCTGCGATGAACGGCCAGAAGGCCAATTTCGCCTGGCGGCAGTTCTTTGGGATCTGGGTCGTCCGAAACAATCGCAACGCGGCGGCCGGGCTGTGGCCGCCCCGGGCAGCCCTCTCGAATGGTATGGGCCGGCGAATGGGAGACATAGGTCGACATCTCACTCATGCCAATGGCTTCATAAAGCTCAGTCCCCACTCTGAGGCGCCACTCATGCAGCAGTTCCGGCCGCAAAGGCTCAGCCGCGGCGAGACCGTGGCGCAGGGTCGCGAGATCTGGGCGAACATTCTCGCCATATTTGAGAATTTGGCGATAAAGGCTGGGAACAGCTGCAAAAAGCGTCGCACCGTAAGCCGCGACGAGCTTTGGCCACACGGCCGGATCACGCGGGCCGTCATAGAGCACTGTGGTCGCCCCATTTGCCCATGGATCGGTCAGGCCTACGCCGAGCGTGTATGTCCAGTTGAAGGCACCGGCATGCAGAACGATGTCATCCTGCTCGATACCGTACCATCCCCTGTACATCGGTCGGCGGCCCCAGGCGTGGCGATGGCCATGCAGGACGCCCTTGGGAAGGCCGGTGGTGCCAGACGTATAGATAAGGAATGCCGGATCATCAGCGGCAGTATAGGCGTAATCCGCAGCTTCGTTTTCAGCAATAAAGGCTTCAATATCCGCCTTTTTGATGATTTTAGGAGCCGAGGCACCGCTTTCAGCGATTTTCAGGTCATCCGACACCGCCAACACCCTGGCACCTGAGTTCTCAAGCAGAAAATGCGCTTCCCTGTCGGTGAGCTCTGCAGACGAAGGCAGGGCAACAAAACCACCTGCCATGGCGCCAAAGTAGAGCAGCGCGTATTCGATCGTGTTCCCCAGACGGATCATGACGCGATCACCACGCTCAAGGCCAAGCGCGCTCAGGCCAGCAGCAACTTTCAGGACGGCATCTTCTATTTCCGCGTAGGTCCAGCTGCGATCCTGAAAGCCGCCACCTTTCGCCCCCTCAGCCAGGATCAGCGCCGTCTTGTCTGGCGTGTTTTTCGCTGAAGTTTCAATACAATACCGCGCCATATTAAACCGCTCAGGTGGCGGAGACATCGCAAACTCATCCTGGGAAACTTCTGTAGCGTTCATGACGCCTGCGTTCTAGCATAGGGGCAGCAAGCCGGGATGCACAAATCTGCGGAAATGAACGATTTAGAGGGAGATTTCAAAGGCCATGGGACCACTTTCAGGCGTACGTATCATCGAATTAGCGGGCATCGGGCCGGGGCCCTTTTGCGGCATGATCCTGGCGGACATGGGTGCAGAAGTGATCCGCGTAAACCGCGTCGGGACACAGTCTCGGGGCAATCCGGCAATGGATGTTCTGGGCCGCAATCGCCGCACCATAGCCGTCGATCTCAAGAGCCCTGAAGGCGTAGAGCTGATTTTGAAGCTCTGCGAGACAGCAGACGGGCTGATTGAAGGCTTCAGGCCCGGCGTCACCGAAAGATTGGGGCTTGGCCCGGAAGAATGTATGGCGCGCAACGAAAGGCTCGTCTATGGCCGCATGACCGGCTGGGGCCAGGTCGGTCCGATGGCCCAGGCCGCCGGGCATGACATTAACTACATTTCGCTGTCCGGCGCTTTGCATGGTATCGGCCGCGAGGGAGAAAAGCCCGCCATCCCATTGAATTTAGTAGGAGATTTCGGCGGAGGCGGCATGCTGCTCGGCTATGGCATGGTCTGTGGCATTCTCGAGGCGACAAAGTCCGGCAAAGGGCAGGTCGTCGATGCCGCCATGGTGGATGGGTCAGCCACCCTGATGGCCATGTTCTTCGGCATGAACCAGAGTGACGAACGGGGCACGAACATGCTCGATGGCGGTGCTCACTTCTACAACACCTATGAAACCAGCGACGGCAAGTGGATCTCAGTGGGCTCCATAGAGCCCCAGTTCTATGCCGAACTCGTCCAGCTGTCGGGTATGGACAAAGAGAAGTTCGCAAACCAGAACGATGTCACCAGCTGGGCGGCCTGGCAGGACGATCTGAGCGCTATATTCCTCACAAAAACCCGGGATGAATGGTGCGAAATCATGGAAGGCACTGACGTCTGCTTCGCGCCAGTCCTAACCGTCACTGAAGCTGCAGAACACCCGCACAACAGGGAACGCGAGACCTTTGTCGATGTCGGCGGCATTACGCAGCCGGCGCCAAGCCCAAGGTTCAGCCGCACAGCCGCAGCTTCGCCGTTACCAGCCGGAGGGCCGGATGCAGATTCGGACGCCATTCTCGCCGAACTGGGCCTCTCAGCCGACGAAATCAATGCCCTGCAGGCCAGCGGCGTGATTGCAAAGGCAACAGAAGCCGTATGAGCGAGAGGGCACTGACCTGAAATGCCCAGTAAAGAGCCGCCTTCGGAGCACAATGTCGTGCAGATCGGCATTGAAAACCTGAACCGCAACATTGGCATGGCGACTACGTCACCCCGTTACGTGGAACTCGCTAAAGTCAGCAGCGATGCCGGCGAAAGCCCGGTTGAGCGCGCCAGGGCCGCTTTTCCTGATTTTTCGTTCGATCATGTGCTGCCCGCAGGTTTCACCGATGCGAGCCTGCCAGGAGACGAAACCCCGAACTTCAGAAACCGCCACCTCAACCTCTGTATTACGCTCGATCTGGAAGATCCTGAAATCCGAAAAGCTGGGCCAAAATCAAAGCGTTACAAGATTTTTCACATGGACGGGCGAGGCGAGTTGATAGGCAGTATCGCCCCCCTTTTTGAAAATGACGTTTGGCAAACCTTCGCCTACGGCATGAACGATGCCATTTTGAAAGCCCATGGCTGGCGTATCGTCAACACAGATGACACGGGTGAAGAGGATCACTCCGCCTGGGCCCGCAGCCTTGCCGGCGGCAAACGCGCCTACATTACGGGCCCCAAAGGCGATCACCGCATCGGCGCCAATGACCATGTGCTTGCCGCCATCTTCTGGCCCGATGGGGAATGCATCTACACCCACTCAGAGACCGTATCGGATGCAGTTACCTGGGTCTCCGACAATGCTGAGGCTGCGCCCGACAACCTCGAGGGCAATGGTGACGGGAAGACGCCATGAGTGTAATTGAGGTCCTCTGTCCGCCGAGCTGCCGTTACCGCCGTGACGAGTGAACCGTCTGCCCTGATACTGGGCGCATCAGAAGGGATAGGGGCGGCGTTTGCCCTGCAACTGGCGGCGGCGGGCAGAAACCTGATCCTGGTGGCGCGACGCGAAGAATTGCTGCGGGAAACTAAGCAGCAGATCGCGAGGCTTCACCCCGACATAAGTATTGAAATTCAAGCGCTTGACCTCGGTTCCTCAGATTTGGCTGAAGCGCTTCAGGGTATTTCCAACCGCTTCGAAGTGGATCTCGTCGTCTACAACGCCGCGCGATCACTGACCGGACGATTTTTGGAGCAGTCGCTGGACGACAAGCTGAATGTCGTCGACGTCAATATCCGTGGGCCCTTGCTGGTGGCAGACATTTTTGGCCGGCAGATGGCTGAAAGGGGCCGAGGCGGGATCATCCTGGTATCTTCGCTGGCAGGGATGCTCGGCGCGGGCTACGTCGCGGTTTACGGCGCCTCCAAAGCTTTTGATACGGTTCTGGCCGAGGGATTATGGGTTGAACTTCGCGAGGCCGGCGTCGACGTGCTGGCCTGCATCGCAGGCGCCACCAGAACGCCCGGTTATGTTCGCACTACGCCCAGAGATGCTGCACTTGCGCAAGTCATGGAACCTGAAGAAGTAGCCCGCATTGCATTGAAACAATTGGGGAAAAGGGCTTTTGTCATAACGGGAGCGAGGAACCGCGTCTCGGCCTTCATCATGAACCGGTTGTTGCCCCGGCACTGGGCGATCAGAATATTCGCCCGAACTACGAAGGCCATGCTGGTCGACTGATCAAGCGCAGCAGATCGCACTGTATCGCACGACAATCAGACTGAAAGCCTCAGCCTGGGGCAGGGCCACTGTCACGGACTTCTCGATCGGGGGAAGGCTCATGGCTTACTCTTCTCGTTTGCTTCGGAGTGAACCGTTTTTTTAGCTGCCTGTTGGTAGGCATCGAGTGCATCGCCCCAGAACCGGTCAAGATAGGCGCGGAGCGGGGCGAGGCCGGCGGGATCCAGGCAATAGAGATTCCTGGTTCCCTGACGGCGCTCGCGAACCAGGCCTGCTCGCTTCAGGACCTGTAGATGCTGGGACACGGCGGGCCGTGAAATGGGCAGCAGATCAGCGATCCTTCCGACGGGGCGCTCTCCCTGGGACAGAACCTCCAGAATGATGCGCCGGTTGGCGTCGGCAAGGGCTTCCAATGTCTCTCCGTAAGGCATGCCTTACCGTAAGCTGTTACTTACGCAATGTCAATTCCGGGGATTGGAAAAAGATGCTAGGATAGTTCAATCGTTCCCAATCCTTGCGCTGCCAAAGCGGCAATTAATGGAGGCAATGGAGGGTGAATGTTCAGATTTGGTACCGTCCTCACCTTCATCGGCGTTGGCCTGCTCCTAGCTACTTTTGCCATCTCGCCCTTGCCCCTTTACGCTCCCGGAACCCATCGCTTTCAGGCCGTCTGGCCATCTTCGTCACATGCTCGCTACGACGATCAGGGCCGGCGCCTGGAAGCCGGCCAGAGCCACTGGCCGGGACAGCGCAGCGCCGCTCAGGGCGTCACAGGAATCTGGCGCTGATTCAGTCTCATTTTGATAATTGTCGCTGAACAGCGATCTCCAAAGCCTGAAGAAATTGTGACCGGTCGGCTTTCGTAAAGGCAGGATTCAGCCCCCGGATTTCACCAGTTTCCCGTAAATGCGCTTTCAGGTCGCGCATGCCCAGGGCATTGCCAATGTTTTCCTCGGTGAAAGGTCTGCCTGTCGGACCGAGTACGATTGCCTGACCTGAAAGGCAACGCCCGGCAAGCGGGATGTCCGCCGTGATGGCAATATCTGCACCGCTCACATGTTCGGCGATCCAGTCATCTGCGGCATCCATTGAATCCGGCACGACGACCATTTCAGCCAGGGGATGTAGTCCCTGCCTCAAGCCCTGATTGCCGACAAACCACACTTTCAGCTGATGCCGTTCTGCAACCCGCAGCACTTCGTCTTTAACCGGACAGGCATCTGCATCAACATAGATTTCAGTCATGCAGGAATGCCTACTACCCAGCTGCAACCTGCGCAATGGCGCTCCGTCGGGGCAGCCAACCGGTGGACTGGTTCTCACAGGCCAGTTCACACGCAATGGCTGATCTGTGCTTTACGCCACCTCAGTTTTGAGCTTCAATATCGCCAGAGCTTAGCTAATACAGTTGCTGAACCGAGTATCCGACCAACCAGACGTGTGGAGGGACGTGGTTTTGGGCGCGGCACCGGGAATTTTCCGTCGCATTGTTGAACAATTCAAGGCTGCCGTTCAAACGGTTTGGCGCCAGACCGTCAGGCTATGGCGCTGGCTGAAGTGGGCTCTGTATGTCGCAGTGCCTGTCGCCATCGCCTATCTCATGTTCTGGCCTGTTCCAATAGATCCATACCAGTGGACACCACCCAAAAGCCCCGGCTTTTCTGGGCCCTGGGCTGAAAACAGCTTGTTGTCGCAAGCCGTTCTTCTCTCGGAAGGGAAAATCACCGGGCCGGAGGACCTCGCATTCGGCCCGGACGGCATGCTGTATACAGGCCTGATCAACGGGCGGATTGTCCGGATCAACCCGGAAAATGGCCAGATTGAACTTGTAGCAAACACTGGTGGCGTGCCGCTTGGTGTCCACTTTGACAATTCCGGAAACCTGATCGTGGCGGTCGTCGGGCAGGGCCTGATGGAGGTGAGCCCCAACGGTGACCTGAAAGTTCTGACCCGCAAAGTAGCGGGACAGACACTTTCCTACGTCGACAACCTTCATGTCGCCAGTGATGGCGTAATCTGGTTTTCAAGTCCCAGCCAACTCTTCGACCTCGCAGAAATCCGGCTTGATGGTATGGAGACGCGCCCCACCGGCCGGCTCCTGACCTATGATCCCGTAACAAACCAGACGAAAGTCGTCCTTGACGACCTGATGTTCGCGAACGGTGTCACGATGCCGCCTGACGAGAGCTATGTCCTTGTGAACGAATGGTACGCCTATCGTATACGAAGGCTGTGGCTAACCGGGCCGAAGGCCGGCATTGAGGAAATGTTCGTCGAAAATCTGCCAGGCTATCCCGACAACAGCTGGGTTGATGAGGATGGCACGATCTGGGTCGGCCTCGTCATCGAACGAAACGCTGTGGTGGACTGGCTGCACGAACATCCCTTTTTCATGAAGATGTTTGCCCGGCTTCCGGCTTCTTTTCAGCCCATCCCGAAGCCGTTCGGCTGGCTGGTTGGCTTCGACCAGCAAGGTGAAGTGATCCACAATCTTCAGGACCCCACAGGTCACTTTGGGCGCGTCACGGGTACCAAGCGTCTTGGTAACAAGCTCTATCTTTCCAGCAACGAAAATACATCGATCGGGATAATCGACTTGCCGTCGAACTAGCTGCAACAGGAGTCAATGAGAGAAAAATAGTCGCATGGAAATCATCAGCGTCATAGGAGAATGGTTTGAAGCCAATGCCAAGGCACTGGAAGGGGCATTCGCCGCGCTCATGATTCTGGGAATCCTGTTTACGCCTTTTGGCAGGGGCATTCGCCGCATGTTCGGCATAGGCAAGGATGCCAGCGGCTCATCAGATCAGGATCAGACTGAAATTGAAGCACGCGAACAGTCAGACAAGGATCTTCCGACGCTTGATGCGCAGGTCGGCTCGATTGCCGTCCTTCCTTTTGAAGACATTTCACCGCAAATCGACCTCGCCTATCTGTCTGCCGGAATAGCAATGGAAACGATCAACGTTCTGTCTGGAATTCCAGAATTGCGCGTGACGTCTCATGTTGCATCTTCAAGCTTCCCCAGCCGGGAAGCTGATATCAAGGAAGTAGCCAGGGTCCTGAAGGTACAGTACGTGGTGTCAGGCTCGGTACAGAGCGATGGCAACAAGGTCCGTGTCATCGCTGAACTGTGTGAGGCCGAAAGCGCCGATCAGCTTTGGTCCAGCACATATTCCGGTGAGATCGCTGATGTATTCGATCTTCAGGAGAGGCTTGCCCAGTCCATTGCCGGTGCGGTCGGCAGCAGATACGCGCAGCGCAGTGTTGAGCTTATGGCAAATGCCCGCACGGAAAGCCTTGATGCCTGGGGCCTGACCCATCAGGCCATTGGTCACTGGGCGACCCATTACACGCCGGAAACATTGCTTGAAGCCAGACAACTGGCAGAACGGGCCACTGGCATTGATGAAGATTACGCGCTTGCGCACGCGATCAGAGGAGCGGTCATCATAGATCAGGTTGCCAGCGGCCTGTCCAATGCCCCCATGGAAGATATGGGCGCCGGCCTCGAAGCCGCTGAACATGCAGCAAGTCTGGCGCCTAACGATCCAAATGTGCTGGCGATGGTTGGCAACGTAAAAATTGCCTGCGGACAGTGGCAGGTAGCAATTCCTCTTCTTCGCAGATCACTGAAGCTCGCGCCATACAATTTCATCGCATGGGGCCAACTCGGAAGAGCGCTTTCCTCGTCGCCGGACACCGAAGACGTCGTTGAAGCTGATCGTATTCTGGAGCGACTTTTGGTGCTGACGCCAAATCATCCTACGGCACCCATCTGGATGGATTTCAGGGCAATTGTCCTAGAACGCATGGGCAGCTATCAGGCCGCCGCCGATCTCGCGCAGGAAAGCGTCGCGTTGATGCCCTCGTTTTTCTGGAGCTGGATGGCTCTTGCGAATGCGCTTGGTGAGCTTGGCAAGCCTGAAGAAGCAGAGGCCGCCGCAAAAGAGGCGCAAGCCGCGAACCCGTTCATGACGCCTGAGTTTTACCTGATGGCGGCGACTATTCTGGCCGCAAACGACACCGAGATAGTGGACCAAGTGACAGGAGGCCTGCGTAAAGCCGCTCTTCTGTAGCCGTCGTTGCTTTCTGATTTCAAAGCCGAAAACAATGGGGAGGGCGCCAGCTCCGGGCTGGTGTTTAAGCGACTATGGTACGAATTCTGCTTGGCGTTATCGCCATTCTTGGACTGCTCACAGCGTGTGGCGAACAGCCGAAGCCCGATGACCCCGCCACAATTGTCTATCTTGACCAGGGCTGGACCGAGACTGATCGGCTGAATTACTACTACACGCCCCAGGGCACGCAGTTGTTCAAAGTACGCTACGAATGGCTGAAGCACATGGAACAGCCTTTTTCCGAGGAACGCTTTGCGTCCCCAGACAATTTACGCCGTTACGGATTTCTGGTGGAAGACGATCCACTAACCAACCCCGATGGTTTTGCCATTGGCTTCACACGTCACACTGATCAGGAAACCGGCGACGAGTTCTTTGATGTCAGCTGCGCGACCTGTCACACAGGACAGATCAATTATGGCGGCGTCGGCATACGCATCGATGGCGGCGGCGCACTCCATTCCTATGTCGAATTCGGCGTCGGAATTGCCGGCAGCCTGGCAGCAACCTCCGCCAGCGGCATGAAGTTTGACCGTTTCGCCAAAAAAGTTTTGGGCGATGCATACCCGGCAGGCAGGGACGAACTGCGAAAAGAGGTCTGGGAAACAGTCAAAGGCATCGGTGCCTGGGGCTTTTACGGTTGGTGGCACGACCTTTACCCGGTGGATGAAGGGTTTGGCCGTCTCGATGCCGTGGCACGCATTGGCAATACAGTGTTTGGCGAAGAGCTGACCGCTTCGAATTACCACACAGGCAATGCACCGGTCAGTCTGCCCTTTGTCTGGGACATTTGGCGATTTGACTGGGTGCAGTATACAGCGTCATCACAGCAGCCAATGGCACGAAATGTATCCGAAGCGCTCGGCGTGCGGGCGCCTGTCGCGCTGGTTGGCAGCGACGGCAAGCCGTTGACAGAAGCGGAGAGATTTACGTCGGCGGTTCTGCCACAAGAAATGCACTGCATAGAAACAACGCTGTGGAAGCTCAAGGCACCAGAATGGCCAGCGGATATTCTCGGCGCCATAAATCAGGAACGTGCTGCCCGGGGCAGAGGTCTGTATGACGAAATGTGTGTCGGATGCCACGGCCCACACGCGTTACCTGCGAACAAGGATGTCGCGGTTGGTCGACCTGGCGGATGGCGTGTCATCCCAATTTCCACAAAGGAAATCGGCACTGACTCAAATGCGGCCGACAACTGGGTCGATAACATGTTCACAGCTGAGCCCATCGACCCAACCAATCCCGCACTGAAGGCGCCAATGGATGCGGGCACGGGACTCAGTATTGTGGCAGAAGCGGTGGCCGAGAAAATTTATGACGATCTTGGCCTTACGCAATCCGAACGCAACGAATTGAATGGCTTTTCGATTCCGAACAACTCTCAGAGTATTCGCGCATACAAAGCCCGGCCTCTTGATGGTGTCTGGGCCACACCGCCTTATCTGCACAATGGATCAGTTCCGAATATCTATGAACTCCTGTCACCAGTCGAGTATCGCACGAAAATTTTCTACACCGGCAGCCATGACTATGACCCGGTGATGCTTGGCTATGATTCAGGGGAATTCGATGGTGGTTTCAAAATGGACACATCGATTTCCGGCAACACCAATACGGGCCATGAGTTTCTGGCTGATGGGAAGGGGCCTGGCATCATTGGGCGGGCATTAAGCGAGCAGGAAAAGTGGGATCTGATCGAGTACATCAAAATCCTGGGCGCTGATGCTGAGTATCCCATGGTTGAAGAGGCGCCGCAGTGTGACCTGCCATATGCCGGTGCAAGGCTGCGCGGTACAGCCTCGTGAATGTCAAAGCGGTTCTTGGCCGGGTTATTCGAGTCTTCGCCGTTGGCGCCGTGGCAATTCTGGTGTGGCTTGCGATTGCCGGGCATCGCACATCAGAAACAACGGAGACCGTTCGCCCAGGTGAGAGCGAAGTTATCGGGCGGCTTGTTGGCGCGGCTGTGCAGGCGGTTGATAGGCTTGCCGAGGGCGGCAAAATGGTTGAGCGGGACGCCCATGCAACTGCACATGGATGTGTTACCGGAATTGTTACTGTAAATCAGGATCTGGACGCATCCCTTCAGCAGGGGATCTTCAAAGAGCCAGGGCGCTCATACCAGGCCTGGATCCGTTTTTCGAACGGCACAGAGGCGGATGATCGCAAGAATGACGCCCGCGGGATGGCCATCAAAGTCATGGGGGTTTCTGGCGAGAAGCTACTTGCGGCGGAGAGTGACGCACAGACGCAGGACTTCGTCATGATCGATTGGCCGACGTTCTTCATTAAAGATGTGTGGAACTACGAAGAGTTTTTTGCCTATCAGGTTGCCCAGAAACCATTTTCTTATTTCGTGGGATTGAACCCGCCGCGTCTCCATCCAATTGAAATGTGGGATGCAGCGCGCATGTATCTGAACAGCAGCCCCAATCCCCTGGCCAGCAGCTATTACACGATGACCGCCTACAAATATGGGCATCTCAATGTGAAATTCAGCGCCCAGTCCTGCACGCCTCAAGGCTATATCGATGGCCCGATAGACAGCCCTGATTTCATGAGGCAAGCCATGAAGGATCAGCTCGGCAAGTCGATCGGCTGTTTCGATCTGAAGGTTCAGCTCCAGGCCGTAGAAGCCAACATGCCCATAGAGAACCCCAGTATTCCGTGGAACCAGGGCGTCTCTCCCTATGTTCCCATTGGCCAGCTCATTATTCCGCAACAGAGCTTCGACACGCCCGAGCAAAACGAGTTTTGCGAAAATCTCTCGTTCACACCATGGCACGCACTTCCCGATCATCGGCCTCTTGGCGCTCTCAACCGGTCTCGCCGAGCGGTTTATACGGCTGTATCCACGCACCGCCATCTGATGAATGCTGCAGCGCGTACTGAGCCCAGCGGCTGGTGCATCCAGAGCCCGAGCGGAGTTTGCAGCCTCCCGCCAAGTGATCCGCGGGAGTAGACAATGCCTGAAAATTACACGGACGACTTTGAAGGCGTGAAGGCCAGTGAAAGGGCCAGAATAGATGCGCAGCGACGTGCTCGAGGCAATGAGAAGTCAGATATATTTGCGCTTTGTCTGTCAGGTGGTGGGATTCGCTCAGCTTCGTTCGCGCTTGGTGTCATTCAGGCTCTGCTGAGACGTGGCGAGCTGAAGAACGTCGACTATCTGTCAACTGTATCGGGCGGTGGGTATATTGGCAGCGCATTGTCCTGGCTGCTTTCGGCAAGTTCTGAAGCGACCGTGAATCCAACATCCGAAACTGACTACTTCCCGCTTGGATCTCGTCAGCGCGGCGCCCGCCATGCGGACGGGCACGATGCCTTGAATTATATTCGCCAGCACGGCGACTACCTCAATCCTGGCCAGGGCATAAACCTGATTTCACTGTTTGGTGTAGTTGTGCGGAGCATCATTGTGTCGGTTGTCATTTATTTTTCGATCCTGAGTTTTCTCATGCTGATGATGCATTCCTTGGAAGTAACTCTAATAATGTGGTTCAAAGAGGTGCAGCATATTGAAGAATTCTGGATACCCGATGGTGCCCTATATATGGCTTTCGCAGTCGTGGTTGCCGTACTTATCGTCACATCATATTTTGTGTTTGCAGTCGCCACTTGGTGGAGCGCATTGTTCCATGCACGCACCTACACTTTGCGCGTGCTAACAGAGCGAATCGTAGGACGGCTATGGACATTGATGCTGATCCTTGCGCTCTTAGGATCGCTACCATTTGCTGCGAAAGGCATCAACTGGATTGTGCTGTCCTACGAGTCTGGATCGTTCCAAGGGGGATTGCTCTCCGGGTTAGTCGGTTCTCGGATCCCCGATAGTTTTGAAGCCACCGGAGTAATTCAACCCGGTCTGCACTTTACAATCGCGATTGGTTCAATTTTGCTCAGCCTGATCGGTGGATACTTTAGCCGTTGGGCGAAGAGCGTCGAAGAAGCTACTGATTCCGGCATTGTAAACAGGCTCTTTGTTTGGGCCTTTCTTCTCCTGTTTGTCTACGGGATTTTCCTGCTCGCACACTCCGTGTCGTATCATGTGTTCTGCACTGAGGTCGCTCAGGCTTGTAACTTCGGTGGTGGCAGGCCCATCTTCTGGGGCAACTTCCTGTCCGCCAGCCTCTGGTTCCTTTTGCCCGGCGTAATTCTCGGCTTTTTCGCTGATCTGAACCATCTCAGCCTTCACCAAATGTATCGCGATCGGCTCATGGAGGAATTCATGCCTGGCCCCGCTGCCATAGCAAGCAATTCGTGGATTCTGGACAAGGAGGCAAATCGTAGCGCGCTGTCTGAATTCAGCGGCCGTGAAGTCGCTGGGCCATACCACGTATTAAACTCCAATTTGATTCTAGTAGACTCCCGAAAAGCAAAATTCAGGGGCAGAGGCGGTGACAGCTTCATCCTCTCTCCTCTTTATTCGGGCTCAGACGCAACAGGCTGGCAGACCACCGAGAGTTATATGAACAATAGGATGACCTTGGCCACAGCGATGGCAATCTCGGGTGCTGCAGCCAATCCCGATGCGGGCCTAAGCGGTCAGGGCTTCACAATGAGCAGATTGGTCTCAATCCTCATGTTTCTATTCAACATGAGACTTGGCTACTGGGCGCCAAACCCTGCAATGACCCATGCGAGCTCCTTGTACCGTATTCCTCCAAGTTACCTGTATCCAGGACTTGTTCAGGGGCTTCTTGGAATTGGACTGGACGCAGAACATCGGCACTTGCAGCTGTCCGATGGCGGTCACTTTGATAATCTGGGGCTCTACGAAATGATACGGCGCAAGGTTCCTGTAATCCTCGTTTCTGATGCCGGCGCCGATCCCAAATACACTTTCGAAAGCCTCGGCACCGCACTGGAACGCGTTCGCGTGGATTTTGGCGCCAATGTCAATTTCAATGACGGCAACTACGATCTTATGGGTATCGTGCCGGGTTCCGGACCAAAGAGTATCGCAACCGAACGCTACGGACTTGCACGCAATCCTTTTGCGATCGGCTCCATTACCTATGCGGACAATTCCAGCGGGCTTCTCATCTATCTGAGAACTTCTCTCTGTGAAGGTTTGCCCCAGGATATCTATGGCTACAAAAGTGCCCATCCGACCTACCCAAACGAGTCCACCGCTGATCAGTTTTTCGATGAGGCACAGGTCGAAGCCTATCGCGAGCTTGGTTACAGGCTGACTTTGAAGATGCTGGACGCCAACCAGAAGCAGGAATGGTTCTGAGGAAAATTCAGCGGTTCTAATCAAGCTCTTCCATACGCACAATACTGAGCAGCTCGATGCTTTCATGAGACATGAACGCGCCGATGATGTCGGCGAACTCAGCATCCTTTTGCCGCGCCTCAAGAACTGCGTCAAAGCCTTCCTGATCAGGAAATTCGATGATCTGCATCCAGGTGTCCGTGTCAGCTCCATCGACAGTGCGCCAATTCCGCAAGCTGGCGCCCTGGCTCACATTCCACGCCTTGAAACGATTCAGAATGGCCAGCACTTCATCTTCCTGTTCAGGCTTGATCTTCAGCGAATAGACGAGCTGTATGGGCATAGCGATCTCCCTTCCGTCCGTGCTTGAAGAGTCTACCACAGGAAGATCTTTCCAGCCGACAAAGCCATTGTTTACGATCAGCATTCTTGCCAGAATTCGGTTTACTTTGGCGAGCGCATCCGAACAGAGGCACACTTCAACCAATGGCCAGGAAACAACCTTTTTTGCCCCTCAAAGGCATTCGCATACTGGCATTCGAGACCGCTTTTTCATTGCCCGCAGGCACGCGGCACTTTGCCGACCTTGGCGCAGAGGTTGTTAGAATTGCTTCCGCAGCCGGAGCTGGCGAGAATCTGATCCACGTCGTTGACGGGGTATCAATGAACAAGCCCTGCATCTCCATCAATCTGAAGAATGACAAGGGCAAAGTGCTGGCCAGGGAGCTTGCGCTGCAGGCCGACATTGTCTGCAACAATTTTCGACCTCAGGTACTTGAGAAATTCGGCCTTGGCCATGAAACGCTCAGGCAGGAAAGGCCTGAACTGATTGTTCTTCAGCTTTCGGGATACGGCACCCCCGGGCCATGGCAGGACTATCCGGCCTATGGGCCGAGCGTTGAGGCCGCCGGCGGTATGAACCGTCTCATGGGAGGCGAGCATGGTCGGCCGGTCTCAATCGGCAGCCGGGTGTTTGCCGACCAGCTGGCCGGTCGCTATGCCGCATTTGCGCTGCTCAGTGCGCTGCACCATCGCCGTCAGACCGGGAAGGGGCAGTATATTGATCTCTCGATGTACGAGTGCATTGCCCATCTGATCGGTGAAAATTTCATCGAGACATCGATCACTGGTGTGAACAGGGACCAGTCAGGAAACCGGGACCCGCGCTATGTTCCGCAAGGTATTTATCCCTGCGAAGGCGTAGACAACTGGATCGCAATCTCGGTTACTACTGATGATGCCTGGCATGCCTTGGCAGACAGGATCGGCGACCCTGGATTAAAGGCAACTGAGCTCCTGACCAGGGCGGGCCGGGACCCCTCTCATGATCGGATTGATGAGATTCTGGGTGTCTGGACGGCAGGACAGAACAAGGATGAACTGGCTGAGGCCCTGCAAAGCATTTCCGTGGCCGCGTCCCCCGTCCAGAAAGTGTCAGATATTCATTTCGACGCCCATCTGAAGGCACGAGGTTTGTTCCATACGATCGCGCATGACCATCCAATTCTCGGCTACATCACACACCCACACGCCGGGCCGGGGTGGCGCAGCCTGGAACACGAGGGAACCCGCCTCGATGATCTTCGCTGGAGCGGCCGCGACAATGCCGCCGTGCTCAGTGACTGGTTGCAACTTGATCAGACTGAGGTCGACGACCTTCTTGCCGAAGGTGCATTGGCCGACAGAGGCGGCCTCCACATTGATGCAAGAACCGGCGCTGAAACTTTTCGCATTGATCCGGACTTTGCTCAACGGCTGAATTTGAAAGCATCTGAGGCATGAGAATTCTTGAAGTCTCCCACACAGCCAGAGCCCAGTTCGCCGGATTGATGCTTGCAGAAATGGGTGCTGAAGTGATCAAAATCCATTCTTCAGCCATGCACGCTGAGGCCGCCGCACCAGATTATTCAGCAGCATTCACTTCCCGCCGAAAGCTAAGCGTGACGCTCGACTTCGAAGCGCCCGCCGGCAAGGTCGCATTTGAAAAGCTCGTTGAAACATCTGATGCGCTTTTGGACGACGGGGATTCTTTTGATTTTGAAAGCCTGAAGGCGCTGAACCCGAAGTTCGTTCTGGCATCTATCTTACCCTATGGCGCGTCCGGCCCAAAAAAGGACTGGCTTGCAACAGAGCTCACGCTGCAGGCTGCCAGCGGACTGTTGCAGAGCACCGGCTGGAATGATGAAGCCCCCACGCGTCTGCCGGGCCACACGGTCGAGTATATTGCCGGCCTCAATGCCGCCATTGCAGTCCTGTCTGCGCTCTACGGCGGAGAAGCCGCGCATCTCGATATTTCAGCGCAGGAAAGCACAATTCAACACCTTACGCGCCACATCGCCCAATGGAGCCACACCGGCACGGAGATTACCCGCTACGTCCGCGATCTGAAGGGCCAGGCTTCACCGATTCCGATGGAAGCAAGTGATGGCTGGATCTATTTTCTGGCACTCCGTCCCGCATGGGCCGAAATGGCTGAATTCTCCGGCCTCGATGCCTACACCGGTGATGAATGGGCTGGCCTGGAAAAGCGCATTGAGCATTGGGATGAGATTGGCGCCGCGTTTGCGGCAGCCGTCGCCAGGAAAGAAAAATATACATGGTTCGATGAGGGGGCTGCGCGGGGTTACACCTTCGCCCCCATAGATGACATAGACGACATTCTTCACAGCCCGCAAATGGCGGCCAGAGGTTTCTTTGATGATGCCGACGTCGCCGGAGCTGAGGGGAAAGTACCGAACCTTCCGTATTCGTTCGAAACCGGGACCAGGCGCGAGAATAAACCACCCGTCACGGGAGAGCACAACGAGCTTGTCCTCAGGAACTGGCTTGGTTTCAGTGACCAGGACTTCAGGGCAGCGACAGGGAGCAAAGCATGACCATTGCGCACCGAGGTGATTGGGCAACGTTGGGAAACACCGCTGCCGACAAAGGTGAATCAATTCATGATGATGACACTGCGAAGGAGATGGGCTTCAAGGGTGCCTTCGTGCCGGGGACAATTGTCGGCGCTCATGCGTTAAGCGCTGTCATGCACATCTTTGGCAAAGACTGGATGCATGGCGGCTGGTACAGCTTCAAGTATGCGACACCGGTCTACACAACCGAACCTGTATGTGTCGTTGCCGAGGAAGGCGACGATCCACTGGTGCTGCGCGTCGAGACAGAAGATGGCCGGGTCTGTTGCTACGGCCGAGCGGGAATGGGGTATGAGCTGCCATGGGATCCTGCCGAAGATGGTTCGTCACAACCTGATGAGGTGTTCCCTCAGGTTGTCGTTGGTCGCAGGCTGATTGAAACACCTATGGTTCTGACTCTTGCCGAGGGCGAGAAGATCGCCGATGCGTCAGCCGACAAGTCCCCCTGGTTCACAGACGACAGCGTCTGGGGGCAGAGAATAGTCCATCCGGAAATTACCTTCGGCCATGTCCTGCAAGTGGTCTATGCGTCCGAAGTGCCGATGTTCGATGGCGTCACCGGGCCGGGAATCTGGGCAGCGCACGAACTCAGAATTCGCGAACCATTGCTTTTCGGCGAAGACTACGTCATCCGGCAATGGATCGCCGACAAGGGCCGGGCAGGCCGCACCAATTTCATCAACTATGAATTCGAAATCCTGAAGGATGACGAAGTCGTTGCCCACGGCCGCCACAAATCGAAGCGAATGGTGGTCTGAAAAGACCTGGTCCATGTCCGTCACCCCGGGCTTGACCCGGGGTCCAACTTTTTTCCTGCAAGTGTCAGTGCCACAGTTGGATCCCGGGTCAAGCCCGGGATGACGGAGGAGCGTGAAATCCATGGATCAATCCCTGGATCAATCCTTCGAAGTTATCCGCTTGAAGTTTGGCAGGCGCTTTTCAACGAATGATGCAACGCCTTCGGCGAAAGCGTCCGTCTTCATGCTGGCAGCGATTTTCTCTTCTGTCTCCACCATGGCGTCATGAAGGTTCATGTTCAGGTGACTGTAGACCATATGCTTGATGTGCATGAGTGAGCTCGGCGCAGTTCTTGCGCCCAGGTCCTTCACATAGTCAATGGCAGCGGTGACCAGTTCATCATCCGGGAAAACAGCATTCACAAGACCAAGGGACAGAGCTTCCTCTGCGCCAACGCGCTTGTTCGTGAAAAGGAGATCAAGGGCTCTCGACGGCCCTATCACGCGCGGCAAAATCCAGCTCTGACCATGTTCGGCAACAAGCCCGCGCTCTGCAAACGTTGTCAGCATGCGCACACTCTCGCCAGCAAATCGAATGTCGCACATCAGGGCGATGGAAAGCCCGAGACCAGCGCAGGGGCCGTTGATGGCCGCGATGACAGGTTTTCTGACTGCCATCAGATAGGCAAAACCCCTCGTGAAGTTCTCGCCCAGATCAGCCCCCGGATCAGCACTCAGGTCCTCGCCGCTGCCGCTGGAGCCGTCCGACGCATTGCTGCCGGATTCGACCATGTTGCCAAGCCCAGCCATGTCCATGCCGGCGCTGAAACCGCGCCCTTCGCCTGTGATGACAATTCCCACCACAGCAGGATCGTCCTCGGCCGCCGCAACGGCATGCTTGAGTTCGGCCAGCATGGCGTAGGTGAAGGCATTCAGTTTGTCAGGCCTGTTGAACCGGATGACGGCAACAGGGTCGTCAACTTCGTATATGATATCTTGGTACATGATGCTCCCCTTGGGCGACGCTTCAATCTTTTGAAAAGCTTAGATCAGCGGATCATTCCGCGGCAAACACAATTTCCCTGGAAATCTCAGACCCGGGTCCAAGCTCAAATTCTACGGACTGCTCTTCGCCCTTGTATTGACCCTCAAGGACGTAACTGCCCTTTGGCAACAAAAAGGTTGTTCGACGCCGGGTTTCGCGGGCCATTTCGGGACCTCGAGATCCACCACCGTTAAAAAAGATCTTCCAGGCCACATGGCCTTTCGTCGGCCCTCCCTGCGATGAAAGTGCGGATGCAGTCAGAAGGCCGGCATCAAGATCGACTATCTCTTCGCTTTCTTCGCCTTCGTGAACGATGAATGTCTTGCTACGAACCAAATCTTCGGCTTGCAGGCTGACCTCATACGCGCCCGCCGGCAGTCCAAAGCGAGCTCGATGGCCGGCGTCTCGCGCAATCTCGGGATGGCGATCGCCGTGAGGAGACAGAGGAAATATCTGCCAGGAGAAGTTCATGTTCAGCGGTTCTCTGTCCGGCGACAGGCGCGCGCGCATGGTAACAAACCCGACGACTAAAGTTACTTCCTCCAGAAGAGGCGCATTGGTTTCGACAGTGAACTGGTGCCACTTGAATATCTGACCGAACACAGCGGAGGCAACGTATGCTCCTGGCGGCAAAGCGACAGCGTATTCTGCCGCTAGGCCCACGCCGACGCGGGCCCCCACCACATCAATTTCAGATGCTTCATAGATGTTCCATGCAACCGGCTCGGAAAGCAGCAATCCCTCTCCGTCGACACCGCGCAAAGTGACATTTCGCACGGCGTTGACGCTCTCTAACGCGCTGGCGACTGCCACACCAAGGGTGCCCGCATCGGCGGCATCCTGGTACCGGCCTCCAGTCTCATGCGCAAGACATTGGAGGGCCGCAGTGTCTTCATTCTCGATCCCGAAACCAATCACATGCGCCTGGAAATCAATGCCGCGTGCGGCTAGTTCCTTGCCGAGCGCACAGGGATCTCCGCTACAGGTTTCCAGCCCATCTGTAATCAGAATGACCGAGCCGGACCGGTTTTCAATGTCGAGATTTGCGGCTGCCAGGCGGACAGCGTCGGTCAAAGGCGTTTTCCCAAGTGGCGTCAGAGAGGCTATGGCAGACGCGGCACGCGCCGCATCAAACGGGCCAAGAGGAAGAACGGTCTCAATGTCAGCGCAATCGCCCTCCCGACGATGGCCGTAAGCTATCAGCCCCAATCGGTCCGTGGGATTCCACGCATCAATCACGTTACCCAGAACCCGCTTGGCGCCGGTAATTTTGGCTTCACCGTTGATTTGCCCCCACATACTGCCTGAGGCATCCACTACAATCACAACATTACTATCCGCCCCATAGGACACTGGTACGAACGCACCCCAACCAAGCGCAACAAGGATCAGCAAATTCTTCATGGTACAGGCCTTTTTCAGCTCCTTTTGCATGCAGCATAGGCCAAAAGAGCAGTAAGGGTCTAAGAGTGGGTGTAAGAGTCCCTAAAGGTGAAAGCTGTTTTCGCGGGTGACAGATGTTCGAAAGTGATAGTGGCAACAGAGAAATCCCGGTCGACCCTGCTATTCTTCAGGAATTGCCGGATGACAGGGGACTTTGGCATGAGACCGACGATGAAAGCGAGGTCGAGAGCGCAAAGGCCAAGATGCGGGACGAAGCTGTCTCGATCCTATCGATCATGGTCGAAACAAAGCTAACCCGGCGTCAGAAGGAGATTGTGATCCTCTATTTCCATGAGGACAAAACCCAGGCAGAAATTGCCGAAATCCTGGGTATTTCGCAGCAGGTGGTCAGCAAACAGCTGTTCGGCGTGATGCGGGCAGGCAAGAAAATCGGTGGCGCAATCAAACGCCTGAAGCACGCACTTGAAGAGAATGACATATCATTTGATTGATCAAGAAAGATCTCTAACAGACTGAATGTAAAGGAGTTATGTGGGGCCATCATTGCCAAAGATGCTGAAATGTGCTGGGTCGGAAAAGGATGCCCGCTTGCGGGGGTCTCATTGCTAAAGAGCCTGAAATGTTCCGAGTACAAACAAGCCGCCCACTTTATCTAACGGACACGCGAAATGGATCTGGAACTCGCAAAGAAGCTGAATCACAGCCGCCTGTGGCCGCCGGCCGAAAATCGCCCGATTGAAGAAGCAGTCTTGAAGGAACTGGGCAATCCAGCGCCTGAGGAACTGCTGAGCGAGGCAATGGCGGGGCTGGAGAGCGAAGACCGGAACTACCGCTTCCAGATGGTTCGTATTCTGGGTGCTGACAGAAGCGACAAAGCGGCTGGGGGTATCCTGAAGGCGCTTTCAGACCCCGCCCGACGGGTCAGGAGAGCGGCTATTCAAAATGCCGGTCAGTTCGCAGGCTATCCGGGCATTGCTGAACGTCTGCAGGAAATTCTTGACGATGAATCCGAAACCACAAAGATCAGGGGATCGGCCTTCCACGCACTTTCAACGGGCGTTTTCAGGGCTTCTCTGGCCAAATCGGTCGATGCAGCGCGTGAGTTTCTGGAAGAAGCAGGCGACAAAGAGTCCCATCGCAAAATGGCGCTGCAGTTTCTTGTCATGCAGGATCCACTGACCGGCAGGGCCGAAGAAGTCCTCAGGCATCTTGTGGAAAACGGCACGCGGGAAGAGGCGGTTGCCGCGACACGGGCGTTGTGTGGCTTCAAAGTCGTCAATCTTGGTGCGGTTACAGACCCCGCTGAGCGGCGCAAAGTCTCTATAACCGCTGAAAAAGCCTGGGGTAGAGCCTGGGTCTGGGTCCCGAGGGGCAGCACCGCTCGCTCCGGCATCCAATGACAGAGCGGCAGCCTCCATTGGGCTGCAACGATGCTCGTCAGACCACCTCCAGCAATTGTATCTGACGGTATTCTCTAGGCGCCATGTTGACGTTCTCTCGAAACGCGCGATTGAAGGGAGCAAGAGATTGAAAGCCAACCTCATGCGCGATCGTTAGTATGGACGAGCGTGCCAGCGCCGGATCCGCCAACTTTTTTTGCGCCTCGTCTATGCGATATCGGTTCACAAAATTGCCGAAGTTTCTGAAGCCCAGTTCGGAATTGATGATACGGCGCACCTGGTGTTCAGAAAGTTCAAGATAGATACCAAGCTGTTTGATCGTCAGCCCGAGCTGCCTGTACAATTTTGCGGTTTCCATGGCTGCAAGAATTCTTTCAATGTCATATCGGTCAGCGGCACTTGTTGTTGATGTCCTGTCACTCAGGCCGCGGAAGAACAGGTCTCCAGGCAAAAGTCGGGCAATCCTTATGCCGAAGAGCACCATCAACGCCAAAATGATCAAGATGATTGTAAGATTGAGGACTTCAGGATTTCTTCCTGGTCCGGTGGAAATCGTGATTGCAGCAATCACAAGGCCGCAGCCTGCCGTTCCTGATACAAACAGGACACGAAATCGGCGCCTGGATTCCACTAGATCATCTCGAAGTCCACTGAACGCACTCCAGAGGATATGCAGTTCGATGATGATATGAACTATCGGTGGTAAGTTTACGCTCAGGGTTTGCACAGACACAGGTAGTTCACTGACTTCAGAAATAACGAACAGGATGGTCCGTGTCCCTACAACCACAATGAGGAACGCCCAGTGCCAGGCCTGTAATCGAAAAGAGTCTTTTAAGAGTGCCTGGACAAACAACCAGAACCAATAGATTGCCGAGACAGCAAGGGCATAGAGGACTGCTGCAATCGGCAGGGGCAAACGGAAGATGTTGTCATGCAATCCGGAGAGCGCATAGACATACGCAACAATCGTAACCATGAAAATGATCACGAGTTTGCCAACCAGGGTCTCACGATGATTGACCAAAATGATTGACAAAGTGATGCCGTGAGCAATCGTAGCTACGCCAATTATCAGAACAAATGTCTCCATGCTCAGAAACGGGTACAGGAGAAAAGCGAGAGGTGCCACAAGATACTTGCAGCGGCCACAGCTGCTATGAGTTGCATTACGTGAATGACCACGTCGGTTGCCCAGAATGCGACTAATAATGATTGGCAATACTGTTCATGACACGAACTTGCTCGCAGAACGAGCCATTGCTGGCACGGTCGCCCTCGGCGAGAAGGCAGTTGGCGCCGCTGCCAAAATTTCAACGGCCGGCCCTAGCTTTGTGGGGGATCGCCAATCCAACTCAACGGAACCCGAACCCGGCACAGATTCAAGCAATGCAATATGGTAGATTCTGTGTCCGCCGTTTGTGACAAAGCCGCCGAAGCTCTGTATGAATGCGCCACTTTCATGAAACGGTACTTCTGGATCAGCCCTGTCACAGCGCCAAACCATCTCATTGAAGAAAGAGAAACATGTCGAAGATTCAATATACTGCGAGATGTCATTGCGGACGGATCAGGTTTTCGTTTCAGAGCGACGAAATAAAAACGGGTGCGCGATGCAACTGTTCGATCTGTATCCGCAAAGGTGCCGTAATGTCTTCGAAATATATACCCGCAGAAGATTTCAGTCCGATCGAAAACAAGAGTGAATTGACCGACTACCGCTGGAATGATCGCGTCGTGAATCATCTGTTTTGCAGAACCTGTGGCGTCTATCCCTATCACGGAGACCCGGACTACGGTTATCGGGTCAACCTCGGCTGTGTGGAGCAGCTCGACCCCTTCAGCCTCGACATTCGGATCATTGATGGAAAATCGATGGCGATCTGTGACGAACCGGGGCCACATCCTGCACCAAACGAGGCCTCATAACACAAAGGATTTAAGGCACTGTTGAAATGAGCACTCCTAACGGTCCAGCCTAACTCTCATCTGATGGCCGACAACTTTTACATCATCTCCGGCGGTCCCGGCGCCGGCAAGACGACATTGATTGATGCGCTTGGCGCCCTCGGTTACATCACTGTGCCGGAGGCGGGCCGCGCAATTCTGGAGGAGCAGGGATGGCTCGGTGGCAGTGCCATGCCCGAGGAAGACAGGGAAAAATATGGTCAGCTCATGGCAGAACGTTCCATCGAAGCGTACCTCAGCGTCCAGGAAGTGACCGGTCCGGTTTTCTTTGACCGGGGCTTGCCGGAGCTGCCTGGCTACTTCGCGTACTTTCTCAAACGTGATGTGCCGGCGGCGTTGCGGCTGGCCGTGGATGCAAAGCGCTACAACAGGACGGTCTTTCTGACGCCGCCATGGCGGGAGATTCATGTCACCGATGACAAGCGAACACAGGATTTTGCTGAAGCCACACGGAACTACGAAGGTGCCAAGCGCTGTTACACCGAAGAAGGATACGAGGTGATAGACATTCCGAGGCTGTCAGTGGACGAACGGGTCGGCTTTATTCTGGATGTTATCTCAAAGCGGTAAAGGGCGTCACACGCTTGCAATTTGCAGAAGCTCAACCCAGTTACCATCGGGATCCTGAATCATTGATATGGTAACGCCTTTTCTGATTTCTGTTGGCGGTACCGAGATTGTGTATCCCGCCGCATCACATTCCGCTGTGACTTCTTCAAGATTATCTACTGAAATCGTAAAGTAGCGATAGCCCGTCGCACCACCGAGCCCGCCTGGCGCTGCGACATTGTCCGGCTCTTTGCCGTTGACGACGATCTTGATGGTTGTTGTGCCGCAAGCGAGGCGTGTCATGTGACCGCCGCCGCCCATATCCATTTCACCATCCGGTTTCAGACCAAGGGTATCGCGATAGAACTTGACCAAAGGCGCTGCGTCCTTGGTCACGATCCCAAGATCGACTGAATCCTTGGTGACATTGATCGGCATATCTGAAATTCCTTTACTGAATATTGAATTTTGGCAGGCCTGTCGCTCAGACGTCGAAACTCCGCTGGATCCGCTTCCAGCTTGCTTCGGCATGTATCTTGACCATTGCGCCAACGGCGAGGGCACGATCTGAGGCGGCATTGCCGTCAAGCCCGCGTTTGTAGACACCCTGCAGGATGCCGGCACTGCGAAAGCGGTTGTAGGCGATATAGAAGCTCCAGTCCTGCGGATCGACTTCTCTTCCAGTGAGTTCACCGTAACGGGCGAGGTACTCTTCCTCGGTTGGCAATCCCATTTCGGTCAGCTTGTCCTTATAGGGCACGAAACTTGTCGAATAGGTGTAGGTGGCGTTGTAGCTGAGATCGCCCATCGGGTGGCCAAGTGTCGAAAGCTCCCAGTCAAGGAGCGCCACGATCCTGGGTTCCGTCGGATGAATGAGCACATTACCCATCCGGAAATCGCCATGCGCGATGCAGCTCGCATCATCCTCCGGAATATTTTCCGGCAACCACTCAATCAGCTTCTCCATTTCGGGAATGTCGTCGGTTTTGCTGCCGATATACTGCTTTGACCATCTGGAAATCTGCCGGCCGAAATAGTTGCCGGGCCGGCCATAGTCGCCAAGGCCGACGGCCTCGTAGTCAACCTGGTGCAGGGCCGCCATGACTTCCAGAAGATGAGCATGAATGGCTTTTCGCTCTGCAGGCTCAAGCGTCGGCAACGGATCCTGAGACGTGACACGGCCATCAACCATTTCCATGATGAAGAAATCGGTGCCAACGATCTCTGTCTCTTCGCAGTAGAGGTAGGTCAGCGGCACCGGAACGTCGGTATCCCGCAAGGCCGTCATGACGCGATATTCCCGATCGACGGCATGAGCAGAGGGCAACAGTTTGCCGGGCGGGCGCTTGCGCATCACCCAGCGCCGGTCATTGGCCGTGAGCACGTAGGTCGGGTTTGACTGACCACCTTCAAATTGTTGAACCACCATGGCGCCCTTGAAGTCTTCAAGATTACCCTTGAGGTAATCCGCCAGTGCGGCCTCATCAAATCGATGCGCTTCGCGCACTGCCGTCAGTTCCGGTAGCTCAGCCATTTGGCCCTGCCTCTCTGCCCATTGTCTTATCGCCGCTCTCACGCGGTTTTGCCAAGCCTAGCACTCACAAAGGGCTGGTGAAAACAGCGATGTGCGACAATTGGGGGCTGGTACACATCGCGGATTTTCGTGCTAGGAATAGGGTCAAATTCTCAGGGACAAGGAAAGACGACCCCATGGCTATTGATTTTACGTTCCCGCCTGATGTGGAAGAAGCACGTCAGACAATGATTTCATTCTTGAACGAGACGGTGAAGCCGCGCTTTGAAAAAGCCCGCGAAGACGGCAAGGCCGGTGCCGGTGAGGAAGATGGCCCAAACTACTTCCGCGATGCCATCTATGACCTTCGCGAAACCGCCAAGGAACAGGGAGTCTGGCTCCCGCATATGCCCAAAGAATGGGGTGGAATGGAGCTTGGCATCACTGCCGTGGCTGCCATGTCAGCCGAAGCCGTGAAGGTGCCGTTTGGCCCTTACGTCATCAACTGCCAGGCGCCTGATGAAGGCAATATGCATACAATTCTGCATTTCGGCACGGATGAGCAGAAAGACCTCTATTTGCGGGGCCTGTGTGATGGCACCATGCGGTCCTGCTTCTCCATGACAGAGCCGGAAGTCGCCGGTTCGGATCCGACCCTGATCCAGACCAAGGCCGAGCTTGATGGCGATGAATGGGTCATCAACGGCCACAAATGGTTCTCTTCAGGGGCACAGTCGGCTGATTTCGCCATCGTGATCGCCAAAACCGATCCGGATGCTGAAATTCCCCAGGCCCGTAACAGTGCTTTCATTGTGCCTTTCGACACGCCCGGCCTGGAAATAGCCCGTGACGTCAGGACGATGGGCGGCGGCGGTGGTCATCCAGAGCTCTATTTCAAGAACGTCCGGGTTTCACAGGCCAACATGCTTGGCACCCGTGGTGGCGGTCATGAACTGGGTCAGGTGCGTCTTGGTCCGGCCAGGCTTGCCCATTGCATGCGCTGGATCGGCCAGATTGAAGTTGCCCTCGAAATGCTCATTGAGCGCGCCCAGAACCGCTATGCACATGGCTCGCTGTTGTCCGAAAAACAGGCGATCCAGTGGATGATGGCCGACAGTGCCATGGAACTCTATGCCGGCAAGCTCATGGTCCTTCATGCTGCATACAAAATCGAAAAGGGCGATGACTTCCGGGCCGAAGTGTCCATGTGCAAGCATCACGTTGCGAACGCACTCTGGCGCACAGTCGACCGTGCCGTCCAGGTTCATGGCGCGCTGGGCTATTCCGAGGACACACCGCTCGCCAACATGCTGATCCAGGCCCGCTGGGCCCGCATCGCTGACGGTTCAGACGAAGTCCACCAGATGCGCATCGCCGACATGGTCATGCGGTCCTATAACGAGACAGGCTCCGTGAACCGTGGTGTTGGGGGATTGCCGCTCTAGAGTCAAATTCCTTTCAGGAACGCCAGAATGGCCTTGTTGGTCTCTTCTGGCGCTTCCTGCTGGACCCAGTGGCCCATGCCGGGGATCACTGTAACCTCTCGCATGTCTGCGAGGACAGGGGACATGGCTTCCACCAGACCCGCCTTGTCAGCGCCGCCGATCACCATGTCGGATGCACCGGCAATAAAGGCTGAGGGAATAGTGATGACGGGATCCATGTCTTTGGTATATTCCCAGTTCCGTTCGAAATTTCGGTAATAGTTGACGCCGCCCCGGAAGCCGGCGCGCGTGAATTCATTGACGTAGTAGTCAAGATCGTCATTCGAGAGCCAGTCCGGCAATTCTTCTGGCACGCCCATGCGGCCGATCCAGCCGCCCGCTGAACGCTTCGGATCAGTGATGGTGGGCTCGCCTCTCTGCACATCAAGTGAACTGTAAAGCATTTCCAACAAGCCTTTGGGATTGCTGTCATACTCGGCCTCTGCGACGCCGCCTTCCTCGTTGTGATAGAGGATGTAGAAGAAGTTGTCGCCGTTGGCCTTTTTCATCATTTCGAGTGGAGAAGCTGGCGCTGGCTTTCGATAAGGCACACTCATCCCGATCACACCATTGAACCTGTCAGCATGGGCGAGGGCGGCGTGCCAGACCACCATGGCACCCCAGTCGTGACCGACCAGTGTTGCTTTCTGTTCACCGATCGCATCAAGGATACCGACAACATCATTGGCGAGAATATCGATGCGATACGCTTCGTCACTGGCGGGCGCATCCGTGTCGCCATATCCCCGCATATCCGGGGCGATGGCGTGATAGCCGGCATCTGCAAGGGCGGTCAGCTGATGGCGCCAGGAATACCAGGATTCAGGCCAGCCGTGGATCAGCAGAACAACCGGCCCAGAGCCTGCTTCTGCAAGCCGCATTTTGATGCCGTTGGTCTCGATCATCCGATGTGAAATGTCTGCCATGGGTGCCTCCGCCTTGCTGTGTTTGACGGCAGACTGCCATAACCCGGTCAGCCTGTCAGGGTGCGATAGGTCCTGGCCAGCTCGGCGGGGAGGGCATCAATGTCCTCAATGACAAGATAGCGTTCGTCAGGGCACATCCGTCTCAGGTAGTCGTGCCCTGCCTGGTCGACGGTCACGCAGAAGGTCTGCACGCCTGCGCGTGCTGCTTCTTCAAGCGCTTTGGCCGTGTCTTCGATACCGTATTCCCGATTGCCCCGCTCAGGTCCGTAATCCATGTCTTGGGGGTAGCCGTCAGATATGATCATCAGGATTTTCAGCCTGGCTTCCTGGCGTTCAAGCTTTGTCAGGCAATGGCGGATTGCGGTGCCCATACGTGTGCTGCGGTTCGGCTTCATGGCGGCAATGCCTTCCCAGACCTTGTTGGTCAGGCGCTGGTCGAAGTCTTTTGCGGTGTAGAATTCGACCTCGTCCCGCCCGTAGCCTGAAAAGCCATAGATGGCGTAGGCGTCACCCATCTGCTCAAGCGCGTCGCACATCAGGATTGCCGCTTCCTTTTCGACATCAATGATCCGTCTTACAGAATCTTCCTCGGTCGCACTCGCCGGTGCTGTGTTGAAGGCCGTCATAAAGTTGCGGATATTGTCATCCTCTGGGTCCAACGCTTCGTTTTCTTCATCATTCGTCGGCACCGGTTCGCTTGTCGATGCGCTCAGGTCGATGAGAAAGGCCGCGGCAACATCGCGGCGACGCTTTTCATTGCGAGAGTAGATACGTTCATCCGGCGATTGACCGGCGCGAATGTCGACCCTGGCTTCGATTGCCGCATCGATGTCCAGTTCCTCGCCATCGTTGACCTTGCGAACACGTTCATATGACTCGGTCTTCAGAAACTGGAACTGCTTTCGGACCTGGGAGAGAAGAGAGCGCAGATCACCCCGGACATCTTCCAGGGCCCCGTACTCATGGTCTTCGAAACTCCGCTCGAAGAGACGGCACCAGCCTTTCAGATACTGGCGACCAAGATAGTCCCACTCATCATAGAGATAGCTCCTGGACGCTCGCGACAGATCACCAAATTCACGCCTCAGG
Organism: uncultured Alphaproteobacteria bacterium; assembly: GCA_965371465.1. GTDB lineage: Bacteria > Pseudomonadota > Alphaproteobacteria > CBDUYM01 > CBDUYM01 > CBDUYM01. The sequence continues at coordinate 114,470 of CBDUYM010000009.1, forward strand.
TCGGTTTCGTGACTGCGCACCTGTTGCCCGAGTAGCTCCTCAGCTTTTTCCAGCGTCTGCTTTCGTAACGGCTCCTGACCTTCGAGCATGGTGATGAACAGGGCTTCTTCATCACCCTCTGCCGACCCTTCGCCGCCATCGCTCACGCGCAACCCTTCGCTCGCCATAAGGGCGGCAAGAGTCTCGGCCGGCATCTCCATGCCGCCGTCCTTCAACCTGTCAATTTCGGATTTGAGCCGCTCAAGCTGCAGTCTCTTTTGGGCGAGCTCCGGTCGCATTTCACCACGAAAATCGACGTTCTCGGTTTCAAGCAGAGTCTCATCCAGAATTTCTTCTGTATTGCCGCTGGAAGCGAACAGATCGAGGCTGAGATCGCTGGCTTCCTTCAACGACAGGCCTTCTGCCGGCATCGTCATGCCATAGCCTGCGGCCAGCATCACTTCATATACCGCCGTCAGAGCAATAGCCGAGTGATAGACATCCGCGTCGTCAGTGCTCAGCGGCTCAAGCGCTTCAAGGACAAGGGGCATGAGGCCGGTCTGGTCGCGCTCCAGAAGATCATCCTCGGCAGCGCCAAGACTGTGCCTCACCAATCCTTCCATCAGCCCGGCCGGGCCATTGAATGTGTCGAAATGCCGCCGCCCGGACAACGCATGCACCATCACACGTGCGAGATCCAGCCGAATGCCTGGCCAGGCTCTGTAGATGCACTGGTCGATCCTGAAATCTTCAACAATGGCGAATAGCCGTTTCGCCAGGATAGGGGCGCGAAAGAGAGAGAAGAAGGTTTCGAACGGAACCTCGCCCGGTACATGATCACCCATTTCAGAGGGCAAATCTGGAATGCGGTTTCTCGCCTCTGCCATATTGAACAGGAACGTGCCGAATTCAAAGTAACCCAGCTGATGCAGGATCGTGACTTTGTAGGCGCCAAGATTATCCACTGGCACATCAAACAGATTGAAATCGTTTGGCAGATAGAGGGCGTTGCCATCGGATGTTGGAACATCCAGGTCCGCCACCCGGAATCGCCCAGGCATAAGATCGGCAGTCCTCAGATGGAAGTAGCGCCCGCCCATACCCTGGGCAAACAGCGACAGGAGCCTTTGTTCATCCGAGAGATAGACTGTGCTTTCATCAGGAGACACGAAGAGTTACCTCAGCGCCGATGTCAGCTGGAAGGCGGCAGGATGGCATCAATTATTTCCCTCACGGCGCGCTGCACCTCTGCGTCATCCGTGATCGCGCGACCAATTGCGACGTCACAGGCACGATGAGGATCGATGCCGAGCGCCATCAGACTAGCTGCGTAAATCAGAAGTCGCGTTGATACGCCTTCTTCGAACCCATGCTCACGCAGATTGCGGACGCGCTGCCCAACAACGGCGAGGCGTTCAGCACTTTCAGTATCAACGCCGGACTCAACGACAATGATTTCGGTTTCGCGTTCCACATCAGGATAGTCAAATTCTATGCTGATGAAGCGCTGTCGCGTGCTTGGCTTCAGGTCTTTCAGCACACTCTGGTAGCCGGGGTTGTAAGACATGACCAGCAGGAAGTCCGCATGGGCATCGAGGATCATGCCCTTTTTCTCGATCGGCAGCATGCGCCGATGATCAGTCAGCGCATGGATCAGCACAGTGGTGTCTTTTCTGGCCTCAACCACCTCGTCCAGGTAGCAGATGGCGCCAGTGGTCACGGCACGGGTGAGGGGGCCGTCCAGCCACACCGTTTCGTCACCGGAAAGGAGATACCTGCCGACCAGATCAGTCGCCGTAAGGTCTTCGTGGCATGCGACCGTGATAAGTGGCGTCTCCAGCAAATTCCGATGCGATTTACTGCCCCGATAGATGCGCCATGCCATGTGTTCAAGGAACCGTGTTTTGCCGCATCCCGTTGGGCCTTTCAGCAGGATCGGCAGTCTGGCTGCATAGGCAGCCTCGAAAATCTCAATTTCGTCACCGACCTGCAGGTACCAGGGCTCTTTTTTGAGAGTGTGGTCCGCCGTTGCAGATTGCTGGTCAGCCACTGTTTCGCTCAGGCTCATAGATGCCCTTTCATGATCTCACGAGAGTAGGATGCGCCCTTTCAGAGCCGGATTCGGCGGCAGCATAAGTGGCTGCTTAGCTCTAGTCAAAAGACAGAGAAAATAGCAGCTCACCTGCATTTTGAGATCATTCTAATGAAGCAGTTGATCAGCTCATTGCGGCAGATCAAATGCGCCCGAATCCCTGCTGAAACCTAGGCCGCTGGCCGTTCTTCGCCAAGGATCGATACCCTCTCGCCGTAGCGTGACTGGGGCTGGTAATCCCACACCGCATGATGCTGCGTGCAACGATTGTCCCAGAACGCAAGCGTATCTGGTTGCCAGGTGACATGGCAGCTCAGCTTCGGCGTTTCAGCGATATGTTTATAAAGCATGGCCAGAATTGCCCGGCTCTCCTGCGGTGTCACGCCTTTGATATGAGAAGTGAAGCCTGAATTCACAAAAAGCAGCTTCCTGCCGGTCTCCGGATGGGTGACGACGATGGGATGCTCGTTTCGCGGATATTCCGTCCCTTCCGGGGGCGAGACGCCGTAACCACCTGTATAGGGTATGGCGCCATCATGAACGGCCGTCAGCCCGCCAAGAAAGTCCTTCATGCTGTCCGAAAGCAAATTGTAGGCTTCATACATATCAGCGAACATCGTATCGCCGCCGACGCCCAGTTCCGGCGTTTCAGTGATATAGAGCATCGACCCCAAAGGCGGAATTTCTTCGCAGGAAACATCTGTGTGCCAGCCGTTGCCCGCTGTGTAGGCTGAATCTTTTGTCGTTTTCACATAGAGAATTTCCGGGTCTCCGCCGCGGTCATGCTGCATGGGATGCACATGCAGCCGGCCAAACTTGCGACCAAAATCCTTGTGTTGATCCGGCGTCAGCTTCTGGTCTCGAAAGACAATCACCAACCAGTCAAGCCAGGCCTGCCTGACATCGACAAGCTCCTTGTTGCTGAGTGTCTTTGAAAGATCGATGCCCTCGATCACCGCGCCGATGTGAGGCGTTATCGGCTTGACCGTGAAACTGTCGTATTCAGGTACGCTCGTGAATCCCATAAACTCTCCTCCTGCTGAAACGAATTCTGCGCCTTGATGATCGCTCTGTCTAGGACCCTCTCAGGCCTGCTCCAACACAGCCCAGCCGCCGTCATCTCGCGATAACGTGATCAGGAGTTCAAGCGCGGCTCTGTTCGGCAGAGCTGATGCTGGCTCCGATAATGTCGAACCGGGTGAGGGTTCGATAATCCATCGAACCGCAGATGTCAGGTTCGCAGAAGCGAGACCAAGCTCCAGGTCATAGCTTCGATCAGGTCCGGTGACAGGAAACAGACGAACGTCTGATGAAACCGCTTCAAGCGCACTGTGTACGGCAGTGACGATGTTCATTTGCAGTTCAGACCCGATTACCGCGAACAGCGAATAGGCGTCGCCTGGAAAGTGGCTCGCAACAATTTCAGATACATCGTCGGCAAGTGAATTGATCGCCTCGGATGTCCCGCTCTCGCCGTCGTCAGCGCTGGCACCAACATCGACCACCATGCCAATTTGACGCTCCCGTCTCACCATCGTCAAATTGGCTGGATCGGTTTGGCTATGCAGCACGTCGCGATCAAGAAACTCGAGCTGCTGCCGATCCTTGGCCTTGTCTTCGTCGCGAAGATCGTCAAAAGGAACCAACAGGTTGTGGTGTTTGCGATTGTCGTTGCGCACCGGCGCATAAGTGAAGCCTTCAATGACCCGATCTGTACGCCAGCGGGCATTTTCCGCCACACCAAGCGCTGCAAGGCCCTCAGAACTTGACCAGAGGTGATCCTCGGGTTTGAGCGCAATGCGCAAGGTGGTGTCCACGCCGAGACGAAATCCGGCCGCTCTGAGCTTGACGCGCAGATGATCGCCTGCGCGCCGGTTCGCCTTTCGAAAAGTTTCCGACAGGTGCCCCCACGGCTGCTCGCCCGGTGACAATGTTTGATCGTCGCCAGGTTCGCGCTCTTGAGCTCTTTGCGCGCAGTAGGCCTCGTGGATGCGTTGCGCAAGCAAGTCGCCATCGGATGTCAGCTCTTCGATGATGTCGCCACCGAATTCCGTTCTGAAGGGTCTGATGCAAGCTGATATTCTCTTCGATTCTGCAGCGGCAAGATCATCAACAAAACTGGTGGTTTTGTCACATCGAAAGAAGACCGGTCCTCCGGAACTATCTCCTGCCTTGACCGATGAGAAAATATCCAGCGCGACAGTAATGCCTTTGGTCTCCTCCGGCAGGCTGACAAAAGTCGCCGTAACAGGGCCCCTCCGGTTAATCGTCTTGAGCAGCGCTGACATGTCACCTTCACCGGCAGTGAACGGCAAGAAACTGATATCTGCGACGTCCTCAATAGCCGGCATTCTCCTCAAAAGCCGCGCACGTGCTGTCTCGGCTTCTGCATCGACAACAGTAATCCTTGGCTTGCCGAGATATTGAGAATGGTTGCGCAACAGCGCCCCAACAAACAGGCTCTCGCCGAGATCACCAAAGCCAAAGATCAGAACATGCAATCTATCATGTCCCATCAATCTTGCAGCCTCCAGAAGATCAAATTTACTGAAGAAATGCCGCGCAACGAGTTCATAACGGGAAAAGAAGTTGATGAAAGTTGTCTCGCTCAGGTCCGCCCGAAGTTCCTGTTCAATGCTTTGCAACTGGCCCATGAAGTATCGGTCGGACAGATGGACCTGAATATTTATGGTGTGGGCCGCAGCTGCCGCACTCTGAGCCGCGCGCACACAGGTCTCGACATTTGCCACGTCGCTGTCACCCGTGGCGAATACCTGGCTCGCGCTGCCGATTGCCGCCATCTCCAGGGCGACACCGGACGTGCCATCGCCCTCAACCAGTAATATGCCGTTGGTGCGACAGAATTCGCGATCATCGTCGCTGGCTTCATTCTGGATCGCAACTACTCTGCGCTCGGAGCTTGACAGGTGCTCAGCGATTGATCTACCGAGCTCGCCAAGACCAACAACAATGATATGTCCGCGGGAGCGCTTCAGGAGAGACAGGACAGTTCGGTGATAAAGAGCTTCGACCAGGAACTTGGCGACCAGAGAGAGTGTGGCCATTGGCGCTACAAAGCGTGCGATGTGAAGCGCCCAAAAATCATATTTGGCCGCGTCGGCATCGACAATAAACAGCTGCAGTGTCCGATAAGCGTTGATAAATAGGTGCGAGACCAGCGATGGCCCGTCAGCCACGTCGCTCAGCGGGTCGGCCTGCAGATAGCCAAAAAAGCCGAAGCCAGCCGCAACAACGGCAAGGCCAATAACTGTCCACCACTTCAGAAGGTCAAGAAAGGAAAATCCACGCATTTCGCCCGATACCATTCCTCCTGCCGTCTCAGTTCCCGAAAGGCTTGCTCTCACCCGCGGTCGTCAAGGAATCAGCCGCGAAACAACTGAGAATAACCATCTCGCATCAATATTCCATTAATTTGCATTTCGACAGGTTAAGATTAAGTGACAGTACGCCACAACCACAATGAGCGCGGCACCCTCGGGTCAAAACGTTGCTGGCCATAGAGGGCAGGGGAGAATTCGTATAATGCGTGGAAAAGAGTTTGCGGATCTGGTCTATCAATCGCTGATCATCGAAAAAGAAACTTCGCTCGAGGATACAGCTGAGGCCATGAATCTCAGCTATCACAGCCTTCATGCCAGAATACACAACAAGACACTTTTCAGCGCAGACGAGATTCGCGCGCTGATGCAGTTCGGGCGTGGCGACAGATTTGCCAACTATCTTTTGGATGGCTCTGGCCTGATCGCAGTTGAGCATCAGGAATCCATTGGTGCAGATAGCCCGGACAGTATTTTCCGACGTACAAATCGGCTGGCAATTGAGACAGGAAACGTTCTCGAAGCCGTCGAAGCAGCGATGGTCGACAACAAGCTTGATCACCGCGACAAGCGTGCAATACGCGAAGAAATTCTGCTTGCGGAAAAAACCCTGGTTGCGCTCCGCCAGTCCCTCAACGAAGGATAGTCGAGCCCTAAGTTCGGGCATTGTCCAGGGCGTCGGCGACTGCCAGGGCAGATGCCGGACGCCGTGACGGATTGTAGCGTAAAAGGGACAGGGTAAGTTCCTTCAGATCATCGTCTGAGGCTAATCGCTTGTCGAGCTCACTGTCGAGTTTGCTAAAGCGCTGTGCGTAAGCCCAGCGGCTCATCGGCGCCGACGGAGAGAAGGGTCGTTGGCCAACCATCCATTCATAAAAGATGACTCCAATGGCAAACAGATCCATCGCTGTGGAGGCCTCCTTGCCCTTCTGATGCTCTGGTGCCATGTAGGGCCGCGTTCCCGCGGCAGCAGCAAGATCTTCGGCTTCATCGAACGCCGCCATGCCGAAATCGACAATCACCGGACTGTCCTCTGAGACCAGGATAACGTTCTCCGGCTTCAAATCCCTGTGGATCACGCCTTGATCATGTGCGGCTTGCAGGGCATGACAGATCTTCGAGCCAATGATGGAAAAACTATTCCGATCAAAGGGCAACTCCATCTGATGTCGAAGCGTTTTGCCATCCAGAAACTCCATAACAATGTATGGATTGCCACCGCCATCGCGACCGAATGCAAGAACTTCAGCAATACCTGGGTGATGAAGCGAGGCCGCTGATTCCAGTTCGCGGCGCATGCTGTCAGCCATGCTGTCTCTGCGACGAACATCGTAGACGTTGTCGAACCGCATTTTCTTGTATGCGACTTCACGATCCCTGAGCGTGTCATAGGCTCTGAAAACAGTACCAAAAGAACCTTTGCCCACCGTTTCCAGAATCATGTAACCATCACTGTTCTTGATATTGGAACTCGTCAGGCGGCGGCCAGTTTCGGCGGCCAAATGAGTGCGCAAGTGATAGCGAGCGGACAGCGCTTCGACTTCACCCATAAGCCCGCTCACATCGTCCTCAGCCAATATGTCGGCGGCATCCGATAAAACGCTCTCCGCTTCATCCTTCCGGCCAAGTTCGGAAAGCCCTGTTACGCGCATCAATTCGGATTGAATGAGCCAGGTTACATCCTCTGTTTCCCTGAAGTAATCTGAGGCACTTTTCAGATGATCCAATGATTCTGACGGCGAGACAGAGAGTAAAATCTCGCCAGCTGTGAGATCGAAGACAGCCCTCTGCCAGTCATCATCAAGGTCGGCCAGGGATTTCGCTTCTTCGAGACATGTCGCGGCATCTGGTGAACCGGATCGATGCAGGGCAAGACACTTTGTTCGCATCACATTGAACTGCAGATACCGACCGGCATCAGCAAGCGCAACCGCATCGATCTGAGCGATAGCCACAAGTGCAGCGGTGGCGTCCTTGCGGCCAAGCTCCGCGGTAGCCATCTCCTGACAGAGCCGTGCATGTTCCCGACCGGCCGGCCAATCCGATCGCATTGCAAGTGAAAAGCGGAAATAATGCGCCGCGGCATCGAAGTCGCGCGTTTCCAGATAGAGACGGCCGATGTTCGACCAGCACTGCGCCAGGCCGGCTTTGTCCTCTTCTTCAGTCGCAATGGAAAGTGCCCGCAAGAAAGTTGTCAGGGCCGGACTGATCTGTCCCATCCACAGCAGTGCAATGCCCAGCTCGCTTCGAACGTCAACTTCAAGTTCGCGATCTTCAGCTTCTATCGCACCGTTCAGTGCTTCTGAGAACAGCGCAATGCTCTTATGCGTCTGATCCAGCCGGTTGCGAACAATCCCATCGGCTAACAGCAATGCCGCACGATCTCTCGCGGCCAGGCCCTTGGCATCTGACAGATCCTGAATTCGTCCAAGAATGGGCTGCACCGGTTCGCGTAATTCGAGATCCGTCAGGATTCCCTCGATCAAGGCGGATGTAGCCGCAGGTTCTGAAGAAGTATGCGCTACTGCAAGAGCGGCTCTAGCATCGGCTGCTCGGCCTTGCCGTCGAAACTGCCTGGCTTTCTGCCATTCATCGGCTCCGTTCACAATTCCGCCCCAATCATTACGTCTGGTTCCCTTTATGCGAAACCACGCAATGAAGGTCAAGGCAGCACGCTGCCCGCGCAAAATGATGCTCGCGGCTTCGTTAAATGCCGCCTTATCTTTTTGATGGCGAAGCATGACAATCGTAACTATGATTTCTGTCCGTTGGGCCGCATTTTATCGAACAATGACTTTGGGCCCGTTGCACTCTCAAGGAGTTGAAGATGAGAAAATACACTAAAGTCCTGGGTACTTTCATGGCGGTGTTCGTCATGGCTGTGTTCCCCGCGATGGCCCAAGAAGAGGGTGAGGGGCTGGCAGCGCCGTCAGAACAAAGCGGTGCTTTGGCAACCGCCGTGGCAGCTTTGCTGAACGATGCGAACGAAAACAACAATGCCTATTCATATTATTCTGCAGGGCAGCTCGCATCGGGCATGGAACACTCCAAGTTCAAGCTTGGTGACGAAAGCGCTGATGCACTCAGCGCTGTCGATATGTTGAACCGGGCAATCGAAATTGCCGGTGCCGACAGTGAACTGGGCGCCAGCGCACAGGCTCTGGTTGACGAAGTGCAAGCGGCTGAAAGCGTCGAGGAATGGGTTTGCTGGTATGAGTGGTGGTGGGATTCCTGGTGGGGCGAGTGGGTCCTGGTGGAAGTCTGCTATTAGTCACCAGAGTAGTTAATCGCGCTGAAGCGGCCCGGAGACTTTTTCCGGGCCGCTGTTGTGTTTGCACCCGATGAACTGTGGGAGGCCGTATCAGTTATGAGCCATCTTGAAGTCACTTTTCTCGGCACTTTGATTCCCTTTAAACCTGATGACGAAATCAGAGTGGGAAGGGATCAGGGCTGGGCCGACATCATACTCGCCAATGACCTGAGAGCCCAGGGCGTCGGCAGAGAGCATTGCATACTCAAGCCGGGCCCTGGTTGTTATACCCTTGATCTGAATGACAGAAACGGCGTCTGGGTGGATGGCAAACGCGCATCCGACGGTGACGAGCTACCCCTGAAATGCATCCTAAGCCTGTCTGAGGATGAAACCGTGCCCAGCCTGGAGCTTGAGCTGAAGGACGAGGCGGACCTGGGCGGCACTGAAGACATTGATGGCCGGAATGTGCCCCGTCATGAAAGGACTCAGAAGCAGCTCTACCTTGTCGGCGGATTGATCGTTCTTTTTTCAGCCATCGCTGCGTGGATCGTGATTGAAATGATGCCGAAGACACTATCTGAGGCGAATGTAGAGCGGATCAAAGCTTCCACCTATGCCATCCTTGTTCCCAATCAGACCGGTGGCTATGACAGTGGCGGCACTGCCTGGGTCGGTGCAGAAGGCGTATTGGTCACCAATATTCATGTAGCCAGAAGATTACTCAATCGAAGAGGCGGTCCGGCCATTGCTCGTTCCACAAGTGACACGCCAGTTGATCACGAAATAGTCGGCCGGGAGTATCATCCTGCCTACAACGCTTATCCTGCATTTCTTGCCGGACATGAGCCTTTGGCGGAGCAGTCAAGAGCGGTCCAGAACCCTAAGGGTTACGATATCGCTCTCCTCTATGTGGCGGACCCAGAAAATCTGGCACCTCCGCTGAGCATTGCTGCCGATGCGGCGGCTGACAGCGTCGGAACCGGTGAACGCTTGATCATAGTCGGTTTCCCCCACGAAGGACTTGAACAGGTCGGCGGCGGCTACAATCCGGCAAAGCCGGACCCGGTGCCCATGTATGGCAGCTTCGTAAAGGCAACGACTTTTCTTCTGACCGATGACATCCAGGGTGCCAATCATCTGATGATGTACGATATGACAACTGCGGGGGGCAACAGCGGCAGCCCGGTCGTCAACATGGATGGTGAAGTGGTCGCGCTTCACTTCGCGGGTGCGAAGGCGACGATTGGTGATCGGCGATTGCCAGTCTATGGCGCCAACTATGGTCAGCGTGCTGATCTTGTGCAGGACCTGCTGGCGGCGGGCTCAGACGAAAACGTTGATCTTTCCGGCTATTGGGAATCATGGACAGATTGGTTGGACGGCATGCCGACACTCGCTGATCAGGCTGTATCCTCACTCGCACGCACAGCCCTGCCAGGGAGCATGCACTGCAAACTCGAACTGACGGATCTTTGGGCAACTGCCGACAGGGTCTCTGACACGCGACGTCGCCTGCACACGACAATTGATCTGCCTGCACCCGGTGAGTATCTGCTGGTCGCCTATTCACTGGATCCCAGCGGTAAAAAAATAGATCTGTGGGTCAGGGGAAACGGCAAGAACGTGTTCAAATCGAAGACCGTGGTCAAATCCTACTACTACGACACCCAGCACTTCACCGAACCAGCGACAAAACTCGAAATTGCACTAGGCGGGCCGGCTGGGGAAGGTACATACACACTTGCCGTCCATGCCTGGACCGAAGCAGGGACGGATTGCGCGCTTAATGGGTTCCAACAGGTGTTGTAGCTGTTTTGCCTGATGCAGTTTTCAGGGCGCCTTGGCAGCCAGAAACTCAAAACTGGTTCCGGTCTCCGGTCCCACCACGATTACCGTCATCCCAAAATCCGGGTTGTAATTGAACCCTGGTACCAGGTCGACGACTGGAAAAGAGTCGAGAGCTATGTCCTCAGCCAACAGGGCGAAGCTGTCATCAACGGCGAATATGTCAATGTCGGTGCCGGTATCCGCTCTGGCCATGAAAAAGAAATATCCGCCCTGGCTGGCATCAACCTGGAATTGCCAGGCCGGCATGTTCATTGCATTGTCAGCGCCCGCCAACTCAAAGTATCCGCTTTCCAGCGTTTCAACCGCTGAGATTTGCCCGCTGTCCAGGGTCGCTTGCCAGTCTGCAAAAATGAGATCAATGACCGATCGGTAGACCGCCAGGCGTTCTCCCCAGAACTCCTGACGTTCAGCAGTCACGTCCTCGATGGTTCCCTCAAGCAATTCTTTCAGGACATCAACGCGCTGGCCAAAATTCACGCCAATGCCCGTGCTGATCCGCAAGTCTTCCGAAATCATCAGCATGTTCCCGGCGCTGTAGAGAGCTATAACCTCACCATTCCGATTGAAGATTGGCGAACCGCTTGCCCCACCGTGGCCGGGCAGGGAATGCTGAATCAAGTGATTACGCTCGACGTTTCCGCCGGTCATGAAGTAGTCGGTCACGCTAGTGATCGTTGCAAACTGCATCTGGGGCGTTGGCTGGGGAGCATAGGTGCCGTCTCCCACCGCCAGTTCCATTGGAAAGCCGATAAATGCAATTTCGTCGCCACCGTCGAGCGCGTACAAAGTGAGATCATCTGCGAGCGGTAAAGCCGGGGCCAGGGATGATCCGTCCGCGACCCGCAAGAGGCCGACGTCGTAGCCGGCAACCAGATCGAGCTGGCCACCTGAATCCGTAACCATAACGTTCGCGTCCTGGTTTTCAATGAATGCCGCAAAGTGAGGATGCTGCTCAAGGGACGCTATAGGTGTCTGAGTGTAGGGAGCCTCAGTCGAAACGACGACGGCTTCCAGCGACGGCACTGCTTCAAGGGTCTCGACAAGGCCTTCCACAACATGTGCATTTGTTGCAAGGACGCCATCACCGACGACCCATGCCGTTCCGAAGCCAATGGTCCGCGTCTCATCCCTGAGGGCGACAAGATACACGGATTTCCGCAAAGGTCTGATCACAGCTGCGAACGATTCTGTGCCACTGGACTTCTCACCGATCTCGGCAATTGCATCTTCCAGCGAACGTGACTGCATCGTGATAACGCCGTAACCGATACCGATCACCACGAGCAGCCCCACAAGGACGCCAACGACACGGCGGTTCGTGGATTTGTTCATTTCTGCCGGTGTCTCGCGTTTGAAATAGGTCGGGTCCGTGGCGGGCACGTCGGCATGGGCTGATTGTGCTGTTACCCTGAAAGAAGGCCCGTCCGCATCCCGCAGCACCAGCGTATGCGAGCCAAGTTCCAGTTCATCATCGGGGCTGGCTGCCTCACCATCCAGAAGCACGAAGTCATCCTGCTGTATGCGCAGCTGATAGCGATCATTTGTAAACTCCAGGGTCGCATGGGATCGACTGAGGGAGAGATCGTCAGGGTCCAGAGGAACATCGACGTCAGTACCGCGCCCGAAAACGACTTTCAGCTTGTCAGAGTCAAATTCATAGACTGTGCCCTCAAAAGGTCCGTTCAGTGCCTCAATATGGATGCTCATGAAGATTTCGCCCCTTTTACCAATTGCCAAGCTGTGAGTTTTCAGCATGCCCTTAGCGAATTGAACTATCAAGCGGAGTAATGTGACAGGGGAGATATCTGAGCGGGATAACGCTCACATCTTCGCGAGATTGCTGAACGCTTCCGGATTGTTGTGCGCAAGCCCTGGCTTTAGCATTCCCTCAGCACGACATTCCCATTGGCGTCCACGACACGACACCAGACTGGTGCTGGAACAGCCTCAACCGCCGGTACCGGAACAGCGACGGCCGGCTCAATTATTTCGATGCTGGGCAATGTAATGTCGCCAAGGGAAGGTCCAAGTGATGGTGCAGGGACCGAACTGACAACGCTACAGACTCCGTTCTGTTTGACCATGGGATAGGGGCAGTCCTGCGCGATCGCGCTGGCCCCAAGATTGCTGAACAGAATTGTTCCGATGATTGCGCCGACGGTTCCAGGTCTCATTGATCTTCTCTCTCAAAGCCAGATGAAACAGGTTGACAGGATACACCTCCGCAAATTCTCTGGCGAGACCTTCTGTAGCGCTGCAGGACTGGCGGATGGGATATCCGCTCAAGGGCAAAAAACAAATATTCGTGCGGCGCGCTAGAATTGTCGGCTTCTAGCCATCAGCGGACCATTCAGTTCTTGGGGCTTACTTGATGC
>CBDUYM010000010.1:0-119692 GCA_965371465.1 uncultured Alphaproteobacteria bacterium
GCTCACCATAGCCCAACACCGTAACTTCATTGACCGTTTCTGGAACGGCTTCCTCATCAAACAGCAAGGCCTGCTTCACATCCTTATCCTTCAGCCAATCCACAAGCCTGCCCTTACCAGCCACTACTTCTTCGTATTGCTCTTGAGGTATTTTCACAGTGCCTGCCTGCCCAACGCTGACAAGCCAGCGCCAAAAGATGGGGAATCGATTCAAGGGATAGAAAAATCTGTCGGCGCGAATCAATACGTCCGCATCAAGCAAATACAACATGGCACGCCTTAGGCTGTCCCGGTGCTGTTGACGACGCGTTCAACATTAGTTGGCTTGACGCCAAGAATTGTTGCAGCCCTAGGAGTGGAAAGCTCGCCCCCGCTAACCATTCGGCCAACGAATGCAACTAGGGCCGGGCCAACGCGGTGACGTCGCAGAACGTAGTAATTTGGCCCTGATCCGCTTTCGCGCGGCTTCGCCTGAGAAGCAACACGTTCATCGTCATAGATTGCTGTCAGGGCACGATAAGTCTCACGTGATATTTGCCCGTTTGACAATAGATTGTAAGCCACCATTTTGCGGCTCAAATTTCTTGCACTTGAAAACGCTGCTATCTGATCCTTAAGATCAGATATGGGCATAGCGGACGCGTTCCGCCATTCGTCCAATTCTGTGTGGTTCAATAGAAATTGAGCCGACACTAGATCACAGAATTTCTCAAGATCTGCTTGTCCTTCGTATGCGCTAGTTCCTGTCTCGCCAAGCCAAATGTGTGTGAGTTCATGCAGCAATGTGAATGACCATGCGGCGCGAGAGTCTTTTTCGTTGATCACGACAAAGGGAGCGAATTCGTCAGCCAACGCAAATCCTCTGAACACGCTTGCATCAATGTCAGTATGGTAACTACCTAGGTTTCCGATAAGCAGCACGAATACTCCTGCCTTTTCAACGCTTGCCCTTAGAATCTTGAATGCGTCATCAGTAGTTGCAGCCGCTCGAAATTCATCCAAACTAAAGTCCAAGGTGCGCTGAATCGAGTCTAGAACTGCATTGATGCCGTCCGCCATTTCGCAAGAACCAACAAAATTTAGCGGCACAGCTTCGTCAGCCTCTTCCAAAGCGGCTCGGACCAAGCCTTGCCTTGCGCACACATCCCGCAAGAGCGCTTCAAGAACGGGTCGGTTCTCAGATACTTCACGCGCAGGCAACGTTCTAAAGTCCTGCCCTTTGTCGCCTTCGTGGGGAGGATCGGCTAGATAGAAACTGAGCAGCGGTCGGCGGTATCTGTCAGACATCTTGAGCAACTGAGCGCGCGAAGGATCCCGGTCACCCGATTCTAGTTCCGCAAGACGAGATGTAGCTTTTTCCCCCTGCATGCCAAGTTTGATCACAGCTTCCTCGAGTGTTAGACCAGCAGTCTCACGCGCCCAGCTCAAGATTTTCGGATTCACTTTCGGCATGTCGCTATTTTGCAGCAAATCGCATCTGTGTCGAGTGCCGCGGCCAAGAACGCCCTGATATGATTCATAGTGCCTCTTTGCGACCAACCTTAGAACAATCGAAATTTGCGTTTGAAGCTCCCCTTGACCCTCTTCCTCGCCCCTCCTACCCTCGCTTCAGGAGTGCGATGGAGCGTTGGTAGGCGCTTGAGTGCTCCTGGGTTGTAAGAAGCCCTAACCGAAGATAGTGCCGGATTTCTGGGATGCGTTGCGTATTTGTGTGGCGTGGCCTGATATCTCCTCCGGTCACGACCTACCCCTGGATTTCGTTCCGGGGGACCGCGTGCTGTCCAGGGCTTCGGCCTAAAAGCGTGGTGGCCGTCTTCGGTCGGCCTTCTTACCCCCCGGGGCATTTTCCCGTTTTCGGCTTATCGCTGCTCCTTTGGTTTCGTAGCCATTCAAGGAGCGGCGTGTGTTGTATCGGATTCAGACTTCAGTTTTTGTGATTGTCGGGGTGAGCATGTTTGTCTGGCTGCCACCAGCTATTGCCGCTCGGCACATTCCGGGGCCGGTTTCGGCGCGGGTTATTCGTGTGATCGATGGGGATACGATTCTGGTGATGGCGGAGCCGTGGCCATTGACTTTTATGGAAGTGCGGATACGAATCGCCGGAATTGATACGCCTGAGATCACAGGCGCGGACTGCGATGCAGAGCGTTTGCAGGGACTTTCGGCCAAAGCAATGCTCGCCCGGCTGCTTGGCGTGCGGGACGTTGATGCCCCGATGATTGGCGTGCCACTGCTCACGCTTCGGGACATCCGGCCCGGCAAGTATCAGGGCCGCATGGTCGCCGAGGTGATCAACGCCGCTGGAGATAATGTGGCGGAGATGCTGCTGACCGCCGGGCTTGCAAAAAAGTGGGATGGTTCGGGGGCCAGGCCTGGCTGGTGCTGAACGCCTGTGTGCTCCGTTCAGCGGGTCGGCAAATCATCCAGCGTGCAGCACGGAGCCGGCTTCATATTCCTGGTCACCGTGGAGATTGATGGCCTGATAGAGAGCCGTGAAGGCGGCAGTGATCAACATCAGGGCGAAAAAAGCGCCAATGCCGATCAGCAGCAGTCCGCCAATGAATATGGGGATCGCGAGAAGGATCACGATGAAAATTTCCGGGATGTAGCCGGTTGTCATGCGCCAGCTTTCACGCAGCGCGTCGGCGACAGTGAGCTGGCGATCGACGACAAGCAGCGGCACGAAGACCAGTTTGCAGGCGAAGTAGATACCCGGCAGCACGAGCAGGATCACGCCGACGAACACGATTGCTGAGACAGCCAGGCTAGACAGCACTGCCCTCCAATAGATGCGGAAGCCTGCGAACATGTCGCCTGCAACAAAAGGTTCATCCCTGACAGCGCGAAGATATGCGTAGCCGACACCGTAACCTGCAGGGTTGGTCAGGAACGTTGAGAACAGGAAGGCAATGAATCCGGTACCGGTGCTGAGTCCCTGATCATTATAATCCGGGGCCGCGCCGAACACCGTCGACGGAATGGCAATCAGGGCAAAGATGATGGATATCACCAGCAGCTGGGGGAAGTGCCGCTTCAGCTGGTGCCAGCCATTGCTGTAGGCCGAACTTGCGCTGATGGCAAAGTCTTCATTCTCCAGGATGCTCTCAAGGGATTCGCCGCAGGCCATGCAACGCGCAGCACCTCTGACATTCTCTTCTCCACAGTTCCGGCATAACATCTGTCACACTCCCATATTCGTTGCGCAGCCGTCTCTCACGGCCATCCATGGTTCTCCTAACCTCAAGACGAAAAACGCGGCCATATATTGCAGGGAACGGGAAAATTCCTCGCCCACGAGCTACCTCCTGCCGCCAATTATGAAGTTGTAATGACGATCTTGCCGGTGAAATCACCTGCTTCGTAATAGCGAAAGGCGGCGGCTGTTTCAGCCAGGGGGAAAGTTCTGTCAATTACCGGTGATACGGTCCCCGCTTCAATCATGTCCGTTAGAAAAGCAAGGTCGGCCATGGGTTTTGGCAGCACCAGACGGACCTTACGCGCACCCGGCATCTTGTTCCACAAGCTGACAAGTGCAGCCTGCAGAAGCCTGCCGGTACTGCCGCCGACCATGGCGTAGATGCCACCGGGGACGAGGGTGCGCATCACAGATAAGATGGAGCGTCGGCCAATGGCATCAACGATCAGGTCATATCTTTCCGCGGCTTCTGTGAAATCGGTGGTCCTGAAATCGAGGACATGATCAGCACCGAGGGCGCTCAGCTTTTCAAGCTTCCCGGCGTGATCGACGGCTGTGACCTCGGCACCAATTGAACTAGCAAGCTGAAGTGCAAATATGCCGACGCTGCCGCCCGCACCGTTGAGCAAGACTTTCTGCCCCCGGGAAAGTGCACCGGTGTGGCAAATGGCCCGGACGGCAAGGTAGCCACCTTGCGGCACAGCTGCTGCTTCCGCGAATGTCAAGCATGGGGGCTTTGGCAACAGCCTGCTTTCGCGCGCTGTGGCAAATTCCGCATAGCTGCCCCATCCTGAAAGGGCGAGATCACCGAACACGTCGTCGCCGAGGGCGAACCGTTTCACATCGCTGCCGAGCGCTTCTACCGTGCCGGCAACATCAGATCCCCTGGCGGCAAGCTTCGGTTTGAGAACACCATGGGCGATCCGGTTGACGAAAGGCGTGCCATGCTGAACTTCACTGTCCCAGGAGTTTATGGATGCTGCCCGCACGCGGATCAAAACTTCGTCGGCTGCCGGCACGGGCCTTGGCATTTCCACCAGAGCATAGTTATCCGGCGATCCATATGCCTTGAGCACAATTGCTTTCATAGTTGAGACATCCCATTCCTCCATTTCGTCCTCAACCAATCATGACGAAGGAGAGAAGAAAATATTGCACGGATCAGAAAAGAAGGCTCATTCGTAGCGGAGTGCCTTGATCGGATGTGCGATGCTGACGCGTGTGGTGTGACCGGCGACAGTGATCACGGCGAGGCCGATGATGAAGGCGGCCGGTCCGATGAAGAACCAGGGGCTGAGGGGCACCTGATCTGTGATCAACTGGTTCGAAAGGGTGCCAATTGTGAGGCCAAGCGGCAAACCAAGAAGGCAGCCCCACGCCGCGGGCGCCACCAGCCGAAACGTCATGCGCCACAGGAGGCCCGTGGTGGTCGCACCCATGACCTTGCGAACGCCGATCTCAAATGTGCGTTGCTCGGCGAGAAAGGACGAGAGCGCATAGAGTCCGATACAGGCGACGACCATTGCAAGAACAGAAAACGCAGTAATGCCGAGGGTAACGCCGGAGAAAATGGCCTGTGAGAAATCCTTCCTGTCCGCCAGAAAAGTTCTGGAAATCGGGCGTCCCGGGATTTCCTGAAGCCACGCTCGGTCTACCGAGGTTAGCACCTGTCCGGCTTTCGTAGGATCATACTGAATGTTGATGGCGCTAAAGCGCATGGGTGCAAATTCAAAGACCAGCGGCTTCAGTCCTAGGAAGCCCATGTAGTGAAAGTCGCCGGTGACGCCAACAATCGTAACAACAGCCTCCAGGCGATCGCCTTTTGCATACCGGTATATGACCTGGCCGATCGCATCCTCTGCAGATTGGAATCCCATTTCCGCAACGGCCATCTCTGAGAGCATGACATTGACTTCAAGGACTTCTTTGTTGTCGGCAGAGCTTGCCGACACATCCTTTGCAATGCTGCGGGACAGATTGCGACCGCTGAGGAGCGGTATTTTATAGAGAGAAAGAAAGTCGTCATCGAGGTTGAAACGGTAAATCGTCACCTCGTCCATTACATCGCCGGACCTGCTGTAGTTGGATACGGCGCCACCATTTTCATATGGTGTCCGGCTCGAACGGGCAACTTTGAGCACTCCGTCGATCTGTTCAAACCGTTCCTTCAGCCTGGCAGAAACCTTCCGCACTTCCGGTTCGTTGGCGCGGTCTACTAAAATGACATCGCTATCCTCAAAGCCCCGGTCAATGGTTCGTATGAATTCGTCCTGGGCATAGGCGATTGTTGCCGCCACCAGTAGTGTAATTGAGAACGTAAACTGAAGTGCCACAATGGTGCTGGAGACAAAGCGACCTATGCGTCCTGTTCCTGCAATGCCCTTGAGAGCATCCAAGGTCTTCAGGCTACTTAGCACATAAGCGGGATAGAGCCCGGCGACAGCACCCACCGTGACGCCAATGCCAGCGAGCCAGAGAAGTGTTGTGACATCACTGAATACATTGAACTCGAGCACTTTGCCTGTAACGTCATTGAACAGCGGCACAACGACACTGAGAGCAAATACGGCAAGAACCAAAGCCAGGAGCGATTCGACCACACCTTCGATGAGGAACTGAATGACAAGCGATCTTCGCGCTGCGCCCATGACCTTACGCATGCCGATCTCACGGCTTCTCGCGAGTGCCTTGGCACCAGCGAGGTTTATGTAATTTAGAATCGCAATGATCAGAAGGATGTAGCCGAAGACGAGAAGGCCCTGGTATGCCGGAATCTGCGTAGCCTCCCAGAGATAGTTGTGAACTGCAGGCAATGGGCGCAGTGCGACGCTTTCGAGAAACTCTGAAAGCTCTTCTGTGCCGTTTCTCAGAGCAAGAGCTGTGAGCCTGGACGCAATTTCATTTGGGTCCGCGCCTTCAGGCAGGAGGGCATAGGTCTTGTAATTCTGACCGAGGGATGTCCAGTTTTCATAATCAGAAATGCCATGCATGACCTTCCACGTTTCGACGGAAGTGACAATATCAAGGCCAGGGCTTTTGATCACACTGAACTGGAACTGAAAGTGCGAATTCATAGGCAAGTCATTGAACACGCCAACAATTCTCAAGTGTGTATCACCACTGATTACAATAGTATCGCCAATCACGTCATCTGTGCCAAATAGGTTCAGTGCCCGTGATCGGCTCAGTAGTACGGTTCGAGGCTCGGAAATGGCGATTTCGTCGCCAGCGATGAATTCCAGATCGAATATTCTGAAAAACGCGGGATCCACGAACTGGACGTTTCGGTAGACGATGTCAGAACCCTCGCCAATGACCATTTCGCGGGAGTCGTATCTGGCGATTTCTTCGATGCCCGCCACGTTTGCCTTTGCGAGCGGGGCAAGAGCTGTGTGTGCGCCCAGGCTTGCGCGCATGCCGAACCCGGCACCTGGTAAAATTTTTTCATAGACGCTGTAGATGCGATCAGCATGCCGAAAGAAGCCGTCATGCGTCCTTTCATACTGGACCAGCAAATGCGTAAAGATGAAACCGGTGAGTCCAATGGTCAATCCCACAACATTGACGATCAGATGCATTCTGTTGCGAACAGCATTCCGGATTGCAGCCGATAGATAGCTTGAAAACATAATGACGGTCTTTCCAAAATAGGGCGCTTCTCGAACCACTACTTTAGATGCAGCAATTCATGCTCTGGATGCAGGCGAGATTGATTTACTCGTACCTAAGTGCCTTGATCGGATGTGCGATGCTGACGCGTGTGGTGTGACCGGCGACAGTGATCACGGCGAGGCCGATGATGAAGGCGGCCGGACCGATGAAGAACCAGGGGCTGAGGGGCACCCGGTCGGTCAGGAATTGAGCCGAGAGATCCGCGATGAAGTATCCGAGCGGCAGGCCGATGAGGCAGCCCCAGGCCGCAGGGAGAGCCAGTCGCCATGTAAGGCGGCCGAGGATGTCCGGCGTTGACGCACCCATCACCTTTCGAATGCCGATCTCCTTGGTGCGGCGTTCCGCCATGAAAGCGGACAGGGCATAGAGCCCGATGCAGGCAACCAGGGTCGCAAGACCCGAGAAAGCCGCAACGCCAGCAAAGATTCCATCGAAAAGGAACTCGAGCTCCTTTTTCTTGTCGTCTAGAAAGATGCGTTCAATAGGCCTTGTGGGTACAGTCTCGAGCCAGATGCGGTCGACTTCCGAGGTTACATGATCGATTTTGGCCGGATCATACTGAATGTTGAAGGCACCGAAAAGTTCAGGCATGAATTCATAGACCATGGGCCGTTCGGGCCAAAAGAAACCAACATAATTCGCATTCTCCACGACACCGACGATGGTCAGGGCGGCCCGCGTTTTATCTTCGCTGTTGGTCTCATAGAGGGGCTCGCCGATCGCGTCTTCCAATGTCTCAAAGCCAAGATCTTCGGCAATCGATCTCGAGATCAGCACATTGGCTTCGCGGATGTCTTGATCGTCGACCTCGGTGCCCATCGGCGGGTACACATCGAGCTGCACGTCACTTGCAATGTCCCGTGACAGGTTACGGCCCGCAAGCAACGGTACCTCGAACAGATCCAGGAAGTCGTCATCCATGTGGTAGCGATTGAAACTCAGCTTGGTCTCCACGCCGGCGTCAGGCCGCCGATAGAAGCTGTTCCACGTACCGCCATCATAGGGCGCGGCTCTTGACCTGGCGACGCGCGTCACGCCGTCAATGCGTTCAAGCTCCGATTTCAGCTGTTCGCTAACCTGCATCACCGTGGGCCCACGCGTACGCTCAATCGCCAGCACGTTCTGATCATTGAATCCGAGCTCCCGATTCTTCATGAAGTCGTTTTGCGCGAAAACAATGGTGGCGGCGACAATAAGCGTGATCGAAAGTGTAAACTGCAGCGCGACCATCGTGGCGCTGAAGGCACGGCCAAGGCGGCCTGATATGGCGATGCCGCCAAGGGCCCCGATTGTGGGCAGTTTCGCAAGGACATATGCCGGATAGAGGCCGGCAATAGCGCCCGCACCCAGGGCCACGCCCATGAGCCACAACACCATGATCACGTCACCTGCAAGACTGAACTGGAGTGCCTTGCCGACGCCCTGATTGAAGATCGGAACGATTGTGTAGACCGCAGCGACCGCAAGAATGAGCGCCACTAAGGACTCGAGCATGGCTTCAAACATAAACTGCAACAGGAGTGCGCGTTTCGTGGCACCGGCGACTTTCCGCATGCCGACTTCACGGCTTCTGAGAAGCGCTTTTGCGCCCGCAAGGTTCATGTAATTCAGAATAGCAATGCCCATCAGAACATAGCCAAGGGCGATAAGGCCAGGCAAGACGGGAATACGCGTTGCCTCCCAAAGCCAGTTGTTCATTTCGGGAAGCGGTCGAAGATCGATGCCTGCCATAAATTCCTGATAGGAGGGCGGCGCATTGTCGAAGGCAAGCGCAGTCATCTCGGCTGCCAGGGCGGCAAGATCAGCAGCGTCGGGCAGAAGCACATAGGTCTTGTAGCTGGGGTCCATATTACTCCAGACATCGATGCTCTCGATGCCGCGGATATTTTCGTAGGTATCGATGTTGCCGAGAATGTCGAGGCCCACATCGTCAACGATGCTGAACTGGAAGTGGGAATTCAGCGGCAAATCGTCAAAGACGCCGACGACCTGCACTGTATGCTCAGAATTGACGACAAGAGTTTTGCCCACAGATGCCTCTCGGCCAAAGAGCTCCATTGCCTTCGACCGGCTTAAGACTACGTTGCCAGGCTGATCCATGCGGTCTGCGTCACCATCGACAAAGTCCAGAGAAAAGATGTCGAAGAAGGCGGGATCCACAAACTGCATCTGTCGATAAAGAATGTCGTAGCCCTCGCCGATGACCATTTCGTAGGCAAGGAAACGGGCGATCCTGTCGATGCCTTCTATGTTCGCCTCCGCAATGGGTGCAAAGGCGTTCCGCACGCCCATCTGGGAAACGGCAACTCCGCCGAACTCAGCCAAGGGCTTGCTCATCTCGTAGGCGCCGTAAATCCGCCCGGCATTCTTGAAGAATGTGTCGTGGGTCTGTTCGTAATCCACCACGATATGCGTGAATATGAAGCCCGTAAGCCCGATGGTCAGCCCGAGGACATTGACGATCACATGCATCCGGTTTTTGAGCGCGTTCCGGAAGGCGACCATGACGTAATTAGAAAACATATCGATATCTCCTCTGAAGCTACTCGTACCTAAGCGCCTTGATTGGATGAGCGACGCTGACGCGCGTTGTGTGACCGGCGACAGTGATCATGGCAAGACCGATGATGAAGGCTGCCGGACCGATGAAGAACCAGGCGCTGAGGGGCACCCGGTCGGTGAGGAACTGGGCCGAGAGATCCGCTATGAACCAGCCGAGCGGCAGGCCGATGAGGCAGCCCCAGGCAGCCGGGAGCGCCAGTCGCCATGTAAGCCTGCCGAGAATGTTGGGAATGGAGGCGCCCATGACCTTGCGGATGCCAATTTCCTTGGTGCGGCGTTCGGCAAGGAAAGACGCGAGGGCGTATAGCCCGATGCAGGCGACAAGGGTCGCGAGCGCCGAGAAGCCAGCGATGCCATAGAAGATGCCATTGTAGAGCCACTGGCGGCCTTCCTTTATCTCGGCCAGGAACTGTCTCTCGATGGGCCGCGTCGGAACGGCCTCAAGCCAGATACGGTCGATTTCACTGACAACATGCTGGATTTTTTCCGGGTCATACTGAATGTTGATGGCGCCAAAAACCTGTGGCACGAATTCGTAGACCAGAGGCAGCGATGGGAAGAGGAAACCGACGTAATTGGCTTCTTCGACAACGCCGACGATAGTCAGCACAGCCTGGGTCTCGTCCTCCGCACCGACCTGATAGAATTGTCTGCCGATCGCAGCAGAAGGTGACGCGATACCCAAATTACCAACAATCTCGCGCGAGACGATGACGTTTACTTCGCGAACTTCGCTCGCGGCGGCACTTTCAGAAGCTGTGTCAGAATCGTCTTCCTGATCCGACCAGATTTGAACGTCACCAGCGATGTCACGCGAGAAGTTGCGCCCGGCGAGCAGAGGAATATCGAAGAGGTCAATGAAATCATCATCCATGTGATAGACATTGAAATTCATCTTGGTTTCGATGCCGCCGTCTTCGGTCCGGTAAAAGTTGCCCCAACCGCTGTTTTCCCAGGGCGCACTTCGGGATCTGGCGACCCGGCTGACGCCATCGATACGTTCAAATTGCGCTTTCAGCTGATCGGAAATGAGGGTTACCGCCGGGTCTCGGGTCCGCTGAACAGCGAGCACGTTTTGGTCATTGAAGCCGGGATGCTTGGTTCGCATGTAATCATTCTGGGCAAACGTGATCGTCGCCGCGACAATGAGCGTGATAGAGAATGTGAACTGAAGCGTTACCATAGTGCTTGAAATCGCCCGGCCAAGACGACCGGACGTGGCGATACCGCCAAGGGCGCCAACTGTCGGCAGCCTTGAAAGAACCCAGGCAGGATAGAGCCCGGCAATTGCGCCGGCGCCAAGTGCGACAGCCAGAAGCCAGAGCACCATTCCGATGTCGCTGATGATGTCGAACTCAACGGCCTTGCCAGCCATGTCATTGAAGACAGGAATGATGAAACTGATCGCGATGACAGCGAGGATGAGAGCAACAAGTGACTCCAGCATCGCCTCGATTACAAACTGCAGAATGAGCGACACTTTGGTAGCGCCCGCCACCTTCCGCATACCGACTTCACGGCTTCTGAGAAGCGCCTTGGCGCCCGCAAGGTTCATATAGTTCAAGATCGCAATGCCCATGAGGACATAGCCAAGGATTATGAGCCCCTCCATTGCCGGCAGATTGAGTGCTTCAAAGAGCCAGTTGTTCATTTCCTGAAGAGGTCTGAGCCCAAGGTACTCAACAAAGTCCGCGTAAAAGGAGGGGGCCGCATTAAAGGCCAAAGCGGTCATTTCAGCTGACATGGCGTCTATATCTGTGCCTTCGGGCAATAATACATATGTCTTGTAGTCCGTGTTCATGTTGTTCCAGACATCGATGGTGTCGATGTCCCGAAGGTTCTCGTAGGTATCAATATTGGCGACAAAATTGAACCCTGTGTCAGTGACAAGGTTGAACTCCAGATGGGAATTGAGAGGCAGATCCTGGAACACACCTACGACCTGCAGGGTATGTGCGGAGCTGACGACCAGAGTTTTGCCGACAACATCTTCTGTGTTGAAAAGTTCGAGGGCTGTGCTGCGACTGAGAACAATATTGCCTGGCTGGTCCATGCGTTCGGCATCGCCCGAAATGAAATCAAGATCGAAGATGTCAAAGAAGGCGGGATCAACAAACTGCATCCGGCGGTAGAGAATGTCGTAGCCTTCTCCGACGACCATCTCAAAGGATAGAAAGCGCGCGATCCTTTCGATTTCAGGAATATTTGCTTCAGCCAGTGGGGCGAAAGCATTGCGCACACCAATGAGGGATGGCGCAAAGCTTGTTCCCGGCTGGGTCTTCTGCTGTTCATAGACGCCGTAAACACGATCTGCATTCTCGAAGAAGGTGTCGTGCGTGCTTTCGTACTCCACGAGAATGTGCGTGAAGACAAATCCTGTGAGGCCGATAGTGAGCCCCAGAATGTTGATAATGACATGCATCCGGTTCTTGAGGGCGTTCCGGACGGCGACCATGACGTAATTTGAAAACATCGCGATATCTCCTCTGCAGTTACTCGTATCTGAGCGCGTTAATGGGATGGGCGAGGCTGACACGTGCGGTGTGTGCCGCAACGGTCAGGCAGGCGATGGCAATGATCAGGATTGCCGGCCCGATGAAGAAGAGCGGGCTTAATGGAACGCGATCCGATACGAACTGGGCGGACATGTCTGCAATGAAGTAACCGAGCGGCAATCCAATAAGACAGCCCCAGGCGGCCGGCATGGCAAGACGCCAGGTCAGGCGACCCATGATGTTCGGCACGGTAGCGCCCATCACTTTGCGGATGCCGATTTCCTTGGTACGGCGTTCGGCAAGGAAGGCCGAGAGGGCGTAGAGCCCAATGCAGGCCACGAGCGTCGCCAGCAGCGAGAATACAATTATGCCAAGGGTGATGCCATTAAAGAGCTCTTCAGACGCGATTTTTCGATCAGCCAGGAAGGTGCGCTCAATGGGCCTTGTGGGTACTTGTTCAAGCCATATTCGATCAATTTCGCTGACGGCATGATCGATCCTTCCGGGATCATATTCAACGCTAAGCGCATAAAATCTGGACTTTGTGTATTCGAAAACCAGCGGCTGCATTTCGGTCAGCCCGGCGGAATAGTGATAGTCCTCGGTGACGCCAACGATGGTAAGAACGGATACCAGCTTGTCTTCGCCATCGTAGCTCATGAGAACCTGGCCGATGGCATCTGCAGGGGACGGAAATCCCATCTCTTTGACGGCAAGCCGCGAAAGGACAGCGTTGGCCTCCGTGACTTCGTCTTCTTCCTCGCTGTCATCAGCACCTTCTAAATAGCTGACAAATTCCTCATCCTGAACATCGTTCGAAATGTCACTTGACAGGTTACGCCCGGCCAGCAATGGAATATTGTAAAGGCCAAGAAAGTCATCATCTATCGCATAGCGGTTGAGGACGACATTCGATTCCACCCCGCCATCGGCGGTTCTGTAAAAGCCGGATGAGAAACCACCCGAATAAGGCGTTCGGCTTGAGTAGGCCGCATGCCGGACACCTTCAATACGCTCTATTTCAGCTTTCAGCTGATCCCTGATCTCCCTGACATCAGCTTCGAAGAACCTTTCGATCAGGAGGATGTTTGAATCATCAAAGCCCCGCTCAAGATTCCGACTATGATTATCCTGGGCGAACGCAATGGTCGCGGCGACAATAAGAGTGATTGAAAAAGTGAACTGCAGAGAAACCATGATGCCGGAGACCAGCCGGCCAATTCTTCCGGAAGTGGCTATGCCGTTCAATGCGCCGACGGTCCTGAGGCTCGATAAGACCCAGGCAGGGTAGAGCCCGGCGCTAATTCCAACGCCAAGCGCAATTGCTGCCAGCCATGCAATATTTGCGAAATCAGACACGACATTGAATGGCAGTGCCTTTCCGGCAGCGGCGTTGAATTCCGGTACAGCCCAGCTGATGACCAGCACGGCCAGGATAAGTGCGACCAGAGATTCGAGTATGGCTTCGAGCACGAACTGGGTAATCAGCGCAGACTTCGTGGCGCCAGCGACTTTCCGCATGCCGATTTCCCGACTTCTCAGAAGCGCCTTGGCACCGGCAAGGTTCATGTAATTGAGGACAGCGATCAGCAACAATACGAGACCGAACACCTGTAGCCCCGGTAGCATCGGGATGTTTGTCGTCTCCCACATGTAATTGTTCATGGCCGCGAGAGGACGAAGACCAACGCCTGCGACAAAGTCAGAAAAGTAATCGGGAGCAGTGGCCATCATCAGTTCTTGAAATTCTGCAGTTATGGCGTCGACTTCGCCGTCGGCTGGCAGCATGACATAGGTTCTGTAGCTTCCGTCGAGATTGTCCCAGGTTTCATAAACCTCAATTCCCTGGATATTCATATAGGTCCTGATGTTTGTTACAATGTCGAACCCCGCATCGCCTGCGATGCTGAACTGGAAGTGGGAATTTAGCGGCACGTCGCGAAACACGCCTGTAACCTGAAGTGTGTTTTTGGCGTTGACCACCAAAGTCTCGCCGACAGCATCATCGGTTCCAAAGATCGTATTTGCCATGGACCGGCTAAGGAGAACATTGCCGGGCTCATCCATTTGGCTTGCATCGCCGGCCAGGAAGTCAAAGTCGAAAATTTCAAAAAAAGCTGGGTCCACGAGCTGCAGATTGCGGTAGACGATGTCGAACCCCTCGCCAATGACGACTTCCTGGGAGTCGTAACGTGCGATTGCGTCAATTCCCTCGACATTGGCTGCCATTAGCGGCGCAAGCGCGGTCTGCACGCCCATCGTGGTGCTCACGTTGAATCCGATGTCCGGCCTTATCCTGAGATAGACACCATAGGTGCGATCGGCATTCTCAAAGAATTTGTCATGGGTCTCCTCATACTCGACAAGGATCTGCGTGAAGATGAAGCCTGAAAGCCCGATGGTAAGCCCAAGCACATTGACGATCAGATGCATCCGGTTCTTGAGGGCATTCCGGATGGCCACCATGACGTAGTTTGAAATCACGGTTTCGGTTCCCCACGACGGTTTGTGCGCACTGCCTCGCGGGGCCGTGCGCTTCCTGTCCCAAGGAGAAGCAAGCTTTGTGCCAGATGGAAAAACCGCAGATTTCTGCCGATTCCAGGCCGCTCTCAGCGGCAGATGTGGTGAATTACCAAGAAATTTGGCGCATATTCAGAAGTGGCTACTCGAGAGGTGGAGTCAATCGATAGATCGCTGTCCTCAAGTCCGAAGTCACATATATTTCGCCTGTGTAACTGGCCGCCACCCCTGTCATGAGGTTGGGTTCCGGCACCGGGCCCGCAGCGGGTAGGCCGATTTCGAGGTTTTCGGCGATGCGCTCGACGGTGCCAGTGGCAGGATCAACAATGCTGACGGCCCGCGCACCGACTTCGGCAACCACGACCCGGCCATCGGCCAGCACGTCGAGCCCCTCAGGCTGCGCAAGCCCTGTCGCGATGACCGTGCGTTCGCCGGTGTCGAGATCGACATGGCTGATCTGGCCGGCGAAGGCCTCTGAGATAAAGACATCATTGGCAAGCCCCGCTGTCAGGCTGAAAGGTCCTGCCAGGCCATCTACAACTGTGGCGACCCCTGCTTCCGAGGCCGTGGCGATGCGGACCAAGCGCCCTTCGATAGGATCGAGCGCGTAGACAGCAGCATCTGCGCCGGAGATAATATCGCTCACCAGGGCGACACCGCCGATGGTGTCGAGACGCTCACCTGTTACCGCATCGACGACCTGAATTGGACCGCCGAAGGATGCGAGATGAAGGACGCCCTGGCGTGCTGAAATGCTGACGGGATATTCGATTTCGTCATGATGGACACGCCCGAGGAGTGTAACCTCCCCTGTCTGCACATCGATCTTCCTGAGAGCGAACACATCTGCGAGGTACAGAACTTCGCGGCCATTCTCCAAGCCGATGTCGATATCAGCAGGGACGGAGAGCTGGCCTTTGACAACAGTTCGGATCTCGCCTGTGTCTGTGTCAACTTCGTAGATTGCATTGTCAGCCATATTGCTCACGAAAACCCGGTCACGGGAGTCTACGGCGAGATTGTCGAGAGCGGGATCAAGAGTGGCGACAACTTCATAGCTGCCGTCCGAGACATCGATGCGGAGAAGATGGCCTTCATGGGTATCAAGAGCATAGAGATTACCATGCGAATCAAAGTTGGCAGCTGCGGGTATGGCGAGCCCCTCCACAATGGGGGTGATCTCGCCGCTCTCGACGTCGACACGAACGATCTGTCCTTTGAACCAGAGCGGGCCGTACCAATGTCCGTCAGGCCCGAAATCAAATCCATTGGGGCCGCCGATCCCTTCGTTGATGACCCGGACTTCGCCGGTTTCAGGATTGACCTCGTTCATGACGTCGCCCTGAAAGACCTGGCCCATGAAAAGCCGCCCTTCGGCATTTAGTGCGACGGAGTTTGTGCCAGGAAGACCGTCGGCGATGGTGCGGATGGTGCCGTCGGGCGCTCGTGCGCGAAGAGTGCCGACAGATATCGATGTATAATAGAGTGTGCCGTCGGGTCCGAATTCAAGATCATCGGCCATGCCTTCAGGGCGGTCGATGAAGACCTCGACTTCGCCGGTGTCAGGATCGACCTTGTAGACCCGCTGGCCCAGAACACTGCCAGCGTAAAGATTGTCATCGGCATCAAAGGCAAGACCGTGAATGCCGTGGAAATGGGAAGGCGGCACAAGCCAGTCAACGGTGTAGCCGGTTGCTTCGCCGTCGGTTTCCTGCTCTTCACCGCAACTGACCAGAAGGCCCGCAAGTAGCGCCGCAACAATCGAAAATCCAACTTTGCCGTTCACTTTTCTCTATCCCCCTGCAACTTTCACACACACACGAACGTGCAGCTTCACATGTGCCGACGCCGAAATGCAATCCTTACATGAGCTGATCCATGCTAGTAGTTTCGTCAACCGGAGACTACAGATGCCGATGACACCGCCCTATTTGCTGTTCCTTGGTGACGCACGTGATGACCTCGCCATCAAGTCTGCTCATGGGCTTGTCGACTGGCGACCAGAACAGTGTGTGGGTCAGATGCGATTGCCCGGCTGCAAGGGAAACACCGGGCTCGCTGATCTCACCATCAATGAAGCATTGTCTGAGGGCGCCAGGACATTTGTCATTGGCGTCGCCAATGCCGGAGGCATCCTGGCCGAGAGCTGGACCGCTACTATCGTCGCCGCTATCGAAGCTGGTCTTGACATTGTCAGCGGCATGCATTCAAGACTTTCAGACAATGAGGCTATTCGCATTGCTGCCGAGAAATGCGATCGCGAACTATTTGACGTCCGGCATGTCAGCATGACTTTCGACACCGGCAAGGGCACAAAACGGTCCGGAAAAAGGCTGCTGACGATGGGCACTGATTGTTCCGTCGGCAAAATGTACGCCACCCTTGCTCTCGAACGGGAAATGAAATCGCGGGGCATGGATGCGGATTTCCGAGCCACCGGACAGAGCGGCATCATCATTGCCGGATCAGGTGTGCCAGTTGACGCCGTTGTGGCTGACTTCATCTCGGGCGCGGTGGAGTTTCTCAGCCCGGACAATGCGGATGATCACTGGGATCTGATTGAAGGCCAGGGTTCGCTCTTTCATCCGTCATTCGCCGGTGTCAGCCTGGGCATTCTGCACGGCGCACAGCCAGACGTTCTGGTTCTCTGTCACGAACCGACGCGCAATCACATGCGGGGCCTGCCGGATCAGCCGCTGCCCGGCATCATGCAGTGCATCAAGGAGAATGAGCGCGCTGCGAGACTGACCAACCCGGTCGCTGTCTGTATCGGGATCTGCGTCAATACATCGGCCCTGTCTGCAGACACGGCGGCAGAATATATGGAAGGACTGAACCGCAAGATGGGGCTTCCCGTGACGGACCCGATGCGGAACGGCGTCGCCGCCATTGTCGATGCAATTGGCTGAGTGCGGCTCAGTCTAGCCCTGACGCAGCGTTTTACCTGACCGGACGAGTTCTTTCAGATAGGGAGCGGGCGCCCAGCGCGAGCCGAGCTCGCTTTCCCATTCTTCGATCTGTGCCAGCACATCAGTGACGCCGATCTGGTCGGCCCAGTACATGGGACCGCCCTGGTAACGCGGAAAACCAAATCCATAGAGCCACATGATGTCGATATCGCTTGCCCGATAGGCAACACCTTCGCCAAGAATGCGGCAGCCTTCGTTGACGGAAGCCAGGAGGAGCCGACGCAGGATTTCCTCGTCAGAAAATTCACGGGGCCTGGCATTCGACTGGCCCGCAATTTCGCGGATCAGCGCTTCCACCTCAGGATCGGGTAAGGGCGTTCGGCTCCCTTCCTCATAACGGTACCAGCCGGCACCGGTTTTCTGACCGAGACGGTTCATTTCGACCAGCCTGTCAGCGATCGGCAACTGTCTTGCGCCTGGATCGTCGGCTTCACGGCGCTTGCGAATGGCATAGCCGATATCGCCGCCCGCCAGATCGGCAACAGCGAAGGGGCCCATGCGAAAACCGAAGTCGGTCATGACGCGATCGATGTCCTGGGGCAAAGCCCCTTCTTCGAGCAGGATATTGGCCTCATTGGTCATGGGGCCGCGGCTCCGGTTGGCGACAAAGCCGTCAGAGTTACCGCAGGCCACAGGCACCTTGCCCATTCGTTTGCCAAAAGTCATGAGGGTAGCAACTGCGTCGGGGGCGGTCTCGGCGCCCCGGACGACCTCAAGTAGCTGCATGACATTGGCGGGGCTGAAAAAGTGAGTGCCGATGACGTCGCCGGGTCTGGACACAGCCGTGGCAATCTCGTCGATGTCGAGCGCTGACGTGTTGGTGGCAAGAATGGCTCCCGGCTTCATGTTCGCATCGAGGGCTGCGAAAATTTCCTTCTTCACATCCATATCCTCGAACACCGCCTCGATGACGAGATCGGCGTCAGCGATTTCGCTGTATTCAGCGACACTCTGAATAAGTGCTACACGCTGTTTCATTTCGCTCTCGGGCAGGCTGCCGCGCGTAACCGACACCTGATAGGTCTCACGAATTCTGGCCATCGCATTTTCCAGCGCGCCCGCGTCCTTCTCCATCAGTCGTACCGGAACACCTGCGTCGGCGAGCGCCATAGCGATGCCGCTGCCCATGGTGCCCCCGCCAATGACAGCGACAGTGTCTATGGTTCGGATCGGCGTATCCGCAGGGATGTCAGGAATGCGCGCGGCCTCGCGCTCGACAAAGAATGCATAGCGAAGGGCGAAGGCCTGATCCGATCCCACCAGCTCGCTAAAGAGCTCTCTCTCCCGTCGCATTGCATCCGGAAACGGAAGCCTGATCCCTTCCTCTACTGCGCGCAGGCAGTTCTGGGGCGCAATCTGATTCTTGGCTGTACGTTCAAGGCGGGCGCGAATGTCGTCGAAGAGACCTGGATTTTGGTCTGCTTCAGCCGCCATATCGGTGCGTTCGGAGATAATCGGCAGGGGTCGCACGTCAGCGACTCTGTGGGCGAATTCGATGGCACCTTCAAGCAGGTCATCATCTGCATCGATCAGGGCATCAACCATGCCCATTTCGAACGCTTCAGGAGCTGGCACGTGACGCCCGGAGAGTATGCAGTCGAGAGCCTTTGATGGACCGATGAGGCGCGGCAGACGTTGCGTGCCACCACCGCCGGGCAGGATGCCGATCAGAATTTCAGGCAGCCCCACGCGCGCCGAGGTGAGCGCCACTCGATAGTTGCAACTGAGTGCAATTTCGTAGCCGCCACCCAATGCAAACCCATGAATGGCCGCGATCACAGGTTTTGGTGACGCTTCCACGACATTCTGAGCAGAAGGAACCGGTTGCGCCGGCTGAGCCGGTTCAGTCGCCTGTGTCTGGCTGTCAGCTTGCTGGCCTGAGTCCATGGCGCGAATGTCGGCACCTGCGATGAAGCCGCGTCCCTCACCGATAATGACAATGGCCTTGACCTCATCATCGTCAATGCCGAGCCCGACAGCCAGGGGAATGCCAGTGCGCACCGGCACGCCAAGGGCGTTCACCGGCGGGTGATTGATGGTGACGACGGCTATGTCGCCCTTAACTTCGTATCTGACCGCCTCGGTCACCTCTACTGTCATAGTCTCTCCCGCCTTTAGAGGCTGCCTTTAGAGAATAAGTTCAATCTCTGTTTCGCCGCCGACAATTTCGCCTGTCTTTTTGAATCCGACTCGTTCGTAAAAACCGGCGGCGCTGTGATCGCCCTCAATATAGCTTGATACAATCTTGGTGGCATCCGGCCTCGTGCGGGCATAATCGGCAACGGCTTTCATCGCCGCGGAACCGTATCCCTTCCCCTGATGGCGGGCATCAATCATCATTCGCCAGAGATAGATGTAGCCCGCCACTTCAGGTTCTTTGAGCAATGTCTCGTCGTGGAGCATGACAAAGCCCACAGGCACGCCATCGGCCAGGATGGCCCGTGGCCAGGCACCGCTATCGGCCTCGGCCTGTTCGAGCGAGCGCTGGTTGGAGGCAACATAGGACTTCTGATCTTCACTCACGGCCAGTGCGATGACATCTGCCTCGTTTTCGTCTGTAACAGGCGCGAGTGTGATTTCTGACATTACTTGATCGCAGCTTCCTGCTGGACAATTTCGTCAGCCTGGTCTGCGCCGTTTTCTATTATGGCTTCCTTCACCGGATCAAGCCACCAGCTGTGAGGGAAACCGAGACCATAGTCGGGCCATGCATCCGGCCTGCCGAACTTGTCCCAGGTGACAACGCGGTAGCCTGGGCTGACCCAGCCATTGATCATGTAGAATTCCCAAAGAAGGACGCGATCCAATGCATGCAGTGAGTCCAGTAACTCTTGCTGAGAGCTGGCCCCGATAATGCTGTCCACCAGGAAGTCCACGACTGGACTCTTTATGCCGTAAATGTTGTCCGAATAGGGCTGATCGGCGGCAGCTGACGAAAAGTCATCTCTGAGTTCGATGCCAGGCGTCGCCGACATGATGCGGCGAAGCACAATCAGATCGAAATCAAAGTTGTTGATCCGTTCGTTGTACTGGTTCTGTTCGACACTGCGGACAACGGCGTCGATGCCCACTTTCCGCATCTCCTGTGCGAAGGGAATCAACAACCGTTCGCGCGCTGGCAAGTTGGAAAGGAGCTCGACGGTCAGCCGTTCCCCCGTCTCATCATGATGGAGCCAGCCATCGCGAATATGCCAGCCGGCCTCGTTCAGAAGCTCGGTCGCCTTCAGGAGACGGTCGCGGCTGTGCAAATTTTCGGACGCCTTGGGCGGAGCATAAAGGTCGGTGAACAGGCGTGGATCAAGAACGCTGCGAAAGGGCTCCAGCAGTGCCAGTTCTTTTCCTTCGGGCAATCCAGAGTGTGCCAGCACGGAGCCATGGAAGTAGCTGACAGTCCGATCATACCAGTCCCACCAGAGTATCTTGTTGCTGAGTTCAAAATTGAAAATGTAATTCAATGCTTCCCTGACGCGGCGATCCTGAAACCGCCCATGCCGGATATTGATGGCAATCTGGTCGCCATTCCTGGGCGACTTCAGGGTTACGATCTCTTTCTTAAGATGGCCGCGTTCAAGGGCGGGGATATTGTAGGCATTGGCCCAGTCCTTGGCGACAAACTCCATGTTGAAATCGCTGTCGCCACCTTTGAATGTCTCGCGCATGATGATGAGATCGCGAAAATAGTCATAGCGAATGTAATCAAAATTGTAACGCCCACGGTTAACCGGCAGGTCCTTACCCCAATAGTCTTCAACACGCTCATAGGTCAGATTGCGTCCGGCGTCCAGCTTGCTGATGCGATAGGGACCGCTACCAAGGGGCGGCTCAAGCGTGGTCTTGTCGAATTCACGATCTGCCCAGTAATGGCGAGGCAATACGGTCATCAGAGAAATCGCCGCCGTGGATTCACGGCCAAGATCTGAAAAATAGAACCTGACTGTCCGCTCGTCCCTGATTTCTGCCCGTTCAATGTTGCGATAGGACATTCTTATCAGCGGTGATCCTACTTCCTTGAACATATCGAACGTCCATTTGACATCGGAAGCGGTCATGGCGACACCATCGTGAAATCTGGCTTCAGGACGCAAGACAAATTCTGCCCAGGCGAAGTCATCCGCAACTTCGATGGTTTCGGCTATACGGCCATAGAGGGCCGATGGCTCATCAATGTTCCGCTCCATCAGCCGGTCATAGATGTTGTCGATACCGGCAGCGTTGCGGCCTCTCAGGATGAACGGATGCAGGTTATCGTAGCTGCCGTCCGCAGACGCCAAATTCATCGTGCCACCTTTCAGCGCATCCGGATCAACCCAGGTGAAGTGAGTGAAATCTTCGGCCAATTCAAGAATGCCGAAAAGAGAGAATCCGTGCCGCGGCTCGCTTGCCGATGCGCTGAAAGACATCCCCAAGGTTACCAGAAGGGTTACCAGCAGGCTGATCATCAATGTTGAATTTCTGATCATGCCCTCAGAGGCTCCCGAACTGATGCTGATAGACCTCTTGCAACGCGATCAAAGCTGCTTCAGGCATTGCGCCTTCAGCTTCAGCACCGATTGCCGTTTCAAGGTGGTCGAGCTCAGCAAGCCCAAATATCACGCAGGCAAGACGTTCATCTGCGAGGGCAAACCGGATGGCAGCGGCGGCCCTCTGGTCTGCGAATTCGGGAATTGCCGAAAGAACTGCTTTGGTGCGGGCTTCATCAAGGTCGACTGATGTGCCCGCGGTCAGGGGCGATTCCCGGCCATGCCGTTCATCTGTCGCAATGATACCGGCAGCGAAGACGCGGATGTTCATGGCTGCAACCCCGGCAGCCGCACAAGCTTCAAGGATGCCATCGAATCGCTGACCCTGAAAACCTGAAGCCACAGCCCTTGCAGCCGTCGGATTGATCAGGTTGTGATAGACCTGCGCAGATTGAAAACGTCCTGATCCGATCACTTCGATACAGGATGACGCTTCGCCCAGGGCCGTAATGCCCATATGGCTGGTCAGACCTTTTTCAACCAGGCGATCCAGACCGTCAGCAACGCCTCCCGGCCGCAGGACATCATGGACGCTCAGCGTCCGGCCATTGGTTTCAGAGCCAAGCCTGTTGTGCAGCTGCAGAACTGTGACGGAGGAGCGTTGCAACCGGGCGAGGCTGGCTTCCAGGCTCTGCTCGATCTGCCCGGCAATATCGCTCAAGTCACGGGTATCAATGGAGAATTTAGTGGATACAAAGGGGTCTTCGGGGACTTCTTTGAGCAGCCAGCCCAGTGCCTCCTCTGAACGGCCCTGACCATAGCTTGCCGCGGTGTCGAACCAGTTAATGCCGGCATCCAGGGCACGCCGGACCGCCGCACGCCGGGTGTCGTCATCAGCATTGATCAGGATGCCGCCGACAGCCCCACAGCCGAAGACAATCCCGGATATTTCAAGGCCCGTGCTGCCAAAATCCCTGTACTTCATAGGCCATATCATAGGCAAGCCGGACCGTTCTGCAAAAGAGATTGCCAAGATGGCTCGCTTTGCCGAAACTTCGGGGCCAAAAAACAGGGCGAATGCGACAGCCACGACAGGGGGGCGAATTGAGCGACCGGGCGTTGGAAGATCTGACTATCATCGATATGTCAGAGGGTGTAGCGGGACCATACGCGGCAAAACTGTTTGCAGACTATGGTGCAGATGTCATCAAGATCGAGATGCCTGAGACTGGCGACCCAGCCCGCAGGCTGGCCCCGCTTTACGATGATGCCCCACCCCCGGAACAAAGCGGCATGTTCGCCTATCTCAATCAAAACAAGCGGAGCGTGGCACTGAACGCGTCTGATCGAGATGACGAGCAGCAGATTGTTGATCTCATCTCTTCTGCCGATGTTGTCATAGAGAGCGCCGAGCCCGGAGAGCGCAGCGGGACAAAGCTGGACTATGAAACACTTGTCGCCTCTCAGAGTGATCTGATCATGACTTCGCTCACATGGTTCGGGCAAAGCGGTCCCTTCCGCGATTACAATGGCAGCGATCCCGTGATCCATGCACTCAGCGCCGTCACCCAGAGCATCGGGACCGAAGAAGGTCCGCCGCTGACACCTACGGGGTATCAGTCCCAGTTTACCGCCGGGAACACAGCCTATGTTGGAACCATGGGCGCGCTTTTTGGTCGCGATGCCGGGCTCGGAGGACAGCATGTTGACGTCAGCATTTATGAAGCAAACCTCTGCCTGACCGAGACCGGCGCAGTTTCGGCGTCCTATTATCCGGACGCGCCAAGCCGCCTGCCCCGGCTTGGTATCAACCGCTTTCGGCCGACCTATCCAGCCGGGATCTACCCCTGTAAGGATGGCTGGATCGGCATAACGACGCTGACACCGCAGCAATGGGGTTCGTTCTGCCAGCTGATCGGCAAGCCTGAACTGTTTCAGGAAGAGAAGTACCAGACCGCACCGCAACGTCTTCAGCATGCTGATGAACTCGACCCCATATTCCAGCCCGCACTTCTTGCCAAAACGTCGGAAGAGTGGGCCATCGAGGGTCAGGCGGCGCGCATCCCCTTTGCCATGGTGCCGAACATGGAAGAGCTTTTCGATGTCACTCAGTTCAAAGAGCGGCATTCGTTCGTCGATGTCTCACATCCTGATCTGCCGGACTTCAAAGTGCCGCAAGTACCGTTTCGGCTGTTCAAGACGCCGCCCAGGGACGGGGGGCATGCGCCAAGACTTGGCCAGCACACCGACGAAGTTCTGGCAGAAAAGCTGGGTTCAGCGGTAGCAGGAGCGGCGTCATGAGTGGCAAAGCAGAGTTCCTGAAAGGCATCCGCGTTCTTGATCTGTCTATGGGCTGGTCGGGTCCTTTGGCCGGGCGGCATCTCGCTGATCTTGGGGCTGAAGTGATCAAGGTAGAAGCCTGCCAGCACTTCGACTGGTGGCGGGGCTGGGAAGCAACGCCGGAGATGATTGCGGCCAATCAGGTCGAAAAAGCTGCGGCCTTCAACAGCATGAACCGTAACAAGCATGGTATCACGCTTGATCTGACGCGCGAAGAAGGCAAGGACATCCTGAAGCGTCTCGTGCAGATTTCAGATGTGCTGCTCGAGAACAACGCGCTCAATGTCATGCCGAAGCTGGGGCTCACCTATGAGGAGCTGAAGCAGGAGAACGAAAGCCTCATCATGCTTTCAATGCCGGCCTTCGGTACAACAGGCCCCTTTGCCGGCCATAGGGCCTACGGCTCGACCGTGGAACAGGCCTCAAGCCTGCCGCATCTGACCGGTTTTGAGAGCGATCCGCCAACCATGCAGCATGTGGCTTACGGCGATTCCATTGCCGGCCTCAATGCCGCTTCGGCCCTGCTGACTGCGCTTTGGTACAAGAAGCGCACCGGCAAGGGCCAGAATCTGGATCTGGCGCAGGTCGAGTGCCTGTTTCCCTTTGCCAGCCATGGCATTATCGACCAGTCGATGAACGGCAAGGCACCATTGCGCAACGGAAACACTCACGCCACGCGGGCGCCATGCGGTGTCTTCCCGGCATTGGGTGAGGACGAGTGGATTACCATCAGTGTCAGTTCGGACGATGAGTGGAAGGCCCTTGCTGGTATAATCGGTGGCGATGCAGATCTGTCAGAGACTGAAAGAAAAGCTCAGGAAGCTGAAATCAACAAGCTCGTCTCCGCATGGACATCCAGCCATGACAAAAGAGAAGGCATGATGATTCTGCAGGCCGCAGGCGTGTCAGCGGGTGCGGCGCAGACATCCCGCGACCTCCTGACCGACAGACAGCTCGAAGCCCGAGGCATGTGGCAGTATCTTGATCGCGAGCATGTCGGCCTCACGCCCAACGGATCGGCGCCCTACAGGTTCGAAGAGGCACCTCTGGCAATTCAATGGCCGTCACCAACATTGGGCCAGCATGGACGGGAAGTGTTGAGCCGGCTTCTTCAGTTCACCGAAACGGAACTGGATCAGCTGGAAGCTGATGAGATTATTGGCACGAAGGCTACGCCGCGGTAGTAGAATAGAGAAGACAGCACAAAGGCACGAGGCGAGACAACAATGGCGAAAATGAAGCTTTATGGCGTGGCTGGATCACGGGCTGCGCGCAGCCTGTGGATGGCGCGGGAACTGGCGGAAGCGGGAGAAGAAGCGCTTCAAAAGCCCCTTGCGGTATTGAATGACGCTCTTGAAGGCAGGGACTATCTGCTTGATGGCGAGTTCAGCGTCGCCGATCTGAATGTGGCGTCGGTTCTTTCCTGGGCAAGGATGGGCCAGCTGGACATGTCAGCGGTGCCGAATGTGGATGCCTGGCTGACACGTTGCATGGAACGGCCAGCGTTCAACGGATAAAGCTTCCTGGAAAGACGGACCTAGTTTTGCCGATTGCGCCGTGCGCGTCTGCCGGAACCACGGTTGCCGCCGCCGCCAGCTGTCACAGAACCTGATCCCGATCCGCTCCTGTAGCCAGTTCTTGCCGGCCGGCCTGATCCGCTGGAGGCAACTGAAGTGTTGCCGCCACTGCGATTGCCGGCGCGTTGCCGGTTCCGTTCGGGGGGTGCACTTGTTGTGGTCGACGAAGAGCCTGACGCGGTTGAGCCAGAGCTTGAAGTCTGATTGGACCTGCGGGCTGATCTCTGTCGGGTTGGCGGCGTGCTTGTCACTGTCGTCGATGAACTGCCCAGCGCTTCGCCGGGGGACGCATTTCTGACGTTGCTGTCATCGGGGAGGCTACTCAGGTCAAAGCTGCTTGACCCGCTGTCGTTGTCGCTTCTGCGGTGCCTTCGACCACCGCCGCGTCTGCCGCCGCCACCGCCGCCCGATCCGTTATCAACACCGCCGCCGCCGCTGCCGCCGCCTTGTCTTCCGCCACCGCCGCCGTCGTGGCCACCTCCTCCGCCGTGATCGCCGCCTCCACCACCACCGCCACCGCCACGATTGTGTCTGCGCCCACCACCGCGTTTTCCTTTGCCGCGACGATCGCCGTAGCCATAGGATCCGTAATTATTGGAAGGGGGATAGTAGTAGTCATCATAGGTTGGGTAGTAAACGTATGGATCGGGATCCGGATAATAGTAGCCGCCAGCACCGTCATAGGTGGCGCAGCCGCCGGCAAGGAAAAATACACCGAGGGACGCTGAGAGAAATATTTTCGACACGGGCTTGGGCACAGGTCTGTTCATCATGACCGCTACTTTAACCTTTGAAACCTTTCTCCCACATTAACGGAAATGGTGCCGACTTGCGATGGCTGCACCTCGGCGGCATACTTGAAGCTCGAGATCACAAAAGACCAAGGGAGCTCAATGACATGGCGATTTCTGCCAGGGAACACCCAAAGACATCTGCAACCGTAAAAGGCAAGAAAATGGCCTATGTGGAAATGGGTGAAGGCGATCCGATTGTGTTTTTGCACGGCAATCCGACGTCTTCGTACCTTTGGCGAAATATCATGCCGCACCTCTCAGACCAGGGTCGCTGTATCGCGCCGGACCTGATCGGTATGGGAGACTCGGAAAAACTGGATGATTCAGGACCTGGCAGCTATCGCTTCGTCGAACATCGCGAATATCTCGATGCGCTGCTCGTAGAGCTTGGCGTTACTTCAAATGTTACATTTGTTATTCATGACTGGGGATCTTCCCTTGGCTTCGACTGGGCCAGGCGGCATCCTGATGAGGTAGTTGGAATCGCCTATATGGAAGCCATCGTCAGGCCGCTGGAATGGTCTGAGTGGAGTCCGGCTGCGACCCAGATCTTTGAAGGTTTTCGATCCGAGGCCGGAGAAGGCATGATCATTGAGAAAAACATGTTCGTTGAACGCGTGTTGCCGGGATCTGTGCTGCGCGGGCTGACCGACGAGGAAATGGCCGTCTACCGGCGTCCCTTTGAAGCCGGCGGTGAAGATCGGCGACCGACGCTGACCTGGCCGCGAGAGTTGCCGCTCGGCGGGGAGCCTGGCGATGTGGTTGAAATCGTCAATGACTATGCCGCCTATATGGCGGAAACAGAAATACCGAAACTGTTCATAAATGCGGATCCCGGTGCGATTCTGGTCGGTCATCAGCGCGAGTTCGTCCGTTCCTGGAAAAATCAGCAGGAAGTGACCGTCAAGGGTAACCATTTCCTGCAGGAGGATAGCCCCGACGAAATCGGCGACGCCATTGCCAGCTGGCGGGCGGAGTTCACCCAAAAGTGATGAGCGGTGGCTCAACGCTCTTCACAGAGGAGATTTGCTCACCTAAGCTCAACCTCGGGTGAATCCCGTTGCTGAGGAGTTCGTATGCGTCGCGTTTGGCCTGTGGCCGTAGCACCGTTTCTTTTGCTTGTATTCCTGTTGTTCAGTTCGGGCGGCTATGGCCAACGGTCGGTCGCCGCCTCGCCTCAGATCACGGCAAATCTCAGTGCAGCTCTTCCTCAGGTTTTGGCAGACAGCCTGTCGGATTCTCTGGTTGCCGAGGGCAGAGCCGGAAATTCCACGCCGGTCCCCCGAAGAATACCCGAATTTCTGAGGAAAATACTGTATCCGTCGGCCCGGCAGTATGCCCAGATCAGCGCACCCACGGGTGGGAGTGGTGATGAAGATGGGCCCATGCCTCGCTTCGAGCCCGACGCCCGCTTCCAAAGTGGCGTCGCAGATCTAACAGACATTATTTCGAGCGCGGATGCTGTGGTTGCCTTCGGCGCGGTTTGCCAGGGCATGGAATGCCCGGAACTGGACTGTGAGTGGGCCGGCATGCTGCTGCAGGATCTGCATTCAACGCAAGTTATGCTCAGAGCGATGCTCTACTACCTTGGCATGGCCAATGCTGCAGCGTTAGAACATCTCGAAGCCAATACAGAAGCCAGCATTACAACTGCCGAAAATCTTGGTAATGCAGAGCTGGCCCAGGGCGTACACAGCTTTCTGCACAACATGGGCAGCTTGTTGCTGGATATTGCAAGCGTTGCTTCGGCGCTCCAGGACTTTCTGTCGAAAGATCCGTCGCAAATCAGTGAGACGGAGTTCCTTGAATTTCTGACCAACATCGATGGTGCCTACGAGGCGACCAAGGACTTTGAAAGTGCGATCGGCACCATGACCAACGAGATGTTGGACATGGGTGGCAGCGATTTTAATCTATCCACACCTATCGGTGATGTAACCGCTGGTGGCCCGTCGATTACCGGAGATTTCAACAACGACAAGAGCACGTTTACCGACATTTACAACATCGGCCAAAACCTCAAGGAATTGCATGAAGCCGGTGGCGACTGGCGGAACGCATTGCGGACGCAGCGCGCTGGCGGCGGCGGACCTTTCGCGGCTGTTGGACAGATAGCTGGCCGATATCTCAAGGCCTATTCAGACACAATCCGGCAAGAGCGCGCCGCACGCATTGGTCAACTGCAAGATTCGCTTGATGCAGAGGGCCAGACCCAGCATTCAGCTTTTGAAGATTTGCAGGCGATCCAGACCCGCCGTTTTGTCGCTGAAGATGCTTTGGCGGCGATCATAGCTGCCAAGGCCGCCTTGCTTGCCTGCATGGCAAAAGCCGGTTGCGGCGCCAGATCACTCTATAATCCTGTATTGCCAGACTTTATTGAAATCGGACCCAATGGTGAACAGGTCGTCGGCTGGGCCTGGGCACTGAGCCGCATCAAGATTGAGCTGGATGTTCTCAGGCCGAGGCTCAAAGACCTGCCGCCACTCAGAGACAACTGCGCAGAAGACCCCGAAGACAACAGCTATGGCTGGTTTGGCGGTGATCCCAGCGAAACGGACATATTGATCGGCCAGGACAGCCCGACCTGGTGCACCTATACGACCGGCGGACCGGAGAATACACCGTTGATCCCGGAAGACGACGGCGATGATCCCCGGGATACTCCACCACCTGACGGTGGTGGCCCCCCTGAAGACGGGGATGACCCCAGAGACACACCGCCACCCAGCAGCGGCGGTGAGGATGACGGCGACGACCCGCGTGACACGCCGCGCCCCGAAGACGGGGATGACCCACGTGACACGCCAGGGCCGTGTGATGAGCTGGAACAGTTGAATAAACAGCAGATCGACATTGGGACCCAATTGATTACGCGGGGTTCCGGCCTTGGTGAAAGCCAGATTGATCGTTTGACTGAGCAGTTCAATTCCAATCGGGAACGTATTGCAGAACTTGAAGAGTTGTGCCCTGGCGAAGACGATGGTGATGATCCGAGAGATACGCCGCCGCCAGAGGACGGCGATGATCCGCGAGATGCCGGAGGCCCGTGCGAGCAGCTCGACATCCTTGAGGCAGAGCTCGCGGAACTGGTCCGAGATACTCTGACGCCGGGCTCATCGCGATCACAAGCGCAAACAGAGTCAATGGTTCAGCGGGCGCGAATCATGGATGCAGAGATTTCGCGACTGAAACGAATTTGCCCGCGCGACGATGATCCGCGAGACGCCGGAGGTCCACCGGAAGATGGCGATGATCCACGCGACGTGCCGACAGTGACCATCTACGTAAAGGCACAGTCGAGCGTCCTCCAATCAGACGGAACGATAACCCGAACCGCCGTACCGGGACAGATGGTCAGGATTTTTGATCCTGCAACCATTGATGTTCCGCTGCCAATCCCGACGAACTCGTTGCAAAATCCTCTGGTTGCGAGCAACACCGCTGCAAGCGTGCCAGATCGTGAAACTTTTGCCACAGCGGCGAGGTCGCAGGGCTCAATCCTTGATCAATTGGAAGGTGGCGGCATTTCTCTGGACGGATTTCTTGATTCTGGAGGTGGCTATTCGCGCGACTCTGACGATGGCGACAGCGGTGACGGCGACGGCGGCGTAATTTCAATCGCCGGCACGCTCCAAATACCGGACAACGGTGCTGACGGCGGGACGATTTCGATCAGCCCATCCGATGGCATCAGTGGCGATGACGATGTATCAATTGCCGGCACGATCGAAGCCGACGGCGCAGGGGATCGCGTTGGCAGCGGCGGAACGATTACTATTGACACGTCGACACCTGGAGGTGACGGCGGCTCTATTCTCGATCAGCTGGAGTCTTCCATTTCTCCGAGCGGCGGGGGGTCGATCCTTGATCAACTGGAACCAACGGGCCCAGGCAACCCGTTCGAAATAGGTCAGGGCGGAACAATTACCATTGATCCGACGCTGACCACCGGGGCAACGGACTTAGATGTCCCGATAGGTGCTGCGGACGAAGCCTTCATACAGGGTGCATCCCGGCTGGAAGAGCTTGACCGGTTGAGCGGCATCAATCAGCCAGAATACCGGCCCATACTTGGTCCAGACGGCCAGCCCATTATGGGCGGCAGAGAAGGGGTGATTTACTCGAGCCCTGTAATCAGCACGCGTGGGGGAGACTCGACCGGCGGACCGGGGGGCCTCGGCGGCGAAGGATCGTCAAATCCTGGCATTTGGGACGAAAGTGCTTTCGATCTGGACTGGAATTCTGATGATACAGAACTAACTCTCGACTTTCCGGAAATTTCGAATCCGTTGGGTTGTGTGCCGGGCAACGCTTGTGGCGACTTCACCTATGGGGTCACGATACCGGCAGATGACGCGCCAAGCGGTTTCGTCCTGGCGGACAATCCAGTTGTGATTGACGATGCATTCCAGCGCCTTCTTTCCAGCCCCGGCGTATATAGATCAAATTCCACCTTTCCTGTTGACAGCTGGCCTGCAGATGGCGGAGCGGGATCCGAAATCTTCAGTGATGGCTTCGAAAGCGGTGATTTGACAAGCTGGTCGAGCACCGGAAGCTCAGGCGGCAATTTTGTCGCGCCTGCCAGAGGATTACGGCCGCAGACAAGTGCAGGAGCGGACCCGATGATCGGCACAACCGATCAGCTGGGCGAATTCAGTTTTGTTATCCCTGCCAATGCGCTTTCGAACTGGACGCCGGGCCCATGCGACAAGGCTGAGGAGCTCCGCTTGAAGTTGCAGAGTTTCATTGAAAACCATGAAGCATATTTTGATACAACGGATCTGACGACGGCGAGCGATTTCGGGGGAGCGCTTGCCCAAATGAGAGACACAACCTTTCGTGTGCCCACGGGTAGCGAGCTTCAGGAAGCCTATGGGTCAGTGGGCGCATCAGATGAACGGGACCGGATCAAGAGAACCTCTGAGAAAGACATTCAGGAATTCGAAAACCTGATTTACAAGTTGCGCCAATCCGAGATCGATTGCACCGTTCAAAAGGCCAATTCTGCAGGTCAGGACGACGGCCTTGTATCCACGCCCTATCAGGCTGGCGGTCAACCCGACGTTACGACACCGGTGTTCGAGGTCAACCTTGATGCAGTCGAGAACGGCAGCCAGAACCTTGTTTTCGCGGGCGGCAATGCACCGGCGCTAGTCAACGCGTTACCGCAGGGGTTGCAGCCTTTTGTGTCAGATACGCTGGTGATCGGCAACAATACGTTCGTCACAGTGACCTACGCCAATGCGCAGGAATCGCAGGTCAATCAGCTGATCAGTCAGGTCCGTGACCTTGAAAACGTCGAGATCAATTATTGCCGCGACAAGCAGCAGGCCGTGCCTCAGTCGCCGCCAGACGATCCTTACTTTTCGGCTGAAGGCAGCTGGGGGCAGAGCCATGAAGATCAATGGGCCATTCGTGCCGTCGGACTTGATGACAGCCGTGACTCAGCCTGGTTCAGTCTTGGCGACAATCCCCAGCCCGTCGTCATCGCTGTGATTGACACTGGCCTTGACTGG
This sequence comes from uncultured Alphaproteobacteria bacterium, assembly GCA_965371465.1. Taxonomy (GTDB): domain Bacteria; phylum Pseudomonadota; class Alphaproteobacteria; order CBDUYM01; family CBDUYM01; genus CBDUYM01. Next base: position 32,102 of record CBDUYM010000010.1, read on the forward strand.
AATCATCTCGACATAGCCTGGGAGAATTTGTGGCTGAACAGGGGCGAAGTGCCTGACAACGGCATCGACGATGATTTCAATGGCTATGTCGATGATCTGATTGGCTGGAACTTCTATGAGAACACCAACAATCCCTGGGACCATGATGGCCACGGCACCATTGTAACCGGCATCATTGCAGCAAACACCAACAACGGCCTCGGGATCGCCGGCATCAATCCCTATGCCCGGATCATGGTGCTGAAGGGATTGAATGCGTTTGGCCATTCCCGCGCATCATACCTTGCAAAAGCCATCGTATATGCGGCCGACAACGGGGCGCAGGTGATCTCAATGAGCGTGGGTGGCAAGGAAATGACAATGATCGAGCAACAGGCGCTCGACTACGCCTATTCAAAGGGTGCAGTGATCGTCATTGCCGCGGGGAACGAGGGCGTCAACGTCGACAGTTACGGTCTTGCGGCAAATGATAACGTCATCACGGTCGGTGCAACCGGCCTTGACGGCAAGCATGCGGTATTCTCCAACTGGGGATCAAAAATCGACATCGCCGCGCCTGGTGTTGAAGTCTTGAGCCTGAGGGCGAGATCGACAGACACGATGCTGGGCATTGAAGGCGTCGAATATGTCGAGCGCGCCAACTATGTTGGTGAGGACCGGCGCTATTACCGGGCCAGCGGCACGTCTTTTGCCGCCCCGATCGTTGCGGGTGTGGCCTCGCTCCTGCTGACCCGCGACCCGACATTGACCAATGATCAGGTCAAACAAATCCTTCTGCAGTCTGCCAGGGATGCGGATACTCCCGGCGTCGATCAGTTCTCAGGCTATGGCATTGTTGACGCCCAGGCTGCGCTGCGGACACCGGCGGGATATTTCGTGGAAGCTTCTATCTCGGGCGTGGCGGTCGATCAGGCCAATGCGCTCATTCAGGTGAATGGCAATGCGCTAGCTGATGAATTTGATGAGGCCTGGATCGAAATCGGGCCTGGCCCGGAGCCAACGTCATGGAAACGGATCGGCAGCAATCTCAGTAATCCTGTTCAGGACGGGATTGTGGGCAGCATTCCCTTCTCGGAGCTTGGCGGCTCGCCTCAATGGACCATCAAGCTGGTGGTGCGCCATGAGGATGGCAGGTCCCGGGAAGCCTGGTTCCTGCTATCTCTCGGCTAATCCTATCTAGATCTCGACGTGACCACCGGCTTCGATGTTCTCGACTATGGCCCAAGCCCCTTCTGCAAGTGGACGCACGCGGGCCGCGGAATCGAGCGCCGTTTTGCTCGCCGCAGTGCCGTCCCGTATGCGACCGGCAATGCCCTGGCAAATAGCGGCCAGGCGAAACATATTGTAGACCGAATAGAAATCCCAGTTCGGGATGTGGTCGCGTTTCGTCAGACGGCAGTAGTTGTCGATATGTTCGCGCAGCGTTGGTAAGCCGTATTCCGGCAGGTTCTCGATCGCCATAAACCCTTCCGGCAAATACCATTGCAGGCAGTGATAATTGAAATCCGCCAGGGGATGCCCGAGGGTCGACAGCTCCCAGTCAATCATGGCGAGTACGCGCGGCTCGGTGCGATGGATGATGGCGTTATCAAGCCGGAAATCACCATGAATGATGGTGGTCTCATCACCCTCAGGGAAATGCGCCGGCACCCATTCAATGAGATTTTCGAACGCCTGAATGTGTTCCGTTTCCGAGAGCTTGTACTGCTTGATCCAGCGGTGAACCTGACGCTGCACATATTCACCTTCGCGGCCAAAATCCTGAAGGCCGACAGCCTTATAATCGACACTGTGAAGAGCGGCGAGCGCCTCGCACATGGAATTGTAGACACCGCGGCGCATCGCGGGCTCGTCATCCGGCATGGGTGTGTCCCAGACAACGCGGCCATCGACATAATCCATGATGAAAAACCAGGTGCCAATGACATCCTCGTCAGTGCACAGGCAATAGGTTTTCGGCACCGGCACACCAGTGCCTTGCAGGGCGGTAATGACCCTGTACTCCCGATCAACGGCATGAGCGGATTTCAGGAGCGTGCCGGGCGGCTTGCGGCGCATGACATATCTGTTGCCGCCGGCTTCCAGAAAATAGGTCGGGTTCGATTGCCCGCCCTTGAATTCCTGCACTGCCAAATCGCCTTTGAAGCCTTCAACATGGGCTTGCATGTACTCCTGAAGGCGGCCGAGATCGAACACGTGCTGTTCCAGGACATCTTCCACGCCTTCGTGCTGTCGCTGACGTTCCGTTGCCATGAGCTTTCTCCCGCCCCCGATGACTAGCTTGAGAAGTCCCAGCTCTGGCCGGCGTGGTAATGACCCATCACATTCTTGGCGATGAGCACGCGATGGACCTCATCAGGACCGTCGGCAATCCGAAGCGTACGTGCCCCAAGGTACATGGCGGCCAACGGTGTATCGCCGGAGACGCCAAGCGCGCCATGGACCTGAATCGCCCGGTCAACGACACGATGGAAAGCATTTGGCACGAAGACCTTGATGGCTGAGATTTCAGTTCTTGGGTCGCGCCCACTGTCAATGATCTTGGCGCAATTTATGGTCATCAGGCGAGACGCCTGAATATCCATGTAACTGTCGGCAATCATGCCCTGGATGAATTGCTTGTCTTCGAGCATGCCGCCATGGACCTCGCGGGTCATGGCACGATGACACATCATGTCGAAAGCACGCCACATGGAACCAACGCTGTTCATGCAGTGAAAGACACGGCCGGCGCCGAGCCGGTCCTGGGCCGCCTGATGGCCTGAGCCCCTTGAACCGAGCTGATAGTCGATGGGCACCCGCACATCTTCATATTTGATTTCAGCGTGGTTCCCAGCCTCGCTACCCCAGACAGGCACGCTTCTGATGACATTCACGCCAGGCGTCTTCTTCGGCACGATGATCTGGGTCATGGAACTGTTGTGGCCGGCGTCGTCATCCTCGGTGCGACACATGACGATGAAAAAGTCTGCCCGCTCACCGTTTGAGGTGAACCATTTGTGTCCATTGATGACCCATTCGTCACCGTCCCGCACCGCTTTGGTCTGCAGGGAACGGGGATCCGAACCTGCAGTGTTGGGTTCCGTCATAGAAAATCCAGATTGAATTTCGCCTGCAATCAATGGTTCCAGAAACATCTTCTTCTGTTCAAATGTGCCGTACTTGACCAGCACTGTCTGGTTCCCGGAATTTGGCGCGGCACAGCCAAAGATGCCGGATGACATGGGGCTCCAGGCCATAATTTCATTCATGTAGGCGTGCTTCAGAAAGCCGATGCCCATGCCGCCGTATTCCTCGGGCAGATGTGGCGCCCAGAGGCCCTCACTTTTGACACGTTCCTGAATGGAGGCGTAGGTCTTGTCCGCATCCGGTGTCTTGTTCCGATAGTCATCCTCCAGCGGGATCACTTGTTCTGTGACAATCTCAGCCGTGCGCTGACGGATGTCATTGATTTCCGGATCAAGATCATCAACCGGCAATATTTGCATTTTCTGTCCCCTCGTAAACCCCGCGTTCATATTCGCAGGCCTAGATTTTGTGCTGACGCGAGAGTGACAAGGATGCGACGTGTGAGTCAACCGCATCCAGGGCTGGTTGCCGAGCGAATTCAATGGTGCGAGGCTAGGTCGATGAAAGGAGTTTCTCTATGTTTGCAAGAACGACGCTGGGCGCCGCGCTGGCTATGATGCTGGTGACTTTTTCGGCAGGCAGCGCAGACGCTCAGGCAGTGCAGTATCGGGAATCGGATTTCGACTTTGTGTCTCTTCGGACCTATGAGCCGGCGCGCGAAGCCCTGAGCGCATGGGTGGCACAGACGATTGATGTTGTTGTCGTTGGTGATCCGATCTGGCCGGCAGATGTCAGAGCCGCATACCGCGCCCTTGTCGAGGAGGCTGCAGCCAACGGCTTCACAGACGTTGACGCCATTTGGGACCGGCTTGTCTACGACATAACCGGCGGCGAACAGGGAAGCGCACGAGTGGAAGGATGGGATGGCACCTACAAGGGTGGGCCACCCAGGAACAGCGCCGCAGATAGACGCGACCTGGACAGTGATGGCGATACATTGTCACAAGATGATCAGCGGGAATCACGAAGGTTCCAGAGATTGTCAGATATGTCAAAAGCTGCGCACGACATCGCCATGAATTCGATCAGGAATATGAAATAGGGCTGCCTGGACGTTCTTGCTGAGGTGAAATAATATCGGTGCAACGGATTCCGTTCCGAAAGGAGGAACATCATGTTTGTACGAGTGATCCTGACAACGGCGATGGCACTAGTGACATTGTTCAGCGTTACGGGCAGCGCGGCGGCGCAAACCAGCCAGTACCGGGAAAGCAATCTCGATTTTCTCGCCCTCAGAAGCTATGACGCGGCACTCGCCGCCATGAGTAAATGGCTTGCCCAGGAGCTGGACGCCGGCGGAGACCCCACATCCATGCCCCGCGATGTTGAGCGGACCTGGAGCGCGCTTGTCCGCGAGGCGGCGCGCAAAGGTATTGTTGCCGGCAAGGGTAACGGTGACGGCGACGAAGCTCTCCGTACTCAGCTGATCAGTGACGCCCTGAAGGGCACATCTGCAGAAGCATGGAACGGAACCTACAAAGGCAGAACAGCATCGGCACCGGCAAGCACAGCACGGGTTGATGTCCGTGGCTGGGATCCCACCGAAAAAGAAGCCGTTGAACGGACACCAACTGCAGGAGGCGACGCAGAATGGGATCCGACTGAACGGACAGATTTTGATCCGACTCAGGCGGACAGTGCCGACTGGGATCCAACCGAGCGCCGGGGCTTCGATCCGACCCAGGCCCAAAGTCCTGATTGGGATCCTTCAAGTGCAGAACCTGCCGGAACCACAGGGGCTTTTGTCGTTGGTAATGATGCGCCGGTGACGAGCACAGTCAGTTCGCAACAGCTTCAGACGATCTCCAACGTTTCTAAAATGCTGCACGACACGGCCATGGCTGTTATCCGCAAGATCGGCTGAGCCGGTTCACTCGTTGGCGAGATCCAGAGGAAAGATCGGCCGGCGAACGTTCTTGAATTCGAGCTGATTGTAATCAGATGTGCAGACGCCGACGCCAGCGCATTCGACCACAGCCTTGGCAATCGGCACGAAGGCCGTGCGGTAGTGAATGCGGCTTTTTATCATCAGGTATTTCTTTTCCGTCGGATCAATACCCATGGATTTGAAGACATCAAGGCTGACCGGCTCAATATGGCGGGAGAGTACGATGATGTCGACGCCATCGCAGCTTAGAACGCCTGAACGGCCCATTGAGCCGTAGGACTGCCTGCCGCCATCAGCACGGCCTTTGAAACGGCCATCCGACAGAAGCTTTACCGTGCCGGTCAGCGAAATGGGATCGCAGGATTCGGGAATCGCCGGCATCGGTGTTTTGCCGCCAAGAGAGACATCAATGGTTGCACCCACCCCGGCCGCCATCATCTGTTCGACGACTTCAGGGTCAAAGATAGCCGCAACTGCGACATCGGTGAGCCCCTGATCGAGAATAGCCTGCAGGACGGTGGTCGAATCCATGGTGCCGCCGGATGCGGTGTTGTCGTAATGATCAAGAAGAACAACAGGCTGTCTGGTTTCGTCATTTTCGGCCTCCGCGGCAATTTCGCCGGCACGGGACAGAGAATCGTCCAGTTCATCGATTTCATAAACAAAGGCTTCGCGATTGTCCCAGGCGAAGTCGAGCAGCTCGTCCCTCAGTTCTTCGGCCAGCTTTTGATCGCCATCAGTGACAACAACAGCGCTCAGGCCTGCGTTAACAATGTCGGCATGGGGAAAGCCGGTAAACAATGTTGCACTCAGGACCTCATCCATCTGCTCCATCTCGAGAACCCGCGCTTGCAGATCCTTGTTCGGGAAGTCGTCGGTGCCCTGGCGCATGACGTGGGGCAGCATGGGCCGGTTTCCCCAGACCATGACAGGATCAACTTCACCCTTCAGCGATCTGATAAGGGCGCGACCCGCACGTTCGCCAGTGCCATAGCCATCAACATGGGGATAGGTCACATAGCCCGATATCACTGTCGCGTTTTTGGCCATATCCGGGAAGAAATTCGTGTGCATGTCGAGGGCGACAGCGATGGGCATGTCGGGATGCATGCCGCGGATACGCTTCAGGAGCGTCCCCTCACCGTCATCATGGGTCTCAGTTACCATGGCGCCGTGCAGGGCCAGAAAAACAGCATCAAATGTATCGTCATCTATGGCATCACATATGGTGTCGGTCATATGGGCATAGCACGCCGCTTCGACCGGCCCGCTGGGTGGTGCGCCAGCCGCAATGGGACAAACGATGTCCGCCCCTTCCGCTTCCAGCAGATCGATGAAGGCCGAGAGTGAGCCCGGTCCGCCGCGCGAGCGGTCAATGGCATCCTGGCCATATGCCGGGCTGAACCGTTCAAGGTTGGTGGGCACAGGCGAGAACGTATTGGTCTCATGTGACATGGCAGCGATCAAAACGCGCATGGCTTTACATCCTAACTGAGTATTTCTTCTTCAAAGTCCCTGAGCTGATCCTTGCCAAAGAACATTTCATCATCGCAGAAGAATGTCGGCGCGCCAAAGCAGCCCCGGGCAACAGAATCTTCTGTGTTGGCGATCAGCGCTGCCTTCACGCCAGGGTCTTGAGTCCCCTCGGCAATGGCCTTTGCATCAAGCCCCGATGCCGCGAAAGCATTCATGAGAACCTCGGGATCATCCATTTTCTTGGGCTCGACCCACATGTGAAGAAAGCCTGCATCGACATATTCGGGCAGAAACCCTTCACGCTTGGCATATACAGCGCCGCGCATGAGCATGAGCGTGTTGACCGGAAAGTTTGGATTTGACTGGAATGGCATCGGGTGCTTTTTCAGGAAACGCCTTGTCTCCGTTCCCATATAGGCCATTTTGTTCGGGATATTTGCATAGGCCATGGCTGGTGACTGATTGCCGGTGGCCTTGAAGACACCTCCCAAGAGGATCGGAATGTACTCGATCCTGACTCCGGTGCGCTCCTCGATCTCAGGGATTACGACATGAGCGTAATAGGAATTCGGACTGCCGAAATCAAAGTGAAATTCGCATTTCTTGGCCATTAGGTTCGTCTCCTTCAGAAACTTCCTGCTGCAACCGGGTCGGTTACCATTTTTCGATGTAGGGCCTCAGATCCATTTCAAAGGTCCAGGCATCTCGGTCCTGATTGTGGATGCTGACATAGGCCTTGCCAATGGAATTCGGATTCATAACGGCATCTTCGGGCATCTTGTCGAAGCGTTCGCCGAAGCGCTCCCTGATCCAAGGCGTGTCGACGGCTGAGTCGATTACCAGATGGGCAACATGAATGTTCTTGGGGCCAAGCTCGCGCGCCATGCTCTGGGCAAGGGCTTTCAGGCCATGCTTGGCACTGGCAAATGCGGCATAGCCAATGCCGCCCCGCATGCTGGCGGTGGCACCCGTGAACAGGATTGTGCCCTTTTCGCGCGGCGACATATATTTGGCGGCCTCCCGTCCGGTCAGAAAACCACCGAAGCAAGCCATCTCCCAGACCTTGTAGAAAACGCGTGAGGTGGTTTCAGTGATCGGAAAGTTCACATTGGAGCCAACGTTGAAAACAACGACCTCGAGAGGTCCGATGTCGTCCTCGATGCGCTTGAAGAGCTCCTCAATGGCTTCTTCCTTGCGTGCGTCCAGCGTAAATCCATGGGCTTCGCCGCCTTTGGCGGTAATCTCGTCGACCAGGGGCTGCAGCTTGTCGCCATTACGGCGACCAGCGCAAATGACATAGCCTTCATCGGCAAAGGATCGTGCTATTGCTGAACCGATGGCATCGCCTGCGCCCACCACCAGAGCTACCGGTTTTCTGTCTGCCATGTGCTTGCCTTCCCTAATATAGTTTCTTTTTGCAACTTATATTAACTAAGTTTCTTTTTACAACTTATTTTGTTAATCTCTGCGCATGAAAAGTACCAGATTCAGCGAGATGAACTGTTCATTGGCCCAGACGCTGGATGTCATTGGGGAACGATGGACCTTACTCATTCTGCGCGACGTCTTCTTCGGATTAAGCCGATTTGATGAATTTCAGCAGAGTCTGGCAATAGCGCGCAACATCCTTTCTGAGCGGTTGAAGCTATTGGTCTCAGAAGGCATTCTTGTTCGAGAGCGCCTGGCCAGTGACGGTCGCGGCTGGGCGTACTATTTGAGTGATAAAGGCAGAGATTTGCAGCCCGTTCTTTTGGCGCTCACCCAATGGGGGGATCGCTGGAAGGGGAACCCGCTGGGCACCCGAATCGAGTTTATTGACCGTAAAAGCCGGCAACCGATTCGGACTTTGCGTCCGCAATCCGCTGATGGCCGGACCCTGGAACCAAAGGACATCAGAGCGCGGGCGGGCCCTGGTCTTGGAATTGACGACCGCATCGGAAGGCTCAAAGGAAGTTAGAAATGGCAAGGTCACCGGACAGCCGAATTGATGATCATCCCGGGTCGCATCATCTTTTTGGCCTGCGTCCCGACCTTATCAGTTCAGTGCAAAAGGCCATGTCCGATGGCGATAGCGCCAGGCTTCGCCGGTTGGTGCTGCCGCTTCACTATTCAGATGTCGCTGATCTTCTTGAGAGGTTGCCGCGGACACAGCGCCGTGACCTTATCCACGTTCTCAGGGACGCCATTGATCCCGTCATGCTGGGCGAGCTGAAGGACGAGATGCAGGGCGAGGTGCTCTCTCATCTTGAGCCGGCAGAGATTATCGATGCGGTGACACAGCTCGACAGCGATGATGCAGCACAAGTTGTCCATCACCTGCCGGACGAAACCCGCAACGAGATACTTGAACAGCTGCCCGCCAAAGACCGAGCCGTGGTTGAAGAGGCCCTCGCCTGGCCTGAAGACAGTGCTGGACGCCTAATGCAGCGCGAGACCATCAGTGTTCCATCATTCTGGAACGTCGGTGAAACCATTGACCATATGCGTGAGACAGATGATCTGCCGGCCGACTTCTATGACATTTTTGTTGTCGACCCGACCCACAAACCGGTTGGTACGCTGCCTCTGAACCAGCTGGTGCGGACACGCAGGGAAGTGCCTGTTCTTGACATAATGAACAGCGACATTCACCCCATTCCGGTTGTTCTCGATCAGGAGGATGTGGCACTGCACTTTCGCGATCAGGATCTGGTCAGCGCGCCTGTGATCGATGACTGGGGCAGGCTTGTGGGCATGATCACCGTCGATGACGTCGTCGATGTCATCGACAAGGAAGCGGAAGAAGATCTGATGTACCTTGGCGGTATTTCACGCCATGACCTTTTCCAGACGACTGGTCGGACGGTGCGATCCCGGTTTTCGTGGCTGAGTGTAAATCTGCTGACGGCGATTTTTGCCTCCGTCATCATCGCCTTTTTTGAAGCTACGCTTGAAGATGTTGTGGCACTGGCGATCCTTATGCCCATCGTCGCCTCGATGGGTGGCAACGCAGGCACTCAGACGATGACGGTCGCCGTGCGTGCGCTGGCCATGCGCGAGCTGGGCTCCGGCAACATCCTGAGATTCGTCGGCAAAGAGCTCCTGGTGGGCTTCATCAACGGTGTTCTCTTTTCTCTGCTGATCGGTTTTGTTGTTGCCCTATGGTTTGCTAATACCGATCTTGGCTTGGTGATCGCCATCGCCATGATCTGCAATCTGATCGTCGCAGGCCTTGCGGGCACGCTCATCCCTGTGACGCTTGAGCGTGCAGGCGCTGATCCGGCGATTGCCTCCACCGTCTTCCTTACGACAGTTACGGATCTGGTCGGGTTCGTGACGTTCCTCGGCCTCGGCGCGATTTACCTCACCTGAATCTGGAACTGGACTGATTCAAATCAATGGGCGGGTTTTTCCCTCTGCCAGAATGCCACCATACTGAGAGTTTTTAGAGGCTGCAGACGGAGGAATATCCCATGGCAGATGTGAAGATGGCAGCGGCGGAAATCGAAGAGATTCGCCAAGACGCATACAAGACACTGATGACGGTTGCATGGAATTTCGACTACACACCAGCGGTCGAAAAAGTCATAACTCTTTATGACAAGGCCAAGATCCAGCAATGGGACGCGGCACGAGACATCGATTGGTCAATTCCGGTGGACCCGTCGAATCCACAGGTAGGGTCGCGGCGCAGCCCCTACATTCAAATGCCATTTTTCAAGCGGTTGTCGAAAACCCAACAGGAAGCATTTACGGCCCATTCGACGGCCCAGCTTCTGTCGCAATTTCTGCATGGCGAACAGGGCGCCCTGATCACAGCAGCGACAGTGACCCATTCAACGCCTGACTATGACGCCAAAATGTACGCGTCGACCCAGACCATTGATGAGTCGCGGCATGTCGAGGTCTACCTCAAATACATTGAGAAACTTGCCGAAGTATACCCTATGACGCCATGGCTGAAGGCATTGATTGATGCGACAGTACAGTCGGACCGCTTCGAAAAATGCATGATCGGCATGAACATGATTGTGGAAAGCCTCGCGCTCGGCTCGTTCCACAACATGTACCGCGATACGACTTGTCCGCTTCTGAAAAGCATCACCTATCTTGTGATGCGGGACGAATCCCGTCACGTGGCATTTGGCAACATCTATCTCGGCAAGCTGATTCCTGAAATGCATGAGGATGACAGGGAAGACCTTGCCCAGTTTGCCTATGATGCCGTCAAGGTTTTGGTCGACGGCACCCAGAAAGAGGACCCGAATTTCATCAAGGTGCTGGAGAATTCCAACATCGATCCTGAAGATTTCCGCAAGGGTATTGTAGAAGCCCGTGAAGCAGGCATCACCCAGGAAGTGCCGGCGGGCAATCTCTATCTTCTGCGCGACCTGATGATGCCCGCCATTGTCCGCGTCGGGCTTGTAACCAAGCGGACGCGTGAGATGTTCGAGGCGGACAACATCCAGGTCTATGATGACACAGCAGTTCTCGAAGCCCTCGAAGGCGATAACTTCGAAGCCACCATGGCGGCTGAAGACGAGAAGTTCGCGCTTGCCGCAGACTAACTTGGGGGTCGATCAGCGATAACGCCTTTGTCCTGCAGTTCTTCGACATCCTTGGCTGACATGCCGAGGATGTCCTGGAGGATTTCGGGATTGTGCTCGCCAAGGCCCGGAGAGTGCTGCCAGTCAGTGAAATCCTGATCGTCAATGCGAATGGGCAGTCCAGGATAGAGGATCGGCTCACCTTCAGGAAACGTGAGTTCCGCATAGAAGTTCCGTGCGAGGAGCTGTGTGTCGGCAAGCGTTTCAGGACCGTTCTGCACAGCGCCTGCCGGCACACCTTGGGGCGCCAGGGCCTCCATCACTGCATACTTGTCCTGTGGCGCGGTCCACTTTGCAATCAGCACATCAAGGGCATCGCGGTTCAGGCGGCGATCTTCGAGCGTTGAAAATCTTGTGTCATTTTCCCAGCCATTGTCTGCAACCCCGCAAAAAACTTTCCATTCCGCGTCATTACGGATGGCAAGCGTGATCCAGTTGTCTTCGCCTTCGCAGGGGTAGACGCCATTGGGTGCATATTCCGGATGGGCGTTGCCATAGATCGGTGGCTGCTCGCCGCGCAATTGCCGTTCAATCACATAGTCACCAAACATGGCCAGACCAGCTTCCTGCAGCGCCACTTCCACGAAGCCGCCACCAGGCTCGCCCGCTTCACGCTTTTCCGCCCGACGGTGAAGCGCCGTCACCACAGCCGAGGCGCCGGCCACGCCGGCACAGGCGTCAGGCAGGGCAATGCCCGTCACGCGCGGTTCTTCTGCACTGTATCCCATAAAGGAAGTCAGGCCGGTCATTGGTTCAACACTGGGCCCGAAGGCGACAAATTCCCGGTTCGGGCCGGTTACACCGAAGCCCGGCATGGCGACATAGATGATTTCAGGATTGACCGCCTTCAGCGCGTCGTAGTCGAGGCCAAGGGAGGGCATCGCACGAAGTGAAAAATTCTCAATGACAACATCAGATTTTGCCACCAGATCGAGAAACGCCTGCCTGCCTTCCGGCATTTTTAGATTGACGCAAAAGCCTTTCTTGTTGCGGTTCAGCTTGACGAGCATGCCTTGACGGTTCCACGGCTCGTCTCCGGCAACGCCACCGGGCCACATGCCGCCGAAATTTGCCGGAATGTTTGAAAGGCCCCGTGCTGTGGGTGCTTCGACCTTGATCACCTCGGCACCGAGGTCGGCCAGAATACGTGTGCCCAGGGGGCCCGCCCAGACATGGGTGAGGTCAATAATCCGAATTCCTTCAAGGGGCTTCATGGTGCTCATTTGCCGCTCCCTTCTGCGCCTGGCTGGCTGTAGGACTGCGGCTCGAACGTTTCGCCAACGTATCTGAAACCCGACGACAGGCTCTCTATTTCGCTCCCGTCAGGTAACGTGATGGGTTGCCATACCCCCCTCTCGCGCAAGTGAGGATCGGCGAGCACTTCTTCGAGCGTGAATACGATGCCGGTGGGCACGCGAAATTCCCGCTGGCCCATTTCCAGCATTTCGGCCTTGGTCTTGTCGGCGAATGACGCCCGGATGATCTCGTCGAGGGCCAGCCTGTTCTGGTTCCGCGCACTGGGCGGGTTGAAGCGCTCATCTTCCATAAGATCGGGCCGGCCCATCATGTTCGTAAATGCCTGCCAGAATGTCGGGACAATGTTGATGGCAAACCAGCCATCCTTGCAGGGGTAGATGCTGATCGGATGCAAAATGTCATAGTCGTTGCCGAAACGGCCGCGAATGACCTTGGTGTAACTCCACATCACAGATGTGTACTGGCTCAGGGATGCAATGACTTCGAGCATTGAGATGTCCAGATCGGAAACGCCAGGCGTATTTGCCATCCAGGCGGCAAGCGCACCCGTGTAGGCATATCCGCCGCTTTGATGAGCAGGATAATGGCCCGGCATGTTCAGAGGTTCGCGATCCGGGTCGCCCAGAAGATGCGTGTAACCGCCCAGGGCCAGAATTGTCTGCTCGGTTGCGGCCCAGTCGCGCCTAGGCCCGGTCATGCCGAAGGGGGTAATGGCGGCGCGCACTTTCAGGCGATCGCCATCTCCCAGGCTTGTCCACTCGACTGCATCAAGTTCTGAAGGCATACCGCCGGCAACGACAACGTCTGAGGCGGCAGCAAGGCCGTTCAGAATTTCCCGGCCTTCTGTCGTTCTGTAATCAACCGTGATCCGACGCTTGCCAGGATGCAGCCAGATGTCGCTTGCCTGACGCTTCCACTCGACTTCCTGGTTACTGTCATGGGCCTCGGTCGGCAAGTCGACGCGGACAACTTCGGCGCCCCAGCGCGCGAAGAGTTTACCGCAATAGCCGGCGCCCGCATCCTCGCCAAATTCAACGACCCTCAATACCATGTCGAAAATGTCCTATGAAATGGCTGGCAGGTAAAGATCAAATCACAGCCAACTGAAAACTGGGCATGCCGGATTTTTTGCATTAACTTGTCGCCAACCAGAAGGCGCGGACTTAGCGCGCAGGAACAGTACATCAGGGGGATTCCATGAAAACGGGCGAGGCGATTGCCGAAATTCTGAAGCGCGAAGGTGTTGAGATGCTGATCGCGTATCCGGTCAACCATATGATCGAATTTGCGGCAGAGCTGGATATTCGCACCATTATATGCCGCCAGGAGCGCGTCGGGCTGCATATGGCCGACGCCATTTCAAGGCTCTCAAGCGGCAAGAAAATCGGTGTTTTCGCCATGCAGCATGGCCCCGGCACCGAGAACGCTTTTGGCGGTGTCGCTCAATGCTTTGGCGAATCTTCCCCGGTTCTCGTCCTGCCCATGGGCTATCAGAGAAGCATTGCCCATGTCGCACCCAATTTTAATTCGACGTTGAACTATCAGCATATCACCAAGTCCGCTGAGCCCATTTTGCGGGCCCAGGACGTGCCGGCGATCATGCGGCGCGCTTTCACACAAATGAAAAATGGTCGCCCCGGTCCTGCCCTGGTGGAGATCCATGCCGACATGTGGAACGAAGAAGTTGGCGAAGAGATCGATTACGAACCCGTGATGATGGCCCGCTCGGGTCCCGACCCGGTGGCCGTAGAAGCCGCGGCCGATGAGCTGGTTGGCGCCAAGAACCTGGTCATTCATGCGGGACAGGGCGTGCATTACGCCGAAGCCTGGCCGCAGCTGCAACGGATCGCTGAGCTACTTGCGGCTCCCGTCCTCACCACTTTGGGCGGCAAAAGCTCGTTTGACGAGTCCCATCCGCTCTCGCTTGGCGCTTCTGCCGTTGCTGAATCGAAGCAGCTCACACATTTCTACAAGCAGGCCGATGTTGTGTTCGGTATTGGCTGCAGTTTCACTGCGACCGGCTTTGGCCCGGCGCTACCGAGGGGCAAGCGGGTTGTTCATGCGACTCTTGATCCACTGGATATCAACAAGGATGTGGCCTGCCAGCATGCCCTTCTTGGTGATGCGGCGCTGACACTGGATGCGCTGATTCCTGCCATTGAAAAAAGACTTGGTGGCAAGGATCGCGACAGCGGCCCTGTAACGGCTGAGATTGCAAAGATAAAGGCTGAATTCCGTGCCGACTGGGATGCCAAGCTGACCCTGGATGAAGCGCCATTGAGCCCCTATCGCGTCATCAATGAACTCAATGACATTGTCGACAAGAGCAACGTCATCATTACCCACGATGCAGGCTCGCCGCGCGATCAGCTTGTGCCTTTCTGGGAGTCGACGACTCCCCTGTCCTATATCGGCTGGGGCAAGACGACACAGCTCGGTTATGGCCTTGGCCTTGCCATGGGCGCCAAGCTCGCCCATCCGGAGAAGCTTTGCATCAATGTCTGGGGCGATGCCGCCATCGGCTTCACCGGTATGGATTTTGAGACAGCCGTGCGTGAACGTATCCCGATTCTATCCATTTTGATGAACAACTTCTCCATGGCGATTGAGCTCAATGTGATGAAAATTTCCACTGAAAAATACCGTTCAACGGATATTTCAGGAAATTACTCAGAGATGGCCAAAGCTTTTGGTGGCTACGGCGAGCGTGTGACGGAGCCTGGCGAGATCAGAGCCGCCATTCAGCGCGGCATAGAGGCGACCGAGAACGGCCAACCCGCCCTTCTGGAGTTCATTACCGCCAAAGAAAATCAGATCGCGAGATATTAGATGGTTTTCGCCCTATTTCATTAAGCCATCGTTCAGGTGCGGTCTGCCAGAGTTGCATCTTGGAAAGGTGTGCTTATGGAAATGTCCAGGATCGCAAAGATCAGTCTCGGTGCCGTTGTCAGCGGTGCCCTGATTCTCGCGCCCATGTCGGCATCCTACGCCGGCAGCAGGAAGCATCGCGGCGGTGGTGGAGACCACAACTACAGCCGCAGCCATGATGGCGGCTCCGGTTACCGGTCGGGGAGCCGATCAGGCCGCAATTATGGCAATCGCTCCGGTCGGCACACCAGCAATCACCGGTCAAATCGTTCAAGTTACAGATCCAGCTATCGCACCAGCTACAACTACGGCTACCGACCTTCTTACAACTACAGCCGCCCCTACGCTTATGGATATCCCCGTTACAGCTACTCGTACCATGGCAGTGGCAATGACGCCGCTCTGCTCGTACTTGGCCTCGGCCTCGGATATGTAATTTCCGAAGGCATCAGAAGTTCTCAGGACAGCCGTGCTGCCAGCAATCAGTATTATCCCCCGGCTGATGGTTCATGGACCCAGGGAACGCAGGCAGCCAATTATGTCGAAGGCGAGAGGTACGCGGAAGATGACGGGTATGACGTCATCTGCCTGGAGACCAAGACCTATGAACAATACATTGTCATCGACGGGGAAGAAATTCTGGCTCAAGGCATCGCCTGCCTGCAGGAAAACGGCAGCTGGGACCTGAAGGGCATCAATCTCCCCTATTAAGCTAACGCCAATTGAAGGCGGGGCAACTCTCGCCTAACATTCTCCCGAACAATTAAGTTGGGGGAATCATGACGGCAGCGTTTCAGGGACTAAGCGTCCTTGACCTTTCAGACCGATATTCGGGAGCCTGGTGTTCACGACTGCTCGCTGACTTCGGCGCAGACGTCATCATGCGTGATCCGAGCCCGGTTCGTGAACTCGGGCCCTTCGACGATGCCGGCGCCAGCATTCCGGCCGCCTATGTCCTGGCTGGTAAACGATCCATCGAGATTGAACTTGACGCTACGGCGCTTAAGGATCTGATCGCATCTGTCGATGTGCTGATCGATTCATTCGCTTCGGGCAGTGAAGCTGCGGCCTTGTTTGAGCATGGGGCACTTCAGGAGCTCAATCCTGCCCTTGTCCATTGCCAGATCACGCCCCACGGCCTGGAAGGCGAGCGGGCAGAGCTCCCAGGCAACGATCTGACCGCCGATGCACTGTCCGGCTGGGCATCTGTGAACGGGCTTCAGCCAAGGGAGCCTATTAAATCATCAGGCTATCAGGCTTCCTATCAGGCCGGCACCATGGCGCTGAACGCTATCGTTGCGGCACTCATTCACCGTGAAAAGCACGGCGGTGAGGGCCAGTTCATTGACTTGGCGGAAACCGATGTCCTGGTCCACACTTTTGCGCCGGGTTATTTGCGCAGCCAGTATCAGGGCGCGCCCTGGCGACGCCGCGAAGTTCTCGATATGACGGCGGGGCCCGTGCCGGTCGCCGACGGGCATTTCTCACTCACGATCAGCCGCCCGCATTTCTGGGTGAATGCCATGAAGGTTCTTGGCCTTCCGAAACTTGCTGAAGACGAGAACCTGCAGAACGGATTGTACAGGGCAACCCACAAGGAAGAGTTCTCTGGCGAAGTCGAAGGCAAGCTGCTCGAGTGGAACAAGGCGGATCTCTTTAAAAAGCTTGGTGACCTTCGGGTAATCGCCGGGCCGGTCCTCACTATGGACGAGCTGGCAGGGAATGAGCACTTCCTTGGCCGAGACTTTTTTGTAACCCCGGATGATCAGCCGGATGTCAGGTATCCCGGCGCGCCATTCAAAATGTCCGAGACTCCGTGGGCGTTGCAGGGCGTTGCGCCAAAGGCAGGCGCCGATACGGCGGAGGTTCTGAGCTCGACGCCCACGTTGAGCGCCCGCATGGGCGGGGCGCCGAAGGCGAGTGAGGCCGAGACCGGCGGTCCCCTGCAAGGCTATCGCGGCGTTGTCCTGACCCAGGCCTGGGCGGGAACGCTGACGACACAGATCCTCGGGCTTTTGGGTGCTGAGATCATTCAGGTGGAAGCCGTGAAGCGCATGGATTCCTGGCGCGGCACGCTTCAGGGCCAGATCCCAAAGGAACTTCAGAACCGAAAGAGTGCGAAGCACCCCTGGAATGTGAATCCACTTTTCAATTCCGTGAATCTGAACAAACAGTCCGCGACCCTTGATCTCGCGACCGATGAAGGGGTCGAGACCTTCAAAGGCCTGGTCGCGGAAGCGGACTTTGTGGCGGAAAACTTCTCACCCCGCGTCATGGGCAACCTGGGCATTGACTATGAGGCGCTTCGCGACGTGAGAGAGGACGTCATCCTGTGCAGCCTGTCGGCCTATGGCAACTGGGGACCCTGGTCTCATGTACCCGGCATCGGCGGGACAATCGAACCAACGGCCGGCATGTCGGCGCTGCTCGGATATCGCGACGGACCGCCGATGAATTCGGGCCAGATGTATCCCGATGCGGTAGCCGGGCTGCTGGGTGCTTCCGCCATTCTGACAGCGCTCTTCCATCGGGAGAGAACAGGCACTGGGCAATACATTGATCTCTCCATGCAGGAAGCAAACTTCAGTTTTGTTGGTGATGCCTGGTTACAGTATGAAATGACCGGCGAAGTGCGCGCACGGCAGGGAAACGAGAGCTTTACCTTGGCACCCCACGGCATTTATCCGACCAGGGGCGACGACCAGTGGATCGCCATTGCGGCAGAGAACGATGAAAGCTGGGCATCTCTCTGTGACATCTCAGGGCACGCGGAATGGACCGATGAATTCGGAGATCGGGCGGCGCGGAAGGCAAACGAAGAGAAGCTGAACGCAAGCGTTGCGCGCTGGACCAAAGATCACGACAAGCATGAGCTTGCCGCAACACTGGCTGCTGCCGGCGTCACGGCGGCGCCCGTGCTCGATGGTCTGGAAGCCCTTCAGGATCCGGTGTTCCTCGAGCACGGCAGCATTGAAACGGTGAACCATGCGGAGGCAGGCAAATGGCGGCAGGCGACAATTCCGTTCAAGATGTCGAAGACACCCCTTCGGGTTACACGGCCAGCGCCGATGAAAGACGAGCACAGCTTTGAAATATTCGAGCGGCTGCTCGGCATGACGACCGAACGCTATGACGAACTCCTCGCAAAAGGTGTTACGGGCGCGCCTGACAGACAGCCCCGAAAGTAGAAAGAACAGCCGATGGCCTATGAGACAATTCTCTATGACGTTGATGATCACATCGCGAAGATCACGTTGAACCGCCCCCAGTATCGGAACGCCCAGAGCAGGCTCTTGCTGGAGGAGCTGGATGATGCTTTCAAAGTCGCCGGTGCCGACACCGATGTGCGCGTTGTCGTTCTTTTGGCCGCTGGCGATCACTTCTCGGCGGGCCATGATCTGGGCACGAGTGAGGAGCTTGCCGACAGAGAGGCGCGGCCCTATGAGGAGGGCTTGCGCGGCAATTTTGAGCGCAGCCGGGAGAGTTTCATTGAAATGACGCTGAGATGGCGGAACGTGCCGAAGCCAACCATCTGCGGCGTTCAGGGTTACTGCATTTTCGGCGGCTGGATCATCGCATCGTCCACCGACATTATATTTGCTGCCGAAGACGCCATGTTCCTTGGCACAAATTTCCAGTATCTCTCCATCCCCTGGGACATGCACCCGAGGCAGGCCAAGGAGCTGATGTTCCAGGGCCGCTTCATCGACGGCAAGGAAGCGAAGGAACTCGGCCTCGTGAACCGTGCCGTTCCAAAGGCTGAGCTCGAGGCCGAAGTCATGGAATATGCCGGCATCGTTGCCCAGAACGACCCGTTCCAGCTCCGCATGATGAAGCTCGCCGTCAACAACATGCAGGATGCGCAAGGGTTCCACGCCCATATCACGGCAGCGCACGCCATGTTCATGCTGAGCTCAATGGGCGAGCGTGACCCGGGCTACGCACTCAAGCGCCCCGAAGGCCAGCGCAGACCGATGGTGCAAAGGTCGCTCGATAATTACGAAGCGGCGCAGAAGAAGAAGGGGAACTAGGACGATGAGATCATGAGAAAAACAATTGTCGAAAACCTGACCGCCCGATTTCAATCATGGGATGACCTGGTTGAACAGATTGATGAGCCCGCTCTTTCTGAAACCGTTTCGGTTCCAAAGCACAAGTCCCTGACCGTGCACCTCTGGTGTCTGGTGGGTGCGCGGGAGAGCTATGCGAAGGCGCTGGCAGATGGCGAGTGGTCAGGCTTTGAATGCTCCATGGACCGGTATGAACGCGATGACTTTGCCCAGAAATTACAAGCATCAGCGGCTGCCGTGCTCGCCGCGATTTCGGGGGTTGAGGACTGGACAGAGGAGCGTGACACGCTTCTTTCGGCTCTCTATGAACACGAAGTCATGCATGAGGGGCAGGTTATCCGTCACCTCTACGCGCTGGAAAAAACCGCCCCTGAATCATGGAAGTGGGCATAAGCAGTAGAAGAGTTAGCGCATCAATCTCCCAATGCTGCCGTCATGCCGGGCTTGACCCGGCATCCAACTTTATTCGGCAGCAGCGGCCAGGGAAGTTGGACCCGGGGTCTACGCCCGGGGTGACGCAGGCCGGGGGTCGGGGTGACGCATGCCGGGGGCCGGGGTGACAATGGGGATGAGACTTCAGACTCCAGGTTACTAAGGAATCACTGCCTCAATCAGCCTCGGTCCGTCTTCGGCGAGGCCGGCTTCCAGGGCATCTGTGAAATCTTCTGCTGTGTCGACGCGGGTTCCTTCGACGCCCATGCCTTTGGCGAGGAGAGTCCAGTCGATGTCCGGGTTGCCGAGGTCGAAGAGGCTGTCGGCGACTTTACCGAGACGGTTGGCGCCCCAGCGGGGATATTCGTTTTCGAGGATTTTGTAGCGACGGTTTGAGAATATCACCGTCGTGATATCAAGATTTTCGCGCGCCATGGTCCAGAGCGCCTGATTGGTGTACATGCCACCGCCATCGGCCTGCAGGCAGAGAATTTTCTGATCGGGTGCGGCGATGGCAGCGCCGATTGCAACCGGCATGCCCATGCCGATGGCGCCACCGGTCATGCCGAGCCAGCTGTGAGGTGCAGCGGTTCGCGTGTAACCAAAGACGGGACCGCCGGAGGTCGTCGGTTCGGCGCTGACGATGGTGCCTTCCGGTAAAGCGCGCGCGACGGCGGCACCGATGGCGTCGGGGCTCAACTCACCTGAAGGCGCGTCGGGCAGATCATGTTCGTAGGCGGCACCCTCATCGCTCGCACCAAGAGCATCGGCAAGCGCCTCCAGTGCCCAGGCAGCATCACCACGCGGGCCGGCAAGTTCGGTGATCTCGACGGTGTCAGGAACCGGGATGCTTGGAAAGCCTGGATAGGCGATGGGTGCAACGGGCTTACGGGCACCGCAGAGAATCAGATGATCAACCTCTTTCAGCGCTTCAAGACTTTGGGCCTGGCCCCCTGGAAAGGGGCCGTACTGCCCGCGACCGGCGCCGCGATCAGCGCGCGGCGAAAATGTGTCAGCCAGAAGGACTGCACCGGTCGCCGCGGCGATACGGTTTGCCGCTTTTAATCCGGCCTCAGTGAGGGCGCTGCCGGAGATGAGAAAGACCGTATTGCTTCCCCGCATCGAACCCGCAACCGCATCGATGACATCGGCATCCGGACGCGGCCGGTGTTTGAGCGGGTTGGCGTCTACCGGCCCCTCAGAATCACCTCCCGCAGTGTTTGACGGAATGATGAGCGTGGCGACCTGACCTTCGAGAGCGGCTTCCACCGCATCGGCGGCGTCCTGGGCGATTTCATCTGATGATGCAACAACTCTTTGCCAGCCGGACATGGGTGTCGCCAGAGTTTCAAGGTCTGCACCCAGCAGTGGATCGTATTCGCGGTGGTAGTCGGGATATTCACCAACAAGATTGACGACGGGCGTATAGCCCTTGCGGGCGTTATGGAGATTGGCAAGGCCGTTTGACAGGCCGGGCGCGACATGGAGAAGGGTTGCGGCGGGCGTCCCCTTCACGCGGCCATAGCCGTCAGCCGCACCCGTAACGACGCCTTCAAAGAGGCAGAGGATGGCACGCAATTCTTCGACCTGATCGAAAGCGTGGATGATATCCATCTCGGTTGTGCCGGGATTCGCGAAACAGGTATCCACTGACGCACCGACCAGCGTTCGAACCAGACTCTCCGCACCCTTCATTTTCGTCCCCCAATTCGTAAAGACCTAGAGGCCTTCGAAAAAATCCACCATCTTTTGTCGGTGCGCAATTGTCGGCAACCGGCCACGCCCGGCCCCCAGATTGTCCACCATGTGATGTGCCTTGTTGGTGCCCGGGATGACAGTTGTGACGGCCGGGTTGGCGATCAGGAATTTGAGGAAGAACTGGCCCCATGTATCAGCATCAAACTCAGCCGCCCATTCCGGCAGCGCCAGGCCATTGACGGCGCTAAAGAGACGGCCGCGGCCATAGGGCAGATTGGTCAGCACGGCGATGCCCCGTTCGGCAGCAACCGGCAGGACGCGTTCCTCGGCGCTGCGTTCTCCAAGCGAGTATTGCACCTGCACGAAGTCGATTTCTTCAGTTTCCATGACATGAGCGAGGGCGTTATTCTGACTGACGCGGGAATGCGTGATGCCGATATAGCGGACGCGGCCCTCTTCCTTCAGCCGCCTTATGGTTTTCAGGTGTTTGTCCGTGTCGCGCAGATTATGAACCTGCAGAAGGTCAATGACGTCTGTGCGTAAATCGACGAAGCTCTGCTCGGCCTGGGCGATACCGTCCTCCTCACCGGAAATGGAAATCTTGGTTGCGAGAAACGCGTTACCGCCGAGAGACAGATCCTCAAGCACCTTGCCAACTACAGTTTCGGCCTCGGTGTAGGTCGGCGACGTATCGATCAGCGTTCCTTCGCCTTCGAGAAGGGCACGGATGACCTGAACACGGCTCGCATAGATTTCGGGGTCGTCCGCAATGCCGAAGTCCTGCGCTGTGCCAAGGCCGACCACGGGCAACAGCTCGCCGGATTTTGGAATGGCGCGCTTCAACATAGAGCCTTCGGAACCCGCCAATGAGAGCCGCGCGCCTGAGGCCATCAGAGCCGCACCAGCGGCAGTGCCGGCCATCAGTTTCAGAAATTCTGCGCGTGTGAATGTGCCGCTCACGCCTGAGCCTCACGCAGTTGCCTCGGTTCATAGATGGACAAATGCTGCACCCGCATCACGGGCCTCTGATCGGTGCCGAGGATCAGCACATCAAGATCAACAAACTTGTGGCCCTTGCGTTCATAGTTGCCAGTGACGATGGACCGGGTCGAGAGCGTCTCGCCGACACGGGCAATTGAGAAGTGTGCGACCTCGCTGCCGACATGCATCCAGGGGCCGAGGGCGACATTCAGGGTGAGCGCCCGATTGGCCCGGCGCAAGAGGAACCCCGAGTGAACAATCTCGTCATCTGTGTAAAGAGGCGACGTTTCCCGAATGTCTTCAATGTATTGCGCATTGTTCTCGGCGGTAACCTCAAAGGTATCGGTTCCAAAGAGCTGCCCAACCACCATACTGTCGTCAGAGGCAAGGGGCCGTTCGCGCGGCGGTTCAACATAAGCGTAGCTATCGAGATCCGGAGCTTCATCGGCAGCGTCAGGCAGCGATGCCTCGCCTGTCGCACAGATAACACCCGCACTTTCTACCGTGACTTCTTTGCCTTTGGCGGGATCGAAATGCACATTGGTTTCCAGACCGTCATAGACCGGGGTCAGGAACCGGCCCGACATCACTCCGCGCTCAAGAAACGCAGTGCCGAAGGCTTCGATCACAGGATGCATCATATAGGCGTAGACATCGACGCCGGGCACAAGGCCGCCCTTGAAGCCGAGCTTTGAGGCGACGGCATCATCATGAATCTTGTTATCGGACGCCGCTGATGTGTTGAAGGCGATGACGGAGTAATCATAGGGTCCGTTCAGTTCCGACACTTTTCGGTTCCCTTCCCTGTCAGGAAAACCAGGGCAACATATTCTGTTCTGCGCCTGCGCACAGGATTTGCCATATTTTCCGGTTCAGCTCTATTGCTGCCGCATCATGGCGCTTCTCCACATGGGCGTGCAAGTCAATCAGCACTTCACAGAGCTGATTGTTAAATGCACGAAGCGAACTCACCTTAAAATCATTCGCATCTGCAATCGCGGCGTCGGCCAGGCGTTTGCCAAGCGCATCGTCTTCGACGGCCGTTATTGCAGCCTGGAACAGAGCTTTGATACTGTCGTTTTCACGGATCAGATTATCGGCTGCGCGATCGAGATCAGCAGCGGCCATGGCCATCATGCGGCTGGCCAGGACGAGGTTGCTGACATCGTAGAGGTTACCATCCTTTGGCACGTGGTCATTGAGGACAGCCTCAGCGATGGTTTCCAGTATATGTCCGGAGTCTCGGGTCATGGAGAACCCCGATCTGCCAGCAAAGCCATGCGTTCGCCAAGCAATTGATTGTGCTTGTCGCGAACATACCATCCACTGAGCGCCAGTATAGAATCGTGATTCGTGCCTCTAAGAAATTCCTTCAGGGAGGATGTCCAGATCGCGATTCCCTTAACGCCGGCGAAGATTTCCCACCAGAGAAGCGCCTCGGGGTCGACGCTCAGTCCGCTTTTTTCTGCCCAGAGCTTAAGGCCGCCGGCACGATCAATCATGCCGCCTGGCGGCGCATCTGCCGATCCGGTCCACAGGGGATCAAGGGCCCAGCCGATATCCTCCAGCGGATCGCCAAGATGGGCCATTTCCCAGTCGAGGACAGCCTCTATGCTGCCTTTGCCGTCATGAAGAAAGTTGCCGCTTCGGTAATCACCATGAACAACGCATATCTTTTGCGCCGGCGGCGGCGGGCTGCGTCGAAGCCAGCGAATGGCAGCCCGGACGATCGGCTGCGGGCTCAGTTCATCATCGTCAATCACGCCTTCCCAATAATCAAGCTCGCGGCGCCAGCACTGGTCAGGCTCCGGCGTCTCGAGAAGTTTGGCGAGGCCGTTTTCGACAGGATCGGCGGCGGCAATATCACCCAGCATGGTCCAGAACTGGTTACCGATGGTGGCAGCATGTTCGCCGTAGCTGTCGGCTGACAAGGCGCTGCCGGTCAGACAATTGCGAATTTCATCCATGACAAAGAAAGGCGACCCAAGCCAGCTTTCATCAAGCTCGAGCGCAAGCGCCTCAGGCACTGGAACGGTAGATCCATAGAATGCCTGATAGGCAGCAAACTCAGTTTCCCGTTCCGTTTCGATCAGGCTGCCTTCGGGATCTCGCCGGACAATGATGCCACGAGTTACATGCTTGCCGGATTCTGTATAGGAGAGTCTGGCGCGATAGGTTTGTCGGCTGGCCCCACCGTGAATGCGTTCCAGCGACAGAATATCAAGCTCTGCCCAGTCAGGCATTCTGAAAGCCAGCCACTTGGCGATCTGGGCAGGCAATTCCTTGAGTTCGCTGGGCATCAGGGCGCCACATCGAGAGTGTCTTTGAAACCGGATGGCTTGTGGGGGCCGATGATCAATTGCTCAAGCACGCCCTCGCCCTCATGCTGCACGCCGTCCGGGTCGGTCAATGTAGCTTCGACAAAAGCCTGGATGTGAAGCTGCGGCGGGACGGAAGTCTTGATTGCTGAAAGATCGAAGCTGTCGTAACCGACGGCGTGCTCGCCCCGGAATGTCCCATGGCCCCAGTCCGGATTGCCGTAACCAAGGCCGAGCATATAGAAATTCCATTTTTGCCTGAGCTCGATGCGCGTCTGTCTGCCCTCATGGTCTGTCAAGCGGAGCTCAGCACCGGTAGCGTGACGACTGCCGGACTTGAAAGTCAAGCTGCTCTCAGCGCTCGCCATTTCTGAAGGAACCGCGTTCGGGTCAGTTCTACACAAGACTGCATTTGTATTCCAGGGCAGCCCATCCGCGTCAGCATTCAGGTGATAAAGCGTGATGCAGTGATCAAAGTTCAGGGGCGCCCAGACCCAATAGAACTGGGCGGCAGGCGGAGGCTGCACCGGCTGCGGATCACCTGCCCCCACCGGACGGATGCCCCAGGAGCGGTCGCGGGTACCGCGATAGGCGTCCGGCGTAACGTCAATTTTCTGGCCGTTCAGATTGATGGAGCCGGACCATGTACCGTTCTGGGTGAGCCGCGTGTAATCCATGAAGGTGCGTGGGCCGTTTCTGCGGATGAACCTTGGCTCCTCAATCGCCGGCGCCCGGTATGTAAAAGTGAGATCGGCGCTGAGGCCGTAATCATTTTCATCGACCTGAATACGGAGCCGTTGCAACGGTTCCAGCACATCAATGGAAATGGGGGAAACGCTCATGTCCATGCGCTCCATATTGAGAACGCGGGACGCGTTGATGTGGTGCTGGGTGCCATCGACAACAAGCGAGAACGCGGCGTCCATAATGTTCAGATGGGGGTAGACGCCAAGGGCTGCGGCGAAGAAGACATCCCCTGATCTCGTGTAACCATTGAAAAAATAGCGATCATAGAAATTCCGGTCGGTGCCCGAATAGGCAATCGGTTCCGGTGTCTGGTGGATCGGATAGTCGTCGGCCTTGGTCAGCATGTTTTACTCCGTGCGTAATTGGCGGGCAGTGTAGCTTCGCCCTGCCCCTTACGCACAGAACAAATTCGAGGACCTTAGCCCTCCTCAGGCAGCACTTCGTAACGACCCATCATGCCGGCAACAAAGTGGCCCCCTGTGTGGCAGTGGAAGAGCCAGACGCCTGGATTGTCGGGCACCATTTCGGCCGTGACCATGCCCATTGTTATGAGGGAAAGCACGTCCATGTTGTGGCCGTTCACATCGACGACATTACCGTGCCAATGGGGCGAATGAACCTCGAAGTTTGTTGAAGCCATGAGATGCCAACGCACCTTCTCCCCCTGCCGCATGGTGATCATGGGAAGATTGCCGTAAGTGAATCCATTCAGGGATTCGATCAAATTGAAGTCTGCGACACCCGGTTTGCCTTTCACGACCATCAGGTCACCGCCGAAGGGATCCTTCACGATCTCCACACTGTCCGGATCGGCGATGTATGTATTGATGTTGTCCTGGATGTAGTGGCTCTCATTTTCGAGAAACTCAAAAAAAGTGATGATGAACTCCTGGTCAACGTCCGTCGGTTTGCCGTCTTCACCCATCATACCTTCGCGCATGATGACCATTGGGCCCATGAGGCCAGCATTCACATCCCGGACTTCGTCATGGTGGCTGTGATACATCCAGAGGATGGATGAACGGTCGGCAGGTCCAGGGCCCGCTCTTTCAGTGACTTCCCAGATGTATTCGTGGGTTTCGCCGGTGGGCACGCCGTCATCTTTCTTGTCGGCCCCAGAGGTCTTGTCCTGATAGACCGCACCCTCGGCGTCCTTTTCGTAAAAGACACCATGGGGATGAAGCGTTGCCGGGAAAGGCGCATTGTTCTTGAAGATGATGCGGATTGTATCCCCGACTTCAGCCCGGATCAGCGGGCCGACAATACCGAGATAAGCCTCATCATCCGGCCTGGGTTTCAGGACCGTGAAGCTGTCATCTGTATATTCCCGATAAATGGCTTTCTTGTATTCCGAGCCAATTTTGAATTCGCTCTGAACAGCCCAGAACGCCTCTTCTGGCCCCAGAGGCTCGCCCGTGATCTGGTTCATACCGCTCGGGGCGAAATTCCATACAACTTCGTCCGCCGCAATATACCAGGTTCGGGTAGTTGCGGCATGAGCCATTTCGATGGCAGTGACGATGGTCAATGCGAAAAATAGAGTCTTCAACATTACACTCTCCCATAAGAGTTTCGGACGTCGCGCTCAACAACATGCCATGAGCCTGCCAGAATGCAGAACCTAGCGCCACAGAATCATGTGTAAGAGCGGGTTGCACCCGTGTTCACCAGTGCTAGAATTCGGGCATGAACACAGATGTCAAAAGCGGCAGTTCGCGCGCTACAGCAAATAAGGACGCCCATCTTGACCTGGCAGGCATACGCGAAGCCCAGGCGCAAGCGCGCGCCGACCCCGAAGATCTGGGCTGTGTCGCGGCGATGACCGCGAGGCCCGGCTCAAACAGACGTATTGCACTTGAAACTGCCCGCCTGACCGTGAAGGGCGGTATGCCCGATGACCGATGGGCGAGAGATTCAACGGATCGGCCGGAAATCCAGCTGGCAGTTATGTCACTCTCAATCGCCAGTCTGTTGGCCAACGGTCAGCCCCTGACACTGTGTGGAGACAATCTGATTCTTGACCTTGATCTGTCAGACGAAAATCTGCCGGCCGGAACGCGGTTGAAAGTAGGATCTGCCACACTTGAAGTTACGCCTGAGCCCCATGACGGTTGCCTGAAATTTCGCGAACGATTCGGCGGAGACGCCCTTCGGTTCGTATCTGATCCCACCAAGCGGCATCTGAACCGGCGCGGCATTTACATGAAGGTAGTGGAGGACGGCGACGTCGCTCTTCAGGACGCCGTCAGCATAGTCAGCAGAGGACCAGATCCGGCCCCATAAACGACCGCAGCCGCAGCCTATGCAATCAGTGCTGAACAACATGTTCAACCGGGTTGCATGGTGCTGCGGCTTTGGGGGCCGAAACCGAATTCTGAGGGTGATACTAGTTTTGCTTCAGCGAGGGGGGAACTGTCAGTATTGACAGGGGCAAGGAGAACAGGCACCAGATTTGCCACTGGCGCGAGTTTCCGTGGTGCACTCCGCTTAGGAATCAGCTCCTCGGCACCTGCATATCGGTCCCAAGGGCAAAAAATTTCGGCAAACGGGTCGAGAATCCTTGATCCGTCTCGCCAATTGCATGAATACTGTGCCGCCGCATGTCCCCAGACAGGAAATTCGGGTCAGGGCATCGCATTAACAGTGCGAGAGCCGCTCATTGACCGAGACTTGCTTTGATCAGATATGCCGGCACAGAACATTGTGGGGAACGCGACATCTGTTGTATGCATGTCCCCAATAATTGAATCAAGAAACGGGCGAGGGATACAAGAATGCGTTATGAAGCTCCGGACACGATTGATAAGGCCGTGTCGTTGCTGGCCGCGGCCAAAGGAAATGGCCGTATTCTGGCTGGTGGTACCGACTTACTGGTTCAGCTTCGGGCTGGCCTGATTGAACCGGAAGTCGTGATTGATGCCAAGGGTATCAGTGAAATGACCAGCATTTCGGAAGAAGACGGTGGTTTTCGTATCGGCGCCTCGGTCTGCGGTGCTGAAATTGGCGAGAACGCTGCACTGGCTGCTGCATGGCCTGGTGTCGTTGAAGGTGCCAGGCTTATTGGGTCAGAACAGATTCAGGGCCGGGCCTCGCTTGGCGGCAACCTTTGCAATGCCTCTCCGGCTGCAGATAGTGTGCCAGCCATTGCAGCTGCAAACGCAATCTGCACAATTCTAGGCCCAGACGGCACGCGTGAAGCCCCTGCCTGGTCTATTCCTACAGGGCCTGGTGAGACTTCTTTAGCCACGGGCGAAGTCGTTGTTTCGTTCAAATTGCCGCCGAGGCCGGAGCATGCGTCAGACGCCTATCTGAGATTCATCCCACGAACGGAAATGGACATCGCGGTGGTCGGTGCGGCCGCCAATCTTGTGTTGGATGGCGATGGGACAATTCTGGATGCTGAAATCATCCTCGGCGCCGTAGCGCCAACAATTGTCAGAGTTACAGATGGCAATGACGCCTTACAGGGAACAAAGCTGGATGATGGGGCACTTGAAGCATTGGCCGCAGCTGCAAGCGCTGCCTGCAACCCGATCAGCGACAAACGGGGCACCATTGAATACAGAACACGCGTGGCCGGAGTGCTGGCTAGACGCGCCGCAAAAATTGCGTATGACCGCGCAGGAGGCAATTGATAATGGCTAAAACGCATGTAACAACCACCATAAACGGTATGGAGACAGAGTTTCTCTGTGAAACTCAGCAGACAGTGCTGGATGTCCTTCGCGACGAGTTGCAGCTGACCGGATCCAAGGAAGGCTGTGCGTCGGGCGACTGTGGCGCCTGCAGTATTGTTGTCGACGGTCGCCTTGTCTGCAGCTGCCTGATGCTGGGCCCTGAGATCGAAGGCAAAACCGTTGAAACCATTGAAGGCATGAGCGAAGGCGATGTCCTTCATCCCCTGCAACAGAAATTCCTGGAGGAAGCAGCCCTTCAATGCGGTTACTGCACCCCCGGTATTCTTGTCGCCGCCAAAAACCTTCTGGAGCGGAACGACGACCCAACCGAAACTGAGGTACGTTTCTGGCTGGCGGGTAACCTGTGCCGATGCACGGGCTATGACAAGATTGTCCAGGCAGTCCTGGACACGGCATCTGATATGAGAGGAGCATAGATATGGCTGACGCAGCACAGGAATTTAAAGTTGTTGGCACACGGCCGATCCGCCCCGATGGCGTGGACAAGGTAACTGGCCGAGCAAATTATGCAGCTGATCATTTCATGCCTGGCATGATTTACGGCAAGGTGTTGAGATCGCCACATGCACATGCGCTGATCAAGTCGATCGATACGTCAAAGGCGGAAGCGCTTGCGGGCGTAATGGCGGTAATGACATCGGCTGATATGAAGGCTGTAACGGCTGAGAAAGTCGCTGCGGGCGAAACAGATATCAACATGTTGCAGCTGTCCATCAATCTGATGGCGCGGGACAAGGCGCTTTATGACGGTCACGCGGTTGCTGCAGTCGCTGCGACATCCAACAAGATCGCTGAAGATGCGCTGAAACTGATCAAAGTGGATTACGAAGTTCTGCCCCATGTGATCGACGTTGATGAAGCCATGGCCGACGATGCGCCGGTGCTCCACGACGATATGATGACGCGCGGCGCTGATCCGGCCGCGACAAAGGCATCAAACATTGCCAGCAGAGTCGCTATGGGCAATCAGGACAACGCCGGTTCCTTTGATGATGCAGATGTGATCGTTGAGGAAAACTTCCGCACCGCAGCTGTGCATCAGGGCTACATCGAACCCCATGCCTGTGTTGTCAGCCTCGGGGAAGATGATCAGGCCACTGTCTGGTCTTCGAGCCAGGGCCATTTCATGGTCCGCAGCGTCTGCTCCAAGCTTCTTGGTATTGACGCGGCGAAAATCCGCGTGACGCCTGCTGAACTTGGCGGCGGCTTTGGTGGCAAGACTGTCATCTATCTTGAGCCCCTTGGGCTGATCATGAGCCGCATGGCCGGGCGGCCCGTGAAAATGCAGATGACGCGGGACGAAGTATTCAGGGCATCCGGACCGGCTTCGGCCTCATCGAGCTACGTCAAGATTGGCGCCAAGAAGGACGGCACCATCATTGCCGCAGAGGCTGAGTTCAGACTGCAGGCCGGCGCATTTGCAGGCGGCCCCGTGGGCCCCGCCTGCATGACCGCATTCGCACCCTATGACATTCCTGATGTCAAGCTGACGGGCTACGATGTTGTGTCAAATCGTCCAAAGGCTGCGGCCTATCGGGCGCCTGGCGCTCCGATGGCAGTGTTCGCAACTGAAAGCACACTTGATATTCTTGCCCAGAAGCTCGGCATGGACCCGATTGCGCTTCGTGAAAAGAACGCGGCCAAGCAGGGAACCACAGCGGCATACGGTGTGACATTCGGGCCCATCGGCTATGAAGAGACGCTGAAGGAAGCGAAAAATCACAAGCAATACAAGACCAAGCTCGGTCCAAATCAGGGCCGTGGTGTCGCCTCAGGCTTCTGGTTCAACATTGGTGGTCAGTCGAGCTGCTCAGTTCATCTCAATGAGGATGGCAGCGTTACTGTGGTCGAAGGCAGTCCTGATGTCGGTGGTTCACGCGCCTCCATGGTTATCATGGTCGCTGAGACCCTTGGTGTTGATGTTGACAAGGTGAAGATCGTTATCGCGGATACATCATCGGTGGGTCAGAATGATGTTACCGGCGGCAGCCGGACAACATTCTCCACCGGCATGGCGGTGACACAGGCCACAGAGGACATGATTGGTCAGCTGAAGGCGCGTGCGGCGAAAATCTGGGACATCCCGGTTGACGCGGTGACCTGGGAAGACGGGGAAGCAAAACCTGCCGGATCCAACGCCGGCGAGTTCGACCCCATGAGCCTTGCAGACTTCGCCAAGGGTGCCGGTCGTACCGGTGGTCCCGTTCACGGCAAGGCGAGCATCAATGCGCAGGGCGCTGGCCCTGGATTCGCCACCCATATCTGCGATGTGGAAGTCGATCCTGAAACCGGCTTTGTGGAAGTTCTCCGCTATGTCGTGATTCAGGACGCAGGCCGGGCCATTCATCCTGCTTATGTTGAAGGTCAGTACCAGGGCGGCGCTGCCCAGGGCATTGGCTGGGCGCTCAATGAGGAATACATCTACAACGACAAGGGCCAGCTCGACAATCCGGGCTTCCTTGATTATCGCATGCCGGTCACTTCAGATCTGCCGATGATCGACACTGTGATTGTAGAGGTTCCGAATCCGAACCATCCCTATGGTGCGCGTGGTGTCGGCGAGACGCCTATTGTGCCGCCCCTTGCCGCAGTGGCCAATGCCGTCAGCAATGCCATTGGCAAGCGGCTGACAGACCTGCCAATGTCGCCGCCGAAAATTCTCGCGGCCATAGAGGGCGAGTAGCAAACCCCGGGCCATGGCACGCATCGTTCTTCCAGGAGACATGGCGCAGCGCTTCGCCGGTGGTGAAAAGGAAATCGAGGTGGCGGCAGGATCTGTCCGCCACCTCATTTCGTTTCTGGAGGAAAAATTTCCGGGTATTGGGGAGGTTCTCTCCTCATCCGCGACGGCTGTCGCCATCGATGGGAACATCCACCAGAATGCTCTCTTCGAGACCTATGAGGAAGATGCCGAAGTCGTCTTCCTGCCTGCTATTCGGGGTGGCTAGCAGCTAGCCAACAATTCCCACCACATCGTCTTCGCACCTGACGGCCGCAGTTCCCGATGATTGCATGAGATCACTTATGCAATCAGGTATTGACTCACGCTTTCTATACATTGACTATCTCTCATGAATTTCTATCTAAGGTCGTGTTCCCTTATGCTGTGGCTTTGCGGGCATAGCGTGCTGTCGGCCTGCGCCTATCAGTATGTCGATGAGGCAGGGTTCCGCCACGTCATCGGTTTCGCCCATGTGATTACGCAGCAAGTTGAAGGCAATAAGGAAATCGGCATCCAGCAAGTGTCCACATTTGGGCTTTCGATTTTGCGGTTGCCAGAAGCCGGAGGGATTTCAATTGGCTATGCGCGCAATTTTTCCATCGAGGTTTTCGCCGATACGGCAGCTATTGTCAGCCTTGATCAGAGAGACGTTCGGACGTTCGCCTATTGTGACATTCCCTGGCGGTTCAGCGACATCCGCGCCGGCAAGCAGTCACAAGCCTTCCCTCAGACAGAAGACGGCGGCGATTGCTCTCCTTTCTCTCTCCATGCTTCTAGCTTCCTGTAGCGTCGGCAAGGACAGCGTCCTCTTCATCACAAAAACCTCTTTCGGCGTCGACATCGATGGCAAGCCACCGACATTCTCGGTCGGCTATGACCGCCAGGAAGGTACGCTAGCGCCAGTCACCGAAGGTGGAAAAGTGCTGCCGCAACTGGCTTCATTTGCCAGCACCGCCGGGTTCCCGTTTCAGGCGGCCGTTGGACAAAGCTTTGCGACCGGTAACGCTGCCATTCTGTTCAGTCGATATTTGGTGTCGACTGCGGGGCCGGACCTGGACGCCACTATCGCTGAGGGTGAGATTGACGGGACGGCATTTGACGGGATCAACAGCCTTCCCGCAGATGTCAAAAGAAAGCGCTATTTCTTTGGAACCGACACCAGTTGGGCCCTCAAAGTGTCCTTCGCGCTCGAAGCGGGCGGCTATCCTGACGCGATTAGCCTTGGATACAAACGCAAGGAGTTGGCATTTGTGCCGCTGATTCCAAAAGAGACAGATGCAAATTCTGGCGACCTGATCCATCTGCCGGCACTCCTGGCGACAGCGGGGCTAACCACCAATGTTCCTGATGGTAGCAATGCAAATATTGCCTTCTCGCAATTCTTCGCCACGGGTCAGGCGGCGAACAACCTTGCAGCACTGCCAGACGTTCGCCTGACGGTCGGCAGATTTATTGTTCCTGAGGCCAGCGAATCTCTCATAAAAGCAGAATCGCGTCTGCAAGCAGCGAAGGCAGCAGAAGCTGCGCGACTGGCACGGTTGAACACTGTCACGGCAATTCAAACAGACATTGGTAATCTGAGCGATGCACATGCCATCGAGCTAGCACAGAACCCAGCAGTGGAAGACGCGCCGCCGCAACAGGCTGATCTCAGATTCGTCGATGACGCCTGTGTACTTGACCTCAAACCATCTTGCACGGCGCCAGGCGCTGCGACGTTTACCAATGCACAGCAGGGGGCGGCAGCAAGGAAGATTAGCAACCGCCGCGTTCTCGCGCCCCAGCTTACAGATGAAGACCTGCAAAATTGGCAAAGCCGGGTTGCTGCAATCGGGGACTGATGCAAAGGAAAATATTATGGAACTGTTCCGAATTGAGTTGGAGGAGCATGTCGTCAAAGGAGAGGGCTACGTCACTGAACTGACTCCCGAACAGCGCCAGCAGATTGAGGATGCGGAACGCAGTGGTGGCGCCAGCTTCGTGAAATGGATTGATGCCAGCGATCTCAAGTGGGTGCTAGTCACTGTCCTCGGCTAAACACCAGCGTGTCCTCCTCCGACAGCATCGAGTTTTACACATCCTCGCCTTCATGCCAGATTGGTCGGTGAAAAACCAATCCGGCAAGGGGCACTATTATGGCGAGCGAAGTACTCACCGAAACCAGCGATTACATCTGCACGATCAGCCTTAACCGGCCGGATCGGCTGAACGCGATCACCGGGCAGATGCTGGGTGAATTGAACGAGGCATTGCGGGCCGCTGACGATGATCCTGAAGCGCGCGTGATCCTGCTTACGGGCGAAGGCCGCGGGTTTTGCAGCGGGCTTGATCTCAAGCAGGCAGCGGCCGGAGAAGGCATTGGCGGCGGCGGGCTGGCAAACTCTGGTGCAAGCCATCTGAGCACCCGTGACATCGTTACTGTCACCCAACATCGGATTGATACGCCGCTGATCGCTGTGATCAATGGACCTGCGGCGGGCTATGGCACTGATCTGGCGCTGGGCTGCGACATGCGCATCATGAGCGATCAGGCAAAGATTATTCCGGGTTTTGCCAAGCGCGGCATTGTGCCCGAGAGCGGCGGCACCTGGTATCTGCCGCGCATGCTCGGCTGGGCCAAGGCCTGTGAGATATCGTTCCTGGCTGAAGATCTGGATGCGGCGCGCTCGCTTGAATTGGGGCTGGTCAACAAGGTTGTGCCCCATGATGATCTGATGAAAGAAGCAAGGCGCTGGGGCGAGACCATTGCCGCCAATGCGCCGCTTGCGATCAAGGCGATGAAACGGCTTTTCCGTCATGGTCTGACCGAGGATTTCGAATCACACACCCATCATGTCTTGTTGCAACTGATGACATTGTTCGGATCCAATGACTATAAAGAAGGCGTGCAGTCCTTCATAGAAAAGCGCGAGCCTGAATTCACAGGTCGATAGGAGAATTCCATGGAAGCCATGTTAATCGGCGAATGGCGGAGCCCGACGAATTCGGCTGCAGACCAGAAAGGCGGCATTCACGACGACGACACCGCGAGCGAACTGGGATTCAGGGGTGGCACTGTTGCGGGCGCCATTCATATGGAACAGTTCCCGCCTTTATTGGAGGAAGCGTTGGGCGGTGAATGGTGGCGGACAGGCACGCTGTCGCTCTACTTCAACAGCGCCACAGTACATCTGGAGCCGGTGAAGTGTTTCGTGTCCGAAGTTGAAACCGATGGCGATCTCAGGCGCGTTTCAGTCTGGATGGAAAAGGAAGACGGCACCACCGTTGTTTCCGGCACAGCATCCGTCGGTGGTCACGATGCAAAGTCAGCGCTGCAGCAGAGACTGGCAGCGATCCGACCGATGACAGAGCTTCGCATTCTTAACGACATGAGTGTCGGGGACAGTGCAGCGCCACAGCCGACACATATTCCGCGGGCCAACGTTGAACGGCAGATGAAAGTCATTACGGAACCTCTCGAGTGCTACAGCACGGCTGATCGTTTCGGTGGCCGCGTCCTGCCGATGACGGGTATTGTTGGTGCCTACGTGCCGGCCGAAAACATATTGGCCGAACCGGCCAAACAGCCGTTTGTGGGTCTCTATGGCGCCATAGAAATCGAGTTTATCAATGGCCCCGTTCTCGCTGATACGGATTATCTGGCGGGCGGCGACATCGTCGGCCTTTCAGAGAGCCCGAAGACAGAGATCCTGTGGCGCGATATGACACTGACGCGGGACCGGGAACCGATCGCGCGGATGCTGAAGATGGACCGCATCATGAAGGATTCGTCTCCACTCTGGAGCAGTAAAGACCAGTAAAATCCGATTTCAGGGCTTGGCGATCCTGAATTTACGGTCCAGGAAGGCGCGCGCACCGTCCAGGAAGTCGGCTTTCCTGTTACCTGTCATGTCCCAGGGCGGTAGCCTGTCCTGATGAGCAAGGTTCGGCAATACGGCATCGAATTTCAGCTTTTCGATCCGGTCAATGCTGGCGAAAGCTGCCTTCATCAGGGGAGCGCCGGTGGCTGTGCGCCAGCCCCTGTTCTTCGCCCCTTGAGTAATGAAATCGCCCAGGAACAGCCACTTTCTGGGGCCATCTGTGAACAAATATCCCGTGAACCCGGGTGTGTGGCCGGGCAGAGCTACAGGCTTAAGGCCCGTGATCCAGCGGCCCTTCTCTGGCGGCGCGCTAAATTCAGTGCCCCTGGCCTCTCGCCGCGCATAGGGCTGATCAATTTCAGAGAGCCAGTGTTTTGCACCGTAGCGTTCCGCCAACAGGCGGCATGCCCCTGATGTCTCCGGCGCGTGCGTCAATACATGATGCGCAATGCCGCCGGCATCATCGAAGATGTCTCTGAATTCGTCGTAAAAGGAGTTCCTGTCGGGTCCATGAAACAGCACGTTTCCACCTGCCGCACGCAGGAAGTAAGTCACTCTGGTTCGTCCCGTGGGTGAAGCTGTGTAGAAGGCGGTGAGATGATCGGTGAGTTCGGCCTGGTCAACCGGCCACTTGTTGTTCCAATGCGCCATTTTGGGAACCCTCCTATTGCCCGTCAAAAAAAGCCTATACTCCTCGGAAACCTAATTCACCTGAGAAGTGGAGAAGCTTGATGCGGCCCGCAGAAGTCGAGACTGCCGAAGATGCCTTTGCCCTTGTCGATGAACGCGGCCTCAGCCATGTGAAGCTTGGCTTTGTTGATATGGATGGCGTCATGCGCGGGAAATACATGGGCCGTGACAAGTTTCAGAAGGCGCTTGAAAGTGGTTTTGGCTTTTGTGATGTGATCGTTGGCTGGGATACTGACGACCAGCTCTATGACAATGTGAGCTACACCGGATGGCAGACCGGCTATCCCGATGCACCGGTGCGCGTGATCCCCGAAAGCTGCCGCAATCTGCCTTTGGAGGATGATGGCCTCTTCTTCCTCTGTGAGCTCGCTGCTCCTGCTGACGCCATCTGTCCGCGCGGCCTTCTTCGGCGTGTCCTGGAGCGGATGGCAGGCATGGGGTTAAGGGCAAGAGCCGGTTTCGAATATGAGTTCGGGGTGTTCGCCGAGAATCCCCACTCCATACGCCAAAAGGACTATCGCGATCTGAAGCCGATCGCGCCGGGCTTCTTTGGCTATTCCATTTTGCGAAATTCTGCGCATTCAAAATTTTACAGAGCGCTTCTTGAGTTGTCCGAAAGCATGGATTTCGGCCTTGAAGGGTTACACGAGGAATCGGGTCCCGGCGCCCTTGAGGCCGCGATCAGGGTCGATGAGGCCATGGCCGCAGCTGACAAAGCGGCAGTTTTCAAGACATTTACCAAGGTTCAGGCCGAGTGCCAGGACCTGATGGCGACCTTCATGGCTCGCTGGTCGACGGATTATCCAGGGCAGAGCGGCCACATTCACATCTCGCTCACTGATCTGGCGGAAACGCCTGTGTTCCATGACGAGGCCGCCGATGGCAGTATCAGCGAATCATTGCGCCATTTCATTGGTGGCCAGCAAAAGTTGATGCCTGAGTTCCTCGCCATGATTGCGCCGACGATCAACAGCTATCGCAGACTGGTGCCGGGTTTCTGGGCGCCGACCTGGGCAAGCTGGGGGATCGACAACCGGACCACGGCTCTTCGCCTGGTGCCTGGGAACGCTGCAAGCCAGCGTGTCGAGTTCAGGATCGCAGCGGCGGATGCAAACCCCTACATCTGTCTGAGTGCCGCTATGGCATCAGGGCTCTGGGGAATTGAGAACAGATGCGAGCCTGAGACCGCGGTCGAAGGCAGCGCCTATGACGTGGAGGGTCCGGAGAAATTGCACTTGCCCAGGTCCCTGATGGATGCCGCTGCCGCCCTTCGACGGTCACAAACAGCACGTGACTGGTTTGGCGATGAATTTGTAGACCACTTCGCCGCCAGCCGCGAATGGGAAGAGCGTGAGTTCCGAAAATCGGTCACCGACTGGGAACTTAAGCGTTACTTCGAAATCATCTAAGCCCTGTTACCAGGCATCGATGAAAGCCCTCTTCTTGCCTTCCCGCGGTGGCGGCGGCTTGACGGACTTCAGCAGACCTGCGACCCAGCGGCGGGAATCAGCAGGATCAATCGCATCATCGACACCAAAGGAGGAGGCCTGATTGATCGCCTTGCCTCTTTCATAGGCGGCGGCAACCATCTCCTCGTAAAGTTGTTTTCTTTCTTCCGGATCCTCGATCGCCGCAAGTTCGTTTCGGTAACCAAGCTTAACCGATCCTTCGAGGCCCATACCGCCAAATTCACCCGTTGGCCATGAAACTGTTGCCATGGGCACCTTGTAAGAGCCCCCAGCCATGGCGATGCCACCAAGACCATAGGCTTTTCTGAGGATGATCGTGAGGAAGGGAACGCTCAAATTGGCGCCGGTGAGGAAGAGCCGGCTCGAGTGCCGGACAAGTGCTGTCTTCTCGACTTCCGGCCCGACCATGATACCCGGTGTGTCACAAAGGAACAGGAGAGGTATGTCAAACGCATCGCAGAGCTGCATGAAGCGTGCGGCCTTGTCTGACCCATCTGAATCAATAGCGCCACCAAGATGTGCAGGATTGTTTGCCACGACTCCCAGGGGCCGACCTTCAACGCGAATCAAAGATGTCACCATGGCGTGGCCGAAGCCGTTCCTGATTTCAAGGACGGAGCCGACATCGGCGAGTGTTTCAATCACATCGCGGACCTTATAGACCCGCAGGCGATTTTCCGGAATGATGCGGCGCATGATCCGCTGGTCGGGGGTCTCGTAATCCTTGAGACGGCCCTGAAAATAGGAAAGATATTTCTTGGTGACTTCGACGGCGGCGGCTTCGTCTTCAACGGCAATGTCTACAACGCCACTGGCGATTTGAATGTCAAGCGGACCGATTTCCTCCGGCGTGAAGATACCCAGGCCGCCGCCTTCGACCATGGCCGGGCCACCCATGCCGATGTTTGACCCTTCTGTGGCGATAACGACATCGCAGCAACCAAGCAGGGACGCGTTTCCAGCGAAGCAACGTGCATTAGTGATACCGACCATGGGAACGAGGCCCGAAAGCGTTGCAAAGCGCGAAAAGGTACGCTGGCCACCACCGACGTTGTCCGTATCCCCTGGCCTGCCGCCGCCGCCTTCTGCGAATATAACCAGAGGCATACGTGCGTCTGTCGCGACATCGATCATGCGGTCAGTCTTGCGATGGTTCTGACCACCCTGGGTGCCGGCGAAAACAGTGTAATCGTACGAGAGCATCACGACACGAGATATAGGATCTTCGAAAATCTCGCCGTTCACGGTGCCAACACCGGTGATCATTCCGTCCGCCGGACTCTTTTCGATGAGCTCTTCGAGGCTGCGACGACGGCGCTGGGCGGCAAGGACGGTGGCACCATACTCGACGAAAGAGCCATCATCGGCGAGGTCATAGATGTTCTCGCGCGCGCTGCGGTGCCCTCTTGAGTGCCTTTTGCCGATGGCTTCGGGCCTGGCGGGATCCAGCATAAGGGCCTGGCGGGTCAGAATTTCTTCGAGATCCGGACGAATATAGTCAAGGTCAACATCATCTCCCGTTTCGCTGTCAGCTGCGGCGACTTCGCCTGGTTCAACAAAGATCAGCGGATGGTCTTCCCAGATTGTATCTCCGACGGTTACGCCAATCGATCGAACGGTGCCGCTCAGGTCGGCCAGGATTTCATGCTCCATTTTCATGGATTCGAGAATTCCAAGCACTTGCCCGACCGAGACATCCTGCCCTTCGCTGACATCGATGCTGACAATTGTGCCCTGGAGCGCCGCTCTCACCGGAACGGCACCCTCGGGACCTTCGGCAACCGGTGCCATGTCCGGTTCTTCAGCCTTTTCGGGTGCCGCCTGCGACTGGCCGTAGCTCAGCACTGCTAGCGGATCGTTTGCATCGATAACCGCCCCTGCCCGCTGATCATTCACGCCGGCGGGTTTCGTGTCGGCGACGATTGTCGTTTCCGCATGAAGGGCACGATGTGCATCGGTATTTTCGGCAAGATCGCGGATCACGTCATCAATCATGCGCGTGTAGATTTCGGCTTTTTGAAATGGCTCGAGGCTCAGCAGGCTCTGAAGCAAACCAATGTTGGTCTGGACACCTTCGATACGAAATTCACAAAGGGCGCGATAGGCTGAAGCGGTGATGGCGCTGAAGTCAGCCGTTCCCTTGTGGACGATGACTTTTGCCAGAAGCGAATCGTAACGAGGGTTGGTGGCATAGCCCGCATAGCCAAACGTATCGATACGAACGCCGGGCCCGAATGGTGGCTCGAAGGCCTTGAGCACGCCTCCTGACGGCAGCACCTGTCCCTTCTTTGTAAGACGCTCCATGTTGACCCGGAGCTGAATGGCGGTGCCGCGGGCCACAGGCTTGAAGCCTTTCTTGAAGCCAAGCGCCGCCAGGCTCTGGCCTGCTGCCAGATCAAGCTGAAGGCGAACAAGATCGACGCCCATCACTTCTTCAGTAACGGTGTGCTCGACCTGAAGGCGTGCATTCAGCTCGATGAAGCTGAACTTGGACTTTTCCGAAAGATCTGACGCATCTACCAGAAATTCCACAGTGCCCAGGCTCGAGTAGTTGACGGACTCACCGATTTTCACGGCTGCAGCAGAAATCCGCTCACGAAGCTTCGGCGGCAGGGCCGGTGCCGGGGCAATTTCAACCAGCTTCTGATGGCGGCGCTGAATGCTGCAGTCGCGCTCACCAAAGTGAATGACATGGCCAGTGCCGTCGCCAGCGATTTGCACCTCTATGTGCCGCGCCCGCTCCACCAGTTGTTCGACATAGACCGCATCGTCACCAAATGCTGCCTTGGCTTCGGATTGCGAACGCTCATACGCCTTCGGGATTTCATCTGCCGCCTCGACAACACGAACACCGCGACCGCCACCACCGGCAACGGCTTTGATGATCATGGGGCGCTTGCCGCCAAGGGCGGCAAAGAATGCTTCGGCCTCTTTGAGGCTGGTGGCGCCGGATGACCCGGGCACAATCGGCGCGCCTGCTTTTTCTGCCGCATCGCGTGCGGCCACTTTGTCGCCGAAAAGGCCAAGAACGGACGGATCGGGGCCGACGAATATAATGCCAGCCTGGATACAGGCATCCGCGAAGGCGACATTTTCGCTCAGAAACCCGTAGCCCGGGTGAACCGCATCGCACTCATGCGCCAGCGCCAACGCCACTATCTGCTCAATATCGAGGTAAGCAGGAGCACCTTCCCCCTCAAGGGTTACGGTCTCGTCAGATTTTCGGGTGTGGAGTGACGTCAGATCGTCTTCCGGGGCCACGGCCACGGTCTTGATGCCAGCCTCAGATGCCGCCCGCATGATGCGAATAGCGATTTCACCGCGATTCGCCACCAGCAGTTTCGAAATCGTCATATTGCCCCCTGAATGGTCCGATTTTGGCGGTATAGTTTCACCAAATTCGGCCATCTGCAATGCCTGCAGCCTGAAATCAGGGCAGCACATGCGATGGCCTCGCAACAGGCGGCCAAATTACAGGCTGCGACGAATTGTCCTAACTTGATAGGGATCAATGACAGGCCACCGCTATTGCGCCGTAGGCCAATTATGGCTAAAAAATGATGCAATGTCGGGGGGTGGGCAATCTCAGTTGCCCGGAAGCTAGCCCATAGCACGTCCAAAGTTAAGAAAGATTTTCATATGGCTGTCGCAATTGTCATCGTCCTCTTGACCCTTGGGAGTGTTGTTTTTCACATCTACAGCCCTTGGTGGTTTACACCGCTGGCGTCAAACTGGGGCTCTATGGATGATACGCTGATCATTACATTCTGGATTACAGGTGTCATCACGGTCATCATCGGCCTGTTCATGGGGTATTGCATCTGGAAATTCCGGCATCGTGAAGGTCACAAAGCCGTTTACGAGCCGGAGAACAAGAAGCTTGAGATCTGGCTTAGCGTTGTGACTTCCGTGGGTGTTGTCTTCATGCTGACGCCTGGCCTGATCACCTGGGTCGACTTTGTGACAGTTCCTGAAGATGCCCACGAAGTTGAAGTTCTTGGCCGTCAGTGGGAGTGGCATTACAGGATGCCTGGTGCAGACGGCAAATTAGGCATTACAAGCATTCAGTACATGACAGATGAAAATCTGTTTGGGCTTGACCCGAACGATCCGAATGGTGCGGATGACCTTCTGGTGGAATATGACACTTTGCATCTGCCGATCGACAAGCCGGTAAAGCTGCTGCTTCGCTCGACCGACGTTTTGCATGATTTCTACGTTCCCAACTTCCGAGCCAAGATGGATCTAGTACCTGGGATCGTCACCTTCATGTGGCTGACGCCGACCCTAATAGGTGAATATGACGTGATGTGCGCGGAATATTGTGGCCTGGCACACCACGCCATGATGTCGCGTGTCTCCGTTGACAGCGCGGAAGATTACGATGCCTGGCTTGCCGAGCAGATCACTTTCACTGAACTGATGGAAGAATATGCCGAGATCGCACCGGTTACCGATGACCACGAAATGGCGGCTGTTCACTAGTCCGGCGAGCCAACAACACTTACTGATCTATTTAACGAGGGGAAAAGACCATGGCAGTTGCTGAAGCCGCCGTAGAAGATCATGAGCTTCACGAACCAACGTCTTTCATAGGAAAATACGTCTGGAGCCAGGACCATAAGGTCATTGCGATCCAGTATTCCACCATTGCCATTCTGGTCGGACTGGTGGCGCTTGTCCTTTCCGGCCTGATGCGCATTCAGATTGGCTTTCCAGGCAGTCTCGAATTCATGGACGCGAACTTCTATTACCAGGCCGTAACCATGCACGGCATGATCATGGTGATCTATCTGCTGACTGCGCTCTTCCTGGGCGGCTTCGGCAATTACCTTATCCCGCTGATGTGCGGCGCTCGCGACATGGTCTTCCCCTTTGTCAACATGCTGAGCGTCTGGTTCTTCCTCTTGTCGGTCATTATTCTGATGGCCAGCTTCTTTGTCGAAGGTGGGCCTACAGGTGCCGGCTGGACCCTCTATCCGCCGCAATCAATTTTGCCAGGCACGCCCGGAAGTGATGGCGGCATCATCCTGATGCTGGTGTCGCTGGTGGTCTTCATTGTGGCCTTCACGATGGGCGGCCTCAATTACGTCACCACAGTCCTTCAGGCGCGGACCAGGGGCATGACCCTGATGCGCATGCCGCTGTCCATCTGGGGTATCTTTATTGCGACAATTCTGGGCCTTCTGGCCTTCCCGGCGCTGTTTGTTTCAGGCGTCATGATGCTTTTGGACAAAGTCATTTTCACCAGCTTCTTCATGCCGGAGATCATGTCGATACCGGGCGGTGGTCAGCTTGACTACGGCGGCGGCAGCCCGATTTTGTTCCAGCATCTGTTCTGGTTCTTCGGCCATCCTGAGGTTTACATCGTGGCCTTGCCGGCATTCGGCATGGTGTCTGATCTGATCAGCGTCCATGCACGGAAAAACATTTTTGGCTACCGCATGATGGTATGGGCGCTGCTGGCCATTGGCGGGCTCAGCTTTGTTGTCTGGGCGCATCATATGTATGTCAGTGGCATGCATCCCTGGTTTGGCTTTTTCTTCGCCACCACGACTCTCATCATTGCCGTGCCAACGGCCCTTAAAGTCTACAATTGGGTGCTGACCCTGTGGGAAGGCGATATTCATCTGACCGTGCCCATGCTCTTCTCGCTGGCATTTGTACTGACCTTCGTTGTCGGTGGCATGACCGGCCTGTTCCTCGGCAATGTGGCAATTGATGTGCCTCTGTCAGATACCTATTTTGTGGTCGCGCATTTCCATATGGTGATGGGTGTGGCACCGATTCTGGTGGTGTTCGGCGCGATCTATCACTGGTATCCGAAAATCACCGGTCGCATGCTGAACGACACACTTGGCAGATTCCACTTCTGGTTCACGTTCCTTGGCACTTACGCCATCTATTTCCCGATGCATTACCTTGGCTTTGTCGGTATGCCTCGGCGCTATTATGAGACAGAAGCCGACTTCATCCCAGCGTCAGCACAG
Source organism: uncultured Alphaproteobacteria bacterium (assembly GCA_965371465.1). Classification (GTDB taxonomy): domain Bacteria; phylum Pseudomonadota; class Alphaproteobacteria; order CBDUYM01; family CBDUYM01; genus CBDUYM01. Next base: position 75,981 of record CBDUYM010000010.1, read on the forward strand.
GATCTGAATCAGTTCATCACAGTAGCCGCACTGGTCGTTGGTGCGGTGCAGTTCGTGTTCATCCTCAATCTGATCATCAGCCTGTTTAAGGAAAAGGATGCCGGTCCAAATCCATGGAAGGCGGCTTCTCTGGAGTGGCAGACGCCGGACACGCCGCCTGTGCATGGCAACTGGGGTCCGAACCTGCCGGAAGTATATCGCTGGGCCTATGACTACAGCGTGCCAGGCCATGCTGAGGACTTCACGCCGCAGAATCATCCTGATGCTGCCGGCGAACACGGGCTTGAAGACTAGTCCGCTCAGAAAGGAGCAGGGGAAATGAACTTCTTTCAGAAAATCACATCGCAGCCATGGCTGCCGGATGAAGATGGTTCGGTTGCAGCGCTTCACGGGCATGACGGCTTTGCCGCCGGCGCGCCGCGTATTTTCCTCCGCTTTATACTGGCGGTGGTCACGGTGCTGTTCTTCCTGTTCGGCGCGGCGACACTCATGCGCATGGGGTTGCTGGACTGGCAGCCCATTGGTGAGCCGTCGATTTTGTGGGTCAATACCGCGATCCTGATACTGGCGAGCGTTACCTTTCAATGGGCGCGGGTCAGCGCAGATCGGGGAAATCTGAGCGCCACACGCATTGCCCTTCTCGTCAGTGGGGTTCTGACCGCTGGATTTCTGGTTGGCCAGTACATGGCCTGGGAAGACCTTCGGGCGGCGGGCCTTTATGCGAGTTCAAATCCGGCCAGTGCATTCTTTTACATGATCACAGCGGCGCACGGCATCCATATGATTGGTGGCCTGGTCGCATGGATCGTGACGATCATGCGGCCCTGGACTGAAGACAATCTTGAAAAAATTCAACTGAGCGTCGGGCTGTGCACCACTTATTGGCACTATCTGCTCTTTGTTTGGTTCGCCATGTTCGGCCTGTTTCTGGCCACGTGACCAGAAAATGTGCCACCTAAAAGAAAAGCAAGAGGGGATCTAAATGGCTGATGACACGGTAGCGGAAGCGGGCGGACTGAAAGGCCTGGCGGCCGATTGGGGGTCTGACCAGCAGACCTTCAAGGGCGTGGTCTGGGGGAAGGCCATGATGTGGATCTTCCTTCTCAGCGACACGTTCATTTTCAGTATCTTTCTGACGTCCTATATGAGCGTTCGCATTTCGACAACAGTGGATTGGCCGCCCCCAAGTGAGGTTTTCGCTCTCAGCTTTGGCGGCGATCCAATTCCACTGATCCTGATCGCGATCATGACCTTCATCCTGATCACCTCAAGCGGCACCATGGCGCTGGCCGTGAATTACGGTTATCGCAGAAACCGGAAAGTCACTTTCTGGCTGATGGTGGCGACGGCTCTGCTGGGTGCATCCTTTGTCGGCATGCAGGCCTTCGAATGGACCAAGCTCATCGTCGAAGAAGGCATTCGGCCCTGGGGCTATGAAGCTGGCAGCCACTATGCAGGTTTTGCTCCTCAGTTCGGCTCTGTCTTTTTCATGATCACGGGCTTTCACGGTGCGCACGTGTCGATCGGCGTGATCTATCTGCTGACCGTGGCGATCAAAGTCCTGCGGGGTAAGTACGAAGACACGGATTATCACATTGTTGAGATCACCGGGCTTTACTGGCATTTCGTTGACCTGGTTTGGGTCTTCATTTTCGCATTCTTCTATCTTTGGTAAGGGTTAAACATGGAACAGGCACACGGCCAACAACATCCGCTTGGCATTTATTTCAGGATCTGGGCACTCCTTTTTGTGCTCAGCACCATGTCTTATCTGGTGGATTTCTTTGACGTTCAGAGCTATCTCCGCTGGTCACTGATCATCATCTTTATGCTTTTGAAGGCGGGCCTGATCGTGTCGGTTTTCATGCATATGATGTGGGAACGACTGGCCCTGATTTACGCCATCCTGGTACCGCCGGTGTTTGTCCTGGTGCTGGTCTGGCTGATGGTTTACGAGGGCGAGTACGTGATCTTCAACCGCTTCGATTTCTTCCATCTGGCGGGAATGTAGCAAGGCTGCGGATCAACGAAAGACACTATCGACGGGCGGAACTTTTGATAAAGTTCCGCCCTATTTTTGTGGCAAGATCAGATACTTAATCAGTTGAACAGGAGTGCGTGATGTCCCTATCTGCAGTATTCAAGAGAGCGATTTTGGCCTTTGGTCTGGTCGCCGCCATGGCGACGACTGCCAGCGCCCAGGATGAAGGACCTGTCATTGCAACCGTCGCTGTCTTTCAGGTGAACGAGGGCATGAATGCCGAATTTGAGGATGTGATGCGCGGGCTGATGGCGGCAGTGCATGCGGCAGAGCCGGGCACACTTCTCTACGCGCTTCATCGCGAAGGCGAGACGAACACATATTATATGCTGGAACGCTATGCCAACCAGGCGGCACAGGATGCCCATGCGACAACTGATGAAGTGCGCGCCTTCTTCCCCAGTCTTGGGCCTCTGCTGGCCGGACCGCTTGAGCTCATCCGACTGACCGAGGTCGAATAGCGGAAAAGCTGCGTTTGTGTGTAGGCTTGTCCTGCAGCTAAGGCAAAGAGGAGCGTATTATGGCGACGCACATCAGTCCCTTGCATGTCCGGCGCAGCATCCTGATTACGACGGGTCCTGACAAAGTCTGGCAGGAATTTACTTCTTTCGAGAAATTTGAAGCCTGGTTCAGCACCGGTCATACGCTTGAGGTTTACGAACCGAAGCTGGGTGGCGAAGTTGAGCTCAGCGTCGAGATAGAGGGTGAAGACGAGCCCTGGCGCTTTGGCGGCAAGATCCTTGCCTTCGACGAAGGCAATGAGCTCACTTTCATTGATCGCTGGAAGCCGCCTCAGTCCCAGGCTGTGGAGACCTACATTACTTTTCGGCTCACGCCGCTCTATGGCGGCACGCATGTTGAGCTGTTCCATCACGGCTGGGACCGTTTTGGGGAAGAGGCTGCCGATCATCATATCGGCGTGGAATCAAGTTGGGATCTCAAGCATCTCACGGGCCTCAAGCGAATAGCTGAGTCCTAGAACGCAGGCAGCCACGACCTATCCTGGTGTAACGACTTTTTTGGCGAGCCCAAAAGCCCGCAAGACATTGATCATCCACCAGGTGACGTCGACTTCCCACCAGCGAAGGCCATGGCGTGCCGATCTTGGGAATGCATGATGGTTATTGTGCCAGCCTTCTCCGTAGGCGATCAGTGCAACCCACCAGCAGTTCGTGGATTTATCTCCGGCATCATATGAGCGGTAACCAAAACGATGGGTCGCGCTGTTGACAAACCAGGTGGTGTGATAGACCGCAACCAGGCGGACAAAAATTCCCCAGACCAGGAACGGCCAACCGCCAATCAGGAACAGCCCGATGGCAAGCAATACCTGCCACAGCATCATTGTGCGATCAAAGAAGCCGTACACCGGGTCACGGGTCAGGTCTTTGACATAGTCGCCCATTGTCGCATCACAGGGCAGAATATGGAGAATCCAGCCGACATGAGTCCACCAGAAACCTTTGTTGATGTCGTGGGGATCATCTGAAGTGTCAGAAAACTGATGATGCATGCGGTGCTTGGCGACCCATTCTATGGGGGACTGGCAGGCCAGAGTGCCGCAAAAGAGGAAGAAGTATTCGAGCCACTTCGGCGCCTTGAAACTTCGATGGGTGATCAGGCGATGATAGCCAAGCGTTATACCCACCGCCGCCGTCAGCCAGTGGAGACCAACCGCAACGCCAACTGCCGCCCAGCTGAATGTGCCTGGAATGAAGACTGCCAGCGCTGCGAGATGAACGCCGCCAATGAAGAAAATTACCGGCCAGTCCCGCACGGGTCCCGCCGTTGCCACAGATACTGAAGGTGCATTCATGAATGGGGGTGCCAATATTTTTGGGTAGGATGATTGAAGCGTTTCCGTTGTCGTCGATCAATCAGCCAATCCTGCATTTTTAGCAGAAATTGGCCCGATCCACAATGTCCGCGCCGCAAGTCTCAGGTTCCTGCATGCCAGTTTCTCGGACTGAACGTGGCCTTGCGCCAGGCATCAGGGGATCATTGCCTAGTTGTACTTAAGCGTCCCGTCTTCGAGATCGGCGGCAGGGATTTCATCTTTCTCGCGGTAATAGTCCTGGCTGAAGATCCAGGGCTGGTGATCGCCCTGTTTTGGCATCAGCGCTATGTTGCGCAACAGATAGCCGGCGTTGAAGTTTTCCTCGTCAATGAAGGGCAGCGCCGGCATGTTGCTTTCATTTGCCCGAAGTTCGGGCGTACAGACCGTGACACCCTTTTCATCCATATGATTGAGAAGCCGGCAGACGAAATCTGAAATGAGATCGGCCCGCATGGTCCAGCTGGTTCGGAAGTAGCCGAACACCCAGGCCATGTTGGGGATGCCTGTATATAGGATTCCGCGCCAGCCTATTTTGTCGGCAAACTCGAGAGGCTCACCGTCAATGGTGAATTCTATGTCACCGAGCATGCAGAGATTGAAACCGGTGGCCGTGATGATGATGTCGGCCTCCAGCTCATCCCCGGATTTGAGGAGAATGCCACGCTCTGTGAATGTATCAATTTCGTCCGTGACCACCGAAGCAAGCCCTGCTTTGATCCCCTTGAAGAGATCGCCCTCCGGCACGAAGGCCACGCGCTGCCGCCAGGGGCGGTACTTCGGCGTGAAGTGAGTTTCAATGTCATAATCATCGCCAAGATAGGCTCGCGCCGCACCAATCAGCTCATTTTTCACGGCTTCAGAATCTTCGAAGGAACGGCGCGTAAATGTCTGCTGATCGTGAAGAATTTTCTTTCTTACGATCGCATGGGTCCACTCTTCTGGCGTGTCGATTTCACGCAGCGTATCGGCGAGTTCGTTCCGGTTTTCAGCCGGGATGAAATAGGTCGGGGAGCGCTGCAGCATGGTGATATGTTTACAGTCCTCCGCCATCGCCGGGATCAGCGTTGCAGCTGTGGCGCCTGATCCGATGACAAGGACGTTCTTGTCTTTGTAATCGAAATCATCAGGCCAGGTCTGCGGATGAACGATCTGCCCCTTATACTTTTCAAGCCCTGGCCAATCAGGCGTGTAACCTTCTGAGTGTCGATAGTAGCCCTGGCACATCCACAAAAAATTGCAGGTGAATTCCAGTTCTTCGCTAGTATCCTTGCGCGTTGCCGTCAAGGTCCACTGTTTCTCGTCGCTTGACCAGATCGCTGTCTTGATATGATGGTGATAGCGGATGTGATCATCAATCGCGTTCTCATCAATCACCTCGCCCATATATTTGAGAATTTCCTCGCGAGAGGCGATCGGGGTACCGGTCCAGGGTTTGAACTTGTAACCGAAGGTATAGAGATCACTATCAGACCGGGTACCTGGATACCTGTGCATCAGCCAGGTTCCGCCAAAGCTCTCCAGATTTTCGAGAATCACAAAGCTCTTCTCGGGACACTGATTTTGAAGATTATAGGCGGCCCCGATACCCGAAATCCCGGCTCCAACGATCAAAACGTCAAAATATTCAGCCATAGTTTTCCTGCCTTTTCAGTACAGCGGGGCAGCATCCGCGAGCTGCATGCCCACAAGATAAAGCGAGCTTGCCACTGACCGCACGTGACAGTTGACCGCAGGCACCGCTTCAGCCTTCATCACGCAGAAATTACCCTGAAATCAGGGCTAGCGGGATAGAGTATGCAAAACAGAGCATAGTTTCAGGGGGAAACGACCATGTGTGATGAAATTACCGAGAGAGAAAACGACGTATTTCTTGCCAAGAACGGTGAAATATCCCGGAGGGGCTTTACTGTCATGACTGCAGGCGCTGCAGTTGCGATGATGTTGCCCAGGTCGGCTAATGCCGCTGATATCACGGAATCAGATGTTTCTGTGCCGACACCGGATGGCATGGCGGACTGTTATTTCGTGCATCCGTCTACCGGCAAACATCCCGGCGTCATTGTCTGGCCGGACATCGTCGGCCTGCGTCCGGCGTTTCGGCAGATGGGCAAGCGCCTCGCGGAATCCGGATACGCTGTCCTGGTTGTGAATCCCTATTATCGTGGGGCCACGGCCCCTGTGGTCGCCGAGGGCGCGAGTTTTCAGGATCCCGCCACACGCGAAACATTGATGCCGCTGGCCCGGTCGTTGTCAGCAGAAACCACGACATCCGACGCAAAAGCCATGGTCGCCTTCCTCGACCAGCAGGCAGCGGTAGATACCAGCCGCAAAATCGGCACCACAGGCTATTGCATGGGTGGACCTTTCACCATGCGGACCGCAGCCGCTATTCCTGACCGAATTGGCGCCGGCGCATCTTTCCATGGCGGTGGACTGGTCAGCGAAGAGGAGAACAGCCCCCACCTTTTGGTACCTGAAATGCAGGCAAGCTTCCTGTTTGCCATTGCCGAAAACGATGACGAGCGGGATCCCGAAGCCAAGAACGTGCTCAGGCAGACATTTGACGATGCGGGCCTGGCGGCGGAGATCGAAGTCTACGCCGGGGCCATGCATGGCTGGTGCCCGCCGGATTCACGCGTCTATAACGAAGCACAGGCGGAACGGGCCTGGGCGAGATTATTGGTGCTGTTTGAGAATGCCCTGGCCTAGATGGCCTGCTCTAGGTGGCATCCTCGCTCTCTTTTTTGAGGATTTCGTCCAGAACGAACTGGTAATAGGTCATCGCCTCGCTAACTGAAAAGCGTTCCCGGATGAACTCGATTTCGGGCTTGCCTGCCTGCATTGATCCTGGTTTCAGGTTCGCACCGAGCGCAGGCCAGCGCATCAGCCTTGGAACCTGGCGGCCCCGCATGCCGATGGTCTCATCCTTTACATCCGGATTGAGATCAATGAACGTCAGAAACGCGTCCGCCGTGGCTTCTACCGAAGCAAGGCCTTTACTCGCACGCATGGCATCAAAGGCCTGCTGTAGTTTTTCCTGAAGCAGCGGATTCTGGATATCACTGGGCTTTGCCATAATCAGCCTAAATCGAAGAGTTGATGGGGAAGTCCACGCCCTTGAGCTGGTCGTCTCGCCACTTTCTATGCTCGGTTTCGTGGCGTTCCTTGAATTCCGGCAGGAGCTCTCTGCCGAAGGTCTCGATCGATTCCATGATGTCCTCGTGCTTTCTGTCGCCGCACTGGGCGACAAAGATCATGGTGTCAAGATGCTGTTCCTCGTATTTGAGCAAAGTCGTCCGCAAAGTATCCACGGTGCCGATGGCGTTGCCGCTCCGCGCCGCCCGATAGAGGGCTTTCTGCACCTCCTCTTCAGGCTCCTCGCTGGAAATCTGAGCCGGCGAGAGGAACCCGCCGCGTTGCGCCTGCAATGCTGAGGTCTCGGTGGCGCGGTTGAGGAAATCGCGATAGACATTGGACTTGCCAGGCTGATGATTGCCACCGACGGCGGGATTATAGAAATACCCGAGCGAATAGGAAAAGAAGGCGGGGCCATTGGCGCTCCGCTTCATTGCTTCTTCATCCGTCGGGCCCATCATGAATGTGTTGAGGACCGCCAATGCCGGATTGATGGCATGGCCGATGGGCATCAGCTCTTCGCGCACCAGACGATAATATTCAAGCGCCCGCTCGCCAAGCTCCTCAGGCGTTTCAAAGCCAAAGCCAAGAGACCCCATACCAAGTCTGGCCGCCGTCATGGTGGTTTCGCGCCTGGACGCCGCGACCCACAATGGCGGATGAGGGCTTTGCACAGGTTTCGGGATGACGTTTCGGGATGGCATGGAAAAGAATTCGCCCTCGAAACCTTCATAGGGTGTCTGCACCATCATGTTGGTGATCTCGCGGGTGGCTTCTTCCCACATGGCTTTCTTGAGGCCGCGCTCGACGCCAAAGCCGCCAAGCTCCATTTCAGATGCGGACTCGCCGCTGCCGAATTCGATCCGGCCATGGCTTAGAATATCAAGCGCAGAGATCCGTTCGGCGACCCGAGCGGGATGATTGTAGGCAGGCGGCGTCAAAACGATACCATGGCCGAGCCGTATGTTCTTGGTGCGCTGGGACAGCGCCGCCATCATCAACTCTGGCGCGCTCGAATGGGAATATTCTTCGAGAAAATGATGCTCAACTTCGAACACATAGTCAAAGCCAAGACTGTCCGCGAGCTCGACCTGATCAAGCATGTCGTCATATATTTTCTGTTCGTCGCCCGGATTCCAGTCGTCACTGTCAGCTGGCTTTGGCAGCTGCAACTCATAAAACAGGCCGAATTTCATCGCCTTCTCCCCTGAATGCTAATTCAGCGGATAGTATGAATGGAAATACGGTCGGAACCAACAAAAACGCCGCGAAAGGGAGCCGCAGACGAGGCATTGCATCTCGGTACGTGAACTGGTGCTGCCATGGCGTGAGGCGGCATATATCTGTAGTGTTCTCTTTCACAGGTGCAGCAGCTGAGAGAGGAAGACCATTGGAGATTATTCTCATCCGGCACGGATTGCCGGTCCACCTCGAGACCGAAGACGGCACGCCCGCCAACCCGGCTTTATCTGAAATCGGACTTGATCAGGCACAAAGGGTTGCTGCCGGATTGCACGATCTGCGGATTGACCGGCTTTATTCCAGTCCGATGGAACGTGCTCTGCAGACTGCCATCCCATTGTCTCAACAGAAGGGGCTGGAGATCGAAGTCTGTGACGGTGTTGCGGAATATGATCAGGACGCGGCGCAGTACATTCCTGTCGAAAAGCTGAAGGAAATCGATTATGAGGCCTGGCGGCGGTTGATGGGTGGTGAGGTTCAGGCTGACTTTGAAAATTTCGCCAGCACCGTCGTTAGCAGCCTTGAAGAAATTGTGGGTGAGAACAAAGGCAGGCGCGTCGCTGTTACCTGCCATGGCGGGGTCATCAACGTCTGGGCGGCCCATGTCATGGGATTTGACCCGCGGCTGTTCTTCAATCCGAACTACACCAGCCGCAATGTCTTCATGGCCGCAAGCTCGGGGGAGAAGTCTGTGATTACACTGAACGACTTTTCACATTTGATGTGATCGCTGGAAGTCAGAACCCCATCAGTTCCGCATAACGGATGCGATGATAGGCCTGGTTGCCATAGGCAGCTTCCAGGACGCGGGCACGTTTCAGATAAAAGCCGGCATCGAATTCATCGGTCATGCCTATGCCGCCATGAATCTGTATGAGTTCATTTGACATATCATGCAGGAAATCACCGACCTTGCATTTGGATAGTGAACACATTTCATCAATATTCGCCGCATCAGCGTCGATCGCCTGCAATGCAGCTTCGACGCAAGACCGGGCCAGTTCCTTTTGCGAATAAAAGCCGGCAGCCCGATGGCCAAGGGCCTGAAACGATCCAATCACCTGACCGAACTGGACACGTGTCTTGAGATACTCGAGGGTCATTTCAAAGGCTTGTGATGCCGTCCCCAGCATCTCGGCACCAAGTCCGGCGCGGGCCCGATCCAGAGTGGCTTCCAAAATCACGAAACCCTCGTCAACTTTGCCCAATACGTCGCCTGTGCTCACTTCAACGCCATCAAATACAACATTGGCGTAGCCGCGGCTGTCGACAGTGTTCAGTTTCGTTCGGCTCAGTCCCGCAGCATCTGCCGGGACAACAAACAGTGAAATACCATTGGTATCACCAGCGTTACCTGATGTTCTGCCGGCAACAATGAATGAAGTCGCTGACATGCCTTCGAGAACGAACGTCTTGCTGCCATTCAGCGTGAAACCATTTGCCGTGCTCTCTGCTTTCAGAGCAGTCTTTTCCGGTGCATGCCGGGGCCCCTCCTCCAGAGCAAGCGTCACAATAGAGCTGCCATCGGCAATGCCCGGAAGCAGCGCCTTCTGCTGATCATCAGATCCGCCCAGTAAGATTGCTGATGCACCGACCAGGGCTGAGGCAAACAAAGGCGACGCCGTCAAATTCTGCCCCATCTGTTCCAGCACCACACCGAACGTCAGAAAGCCAAGATCCGTGCCACCATACTCTTCCGGAATGATGATACCGGCCCATCCCATGTCGGCCATTTCAGCCCAGGTCTCAGCGGCAAATCCGGCTTCAGTGCCGCTGTCCCTCATTTCACGGAACACAGCCACGGGCGCCTGCTTGGTTACCCAGGAGGAAGCCTGGTCTTTGATCATTGTCTGTTCTTCTGTGAGTGCCGCCATTATCCGAACCCTTTCATTGAGCCTTCTTGGTTAGCCTTTTTGCGTCGTTTCAGGTAACCCCAGGATGTTTTTTGAAATGATGTTTTTCTGCACTTCATACGATCCGCCGTAAATCGACATTGCTTTGCCGCCTAACCAGCCGCGCACATTAGCAAGCTCTTCGCTTTCAAACTCATCGCCCTGCCAGCCAATTCCCTGAGATCCCATCAATTCAACCATGAGCTCTGAGCGTGTCTGTGCGACATCGGTTGCTGAATTCTTGAGAATGGAAGCAACGGCGGTGACCTTCACGTCGCCGCGCGCTTCGGCGGTTATTCTTCCGATGGTCAGGCGATGGGCTTCGGCATCCATCAGGTGGTCGGACAGACGGAGGCGTAAATCGGCATCGTCAAGGGCACCATTGGCATCCGTACCGACATAGCGCTTCGCAATGTCACCAAGCGTCTCATTGTTGCTGCTCGCCTGCCTTGGACCTCCACCACCGGTCTGGCTCTGACGCTCATGCTGCAACAGGCGTTTGCCGAGGCCCCAGCCGTCGTTCAGTTTGCCGAGCAAGTCGCCCTTCTCCGCGACGGCGTCGTTGAAGAACACTTCGCAGAAAGGTGAATCGCCGGTGATCAGTTTGATCAATCTTGTTTCAATTCCAGGCTGGTCCATTGCCATCATGATGAAGCTGATGCCGTTCCGTTTGGCAACATCCGGATCGGTTCTCACAAGGGCACCACACCAGTGCGAAATATTCGCACCCGATGTCCAGACTTTTTGGCCGTTGATCAGCCAGTGATCGCCCTTGTCTTCGGCTTTGGTGGAAAGCGAGGCAAGATCGGAACCTGCACCTGGTTCGGAATAACCGAGGCACCAGCGAACCTCGCCGCTGGCCATGCCCGGCAGATGGCGCAGCTTCTGGGCCTCTGTTCCGTATTCGAGAATGGTTGGGCCAACCATGGTGACGCCCATGCCGGCCAACATGGGAATTGGGTTATAGGCGCCGATTTTGCCCATTTCATCGTTGATAATGGACTGGTGCTTCTGAGTTAGCCCAGCGCCGCCGTACTCAACCGGCCAGGTTGCAGCGCCCCATCCCTTCTCCGCCAAGTTTTTCCGCCAGGTTTCGGCAGCTTCGCCTCTGTTACCGGCTGCAAGACCGCTCGTAGCCATACGCATGTCACTTGGAAAGTTGTCAGCCAGCCATGCCCGCGCCTCTTCGCGAAACTCGTCTAGTTCTTTTGCCGCATCTGCCATTTATCTTCTCACCTGCTTTTCAAATCTAATATCTAAGTCGTATACGAACGCCTCAGGAGGCGCTCTCTTTTTCGGCCTTTGCCGCCGCCGCTCTCTGCTCGCGCATCTTCCGCCCCAATGACCAGCCTTCCCGAGCATTGCTCATATCAAAAAGCTGGTCCTTCTTCGCCAGAAGGTCTTCATAGGTTACATCAGCGCCGAATTCGAGATCCTCGTTGTTGAAGACAGCCGCGACCGAAAAGCGACCGTTGCCGGCCTGAATGACCTTACCTGTGGGCGCATCGTCGCTGCACATGAGAATGACGGCTGGAGTCACCAGCTTCGGGTGGCTCATGGGATCAGGATTATCCGGATCAACATCGCGACCTGGAATTGTTGCGATCAATCTTGTGATGGCTGAAGGCGCAAGAGTGTTCACCCGGATGTTCTTGGACAGTCCTTCAAGCGCCAATACGTTCATGAACCCGAGCATACCCATCTTGGCAGCACCATAATTCGTCTGCCCGAAATTGCCGTAGATGCCGGAAGAAGAACTGGTGAATACGATGCGACCGAACTGCTTTTCATACATGATCGGCCAGGCCGCATGCGTGACATAGGCGGTGCCATTCAAATGAACGTCAATCAGCAGATCCCAGTCATCAAGATCCATATTCTTGAAAGTCTTGTCGCGCAGAATGCCGGCATTGTTGACCAGGATGTCGACGGTGCCAAATTCGGCAACTGCATCATCAACGATCGACTTGGCGCCGGCCTTGTCTGAGACGGAGGCCTTGTTGGCGATGGCAATTCCGCCTGCCGCCTTGATTTCTTCCACGACGGCATCAGCCATGTCGCTCGCACCGACACCATCACCGCTGCCACCGAGATCGTTGACAACGACTTTCGCGCCCCGAGCGGCAAACTCAAGCGCGTGCGATTTGCCGAGCCCGCCGCCGGCGCCCGTAATAATGACAACCTTGTCCTTGAATTCGCTCATGATTCCCCCATTCGCCAGTTAGTATCTGTCCAAGCCTCCCCCGCGTCTTCACAGATGGGCCTTGTTGGCGACAGTCTGCCATAAAATTGGGCTGAGTCCTGCCGAAAATGGCCGCTGAATTCACAATGGTTGCCGCCTTCTTGAGAGAATTGCCGAAAATTCATGTCCGGTCCTGACCCATACCAGACCAGGCGCCAGTAACCACGCAGGGCCCGATCTGACATGCCAAGGCCAATTGACTCAGCGCAAGGCACATGTTCAACATGTTCCGCGGAAGAGTAGCAGTCGGTTCAAGAAAACAAATCTGCATCTAAATCTGGAGGGAGACAATGAAACTTTTGATCAGCAGCATCACTGCCATTCTGTTGGCTTTTGGCTCAGCTTATGCACAGGAGGAAACACCGCAGGCCGAACCAGAGAGCGCGGTTGCCGAGTCTGAAGAAGGCGAAGCGGCAGCGGAGAGCACGTCGGAGGACGAAGCAGCGGAGAGCGAAGCAGCGGAGACCGACGCATCAGAGGCAGAAACACCCGAATAGTCCGAGGGTCTGATTCTCGGCGGCCAGCCTGAACGGGCTCCCGTGAAGGCGAGAGGGGATACTCAGCCTCTGCCAGTTGAATGCAAGTTCTGCAAGCCACTTCCGGTCTGCATCCAGAAGATCAGGCACCGCGCTTTCGTGCGACCGCATCTGGTTTGCAATAAGAGGAACAACGCATGAAACAGTTTCATTTCAGGCAGCGGACCTGTCGTCGCTGCGTTCAACATGTTGTCGCAGCCCTCTCATGCCTGTCACTTGCCATGACAGCACCGGCCTTCGCGCAGGAAGATCCAATAGATGACGAGATCATCGTCTATGCCCAGAAGCGCGAACAAAGGCTGAAAGACGTTCCCATGACGGTGACCGTTGTCACAGATGAGAAATTGCGCGCCAGTGGCACCAGCGACATCGCCGAGCTGCAGACCATCGTTCCCGGCATGAATTATGTGACAACTATCCAACCGGCGCTGTCGCAGCTGAAACTGCGGGGCGCAGGCACCGGCGGTACAGACCCTACGGTTGAGCCTTCCGTCGGACTCTTCATTGATGGCGTCTACATGCCAAGAACAGTGTTTGGGTTGACGGAAATTGTCGATGTTGATCGCATCGAGGTTCTCTTTGGACCCCAGGGCACCCTCTACGGCAAGAACACAAACTCTGGTGTTGTCTCTCTCCATACCAAAAAACCCACCAGACAGCTTGAAGGGTTTATGGAGATTACCGGCGGCAACTACGATCTGCTTGATTTCCAGGCCGCTGTTTCCGGCCCTCTTTCAGATACGGTGTCTGTCAGGCTTTCCGGTCGTGGCACCTGGCGGGACGGCTATCTGAAAGATGAGAACAGCAGCGCTGACTACAACGATGCCGATAACCAGGCGGTTCGCGGCCAGCTCCTGTGGGAGCCGAACCAGGGAACATCTGTGCGGTTCATTGGCTATCACAGTGAAAAGTCCGGCATGAACCTCGCATCTGATTCCTTCGCCACGCGCGATGGATCCAGCAGGCTCGGTGACCTCTACGATATCATGAACTTTGCCTCTGGCGGCGGCCTTGTGCCGATCGGCACCGATCCGAATGACCGCAAAGTCTCCTATGGGGATCGCGTGCCGGAAGCCGACCTGACAGTCTCCGGCGGTTCCGTCGAAGCCAATTACGCGACAGAGGGTGTGATCTTTACATCGATCACAGGCTATCAGCGATGGCTGCAGCATAACCATTTCGAAGATTCCGATCAGTCGCCCTTCGACATTTTTTCAACCTCAAGCCGCTGGCGCGAAAACAGTTTCAGTCAGGAGCTTCGCGTCGCCTCCCCAGGCGGCGACAAAGTGGACTGGATGGCAGGCGTCTACTATTTCAAAAGTGATCTCGAAAATCAGGAACCGAAAGATGGTCTGGGCTTCGGCCAGATCGGAGCCGATGCGCCGCTTGCCTGGGCCGGCGCACCCATCGTTGATACCGGTGATGTCTTCCCGATGGATCTCGATTTCGACCTGATCCCCGATGTGTTCGTGCCCATCATGACCCCCTTTTCACCCTCAGTGCTGAATGTTGGTGACACGGCGCATTGGACAATTGATGCGCAAACAAAAAGTTTCGCAATTTTCGCCCAAGGCACTGTTTCGGTTACAGATGATCTCTCCTTTTCTGGCGGCCTTCGCTACAGTCACGAGAAGAAAGATATGATCATTGATTCATTCGCCGAAAATTCTCTCGAGGATGCGGCCCTGCCGCTCTTTCTGGATACGAATTTCGATGGCGTCGGCGAAACACCATTTGCAACCATTCCAGGGGCAGTCGATATCGGCGGGCTGATTGCCACTCTTTTCCCGACAGTCCACGAAGACTTCAGCCGCACAGACAATTCCATCACCGGCATGGCCAGTGTCAACTATCAGGCAACGGATGACGTGACGCTTTACGCATCTTTCTCGACCGGTGAAAAGTCCGGCGGGTTTAATCCGGCGTTTGGAAATGTCAGCGCGGATGCCCGGGAGTTTGATGAAGAGAAAACATGGAACCTGGAAGGTGGCTTCAGGAGCCGCATTGCCGGCGGACGAGCAAGGCTCAATCTGGCTTACTTCTTCACCCGCTACAGGGATTTTCAGGACGCCGTATTTGATCCTGTCAGCACGGCCTTTCTGGTCCAGAACGCGGGTCGGCAGACCACCCAGGGCGTCGATCTTTCAATCACGGCAAATGTCACCGATAGTCTGACCCTAAGTGCCGATATCGAATATCTGCACGCCAAATTCAATGCCTATGAAAATGCCGCCTGTCACTCTCTCGCCGATGCTGTCCATGTGGGCGGACCGGGCAGTCCGATTTGCGATTTCTCTGGCGAAAGATTGCCATTCGCCCCCCGATGGGCCGGCAGCTTTGCGGCCGACTATGTTTTCCTCCTCGAATGGTCCGAAATCTACCTACACGGTAATCTCAGTTTCAAATCGAACTATACGGCATCCAGCATCATGGCGCCTGAGGCCGAAGGCGTTAGTTACGAACTGCTGAACGCGCGCATCGGCTGGCGTAGCGACAAGTGGGACGTGGCGGCCTGGGTCAAGAACCTGACCAACCAGACCTATGGCACGACATATGGGCCCAATGTGATCAGCAATTTCCTGACCGATCCCGCCAACCCTGACCTTGCGAGCTTCAGAGTCTGGCTCAATAACCCGCGCACCTATGGATTGACCCTGCGGCGCGAAATCTAGGCAAGGGGGCCCGACGAGCACGGCGCACTGATCCATCCTAATGTGGCAGAGGTGTATAGGACAAAAGTTGCCGCTCTCACAGCAGCATTAAACGATCCAATGATCCGCACCGAGGCAGCAGGGATCCTGAGAGACCTGATCGACAAAGTGGTCATCGCGCCATGCGAAGAACGCGGTAAAACAGAAGCCGTTCTGCATGGTGAACTGGCTGCGATCCTGTCTCTGGGAGCCTCAAACAAAAAAAGCCGCGCTTCGGTTTTTGAAGTGCGACTCTTGATGGTTGCGGGGGCCCGGAGGCACCGATTGTTGAGTTCACAGCTGAAAGCAGCAGGAATCGAACTTTCCTGCGCATTGCCCGCCCCTGCAAGCGCTGAAATTCATGACCAATCCGACACGGGTGGAAATTGACAGCATCATCGCCAGTTTACTGGGCAAGATGACTCGTAAAGCGTATCCCCTTGAGGCACGTAAACTGCGTCTCTGCACTTATGAGTATAGCCGGCTTTCGAAATGCCCAAGTCGTACACGGTTACAGAATTCTTCAAGCAGCTTCTTGATAATGATACCTATCTGGACAGAGGGCCATCATAGGTCCGCCGGATACTCGACATGCAGGAAGACGCGTTATGTCCTTGCCGACAATGCATAATGTTGTCGCAGAGCTCATTGTCAACAGCTGCGCTTCAGGACCGGCCAATTTGAGACTGACCTAGCAGGACGTTGATGGAATGTCAGATCGATGGAAGAGAGGGGATGCTGTCGGGCTTGACCAATGGCTGACATCTGCAGGCAAGCAGGGGCCATACGAAGCATTGTGCAAATCATGCCGCAGGGAGTACGAAAAATCGTAGCTTGTGATAGGACCTTCAGCGCAGCTTGCTACAAGAATCCCGATCAATGGAACGATGCCGCAGCGCCTTGCAAAACTTGATGAGATTCTGCGGAGATACTTAAAAGGCAAGTTTTGCATAGGCTAACAGGCCTGTAATCCCATAGCCAACATCCCAAATTAAATCTGGATTCTCAACTTCCGCGTCTATGTCAATCCAATTGAACCCGATTCCAAGGCCGAAGTTTTCAAACACATCATACTCCAGCATCAGTCGCGCGTCGGTCAGCGAACCACTGTATTTGTCAAAGCTTACAAAAAAGAAATCTGCGGATCCACGGAGCGACAGTTTATTCGTCATCTGGTAGCCGCCGCTCAGGCCAATTACTGGCAACGGCAGTGTCGCAGCTTCAGTGACGAGAGCGCCTGTGCCTACCTCAGAAATGCGAAAAGCATTTCGTTGTACAAATAATCCTATAGTCGGGCCAAGTTCGTATCGTTCTCCTCTGAACAGCATGTAACCATAGGAGATCTTGTAGACTTCAGTCCTCGCTCTGGATTCAATTGAGGCATCAATGTCGAAGAATCTGTCTCCAATAGTGAATTCTCTGTCGATTGTCCGCTCCGCATTTCGGGCAATTCTGAAATAGCTGAGGTCAAGGCGATGACGCGATCCAAATCGGACCGTCCCGTCCATTCGAAACACTGTGCGCGAATTGTCCGCACCAAGGTCGCGTTCGAGATCGAAGTCTGTGCCAGTATCCGGTGCCGTGCTCAGCCGAAAATCCGTATCCAGTTTTGTGATGAAGCCGCCAAGTCGGAGTTCAAATCGGTCGTTGGAAATATTGATGTCCTGAGCCTGAGCCGTCTTCGCCGTGAAAAGTGCGGTCAGGCAAAAGAACATCAGTGCGGCGCAAAACCAAACCGTTCGGCGCAAGGTAATCGCCGTCGACATCTGAAGGCCACTGTAAAGGTTACTCATTTTCGATCAACCACCTTCCATCTTCGTGCAGACAAC
Organism: uncultured Alphaproteobacteria bacterium; assembly: GCA_965371465.1. Taxonomy (GTDB): domain Bacteria; phylum Pseudomonadota; class Alphaproteobacteria; order CBDUYM01; family CBDUYM01; genus CBDUYM01. The sequence continues at coordinate 93,425 of CBDUYM010000010.1, forward strand.
GAACGACTGTGAAACGATCAGACAGCCCAGTATCGTGCAGGACAACATGCCTAAGTTCTCTGCAAATTCTCCCTTCGTGATAGGGGCTCGACTGCAACCAGACTTCACCGGAACTGCCAGACTCAGGATTTTGCCACTCGCCATATTCGATTTCGGGCGTCAATCTGAGCATCTTTTCGGTTACTGCTTTGATTGCCACGATGTCGCTGCCAGAAATGTCGGGCCACAGATTTTGTCGCCTGGATTGCGCAGAGGCTGATCCAGCATCAATGATCATCGTAATCGACATCGCGACAATGAACGCAGGCAAAGATTTCTGGAAAGACCAATTGCGTCGCATGAGCCTCGGCCCTGTAAGGGATGATTCGTAAAACAACCGTTCCGCCAGTATAGTACAGCAGTTCTAGGTAGCTGCAACAGTTGGCACGTGCACCGCACCGCAAGAACCATGATTTGTTGCGTCATTCAACCATCCACAGACGCAAAACCGGAGAACGGAAATGAAAAATCTTGCCTGCATTGCTGTTGCGACTTTTCTGTTTTTCAGCAGTGCATCGCCATTTGCTCAGGCTCAGTCATCAATCCGCAACGAATCTGCCGTGGACACGCTGATCAGCAAGATGCAATTAAACATGCTCGTCTGCGTGGAACTGCTCAGAAGCTCGGTAATGATCGGAGAATGGCCGGAATGCGGCGCGGGAGATGGAAGAGCCATCCAGTATGAGTTTCAGGATGCTCTCGAAAGTGCTGGCGAAAATCCCGAACTGACGGCTTTGCTTATTGAATCCCAAAGTCTGTTTCTCGCACTGGCTGGCAGAATTAGCCCCTTTGAGGACGAAGAGCTGCCCGAATACCGAGACAGAATAGTGGCCGCCATTGACAGCGTGAATGCCCAGCTGGAAAAGCTGGCTGCAGCGCAGAATTAGCTGCTGGCCAAATTCAGCGCTGCATTCAGAATGTTCTGCTGAGGCCCATGCCACCGTGTCGGGTCCAGGTATTGGTAGGTGGGCGATAAGCCGGCTCAACATCCCAAGCCCTAAACTCACCCTCTTTTGTAATCTCATAGGACCGAGAATCATTTAGCCAGTACATGTTTCGGCGATCCAGAGGTGAGGCCTGAAAGCGGTAATCAATCGGAGGTCCTTGAGAGGCGCGCATCTGCTGCCCGGCGATTTGGGATCGAGAATAGCTCGCCCCCTGATCAACCAGCGACTGTTGCGCCCAGGCAATGGGCAAAGCGGCCAGCAGAATCCCCACAGATAGCAGTACGAGAGCCTGCCCCCGGCTCGTCAAGTTGGCGGCATTTATCATCTTCCGGAACCGTCGAGGGGCGCCTCTTCCCACTCAACAGAATCGAACCAGTAGCCCCTTGTTTCCTCCAGCCAGCGATCCTTCGTGCGGAAGACGATCCAGGAGTTGAGAAACGCCTTTAGATGGGGACTGCTGCGTCTCACGGAAAATGCCTCGGCTGTCTCAATCAGAGGCTCCGAAAGCGGCAAAAAGAGAATTTCAGGATTGCGCGCAGCGGCATGCTCTGGCACCGGGGACGCATCAACGAGGAACTGAGCTGTGCCATCCAGAACATCGGCCATCGCTGCCTCCGAAGTTGTATGGCGGCGGATCGTTGCGTCTGGAAACGCACGTCCGGCAATGTCAGCAGCCAGAGTATCAGTGACGACGGCAACGACGACTTTCGGGTCATTGGCATCTTCGAGAGTTTCGATTCCGCTGGTCGCGGCAACGTTGGCAACTATACTGATTCCAGCGCTTGCATACTCGTTAGTGAAATCGGCAACAAGCGCTCGTTCAGGATGAACAAATCCCGGAATGAGATCAAACGCATTACTATTCAAGTCCGCAAGAGCTGTTTCGAACGAAGTGTTGACGAATTCTGCGCGAATCCCCATGTCGTTGGCCAGCTGATTGACAACGTCTACCTCGAAGCCACGATATTCTCCTTCTGTCGGGATCGCCCATGGCGGGAAGGCGGCAATGCCGGCTCTCAACACGCCGCTCTCAATAATCTGCGATAAATCGCGAGACGAATCCTGCGCTTGTGATGCAGGGCTCAATGTTACTGAGACCAGCGCGCACAAGATTGCCAGACGGATGGTATGCATTGGGGTTCTCGCCTCCTGTATTGACTTACTTGTCCAGGTTCAGTCTATTGAAATTCTGGCTCCAATCCATAATACAGTTGGAAGCAACGTGAAACGGTTATCACACGTCAAGAGCATTTATCCTGAAATTGGGCGCCATTCAATCCCTATTGCCTTGCCAGTGAGCCGTCTTGCCGGCTGTAAACAGCGATCGGTTGTGTCTTCCAATAGACAGATCGGAGGCTCGTGAATGCGCAATGTCGTTGTTCAATTGAAAGCTGGGACGTGTGCCCTCAACCTGGGGCTTTTACTTTTGCTTGGCGCTTGTGGCGATGAGACGAGCGATCCCGGCCCAACTATTGCGCGGCCAGTGTTGTCGACGGTCGTTGGCGAAAGTACTGATGTCATCCGAAGAGTTTTCCCGGGTACAGTGCGCGCCTCTCAACGGGTCGATCTGTCCTTTCCAATTTCCGGCCAGCTCATCGAATTACCTGTGCTTGCCGGCCAGGAAGTCGCAGAGAATGAACTCCTCGCGCGCCTTGATCCGCGCGACTATGAAAGCACTCGTGATGCGGCACAGGCTGTTTTCGAACAGGCTCAGGCGGAGCTTGAACGGAACCAGGCGCTCTTCGAGAACGGGTTTGTGGCCCGGTCAAGAATGGACATTCTTCGCTCGCGCAGAGGTGTTGCAGAGGCAGACCTGGAGCGAACTCAAAAGGCCCTTGATGACACCTTTTTGCGCGCGCCGTTCGCCGGCGTGGCAGCACTCCGCTACGTCGAGAACTTCCAGGATGTCCAGATCCGGGAGCCCATCATAAGCCTGCAGGACATTACGGTCCTGGAGATTGTCATAAATCTGCCCGAAGTCCTCGTCGCCCGATATCGAGGCCGCGGCATGGATTTTGAGATCACTGCAGCGTTTGAGGCATTTCTGGAACAGAGTTTCAGCCTGGCGGTCAGCGAACTTGCAACCCAAGCCGATCCTGCCACAGGGACATACGAAACTGTACTTGCGCTGCAGGCCCCGGAGGGCATCAGCATTTTGCCTGGCATGACAAGTACTGTAACTGCTGTGAGCAAGGGTGGCGATGAAATGACTGAAGGCCAGATATTCGTCCCCTCGTCAGCGGTCTTCGCGGAAAGTGCTGCAGCCAATACTTCTCTTGTCTGGATCATTGATCCCGGAAGCCTGCAAGTGGCTCGCCGTACTGTAGCGATCGGCGATCTTCAGGGCGACAACATCAGGATTCTTGCGGGCCTTGATCCAGGAGAGCGCATTGTAACTGCGGGGGTGCACTATCTAACGGATGGACAGACGGTTCGTCTTTTGAGCATGACCGAAAGTCGATAGCTCATGAACCTTGCAGAAGTCGCAATTCAGAAGAGCACGGTTACCTGGTTTATGACGGCGCTACTGGTTTTTGGCGGCGCTTTATCCTATATGGGTCTGGGCAGACTTGAAGATCCCGATTTCACAATAAAGCAGGCTGTCGTCGTAACGCCTTATCCGGGCGCGACGCCATTGCAGGTGGAAGAGGAAGTCACGGATGCAATAGAGACTGAAATTCAGAAGATGGGTGAGCTGAAACTTCTGGAATCGATAAGTCGTGAAGGCGTCTCGCTCATAACGGTCGAAATCCAGGACCAGTACGGAAAGGCAGAGCTTCCTGCCGTCTGGGAGCTTTTACGCCGGAAGGTTGGGGATGTGCAGGGCGAACTGCCGCCTGGCGCCCTGCCGTCCCGCGTAGTCGACGATTTCGGAGATGTTTTCGGCGTGCTTTTCGCGATTACCGGGGACGGCTTCAGTCAACGGGAGCTCCGCGAGCATGCTGAATTTCTGAAGCGCGAGCTTCTCATGGTCAATGATGTCGCCAAAATCATCTTGTGGGGAGAACAGAGTGAGGCAATTTATGTCGAGATTTCCAGAACACGTATTTCGGAACTGAGCCTCAATCTCGATCAGGTTTTCCAGACACTGCAGCAACAAAATGTCGTCGTCAGTTCAGGCTATGCCGCCGTCGGGGGCGAGTTTATCAGAATAGATCCAACTGGCGCCATTGACGCGGTTGAAGACATCGAGAACCTGGTTGTCGGCAATTTCGGGCTTGGCGGAGAACGAAGGCTGATCTATCTGCGGGACATTGCGCGTATCAGCAGAGAGTACATTGACCCCCCGACATACATTGCCCGCTACAACGGCCAACCCGCAGTCGCAATGGGAATCTCGACCTCGCCGGGCGGTAATGTTGTAGCCATGGGAGAAGCCATAAAGGCCCGCATCGTCGAACTTGCTGTGCAGACGCCAATCGGTCTTGAAGTAAACGTGGTCTCAATGCAGTCGGATTCTGTCGTCATCGCACTGGACGGATTTATAAACAGCTTCCTACAGGCGATTGGCATCGTCGTTGTTGTCCTTCTGTTGGCCATGGGCCTGAGAACCGGACTGATAATTGGCGCGGTCTTGATCGTGACCGTCATCGGCACTTTCATCATCATGCAAATGTTCGGCGTCAGTCTGGAACGAATTTCCCTCGGCGCATTGATCATTGCGCTTGGTATGCTTGTCGATAATGCCATTGTGGTCGCAGAGGGCATGCTTGTTCGGATCCAAAATCGCATGGATCCAACTGAAGCAGCGCGCGAAGTCGTGGATCAGACAATGTGGCCACTCTTCGGCGCGACGGCCATTGCAATTCTCGCCTTCGCGGCCATTGGAATGTCACAGGACAATACGGGCGAATTCACCAGATCGCTGTTTCAGGTAATGCTTTTCTCCCTCTCTCTGAGCTGGGTCCTGGCGATCACAGTGACGCCGCTGATGTGTGCCAGGTTCATCCCTGTTCCCGAGGCGGCAGACGGAACTGAGCAAGATGCAGTCGGCTCATATGATGGGCGTATTTTCCAGTCGTACAGGGCTCTGCTTGCGACTGCCATTCGACTGAGGTGGGCGACTCTTGGCATCCTGATGGTCATGTTGGGAGGGGCAATTTATGTATTCCAGCAGCTTGATGAAAGCTTCTTCCCACCGTCAACGCGGCCCCAGTTCTTGCTTCATTATTGGCTGCCGCAGGGCGCCGCCATTGCCCAGACTGAGCGTGACATGGCAACCATTGAACAGCGCTTGCTGGACGACAGCCGTGTCAGCAATGTTTCGAGCTTCATTGGCGGCGGAGCACCGCGATTTATTCTGACCTATTCACCTGAAAAAGACTCAACATCCTATGGCCTTGCGCTGGTCACAGTGAACGACTATCGCGATGTTGATGAAATGATGAAGGACTATGCTGCCTGGCTCGCCACGGCATTTCCGAACGCGGAACCGAAACTGCGAAAGTTCCAGCTTGGGCCGTCGGCTGAAAACGACATTGAGGTCCGCTTCAGTGGCTCCGATCCAGCTGTTTTGCGCGGTCTGTCGTTGGCGGCAAGGGCAATCATGACATCGGATCCTGGCACTACAGGAACGCGCGACAACTGGCGTCAACCTGTAAAGGTGCTCACGCCCTTCTTCTCCGAGGAACGCGCGCGCCAGATAGGTGTGTCGAGACAAGAGCTCAGTCGCAGCCTGCAGGCGAATTTTATTGGTCTGCCTGTCGGACTCTATCGCGAGGGTGACGATCTGCTGCCAATCATGTCGAGAGCACCTGAACAGGAACGTCTGGACATTATGAGCATACAGGACCTGCAGATCTGGAGCTCTAATGCCGGACGAGCAGTGCCTGTAACAGAAGTGGTATCAGGTTTTGAAACGCGATGGATGGATGCGCAGATCCATCGCCGTGATCGCCAACGAACGATTACGACTTCGACTGATGCGCGCTTTGAGTTACCAAGTGAAGTGCTCGCACGCTTAATGCCCCTGATTGATCAGATCGAACTTCCGATCGGCTACGAAATGGAGTGGGGTGCCGAGTTCGAGAATTCACAGGATGCTCAGGCGGCGCTGATGGGAAGCATTCCCATTACGATCCTGTTCATGGTTCTGATCCTTGTCATTCTTTTCAACAGCCTGCGTCACCCTCTGATCATTTGGTTGACTGTTCCTCTTGCTGTTATCGGAGTGGGCGTCGGCCTTGGTCTGACCGGACAGCCTTTCAATTTCATGGCAATTCTCGGGTTCCTCAGCCTGATCGGACTCTTGATCAAGAACGCAATTGTGCTGCTCGATGAAATTGACATTCAACGCCGCGCAGGTCTGGCGCCTTATGAAGCAATTTTGGTGGCAGCCGTTTCAAGAGCAAGACCAGTTGCCATGGCCGCAGCAACGACTGTGCTTGGCATGTTACCGTTGCTCTTTGATCCATTCTATACAGCGATGGCGATTACGATTATGGCGGGCTTAAGCTTCGCGACGGTGCTTACCCTGATCGTCATCCCTGTTCTGTACGCAGTTTTCTTCCGCGTCGAAGCCGTCCCTGACGCCCATGCTGCAACATCCTAAGTGGGCACTCTTATGAACCGACTTCTTTTCCTGAGCCTACTTTCAGTACTGGCGATCTCTTGCGAAAACACTGGTTCTGCTCAAGGTCCCGTGACAGAAGTAAGCTCTGAGAGCGCGGCGAGAGACGTTGTACAACAGAGCGATCCGGTCATTTCAACATTCGAGTTTCCGCGTTCGCGAGCCATACGCGGTGGCACTGCTACGATCTATGAACCGCAGATCGAAGGGCACGAAAATTATGAGCGAATTGTCGGGTGGATCGCGGTTTCGGTCTTGCTGGATGACAGTGATCAGGAATTTGAAGGCGCCCTTCAATTTGAGGCGAGGATCGTAACAAATTTCAATGATCGCCTTGTAACCATTTTCGATCGTCAGATCACAGACGCCTATTTCCCGTCGGCGAGCGAGGCTCAGTCCAGTGATCTGGCCGCCCGCATTCGCGAACAGATGCAGGCGACGCCAGAAGTGGTGCCATTCGATGTAATTCTTGCCTACCTGGTTGACACGGATGTGCCTGCCGCTGGCGTTCAGGTGTCCATGGATCCACCACCAATCTACTATCGTGAATCACTTGCGGCGCTCCTCATTTCTGATGGCGAGCCGGTGTTCGCGCCAACCGATGTTGAAGGGCTCAGCTTTGCGATAAATACGAATTGGGATCTGTTTCAGATTGCCCAGTCCGAACAATACTATCTGGTCGTCGATGATCGGTGGGCCACATCCGCTGCAGTCGAAGGGCCCTGGCAGGCGGCGAGCCAACCGCCGGCCCTTGTTTCTCAACTTCCTGATGAGCCGAATTGGGCGGCGGCCCGGGCAGCCCAGGGCACAGGATTGGGCGCAGCGGCGCTTGCGGACATCATTTTCACGGACGTTCCGGCGGAACTGATTTTGTCAGACGGCGCGCCGCGATACGAATCGATTCCCGGCACGACGCTGATGCACATTACTAATTCAGAGAGCGACGTCTTTTTCGACGTCGGAACCAATCGCTATTATTTTCTCGTTGCCGGCAGATGGTTCGCGGCAGAAAAAGTGGATGAAAGCTGGGTGGCTGCCGGCCATCTGCCAGAGACCTTCTCCTCAATCCCGGAAAATCACCCTCGGGCGCACGTAAGAGCTTCTGTGCCAGGAACCGTGGAAGCAAAATTTGCCGTCCTGCAAACACAAATTCCGATCCGTGCAGTTGTGCAACGCGAGGGCACGAGAATAGATGTGCACTATGCCGGTGAACCTGCGTTTGAGGTGATTGAAGGGACGAACCTGCACAGAGCGATCAATACGCCCTTTGATGTCATCCAGTGGGGATCGGAATTTTATGCCGTGCACGACGGTGTATGGTTCAGATCGGATTCAGCTGAGGGTCCCTGGGAGGTCGCTGACTCAATTCCTGATGAAATCTACAACATACCGGCAAGTTCACCGTCCCATCATGTAACCTATGTCTACATCTATGACAGTGACTACCAGCAGGTCTATACCGGATACACGTCAGGTTACCATCATGTCTATCTGAGCTTTACCTATGGTCTGCCGGTCTATGGAGCAGGTTACTATTGGAACCCCTACTACTACTATGATCCGTTTCACCCGTATCCTTACTATCCAATCTACTACGGCTATCCCTACGCATATGGTGTCGGCGCTTTCTATAATGGGCGGACAGGCACTTATGGGCGCGCCGCTATCGGCTACGGTCCCTGGGGAGGTTACGGCCGAAGCGCCTCTTACAACCCAACGACGGGTAGATACGCAAGGGCTGCGGGCGCCTGGGGCTACGAAGGCGGTGGATTTGCTCGCGAAGCTTACAATCCAAGAACAGGCATAAGTTCAGGCACTCAGCAGTATGCAAATTACGATGACTATGAATCATGGGGATCCAGTTACGTCCAGCGTGGCGAAGACTGGGCAGTTTCGGGGCGCTACAGAAATGAAGATGGCGCGGTCAGAGGAATCGCGACATCAGAAGGCGACTTCGGCCTAGGCGGCGTCGGAGAGGACAACCGGGGTGGTATCGCGCGGCGCGGTGATGATCTCTATGCCGGCGCAAACGGAAACCTCTATCGCAAGACCGATGATGGATGGCAACAGCGCACAGGCAATGACTGGTCGAGTGTCAATACAGATGCCGCCAGAGAAACAGCTGCCGACCGCATTGCAAGCAGCAACATCGATGTGGGCGCTGCAAGAGAAACAGCTGCGGGCCGAATTGCCAGAAGTGAGTTCGACACGAGTTCGCTTGGCGGGCGCAGGGACCGGGCGACAAGCAGCACAGCAAGTCTTGACCGTGCCGCGGCGGCAAGAAGCTACGGCAACCAAAGATACCAGTCTTACCGATCCAGTCGCGCCAACGGCACGCTCAACAATCGGGGCACAGGCAGTCGAAACTTCGGCGGGTTTTCAGGCCGCAGAGGCAGGTTCTAGTTTGGCGTTAGGCCAGGAGCTCTGCGTTGCGGCATCACGTTCCTTCCATTTGCAGTCACGAGTGAATCAGAGGACAACCATGAAAGATTACGACCATGCAGATTTACGCATTCGCGCTGGCTCTCATACTCCTGGCGCCTGTCGCACTAGCGCAGGATGATCTGTTCATCTATGGGCGCGACGGCCAAAGTGCAGCCCAACAGGAACAGGACGTTGCCGCTTGTCGCAGCTGGGCAACCGAACAGACCGGTTTCGATCCGGTTCAGGCTGAACTTGACATGTTACGCGCACAGCAGGCCGCTGGCGCTCAGCCCGCGCCGCAATCATCTGATGGTACGGAAGGTGCTCGCTTGAGAGGGGCAGCCAGAGGAGCTGCGGCAGGAGCTGTCATCGGCGGAATTGCCGGTGATGCTGGCGAAGGCGCGGCGATCGGTGCGGCGGCTGGAACAATGAGAGGCGGTGCAGAACGGAGACGCGCACGCCGGGCAGCAGCTGCCCAGGAGGAAAGCCAGGCAGCTTCTGTCGATCAACAGCAAACTTCTGCTCAACAGACTTTCAATGCCGGCAAGGCAAATTTTGATCGCGCCTTCACGGCGTGCATGGACGGGAGAGGATATACCGTTGGCTAGCATCGCACGCATCATCAAGAGGCCTAAGAGGATTTCAGGCGTCGTAGCCGCTTTGATCATCTTCCTGACCGGCCTGTCGCCAGCCAATGCTCAGGACACGGAAGGTGATTGGGAATTCGTGCTGGCACCCTATGTGTTATTCTCGTCCATGGAGGGTAGCAGCTCAATTGGTCGCGTCGGCGGTACCTTCGATGCGAAATTCAAGGACATCGTCAAATCCCTCAAGGTTGGCGGTATGCTGCATGGCGAAGCCCGACGCGATCAATTCGGTGTCATGACCGATTTCGTCTATGCCAGACTTGGCGCCGATATCGACATAGCCTTGGGCTCAGTTCTTGATGCCGGCGTTGAACAGATCATCTGGGAAGCCTTCCTGTTCGGTAGACGGCCTCTGCAATCCGGCTTTGTCGATTTCTATGGTGGTATTCGCTACTGGGATCTGGACATCGACGTCAGCCTGGAAGGCGGGCTACTCCCAATCGACGCGGGCCGCCATGAATCCTGGACTGATCCGGTCATTGGGCTCAGGTTCGTTCATGATCTGCGACCAGACCTGGCACTAACCTTGCGTGGAGATATTGGTGGCTTCGGTCTAGCATCGGACTTCAGTTTCAATGTCCAGGCTGGCGTTGCCTGGGAAGTTTCCGATAATTTCACATTGGCGCTGCAATACAAATACCTGGACGCCGACTATGACAAGGGCACGCCGGGCACGCCTGACTTTTTTGCAATCGACTTTGCGATGCACGGGCCCTTGCTGGGATTTGTCTTCACACTTTAGGTGACCGGTCGGTCAGTTCCTGTAAAGGCTCACAAGCCTTGAAATCAGGACGGCGATATATAGAACACCAGTTACTGCTTCAATGGACGTGAAAATCCTGGCAAGTCTTGTAACCGGTAGGATGTCGCCATAGCCGAGCGTCGTCAGCGTGACGAAGCTGAAGTAGATAGCTTCCACCGCCTCCATGCCGCCTTGGCTGATTCCTGTAAATGACCCCGGCAGGAAAAATTCGACTGTGCGATAAACGCTGCTCCACAAGATCGCGATCAGAAGATAAACAGAAATCGCCCCGCAAATTATGTCGAGATCAGCCTTTTCAGCAGTAATGAATTTTGTCGTGATCACAACAATGGCAAACCCAAGAAGGCTGACCAGAAGGATGTGTCCGACTATCTCCAGAAAATCCAACGGCGCTATTACGTTTGTAACGTTTGCAGCATACCAGCCAATGGCAAGCACAACCGCAACGCGCCGCACTGGACCGCGATCACTGATCCCCCAAACCATCGCCAAAATGAGGAGTGCGAAGAGTATGACGACTGCCACTGTACCCACTTCGGCAGCCTCGACAATCGGCGCGGCTAGAAGTAGCATAATCAGTGCGGCGAGAAGCCAGGCCAGGCCATGCTGGGCGGACGATTCTGTCCTGGGATTTTCATTCATGGGGAAATCCGGCGAGTAACATTTCTCTGCCAACGCCATTTGAGCGGAGTCAGTCAGGCAACAAGGAAGAAGTAGTATAACAGTTTCGGCTGGTCGGCTCACAAGGCATAGACAAAAAGTCGTATTTAGAATAGTTCTAAGTTGCAGTGCTGCTTGGCGACTGCAAGGGTAAATCCAGCAATAGGACAGCAGGCTTTGACAAGGATCACCTCCGGAATTCTGACTATACTACTTCTGGCGCTCTTTGCCTGCGACGGGAGCGGCACGGATCAGTGGACTGAATCATATCTCGCCGAAGCCGGGATTGAGCCACTTAATGACGCAGCGCTCACCCAGCTCATTGTCGGCAATCAACTTACTATCCTCAATCGTGAGAGCGGCGAAGCCTATCGGGCTACATTCCGTGAAGATGGGCGACGTGTCATCGTTGGCCTTGACCGTGCTGTCACGACCCAGGAACTTGTCCAGGCCTTTCATGGCGGCGGTGGCATCGAAGGCGTCGCCTCATACGAGATCGCCAACAGCAAAATTCTGACTTCGTTCGGCTCAGAGACGTTTGAAGCGAAAGTGTACAGTATTGACGACGACTACTTTGGAGCCCGCTCGCAGGATGGTGGCCAAGTGCTCTGGCAACTCATCGAGTCAAGCTCCATACCAGTTGGACCAATGCCACGAACAGATCCACAGGCACCACGCAGCCTTCCTGTTGCGGCGATTCCTGACGGCGAACGGGTCACGCTCGCTACTCTGGCGGCTTATGGCGCCCAACCCCTGGACAGGGATGAGCTTACAGAGCTTGTCGTGGGCAGGACGCTGACAGTCTGGCACCGCACGACGGGCGCCTTTTACAGAATAAACTTCGGCACTGACGGCATGCGGGAAGTCGAAAACATGACCGCACGGGCCGCGGGCGAATTTTCGTTCGTTGCGTTTCACGGTGGCCCACGGATCGAACCATTTGCAGCATATTTGATCGAAGATACATCAGTCAGGACGATTCTGGATCATGAAACTTATGAGATTACAGTTTACAAAGTGGAAGAACAGCATTTCGCCCATCGAAGTGGTGATGGCGTGATGGTCAATTACGAGATCATTTTCTCTCAAGGCCAGATGTAAGAAAGTTCCAGACATGATCTACAATAGACTCAGCCTCATCTCATTTGCACTTGCAGTGACCGTCAGTTCCGCGGCTCAGCCACAGGAAACAGAGCTATTGTGGGGCGACACCCATCTGCATACCAGTCTTTCAACGGATGCCTTCCTTATGAGCAATCGATCCATCGGGCCCGACGAAGCTTTTCTGTTTGCAAAAGGCGCACCCATGGTGGATCCGGTCAGCGGGGCAAAAGTGCAGCTTGATACGCCCCTCGATTTTCTTGTGGTGTCAGATCATGCCGAATACATGGGATTGATGGGCCTCCTTTGGACAGGGGATCCCCTGGCAGCAGATACAGTCACCGGCGCTCGCTTCATCGAAATGCTGGCGGCTGGCAAGGGCCCCGAAGTCTTCTCAGAGCTGCTTGGCACGGTCAATAACCTGGACCCTGTCGATGAATTCGTGACGCCAGCTTTTCGACGGCCGGTTTGGACAGGCATCCATGAAGCGGCGGATCGACACAATGATCCAGGCAGATTCACGGCCTTCATCGGCTGGGAATGGTCCTCCATTCCGGATGGTCAGAATTTGCATCGCATTGTTTTCATGCCAGAGGACAGCGAGGTGGCCAGCCAGTTTCTGCCTTACAGCTCTTTCGACAGTGACATTGAAAGTGACTTCTGGGCGTGGCTTGAGGAGACCTCGGAGCGAACCGGTGCCAACTTTGTCGCCATCCCCCACAACGGCAACATTTCCAATGGCCTGATGTTTCCCCTGACAGACCGGGCGGGCAATCCGGTGTCTGTCGACTATGGCAACACGCGAATGCGCTGGGAGCCGGTGATCGAAATGACCCAGATCAAGGGCGACTCTGAAACCCATCCTGCCCTGTCACCGGACGATTCCTTCGCCGATTTTGAAACTTTTGAACATGCGCTGGTAGGTGAAGGTGTAGATGCATCGGACGCCGCGGATACCCGGGAAGGCTCCTATACCCGGTCTGGCCTCTTGCGCGGTTTGCAGTTTGAACAACAGACCGGGACCAATCCCTATAAGTATGGAATGATCGGTGCGACGGACGCCCATACCGGGTTCTCTTCCTACGAAGAAGCCAATTTCTGGGGCAAGTTTTCCCTCGATTCAATTCCGGCCAACAAGAAGGATCTGGACCTTTTGCCGGGCCTCTATGGCTGGGATATGTCAGCCTCCGGTCTCTCTGCCGTCTGGGCAACAGACAACAGCCGTCAGGCCATTACGGACGCCTTCAAGCGGCGCGAGGTCTATGGCACATCCGGCCCCCGTATCTCGCTGCGCTTCTTCGGCGGTTGGGAATTTGACGATGATTCCGCGACGGCAGACGACATCGCAGCCTTTGGCTATGCCCACGGAGTCACCATGGGAGCAGATCTGACAGCTGCGCCAGATGGTGAGGCCGCCAGTTTTCTGGTTCAGGCAGTCAAGGACCCGAAGGGTGCCAATCTGGACCGTATTCAGATCGTAAAGGGCTGGGTTGATGAAGAGGGTGTAACCCATGAGGAGGTTTTCGACGTCGCCTGGTCCGATCGTGGCCGACCATCGGCCACTGAATCCGCACTGCCCCCTATTCGGAGCACCGTCGATCTTGAGACCGGTCGGTATACCAATGATGTCGGATCCCCTGAGCTGGTGGTGGCCTGGACGGACAGGCATTTCAATCCTGATCAGCGCGCTTTCTACTACGTACGCGTCCTCGAAATCCCGACACCCCGCCATTCCACGCTGGATGCCATTGCCCTTGGTATGGACCCTGCTGAAACCGGTCACGCTGTCACCATCCAGGAGCGCGCCTACTCCTCGCCCATCTGGTACACGCCATGACACCTGAAGCAAGGAAAGTAGCCATGAAATCATTGATCACTATTGCGGCAGCCGTGACGGTACTTGGCGTCTTGCCAGCACTTGCCCAGAACAGGACTTCGGTTGGCGAAATTACGATTAGCCAGGACAGAGGTGCGGACATTTTCAAGGCTCCGGCCTATTCGCCATATGCGGGCCGCAACTTTCCAACTGAGCTCCTCTGGGGTGACACGCATTTGCACACCAATCTGTCCCTCGATGCGCGCGCGGCGGGCGTCATTCTGAGCCCCAGGGATGCTTACCGTTTTGCCCGCGGCGAGGAAGTCGAATCCACGCGCGGCGAAAGAGTGAAATTGTCACGGCCACTCGACTGGCTGGTGGTGACAGACCACTCAGATGCGATTGGCGCCATGAATGAGATTGTTGCTGGCAATCCGCGACTGATGGCCGACCCGAAACTGAGGGACTGGCACAACCGTCTGAATGAAGGCGGGAATATAGCTTTGCGAGCCGGTTTCGAAGTTGTCGAATCATTCACACGAGGGGAGTTGCCTGACGCTGCCATTGACAATCGTTTCGCGCGTTCGATCTGGAACGACTACTTCGATGCGGCAGACGAATTTAACGATCCGGGCCAGTTCACAGCCATGATCGGGTACGAATGGACGTCAACCCCTGACGGCAACAATCTGCACCGCAATGTGTTCTATCGCGATGGTGCAGACTTGGCACGTCAAGTGATGCCGCTGACTGTTGCCGACAGTTTTGATCCGGAAGACTTGTGGGACTGGATGGAAAACTATGAGGCGCAGACGGGCGGATCTGTGCTTGCGGCGGCGCACAATGGCAATCTCTCCAATGGTCTGATGTTCTCCTTGCGCGACTATGAAGGAAGGAGGCTGACCAGAGGATATGCCGAACGGCGGCAGCGCTGGGAACCCGTTTACGAGGTAACCCAGATCAAAGGCGATGGTGAGGCCCATCCAATGTTGTCTACCAACGACGAATTCGCAGACTACGAAACCTGGGACAAGGGCAATCTCGGTTCTGCCGTCAAGCAAGACAGCATGATTTCCACTGAATACGCTCGTGAAGCGCTCAAGAATGGCCTGATGCTTGAGGACCGGCTGGGCGCGAACCCGTTCAAGTTTGGCCAGATCGGTGCCACAGACTCCCATACTGGCTTGGCCACGGCGGGGGAAGACAACTTCTTTGGCAAGCATTCGATGGTCGAGCCAAGCCCGGACCGGTTTGAAGAGGTCGCAATCGACTTCGGCTCCGGTGTCATTCTTGGTTGGGAAATGGCCGCGTCGGGCTACACGGCAGTCTGGGCGACGGAAAATACGCGCGCAAGCATCTGGGATGCCATGGCGCGCCGGGAAGTTTATGCGACGACGGGCTCCCGCATTTCGCTGCGCCTGTTCGGCGGCTTCGACTTCGTGCCTCAGGATGCTCTAACTCGCCTGCCAGCAAATGTCGGTTACACCAAGGGTGTGCCTATGGGTGGCGATCTCACGAGTGCGCCCGAAGGCAAAGCTCCGACTTTCCTTGTTGCAGCACGCAAAGATCCCTACAGCGGCAATCTCGACCGCATCCAGATCGTCAAGGGCTGGCTCGATGATGATGGAGACACTCAGGAACATGTCTATGATGTGGTCTGGGCAGGCGAACGCGAGCCCGCTGACAATGGCAAGCTGCCAGCGGTCGGCAATACTGTGGACATAGAAGCTGCGATTTTCACCAATACCATCGGCGCACCGGAACTAATCACAGTCTGGGCAGATCCGGATTTCGATCCGGCTCAGCGTGCCTTTTATTATGCCCGCGTCATCGAAATCCCCACACCGCGCTGGACTGCTTATGAAGCACGATATTTTGGCGTGGACATGCCTGATGACATCCCCATGACCACTCAGGAGCGCGCCTATTCCTCGCCCATCTGGTACACGCCCTGAAGCAACGAAAAGTTCCGCAGGAGAGACAAGATGAAATGCTTACGATCTTCGATGTTCGCGCTTGCCGTCATGCTTATTGCCCTGCCGGCCTCCGCTCAGGAATTCACCATCGACGCGGAAGCGGTCGCCAGCGCTGTTATTCAGCCGAGCTACTCGCCGCGCGCCGGCGGCAACAACCCCATGGAGCTTCTCTGGGGAGACACCCATCTTCATACGACCTATTCACCTGATGCGGGGCTTGTCGGCAATGTCAGGCTGGGACCTGCAGAAGCGTTTCAGTTCGCACGTGGTGATGCTGTCGAGGCGCATAACGGCATGCTGGCAAGGTTGAATCAGCCCCTGGATTTTCTGGTTGTATCTGACCATGCCGGATATCTTGGCCTCATTCCGAACATCAGAGCATCGGATCCCGCGCTCCTGGCAACTGAAACCGGCAAGCGCTGGCACGATCTTTTTATGGCCGGACCGGATCAAGCATATGAGGCTGCTCTTGAAGTCGTGGGCAGCATGGCGTCCGGGAACGAACTAATCAAAAGCCCTGAGATCAAACGGTCCGTCTGGGATTACATCACGACAACTGCCGACGAGTACAACGATCCCGGCAGTTTCACGGCTTTCATTGGATATGAGTGGACGTCCATGCCGGACGGGGGCAACAATTTGCATCGGGTCGTTGTGTTCAGGGGAGATGCTGATGATGCCGGCCAGATCGTCCCCTTTTCAGCCTTCGATTCAGCCAATCCGGAAGATCTCTGGGCGTTTCTGGAAGGCTATGAGTCCCTCACGGGAAGCAGAGTTCTGGCGCTGGCACACAACGGCAATGTATCCAACGGCCTGATGTTTTCGGACAAGGACTTTGGCGGCAAAGCGATCACGCGGGCCTATGCGGAGACGCGGGCAAGGTGGGAGCCGCTCTACGAAGTAACGCAGATGAAAGGGGATGGCGAGACCCATCCCTTCCTGTCCCCGAACGACGAATTTGCCGACTACGAGACTTGGGACAAGGGTAACCTCCTTGGTACAGCGGCCAAGGAAGACTGGATGCTGCAATATGAATATGCGCGTTCCGGGCTCCGGCTCGGCCTGGAACTTGACGACAGGCTTGGCGTCAACCCCTTCAAATTCGGCCTAATTGGCTCCACAGATGCCCATACGGCCTTTGCGACAGCCGAGGAAGACAATCAGTGGGGCAAGATAACGCTTCTGGAGCCAAAGGCTGAGCGCTACGAACACTACATCATCGAGTCCAAGACGATGCCGGAGCTGTCAACTTACGGCTGGGAGCAGGTCGCGTCCGGTTACGCTGCTGTCTGGGCAATTGAAAACACCCGCGAAGCCATCTTTGATGCCATGCAACGCCGTGAGACCTATGCGACGACAGGCTCCCGCATGAGTGTGCGCTTCTTCGGAGGCTGGGATTTCGCGGCCGAAGATGCCGACACGCGGGTGCCGGCAAATATCGGCTATGCCAAGGGCGTGCCCATGGGCGGTGATCTGACCAATGCGCCGGATGGATCGTCAGCGACATTCCTTGTTGCCGCCGCCCGTGATCCCTACAGCGGTAATCTGGACCGCATACAGATCATCAAAGGCTGGCTTGATGACAGTGGCGACACACATGAACAGGTCTACGATGTCGCCTGGTCTGATGACCGCGAACCTGGCGAAGACGGCAAACTGCCACCTGTTGGCAGTACAGTGGATGTCGCGAATGCCAACTGGACCAATACGATTGGTGCACCGGAACTGATTACAGTCTGGACTGACCCGGAATTCGATCCAGACCAGCGGGCGTTCTACTACGCCCGCGTGATCGAAATCCCGACGCCGCGCTGGACCGCATATGACGCCAACTATTTCGATGTGGACATGCCTGACGAGGTTCCCATGGTCACACAGGAACGCGCCTATACATCGCCCATCTGGTACACACCATGATGTTGCGGTCCTTCGGTTTGGGGCGCCCTGGAATCCATTTCGTAGGATCTTTGACCGCACTTCTCGTTGCCATCACGCTGGGTAGCTGCAACTCAACGCCACCTCGTGCGGAACTTGGTGCGTATCTCAGTGCAAACATTCAAGACAAAGATACACTCACGCGCCTCGAACGGCTGGCGCGCATTCTTGATCGGCAGATGGCAGAATTTGAGGCTGATCTTGAACGTTTCGACACAGATCTGTCGCTGGCAAATTTGAATTACGATACACCTGAGTCCGAAATCCAGCACCTGCTTGCAACCTATGACGAAGCCAGATCCCGTCATCGCACGGCGATGCTGACAACCATGATGCAGATGCGTTGGCGCGCTGATCCGGAGGACTGGAAGAAAATCGCAGACTTTCAGATCGACCTGTTGAACGAGGTCCTTGCACGTCGCGGCAGGATCTAGATCGATGAAATCTCATAGCTCGTCAAGATCATGCTGATACTGCTGGGCACAGGATTGTTTCTTCTGTTCAGTGGGGGTTCCGGTGGCATGTCGGTCGAACAAATGCGCGAGCGGATTCCCTATGTCGTCGCTGACGCGCAAAGGCTTGAACTGTCGCTTGCCGCAGTCGATCGGATCGAGGGCGGCCTCGACACTGTGAATGATCAGCTCCAACAAACTTTTGATGATATGCGAAAAGTGCATCAACGATATGTCTCTACGGAAGAGGACTACCAGCGGGTCTTTGACGAGCTTGACCGCGTGCGTGGAACAATAAGCGCAGATTTTCTCAGCGAAAGAAGCTATCTCAGATCAATCTTGAATAGAGCCGAATGGTCTGCCCTTTTTGCCAAAAGGCAAGCGCAGCGAGATTGACTTCAGAACGTCTGCTGGCAGACAACAAGAAGGAATTCGGAAATGAAATTTTGTATATCAGTATTTGGCTTTGCGTTGATTGGCTTCGTAGTTTTCAGCAATGCGGCAGTGGCGCAGGACAACGAGACTATTCTGGAAGAAGAGGGCCTCGTCGAATATCAAGGTGCTGATGTTGACGTCGCCTATGTATTGCCGGGCGTCGACTGGTCAGTTTACAGTTCATTCTATCTTGCGGAGCTTTATGTAACACCGGAAGCGCAGGATGCGACACCTCGCACGACGACTGGTCGCCGTTCTCCCAGAGAAAGCTGGATCTTGCGGGACAATGACATCGAGGAATTTACTGAACTGTTTGAGAAAGAGATGGTGCGCGAGCTCACTCGCGATGAAGTATATTCAATGGTAGAAGAGCCAGAATCAGGCTCTCTGATATTTGTACCAACCATCATCGACATCGTTCTGATGGCGCCCATTGCCGACACCCGCCGATCAAGCATGGGGCGCGGCCGTACCTTCACTGAATACGGTGGTGCCCTGACGATTGCCGGGGTGATCGCTGACGGTGGCACCGGACAGGTTCTGGCAAGATTTGCCGATCAGCGCTATCCCTCTCGGATGTGGCGAGAGAACACAGAAATGCGGAACAAGTCTGATGCCCGGGAGATATTCCGGGCCTGGGGCCGGCAGATCCGCAAGCGCCTGCAGGAGATTCAGGCCGGTGAAATCGAGATGCCCTGAACGAGATTCATGAAGATTCGATCCGGTTTGACATCGGCAATGCAAAACTTCTTCCGCGATCCGCTGATACACTTTTTGGGTGTAGGCATAGCTCTCTTTGTCGGCTGGGAACTCCTGTCTCCTACCACTCCGGCAGAGTTGGACCAGCGGGTTGTACGCGTCGACCGGGATTCACTTTTGACCTTCGTACAATACCGTTCGCGCCTGTTCGACCCTGACCGGGCCGCTCAGGTTCTTGACTCGATGTCAGCAGATGCCCGCCAGTTGCTGGTTGATGACTTCATTCGGGAAGAAGTTCTCTATCGTGAGGCGCTGGCGCTGGGCCTGGATTCCGATGACTACGTCATCAAACAGCGCCTGATTCAAAAAATTGAGTTCATTACGGAAGGCTTTGTTGAGGCTGCGATCAATCTAAGCGAAGAAGATATAGCTAAGGAGTACGCTGCTCGCAAAGACCAGTACCTCGTGATGGCGGATATCACGTTCACCCATGTATTTTTTGATGCTGAGCGGCGCGGAGCTGATGAAGCAAACATTCAGGCATTGGCGAAGCTCGAAGAGCTCAACGGCACTGATGTGCCGTTCACACAAGCCCCGCGGCATGGCGATCGATTCCTCTATCACGTCAACTATGTCGAACGGACGCGGGAATATGTGACCAGCCATTTCGGTTTGGAAATGTCAGAAAGTCTTTTCGGAGCGCCAATTGAAAATATATGGCAGGGACCGTTTGCATCACCCTATGGCAGTCATCTGGTGATGGTAGCAAGCCGCAACCAGGAACGGTATCCAGAGCTTGAGGAAGTCCGGGACCGTGTTGTTGGAGACGTTCGAAGAGCGCAGATCCGTCAGCAAAAGGAGGAAATGATAGCGGAAATTATTGGCAGCTATCAGCTCGAGCTTGAGCCCGAATTCGAAACACTGATGGACCGGTGAGATCAGACTTCATGGGTCAGAGGTTCACAACACTTGTCCTATGCGTTTTGGTCGCTCTATCTGTCGCTGGGGATGCCGAAGGTCACGAAAGCCGGCCGCTCTATCTTGAAATCACAGAGCAAGCCGACGGTCAGTACACTCTGACCTGGCGCGTACCACCGACAGTTCCAGTACACAATTTCCCAAGAATTGCAGTTGACGATGTTTGTCAGGCGACTTCCGCAATCCGGCCAATTGGCGCTGGCATGTTCCAGTCCCGATGGACCTGCCAGAACGGCATTGGAAACGCTCATGTCACAATCACCTATCCGGCGGGAAACCCCTCTGTATCCAGCCTGCTCCGCATTAACTGGCTGTCCGGAGAGGTGAGTACTGTTCTTGCAGATCCCGGTAAGGGAGGCATCGCTATTTTGGATCCGGAGACGTCATCCGGTGTTGCTAGGCAGTATCTGACACTTGGCGCCGAACATATCCTTTCAGGTTACGATCATCTGTTGTTTCTTCTCTGCCTCATATTTGTAGCGCGAACGGGCCGGAGAATAGCCATAGCCGTCACAGGTTTCACCGTCGCTCATTCGCTGACGCTCGCCCTTGCGGCCCTTCGCGTAATTGACGTGTCCATACCGGCAGTTGAAGTTGCAATTGCATTGAGCATTGTCTTTCTTGCGACAGAGATTGCACGCAAGTCTCGCGAAACATTGACATGGCGATTTCCAATTGCAGTGTCTGGATCATTCGGACTTTTGCACGGGCTCGGCTTTGCCAGCGTGCTGAGTGATATCGGTCTACCGCAGACGGAAGTACCGATCGCGTTACTATTTTTCAATCTCGGTGTTGAAGTCGGTCAGCTTCTGTTTGTTGGATCGGTTCTGGCACTGGCGCTGGTTTCCAGCTGGATTGTGAAGAACCTGGGCGAAAGGGCTGTTCGCTTGCAGACCCATCGGCGCCAGCTTGAGACGGTCTCATCCTATGCTATTGGTATTCTGGCGACCTGGTGGATGGTCGAGCGGATGGCGGGCGTCTGGGCATGAATTTACCAATGCGACTCTTCTTGTCCCTCATAATTGCCACGATCATATCCTCCGGTTTCACTGACAATGTCCTGAGCCAGGGCGTTGCAGACATCAATGCTGAAATTGTCATCGATAGGGACATCATCGAATCGCTGGATATTGCAGACAAGCCAGACAGTGATTTTGTCTTTCTGCCGATCCCAATATCCAATCCCACAGTTGACACCGGTATTGCCCTCGCCGGGGCCTGGTTCTACCAACTTGACCCGGAGTCACCAGCATCGGTCACCGGTGTCGGCGTCATGCAGACAACAAACGGCACGCGCGGCGCTGGCATCTTTCAGCGGATCAACGCTTTCTCAGATCGGTTGCGCGCCGATCTTGCCTTCGGACAAGCGAGAATAAACTACGATTTCTTTGGTGTTGGGAATGGTGCCGGGGATCGTGGGATTTCGGTTCCCGTTCGACAGACCGGGTTCTTTCTTCTGGTGCAGGCCCAATGGCGTCTCCTGGACCATTTCTATCTCGGACCGCGCTTTCGGCTGTTGACCGCGTCAACGCACATTGATCGAGATGAGATCGATGTGGATACACCACCAGAGTTCGTACCCTTCATTCCTGAGCGAGAGCTCAAGATCACCAGTGGAGCTTTGGGAATCGCAGCCACCTACGATACCCGCGACGACCCCTGGTCGCCAAGCGATGGCACGCTTGTGACGATTGAGGCAAATTTTGCGGATCCGGCATTTGGTGGAGCCTTCAAATACCGCACGCTGACCACAGCATTGAACAAATACTTTAGGATCAACGACAATAAGGTCATCGCGGCGCGGCTGTCGTTTTGCTCTGTCGGCGGGCACGTTCCGTTCTTCGATCTCTGTCTGTTTGGCACCGAAAGCGATCTGCGCGGATACGTCGGCGGTCAGTTCAGAGACAAAACCATGTTCGCAACGCAGGCCGAGTACCGTTGGAGATTCACGGATCGCTTCGGCTTTGTTGCATTTGCCGGTCTTGGCTCTGTTGCTGAATCCCTGAGCGACTTCAGTGGCGACGACTTCCTCTATTCTGGCGGTGTCGGATTGCGCTATCTTGCCTCAACCGATTTCGGTGTGAATGTCGGTGTTGATTTTGCGGTTGGGCAGGGGTCAAACGCGCTCTATTTCAGAATCGGTGAAGCATTCTAGGCAATTCGAAAGAACTGCAGATTCGGGTCAGGACCGGACGCGGATTCTAGTGAATTTCAGGTCTGCTTTCAGTCAGAAACGGACACACCATCGCTCGCATTACAGGCGATCTGGCATGCCACTTCTGCGACTCCCAATTCATCCGACATTTCGCTACTGTCGTTCGTGGCAAGTCTTTGGGCCGTACCACTGACAACTGGTCGGATGTCGACGATGTGTTGCAATACTGGGCCAGGCGAATGGCTTTCCGCTTGTACGGGGAGCGCGGCTCGGATGAATGCCAAGCTCCTTGACGCCTCTGACCACAGCTTCTCCTGAAGCAATCCGATGTGATGTAGCTTTCTGAAGTACGGTCATCGGTGGTTGCGGGGGTAGGATTTGAACCTACGACCTTCAGGTTATGAGCCTGACGAGCTACCAGACTGCTCCACCCCGCGCTAATTCCGATGTCAGTTGCCTCTGGCAGCGACTGTTCCCTGGCATGCCAGGCCGGACTGCGCCGACCCGCTCAGGAGCAGGCTTGGTAGCATAGCTTGACTGTGCTGTCGCCAAGGGATTTCATGTTACTCCCAGCATAGGAAACAGGCGGCAGGCTTATGGCTGATGGACCTCAATCAATAATTTCTCATGTTTCTGTCGGCACCAACGACTTCGGGGCGGCGGCGGCTTTTTATGATGCCGTGCTGACGCCACTTGGCTGCAAACGGGTCATAGAGTTTCCCGGCAACATTGCCTATGGCAAGGACTTTCCGGAATTCTGGGTTGGCGGCGCCCATGATGGCAAGCCAGCCAGCGCTGCAAACGGCGTTCATTTTGCATTTCTTGCCGGATCGTCCGAGGAGGTGGATGCCTTCCATGCCGCGGCGATCGCCGCCGGCGGCACAGATGATGGCGCACCTGGCCTGCGGCCGGAGTATACAGAAAACTACTACGGCGCTTTCGTGCGGGACCTGGATGGTCACAAAATCGAAGCCATGTGCTTTGTCTGAGCTTGCGTCGCTCCGCATCACGCTGGCTGACCGTAAAGGCGGCAGATGACTTGAGCCCAGTTGAGCTCCTTCTCGAGCCGCCCGGCCATCCAGCTTCAAAGCTGAATCAAAGGGCGCTCTTCGATGACCGCATCCCGCTGACCGCATTTTGGGATGATGACGTTCAGATCGTCTTCGACCGGCTTACGGCCCTCGGTGTTGAATTCGCCGAACCGCCTCAGGAAGTGCCTGGCGGCACGAGGATCGTGATCTTCAACGACACCTGAGGGAATTTCATTCAGATCTATGAGACTCGGCCGGATTAAGAGCGTTCCGTCCGGCGCAAACATCGCTTTGACCGCTTTTTCGAAACCTGGATGGTTTTCTCGCGTATCGCGTAGGGCGAGGCGGGGTTTTTGCGGCGTCAATGATCGGATCGTCTCTCAGGGCCCTACACAACATATTGAAGAGTATCAGTCTGGCATCACCAGATATCCAGCGAGCCTGACTTTGGAGCACGCCTGACGTGTACTCTATCTGCCAGGCGACTTTTCAGGATCACGACGGTGGGTGCGGGGCGTGTTTCGTTGACCCTTTCATGACACCTGCCTGCCTAGCCTTGGCCCGTTCATGAATGTGCTGACATCTTTCTGAAGGCAACAGCGCCTGAACAGGTTGCCAGATCGCTTAATGCCCGAAGCAACTGGAGTGCTTGACGATGAATACAAGTCTACATCCAATTCCGCTCAATGAGACACAGGCGGCCTTCTTTGGCGAGATGCCGCTCGCCAACGGAGCGGACATGCTGGCGGGTGCGGCCGGCCGGCAGGCTCGACCGCTGAAAGCTGTCGTCGACTATCTTGGCGCTATTGCACTTTTCAATATGTTTTACATCGGCGGCGCCCAGGTGCTGGGTATTGCCGGCAACACTGCACTCTTCCTCGGGTTGGCTCTCAATGCGGCTATGTTGCTGGCCGTCAGTCTGTGGGCAATCGTCAATCACCAGAAGCAATCAAGAAACTCGAATTTCGAGCCGACAACAAATTTCGAGCCGACGGAGGCTCAGGCAACAGGACACGCAACAGGAGATGTCAAGATGGCCGCCATCACGCCACCCAGGGTAGAACCTCGCCTGCCCACTACCACCCGTCCTGGCTCAGCCGGGGTACGAATTATCTGTGTCTCCAACCAGAAGGGCGGGGTCGGCAAGACGACCACAACGATCAATCTCGCCACGGCGTTTGCGGCGGTCGGGAAACGTATTCTGGTGATAGATCTCGATTCCCAGGGCAACGCCTCAACCGGTTTTGGCGTTCGGCGGTCTGACCGAAGAAATTCAGCCTATCAGCTGCTGACCGGGGGTCGCTCGCTTACAGAATCAATCAGCAAGACATCCGTGCCGGGCATTTCCATTGTCCCCTCCACTGTTGATCTGGCCAGCGCGGATGTCGAGCTTGCCACTGTGCCGAGGCGCGCATTGCGCCTGAAAGACGCCATTGCGCATGGTACGGCGGCCAGCGACTTCGATTACATCCTGATTGATTGTCCTCCCGCCCTCGGTGTCCTGACCCTGAATGCCATGGCGGCATCTGATGCCATTATCGTGCCGCTGCAGTGCGAGTTCTTCGCCCTTGAAGGTCTGGCGACGCTGTTGAAGACGATTGAACGGGTTCAGGCCACTTTCAACCCTGACCTCAGGATTGAGGGCATTGTTCTGACCATGTACGACAAGCGGAACAACCTCTCGGCCGATGTCGCTAATGATGTCCGCGAATTCATGGGCGACAAGGTGTTCGACACCGTCATCCCGAGAAATGTCAGACTGTCAGAAGCACCGTCGCATGGCATGCCGGCACTCCTTTACGACGAGCGTTGCCCGGGCAGCCAGGCCTATATCCGCCTCGCCCAGGAGCTGATGCAACAGGAAGCCGCCGCGATCGCCGCGTGAAGAGCACGGTGCCTGACGCGCCGGTTGAGCGCGGATGATTGCGCAGTTGTGCTGAGTGGGAAGACGTTCTGTCGGAATAAATCGGGGCTGGATAACATTGTGTCGGAAGACGTTACCGGTTACTCAGTTCTGAGTACTCAATCTCTGTCCTCGCTAAGCCTGGCGGCGACCTACTCTCCCGTGCCTTAAGACACAGTACCATCGGCGCAGAGGGTTTTCACGGTCGAGTTCGGAATGGGATCGGGTGTTCTCCCCTCGCTATGACCACCAGACTAAGTGAAGACAGAGAATTAGAGATATATCGTTGTTCTGAGTTCTATATCGCTGTTCGAACGAACGCGTAGCGTTCATCCGGGATTGTTCCCCATGAGGTTACAGTAAATCTGAAGACAATCAGATTGTTCTGGTTCCTATGTATGGGGGAAGTGTTCATTCACCGGCAAGCCGGTAAATAAGAGGTTTCAAACCAATCGAGCTATTAGTACTGGTCAGCTTCACACCTTGCGGCGCTTCCACATCCAGCCTATCAACGTGGTGGTCTTCCACGGCTCTCAAGGGAGAACTGGTCTCGAGGGGGGCTTCCCGCTTAGATGCTTTCAGCGGTTATCCCTTCCGAATATAGCTACCCGGCTGTGCCACTGGCGTGACAACCGGTCCACCAGAGATTCGTCCACCCCGGTCCTCTCGTACTAGGGGCAGCGCCTCTCAATTCTCCAACACCCACGGCAGATAGGGACCGAACTGTCTCACGACGTT
>CBDUYM010000011.1:0-117731 GCA_965371465.1 uncultured Alphaproteobacteria bacterium
CTTGCCGGTCCTTCGACAGGCTCAGGACGAACGGCGAGGTGTCGACTGATTCAATTCGAAGAAACATTGATCTGGAAGAGCGGAGGCGTCAGAAAAAGAGGCAGATCGCCCGCATTTCAATGCTTTCGCGCGGCTTCGCCTGATCTCCCGCCACCGGGTCCCTGAAGGATGTATGTAGTGTCCAGAACGGCTCCCCGGCTTCGGCAAGCTCACTGTCATAGCCTCTGAAAACGACGACTTCCTCTGGTTCCATGTTAGGGAACGTGTACCAGCTGTACTGGTCAGGTGTGGCCGGCGGTTTCAGCAACATGATTTCTGTATCGGTTCTCTGGCCACCATATTCCGGCAGGGACCTCGCGACCATGTCCTGCCGCCTCGTTGAGCGGACATCGCAAAAGCACATCGGGAAGTCAAGCGTCAGCCCGCCAATGTTACGCCAGAACTGAAGCGTCAGAATGCGGCCAGCCGATGTCACATCGTCAGGTGTTACACCAGCTCGTTCCATCGATGGTCGCAGGTTCATATGATAGACGTGATCCTGATTGCGAACAATCGGTCCATGAGATTCTGCGTAGTCGGAATGGGCAATTTGCACCGGTCCGAAGTCATCATGCTTCTTGACATGTTCCGGTCCGCGCAGAACGGCGGGATAGAAAAGAACAGCATCACAGCCAGAAATCTCACGGCAGAGAGCTTCGATCTCATCATAATAGTGCGCATCAACATCGGCGACATCCTGCCACCTGGTTACGGCAGATTTGTGTGAACGAAGTTCGAAGCCTGTGGTCTCAAGGCTCGGGCGCTCACCTGACTTTCGACCGTCTCGGATGTTGACCGGTGCCGCAACCGTTTCGTCGTTGTCAGCAAAGTTTATACTGGCTTCACAATAAATCATCTGACCTTCAGCTCGCTTGTTCCATAACCCCGGGAGCGTTCTCTGGCAAGGGCTTCCGGCCAAGGGCGAATTCAGGCGGGCATAGCTCCCGCGCCTCACCGGCAGGCAGGGGTTCACTGTAATACCCTGTGGCCACACTGCCCATGGAATAGCCCAGAAGCTCCTGTAGCCTGGGATCAAGATCTTTGGCGATGTCCGGCGGGCAGGAAAGATACTGATTCTCTTCCTGGCGAAGCCAGCCGAGAGTGTAAGTGATATTGATGCCTGTCCGGTTCACTTCAGATGAATTGGCCCCACCGCCGTGAATGACCGACCCTGAATAGATCAACACAGACCCTCTTTCCATCACAGCACGAGCGATCTCGTGCTCTTCGGCCTTCCGGTCATAATCCCAGAGATGACTGCCTGGAACCACCTGCGTTGCACCATTCTCTTCGGTAAAGTCCGTCAGTGCCCAGATCGTATTGAACTGGGGCTGGATTGCCGGCGGAATGAACTCACCCCAGGCCTGACGGTCCCTGTGCAGATACTGGGCGCGCTGGCCCGGCATGATGTGGATCGTCTGCGTCAGATGCAGCTGAATGCGATCACAGAAAGGTCCGAGGTAGGCATTGGCACCAGCGAGCATTGTTTCGTTCAAAATCAGCTCACAGCAACCGGCGGACCTGGCGGCAAGTGCGCCTGTGCGTCTCGTTTGATGGCCGGTAAAATCTGAACCAACGGGTGATGCGTCTATGAAGGGCCCGGTCTCTTGCACAATCTGATCAGCAAGCCCTGTGGACATCAGATCAGCGACAATCACGGCACCGTCCCGGTTCAAAGCGGCAAGGATTTCCGCTTCGCCAGTGCTCGCAGGCAACGATTTCAGGGTTGGCATGATCAGGCTCCTTCCGCTTCAATTTCGGCAGCCAGCCGCTGTACTGTGGCAGCATTTTCGTCCGTCAGGCGCGGATCGCTATCTGCGTGTCCGTAGACCAGATACGAACGGGCCGCCCTCGTTGGGTTGAGCCGAAGGGCCTCGCGCATGCTCTTCTTTGCAGCCTCTTCGTCCCCCATGGCGACTTCTGTTGCTGCAAGCCATGCCCAGGCCCAGTGAATGCCACGCCCGAGCGCAACGCATTCTTTGCATTCCGACAGACATCCCTCCATATCGCCAAGCCCGGCATAGGCCTCGCTGCGCGTCAGATGCCATGCATTTCTGTAATGGTCACGCGGACTAAGACTGAAGGCCTGATCAAGAAGTGGCAACGCTTCAGCGGGACGACCAAGCCGGACAAGTGCCAAAGCCTCGATCGTCAAAAGCATGGGATCGTTTGGATCGTGACGGCGGCCCCGCTGCGCGCATTCCAGGGCTTCGTGCAGGCTCGGGACAAGGAGGTAGGCCTGGCTCAGGGTATAAAGGGCCCAGGGGTCTCTCGGATTAAGCTCCACGCCCCGACTGCCCGCCGCAACCGCTTCTTCCATGAGCGACGGATTGGGCTCATTTTCTGTCGCATGGTGAGCGCCTAGCGCCCAGCTCAGGAGCGTATGAGCCGGTCCATAGTCTGGTTCCCGTTCAATGACTTCTCTCGCAAGGGCAATGGACTTTGCCATCCGCTCCGGTGTGGCCTCGTTCAAAAGTGCGACTTTCCCACGATTGATCATGGCCCATACTTCCAGGCTTTCAGGTCGAATCAGGCCTGCGCGATCCGCTTCCGCTGTCTCAAGCTCCGGTCGAAGCTGCGCCACGATGCCAGCCGTTACGTTGTCCTGCAGTTCAAAAATCTGTGCGGCCGGGCTGTCAAAATTCTCTGCCCAAATATGCGTGCCATCGCTCGCTTCAATAAGCTGCACTGTAATCCGAAGGTTCGCACCGATCTGTCGAATACTGCCTTCCAGGACGTAGCGCGCACCCAGATCTTTACCAACTTGGCGGATATCCGGGGACTGTCCCTTGTAGGCGAATGTTGAATTCCGCGCGATGACGAACAGCTCTGGCGTGCGCGACAACATGGTGATGATGTCTTCTGTCATGCCGTCCGCCAGCGCTTCCTGATCCGCATCACCTGCAATGCTTGTCAACGGCAATACGGCGATCGAGGGGCGATCCGTATCGCTGGCTGGCACTTCTTTTGGCTTATCCCCTGCTTGCGATTCCTGCGCCCAGGCAAGAATGATCGCCAGTGGCAGTCCTGCGATTGCCAGCACAATCACCGCCGTATCAAACCAGCCGGGTAACGAGAGCGGTTCCTCGATCAGTGAAATCACCTGAATGAT
This sequence comes from uncultured Alphaproteobacteria bacterium, assembly GCA_965371465.1. GTDB lineage: Bacteria > Pseudomonadota > Alphaproteobacteria > CBDUYM01 > CBDUYM01 > CBDUYM01. The sequence continues at coordinate 3,152 of CBDUYM010000011.1, forward strand.
GATCCAGGCCGCGATTATGTAGATGCCGCCCACCAGCCAGACCTTCCGGCGCCGAATCTCGGTGAAAAATGTCTTCAGACTATTCATGTCACCAGACCGACCTTCTTCATCAATGCCCTGAAGCGCGGATCGTTGTGGATCGGCAGCAATGATCCTATGAAATTCATATTGCCGGGCAACCAGCCCGTCTTTTCAAACTCCGCCTCAAGGAACTGAATGGCTTCATCCGGTCCCTCTGTAACCAACAGCCAGGACGCCCGAACTGCTGCATTCGCTTTGTTCAGGTCAACCCCGTCCATAATACTTTCGGCTCTCTCAACATTTCCAGCCAGCATCCAGGCGACTGCCAGTTGCACCCGGAATTGCACATTGTTCATGACCTGGCCCGATTCCGCGCGTTCGAGAGTTTCTCTGGCTTTCTCCTCCTGCCCGGCTGCAACATAGATTTCGGCAAGCGTGGAAATGGCGAGATTGCGGTTTTCACCGAAGAGAAAGATAGCTGTGTCAGCCTCTCTGACGGCATCATCCAGGCGTTCATTTGCCCGGTAGATGTTGGCCTGATGGAAACGAACAATGGAGTTCGTCGGGTCAAGGGCGGCGGCCTGTTCGATGGCTTTCTCTGCTTCGGGCAACCGATCAATGAAAGCAAGCTGCAAGGCTAGCCCGATGTACAGACGGTTTTCACCAGGCGTCAGTTCTATGCCGCGCCGGAAGGCGGCAAGCGCCCCTTCAACATCGTTCTTGTTACGAAGGGCCACTCCCCGTGCCCACCAGGCAAGGCCGGACGACGGATCAATTTCAAGGGCCCTGTCTGCAAGCACTTCACCTGTCTCAAGTGGCCTCTCGCCCGAAGGCCAGAGCTGGAATTCTTCAGCGATAGCAAGCACAGCAGCCTTCTGTGCAAGGGCATCCGCATATTTCGGATCAAGCTCTACAGCCCGACCAAATTGCGCCAGCGCTTCCGTCAAATTGCCCTGATTGAAGGCGGCACGCCCCCTCAATTGCGCTGCAAAGGCTTCAGTGTTTTCTGTCGGCTTCGCTGTAACAGCTCTTGTTTCGTCAGGTGACAGCGTCGCCTTCAGGGCCGATGCAATGCCAAGGGCAATGTCAGACTGAATGCCAAAGATATCTTCGATGACCCGGTCAAAAGTTTCGGACCAGAGATGAAGATTGGTTGAACCATCGATCAACTGTGCGGTGACCCGCACCCGGTCACCGGCATAGCGGACGCTGCCCTCCATCACGTTCGCCACCGAAAGTTCCTTCGCAATCTCGGGGATCGTTTTCTGTGTCTCCAGGTACTGCTGCACAGATGTTCTGGCGATGACATTCAGATCCCTGATTTTCGTAAGCTCGTTCAACACCTCTTCATGAATGCCGGCTGCGAAATAGGCGTTGTCCGGATCAGGCGACAGATTTTCAAAAGGCAGCACCGCGACAGTCTTCGGATCAATATCGACAGCCTCTGGCTCACTGATCGTGTCCTCTGATTTCTCTTCAGCCGGGGCCGCCTGACTTTCCTGCGCCCAGGCAAGGATCAGCACCAGCGGGAACCCGGCTGCCGCCAGCACAAACATCAACGTATCCACCCATGGCGGCAAGCCGAGGGACGCTTCAGCCGCGATAACCACCTGGATTACAATCCAGGCCGCGACCAGATAGATGCCAGCCACCAGCCAGACCTTGCGGCGGCGGAGTTCGCTGAAAAATGTCTTTAACCCGCTCATGTAGGGCTCCCGCGTCTTTCCATCAGCGCCTGGAAGCGCGGTTCACTGTGGATGGGTTCGAGTGCCAGCATAGTGCTGACTGGGCCTGGCAGTCGACCTTCGCGCTCGAAACTCTCCTCCAGAAGTGTGAGCGCTGCATCCTTGTCGCCGATGGCCACCAGATATCCCGCGCGGGCCTGAACAGATTGCGTTTCGAGATCCATGGTCTCGACCATCGCTCTGGTCTTTTCCGGCTGTCCCGCAAGGCCCCAGGTCATGGCAGCCCAGAATTTGAGCGGTCCGTCATCGTTCCCGATCAGCCGCTCAGCGGACTCGATCAAGGGCACGGCTTCGTGTTCGCGACCGGCGAGCGACAGCATGTTCGCAAGCTGGATGTACATGAACGGATTGTCCTTGCCACAGGCAATCGCCATCCGGCCTTCCTGCAAGGCGTCCTCAAGTCGGCCAAGCTTGCGATAGAGGTTGGACGCTGTGTTGTGAAGGGTCTGATCAAGAGGGTCAGCGGCCATAGCCTTCTGCAGCACAGGCAAGGCTTCCGCGAACCGGCCCATGCCGTTCAGCAAAAGGGCGAGGGCCCGATTGGTGGCGTCACCGCTCGGGGCAAGTTCCACGGCAGTCTCGAGGGCCTTGAGGGCTGCCGGCCAGTCGTTGAGAGCGCGGGCCACAAAACCCTTCGCCATGTGCCCGGCGGCCAGCAACGGATCAAGCCGGATCGCTTCTTCGGCCAGCCGAAGGGCCTCGTCAAACGGCTCATCCACCAGCGCAATGTTGAAGACATCAGATGCATTGCTGATGGCAACGGCCTTCCGGGCGATGGCCAGCGCGAAGCCGGGATCGAGATCAATGGCCTTGTCCAGTTCCCCAACAAGCTTCTCAAATGATCGCCGATTGGCCTGGCCCGGCCCGGCTTCTGCCTGCAGATAGATGCGATAGGCTTCCGCGTTGTTCGTCGGCGGCTTCCGGATGGCGTCGGCCTCGGCTTCCGTAAGGGTCGCCTTCATCTGGGCGGTGATCGCAAGGGCCACATCCGTCTGAATGGCGAAGATGTCATCGAGGTCGCGATCAAAGGTATCGGACCAGATGTGGTTGCTGGTCACACCGTCAATCAGCTGTGCCGTCACGCGCACTCGGTTGCCGGCATAGCGCACGCTTCCCTCCATGACTTTTCCAACGGACAATTCCGCCGCGATGACTGGAATGGTCTTCTCAGTCCCCAGATATTGCGTCACCGAAGTTCGCGCGATGACATTCAGATCGTTTACTTTGGCGAGCTGGTTCAGCACTTCTTCATGGATGCCGGCCGCGAACCAGGCATTGTCCGGGTCCGGTGACAGGTTCTCGAAAGGCAGGACAGCAATTCCTTTCGGATCAGGAACGGCCCCCTCAACGGAAACCTCCTCTTCGACTTCAGGCGCACGTCGGTCCTGTACAAATCCGATAATCAGCGCCATGGGAAACCCGACGGCAAGGACGCTCAACACTGTCACATCCACCCAGTTCGGCAGCTCAAGCGTCCCTTCAAGGGTCGTTGCCACCTGAAGGATTACCCAGGCCGCAATCAGATAGCCGCCGCCAACGAACCAGATACGGCGATGGCGTATTTCGGAAAGGAATGCGCCGATCCTGCTCATGTGTCTGCAAGGGCAAGCCTCAGCCCTTCTGTCAGCGCCATCGCCTCTTCGGGTTTTGCCCAGAGGGTCCGGTTATAGTGTTCCAGAATCTCAAGGGTCAGGTCCGGACGAAGGCCAAGCGCCTGGTGCCAGGCATCCTTCGCCTCTTGGAGCCTGCCCTGACTGCCAAGCGCATTGGCAAGCGAGCATGTTCCCATCAGCCTGAAATGCTCGAGAGTGATCGCTTGGCGCGCCGCCTCTTCTGCCTCAGCCACTCTGCCAACCAGATAGAGCGCGTGCGATAGGCCCGGCCAAAGCTCGAAATGCGCTCCCATTGTCGCTTTCCGCTCTTCGAGAAACCCAAGCCCTTCTTCAAGATGCCCGGCGAGTAACAGGGCGAGGCCCATGCTGGAACTCGATTGACCCGGTGACATTCGTGCTTCTTCCCGGACAAATTCGAGAGCGCGCACAGGGTCTCCGAGGAATCGGGCCACCGTGCCACACTCGCGTATGACGTCGGGTTGATGGCGTCCGTTGGCCTGAGCAATCCGCATATGGTCAAGCGCCTGTTGTTTATCTCGCACCGGATCGTCAGAAAGGCTCCATGCCAAGCGGTTGGCAATCCAGCGCCCCATGCATCCATGAGCAAGCGGATTTTCAGGTTCGATCTCAAGGGCGCGGGCAAGGAGGACAATAGCGCGCTCAATGTCATCAGCGGCACCCATGACCAGATCATGTGATCGAGCGATCAGGCCCCAGGCGTCCAGGCTCTTGTCGTCGCGCTGCCTCAGATCAAGGCGGATGTCTTCATGAACCGCAGCCCGCACTTTGGCCGCAATCTCGGACACAATCTCATCTTGAAGTTTGAAGAATTGATCGCGCGGTCGGTCAAACTGTTGTGCCCATACATGATTGCCACTGCTCACTTCTATGAGCTGCACCGTACAGCGCACTGTGTCACCGACCTCACGAATGCTGCCTTCGGTGACAAAGTCCACATTCAGCTCGCGCCCCACTTCACGAATGTCAGGTGACTGGCCCTTATAGGCAAAGACGCTGTTTCGTGCCGTAACGTCAAGCTGCGACGATTGGCTCAAAAGTGTGATGACGTCTTCGGTCATGCCATCTGCAATGAATTCCTGATCCTCATCGGATGACATATTGGTAAACGGCAGGACGGCAATCGCCGGCCGGTCACTGGCAGGAACACGCGCAGTTTCCGGTTCTGACACAGCCGTTCCTTGCGTCTCCTGCGCCCAGGCGAGAATGATTGCGAGCGGCAGCCCAAGGCCCAGCACGATCAGTAACACCGGCATCACCCAGGGAGGTGCCGCAAAGTTCGGTAACACCAGAGATGCCACCTGGGCGACGATCCATGCCGACACTAGATAGACACCACCCACCAGCCAGATCTTGCGGCGGCGAAGTTCGTTCAGGAATGACGTGAAGCGGCTCATTCTACGATCCCCGCTGTTCTGAGGCCCTGAAGCATCCGTTCCGCCAGTTCTTCGTTGAAATTCATCTTCGTGAACTGCATATAACTATTCAGGTCTCCCGCCGGGTGACCGTGTTTTGCCTTCTCAAACACTCGCTTTGCTTCATCCGCATCACCTGTGAGCGCAAGAATGTTTGCAAGGGCCAGGCCCAGGGTCCAGCGCGCCTCTGCATTGCCGGCAAATTTCTCAGCATTTCTGACATGCTCAAGGGACGCTTCCAGATTGCCAAGCTGCAATTCAGCCGCGCTCAGAACATTCAGGAAACCAGAAGCCGCAATGTCACGGGGACTAAGTTCCAACGCCCGCCTCGCCGATGTCAGCGCTGCCTCGCCGTCCCCTGCGGCCATTTTTGCACCGGCATGCACGGCATAGGACCGGGCATCGCCAGGCGCTTTCTGCAAAACCGCTTCAGCCAGCTGAATGGCTCTGTCATGCAGGCCCAGTCTTTGAAACGCGGTGGAGACGGCCCCCATGACGAGCGGATCGCTGGGTGACAGCTCAAGGGCACGCTCACCCAGCGCCAGCGCTTCATCCAGAACGGCCTGGTCGTAGGTGGTAGCACGTTGCTTCATGACCAGGAGAATGGAAAGCGTCGCCATGGCAACGGCAAAATCCGGGTCGCGCTTGAGCGCTTCGCGCAAGAGCGGTTCAGCAGCTGAAGGTCCGGTCTTGCGCCAGTCCATTGTGCGAATGAAAAGCTCCCAGGCTCCCAGGTCGTCTGTGGGCCGGGCTGTCAGTTTCGAAATCTCCGCCGCCAGAACTTCATCGCCAAGATGACCTGCGATCCCCTCGATCATCTGATCCTGAATGTCGAAAATTTCGGCAACATCAAAGACGAAACGATCCGACCAGGCATGGGCTCCTGTTTCGGCTTCAATCAGCTGCACGTTGATGCGCATCTGATCACCTGCTTTACGAACGCTGCCTTCGATGACGTAGGCGACGCCAAGCTCGCGCCCCACATCCCGCAGGTTCACGGCCTGACCTTTGTAGGTAAACGTCGTGTTCCGACCGATGACGAAAAAGCGCGGGTTCTGGGCCAGGATCGTAATCACTTCATCCACAAGCCCGTCCGCCAGATAGCCGAATTCATCTTCACCGCTCAGGTTGTCGAAGGGCAGCACGGCGATGGAAATTCCTTTCTCGGCAGCGATACCAGTCGCGCTGTCGGTAACCTCCTTTGTTCCTGCCTGCGTCTCCTGCGCCCAGGCAAGGATGATGGCCAGAGGCAGGCCAAGGCCGAGCAGCACCAGCACCAGCGTGTCGGTCCAGTCCGGAAGGTTGGCTGCACTTTCAATGGAGCCTGAAACCTGCAGGATAATCCAGGCGGCAACGATATAAACACCGCCCACCAGCCACACTTTCCTGCGACGGAGTTCCGTGAAAAATGTGCCGAACTTGCTCATGATGCGAGCCCGATCTTCTGCATCATCGCCTGATAGCGGGGTTCCCTGTGCAAAGGCTGAAGCGGCGAAAATACATTGACGCTGGGTCTTAGGTAACCAGTCTCTGCGAGCCTCTTCTCAAGATGATCGAGAGCCCCCTCGCGGTCCCCCGTATGCAAGAGCCATGCGGCGCGATGAAGATCATCTTCGTTTTCAAAATCCATGCCTTCCGCAATCCGCATTGCACGCTCCGTCTCGCCGATCATCGCCCATACGACAGCGAGCAGCAGTCGTCCGACTGGTTCACCCGATTGCAGGAGGGTCTCGGCGCTGGACAAGTGTTCTCTGGCCTCTGCGGGGCGGCCAATTTCCAGCATAACCATGGCCACTTGTATGCGCTGTGTTACGATCGATCCTCCCAGCGTGACAGTTGTTCCGGCTTCGCGCACAGCCTCCTCCTCGCGCCCGAGGTCGGCATATAGCTTGCTGGCAAAACTGTGAACAACTGAGCTTCCCGGATCAAGCCTCAACCCGCGTTCGAGGCAGACAAGCGCTTTTTCATGCTGACCCATGAACGAATGAATGACGCCAAGCCCGATCTGAAATGCAACTTCATTGGGCGCAAGCTCGACCGCGCGCTCGAACGCTGTCAGTGAACCTTCCCAGTCGTTGAAATTCCGAAGAACCGAACCTTTGGCCCAATATGCCGCGGCACAACGCGGATCCAGCTTCAAAGCCCGATTGATCAACTGAAGAGCAAACTGAAACGGATTCTCGACAACTTCCGTGTTAAAGAATTCTGACATAAAAGTTACTATTGCCGCCTTTCGGGCAATAGCGGCGGCAAACTCCGGATCAAGTTCGATTGCACGATCCAGCAGTTCAATGGACTGCAGATTTAATTTCACCCCGCCCATATTGGCAAGCGCCTGCGCTCTCAAATAGAAGCCAAAGGCATCCGGACTGCTGGTCAGGGGACGTTCAATTGCCTCGGTCTCCGCTGTCGTCAGGGTCGCGCGTAAGGCATCGGCAATCGAAAGCGCGATTTCTGACTGAATGCCAAAGATATCATCCAGGTTACGGTCATAGGTTTCGGACCAGAGATGCACATTGCTGGCCCCGTCAATCAGCTGCGCTGTCACACGTACCTGATCGCCTGCGTATCTGACACTGCCTTCCAGAACGGATCCAACACGGAGCTCTTTTGCGACCGTCGAAATTGCTTTCGGGCTCGCCGCATATTCCAGAACCGATGTCCTTGCGATCACATTCAGATCATGGATTTTTGCAAGCTGGTTCAGAACTTCTTCGTGGACACCGGCAGCGAAATAAGCATTGTCGGGATCAGGGGAGAGATTTTCAAAAGGCAGAACTGCAATCCCCTTTGGATCAAGCTCATCGTCTGCTGAGGATTCTTCATCGCTTGGTGGCGCTGGAGGGGCCTGCGTCTCCTGAGCCCAGGCGAGAATGATGGCCAGCGGCAGCCCAAGCCCCAGCACAATCAGCAACACCGGCATCACCCATCCGGGAGCGGCAAAGTTCGGTAACACCAGGGATGCCACCTGGGCAATGATCCAGGCGGAGATGATGTAAACACCCCCCACCAGCCAGACCTTGCGACGGCGGAGTTCTCCGAAAAATGTGCCCATCCTGTTCATACCTGAAGCCCGGCCTTTCGCATCATTGCCTTGTAGCGCGGGTCCTTGAGCAACGGTGTCAGTGCGAGATAGGAGATTACACCGACTGGCAGGTAACCTGTCGTATCCATTGCACTCTCCAGCAAATCGAGGGCGCCATCACGGTTGCCTGAATGCAGCAACCAGGCCGCCTGCCGGTTTGCAGGTTCATTAGCCAGGTCAACAGACGCCATGACATCGCTTGCATGCTCCTGTTCTCCGGCCATGGCCCAGCCCAACGCGATCTGGAATGTAACTCCTGCCACATTGGGTTCCGAAAGGCCTTCCGCAATCTTGAGAATTTGTTTCGCCTCTTCGTCTCGACCGGCAAATGTCAGGATCTGGGCATGAAAGCTAAGGCCCCCTGCCTCCTTGTTAAGAAGGATGCTCAACTGCCCTTCGCGAATGGCATCCTCGAGCCGACCGCCTGCGGCATAGATCCTTGCAGCCGTGATGTGAACCACGGCCCCCCCCGGATCAAGGTCGACTGCACGTTCTATGGATGTGACCGCAGCGCTGTATCGTCCCATTGCCATCAGATGGAGGGCGATTCCGGTTCGAATCGAAACGTTGTTTGGTGCGAGTTCAACACCGCGTCTGTAGGCGGCCAGCCCTCCTTCCCAGTCATTGAAATTCCTCAAAACCGCACCTCGCGCCCAATAGGCGGTTTCGCAAAGCGGGTCCAGCTCAAGCGCCCGGTCTACAAGCTCGAGCGCTTGCGTCAGGGGATCATCCATAAGGGAAACGCCATAATGCTCATGGAGCAGTGTTATCATCGCGGCCTTCTGCCCGATGGCTGCTGCAAACGTCCCATCCAGTTCAATAGCCTTATCGAGCCACTCCACCGCAGATGTCAGGTTATCAATGCTGCCCCGCTGCGCCAGCGCCTGGGTCTGCAAATAGAACGCATAAGCTTCCTGATTGTCAGTCAGGGGCCGCTCAATCGCTTCGGCCTCTTCGGCCGAAAGCGTTGCACGCAATTCTGCTGCAATGGCCAGTGCGATTTCGGACTGGATGCCGAAGATATCGTCAAGGTTACGGTCATAGGTCTCTGACCAGAGATGCACGTTGGTAGCCCCGTTAATCAGCTGTGCCGTAACGCGCACACGATCCCCGGCATAGCGCACGCTGCCCTCCATCACCGATCCAACCTTCAGGTCCGTCGCCACATCAGGGATAGTTTTGCCCGATCCTGCATAGGGCAGGACAGAGGTTCTGGCGATCACATTCAGATCATGGATTTTCGCCAGCTGGTTCAGCACTTCTTCATGCACACCCGCCGCAAAATAGGCATTGTCAGGGTCCGGCGAGAGGTTTTCAAACGGCAACACGGCGATACCCTTCGGATCAAGGTCCTCAGCAGGCTGAAGAACGACTTCCTCGTCCCCTTCCACGGGCGTCGCCTGGCTCTCCTGCGCCCAGGCAAGAATGATGGCAACCGGCAACCCGGCGAGCAGCAGCACAATCGCCAGCGTATCCGCCCAGTCCGGCAAGCGAAGCGGCGCTTCGACAAATCCAATGACCTGCATGATCAGCCACGAGGCCGCCAGATAGACGCCGCCCACCCACCAGATCTTCCGGCGGCGAAGTTCTGACAGGAAATTTCCGACGCCCCCCATCACGTAATCCCTGCCTCTTTGATCCCGAAGATCAGTCTGTCAGCAATTTCGTCGCCGAACATGGTGCGGTTGCGACCATCGATCATGTCGATAGTCATGTCCGGATTGATCTCGGCAGCGCGGGTCCAGGCCCGGCGTGCACCTTCCAGGTCGCCGGTCTGGCCAAGGGCGCTGGCCAGCAAAAAGAGGCTCAAGAGCCTGTTCTGCCCTTTCTCAGCGCCGCGGCGCAAAGGCCGGATGGCGTCTTCAGGCCGCCCGGCGGCCAGCAGAATTTGGCCATCAATGTGCGCGACGGCATAGAGGTTGTCAGGCACGGCCTTGCGGACCTGTGCCAGTACCGAAAGGGCTTCTGCCATCTGGCCGCTGGCCATCAGCGCAACGGCAAAGGGTGCATGCATGTCTGAAGTCGGGGTGATTCTGACGGCCTCCCGGATCAGATCAACGCCCCGCTCTGCCTCCCCGAGCCACATATAGGCCGCTCCGGCATCGCGCATGGCATAGATGTCATCGCTGCTTGAGGACACGGCTAAAGTGGCGTGCTCACGGGCTTCCTGGCGATCCGCTTCGGCATCATCAGAAAGACCCCACAAAGCCCGACCGGCGAGGCGGATGCCAAGCTGCCCGTGGGCCGCCGCATAAGTTGGATCCTTCAGAACTGCCTGTCGCAGCAAATCAATGGCTTCGTTGTTCTGGTCTTTCACAACGAACTCGAACCCATACGACCTCATGTACAGCCCCCAGGCCGACATATCCTTCAGGGGTTGGCGCTTGAAATGCGCCACCAGCTCACGCCGCACGGTCTCGCCAAGCGCGCCTGCGATGTTGTCGACAACTTCATCCTGAACTTCAAACATGTTCTCGACGGACCGGTCATAACTGTCGGCCCACAGATGCGTTCCCGTCATTGTTTCAATGAGCTGCGCCGTTACACGAATGCGATGACCAATCATTCGCACACTGCCTTCGACGATGTACTGGACCCCAAGGTCACGTCCCGCTTCACGAAGGTCAGGTGAGGTGCCCTTGTATTTGAATGTGCTGTTGCGCCCGACAACAGAAAGCCCTGGAATTTGTGACAGCAACGTAATGATATCCTCGACCATGCCGTCCGCCAGGTACCCCTGATCCGCATCATCCGACAGACTGTCGAACGGCAGCACGGCGATGGCGGCGGTCTCCACGGCAAGCTCCGGCATATCCTCACCTGCTGTTTCGCCAGCCTGTGTTTCCTGTGCCCAGGCAAGAATGATGGCCAACGGAAGCCCAAGCCCGAGCACGATCAGCAAAACCGGCATCACCCAGCCGGGTGCTGCGAAATTGGGTAACACCAGCGATGCCACCTGCGCCACGATCCAGGCGGAGACGATGTAAACGCCACCCACCAGCCACACCTTGCGGCGGCGGAGTTCGCCAAGGAATGAAGTGACGCGGCTCATTCGACAATTCCTGCCAGCCGCAGACCTTCAAACATCTTCTCTGCAACCGGTTTCATCATGGCCATTTCAGTGAACTGGACATAGCCTTCGATACTTGCATCAGGACATTGTTGCTGCGCACGGGCAAAGGTTTCCTGTGCTTCTTCAATCTCACCTGCCAGCGCCAGCAAATTTGAAAGGACGACACTTACGCTCCAGCGCTGTTGCGGAGCACCCGCAAATTTGGCGGCGTCTCTCGCCAGCACAATCGCAGCGTCCAGATTGCCCAACATCAATTCGGCAATTCCCAGAATGGTCAGAAAGCTGGAATTTGCCATATCTCTGGGGCTCAGCTCCAGCACACGCCGCCCGGCTTGCAAGGCTTCGGCTGCCTGTCCCATTCCAATTTTGGTTGAAGCATATGTCGCATGGCAATGGACAATGCCTGGCGCTTTCAACAACAACGCGTCAGCGATCTGGCTGGCCCTGTCATGCTGGCCGAGTTGCGAGAAAGTTTGTGCAACGGGCAACAAAACAAGCGGATCGCCTGGCGCCAGTTCCAACGCCCGTTCAGCAAGCGCCAGTGCTTCCCTTTTGCCGTCTTCAGTTGGCCCATGCCATCGCATCTGCGTTACGGATACAATGGCGAGCGTTGCCATGGCGGCCGCGAAATCCGGGTCACGTTCCAGTGCCTGGCGAAGAAGTGGCGCTGCAGTTGCTGCCCCGTCCCGTCGCCAGTTTGATGTCCTGATGTAGAGCTCCCACGCACCGAGGTCCTCTGTTGGCCGCGCTTTCAGCCGGATCAGCTCTGCCGCCAGAACTTCATCGCCAAGATGGCCGGCGATGCCTTCAATCATCTGGTCCTGAATGTCGAAAATTTCTGCCGCCTCGAACAGAAACCGCTCGGACCAGGCATGCGCGCCCGTTTCAGTTTCAATGAGCTGAACATTGATGCGCATCTGCGTGCCGGATTTCCGGACACTGCCTTCAATCACGTAAGCCACACCAAGCTCGCGGCCAACGTCCTGCACGTTCACGGCCTGGCCCTTGTATGTGAACGTCGTATTCCTGGCGATCACAAAGAAGCGCGGGTTCTGGGCCAGAATGGTGATGACTTCATCCACCAGACCGTCTGCCAAGTATCCAAACTCATCTTCGCCGCTCAAATTGTCAAAGGGCAGAACCGCAATGGACAAACCCCTGACGGCAGTGGGTTCTGCATCAGTGTCCGCAACCTTGCTGGCAGGCGCTTGCGTCTCCTGTGCCCAGGCCAGGATGATCGCGAGGGGCAACCCGAGCCCGAGCACGATCAGCAAAACCGGCATCACCCATGGCGGTGCAGCAAAGTTTGGTAACACCAGGGATGCCACCTGCGCGATGATCCAGGCGGAGACGACGTAGACGCCGCCCACCAGCCAGATCTTGCGGCGACGGAGTTCAGAGAAGAATGATGTAATGCCTCCCATCACTCGATCCCCGCCTTTCTGAGACCGGCAGTCGTGAGGTCTGCCAGCTCGTCAGTGGCCATTTGAATACGGGTTCGCCGTTCGAGATCATCGACACTGGATGGCTTTCGTCCGGCTGCCGCGAGGACGCCTTGAAATCTTTGCCAAGAGGCGCGGGCTTCTTCGAAGCGATCAAGATAGCCATAGGCATTGGCCGCACAGAGATGCGCCCGGGCCCAATCCGGCGTAAGCCGAACGGCTTCGGTGGCGGCGTGAAGCGCCTCTTCATATTCCTCCAACTGAATCCGGGCCTCGGAAATGGCCGTAAACCATTGTGCCCGATCCGCATCGCGCGGGCTCAGTCGAAAGGCCAGCTCGGCCTCGGCAATAGCCTCCTCTGGTTGTCCAGACTGGCTCATTGAGTTCGCGACGATGCCACGAACGCTGGCGCTTCCCGGAGCGGCGTCACGTGCTTTCAGGGCTAGCTCACGGGATTCCCGGGGCCGCCCTGTAAAACTGTAGACCCAGGCGGCATGGATCATGACGTTCGGATCATTGGGGGCGAGGCCAAGGGCACGTTCGGCCGCCCCGTCCGCCTCCAATGTGCTTTCAGCAATCGATTCAGTCCAGCCACGAAATGCGTGCAGCCCCGCGATGGAGACCCAGGCAATGGCAAAGGTCGGATCGAGCTCAACAGCCTTCTGAAGTAACTCAAGCCGTTCCAAAGTTGGTACCGCTGACATTCGATTTTCCTGGGACTGAATGTAGAAGTTCCAGGCATTGAGGTTTTCTGTCGGGGCATGCGCGGCCAGACGCCGTTCCGCCGACATGATCTGACCTTCGAGCGCGCCAGTGATGGCTTCGGCAAGCTCGTCCTGAACGTCAAAGATCTCGTCAAGGGGCCGGTCATAGCGCTCCGCCGAGATGTGCGCGCCGGTGGCGGCTTCAATAAGCTGCGTTGTAATGCGAATGCGATCACTGACCTGCCGAATGCTGCCTTCCAGCACATAGCGCACACCGAGATCGCGACCCACGTCGCGGATGTCTGGCGATGTGCCCTTGTAGGCAAATGTCGAGTTCCGGGCGATGACAAACAGGTTCGAGAACTGCGCAAGGAGCGTAATGATTTCCTCTGTCATGCCGTCGGCGAGATATTCATGTTCCTCGTCACCCGACAGATTGTTGAAGGGCAACACCGCAATGGAGGGTCGATCCGTCACCAGAGGCAGTGGCGCGTCATCTGTGGTGGCGCCGCCGCCGGAGACTTGCGTCTCCTGTGCCCAGGCGAGAATGATCGCCACCGGCAGGCCTGCGATCAGCAGCACAATCGCCAGCGTATCCGCCCATGGCGGCAGCCGGAGCGGCGCTTCGACAAAGCCGATCACCTGCATGATGAGCCAGGCTGCCGCCACATAGACGCCGCCGACCCACCAGATCTTACGCTGCCGCAGTTCTTTCAGAAACGACCCAAGAATTCGCCTTTCCTCCCCACCGTGACTATAGCTGAGGCAGCAGGCTAAACTATAGGGCCCTCGGCGTGCAAACCCTTAGAAAACAGGGCTTTTTTGGCCGCGGGCAAGTTTCTGTGATCAGGACCGGTCCATGAGCGCCGCTGCGCGGGCGGCGCCTTCAATACTGTTGCGGCGACCGGCCGCCTGGCGAAGTGATTTCTTGTACTCCATATAGGCTTCCGTGGATTGACCCAGAGCCATGAGCAGATCGCCAAGCTGCTCTCTCGCAGGCAGGATCCGACCCGGACTCAGACTGCTCTTGTCGGTCTCGTCTTCAATGATCGCGGCGTCCCATAGGAGCTCTTCTGCCGCCTCCTGGTTGCCTTTGGCATGTTCGATCCACGCCATCGCCTGGAGCCGCAGTGTTTCGCTGGTGTTGCGGGCCCATACATCGGGCTTGCCGGCCAGCTCTTCCGCGATCAAAGAGAGCGCCGCAAGATCCTCTTCTGCCGCCTCAATACTGCCGAGTTGGGCTGCCCCGACAGCTCGGGCCCAATGGCGAACCGCGACTGCATTTTTCTGCTCATAGCCATCAAATTGGCTGGCGCCCTCCAAAAGCGGCAACGCGGCGGCTTCTTCCCAGGCTTTTCGCTCCATGGCCCAACGCACAGGGATGGCTCCTGCATTGAAGCTGACCACGCCGTCTCCCCACTCAAATTGATCACGGCTTGCTATGTACTCGACGATCTCGGCTGCAGCCTCCATGTTCCCGCTCTGCATGTGGGCATAGAGCAGGTAGTCAAGAGCATGTATCTCACTGGCCTGAGGTCCCGTCCCGTTGGCAATCCGTTCTCTGGCTGCCGCCACTGACAACTCGTTGGCTTCAATGGACGCGTCCCACATGGCGAGCTGGGTAAAAATGTGACCCGACATGTGCAGGGCGTGCGGCATTGACGTCGCAATCTTTAGGTATTGATGCGCCGCTTCCTCGGCCTTCATGGCCAGCGACGGGACGTCATAACTGTGAATTATGTAGTGAGCGAGGCCGGGGTGGTTTGGCATTTCTACAAACAGAGGCTCCAGCATGGCACCGGTTGAAATTCGGACGGCGTAGGTCTTGTCTCGCGGATCCATATTGCTCAGCATGGCGACCGCAGAGAAGATCGTAGCTTCACTGTCATCCGGGAATGCTTCACGAAGGGTGGCCATCCCTGCCTCATATGCTCTGGCACGTTCCCTGTGGCTCTTGCTGTCAGCCTCTGCGTAAAAAGCACCAATGGCCGCAATGTAAAGTGCTTCGCCTTCCGTCGCGGACAAGCTCTCCGCCAATGCAACAGCTGTCCCGCCTGCTTCCAGCTCCGGCAGTGTCGGTTGTGCCCACAGGGGATGGTAATGTGTCATTGCCACGCCCCAATATGCCATGGCACAATCAGGATCAGAGGCCGCAACAGCCTCAAATTGACCTCGGGCCTGCTGGAACTCAAATGAGTGAAGCGTTGCCACGGCAACGTCGAATGCAGGCTGAACTGAGGGTTCGCAGGAAACCGGGAAGCTCACTTCGCCAACAGTGGCCTCAGGCGGCGTGACCTCTGCGGCCTCTTCCGTCTCTTGCTCGCAACCTGCCAGGGCAATTGACATGGCGACAGCGCCAATTACCATGCTTTTCATCTTGACTGCTGAAAGGCCCATAGTTTCTCTCCCATCGTTGTCCCCCAAGTAGGCTTGAAGCCTAGTCCACGACTGCCCCGGGGTGCAAATCTGCATTCCTATTCCAATGCCGTGCCTGACCTGCGGCGTGATACCATAGGCATGGTTTGCCGGCGGCGATTTTCCCGACAAACGGAGGGACGCATGCAGCGCCTGATACACAATCCACTGAGCACAAAGCTTGGCCGGGCCTGGCTTTCTCTCTGGGGCGCGTTTTGCGCGCATGTCGCGGATGAGGCGATCTTCGATTTTCTGTCTTTCTACAATCCCGTCGTCCGCTGGTTGCGGGGCGAAGTTCCCTGGCTGCCGCTTCCTCTGTTTACCTTCGAGGGCTGGCTTGCCACCCTTTTCATCGCCCTGTCTATCTTGCTTGCGGCATCATTCTGGATCTCCGGTGGGACAAGGGCGGCGCGCGTTCTTGCGATGACTTTCGCCATTTTCATGACTTTGAATGCATTGGGCCACGCGGCTGGTTCACTTTATTGGGGCCTTGCCATGCCCGGCATCTGGTCTTCGCCGCTCCTGCTTGCCGGCGCTGGCTACATTTTCTACGCGCTCTATGAGGAGCAGCGCGCGGAACCGAACCTTCAGGGTCCGGGCACAAGGCCTGGCTGAGGTGTCAGGCGAGCTCCCGGCTACGGCATATAGGGAACCATTGAAGTCTTGCCGAGCTGGGTGCGGATGATGGCTTGCGCATCCTCGACAAAGTCCTCTGTAATCCGGCGGGTCTCTCTCGGATCAATTATGTCTTCGACGCCGAAGGCGTGAGCGGTGCGGAAGGGGGATTTGACCTCATTCAGACGCGCTTCAATCTCGGCTTCCTTGGCCGCAGGATCATCTGAATCGCGAATTTCACTGCGGTAGGCGGCAAAGACACCGCCTTCAATATGCATGGATCCCCAGCTGCCTGAGGGCCAGGCAAAGCGATGGTACATGCCGTATTCCCGATGGTGCAATTGCCCGGCAACGCCGTAACACTGGCGGATGACAAAACAGAGGTACGGCATCCGCGTTGCATTGATGATATGGGCGAGCTGGGCGCCATCGCGGACAATGCCGCGCTCGTTTTCTTCAAGACCGGCACTGAAACCTGGTTCATCGCAGAGATAAACCACCGGCAGATGGAATGTGTCGGCCAGCTGATAGAAGCGCCTCGTCTTGCCGATGGCGTCGACGTTGAGTGAGCCGCCGTTGAACTTCGGATTGTTGATCATGACCGCAACCGGGTAGCCGTTCACCCGCGCCAGCCCCGTCATGCGGGAGCGGCCAAAGGTCGGCTGGATCTCAAAGAACGATCCTTCGTCGACAACCATTTCAATAAGCTTTTGCGCGTCATAGAGCTTTCGCGGGTTTTCAGGCAGCGCCTCCAGAATGCCGTCTTTGCTGCCGGCGGGCGGTTCAGCAGGTTCTGCACGCGGTGGCATTTCCCAGACATTCTGCGGCAGGTACGACAGAAACCGCCTGACCTGATCGAGGGCTTCTTCTTCTGTCTCCGTCACATTGGCGACAACGCCTGAAGCCTTCACCATGACCCGGTCATCGCCGAGGTCTTCCTTGGTGATGTCGATGTCGAGAGAGGCTTTGACAACCGGCGGTCCACCGACAAACACCTGGCTGGTGTTCTTGACCATCACGTTGAAGTGACAGATCGCCGCGAACACTGCCGGCAGGCCGGCGACGGATCCCAGGATGGTCGAGACCACAGGTGATTCCGAGAGCAGTTCACAAGAAACAATCGGATCGGCCACCGGCAGGTAAGTGCGACCCATCTGCTCGAAACTGCGAACGCTGCCACCAGCAGCATCCAGAAGCCTGACATATGGCATCCGGTTGTCGCGGGCATAATGTTCCGCATAGCCGCCCTTGTTGCCAACGGCCGCGTCCGAGCCACCGCCCCGAATGGTGAAATCTCCACCCGAAATGACGACCTTGCGGCCGTTCAGCTTGCCGACACCAATCACTGTATTGCCGGGCTTCAGGTCCTTCAATTCGAGCCCGTCCCAGGTTGGACTGCCGGTCAGCACGCCGATCTCACTAAAGCCGTCTTCATCGACCAGGAGATCAATCCGTTCCCTGACTGTGAGCTTGCCCCGGCCATGATGAAAGGCGATGGAATCCGGGCCCCCCATCTGGCGTCCCAGTTCACGCCGACGTTCAAGTTCCGCCAGTTCTTTTTCCCACGCCATGCTGTTTTCGTCCCTGTTCTCTTATGTCTTTCTCAATGTTCGCGAGATCATAAGGCGATTGCGCATTTTGCCGCCACCTGAAAGACACCGTTTCGGGGCCACTGTTGGCCTATTCAGAAAGCGTCGCAACGCGAGCCTGAAAATCAGCCTTGAAACGGCGGCTGCCACCGAGCTCTTCGCCAGCCTTCATTTCGACAATGAAATCGCCGCTCCGCTTCGATCTGAAGCCTGCGACATGGCGCATGTTGACCAACAGCGAACGATGAACCCGGACAAAGTTTCTCGGTCCAAGGGATTGCTCCAGCTTCTTCATGGTGATGCGTTTCAGATAGCTGCCGTCGATGCCCTCAAGTTCCACATAGTCGCTGGCGGCACGGATGAAGCGAATATCGATCGGGTCAATAAGCTGCGTGCCGCCGCTCTGTTCCACCTGGATCCTTTGATCAATTGCTGTTGCCAGTTCTGCCTGGGCGGTCCTGGGCATCATGCGGCCGCGCAAGGACAGCATGAGCGCCCCCCAGATCACAAAAATCAGTCCATTCCTGATACCGCCCTGAAAGAAATAGACCCATTGAAGGCTTTCAACATCGATGCCGACAGCGACAAACGTCAGATAGTTTCCGGGTGCGGTCACCATCGGCGACAGGAGCAGCAGAAAGGGAATAATCCGCGCCATGCTGTGCCAGTCGAGTTGCCCGCAGCGCGCGACAAGGGCGAGCAGCGGGGCCGAGAACGTGGTGCCGAACGCAGCAATCAGGGCAGCGTTGATGACCGCGATCTCTTGGGGATATTCGAGGCTGTTGGCAACGAAAACAGCGAGCCCGGCCAAACACCAGAACAGTCCGTGCATCGAAAGGGCTGCGAGCCGCCAGCCTGACCTGCCTGAAAATTTGATCGTCACTGCTCTTTCCCTTCGCGCTGCAACCGCCTGTCGCTCAGTTCCGCCGCTTGCCGAAGGCGGGATGATGGTCAGCGCAGAGGCTGTCACAGTAGAGCCTGGCATCGGCAAATCGCGACAGAAGGGCAACACCCATGGATACGATCCCGTCACAGCTGAAAGGACTCTGGACCTTTTCCAGAAATCAGACAATGGCGACGCGCATACTGATCTTGCTGCGTATCTACCTAGGCGCCTTCTACATACAGACCGGGCTGAACAAGCTCTCGAAAGGTGACATGGGAGCCGGATATCTCCCCGATGTCATAGCGTTCGCGGAAGCCTCACTTGAACGTGCGCCGGCATGGTACAGCTTCTTTCTGGACACAATCGTCCTTAACTATCCACTTGTTTTCACGTTGATGGTGGCGTGGGGCGAGACTCTGCTGGGATTTGCTCTCCTGTTTGGCGTTACTGTTCGGCTTGCCGGTTTTCTCGGCGCCTTCATGGCGCTGAATTTTGCCCTCGGCGGCGGTCGGCCCCTCTGGCTGCCAGGCTTTGACGTAACTCTCGCACTCGCACTCTTCACGCTTGGGGCGGCACGATGTGGCCGCGTCTACGGCATTGACTACTTCCTCTCCAGGAGGTTTCCGGGCCTGCAACTTGGGTGACTATTTCCCGGTTCTCGGGACCATGTCGGGAAAGGGTTGCCAAGACTTGATTTCCGGGTGATTCTTGTGTCCGCCCAAATGTCCCGGTCGCACGCAGGCAGGGAAAACAGTACGAGACAGAATGCCGCCCATTGATGTTGCTGAGTATTTGAAGACCGCCGCCGGTCACCTGCGCGCTGGGCGCATCGAAGAAGCACAAACCGCCTACCATGCCTTGCTGAAAGCCGATCACCGCGGGCAATCCGCCCTTGAGGGTATGGCGCGCATCGCTTTCGCGCGCGGTCGACCTGAAACCACTCTGATGCTTATGGATCTTATCGCCGAGGAAGTTGCGCTGACACCCCAGCAACGTTATCTGCTGGCTTATGTCCATCTTTTGTCGGGTCATGCGGCTGAGGCAAAGAAGCTGTTCGCTGAACTGAAAACGCTGCAGCCGGAAAACGTTGAGCTTCTTTGTAATCTCGCAAGTTCCCATCGCCATCTTGGAGAGGATGAAACGGCGCGCCGGGTCTATGAGGAAGCCGCTGGAATTGACCCAGAAAGTGCGCAGCCGGTTACAGGTCTTGGCTGGCTCGCCTATGACATGCGAAAGTTCACCGATGCACAGGAATTTCTGAAGCGAGCGCATAGTCTGGAAACATCTCATTCTGATGTTGCTTTGCTCAATGCTTCCATTCGCGATGAACAGGGTACAATCGCGCAATCTGCAAACGAACTCTTCCAGGCTGTTCAGAAAGCGCCTCATGACCCTCTCTTCACGGCGTTGCTAAGCGGCGTTATGTTTGCACAGGACAGCCAGCTTGAGGCAGAGCGGATGGTCAAGGATCTGCTTCTGAACTTTCCGGCGCTTGTGCCTGCATGGTTGTTGAGTGCCCGCATCAATCTCGCACGAGGAAGCGCGATCCTGGCCAAGGTCGACGCATCAAAGGCTGGAGAACTGGCGCCCTGGTCCCATCAGGTTACGGCTCAGGTCAACATGATCCATCAGCAGGCGGATAGGACTGAAGTAATCCCCAAATCTGAACCTCAGGTCAAATCGTTGACCGCGCTACCAGAAGGTTACATCGAGAATTTGCGGGCCGCCGCCGAACACACCCCGGATGATGTGCCCCTGCGCCTCAGGCTTGTCACCGCGTTGATCGATGCAAAAGAGCTTCTGGAGGCTGCGGATCTTGTTCAGCATGTGATCGGCGACAATCGCCGGAACGGCCATGCCTATCACCTGTTCGCGAAAATTCTAATCCGCACAGGCCAATGGCAGGAGGCAGAGGACTTTGCCCAAAAGGCTGTGAAACTCGCGCCCGAAAGCGCAGAAGCCTGGGTGCAGCTTGCCGATGCTCTCAATCGCCAGGAAAAGTATCTCGACGCCGACAAGGCGGCACGGCGCTCTTTAACCCTCGATGCGAAGTCAGTATTTGCCAATCATGTCCAGGCGCGCATCAAGGCAAAGCTGGAACGATTTGACGAAGCCGAACGGCAATTCCGGCTGGTTCTGACCCTTGATCCGGCTTACGTGGATACGCTTGCCGGCATGACTACGCTTTTCTATGAGCAGGGACGGCTTGATGAGGCGCTTGAAATGTCCGGTCGGACCCTGCAGATCCAGCCTGACCGTCACCAGATCCTGAGCGTTACCGGTCAGATCCATGAGCAGCTTGGCAATCTTGAGGCCGCCGAAAAAGCCCATGAGGCGGCCATTGCGGCGAAGCCGGACTATGCTGAAGGCTATTTCCAGCTGGCCAATCTTCACCGTTTCACCAAAGACGATCCCCTGGTCGTTGAAATGGAACGCGTGCGATCACTGGAACATCTGGATACGACGGGTCGTCACAATATAGATTTTGCCCTCGCCAACGCCTATCACCGGCAATCCAGATTTCCAGAAGCCTTCGCGAGTTATACTAAAGGCAATCAGGAGCTCGTAGAAGGCGCAAATTACGATCCAGCGGAAATCCTGCGCCGCGTCGCCAGCATCAAGGAAACCTTTGATCAGGCATTCATGCGTGACCACAAAGGGCTTGGCAATGCGGACGAAACGCCCATTTTCATTCTCGGCATGCCAAGATCAGGGACCACGCTTTGTGAACAGATCCTTTCTTCTCACAAAGATATTTTTGGCGCGGGTGAACTTGTCCGGATATCCTCGTTCGCTGCGAACGACATGCCAAAGATTTCACTTGGACGATATCCCGAATGGACCGGCTATCTATCAGCATCCCAGCTCAATGACTTCTCATCAAAGTTCATTTCTACTTTGCGCGAAATTTCGCCGGACACGCGTTTTGTCACAGACAAGACGCCAGGAAATTTTATCTATATCGGCTTGATCAAGCTGGCCTTTCCAAAGGCAAGAATTATCCATTGTCACCGGGACCCGATGGACAACTGCCTGTCAATGTTCAGGACAGCCTTTGCCGGTCGTCACTACTACACTTGTAACCTTGAGCATCTCGGCAGTTACTATAACGCCTATGTTGAAGTCATGAATCACTGGAGTGATTTGATGCCAGGCGAGATCTATGACTGGCAGTATGAAACTGTGGTCAATGACATCGAAGGAGAGACAAGAGCTCTGCTTGATTTCCTCGATCTTGCCTGGGACGAAAATTGCCTGCAGTTCTACAGATCATCGCGTCCTGTCAACACGGCCAGCGTCGTTCAGGTGCGTCAACCGATTTACGCCTCATCAGTTGGCGGATGGAAAAAGTACGAGATGGAACTGGCGCCCCTGCAGCAAATTCTGATGGCTGGCCAGCACGCGGCTGACATGAGCTGACCTTGTGATCATCGGCATCGGTCTATAGAATACATATCAGTTGACGCAATTGAGGCAATAAACGATGGCCGATTACAATTACAGCACTTTTGACATCAAAGTAGAGATGGAGCCCTTCGGCAATTTTCAAAACATGCTCCACGTTGGTGGCCGGGCACCCGATTTTCCGCTTGAAGACCTGGAAAGCGGAGAGACCGTTCAGATGAAGGATCTCTGGGCCAAGGGCCCTGTCGTCATAGAATTCGGATCCTTCACCTGACCATATTGTGCTTTGGCGTCTCAGGATATGGAAGCCCTGACGTCGAAGTACGCTGACCGGGCCGTGCGTTCGGTTTTTGTTTACACAAGAGAAGCTCATCCCGGCGAAATCATGCGCCATCATGGCTCCATGGATGACAAGCGCCACCATGCCGGGGCGCTCAGAGACCAGTTCGGTGTAACCCGTCAGATCCTGCTTGATGATTTCGACGGTACAGCTCACAAGGCCTGGGGCATGCTGCCTAATATGGCCTACATCGTCATGCGGGGCGGCCTTATCGTTTACCGCGCGGCATGGACAGATGCTGCAGATGTTGAAGACGCGCTTGAGATTGCTCTCGACGCGGGTGCCCGGCGCGCGAAGGACAAACTGACGCCCTTTTACTCGGAACGGCTTGGCTTCCGGCCAAACGACATGGAAAAATTCAGGGCAGGCCTTGAAAAGAACGGCCCACAGGCTGTTTCAGACTTCTTTCCAAAGAAAAAGTAACCTTTCACTTTTGCGTCATATTGCTTTCGTAATGTGCTAATTCATATGCAAAGCCCTATTCCTGAGGATGACTTCCATGCGCTCCGCTCTTTGCCTGATAGCTGCTGTCATGATGTTTCATCTGGCGTCTCCTGTCGCCGAAGCCGCTTTCATGATGGAGATCAGGGATCTGATTGTCGGGGAAGGCCGTGTTGTACGTCAGGGCTACACCATCAAGGCTCATTACACGGGCTGGCTTGAGGATGGCACTGAATTTGACAGTTCCTGGCGCCGTAACAATCCGCTCGAATTTCAGATCGGCGTGGGAAATGTGATTCCGGGCTGGGACTTCGGCCTTGAAGGCATGAAAACCGGGGGCGTGCGTCAACTCAGAATTCCCGCGCGGCTCGCCTACGGCAGTGGCGGCTCACCCCAGGGCGGCATTCCGCCAAACGCCACCCTGATCTTTGAAGTAGAGCTCATCGAGATTGTCGCGCCCTTGCCGCAAATCGAAGTGCTGACGCGCCCGGTGATCGCGCCCTCTGACATTCCGACATTGAACTAGGGCATTTGGCTCAGCGAAGCGAAATTCCGACAATTTGTTCCAGTTCGCGGATGGCATCGTCCGGGTCACCCACTTTGATTGTCTGCATGCCCATGGCGCGTGCCGGCTTCAGATTAATGCCGAGATCGTCAAGAAAGACCGCTTCATGAGGTGTGATGCCCACCGTATCGCAGGCGATTTCATAGAACCTGGGATCCGGCTTGCGCACACCTACTTTGCTTGACTCAATAACCGCATCGAACATGGCCATGATGCCAGCCACCTCACTGGCTCTGTCAGATTTTGCCTGCATGCCGGGGCCCATGCCGGACGGCACATTGTTGGTGAGACAGGCGGTGATGAACTTCTCATTTACCCGTCGAAGCGCTTCGACCATCTCCGGCCGGACGTTGCCACCCAGGAGCCCGAGGACCGCATGTCCGCTGATCTCATGGCCAAGCTTCAGCGCTTCGGCCTCAAAAAGCCTGGCGAACTGATCTGTGTTCACATCGGCGCGCTCAAATTTTGCCCAGGCGTTGTCATCGGGGTTCTGGGAATTGATGGTTCGGATGATGTCCTTCGGCACACCAATTTTTTCCTCGTAGGAATTGAAGGCATCGAAGGGGCTCGACAGGATGACACCACCAAAGTCCCACAGAACAGCTCTCAACGTCATAATTCCGGATGTCCCAGGTTTCAGGCTTCAAGAGCGGCAAGCATGTCCGCAATGCGCACGAATTTTTTTCTTGGCCTCGGTGGCGTGGCGTTCGCATTCTCCATTTCTTCAAGCTTTCGCCAATCAGAATAGTCGACGACCTCCGCCCCGCAGGCATCGAGATGCGCTTCAAGGGCATTGCGGCCTGCCTTGTCGCCGCCCTTGCCAAGATCGTCGATGACCTGCTGTGCACCTTCCTTGCCATCCGGTTTGTTTGTGCCGATAACGCCGCTCGGTCCCCGCTTGGCCCAGCCGACGCAATAGAGACCTTCACCCATTCGGCCCTGGTCACTGTCGAACATTGCCCAGTCCTCATTATAGGGCACGCCTTCAATGGGTATGGCGCGATAACCGATCGCCGGCATTACCAGACCGCATTCAATCTCAAAAAACTCTCCGGTGCCGACGGCGCGGTTGTTTTCAAGCCGGGTATGCTCAAGCCTGAGACCTTCGACTTTATCGCCGCCAAGAACTTCGACGGGCTTGGTGAAAAAAGCGAAATGCACTTTCTTTGATTTACCCCTCTGATCGATCGCCAGGAATTCGCGCATAGTTTTCAGATTTCGGTTGCGCAGCCTACGGTCCCGATCAGACCAGTCTCCGGTCACTTCATCAGGCAGCTGTGCCGGATCGATGATGGCCGCAGCATTTTCAAGATGTCCCATTTCGCGCAGTTCCACGTTGGTGAAGCTCGCTTCGACCGGGCCCCGCCGGCCAAACATGTAAATATCTGTAACCGGACTCTTGCGAATGGCATCCCAGGCGTAGTCCGGAATGTCGGTCTCAGCCATTTCAGCATCAGTTTTCGCAAATACGCGCGCGATATCGATGGCTACGTTGCCATTGCCAATTACGGCCACAGCCTTGGTATTGAGATCGGGATCGAGATCGACAAAATCGGGATGACCGTTGTACCAGCCGACGAGTGCCGCCGCCCCGATAACGCCCTTCTTGTCTTCACCGGGAATGCCCAGAGGTTTGTCCTCCGGAGAGCCGACAGCAAGGATGACGGCATCGTACATACTCTTAAGCTCGTCAATACTGACCTCCCGGCCAACTTTGACGTTGCCGAAAAACCGTATCTGAGGTTTCTGAGCCATGCGGTCAAAGGCTTTTTGGACCTTTTTCGTCGTCTGATGATCCGGTGCGACACCGGCGCGGATCAGACCAAATGGCGTTGGTAATTCATCGATAATGTCAATTTCGCAGTCTGGATCAAGCTTCATAAGAGCATCGGCGGTGTAAAATCCGCTTGGCCCTGACCCAACAATTGCAACGCTCAACGCCATTTAGGCACTCCCTCAGAATTATCCCCCATCACAGGGTGCGAACCCTATCGCAGGCCTTGGCTGTTGCCAATTCCTTAGGCCCCGCTACGCCAGCCCGTCAGCACATTTCAGGGCGACACGCTCGGCTTTTTCACGGTCGCGCAGTCAGCGCCATGACCTCGCTCAAGCCACAACGAGCAAGCCCTTGTAAATGCCCGAAATTCTTGGCACTTTCGCGGGTAAATGGGTTGGCCGGAAAACGCCCGGCTAACGGTGCCCCAGGGCCAGCCCTAAAAAAAACAGCGGAGACAAAATGGCAGTCCAGCTTGCAGAGGATCAGCTCAGCTCGCCTGCACTTCAGCATGCTGAAGTGGGCGTTGAGGCGCCTCTCAGGATCTGCCTTCTTGGCTATCGTTCCGATCCCTTTTCGGGCGGCCAGGGCGTCTATATAAAGTACCTGTCCAAAGCCCTTGTTGAGGCTGGCCACAGTGTTGATGTCATTTCCGGCGCGCCCTATCCCGACCTTGATCAGCGTGTTGGACTGATCAGAATGCCAAGTCTTGGGCTATTCGAATCCGAGGAACGCTTCTCAGCGTTTCGGCTCAATTTTCTCTGGCGGCCGACCGATCTCTTTGAATGGTGCAGCGTACTGACAGGCGGCTTTCCGGAGCCTGAGACATTTTCCCGCCGTGCGGCGCAGTATCTTAAAATGCACCGGGCTGACTACGACATCGTCCATGACAATCAGTGCCTCGCCTATGGCCTTCTGGATATTGAAAAGAGCGGCCTGCCGCTGGTCGCAACCATCCATCACCCCATTACCAAAGATCGGGATATCGAGCTCGCAGCTGCCCGAAACTTTTTCTTCCGCCTTCTTGTGCGCCGCTGGAACAGTTTTCTCCACATGCAGGGCCGCGTCATTCGCAGGCTGAGCCACGTCGTCACTGTTTCGGAACAATCAAGGCGCGACGCATCGAAAGGTTTCGGCGTGACGGAAGACGCGTTGACCGTGATCTACAACGGCATTGACACAGACGAATATCAGCCGCGACCCGATGTCACAAGGAACCCGAAACGTCTCATGGCCACGGCCAGTGCAGATGCACCGCTGAAGGGCCTTCGCTTTCTGTTGATCGCATATGCGAACCTTCTCAAGGATGATGACGAACTGGAACTTGTGGTCATTGGCAAGCCGAAGCCAGATGGCGAAACGGCGAAGCTGATCCAGCAGCTGTCCCTCGAGGGGAAAATCGATTTCAGGCGGGGGATTTCCACCAAAGCTGTTGTTGATCTCTATGCCGAGGCTTCGATTGCCATTATCCCATCTCTCTATGAAGGATTTGGACTGCCGGCCGGAGAGGCCATGGCCTGTGGCGTCCCGGTCGTTTCGACCACCGGCGGCGCGCTGCCCGAAGTCGTCGGCAATGCCGGCGTTTCTATACCGCCCGGCGATGCGGATGCGCTTGAGCTTGCGATCAGGTCCCTGCTTGATGATCCCGAACGGCGCCAGACACTTGGGGCCAGGGGCAAAGCACGCATCCATGAGCTGTTCAGCTGGCAAAAAGTAGCATCCCAGCTCAGCAGCTACTACCGCAAGGTCATTGCAGATGCGCACGGTTAGGTTCGAAAAACTTGGTCTTCAGGCCGGTGACCGCGTCCTTGACCTCGGTTGCGGCGAGGGGCGTCACATTCTCCAGCTCTACGACTATGCCGACGCAGACTGCGTTGGTGTTGATCTCGGTTTTGACGACATTCAGATTGCCCGTGATCGCTTCCACGAATGGACCGGCAATGCATGCCCCAATGGCGCGGACCGCTGGACCATTCTGAATGGCGACGCGCTTTGCCTGCCATTTGCCGATGCCAGCTTCGATGTTGTGGTCTGTTCAGAGGTCCTTGAGCACATTCCTGATTATCGCACCGCCCTTGACGAGATTGAACGTATCCTGAAACCGGGTGGGACCCTCGCCGCCAGTGTGCCGCGCTACGGTCCCGAACGCATCTGCTGGGCGCTGTCTGAAGAGTACCATAACGAGCCTGGCGGCCATGTCCGCATCTTCAAGGCCCGCGCCCTGAAAGCGGATATTGAACGGCACCATATGAAGTGTTTTGGTCATCACTGGGAACATGGCCTCCACTCACCGTTCTGGTGGCTGAAGTGCCTGATGTGGGAGAAGCGTGACACCGCTCGTATCATTGATCTCTATCATCGCTTCCTGGTCTGGGATCTGATGAAAAAGCCCCTGTTGACCCGCGCACTGGATTTTGTCCTGAACCCCCTCATCGGAAAGAGCGTGGTGTTCTATTTCCATAAAGACCTGCCTCAGGATTCTCTGGCATGACACATCTTTACTTTTCCAAGGGCAGGTTCCCCGCCTATTTTTCGGCGACGGCGGATTACATCAAATCTGTCCAGCAAACCTCTGGAGCGATCCCCTGGATGAAGGACGCGCATCTTGATGTCTGGAATCATGTTGAGGCGGCCATGGGGCTCAGCGTCACTGGCCACTATGCCGAGGCTGAGAAAGCCTATAACTGGCTGAAGAAAAATCAGCTGGATGATGGCAGCTGGTGGGTCGAATACCGGGGCGGGCAGGCGTCCAACACGCGAAAACGCGAAACTAATTTTATTGCCTATGTGGCGACAGGCGTCTGGCACCATTATCTGATCACCGAGGATCTGACGTTCCTGGACGACATGTGGGATTGCGTTAAAGGCGCCCTTGATTTCGTCACCCGCTATCAGACACCGACGGGTGAAATCTACTGGGCCATTCTCGACAACAACGAAGCCGACGAAGACGCTCTGGTCACGGGCTGTTCATCCATCTTCAAAAGCCTCGCATGCGGCATCGAAATTGCAGACGCCCTTGGCCGGGATGCGACCCGCTGGACCGTGGCACGAAACGACGTAGGCGTTGCGATCCGCGAACGGTCGTACCGGTTTGACCGGACATGGGAATCCAAGGAACGCTACTCCATGGACTGGTTCTATCCGGTGCTGGCCGGCGTCATTGACGGTGCGGAGGCTCGCGCCCGGCTGCGGCAGAAGTGGGATCAGTTCATTGTAGATGGCAAAGGCTGCCTCTGTGTTGCGGACAAGCCCTGGGTTACAGTTGCCGAAAGCAGTGAGTTGGTTCTGGCGCTGCTCGCCGTCGGTGCGCGCGATGATGCCGAGGAACTTTTCAGCTGGCTCCATCAATGGCGGGATGGGGACGGTGGCTACTGGACCGGCGTGGTGTTTCCTGAACGCCTGTTCTGGCCGGTTGAACAGCCGACCTGGACGGCCGGCGCGGTCCTGTTGGCGGCAGATGCCATTACCGAGGCAACACCGGCCTGCCACATTTTTACGGGTGGATCACGCGGCCACGCGCCGGAGAACGCCGAGCGTCTTCACCAGGGGCAGCGCCTCGAACGACCCTGACGAAATCGCCGCCTGGTAGATAGTGTAGGGCGCCTGTCCGCCATCAGCCGGATCAGGGAAAATGTCATGGATCGCCAGAATGCCGCCCGGCACCACATGATGGGCCCAGCTCTCATAGTCCGTCACCGCGGCCTCCATCGAATGCCCGCCATCAATAAACACCATACCAAGGGGCGTCGCCCAGTTCTTTGACGCAACCGCCGACGAAGCCACAATTGGCACAACCGTGTCTTCAAGATCAGCCGCCCGCATGGTCGCCCTGAATTCGCGAAAGCTGTCCATCAGCCCGGCATCGCCATCAAAGAGATCGGGATCGTGATACTCCTCGCCCAGCTGATGCTCTTCCGATCCCCGATGATGATCGACAGCGAACAAAGTCGACCCCGTGACTTTGCAGGCAACACCGAGATAGACCGTCGACTTTCCGCAATAGCTGCCAATCTCGAGACAGGAGCCAAGCGCAGAAGTTTCCAGCGCCAGATCATGAAGCGCCTGCCCCTCAACAGGATCGAGGAAGCCCTTTACCGTTTCGACGTCGATCGGAAGTTTCAATGTTCTCAGTTCTTTTTGCCCGTCGGAATCTCGTTGAACGGGATGCCCTTGTCCGGGCGGCTTTCCTGCGGCAATCCCAGGACGCGCTCGGCGATGGTGTTCCGGAGAATTTCATCTGTGCCACCGGCGATCCTCATGCCGGGCGCGCCGAGATAGGAATTCTGGAACCTCGCTGAGATTTCTTCCACACACGGG
The DNA here is from genome assembly GCA_965371465.1 of uncultured Alphaproteobacteria bacterium. GTDB lineage: Bacteria > Pseudomonadota > Alphaproteobacteria > CBDUYM01 > CBDUYM01 > CBDUYM01. Next base: position 32,618 of record CBDUYM010000011.1, read on the forward strand.
TCCATCACCATGCCGCCCATATCGAGCATGTCCATGCCGAAGGACGCCATGTCCTGCATGTTCTTGGCGTTGACGAGTTTGCCGATCGATGCTTCAGGACCTGGCGTCTCGCCGCGGCTCAAGGCTGTTCGGGTGCGAAAACCGGTGTAGCGAATGCCTGATGCCCGCACATACCAGTCTGCGAGCTGGGAGCGCACGTTTTTGTCATTGATCGCAGGGCCATCATCGGTCATCAGCGTGCGCGCCATCTCGAATAGAGAATCCCAGCCTGCCGTATTGTCGCCACCGACCGAGTTACGCTCGTTCATCAGGGTCGTCAGCGAGACGCCCCAGCCTTCGTTTTCTTCGCCAAGGCGCTGGCTGTCGGGCACGCGGACATCGGTGAAGAACACTTCGTTGAAATTCGCCCCACCGGACATCTGTCTGATCGGCCGGATATCGATACCTTCAGACTTCATATCAAGGAAAAAGAACGTCAGCCCCTGATGCTTCTGTCTGGTGAAATCGCTTCTGGTAACAATGATGCCGAAGTCACAATAATGCGCGCCCGAGGTCCAGACTTTCTGACCGTTGATGATCCAGTCGTCCCCGTCCTTTTCGGCGCGGGTGCGCAAGCCCGCGACATCTGACCCGCCGGCCGGCTCAGAGAAGAGCTGGCACCAGATTTCTTCGCCGCTAGCAAGCTTCGGCACGTAGCGCTTTTTCTGCTCTTCCGTGGCATAGGTCATCATCACCGGCGCGGCCATGCCCTGACCGATGCCGAACTGACCGCCGGGCAGGCTGTACTGAGCCTCTTCCTGGCCCCAGATCACGGTTTCCATGGCTGTCGCGCTGCGCCCGCCGTATTCCTTCGGCCAGCTGATGCAGGCCCAGCCCGCTTCGTACTTTTCCATCTGCCAGGCTTTGGCAGCTTTCAGACCATATTGATCTGTCGGATCGTCCGCGCCCTTACTTTCGTGTTTGGGTGCGTGCTCAGCGAGCCAGCTACGTGCTTCGATCCGAAACGCGGCTTCTTCTTTGGTGTCTTCGAAATCCATTTTCTGTCTCGCTTCTTTATGCTGCGTTCCGGGCTTCAAGCCGCGTGATCAATGTATCTTTCCAGCGCGCTTCACTGCCGAGGTTGAGCGCGAGCAGTTTTGAACGTCTGTAATAGAGATGACAATCCGAGGCCCAGGTGTAACCAATGCCGCCATGAACCTGAACGTTCTCCTTGGAGCATTCGTGGAAGGCTTGTGTCGCACTGATCCGCGCCGTTGCCGCGGCAACGCCAAGCTCGGCCGCATCGCTGGACAGGGCCCAGGCACCGTAATAGCAGTTCGATCTGGCAAGCTCGATTGAGGTGTACATATCTGCAAGCTTATGCTTGATCGCCTGCATGGACGCAATGGGTCGGCCGAAAGCATAGCGTTCCAGGGCATACTCTATGGCGATCTCAAGACAGACCGACGCGCCGCCGAGCTGTTCAAAGGCGACCAGTACGGCCGCCCGATCCATTATCGTCGTTATGCCGTCCCAGCCGTGACCGACTTCGCCCAGAAGCTCGGCCTTTGCGCCATCAAATGTAATGGACGCATGGTTCCGGCTTGGATCGAAAGTGTTCACAGTCTCGCGCGTCACCCCTGATCCATTGAGATCAACGATGTAAAGCGAGATTGAGCCTTCGCTGTCATCAGTCCCGGTCTTCACCGAAACAATAGCCAGATCGGCAATGTCACCATCCGGCACGGGTATCTTGGTGCCCGAAATCTTGTCGCCGGACGCTGTAACCTGGGTGGTCCGTGGGCTGGGAACGCCGCCGCCCTCGGCGTGGGCCAGCGTGCCGATCACTTCGCCGGCGGCGAGCTTCGGTAGCCAGTTTGCTTTCTGGGCATCTGATCCAAAAGCCATGATTGCTTCTGTTGCAAGATAGACTGACGATGAAAACGGTGTTGCGGTAATCGCCCGGCCCAGTTCCTCGGCCAGAACGCAAAGTTCCAGATGGCCTAGGCCAAGGCCGCCATGCTCTTCCGGGATGACCGTTGCGGTCCAGCCCATGTCGATGATCTTCTTCCAGAGGTCCTCATCAAAGGGGTCATCCCCTTCCAAAATCTTGCGGTTCTCATCCGCCGACGCATTGTCTGTCAGAAAGCGCCGGGCGGAATCGCGCAGCATTTTCTGGTCATCCGAAAAATCGAAATTCATTGTCTCTCCAAACCGTTACAGTGGCTCGCCCTGAATAAACTGGCGACCACTCTTTGGCGCATATCCTACACAAGGGTCGGCAAATGAGTCATGCTTAATGATCGAGCGAAGGGGGGACACTAATCGCCAAAACCAGATCAGCCATGACAGCTCCGACGCTTGCTGAACAAGTGCCTGCGGCAGACGGTCAGCGCCTCATGGTCGCGTCAGATGGCATGGCCTATGGTGCGCTTCTTTATTACGCCTACCATGGCACCGTTGATGATGACGGGGAGGTCCTTCAGGATGGCCTCGATATCGGCCCCGGGCTTCTGGCCGAGGCCCGCGAAAGCCTCGTCAGGCCGTGCTCAGCCGGGATATGGCGGGCCGGCCAACTTGTTGCAGCCGTATTGACAATCACTCTCAACGACGATCACTGGATCGATCCCATCATTGTTCATCCGGATTGCAAGCGGCAGGGACTTGGCACTCACTTGATGCGCTGGGCATCATCTGCGCTTCACGGACGAGGTGTCGAGAAGCTGCGGCTTGCAGTAACCGATGCGAACGAGCCTGCATTGGCGCTCTATCATAAGCTCGGATATCTCCGCGACGGCCCCTGGCCTCCTCCGGACTGAGGGCAAGTTTGTCGCGCTCTAGCGTCTTGCATGTTCCAACTCGATGGTCATAATGCCGCCAGACGATGGCTTGGGTCGGCGTAGGCGAAAACCGGCGTAAGGAAGTTCGGAGCGCATTGAACCAGCCATTTCGGGGGACGACTGCCTTTAAGGCCCGTTTGGGCTTCGTTTCGGTGGAACATCTCAAAACATCAGCGTGCCGATCCCTGAGAGCTGGGGGCGGCACATTATTTTGAACTAGAAAGGCAGGTACACATTGGCCCAAAGACCAACAATGCCAGCACCGCAGACTACGCCCGAAACCCAGCACTTCTGGGACGGGGCAAAGAAGGGCGATCTTCTGTTGCAGCGGTGTGACAAGTGCAGCAATGTCATCTTCCCACCACGTCCGTTCTGTCCGGAATGCGCGTCGCGCGAAGTTTCGGTCTTCAAGGCGTCCGGGAACGGCATTCTCTATTCATATGTGATCAATCACCGGAACCATCCGGCCTTCGAGGCACCCTATGCCATTGCAGTGGTGCAGCTTGATGAAGGCCCGCGCCTGATGACATCAATTGTGGATTGTGAGCAGACGCCAGAGGCGCTTCAGCTCGACATGCCGGTGACGGTGGCTTTCGAGAAAGTCTCGGACGACATATCGCTCCCAAAATTCAAGCCTGCCAAAAGCTAGGTGAGGGGAAAAAGATGAAACCAAATTCAATAGCCGTGGTCGGTGCGGCTGAAACCACCGAAATGGGCGTTATTCCTGATGTGTCAGGTTCCATGCTTCATGCGGACGCCGCGTTGAACGCGATGGCGGATGCGGGCATTGGCCCCAAGGACATTGATGGTGTTGCGACGGCAGGCGAAAGCCCGGTGGCGCTCGCCCATTATCTTGGCATTACGCCGAAATATGCTGACGGCACTTCTGTCGGTGGCTGTTCCTTCATGCTGCATGTGCGGCACGCAGCGGCGGCTATCAACGATGGCATGTGCCACACGGTGCTGATCACCCACGGTGAAAGCGGTCGCTCCGGTGTTGGCCGTGGTGGCGGCTTCGGCGGCGGCGGTATGGGCTCAAGCCTGCCCGCTCAGTTCGAAATGCCTTACGGCGGCATGGGTGCACCAACCATGTTCACCATCCCGGTGCTTCGCTACATGAAAGATAACGGCGTCACCGAGGAACAGTTGGCCATGGTCTCGGTCACCCAGCGTGAATGGGCGGCGAAAAACCCGCGTGCAACATTCAAGGATCCGATCACAGTTGATGATGTCCTGAACTCGCGGATGATCGCATACCCCTTCCGGCTGCTGATGTGCTGCCTGGTAACGGACGGCGGCGGTGCCCTGATCCTGACCACGGCAGAGCGTGCCAAGGACTTTCCGCAAAAGCCGGTCTACATCCGTGGTACGGGCGAATCCGTGGAAACGCCGATGGTCAGCCAGATGAAGGACTTCTCCTCGTCGGGTGCCTTCAGCGTCGCCGGGCCCGCAGCCCTTCAGGAAGCAGGTCTGGCCCATAAGGATGTCGATCATCTCATGGTCTATGATGCCTTCGCGCATCTGCCGCTTTACGGCCTTGAAGATCTCGGCTTCTGCAAGCGGGGTGAAGCCGGTGCATTTGTTGCTGAAGGCAACACGCGCATGGGCGGCAGTCTGCCTCTCAACACCAATGGCGGCGGTCTCAGCTTCATGCATTCCGGCATGTACGGCATGTATGCAATGCAGGAAAGCGTACGCCAGATGCGCGGCACAGCAGACGCTCAGGTCGATGGCGCCAAGACCTCTGTCTGTCTCGGCGTCGGTGGCATGTTTGCTGCCTCAGGCTGCATCATCTTCACCAACGAAGATCAGCTTTAGCGCTCAGTACCAAAGAATAAGGGGTGCAGTTTCGGCTGCACCCCTTTTTTGTTGGCATCGTCGATTGAAGGCCTGGACTCGCGAGTCTTAGTTGGTGTTGATCAGATAGCGGAACGTCACAAGTACCGCTATTGACGAATAATCCATCTCCAGCGGTATGTCTTCAATCCCGGTGTTGACTACAAAATCTCCGTTGCCCGATTCAATAAACCGAACTTCGGTACTGGCCCGCCAGTTCGACCCGAGCGGCATTTCCAGTCCGGCGATGGCCTGATAGGCGAAGACATTGTCATGACCGCCGACGACTGCGAGGGGATGTTTGATGTCCGGATCAATGTTCATTAAGCCCGCTCCAACGCCGATAAAGGGTGTCATAGGGGCATCGGGCCCACCGAAGGTCAGGTAGAAGTTCCCCATCACACCGAAAGCTCTCTGATCGCCGTCAAGGTCGGCAAGTCCAACACCATCAAGCTCCAGACTGGAGCTGCCGATGTTGTTGTCGTTGTAGAAACCCTGGGCTTCAGCGCGAAAGCCCATGGCATCCGAGAAGAAGCCCTCATAGCCGATGGCGCCGGCAAAGCTGAGGCCAGTGTTCGGATTGTAGCGGATCTCGTGAAATTCAAGGTCGTCGCCGAAGAAATCTGCCTTTGCTGCATCCGTCCAGTTCACGCCGCCGGACCCGGAAATGTAGAAGCCATCAGCCCTGGCAGTGACAAGGGAGGAAGCCAGTAGCAGCGGCAAGGCCATGACGGCGCTTGCCACCCACGGTTTAAATGTTGATTTGAACAAAATAGGTCATCCAACTTAATCGGTATCAAGCCTATGCGCACAGCCCGATACACGAGGTTCACGCATGGAGGCGACTGATACTGAAAGTGGAAAAAGACGCAATCTCACTATTTGGTCGTTCTGTCAGAGCATACCCTTCCTGTTGGCCTCTGGCCACTGACTTCTGGGTACTGGCTTCTGGCCATCTCTTTGCGCTTTCCCATGCCCTCATGCATGATGCCCGTCTTCTGCCTGCCCGCATTGGCGAACCCAGGAACATTACATCACACCCATGGATCAGCTCTGGATACCAATTACGATTCTGGCCGCGCTGATTCAGAGCGGGCGTTATGCTCTTCAGAAGGTACTCAGCGATGATCTTGGAACCAATGCTGTTACATTGACGCGTTTTGCATTTGGCTTACCGTTTTCTGCGATCTATCTGATTTTCGTGCTCAATTTTCTCGAAACCGGGCTGCCAGTTCTGAACACCAGATTTCTGACCATTGCGGCGATCGGTGGTATTGCTCAGATTTTCGGTACGGCGGCCCTGATTTACACGTTCAGACTGCGGAACTTCGCGGTTGGCGTCACCTACTCGAAGACAGAAGCCCTGCAGACAGCTGTCTTCGGCATATTCCTGTTTGGCGCCGCCGTTTCGACAGGTTCGTTCATTGCAATTGTCATTTGTGTTGTGGGCGTGGTCATCATGTCAACGCCTAAAGGCCTGAGCGAGACTGAGGCCGCCGGATCCACCTGGGCCCGCTGGACGGGCCCAGCCGTGTGGAGCGGGCTTTTGTCCGGCGCAGGCTTTGCCATTGCTGCTCTCTCGTTCCGTGAGGCCAGTCTGTCGCTTCTGATGGACGGATTTCTTGAACCGGCAGCGGTTACGCTGGTCTACGTAAACATAGTCCAGACAGTATTATTGGGGGGCTATATGCTTTTCTTTGACAGGGCCCAGCTATTGGCAATCGGTAGCCATCTGGGCCGCAGCACCTGGATCGGGCTCACAGGGGTTGCCGGTTCAGCCGCCTGGTTTACAGCCATGACCCTGGAAAACGCAGCATATGTCCGCACTTTGGGACAGGTCGAGCTTCTTTTCTCGCTGGTAATCTCTTACTTCATCTTTCACGAAAAGCTCACCTTGCACGAATTGGCTGGCATGGCCCTGGTGATCGCAGGCATCGTTCTGCTGGTAACCATCGGTTGAGATCAGGGGCCAAAAGCGACGAGAAAGAGACGGCTCGAAATCTGATCACCAAAAGCTGAATCATCGTCGTTGGCATTGTTGATCGCGATGGCGAACAGGATCTCGCCAGACGCGCACATGGGCGCTGCCCATTCAAAGTTCCAGAAAGTGGAACTGTCCTGGTCTGGCCGACTGCCCCTTTCCGTGTGCACCAAAACCTCTGGACCTTCCTGCTCAACCCGGCTTCGCTCATCAATGGCCGCAAGCTGACCGGCGACTTCGCCGTCGGAGCTTCGCACCGCAAGCTGAAAGCCAGCGCGCTTTATTTCCGCCGATGAGATCACCAGTTTCAGAGCATAGCTTTCACCCGGTTGAATTCGCTCCGGCAGCCCTTCGAGGCTGATGTCCGGCGCCTGCGGCGCGTTGCCTGACGCCACATGACATGCCGTGCAATCGGGCTCGCCGGGCGCACCGCTGTGTCCGGATGGGGCACCATCGCCATGGGTTTGTGCGGGCGAACTGGCCAGCGTGAGCGCTGCCACCAACGACAAGGCGAGCAGCAGTGCCCGACAGTCTATCACTAGGGCAGGACCGCCCGCCCGATGGTGTTGGTGTCTGTGCCGAACCAGACGGTGTTGGTTGCAGCGTCATAGTCCATGTGTCTGACCGCACCGCCGCCGCTTGGTATCGCCGTCTCGCTGATGAATGCTTCATCGGTCGTGCTGAAGCCGACAAAATTGTTGGGATCGGTGCCCGTCTCGACAATCCAGATGTTGTCATCGAGATCAACAGCCATGCCATAGGGTCGCGAGGCACCACCGTTGGGCAGGGCCCATTCTGTAAATGCACCTGACACAGGGTCATAACGGCCAAGGAAGCCGCCGGAATAGTCCACGTACCAGATGCAGTCGTTCGACGTAATCTCAAGGCGGCGTGGGCGCGCTTCGGCGCGCGGCAGTTCAATTTCTGTCAGTTCCATGGTTGCCGGATCAATGCGCGCAAACTTGTTGGTGCCGAACTCCACGACCCAGACGATGCCTTTGCTGTCTATTCCAATGCCGTAGGGGCGGGCAGACGATGTCGGCACCTCGATGAGAGCGACTTCGCCGCTGGCCATGTCGATCCGGCCGACGAAATTTCCGCCCTGGACCGTGAACCAGATGCCTCCAACACCATCAAAATTCAAAGTATGGGGATCACCGGCATCATCATTTGGCATGCCATAGCGTGTAATCTCTCCAGTTCCAGGATCAAGCTTGCCGATATGGGCGTCGGTGTTGCCGGCATACCAGACCATACCATCATCCGCGACGATCAGATTGTGGGGTCCGGCACCGTCCGGCAGATCGAACCGTTCAAACTCGCCGGTCGATGGCGTCAGGCGCGCCACATAATTACTGCGCTGGCCGACGAACCAGATTTCGTCAGAAGAAGCAACAGCAGGATCGCGTGGCCGGCTTCTTTCCCAGGGGACTGTCCATTCTTCGATCGAAACCTCCGGCAGGTCGCTTTCAGCTGGTGGCTGATTACAACCGGCCACAAGCAGAATCCCTGCGAAAACTGAAAAGATAGATCTGCCAAATGTCATTTTCCTGTCCCCTCCAAAAGCACAAGCCAAGTTTGACCAAGTTTAATGTAAACGAAAGTCGCCGCCAATTCCGTCTGCCTCAACGGGCAAAATAGTTGAAATTCTACTTTATAGTGCACGGCTAAGGGGTGACAGGGAAGTCGCGATGGCATTTAATCAGCGGGTCGTTCCGTTGCATCATGTGTTGGACCCATTTGCCTGAGGAGAGCTGCTGTATGGGGCGGAAGAAGCATGATGACATTCGTATCACAGAAGAAGATTTCCGGCGGTTCGTTGGCCTGCACTCAGACACCTATATATCGCGCTGGAAATCCATGGACAATGTCGACATCCGCATACGCTGGCATTTCACCGCTGGCGTCTTCTACGTCTTCTGGCTCCTCTACCGGAAAATGTATCTTTACGCAGTGATCCTGCTTATCGCGGTTGGCGTGTCTGTGAATGTGGTCGCCGTTCTCGTCTCACGCCCCATAAGCCTGACCGTCGGCATGGCGGCAGTGGTGTTCATGGGGCTTTATGGCAATCACATGTATCGTGTTCACGCCACCCGAAAGATCCGGGACATTTTCGCCGAAACAGATGATCCTGATGAACGCGCGCGTCTGCTGGAGGCCCGCGGCGGCACAACCCTCGTCCCGCATCTGGTCTTCATCCTGATGCTGCTCCTCGCTTACATCATTCAGATGTTTCGACCGGTAGTCGGTGGTTAATCAATCAGGCACTGATATATCGTCTGCCGTAACTGCCGCCGGAACGGGTAGGTGCCCGAGGGCATGAGCTGGGTCAGGAAGATCATGGCGAGCTCATCGTCCGGTGAGATGAAGAAGGCGGTTGAAGCAGCCCCACCCCAGTAATATTCGCCGGGCGAGCCAATGATGTTTGCCGTTTCGGGGTCCATAAGAACAGCGAAACCGAGGCCAAATCCGATCCCGGCAACAGAAGTTTCCGTGAACGTCGCCTGGCCCATGCTGGCCATGTCGCCATTGTTCGGCAGGTGGTTTGTCGTCATGTAATCAAGCGTGCGCTGCCCGATGATTCTGACACCGTCGAGTTCCCCGTCACCGACCAGCATGTGACAGAATCTGAGGTAATCGTTCGCCGTCGAGACCAGCCCGCCAGCGCCAGAGAAATAGGTCTTGGGCTTGGCATAGGTACTTTCATCCCCCGGTGCATCGACCAGCGACAGATGCTCCTCGCCTTCGAAATTGCGGCGATAGTTCGCAGCAAACCGGTCCATTTTTTCAGGCGGCACGTGAAAACCCGTATCGGTCATGCCCAGGGGCTCAAAAATGTGCTCGGCCAGATACTCATCATATTGCTGGCCTGAAATCACTTCGGTGAGATAGGCAACAATGTCGGTCGAAATGCCATAGTTCCATTCCGAACCCGGATCGCAGTGCAGCGGAATTTTGCCAAGCTTGGTGACCATGTCCTTCAACGTGCCGCCCGACCGGGACCCCATCAGCTTGGCTTCCTGATAGAGCTTTGAGACAACGCTGGGCCCGCCGCCGCCGATCAGCCCGGACGTATGCATCAGGACGTCCTTGACGATCATTTCGCGCTCCGGCGGGCGGGTCTTGTAGCTTTCCGCTGTGCCGCTCACGAAAACCTCAAGATCGGCCAATTCCGGAATGTGTTTCGACACAGGATCATCGAGCTGAAACAGGCCTTTTTCATAAAGCTGCATCAGCGCCACAGACGCGATGGGCTTTGTCATGGAATAGATGCGGAAGATGGTGTCCTCAGTCATGTCGACATCGTTTTCAAGATCGCGCTTGCCATAAACGTCATGGAGAGCCAGATGGCCCTTCCGTGAAACCATGGTGATCGCACCGGCGATTCGCCCCTCATCCACGAACTTGTGCATGGTATCGGCGACGATATGCAGCCGCGTGGAATCAAGACCCACGTCTTCAGGTGCGATGTTTGAACGGACTTTGGATTTGGCAGCAGTTGCCATAGCGGCTCTCCCTGGATGGCACTTGTTTTGGTTTGCCCAAGACTAAACTGATCCCAGGAAGGAAGTCCACGCCCCGGAGGCTGCCTTGCCCATTCCGCTTGATCTTGATACCCAAGGCTGATGGCGATTTCACCCCTGCCTGATGCAGAACTGACCGGCCGCATTGAGCGCCTCACTGGCAAGAAGGCTGTTGGCTTTACCCCTGTCAGTGGCGGCTATACCCGCGCGCAACGCTTCATTTGCCGCAATGAAGACGGCAGCACAGTGTTCGTGAAAAGCGCCGGCAATGAGCGGACCGCGGGTTTCCTGAAGAACGAAATCCTGTTCTACGACACTGTGACAGCGCCATTTGTGCCGCGCCTCATCAACTTTGAAGATCATGCAACCGCGCCCATCCTCATAATTGAGGATCTCTCACATTGCCATTGGCCGCCGCCCTGGAACGATGCGAATGTTCGGGCGGTTGTGACAAGTGTCCGCGAAATGCACAGCACGGAAGCCGATGTTCGACCCTATCTCGATGTCCATGGTCCGAGGCCGTCAGTCTGGGCCAGGATCGCTGATGATCCGTCTGGGCTTCTGGGTGTCATCCCGTCGCTGGAACCCTGGCTTGAAGCCGCGGTGGCGGATTTTCAGGCCCATGAAGAACGATGTCCGACCGAGGGCGATGCCCTTTGCCACATGGATATTCGTAGCGATAATCTGTGTATCGGGCCGGATCGCGCCATTCTGATCGACTGGAACAATGCCTGCCTTGGCAACCCGGACCTGGACCTTGGCTTCTGGCTGCCAAGCCTCTGTCACGAAGGCGGACCCCTGCCGGAAGAGATACTGCCCCATCGCCGTGACATTGCCTGCTGGGTTGCAGGTTTCTTTGCCGCCCAGACGGTGTCGAGTGCAGAACGGCTGGGCACTGCCGCCCGCATCCACATTCTCCACCGTCAGCAGCTGAACGAGGCGATTGCGTGGGCCGGTCGCACGCTCGGCCTTACCCCACCCAAGCTTGATTAGCCCAACCTTGCCTAGCCCAGTCTTCGCAGTGCAGAGTGTTGCCAACAAGAAAGTGGGGAACTCAGATGGCATCCGGCAAGGCAGAAAAACTCTCAGGCAAATTCCGAATTCCGGGGATCAGCGATCCGTTGGAAGTGTTGTGGGATCGCTGGGGTATCGCGCATATTTTTGCCACTTCTGTGGAAGACGCCTACGCGGGGCTTGGTTTCGTCAGTGCCTATGATCGGCTCTGGCAGATCGAAATTGGCAGGCTCTATTCCACCGGTCGCGCGGCCAGCGTGCTTGGCAAACGTCTGTTGCGCAATGACGCCATCATTCGAACCTTCGTCAATCCTACAGGCCTTGAAGTGCCCAAATCCGATGGCGATGGCATCGTCGATTCCTATATTCATGGCGTCAACGGTTACATCGATCAGCTTGATGAGGTGCCGCCGGAGTTCGAGCGCGCCGGTATCGAACCGAGCCACATCACCGCCGCCGAAGTTGCCGCCAAACATCGGTTTTCAAGCTGGTTTCAGTTCAACACCTGGGTCAACAAGATCATCGCCGCACAGCTGATGGCCGAACACGGCCATGAAACCTGGTCGCCGCACCTGACCAGATTTTCAGATGGCGACAAAGCGCTCTTCGATCAGATGCAGGGTAACTACCAGAACCTTGATCCTGCTGCCGTTCGCCTCGTCGTCACAACCGCCGGCGGCCGCGCTGCTGGTCCTCAATCCGGCAGTAACAACTGGGCGATGTCCGGAAATCACACCCGGTCCGGCAAGCCGATTGTGGCCTCAGATCCGCATCTGCAGTTCGGTATTCCAGGTACCTTTTATCTCGCACACCTGAGCGCGCCCGGCTTCGATCTGGTCGGTGCCAGTTTCCCGGGAGGTCCGTTCTTTCCCATCGGTCACACCCGCAATGTCGCCTGGGGGATAACAACCGGCTTCATCGACAACTCCGACATCTATATCGAAGAGCTGAGTGATGACGGCACCCAGTACCGCACTTCGGCGGGCTGGGCTGATCTCGCGGTTCGTGAAGAAGAGATCGACATCAAGGGCGGCGAAAAGAGAACACTCAGGATCGAGGAAGGCGGACATGGCCCTCTCCTTGAACCTCTGACCGAGCTACTGGATATTTCACCGAAACCGTCGCATTCACAAAGAACGGCATTGAAATGGGTATTGGGCGCACACCCGACATCAGCCGGTGCCCTGGCGAAATTACCTTTGTCCAGGAATGTAAGCGAGTTTCACGAGAATTTTTACGAAAACGGCATCACGCCAACTGTCTACAACCTTATCTGTGCCGATACCGACAACAACATCCGCCGCTGGATCGCGGGCAACATCCCGAAACGCAAAGGCGTCACCGGAATGCTGCCATTCCCGGCCTGGGACGAAGCCTATGATTTTGAAGTCGCGATGGGTGATGAGCTGATCGCCGCTGAAAATCCTGATGCAGGTTTTCTCGCCACAGCCAACAATGACACCATGAAGGATCAGTGGGACTTTCCGGTCCAGAACTACGCCGTTTCCAGCGCCCGTGTCGATCGCATTCGCGAACAGCTTAACGACCTGGATGATGTAACCATATCAGATACGAAGTCATTGCAGCTTGATCTTCTCGATACGACGGCGCGGCTTGCAGTGCCGGCTATTCTCGAACTGGTTCGTGGGTCAGAGGATGCTGCCGTGCAAAAGGCAGCCGAGGTGCTGGGCGATTGGGATTTTGTCGCCTCGCCAATGAGCGCAGGGGCGTGCGTCTACTATTCCCTGCAGGCCACGCGCTGGCATCTTGATTTTGTTGAGGATGCACTTCTGGCCGAAGGGCGCGACGTATCCCTTCTCGTTTGGCTGCCCGCGGTTGGCGGTATAGGTTACTACAGCGCCTATAATTTCCTCGCTGACACTCACGCCCGCTGGACGGCGCATCGCGGCCTCCTGTCGGCCAAGATTGAAAATGCTCTGAAGACATCTGTAGCAAAGCTTGAAGAACTAATGGGCGATGATCCATCCCTGTGGCACTGGGGTGCGATCCATCAGGTCAGCTTCGGCCACACCCTGCAGCGTGAGGAAGCCTTCGCGCATCTGAAGCTTGGCCCCTATCCGGTTGGCGGCGCCGGGACCACAGTTGCCATGGCCAACTACCTTGGTCGCGAAGCGCCCTTCCGTTCCCACCATGGCCCGGTGTTCCGCATGGTCGTTGATCTCGGCGATCCGGCAAATCCCTCTTTCGTCATGGCGGCAGGAAATTCCGGGCGCCCTGACAGCCCGCACACTATGGACCAGCAATCGCTCTGGCTTTCCGGCGACTACATCACCATTCATCTCGACCGTGACGAGGTCCTGAAGCGGACAAAGACGAGCTGGCACATTACAAAGTGAGAAACTTGCGCAAGCCGCTTGATTGATGGCCACCCATCGCTATCATCTCCGCCAAAATTAGGGAATTTCCAGGAGTAAGAAAGTATGGCGGCCTCGCCAATTGAACACCGTGTCCAGCTCACGGATACAAATCTCTGCGTTTTCGAATGGCCGGCAGCCGAGAATGTCGCCAATCCGCCGACCGTGCTGTTCGTTCATGCCACCGGTTTCCATGCGCGCTGCTGGGATCAGGTCATCCTGGCTCTTGATGGTGCCGCCCATGTCTGGTCTGTCGATATGCGGGGACATGGTCGCAGCGAACGGCCGACGCCACCTCTCGACTGGGAAATGTTTGGCCAGGATGTCGTTGAGCTGGTCGAGAAGCTGGACCTCAAGGACATTGTCGCGGTCGGCCATTCCATGGGCGGGCATTCAATCACCTACGCTGCCGGGCATGTGCCGGAAAGATTTGCCGGTCTCGTTCTGGTCGATCCCGTCATCATGTCGCCAGAGGTCTATGAGGCAAGAGCCGATGCCGGGGGCGTAACGATGGATACGCATCCCATAGCGCGCCGCCGCTCTCATTTTGCCTCTGTGGAAGAAATGTATGACCGCTACAAAGACCGTGGCAACTATGCGTCCTGGGATCGCAAGGTATTTCATGACTATTGTCAGTATGGCCTTCTCGAAGTTGAGGGTGAAGATGACTTGCAGCTCGCCTGCGCGCCGGAAATTGAAGCCGCCATCTATATGGGCTCCAGTGGGCGGAACATCCACGATGTGATCTCAAAGGTTCAGGTGCCCGTCGACATTTTCCGCGCAAGGGACAGATCTCCTGATGATGCGCCCGGGGCTTTTGGCGCCTCACCGACCTGGGCGGAGCTGGTCACTGTGTTCGCCCAGGGGAGCGACACTCACCTGCCGGATCATTCCCATTTTATTCCGATGGAAGATCCCGCTCTTACCGCCGGCTTCGTCAAGGATATGCTAGACAAAGTTAAGGCAAACTAAATCGGCAGGGGAATAGTCTCATGGAAGACATCGACAGCAATATGCAGGCCATGGTCGAGCAGTTGATAGCCATGACGACCGACTACGGCCTGTCGGCCCTCGGCGCCATTGCCATCCTGGTTATTGGCTGGCTGGCGGCTGGCTGGGTGCAACGCGCCCTGCTGCGGATCATGGGCAGAACTGAGCGGATCGATGAAACCATCGGCCGGTTCGTCGCCAGCGTTTCCCGCTATGCAGTCCTCGTATTCACCCTTGTGGCTGTTCTCGAGGCTTTTGGTGTCAAGACCACCAGCTTCATCGCGATCATCGGTGCGATGGGACTTGCGGTAGGGCTCGCCCTTCAGGGGACGCTCAGCAATATTGCCGCGGGCGTGATGCTGTTGTTCTTCCGGCCCTTCAAAGTCGGCGATTACGTCGAAACATCCGGCGGCACCGGCACAGTGAAGAACATAGGTCTCTTTATCACAGAGCTCAGTACCTCTGACAACATTCAGCTCATTGTGCCAAACGGCGCGATCTGGGGCGATGCCATCAAGAATTTTTCGACCAACGACACGCGGCGCACAGATATACAGATCGGCGTCGGCTACAATGCCGACCTCAATCATGCTTTGCGCGTGATCAGCGCGGCTCTTGCCGACGATGAACGTGTGGACGTCGACCCAGAGCCTCTCGTCGCCGTCACAGAACTTGGCGACAGCTCAGTCACTATTCTCGCCCGCTACTGGTCCGCCCGTTCCGACACCTTCCGGCTCAAACTTGATCTCACCAAATCCCTGAAAGAACGTCTCGACACAGAAGGCATTTCCATCCCCTACCCGCAAATGGACGTCCACGTCGTGAAAGAGGGCTAGCCTCACACATCAAATCTGGTCTCGAAGCCCCCACTCAGGCGAATGACGGCATCCTGTGGTTCTTCGAGTCTGGATATTTCGGCAACGGTGAGGTTCAGGTAAAGGCCCCGGATGGCGCGGCCGAGACCGCCATGGGAGATGACGACCAGATCCTGAATGTCGCCGATGCTGTTGTACCAGGTGCGGACACGCTCCGCCGCCTCGGCAAGAGATTCGCCATTTGGAAATCCATGACCCCAGCGATCTGCGCTATGGGCCTCAATGAGGCCCGGAAACCGATCATTGATTTCAGTGACAGACAGGCCCTCCACTTCACCAAAGGAAACTTCGGCAAGCAGCGATGTGAAATGGGCCCGATCCACTTTAATTCCGGCAGCCTCGGCGATGTTCTCCAGCGTCTCACGGACCCGGCCCAATGGGCTGGCATGGATCGGCAGATCAGGAAGGTGGGACAGGTTCTGAGCCAACCAGCGGCCAATGGCCCTCGCCTGCTCAATGCCTTTCTCGGTAAGGGGCGAGTTCGACCGGCCCTGGCGTTTGTGTGCCACGTTCCACTCGGTCTCACCGTGGCGGATGAGATAAATTGTTTGATTGCCGGGTCTACGCGCAAAGCTCTGAGGGCGGAATGCCGGGTCTGTCGTTATGGTCACCGGGCTCTCTTTGGATTTTTGAACCCGGTCGCAAGCTGGTCTGTAACTTCCCGCTTCACACGCGCAGCCCGTGAGTCGCGCAGCATGCGCCCGTAATGCCGATCGGCGAGGGCATCAAGTTCCATAAGCCTCACCCTCTGTTATTGACTGGGCGTATCAGCTGCTCAGGCCGAAATCTCCTCCAGCGCGGCCTCCCAGGCTTTCACATCAAAGCCCCATGGCCCCATAGCCGTGCGGAAATGAATGCGTCCATCCGCGTCAAGAACGTAAAGGCGCTCCGGCAATGCACAGTAGGCTTCATCGACCTGGTTCGTCATATTGTCGAGCATCATCGGCATGTCGAAAGCCATGTGCAGCATGCAGGCCGCCGCAGCTTCTTCCCTTTCTTCAATCGTCGTCGGCTGGGCGAACAGGACCTTCTCATTCACGTTTTGCGGAACCTGCCATCCATCCGTTGGATGGGCTTCCTGAATGTAAATGCAGAAGATCTGAACATCGTCCTGGAACCGCTCATAGATTTCGTTCAAGCGCACGGCTTGATAGCGAAATGGCGGTCAGGTGTAAGATCCGAATATCAGCCCGACAGGCTTACCGCGCGTGTCAGCAAGGTGGAACATCTCGCCCGTCCGCTGACCAGCGGCGTTCAGCCTTTCGATTTCAAAGTCCGGTGCTTCATCGCCAACTGCAGGCGTCATTGCCTCGCGTGCTTTCATGAATTCTCTGATCTTCGAAAACTCCTCGCGCGTGACCCCCATGGAATCGAGCATCTTGTCCGGCATGTTGTCCGGATCAATTCTCGTTTCAGCCATTTTGTACTCCTCAAAAAGTCAGATAATCACCCGAAGAATGCCTTCTTCACGATAAGCCTTCAAGTCTGTTCCGATCTGTTCAGCTGTTGGCCTTCAGGAATGCCTGCATATGGAACTCGGCCTGCGCCGGCACATAAGCGAATTCCTGACCCACAGGGCAGGCTAACCGCGCCCGGCAGCCAAGCGCCAGACAGTCTTTGCCGGCCTCGCTGGAAATGTGAGCAGTACAGCTGGGCACATCATATTTTCCCTGGCCAATGGCGCCGACCGGGCAGGCCGTCCGACAGGGCTTGTCGGGACAGCTGTCGCAGGGGCTTGGCTCTCGGGATTGAACATTCGGCAGCTCTTTTTGCAGATGAAGGGCACCCCTGTAAGCGAACCAGAGCCCATAGACATCATGCACCTGAATACCAAGGGGCGACGACGAAATGCGACCTGTCTCAAGGCCCCATTGCTGAAACGGATGCCATGGCGGCCCCAGGTTCGGGAACAGACAGGTGCCACCGGCTGCATCCGCTAACCGGTTCAGCGAGCGATTTGACCAGCGATCAAGTGTGTCGTCAGATCCCTGGCGTTCACGGACGAATGCATCCCACATGACAGGCCCTGCATTCCCGATCAGCATGAGATGTCCACCATCGAACGGCGCACCTGCAGGAAGAAGCCCGAGCACCTTGAAGCCGGAAGCTTCAATGGCAGTTTCAAGTTCTTTCATTTCTGTGCTCGTCGTTGCGGTCATTTCAATTCAGCTTGTCAGCCCAGTTGCGTTTCTCTATGTTTCGTTTTGATGGTGCCCATACTCAGGGTTAAAAGGGAACACAGCAGGTGCAGCATATTGCATTGATCTGTGGCTGTCCCCGCAACTGTGAGCAGCGAGTTTCGATGCTATTCCCATCTTTTGGGTAACAGGTCACTCCATAATTGGGGGAAGGCCGCATTGAAACAATGACCTGCGAGCCAGGAAACCTGCCATCACGTCGTCCTTTCCCTGGCCGGAGGAGCCAAGCGATACGGAAGTCCGTCGTGACGACACTTCGATGAAAACGAAGATGTTGGGACGATGGCGATCATAAGCCACATAAAATTTGGATCAGCGCCCTCTGGCATTTGTCAGGGCCTGATGCAGCGCGCCCGTCATCTTCGTCATTTTAGTCATGATGGATGGAAGGGTCACAGATGTCAGTTCTCAGAGCTTTAACCCTAGCAATTGTAACGCTTTTCAGCGCACTTGAGGCGGCTGGCCAGACGTTGCCACCGACCGATGTAGATGACGAAATCGTTGTGGTCGGCGCGCGCGCACCGACAAACAGAGAAGCGCTTGGCAACGCAATCACCGTTCTTAACGAAGAGTTTATCGCCGCCCGTGGTGCACTTCTGGTGTCTGATTTGCTGCGCACAGTGCCCGGCGTCGAAATCTCGAGAACCGGCCCTTTAGGATCTTTGACCCAGGCACGGCTCCGGGGCGCCGAAGGGAACCACACACTGGTCCTGATTGATGGTGTTCCGGCGAACGACCCGCTTCTGGGCGATGAGTTCAACTTTGCCCACCTTCTGACCGACAATATTGTGCGTATCGAAATTCTGAAGGGTCCTCAAAGCGCGCTCTATGGCAGTGATGCTATTGGCGGTGTGATCAACATCATTACAAGAACGGGCCAGGGGGCGCTCAATGGTAATCTCTACGCTGAAGGAGGTTCATTCGGAACGGTGCGCCTCGGCGCGGGCATGAGCGCCAGCAAAGAGACCTTCAATCTCGCGGCCAGCGTCGGCTATCTGGACTCCAGCGGGACAGATGCTTCGCCTACAGGTGACGAAAGAGACGGCTATGAAAATTTCACATTGAACGCCCAGGCCGGCTTCAGGCCATCTGAAATTTTCAGCATGAAAGCGTCATTGAGATTTGTCGATTCAACCGTCGAGACAGATGCCCAGGACTTTGACTTCCTGTCGCCCACGTTCGGGCAGGTCATTGACGCCGACGATGCGGCGAAAAACCAGCAGTTCCTGGCAGTCGTTCAGGGCGATCTGTCGCTCTTCGACAGCAGCTGGATTCAGGACATTGCGCTCTCCTACTCGGATCATGACAACGAATTCCTTTCGGACGGGGTCGTCGCGTCGACATTGCTTTCGGATCGCCTGAAGTTCCGGTATCAGTCAGCGCTGCAGGTCACGACCACAAACACCGCGCATCGCTTCACAGGCGCGGTTGAATATGAAGAAACCCGATTTGAAAACCGGCTGCCGGATCCATCGAGCCCAATCAACCAGACCCGGCGCAATGATCAGCTCAGCTTTGCCGGCGAATATCGTCTTGATCTCTGGCAGGATCTGCATCTTTCGGGCAGCATCCGGCATGACGACAATGACATCTTCGACAATGCGACATCCTGGAATCTGACAGCGGCCCAGATCATCAGGGATGGGGCGACGCGCTTTCACGCCAGTGTCGGCAAAGCGGTGGCCAATCCGGGCTTTTTCGAAATGTTCGGCTTCATCCCGGGCAGTTTCATTCCCAACCCCGATCTGGTGCCAGAACGCTCCCTGACTATTGACTTCGGTGTCGAGCAGAAGTTTTTCGACAATCAGCTGATCATCGATCTCACCTATTTCAATTCAAATCTGGAAAACGAAATCACAACTGTCTTTGATTTCATTGATGACATGTTTATTTCGACGCCTGTGAACGAGGACGGCACGAGCAAGCGCCAGGGCATTGAATTTGCCGCCAGCGCCATAATCACCGAGGCGTTCTCATTGAACGGCAGCTATACCTATCTCGATGCCCGGGAGCCTGAGGACGAGGCTGGTGATCGTGCACGGGAGATCAGGCGTGCCAAACACATAGCAAGCCTTGGCGGCGACTTCATCTTCCATGATGGCCGGGGAAGAGTGCATCTCGGGCTCGATTATAACGGCAAACAGCAAGACCTCAATTTTTTCGTCTTCCCGGTGGCCACAGTAGTGCTCGACGACTATCTGCTGGTTTCAGTCAATGCAACCTATCAGATCACAGACAGTCTTCAGGGCTACGTCCGAATGGAAAACCTGCTGGATGAGAATTACCAGGAAGTACTTGGATTTGCGACACCCGGTTTCGGCGTATTCGCTGGTCTCAGGCTGTCAATGGGCGGCGGTGGATAATCAGTCGACCAGCCGGTATGTCCAGATACCCAATGCGGGCACCGTGAAACCACCAGCGGTGCAGGTCTGATCGATAAAGAGGTCAGTCGTGCCATTAAAGTAGAAAGTATCGGCGATGTAGACAGAACAATCTGTTGTGGCCAGGCCCGACGACGCTATGCCTTTGAATTCAATGCCTGAATTCGAGAAATAGACAACGCCATCTATGCCGCCGTCCGTCGTGCCCCGCATGTAATTTGTTTCGCCCGCCGGTGTACGTGTCGTGTCGGTATCCTGATAGAAGACAAATCCTTCAAGCGGACCGCTGACAGGGGCTGTCACGGCCAGGGCAGCGGTGCCCTTAATATCGAGGTAAGTATCCGTACCTGTCAGAAAGAACCCGGTTTCAACGCCGCTGATTGCGATGTTACCACCGATGTCATAGACGCCGTCCTTAATGACGTAATTGCCCGAATTGAACGTCAGCGTCCCACTGCCGGTCGCCGCAATGCCACCACAGTAAACACCCGGATTCAAAGTGGCACTGTCGGTCGTAGCGAAGTCCGTATGGTCACAGGTCATGCCTGTCGTGGGGTCAGTGGTGTTCAATTCATCGTAAGTACTGAGATGTTGAAACGGGTCCGGATCAGGCTGCTGGTCATCCAAAGGTGTTGGTGTGATGCTCACGTGTCCGGTTTCACAATAATCGCCATGTACGTTGATCGAGCCGGGATTGTCAACGCCGACAACGGTAATAGTCGGGGTACCTGTGGCCTGCATGGCGCAACTATGTTCTGAGTTGATTGTAATGTCGCAGCCCGCTGCAGTAATCGCTGCCGTGCCAATAATAAGAAACGCATCCTCATCCTCTTCGTTCAGGCTCGTCATGCAGCTCGACAGACCCTCACCAAGTTCTGCGATGGCGACGGCGTTGGCCTGAACGTCAAAGTTCAGGATATCGAGAAACTGGGCAAAGAATGTTGTCAGCGAGTTGTCATGGTCTTCGGTCCGATTGGAGGTTGTTCTGACGGCGTCAAAAGGCGCTGCGTTTGCTGTGAACACACGCGTCGCCATGTCCCATTGCCCGAATACAACGTCATCAGCATCCATAATGTTGCCATAGTCGGCAGCCGGCGTGTTCTTCTCTGCGTAAGTGAGTGCCAGAGCTTCGGCCTCGCCGATGTCGTCAAAGCGTGAAGCAGCAGCAAGCGCTGCCGAGTCCGAAACGCCTTGCAACTGAGTTTTAGTGAAATAGAGGGATCCCATGTCGGCGGCGAAAGCCAGAAAACCGATAAACACCGGTATCATCATCATGATAAGCGGTGCGGTTGCCCCGCTCTCATCCCGCCCAAGCCGCTTCAATAGTCTGAGAACCATATGTCAAAACGCAGCTCTCGCTGCATGCTCCCTGAATTTTGTTTATTGGAACTCAAGCTACCGGTTTACTGGCGCCGTGCACGACCCGAGTTAGCCCTCCGCTCTCATCACGACCTGGGCCGATAATGTCTCGCCCGAGAAATCCACGGGAAACACGAGCCCCAATGCCGCGTCATCCATTGGAATTGTTATCAAGACCGTCACGTCGGGAGCCACTGCTGTCGCCGTCACTGTGAAGCGCGTGCCCGTGTCATTGAGAATATTTTTTGCCAGTGTTACGGCATCAGCGGTCGAAAGTTCAGCCACTGCCATGCGCCGCGCCGTTTCCCGTGCCGTATTGATCATCTCGCTTTTCGTGTAAAGGACCGCACCAAACTGAATCACACCCATCAGGATGATCAGAACAATGGGCAGAACCAGCACGAACTCAACAGCGACTGAGCCTCTGTCATTGCGCACAAATTTGCGGCCACATGCCTTCAGCATATCCATCACTCTTTCCCGTTAAGACACTGAAAAAGCAACAGACGACGCAGTTGAGAGTTTATGCCGATCAGCAGTCAGGTTAAAGTCAAAGCCGTCGGGTAACCGTCAACAATACGTCAATTCGAGAAATTTCCGCTCTGAATGCGTGTATCCAGATATTAGGTATGTTTATCTCGTTGCAGTAGCCTGCAAAACAGCGCCATGAAAGAAAACAGAATGAGAACGAGACCTGAACATGCGTGACAAAATTGTCGTCGTCACCGGCGCCACTAATGGCATTGGTTACGCCACAGCCCATGGACTCGCCAAAAAAGGCGCGCGGGTGATAGCGATTGGACGGAGCCCTGAAAAAGCCGCCCAGGCAGTAACGCGGATCAGGGAAGAATCCGGCAACGACAACGTTCAGTTCCTGATCGCGGATCTCTCTGTTCAGACCAACGTTCGTCTTCTTGCGGCTGAAATCAAATCGGCGGTGCCACACATTGATGTGCTCGTGAACAATGCCGGCGGCATGTTTACAACGCGGCAGGTCACTGACGATGGCATCGAAATGACCTGGGCCCTCAATCATCTCGCTTATTTCCTGACGACGCTTCTGCTGCTTGAACATCTCAGGAAGGCACCGAGTGCACGTATCATCAACGTAAGTTCCGGGCTTCATACCAGAGCTAAACTGCGTTTCGACGACATTGAACTTGTCCACCGCTACAGCGGCATATTTGCCTACAATCATTCAAAGCTTGCGAATGTGATGTTCACCTACGAATTGGCGCGGCAGCTTGAGGGCACATCCATCACTGCAAACTGCCTGCATCCTGGTGGCGTGAATACTGGCATCGGCGACAATAACGGCCCGGCGTTCCGCAACATCTACAAGCTCATTAAACGCTTCGGTTTGTCGCCCGAAGAAGGCGCCGCGACAAGCCTGTATCTGGCCACATCCGAAGAACTTGCCGGCGTGAGCGGCGCGTACTTTGAAAAATGCCAGGCCGTGCAGTCATCGGACGCTTCATATGTCGCCGAAGATCAACATAGGCTATGGCAAATGAGCGCAAGCATGGTGGGAATTTAGCTGATGCCACGCCTAAATGAAGACAAGACCTTCATTGTCACCGGCGCTACAAGTGGCATCGGCCGGGTTACGGCAGAGAAAATTGCCGCTATCGGCGCTGAAGTCATCCTCGTGGCCAGGGACCGCGATAAGGCGATTGCGGCCGCTGCCGAGATTAGCCAGAGGACCGGCAACTTGGCGATCAGCACCTACATTGCCGATCTCTCCTCGCAGAGCGATGTCAGAGCTGTTGCCGCCGAGATCAGCGAGGCCCATCCGAAAATCGATGTCCTCGTGAACAATGCCGGAAGCATGTTTACGAAGCGCTATGAAAGCGTTGACGGCATAGAAATGACCTGGGCGCTAAACCACCTCGGTTACTTCCTGTTGACCAATCTTCTTCTGCCAAACCTGAAAGCTGCCGGCAAGGCGCGAATTGTCAATGTCTCCTCCGATGTCCATACGCGGGGAGTGATCGAATTCGATGATCTGGCACTGGCAAGAGATTATGGCTGGATGAAAGCCTATGCGCGATCAAAGCTCGCCAACGTGTTGTTCACGTTCGAATTGGCGAATCGCCTAGGCGATGACGGCATCAGTGCGAACTGCCTGCATCCCGGCGTGGTTGGCACCAACTTCGGCAGCGGCAATGGAATTCTCTATCGCACAGGTTTTGCCATCGCACGTCCTTTCATCCTGAGCCCGGAGAAAGGCGCCGAAACAAGTATCTACCTGGCAACATCCGACGAAGTGGATGGGGTCACCGGCAAATACTTTGTAAAATGCATGCCAGTGCCAGGCGCAGCGGCAGCCGAAGACAAAGAACTGCAACAGAAATTATGGCAAGTCAGCGAGGAAATGGTCGGCGGCATGACCTGACCTAGCGCTCGCAGGCGAAGTTCTCGGCTTCATCGATGCTGCCAAATCCCTGATGCATTGCAACCTTGGGATAGGGGCAAAGTGGTCGCGTGCGGACGACTTCACCATCGACGATCTGGCTGGCGACGATACTGTCTGGCTCAATGTTGCCCTCAACCCAATCGATCAGCGCGGTCATGGCATCAAAACTGTCAGGTCCAACCCCACCGCTGCAATGGGCCATGCCCGGGACCATGAAAAGCCTGAAGAACTCGTCCAGATCGTTGCCCATTTCATCTGCCACAGCTTCACGGTAGTCGATCATCTGCAGTGGATTAAGCATAGGTTCGGCCCAGCCGTAGTAGCTGAGCAGCTTGCCGCCTTCATCGCGAAAGGCCGTCAGATCAGGGTCAGTCGCATTGGCGATAGCCGCAACGTTCGCCAGATTATCCGGTACGTCGCTCATGTCATGATTGAGCCAGTCATAGTCGGGATCATCGTTCACAAATGCCAGATACAGCCAGAAGTCGCCACCGAGCATTTCGTTCAGGCTTTGCCCACCTTCATTGACGATCCATGGAATCCAGCCCGGTCGGGCCACGCCGTCGAAGCCGACCGCTACGGCTTCGCCTGAGAGCGTATGCCCTCTCAGCACAACTTCACCACCCAGAACGACGGGGCTGTAAATCGCTTCGATCGCCTCAATTTCATGTTCGGCAAAGCAGCTGTCCGTATCTTCGCTGTCGCACAGCGGCAGATCTTCGGCTACACGAAAATCACACTTTCTCGGATCATCAATAATACCGTCCTGAAGGCCATCAATGCCGTCACACTTCGCATAGACTCTGGTCGCCAGAATCTCAAGCTCACTTGATGACAGCGGCTCGTCTTTCATGGCTCGAGCCTTGTGCAGCTGGCCAACTTTTGAGCCTGTGTAGTTAAGAGAAGGTGCGCCCGCAACGATACCATCGAAATCTGTGGGAAAGCGTTGGGCTTCCATCATGGCCTGCCGCCCGCCGTTTGAGCAGCCGTTGAAATAGGAATAGGACGGGCCCTGCTCGTAATAGCTGGCCAGCAGTGCCTTAGCTGTGATCGTTGTGAGATGGACGCCGCGAAAGCCGTAGTCGATCAGTTTCGCGAGATTGTTAAATGCAAAGCTGCCGCCTGGCTCAGTCCTGGCGTCATGTCCGGTGTCGGTCGCCACAGTCGCAAAGCCATGGCGAAGGGCGGTTGCAAGCCCAGCACGCTGATCTTCCGGTGCGCGCCCTGCGAACCCCCCGGTTCCCGGCATATAGAGGCGAGCGTTCCAACGGCTCGGCATGTTCACTTCAAAGCGGATTTCTGCCGGAATAACGCCTGCGACACGGCAGTGCTCGGGAACCTCCGGTGTTCCAGGAATGAGCGTCGCTGAGACGATCGAGTAATCCGGGCCTGACAGAGACACCAGGCTACCGCAGGCTCTGATCGGTCTTTCATTGGTTGCGGAGTAATTTATGAAGGCTGTACTGGATTCGCTGAAGCTGCTGATTGTCTGCGCCGTAACCGGCCCTTGCCAGGCAAGAAGAACCTCAAACAACAACAGGGCTCCACCAATTCGCAAGCAACTCTTCGCAATGACGCTCACAGTGTTCATAGAACCTATCCCCCGCAACTATCTCGCAAAATCGATCGACCATGTTGCTCTCGTTCAGGCCGGATTAGAGCCAATCAGGTGTCACGGATCAAGCTGTCTGTCCAAAATCCCTTATTGAGCTATGCGGCTCATGTCCCACCATTTATAGTGCCGTTGCACTCAGCCACAGGTTCATCCCCTTCTCTGTCACGAGGTTTATTTTGGAAATTTCCCTTAAATATGGCTGCAATCCGCATCAGGAACATGCGCGCCTCATGGACCCGAATGATCAGCCTGTCCTCGAATTTCTCAATGGCAAGCCGGGTTATATCAATCTCCTTGATGCGCTCAGGGGCTGGCAGCTCGTAAAGGCTCTGGCGGCCGCATCGGGCTTGGCTTCGGCGACATCCTTCAAGCATGTAAATCCCGCAGGTGCGGCCGTGGCAGGTGAGCTCAGTGATGAATTTCTTGCCGCCCAATTTCTGGCAAAACGCAAGTATTCGCCCCTCGCCACGGCCTATATCAAGGCGCGCGCCTGTGACCGGATTGCCTCGTTCGGTGATTTCATCGCCCTTTCTGATGTCGTCGATGTCTCCACGGCCAACATCATCCGGCGCGAAATTTCCGATGGTATCATCGCGCCGGGCTACGAAGATGAAGCCCTAGAAATTCTCAAGAAGAAACAGGGCGGTCGATACGCGATTATTAAGGTCGACCCTGACTACACACCACCGGAAACTGAGAAACGCCTCGAGTTTGGCCTCTGGCTGGAACAGAGCCACGATAACTCAGAGATTACGCTTGAGGGCCTTGGCGACATTGTTTCGGCGAACCAGGACTTGCCGGACGCCGCGCGCATGACTCTGCTGGTGGCATCGGTCGCGCTCAAATATACCCATTCAAATTCGGTTGCGGTCGCCTGCGATGGTCAGGCAATCGGCATCGGCGCCGGCCAGCAGTCCCGTATCGCCTGCACAAGGCTCGCCTGTGGCAAGGCGGATCGCTACTTTCTCACTTTGCACCCGCGTGCCGTTGCTTTGCCATTCAGGGACAAGACTTCCCGCAATGACAAATTCAACGCCATCGACGCTTTTCTGCGTTTCGAAGATCTCGATGATCTTGAGATGAAAGCGCTCACAGATGTCCTGGAAGAAACGCCCGAACCACTCAGCTCGACCGACAAAGCAGAATGGATTGCATCGTTCGAAAATGTTGGGCTTTCGTCCGATGGCTTCATCCCATTTCGCGACAATGTTGATCGGGCGGCCAAATCTGCCGTGCGGTATATCCTGCAGCCGGGCGGTAGCGTTGCCGACGAGGGTGTGACAGCGGCTGCAAATGAACGTGGGCTTGTGATGCTGCACTCGGGCATTCGCCTGTTTGTCCACTGATCAGGAGCGAGGCCAGCTGGCCTTACTTCCTTGGCGCAGAGACAGGAGTAGACAATGCTTGTAAGAAAACTTGAAGCCGTTCAGAGCGAAACCATGGATTTGCCTGGCATGAAAAGTGTTGCGGCAAAGATCATCTTGGCGGCGAGCGATGGATTGCCGGACTTTCTGATCAGGATGTTCGAGGCCGAACCCAAGGGCCACACCATGATCCACCGACATCCGCAGCAGCATTTGTTCTATTTTCTCGAAGGAAACGGCCATGTCGTTGGCAACGACGGCGCTCGGCAAGCCGTGGGACCGGGAGACATTGTATTCACGGCGCCGGATGAGTTTCATCAGGTTGTGAACGGCAGTTCTGCCGAGATGCTTCGCTGGTTTGATGTTGTGGGCCCATTCGGGGCGGAAATCACTGCAAATTCCGAGTAACGGCAAGGCTTGAAGCCCTGATGGGCACATCGCTCACTTGACAGTGGTTCGCACTGGGCCAAGAATTCGGGCCAGCACAGTTTTCTTCAGGCCGGAGGGCATTATGGCGGACAGTATTGATCTGGTTATTCGTGGTGGCAAAGTCGTAGACGGTTCGGGCGGGGACCCTGTTATCGCCGATGTTGCGATCAAGGACGGCATCATCGTCGAGGTCGGCGAGGTAGCCGCCAAAGGTGCTTCCGAAATTGACGCCTCAGGCAAGCTGGTGACACCAGGCTTCGTTGACATCCACACCCATTATGATGGCCAGGTCACCTGGGATGAACGCCTGCACCCTTCCAGCTGGCACGGCGTGACGACCTGCGTGATGGGGAATTGCGGCGTCGGTTTCGCGCCGGTGCGCCCCGAGCACCACGATATGCTGATCCGGCTGATGGAGGGTGTCGAGGATATTCCCGGTGCCGCTCTGCACGAAGGGCTCAAATGGAACTGGGAAAGCTTTCCGGAATACCTCGACGCCATCGAAGAAATTCCACATGACATGGATGTCTGTGCTCAGGTTCCCCATGGCGCCTTGCGGGTCTATGTAATGGGCCAGGCGGGGGCCGATCGCGAGGAAGCCTCAGAGGCTCAGATCGAAGAAATGGCCGAGCTTGCCAGAGAAGCTGTCGCTGCCGGTGCCTTCGGTTTCACGACGTCACGCACGCTTAATCACAAAACCAGCGACGGGCAGCCAACACCGACCCTGACCGCAACCCGGGAAGAACTCGTCGGCATTGCAAAGGGCGTTGGCAAAGCAAACGGCGTCCTTGAAGTCATTTCCGATTTTCCCAATTACGAGGAAGAGATGGAGACCTTGCGCGAAATGTGCCGTGTTTCCGGGTCACCCATCACCATGTCGATTACACAGGTGGATCGCGCGCCGCATCGCTGGAAAGACATGCTCAGGACGTTTGAAGAGGCTGAAAAAGAAGGCCTCGATATGAAGGGTCAGGTATGCGGCCGGCCAATCGGCGCTCTCGTCGGCCTGCAGGGCTCTCTCAATCCTCTGGCCGCTCATCCTCTCTATCAGCAGTTTGCAGGTCTGCCGCTGGACGAAATTGTTGCCAAACTGAAGGATCCGGACATTCGCCGCGCGATTCTGGACAAGGACATGGGCAACAAAGGCGCAGCGGACAGCAATCCGCTTTTGAGGCAGGCCAATGCGGCTTCCGACCAGGCAACCGAAAATCCGGTGCACCGCTTCGCAGACGCGGTTGGCCACAAGATTTTCCCGCAAAGGGGCGGCGTGGACTATGAACCCAAGGCTGAAGACAGCATCAAGGCGCGGGGCGAAGCCGCTGGCGTCGCTCCGGCAGAAATTCTCTATGACGAGCTCATCGAAAAAGACGGCCGCGGCTTCCTTTATTATGCCCTCTTTAATTTCGCCTACGGCAATCTCGACCATGTACCTGAACTCGTCCAGCACCCGAACACGCTGTTGGGGCTTGGCGATGGCGGCGCCCATGTGGCGGTGATCTGCGATGCAAGCTTCACAACTTTTATGCTCACGCACTGGACCCGGGATCGTGAAGGCGCACAGCTTGAACTGCCCTGGGTGATCAAAGCGCAGACCCGCGACAATGCGCTCGCCATGGGGCTCAATGATCGTGGTCTCCTCAAGCCAGGATACAAGGCGGATGTGAATATCATTGATATGGATGCACTCAACATCCATCTGCCGGAAATGGCATACGATCTTCCAGCAGATGGGAAACGTCTTCTGCAGCGCGCAGATGGTTATGTCGCCACCATCGTCTCAGGCGAAGTGGTCTATGAAAATGGTGATGCCACCGGCGCTTTGCCTGGCAAGCTCGTACGTGGTCCACAGGCTGAACCGCCCCTCGCACAGGCTGCGGAATAGAGAGCGTCTACAGATCTTTCCTGAAGGCGATCAGCCGCTCGCTTTCTTTGTAACCAATGGCGGTGTGGGCTGCCAGGCTGACCTCGTTGTCCAGCAGGCAGTCTGAGCCCATCTCTGTGCAACCAAGTTCGCGCGCCCAGTTCTCTGCTGCCGTGATCAGGTCTGCACCTACGCCTGAGCGCCGATATTCCTCTTCAACGTACCAGGCTTCGATGTAGCCGACAGGGCTGGTCTTGCAGCCATCGGCGTAGGCCCGCAATCCGACATGGGTAAAACCAATCGCTTCTGACTCACTTCTGGCAACAAAAATCGCGTTCTGGCGCGGGTTCATGATCTCCACAGCTATTTCAGATCGGCATTGCGCCTCCTCATCCCCAGGAAACAGGGCGCGCCACAAGGGCAGTACAGCTTCAAGATCATCGAAGCTGGCTCTTGAAATGGTGGGATCAGGCATGTCTGAATTGCTTGAGGGCGCTACCTGCCGGGGACTAGCGATAACGTCGTCGGCTGCGCGCCCGTGCATAGCGGTTGGCCCGCGTGTTCCGGGTTGATCGTTTGTAAAGCCAGGTGCCCACCGAAATAGTCCAGGCTGCCGCCTTATATGCGCGGCCCACTGGCGTGAAGCTGATCGCCGTGGATGCGGCGAACAGGGCCAGCTGTTTTACCTGGGGGCTTCCCGATTTTGTGCCACCAACTTCATGGATGAAATGCTCACAATTGTTGCGCAGCATATGGTAACGCCGTGGATCACGAACCAGCCGCCGCGCCCGATCAACAACAACATGCGAGGGTAGTCGACCGGGCACAGGCCCAAGATCCTGAATTGTCTTGCCGCCGGCAAAACGGCCAAGACTGATGCGCCCGCGACCGCCCCCGGTGTAGGAATTTTCATAGACCCCGCCATGACCATCCGAAACGCCGACATGCTGAAAGACGCCATGATCGACGCTGAGGAGGTGGCCGGCA
The DNA here is from genome assembly GCA_965371465.1 of uncultured Alphaproteobacteria bacterium. GTDB lineage: Bacteria > Pseudomonadota > Alphaproteobacteria > CBDUYM01 > CBDUYM01 > CBDUYM01. The sequence goes on from CBDUYM010000011.1 coordinate 62,642, forward strand.
GGATAATTACGTGATAGCGAACTCATTGAAAAACCTGGGTTTTTGGCTTCAGATTAGAAGTTGTCCTCTCTAATATGCGGCCATGGGGTCAGATGATCAAGAACTAGCTGCCCGGCTCGGACTGTGGCCCTGGCTCAGTTTCGTCTGAGTCGCCGTTGTTTGACCAGAGGTTAAGCCCCTCCACCAGGGTGGAGAACGCGATGGCGAAGTAGAGATAGCCCCTGGGAATGTGGAAGTGGAGCGCATCCGCGATCAGGGCCACGCCCACAATCAGCAGAAAGGCCAGGGCCAGCATCTTGGTGGTGGGGTGTCTTTCAATGAAGGCACTTAACGGTCCTGAGGCCACCATCATCAGGATGATTGCAACGACAATTGCGGCGATCATGACCCCCAGCATGTCAGTCATGCCAATAGCTGTGATGATGGAATCCAGTGAAAACACCAGGTCAAGCACCATGATCTGAACAATGACGACAGCGAAGGCTGAGATGACGACCCTGATCTCGCCGGTTTTGCTATCCCGGTTGACCAGTCCCTGAACGTCAGAGTGGATCTCGAGGGTCGACTTCACCAGCAGGAAGAGCCCGCCGGCGCCAAGAATGATGTCACGCCACGACACGACAAAGTCGCCAAATGTCCACAGCGGCTCTGATAATCCGATTATCCAGGTCAAGGCTGTCAGCAGGGCGACCCGCATGACCAGCGCACCGGTAAGTCCGATCACCCGCGCGCGCTGGCGCAACTCTGGTCTTGCCTTGCTGGCGGCAATGGAAACAAAGATAACGTTGTCGATGCCGAGAACAATCTCAAGCATGGCAAGTGTCAGAAAGCTTGCCCAGACATTGGGATCGAGCAGGAAGTCCATTCAGCGCACCCTTAAAAATATGGGCCGACTATGCCGTTTCGCGTTCGCATTGACAAGCCAGAGCAGGTGAATTCGGCTCCGTTTACGTCGCTACTCACTCTCTATTTACAGAGCGCTGTTCCCAGCTAAGATGACGGCAACCAAAAAATTCAAGAGGGAGATGTCTCATGGGTGCAACAATCAACAAAGACGGCCTTATGGCAGGCAAGGTGGCGGTTGTCACCGGCGCCAGCCGGGGTATCGGCGAGGCCATCGCCATTCGCTATGCCATGGAAGGTGCCAAGGTGGTCGTATCGGCGCGGACCGTCGAAGAAGGGGATCATCCCCTGCCGGGATCAATCAACGGTGTCGTTGATGTGATCAAGAAGGCTGGCGGAGAAGCCATGGCGGTGCGCTGTGACCTCGGCCTCACCGATCACCGCGAAAACCTGATCAAGGAAACCGAAGCGGCCTACGGCCCGGTCGACGTTCTTTGCAACAACGCCGCCGTGACCTGGTTCATTCCGGTGACCGAGTTTCCTGAAAAGCGCTATCGGCTGATGCAGGAAGTGCAGGTCTACGCACCGTTCCATCTGTCGCAGATGGTGCTGCCCAAGATGCAGGAAAGGAAGGCAGGCTGGATTTTGAATATCTCATCGCATGCCGCCCTTCATCCGAACGTCGATGCCGGCGGTCGGGGCGGCGGCACGGTTTATGGCATGTGCAAGGCAGCGCTGGAACGCTTTACAACGGGTCTTGCATCCGAGGTCCGCGGAGATGGTGTCTGCGTAAATGTCATTTCGCCAGGCTTGGTGGCTACGCCTGGCGTGGTTCATCATGGGCTCGTCAATGACAGCAACAAGGATCGTGTCACGCCGGTCGAGAATATGGCCGAGGCATGTTTGAAGCTTTCCTATGGTGACATCTCCGGGCGTATCACCTATGCCGTAGATATGATCGAGGAATATAAGCTCGAAGTTTCTGATTTGGTCGCTGCATAGGGAAAGTCTGAGCCTAAAAAGAAAGGGAGCCGATCGCTGGACCGGCTCCCTTTTTCTTGTGCCTGACGAAAGCTCTAGCGCCGTGCGCCGAACAGACGAAGCAGGAAAAGGAACATATTGATGAAATCAAGATAAAGCGTCAGGGCGCCAAAGACCGACTTCTTGATCGCGATTTCGTTGCCATCGACGGCGCTATACCAGCCTTTGATCTTCTGTGTATCCCAGGCCGTCAGACCCGTGAAAATAATCACGCCGAGAACGGATATGGCGAAATCCATTGCCGCGGATTGCAAAAAGAAATTTACAATCATTGCAATGATAATGCCAAACAGCCCCATCATCATGAAAGAGCCCATACCGGAAAGATCGCGCTTGGTCGTGTAACCCCACAGGCTCATGCCGCCAAACATGCCGGCGGTGATGAAAAACACACGGGCGACACTTGCGCCGGTGTAGAGGAGCAGGATGTAGGAAAGCGAGAGTCCCATCAGGCCTGCGAAAGCCCAATAGAGAATCTGAGCTGTACTGCCGCTGATCTTGTTCGCGCCGAAACTCATGATCAGGACGATCACCAGGGGTGAGAGCATGACGACCCACTGGAGCGGCGTGCCGTAGATCGCGTTGAATAACGGCGGATAATTAGCGGTCAGAAAGGCAACCACGCCGGTCAGCGCGAGCCCGCCCGCCATGTAATTGTAGACGCCGAGCATATAGCTCCTGAGACCCTCATCAATATCCGCTGCAAGGCCCGCACTGCCTCGCTGAACGGCGCTCTGGCGCGTTCCTGGATCATAGCTTTGAGACATGGGATAACCTTTCTCTTCCGTGATTACTTGTCTTCATATTGGCATTCTTTTGGCTGAAATCAAGAGCTTCCGGCCCGATCACTGGGCCCGTAGAATGGCTGCCGGCTTCTGCCCGAGCGTCTGCCACGTGCCCATCAGGCCAAGCAACACCGTGAAGCTGACGGCCCCGAAAACCGTAATCAGCAGCACGTCGGGCTGGAAAATCCAGTCCGCATCCATGACCATGGTCATAACCATCCAGGAACCGACAGTGCCGGCAAGCGCGCCGACCATGGCGGCAACAAATCCCAACAGGGAAAATTCCGCCAGATAGGCCTTCAGAATGTTGCGCCGTGTCGCGCCCAGTACTTTCAGCATGACCGCATCGTAGATCCGCCGTTTCTGGCCAGAGGCAAGGGCGCCGGCGAGCACGAGAGCACCGGCAAGAAGAGTGACAGATGCAACGGCCTGAATTGCCATTTTCAGATCTTCGAGAAGATTGTTCGCCGCCTCTACCACTTCTTTGACACGGATAATGGAGACATTCGGGTACTTTTCCGTAACCCGGATCATTACTTCTTCTTCCATATCCCGATCGACATGAGCAGTAGCCAGATGCACATGAGGCGCTTCTTCAATAATGCCGGGAGAGAAAATCATCATGAAATTGATACCGATGCCAGACCAGTCGATCTGTCTGAAATTGGCAACCTCCGCGACAATTTCACGACCCAGGATATTCACCGTCACCGTGTCGCCGATGCTAAGCCCAAGCCCGCGACCATCTCCGCCGATGGAAAGCAATGGCGGGCCATCATAGTCTTCCGGCCACCACTCACCTTGAATGATGCTGTTGTTCTCAGGCAGTGTCTTTGCATAGGTCAGGTTGCGATCGCCGCGGACGACCCAGGCAGATTCAGGATCAATCTCCGCTTCATCGACGGGCACGCCGTTCAGATAGATCACACGGCCTCTCAGCATGGCAACGCTTTCGACTTCTGTTGCACTTTCAACTGATCGCACGGTTTCTTTCACGCCCTCAATCTGATCGGGTTGAATGTCCATAAAAAAGAACGAAGGTGCGATCTCAGGCAGCTGCTCATTCACCTGGCGCACGACGTTTTCCTGAATAAGCGCGACCATCACCAGAAGGGTAAGGCCAAGCCCCATGCTGAGGACCACGCTGGCGGTTGGCGAACCGGGCCGGTGCAGATTTGACAGCGCGATGCGAAAGCCCGGGTCATGGGGTTTCGGTATCTGCCTGGCCGATGCAATCACCCCCTGTGCCATCAGCCGCAAAAACAGAAAACATCCGAAGGATCCAACGATGAACCAGCTCGCGAAAAATTTCTGATCAGCAAGGCCCACGGCCATGGCAATGAAAAGTCCGACAGACACTGACAGCGCAATGAGATAGCCGCGCCGGGGCAATTTGCGTATCGGTGCGATCAGGCTGCGGAAGAGGCCGGCGGCCGCCACTTCCCGCGCCTGCGCCAATGGCCAGATGGCAAATGTCGCGGCGGTCACGATGCCATAGGCGGCCGCCAGAATAAGGGGCGCCGGGTAAATGCCATAAAGCGCATCAACCGGCAGCCTGTCCGGCAACAGCGCGTTCAGGCCAAACGGCACAAAAATGCCGATGGTGACGCCGAGAAGAATGCCGACGACGGCGATCAGCATGATCTGGGTCAGATAAATCTTGAAAATCATCGATCCGCTGGCACCCAGGCATTTGAACGTGGCGATGGTCTCAGTCTTGGTATCCATGTAGTTCTTGACTGCGTTGCCGACGCCGACGCCGCCAACGATCAGCGCAACCATGCCAACCAGCGACAGGAACATGGAGAATCGCTCAACAAATCTCTGAACCCCGGGTGTTCCATTGTCGCGTGTACGAATGCGCCAGGTGCCTTCCGGAAACGCCTCCTTCAGGTCTTCCACCCAAAGTTCCAGATCAGTTTCCGGGCTAAGGCGGATACGATAGATGTAGTCAATCAGGCTGCCCGGCAGGACAAGTCCTGTCCCCGCCATGGCTGCGGAAGAAATCATCACCCGTGGACCCAGCGTGAAGCCTTCTGTTGATCGATCCGGCTCGGTTTCGATGATGGCACGCACCTCGAAAGTCTGCTGGCCGACCCGCAGCGTATCGCCCGTTGCAAGCTGCAGGCGGATGGCAAGTGCTGTATCAATAGCCGAGCCATAGCGACCGTCCTGTTCGGCAATGGCGTCGTGCAGATCCAGGCCGTTCTTCAGGATCATTTCGCCGTAGAGAGGATAGAGATCATCAACGGCCTTCAGCTCCACCAGTGTGCGGCGGCTGTTGTCGGCAATGCCCATGGCACGCATCTGAACTGAAGCCGAAGTGTCGCCGCCATGCTCTTCAAGGTATTGAATGCCTTCAGGCGTGGCCGGCTGATGATTGACCCGAAGGGCAACATCCGCACCCAGCAGAACCTGCCCCTCTGCCTGCAGTCCGGCAACAATTGCGGACGAGAGCGATCCGACGCCGGCGATGATCGCCACGCCCAGCGTCAGGCAGCCAAGGAAAATGCCGAAGCCTTTAAGGCCGCCGCGAAGTTCGCGCCGGGCAAAGCGAAACGCGATGGCGTACTCACTCATTAAAGTCACCCATTGTTGAGGCCTCCCCCAAACCGGATTCCTCGCGTTCGAGCATGCCGTTTGCCAGATGTACAACGCGATTGCAACGCTTTGCCAGTTCCGGATCGTGCGTAATCAGCAGGAGCGTTGTCCCTTGGCGGGCATGGAGCTCGAACATCAGGTCGATGATCACATGTCCGGTCTCGCCATCGAGATTGCCGGTGGGCTCATCCGCCAGCACCAGCTTGGGATCGACCACCATGGCTCGGGCCAGCGCCACACGCTGCTGTTCGCCACCCGAAAGCTGACCCGGATAATGCGTTATACGATCCGCAAGCCCGACCGTGGCAAGCTCATCCTCGGCCCGCTCAAATGCATCCCGCCTGCCGGCAAGTTCAAGCGGTACCGCCACATTCTCAAGTGCGGTCATGGTCTGGATCAGATGAAACGACTGGAATACAATTCCCAGATTGTGGCGCCTGAAAAGCGCCAGTTCGTCTTCGTTCATATCGGTCAGTGAATGGCCGGCCACCATCACTTCGCCCGAAGTTGGCCGTTCAAGCCCGGCGATCACGCTCATCAGCGTTGACTTGCCTGAGCCCGACGGCCCGACCACGCCGACCGTCTGTCCGGCTTCCACCGACAGGTTAATGCCACGCAGGATGTTGACCATACCGGCGCCACTTTCTAAAGATAGATGCAGATCCTGAATTTTGATCATGGCCCCATCAGGACTGGTTTGACTTTTGTGGCCCTCAGGCGCGGAGGCTTTCGAAATTTCGTTCATTGCTACCCATATTGCGCCCCGCTTTGGCGTCAAAAAAATGTGCCCAGTCCCGGCAAGTGGCTCAGCCAAGAGCTCAGATGTTCACCGTTATGGGCTCTATGCCGCTCTTGTCAACAGTTCGACCCTTTTTGAAACGTGGGCACGTACCCTGATCCGTCCAATTATTGTCGCATCGGCCCTCCTTTTACCGACCCCTGCCATGGCGGCCTGTATTCAGGGGCTGTCCGGATCGCCGACAGTGCTGGCGCTTGGCGACAGTCTGACCGCCGGTTACGGCCTTGATGAAGGACTTGGATTCGTCAATGTCATGGAAGAACGGCTGCAGGCCTCAGGTCTACACATTTCCGTGACCAATGCCGGGGTCTCAGGTGACACCTCGACCGGCGGCCGCAATCGGCTGCCATGGACATTGGACGGTATGGCAGACGCCTCCATAGTGCTGGTTATTGTAGAGCTTGGTGCGAACGATGCCCTTCGTGGCATAGACCCGAGTGTCACACGGGCAAACATTGATGCCATCCTGGAAACGCTCACGCGGGCGAACTGCCAGGTGCTGCTCACTGGCATGATGTCGCCACCCAACCTCGGGATCGAATATGGGGCAGAGTTCGGTAGTATCTACCCTGATATGGCAGAAAAACATGGCGTCACCCTCTACCCGTTCTTCCTTGATGGTGTAGCTGCCGATCAGAACCTTAACCAGGGCGACGGCATTCACCCCAATGAAGAAGGCGTCAGAATTGTTGTCGAGAGGATGCTGCCGTTTGTTCGCGCCCTCCTGAATCCACCAGATCCAGCCAGCTGATTGTCACTGCCATGATGCGGCTCTTCATTGCTCTGCCTTTGGCCTCGGAAATTCAGCAGCAGATCGCGCGATTGCAGGCGGGTGTACCGAACGCGCGCTGGGTCAGCCCGGAAAACATGCATGTAACCCTCTGCTTCCTGGGGGATGTTTCAGAAATGAGCCTGGATGGGCTCGATCATGCACTTCGGCCCATCACGCTGTCGCAATTCTGGCTCGACATCTCGGGCATCGGTCATTTTGGCACCAGACGGAAGGTCCATGCATTGTGGGTTGGCGTCGACGGCGGCGAGGCGCTTGTCCGCCTCCATGGCAAGATTGATCGCGCTGTCAGATCGATTGGCCTCGAGCCCGACAGCCGCAAATTCCAGCCCCATGTCACGCTTGGCCGGCTGCGCGAAGCACCCCTGAACAAAGTCACGCAATACATGGGCGACCACAACCTGTTCAGAACCGAGCCCGTGCTGGCGGATCATTTTACACTGTTTCAAAGCACATTAGGTCACCGGGCGGCCCAGTATGAAGCGATCAAAACCTACGATCTCCAGGAGGTTGATTGATGCCTGAAGCGGTTCTCGGTGCCATGTGCTATCTCTTCAAGGACGGAGAATGCCTGATGATAAAGCGGCAGAAACCACCGCATCAGGGATTGTGGAGCGCCGTCGGCGGCAAGCTGGATCTGGGCGAAAGCCCGCGCGACGCAGTCATGCGCGAGTTTGCAGAAGAAACCGGACTGTCGCTGGTCGAACCCAGGCTTCGGGGAGTGGCTTCGGTCACCGATGAGGCCGGAGGGGAGCAGTGGCTCATGTTCATCTATGAAGCCCTGGACGCCACCGGCACGTTGAGAGAGACCAAGGAAGGGCCCCTTAGATGGGTCGCATTTAGCGACATCAATGAAACCACCTCCCCAGCCACCGACCTCGCCTATCTGACAGAGCTTGGCAACGAACAAATGACTTTCGAAGCCGAAGTGCAGTTCGAATCCACGAGAAACTGGTTCCGTGCCCGCATCAGACGCTCAGACGGCACAAGAAGGGACTATAACAGCCTACTCGAAGGCTAGGCAGAGCCACCCGAAGACTGAGCGATCACGAAAGGATGAGCGCATGGCAGTTCTTTCAGGCAAAGACCGAAAATCAGCGCTTGCTGAGCTGACTGGCTGGCAGGAAGTCGAAGGCCGCGATGCCATCACCAGGACTTTCAGCTTCCGCGACTTCAATGAAGCTTTTGCCTTCATGACCCGCGTCGCCATGGTCGCTGAGCAGATGAACCACCATCCTGAATGGTCCAACGTCTATCGCACTGTGGAAGTCACCCTGACCACCCACGATGCAGGCGGAGTCACCGAAAAGGACATCAAGCTTGCCAAAGCGATGGATCGATTTTCTGCCTAGCGCTCTATCTCGGCGGCATGCGGATGCCACCGTCGAGGCGGATGACTTCGCCGTTCAGCATGTCGTTTTCGCAGATCTGGCGGGCCAGCGAGCCGAACTCTTCAGGCTTGCCGAGGCGCTTGGGGAAATTTGCTGAACGCAAGAGGCCTTCAAGCACAGGCCCGGTGGCCCCCGCCATCAGCGGCGTTTCGAATGTGCCCGGTGCGATGGTGCAGACACGAACACCGATTTCGGCAAGATCACGGGCCATGGGCAGGGTCATGCCGGTGACACCGCCCTTGGAGGCGGAATAGCTGACCTGGCCGACCTGGCCATCAAAGGCGGCGACGGAAGCTGTGTTGATGATGACTCCGCGAAGCCCGTCTTCATCCAGCACCTCAAGCCCTGCCATACCGGCAGCGGAATTCGTGCAGCAGGCGAAGGTACCGACCAGATTGATCTGGATGATCATGTTGAACACTTCCAGTGGATGGGTCCGGCCCTTGGACTGGGTCTTCATGGCGGCCCCGGTGCCGGCACAGTTGATCAGGATCCGTTCCTGGCCGAGCGCTTCGCGGGCACGCGCGAAACCGGCAACAATTGTTTCTTCCTTGGTTACATCGACTTCGCAGAAGATGCCGCCAAGCTCCTTGGCGATCTCTTCACCCTTGTCTACCTGACGGTCAAAAATCGCTATTTTCGCGCCATGGGCATGAAGCTCGCGCGCGGTCGCCGCCCCTAGACCCGAAGCGCCGCCGGTAATAATTGCGACTTTATCCTGTAATTCCATTGCCAAGTCCCGTCTTGTTTTGGTCTGCCTTGAAGAAAGCACTCTCTCAATACATATTCTGTGTATGTCAGGCAAGTTACCCAAACATCTGACCGAGGAAGCGCTTGAGGAGGAAGCGCGCTCAGACATTGCGTTTGAGCGTAATCGGGCGACTGTGCAGAAGGGTTTTGAGCCCAAATTCTGGAAAGTCATGTCCCACATTCCGTTTGCGGACAGTCTGCTGGCGGGCTGGTACGCGCTCACTGATCCGCAGACACCAAGGTATATCCAGGGACTGCTGGCGGCGGCGCTTGCCTATTTCGTTATGCCCGTGGACCTGATTCCTGATTTCATCGTTGTGCTTGGCTTCACCGACGATGCGGCGGTTCTTGCCGGTGTCATGAAACTGGTTGATCGGTACGTTACCCTCGAGCACAAGGCGGCAGCAATGAAACGGCTTGCCGATGCAAGAGACGAAGGCCCGGGGGGCTAGACCATTTTCCACATTCTCGGAATCGGGTCTAACTCAGATCCTGGGCCTCAGCTTTCAACCGATCTGCCGTGTTCGCCTTGTTTTCCCGGTTCATGATGTAAAGGCTTGAACCGATAATGATGGCGGCCCCCGTCCAGGTCCAGGCATCCGGTACATCGCCAAAGAACATCAGACCGAAGCCTGTGACAAACAGCAGCCTGGAATAGTCATATGGCGCAATCACCATGGCATCTGCCTTTGCGTAAGCGCGAACAAAGAAATTCTGCGCGATGACGCCAGTGACGCCCATGAACATGAGCCACGCCCATTCGGCTGTGCTGGGTGCGACATAGTCAAAGAGCATCGGCACAAACAAGGCGATCGTGGCGACTACATTGGAATAGAAGATCAATGACAGCGGCCCATCGGTGCGCGTCAGAAGTTTGACGCAGGTGACGGCACCGGCGGCGAAGAGCGCACTCATAACCGCGACGATTGCGGCGAACTCAATGGCGCCGCCCGGGCGCAGCATGACAATTACGCCGATGAAACCTATAACAGTCGCCATCGTGCGCCGCAGGCGGATGACCTCATGCAGTACAAATGCCGCCAGCAGCACCATGAACAAAGGTCGTGCAAAGCTGATGGAAATGGCATCCGCCAGGGGCAGGTTGATGATCGCATACATGCCCATGAACATGCCGCAGGTCCCAAACAGGGCGCGCGTCAGATGAAGGAATGGCCGCTTCGTCCTGATCCCGGCCATGCCGGATCGAATGACGACGGGCAAGATAACCAGCAGTGCAAAGAACGCTCTGAAAAAGGTCACTTCAAGTGCAGGCAGGCCCTGACCAGCCTTCTTTGTCCCGACACTCATCACCGAAAAGAAAAAGCCGGAGATCAGGATAAGGACCGCGCCTTTGGTGTTGCCGCTTAGTCCGTGCCACCAGACACTGATCGGTGCGACAAGAGGAAAGCGCTCCATCAAATAAGATCAGTCGTTAACACAACCTTGCCGATCGCACGCCGTTCAATCATGGTGTTCAGGGCATCGCCGACCTTCTCCATCGGGAAAATTTGCGTTACGGGAACCTTCAGGGTTCCATCTTCGAACCAACGCGCCAACTGCTCCATGTTCGAGGCATTCAGTTCCGGGAACAGGTCGCGATAGGCACCCCAGAAGACGCCGACAATCTGAGCCTGTTTTAAAAGCGCCAGATTCCAGGGCACGCGGGGAATGTCACCGGACGCAAATCCAATCACCAGATGCCGGCCATACCAGCCGATGGCGCGAAAAGCAGCCTCGGACAATTCGCCGCCCACCGGATCGTAAATCACGTCAAGACCGGTCATGCCACCCACTTCCTTGGCGCGCACACGCAAATCCTCTTTTGAGTAGTTGATGAATTCGTCAGCGCCGTATTCTTTGCAAATCTCAAGCTTTTCATCCGTACTGGCACAGGCAATGACGTGGGCGCCCATGGCCTTGCCGATTTCAATTGCCGAAAGGCCAACGCCGCCTGCGGCTCCCAGGATGAGCAGTTTCTCGCCCGGCTGCAGGTTCGCACGGTTCTGAAGAGCGAAGAGGGACGTGCCGTAAGTCAGAGAGAAACCGGCCGCCATCTCGTAGCCCATGCCATCGGGGATCGCCATCGTATTGCCCCCCGGCACAACCATTTCCTCCGCAAAACCGCCGTGGCCGGCCATGGCAATGACACGGTCACCGCGCTTGACGCGGGTCACATTCGCGCCCACTTCTATGATCTCCCCCGCAGCTTCGCCGCCCGGCGAAAATGGCAAATCAGGCTTGTGCTGATACTTGTTCTCGATGATCAAAGTGTCGGGGAAATTTACGCCGCAGGCACGAACACCGATTTTGACTTCGTCCGGTCCTACGGTTGGGGCCGCAACTTCCTCGACAACCAGCGTTTCGGGTGGGCCGAAGGCCTTGCACAGTACCGCTTTCATTCATTCTCTCCCCAAGACTCTGGCTGTGGCATGATTTGCATCAGCAAACTAGCGTCTCACCCCTTTGAAACAAAGCCAAAGCTTTGTATTTTGGGCCATGGGACAGGCAGATTTTGGGAGCAGCATGACAGGTTCAGGCCAAAAGGAACCACGCGGATACTTCGGCATCGGTGTTGAACGGCTTTCAAAGCCCATGAACCTCGGCACGCTGTTTCGCTCGGCTCATGCGTTTGGGGCCAGCTTCGTCTTCACTGTGGACGCAACTTACTCGAAACTGACCCTGGCCAGCGATACCAGCCACGCGGTCAACGAAGTGCCCTACTACCGCTTCGAAAGTGCATCAGACCTGGTCCTGCCAAAAGAATGCAAACTGGTTGCCGTAGAGCTGGTTGACGATGCGATTGATCTGCCAAGTTTCCGCCACCCGCGCAGCGCGGCCTACATTCTTGGCCCTGAAAAAGACAGTGTCTCAGATGAGTTACTGGCCCGTGCCGACTACACCATCAAAATTCCGACACGATTTTGCATCAATGTCGGTGTGGCGGGTGCCATTGTCATGTACGACAGGCTTTTGACCACAGGCCGTTTTTCAGAACGCCCCATTACACCTGATGGCCCCGTGGTACCATTGCCGGAGCATGTGCACGGCGGCATATTCAACCGAAAGCCGGACAATCAGGTCTGATTGAACCATTTGTGGAAACGCATTCTCGATGACGCGAATTCTGAAAACCCTGTTTTGTTCCCTGATCCTCTGCAGCCTGAGCATCAGTGCTGGTGCACAGGATGATCCTGAGCTGATCGACAGATACAGGGACTGGGACGCCTACATCCGCTATGAGGAGGGCCAGAAAATCTGTTACATGGTCACTGTGCCGACCGAAATGCAGCCCGCTGAAGTGAGCCACGGCGAGGTCCTGATGATGGTCACCCATATGCCAAAGAAACAGCGTTGGGACGAGGTCATGCTCAGCACTGGTTACGACCATGAAGAAGGTTCGATGGTCGTGCTGTCCATCGGCGAGACCGAGGAAGAAATGTTCACATCCAAAGACGGAGCCTGGCTCTGGGACAAGGAGACGGATGTCAAAATCGTTGATGCGATGCGCCGGGGCCGCTTCATGGTCAGCAAGGGAAGATCTTCCCGCGGCACTGTTGTTGAATATCACTATTCCCTGACAGGTGCCAGTGCCGCCCATCGCGCTATCAACCAGGCGTGCAACCGATGACCGGGCCTGCACAGCGAAACCTGATCGGTGATGATCTGTCCGAGCTTGGCCAAATGTTCGAAGGTCTAGGCGTGTCACCTGGCAAGAGCGCCATGCGTGCCCGCCAGCTCTGGCACTGGATCTATCATCAGGGCGAAACGAACTTCGCCGAAATGACAACACTGGGCAAGGAACTGCGGGGTGCACTGGCCGAAGGTTTCAGTATCCGGCGTCCGGAAATTGTAACGGCACAGGTATCTGAGGACGGCACACGAAAGTGGCTGCTGCGCTTCGATGACGGCCAGGAGGTGGAGACAGTGTTCATCCCTGAAGAAGACCGGGGTGCGCTTTGTGTGTCCAGCCAGGTTGGTTGCACATTGACCTGCAAATTCTGTCATACCGGCACCCAGCGCCTGGTCCGGAACCTGACCGCTGGCGAGATTATGGCTCAGGTCCTGGTTGCCAGGGATGCATTGGGCGAATGGCCGTCAGGTGTTGAGGGTCGCCTTTTCACCAACATTGTCATGATGGGCATGGGCGAGCCCCTGTACAATTTCGACAATGTGAAAAAGGCTGTCCTGATGATTAATCATCCCGAGGGATTGTCCATTTCCAGGCGCCGGATCACGCTTTCAACATCCGGCGTGGTTCCCATGATGGAGCGCTGTGGTGCCGAAATCGGCGTCAATCTTGCGGTCTCTTTGCACGCTGTCAGGGACGACCTCAGAGACATGCTGATGCCCCTGAACAAAAAGTATCCGCTCGCCGATCTGCTCGAGGCGTGCCGCAATTATCCTGGTGCAAGAAACGCAAACCGGATCACCTTTGAATACGTCATGCTGAAGGATCTGAACGACAGCCTTGATGATGCCCGTGCTATGGTGAAGCTTCTTCAAGGCATCCCGGCCAAAATCAACCTCATTCCCTTCAATCCCTGGCCTGGCGTGGAGTATGAATGTTCCAGCGGCAATCAGATCAGACGGTTCAGCGAGGTCCTGAATAAGGCGGGACTGTCGGCACCCATACGCCGTTCCCGTGGTCAGGACATTATGGCAGCTTGCGGCCAGCTCAAGTCCGAAAGCATACGGCTGCGAAAATCAGAACGCCAGGCGGCGACAGCGGCGGAGTAATCTCTCAAGTATCAGTGTTATGAGTACCACTTCTGACAGAGACGAGATTGACGCCTTGCGCCAGAGAGCGGCTGATCTCTTTGCGAACGGACAAAGCCGGCAAGCCGCTGAACTTCAGATCAAGGTCGTGAAAGCAGCCATCTCTGCGAACGATGGTGATAGCTTTCCGCTTGACGATTACAATCGTCTTGGCATGTACAGCTATTATGCCGGCAACTATCAGGAAGCCGCCAATGTCTTCCTGTTTGCCCATAATCGGCACCCCGACAGCGTGCCGCTGCTGGTCAATCTGGGAAATGCCCTCATTCGGCTTGGTGAGCACGAAAAGGCCGGTGAGGCACTCATGCTGGCCCGGGCTCGCCGGCCGGATGATTTTGATATCTGCGATTCCCTTGCCATGCTTTGCGGCAAGCTCGGCGACCGGACGGCGGCGCGCGATTTTGGTGAACGTGCCCTCACTCTGAAAGACAAATTGGCGACGAAAGGTAGAACGTTTCCTTCGCTACCGAACGATCCGCCGCCAGCTTTCGATCCCAATGAGCCCAGCGAAAACGTAGTTTCGTTCAGCCTTTGGGGGGACGGAGCGGACTACACGGAAGGTGCACTCGAAAATGCGCGACAGGCAGCCAGCATTTTTCCAGGCTGGACATGCAGATTCCATGTCGACGAAACGGTGCCCGAAACAACGCTGCAGGAGTTGGCCGGCCTTGGCGCCGATGTGCAAATGATGCCGCCGCGCCAGAATGTTTTTGAGGGTCTTTTCTGGCGCTTTTCCGTTGCCGATGCTGCCAAAATCAAGCGCTTTCTGATCCGGGACTGCGACAGTGTATTCAACGTCCGGGAGGCCGCAGCGGTCGACCCCTGGCTTAATTCAGATCGTTATTTTCATCTGATGCGCGATTATTTCACACATACCGAACTCATTCTCGCCGGGCTTTGGGGTGGAGTCGGCGGTGTCTTGCCGCCCATGGCTGATCTGAAGCGCGTTTTCTTCCAGAAGGGCACGGTGCAACGGACCACGGATCAGGTTTTCCTGCGCCAGCAGGTCTGGCCGATCATCAAGACTAGCTGCCTCATCCATGACAGCCAGTTCAGCTGTTTCGATGCTGTCGACTTTCCAGCGCATGCCAGCCTGCCGGCGGGTCGGCATGTCGGCGAGAACGCCATCAAGGCGCGCGAGCTTGGCCGCCGCTGAGGCATGATGACGATCAAGATGACTGTCAAGATGACTATATTGTGACTCACTCTGGACAATTGATCTGGCCTATAGTTCTCCCGCGGTTTCAGCAGGTCCGGTGTTTGGGGTCCGGCATTGCTGTTTCGGGGGGTTGAGTATCTATGGCCTATCAGGTTTTTATCTCGCATTCATCGAAGGACAAGAAAATGGCCGACGCCATTTGTGGCCTTCTTGAGCGAAGAGGCGCGGAGTGCTGGATCGCGCCGCGCGACATAGCGCCGGGCCAGAACTATGGCGCCGCCATTCTCGACGCTATCTATTTCTGCCGAGTGATGGTGCTCGTGTTTTCCAATGAAGCGAACCGCTCAAAGCATGTCCAGAAGGAGATTGAGCGCGCCATCAACGCCGACTGCGTGGTCATGCCGTTTCGCATCGAATCGGTTATGCCCTCGGGTGCCATGGAGTATTTCCTGTCGACGGAACATTGGCTGGATGCGGTTAACCCGCCGCTCGAGGAACATGTGGACAGGCTCTACGATGCCGTCGTCGCCGTCTATGGTGACCGGCCGACGCGAAACGCTGAGCCACTGTCCGGGATGGAGGCGACGATCGCCGCGGCTGAATTTGAAGAACTGGCTCCCGATGAATGGTCAAGGAGCCGCTCGACTTTTCTACGAAGACTATACGACTTACTGTTTGGCGACCGCTAGTCGCTGAAGGCAACCATGAAACAAGGAAACTGTGATGAGTGATGTAACGTCTAACGATGCTCCGGACGGACGCCTGAAGATAGATGGGGATGTACTGGCTTCTGCAAAATTGAACAATTCCGAAGCCCTGGAAACAATGTTTCGACAGTTTTTGGGACCGGATGATCCGATCCGCCAGGCCTGCTATCTCGGCACGCGCGGAATCTGGAAATTCGGCCACAAAAGCTTTGCCTGCGCCAGTGACCGCAAACTCGCCACAATCCAGACCGGTTTCTTCGGCAGAATGCTCTATCAGGAGGGTTACATTGACAGACTGGAATCGGCTTCCATCTTTCAGCCTTCACTGATCGTTCTCTATCTCATTTCGACCGGCGTGCTCATATTTCTCTTAACGACCATGATTGGCCTCTGGACGGCGGTCGGTTGGCCGGCGATTTTCGTCAGTCTCGGTGTCGTCGTCCTGCCCATCATCGCAAGGCTTTATTACCGGTTTTTCAAGTCCGGTCTGATTGCAACCCCCGGTTACGGCCTGCATATCTACATCTTCGCCAATCGGCGCTATCTCAACCGGCTGAACCGGTTATGGCGTTTTGTGGACGAGATCAAGAGGGTCAGCTGACCGCGTACGCCGCTAATTCTCGTTGATTGCAAGGGTCGGTCATTTCCGCTATCAGACGTCAGTTTGCTGACGCCTGGCACCCGTAGCTCAGCTGGATAGAGCGCTGCCCTCCGAAGGCAGAGGTCACAGGTTCGAATCCTGTCGGGTGCGCCAATCATTTCAATAGGTTAGAGAAGGCAGCCAATCCAGTAAACTCTCGTCCGGAAGCATATCGGAAGCAGTTATGCTGCTGCCTATTGTCATTGTCGACGTAATCTGAAGGTTCTGCAGCGCGCCTGGATGCCTTTTCGGACATCTCGTCAGCATGCAAGAGGAGATTTCGACGTACCCGCCAATGCAGAACGCTGTGACTTTTCGAATCTCATCTGATTGCTGACAACATGAAGGTTCGTTGCCTTAATCTGAAAGCTTCCTCGGGTCAGGGCTTTCGTCGGGGCGTGTCAGCTGTCGGGACGAAAGCAGACATGGGATACATTCGGGCCGACCGTCTGCTTCTGACCCATAGCGGACATAGCGAGAATGTCGAGATTCCCTCTCTGCCAAGACCCCTAGGCAAGGGCCGACCTTCAGGGGAGCAGCGCCGGCGAGCACTGCAGTGACCGGGACTGCTTCATCACGCTTCCGTGGTCTCCAGCGAGACCTGACCTACAGTGCGACAACGAGGTCAGGCAATTCCTTCCTGAGTGCTGAGATGACGGGTTCGAACGCGATCGCTTGCTCGCTGTGGAGGACCCCTGCTACCGGGTTTCCGGATAGCAGCTGGCGGGTCGTCTCGGACGCAACGATCGCTGTCATTAGCGCCTCCTTGCGACCGATCAAGCCGAGCGTCAGCGTCTCGGAGCCATCTCTGGCCCGGCCCATGACCACGGCACGGCAATGGACGTGCCAGCTAAAGATAAAATGATGCACGAAAATGATAGCGAATTGAGTCACAATCAGTCGGAGGCCGGCAAGAATCAGAAACGCGAGCCTGGCATGGACATGGACGTTCATGATGAAGACATGATGGATCACACTGAATCGCCTGACCTTGATGATCAGATGCCTGAAAGTGATGCTGAAGCTGATCACGAACATTCTGGTAGCGACGATCATGGATAGAGCGCAATTTTTGTTTCTGTTCTGTAACCAGCGCCACGCGAGCCGCGCAACCAGTCATTACGAGGAGACGAATTATGGAGCCTGAGGAAGGCCACAGCGCTGATGACCATCACGGACATCATCAGCATGCCGATGGGACGGCGATCGACCCGGTTTGCGGCATGACGGTGACGATTGCCGGGGCGGAACACATTGCCGAACATGGCGAGCATACCTTCTACTTCTGCTCCGAGGGATGCCGCTCCAAGTTCCTGGCCGATCCCGTGAGCTACCTTGAGCAGCATGTGTCGAGTGAGCCGGCGAACGAAAGGGCAGAGTACACCTGCCCCATGCACCCTGAAATTCGCCAGATTGGGCCTGGTTCATGTCCAATCTGCGGCATGGCGCTTGAACTCGCGGATGTTTCGCTTGCGCAAGGCCCGAACCCAGAGCTGATCGACATGACCCGCAGATTCTGGATAGGGCTGGTGCTGGCGCTGCCTGTTGTGGCACTGGAAATGGGAGCTCAGGTCATAGATCTGCACCAATTCATTTCGGAGACCGCCTCGAGCTGGCTGCAGCTTGCGTTTGCGACACCTGTGGTCCTATGGGCAGGATGGCCATTCTTCTCGCGAGGTGCTTCATCACTTGTAAACCGATCCCTCAACATGTTCACGTTGATCTCCATAGGTACAGGTGCTGCATGGATCTATAGCGTCATAGCCGTCGTGGCTCCGGACATTTTTCCTGCTGCGTTCCGGAGTGCGGAGGGAACGGTCGCCATCTACTTCGAGGCTGCCGCAGTGATTATTGTGCTCGTGCTTCTTGGACAGGTGTTGGAGATCAGGGCACGAGAAACAACCAGCGGCGCGATCAGGGCATTGATGGACCTTGCCCCTCAGACCGCCCTGCGCATCGGCTCGGACAATCAGGAAACAGAAATTCCGCTTGCGGACGTTGTCGTTGGGGATCGTCTAAGAGTGCGCCCTGGCGAGAAAGTACCCGTTGATGGCGAACTCCTGGAGGGTCGAAGTTCTCTTGATGAATCCATGATCACCGGAGAGTCACTGCCGGTCACAAAGGAAGTAGGCAGCTCGGTAATCGGCGGCACCATCAATCAGACCGGCGGCTTCGTCATGCGTGCTGATCGTGTCGGTGCCGATACGATGCTTTCTCGAATTGTTCATCTCGTGTCTGAGGCGCAGCGGAGCCGCGCGCCTATTCAACGTCTGGCCGATACTGTGGCGAGCTGGTTCGTGCCGGCCGTGATCGGCGTCGCCGTCGCCAGCTTCGTTGCCTGGAGCATCTGGGGACCGACACCGCCCATGGCCTACGCCCTGATTGCAGCAGTGTCAGTGCTCATCATTGCCTGCCCCTGTGCTCTCGGCTTAGCAACCCCAATGTCAATCATGGTCGGTGTGGGCCAGGGCGCCACGCAGGGCATCCTTATTCGCGATGCCGAAGCATTGGAACGGCTTGAGAAAGTTGACACACTGGTCGTGGACAAGACGGGCACGTTAACCGAGGGCAAACCGAGTGTAACGTCGATTATCTCTTTACAGGATCTTCCTGACACTGAATTGCTACGACTTGCTGCAAGCCTTGAACGCGGCAGTGAGCACCCAATAGCTACCGCAATCATTGCGGCCGCTGAAAAACAGGGCATTGCGCTTGCAGCCGTGGGCGATTTCGACTCTCCGGTCGGCAAGGGCGTAACCGGCACGATTGAAGGTCAGCAGTTGCTAATAGGTAATCCAGCCTTTCTCGCGGAACAAGGCGTAGACATCGCCGAAATCGGGGACCGTGCTGACAACCTCCGTCAACAGGGAGCAACAGTTGTCATTCTGAGCATCGATGGGAAGCCCGCCGGGCTGATTGCCGTCAGCGACCCAATAAAGGAGACGACACCGGAAGCGCTCAGGATGCTCCAGGCTTCCGGCGTCCACATTGTCATGTTGACCGGCGACAATGTGCAGACCGCCAAAGCTGTTGGCAGTAGCCTCGGGATTGACGATGTAGAGGCCGAAGTACTGCCTGAAGATAAGGCGAAAATTGTGGAACGGCTTCGCAGCGAAGGCCGCGTCGTCGCTATGGCTGGCGATGGCGTGAACGATGCTCCGGCACTCGCTGCTGCTGACGTTGGCATTGCCATGGGAAGTGGCACCGATGTTGCAATTGAGAGCTCGGGCATCACGCTCGTCAAAGGAGATCTTCGCGGCATTGCACGAGCGCGCAGGCTTTCACACGCCACAATGCAGAACATACGCCAGAATCTGTTCTTCGCGTTTGTCTATAATGCCGCGGGCGTGCCGGTGGCTGCTGGTGTTCTTTACCCCGCCTTTGGCATCCTGCTGAGCCCGATTATCGCTGCCGCCGCCATGGCGACCAGTTCTGTGAGCGTGATCGTCAATGCTCTGCGTCTTCGCAGATTCAAGATTTAGACCTGCGCTGTAACCATGTTCATTACTGGCCGAACGCAATCATGACTACACGTCTCACATTTCTGGGCGGTGTAGGGACCGTCACCGGCTCCAAGTATCTTTTGGACCATGATGGCACAAGAGTCCTTGTGGACTGCGGCCTCTTCCAGGGGCATAAGTCGCTTCGACTTCGCAACTGGGCGTCCCTGCCTGTCGATCCGAAATCCATAGATGCTGTTGTTCTGACCCACGCCCATCTCGATCATTCCGGTTATTTACCGCTTCTGGTCAGGAATGGTTTCAGGGGCCAAGTACTGTGCACTGAGGCCACAAAGGATCTCTGTGAAGTGTTGCTTTCGGATAGCGGATTCCTGCAAGAAAAGGATGCGGATTTTGCGAACCGGAAGGGCCACTCAAAACACAAACCAGCGTTGCCGCTCTACACGCAGAAGGACGCGCTGGCGGCGCTTGGCAGCTTCGCGCCGGGTGAATTCGGAACAGATCGCAAGATTTCAGAAAATCTCAGTGTGAAGTTCCTGCATGCCGGACACATTCTGGGCGCCGCGATTTGCGAATTCAGGCTTGGCGATAAGAATGTTGTCTTTTCGGGAGATCTTGGGCGCACTGGCAGTGCAACGATGGTTGATCCCGAGCGCATTACTGAGGCGGACTATCTGGTTGTGGAATCAACATATGGAAATCGGCAGCACGACCCGGGAGATCCCGAAGACATGCTTGCTGACATCATTGGGCGTACTGCAGGTCGCGGCGGGACCGTCCTGATCCCTTCCTTTGCCGTTGGCCGGGCACAGTCACTACTCTTCCACATACAGCGGCTGATGAACAGCGGGCGAATTCCAGATCTGCCAGTCTTCCTCGACAGTCCAATGGCCATCAATGCCAGTGACATATTTTGCCGTCACCTCGCTGATCACAGGCTATCTGAAGAAGCTTGCCAGGCTACATGTTCAATTGCCCACTATGTCCGAGACGTAGAAGAATCCAAGGCGCTTGACACACAGATGATGCCGAAGGTCATTATCTCCGCAAGCGGCATGGCTACCGGCGGCAGAATTCTTCACCACCTCAAATACTATGCGCCTGATCTGCGCAACACGATTATATTCACCGGCTTTCAAGCAAAGGGGACACGCGGAGATGCAATGTCGCATGGCGCAAGCAAAGTCATGATTCACGGCCAGCAAGTGCCCATCAGGGCAGATGTTGAGAATCTGCATATGTTGTCGGCACATGCCGATGCAGATGAGATCATGTTGTGGCTGGGGAGTATTCGCAATCCTCCTAAGACAACTTTCATTACTCATGGCGAACCAGCTGCTTCGAACGCACTCAAGCTGCGCATCGAAGAGGAACTAGGCTGGCATTGTGCGATGCCAGCCTACAAAGAGACACATGATCTCCCATGACCACAACTGGAGTGAGTAACCAGAAAATGTCAACAACACCGAATACTGTGCGAGCACGACGTCTGGGAATTGACACTCAGCAGGAAACAGTCGTCTTCATGCGCGCGGATTGTCATATCTGCCGCTCGGAAGGCTTCACCGCACATACGCGAGTACGGCTGAGCCATGGCAAGCGCTCGGTCATTGCGACGCTCTATCAGATATCGTCGGAAATTCTTGGACTCGATGAGGCCGGGCTGTCCGATTCCACCTGGTTCAGGCTCGGGCTGAAAGAAGGTGCCGTCATTTCAGTTGATCATCCGCGTCCACTGGAGTCTCTCAGCCTCGTCCGTGCCAAAGTCTTTGGTCAGTCGCTCAATGTCCAGGATTTCGGCGAAATCATTGGCGATGTGATAGCTGGCCGATATTCGGACATTCACATTTCTTCATTCATCACAGCTTGCTCAGCACAGCCCCTGGACCTTGATGAAACCACTGCGCTCACACGAGCAATGATTGATGTCGGTGATACTCTTTCATGGGCGACCCATCCGGTTGCTGACAAGCACTGCGTTGGAGGTCTGCCTGGCAATCGGACGACGCCGATTGTGGTAGCGATTGTTGTTGCCTGTGGCCTTACTATGCCAAAAACGTCCTCGCGTGCAATTACATCCCCCGCCGGCACTGCTGACGCTATGGAGACGATGGCACCTGTGGATCTGGACATCAGGGCGATGCGGCAGGTCGTTGAGAGGGAAGGAGGCTGCATCATCTGGGGAGGTGCCGTGCATCTGAGCCCAGCCGACGATTTGCTTATTCGCGTTGAGCGAGCCCTTGATCTCGATGGCGAGGGACAGCTGGTAGCCTCCGTCCTGTCGAAAAAAATTGCCGCAGGAGCCACGCATCTTGTACTTGATCTACCGGTGGGGCCAACGGCCAAAGTTCGGAGCCCCGAGGCCGCTACGGAGCTGTCGCAAATGCTGACAGACGTAGCCGTCTCCTTCGGCCTTGAAGTCAGAACAATGACGACCGATGGTCGCGCTCCGGTTGGCCGTGGCATTGGGCCTGCTCTTGAAGCGCGGGATGTACTTGCTGTGTTACGTCAGGAAAAAGATGCGCCTGAGGATCTTCTTGCCCGCTCTGTGACGCTTGCAGGTGCTCTCTTGGAGCTGGCAGGTGCTTCGCCAAAGGATACGGGCGAGGCCCTGGCGCGCGCTGCCGTTGAGGAGGGCAGGGCTTGGGCCACCTTTCAGCGCATATGCAACGCCCAGGGAGGCCTGCGCGAACCGCCCATTGCAGCCCACACCGAACCATGGCTCGCCAGCCATCCGGGTCATGTCGCAAGCATTGACAACCGGCGCATCGCACGCGCGGCCAAGCTTGCGGGGGCGCCTTACGCAAAGGCAGCCGGCATTGATCTTCACGTTCAGCTGGGCGCGGTTGTACAGGCCGGCGAGCCCCTATTCACACTGCATGCAGAGGCCCCAGGCGAACTTGCCTACGCGCGCAGGTTTGTTGAAGGAAATCCGGATATTGTCTTGGTGGAGGAAGCGTGAAGAATCCGCTGCTGATCCCGCTGGCAGGAAGCAACGCACTCGCGCGCAGGCTTGCCGCATCGACAGGATCCGAAATCGGCGAGGTTGAGTGGCGGCGGTTTCCAGATGGCGAAACCTACTTTCGCTGTGACACAGAGATCTCGAGCCGCAACGTCATTCTGTTTGCCAGTCTTGACCATCCAGATGCCAAGTTCCTACCGCTCATTTTTGCAGCAGAAACTGCGCGAGACTTGGGCGCTGGGAGCGTCGGGCTTGTCAGCCCTTATCTTGCATATATGCGCCAGGACCGCCGCTTTCAGCCTGGCGAGGCCATCACTTCGACCACGTTTGCTGGTATGCTGTCGGCACACTTCGACTGGATGACAACAGTTGATCCACACCTTCATCGTCGTACATCTTTGAGCGAGATCTATAGCATCCCAACAAGAGTCGTACATGCAGAACCTTTGATCGCGGAGTGGGTCAGGAAGAATATCCGACAACCGCTGCTCATCGGTCCTGATGAAGAGAGCGAGCAGTGGGTCCAGTCGATTGCCAAGGAAGCGGGAGCGCCACACATCGTCCTCACCAAAGTTCGTCGAAGCGACCGTGAAGTTGAAGTCTCATTGCCGAAAATCGAACGCTGGAAAAATTGTCAGCCAGTTCTGATAGATGACATCGTGTCCACCGGCCGCACCATGATCGCAACCATTGGCCATCTGACACAGGCAGGATTACCTCCACCAATCTGTATTGCCGTGCACGCCATATTTGCAGAGTCTGCTTATCGTGACATTCTGGCCTCCGGCGCAGATCGCATTTTAACAACGGACACCATTGAACATGAGAGCAACGCGATAGAGGTAACCAATCCTCTTGCTGAAGCTGTCCATCAGCTCCTTGAAGCGACCGGGAGGCATGATTGATGCGCATTGGTGTATTGACAGGTGGCGGCGATGTTCCGGGGCTGAATTCGTGCATCAAGGCGATTGTTGACAGTGCAGAAAACCTGAACTGGGATGTGGTTGGAATTCGACGGGGTTGGGCGGGGCTCCTTGAGTTCGACACCAAAGATGAAGTGCAATCGCGCATCGCACACACCGTTGGGCTGGATTCCGCCGCCGTGCGTAATATAGACCGCACCGGCGGAACCGTGTTGCACACTTCGCGCACAAATCCTTCACGTGTCGCAAAGGAAAGGCTTCCGAATTTTCTCAGATCGTCATCGCCAGTTACGGAGAATCAACCAGCCGACTGCACTAGCCATATCCTCAATGTTCTTGAGACCCTTGAGCTCGATGCATTGATTCCAATTGGCGGCGATGACACGCTTTCCTATGCAGCCCGGCTTCACAATGAAGGTGTCCCAATTGTTGGTGTTCCAAAGACCATGGATAACGATGTCTTTGGCACGCAGTACTGCATCGGGTTCAGCACTGCTGTAACGCGCAGCGTTGAGTTCATAGGTGCTTTGCGCACGCCCGCCGGGAGCCATGAGCGGATCGCTATCATCGAGCTGTTTGGCCGCAATAGTGGCGAAACGGCCCTTCTTGCTGGTCATATCGCTGGTACTGATCGAGTTCTAATCCCGGAAGTGCCCTTTGACCTCGATCGTGTTGCAGGATTGTTAGCAGCAGACAGAGCCGGCAATCCTGCAAATTACGCTGTCTGCGCTGTTTCCGAAGGTGCATATCCCGCAAGTGGCGATGTGGTTGAGCATGGTAATGCGGATGCATTCGGGCACCGAAAGCTGGGTGGCATTGGTGCCTCTGTAGGACAGTCCATAAGGGATATGACAGGGATTGACGTCATTTGCCAGTCACTTGGGTACCTCATGAGAGCAGGGCCGCCTGATCCACTCGACAAACTTGTGGCGTCATCCTTCGGAACGATGGCGGTGCAGCACCTTGCTTCGGGAAGTGCCGGGACATTGATGGCGCTTGTCGATGGCAATTACTCGGCCGTCCCAATACTGGCTTGTCTGGGGCAGTCAAGAAAAGTTGATGTTGGTGAATTCTACAACAGTTTAGAATACAGGCCGGAAATTCGCCAGCTTCAAGGCAAACCAATGTTCATGTACTGAGACACTGCATTGCTTGTGCCTCTGAAGGTAATCAATAGGTTGGCACTGCAGAACAAGGTAGAAGGAAGTTGATCCTGGTCAATGCAAAAAGGGCACGAAATACGGCAAGCAGGAAGTATTGAAAGATAAGCTCAAGAATGCTGACATCGACCACCAGATTCAAAATGGTGTTAAGGCTGGTCACTGCGCTGCTGCTACTACAAAACGGTCTGGTTGGCACCGAGACAACCTCAGCGCATGCTTCGTCCGTCACACAGACAAACTGCCTGATGCAGTGGGCGATCGATTGCCCGGCCTGTTCATTGGCCATAGATGTTGCCAACGACAATGGATGTGCTGAACATGATCAGGCATTCTGTCCAGGAACTGATACCTGTTCGAATACAATGTCAGCTCTTCGAAGCGAGCCCGTCGGGCTCAATGGCCTGGCCGGAATGCCTCCTGGCAGGCCAACTCCTAGCAAGGCGCTTGCTGCAACATCGGCCTTGCCGCATCTAAGACCTCCCATCTTCTAGGCTTCTGAAGGCCGGCCGCGCGCATGCGCAGTCCGTGGGTTGCCGCCGCAGCCTCCGAAAATTCCTTGATTTGACAGGGAGATGATCAATGACCGAACCACGTAAGCTCATTACCGATCCGCAACTCACGCCCCTGGCACTTTGGCCGCTAGCGATCAGCCTGGGCCTGTTCCTTGGTGTCACTTTCATTTTGTGTGTCGCCTTTGATCTCATTGCACCACAATACGCGATGTATGAAACCTGGAGCATGCTCCTGCCAGGGTTCACTTGGTTGAGTTTTCAGAGCTTCGTACTTGGTTTTGTGGAGTGTTTTGCGTATGGCCTCTATGTCGGCTTCCTGTTTGGGTCGATCTACAACCTCACTCTCAGGATATCCAACGGATAAGGCACCCTTCCTCCGGAGTCATCAGAGGTTTCATAGCCGATGTCAGAATGCGCGGTTCTTCGGGGCGGCGCTTTCAATGTCGAACAGGTCCGCTAATGGCTAATTGCAGACCCGGAAATCGCTAAGTTCAGCCGAAATTATGGTCCGTTCCTGACCCAGAGCGGACATTGACGAACGCATTCTGGCGGCCACCCATGATGCCAAAGTGGGCTGACGCATGCATGCCAATGGCGTCTCGGTGCTACGGCTCGGCTATGACCTAGGTCGGCACATACGAAAAGTGCCCGTGAATGATCTTCCACTGGCCGTCCTTTTTCAGATAGATCAGCGTAATGCGGCTGTCTGCTTCATCCATCGCGCATGAGTGATGGGAAGCCTGTCCATAGCTCCTCACGCGGGCGCTCGTATCAAGGCGCCGGGAAGATGCGAGTTGCAGGCCATGACGTGGGTGATGGCGGCGCGGTCATATTCGTCGCCCGAACGGTAGTGATCGAAAAAGTGGTTGAGCTCCAGCACCCGGTCCTGCATTGCATCGACGGCCTGCAATCCGACGGACACGCCATAATTCGTGAAGGCAAACTTCATCGCCGGCGAAAACGGGTCGCGGCAGAAAAAACCGCCCGCGTTCCACATCCGCTCAAGGGTCGTAAGGCAGCGTTCGCGTTGCAGTGAAGCCCAGTCTTCTTCGGGGAAGAAGTGGGTTGTCCACAGCATCATGCCCTGCGCCAGATCCTGGGTGATGTCGAGATCGGCCATCGTGGTCTCCATGATCCGCCGCATGTCGGAAATCTCGGATGCCAGCCTATTTTCATCAAGGACCCGATAGGCGACGTATCCCTGAAACGCGTCAAGCGCTCCAAAGCCAATGCCCGGATAGGGGCCGCTCAGGTCCTCCTGCATCTTCCAGATGACGCCCCTGTCCGGCACGAGGAACGGTTCATGTATCTGGCGCACCAGTTCCACGCCCTTCTGACGGTAGTCGGGCCGATGCCTCCCCAGCACGGCAAGCGCATATAGCCACATGGCGAGATAGTGGAAGTACTGACCATCGCGATCGGCTTCCTCGCCGATCCGGATGCCACGTGGGCGCCCGAGCACTCGGTCAACTTCGGCGACCAGCCATTCCGCCTCACCGATGTAGCGATCCTCGTCCAATGCCTCATAGAGAGACACCAGCAGAACGACGCCGAAGGCATCCGTCCAAAGGTAACGTAGCCCATTCGGCCAGATGCCTTCAGCCCGCATCCAGCGCAGCTTATCGAGAACATATCCAGTATCCTTGCAGACCATCTGGTCGACCTTACAGTCCGAAAGGATAGGTGTCGGGAAGCCCTTCCAGTTCTGACGTTTCGAACGGCGTTACCGCCCGGGTCTCATCAAACCATATGTATTCGTCGAACTGATCCGGCAGAACCGTCTGGAAATAGTGACTGGCGAGTTCCGTCTCCGGCCGATAGATCACGCCGATTGCGCGTTCAAGCCGAGGCTCTGACAGCCCTTCCCGGACCAAAGCACCGGCATCTCCTGATAGCGGCAGCAGGAATTGCGGGTGTCCGGCTTCGTGACATAACCATTCATAACTGTCTGGACGCGCCGGTAGCACGGCTTTGATCTCCATCGGCCCGTCCCACTCGCTGGCGGCGGCAACTGTGCCCCTGTCCGTTCCAAAGCCGACGATATAGGCCTTGTTGCCGTATTCCTGCCGGCATAGATGCCCGATATTGTATTCGCCGCGCGCCGCCATATCTGTGGCCGCTGAATCGCCGACATGAGAGTTATGCGCCCAGACAACGGCCCGGCTTTCGGGTCCATGAAATTCAAGGAGCGATTTCAGAGCCTCGAACATATGGCTGTCGCGCAGATTCCAGGACGACCGTGAACCGTAGTACATGGTGCGGTAATATTCCTCGGCATTTGCGATGAGGCGCGCATTCTGCACCGCATCCATGAACCTCTCGCCGTCATGGGCTAAATAATCCGGCCTTTTTTCCAGCAGGTCCGTCAGCATACGGACCACTTCCTTTTCACAGGTCCTGTAGGTGCTTGAAAGGGCTGCGCGGCCGTAGGTTGCCGGGTCGGCCTGCCAGGGGGTCAGACAGCCATAGCGCTCGCGTGCGATCTGCGCGGTTTCCGGATCGATGTCATCAAGATAGCTCAGCACCGAGCGGATAGAGCCATAGAGGCTGTAGAGGTCGAGCCCATAGAAGGCCATTCGGCGTTCGGCCGCCACATCGGCATTGTGATGCCGCAGCCAGTCTACAAAGGCGCGCGCTTCGTTATTGCGCCACATCCAGGTGGGAAACCGTGCGAAGGCAGTCCACTCCGATGCCGGGTATTCGAAATGCCGCACATAATGGTCAATGCGCCCGGCATCAGGCCAGTCGCCTTCGATGCCAATGAAATCGAAGCCTTTCTTAAGGACCAGCTCTTTGGTGATGCGTTCCCGCATCCGGTAAAATTCAGAGGTGCCATGGGACGCCTCGCCCAACAGGACAACTTTGGCCTCACCGATACGCTCCATCAGCGGCGCCAGATCCGCTGATTCGATGTCATCAAAGGGTTCGCAGGCGCTGGCAATAGCCTGCACCAGATCCGCATCCGGCGCCGGCAACCTGGTCGGAGGCTCAGGGACTGTGGCCGGGAACCCCTCTTCGGGGGCCCAGCCTTCTTTGCCGACGAGCGGTACAAAACGCACATCGGCCAAGTCTTCCGTCTTGAATTTCTCTTCCGACAGGCGAGTGACGCGGACAAGTTCCTGGGCACGGACATCGGTGCCGATCGGGATGACCAAGCGTCCACCAATCGTCAACTGCTGCTTCAGGGTGGCTGGTACTGCGGGGCCGCTTGCGGCAACGACAATTGCGTCGTAGGGCGCATGTTCTTCCCACCCGAGTGTGCCGTCCCCGTGCAGCACGTGAACATTATCGTAACCAAGATCGGTAAGCACGGCGGTCGCTTTTGACGCAAGCTGGCCAATGCGCTCTACGGTATAGACATCGCGCGCAATCTCCCCAAGGATCGCCGCCGCATAGCCGGAGCCTACGCCGATCTCAAGCACCTGCTCATCGCCTCTGAGATTAAGCGCTTCGATCATGAAGGCCACAATATAGGGCTGCGAAATGGTCTGCTCCGCATCAATCGGCAGTGGCGAATCTTCATAGGCAAACTCGTGAAGGCTCTCGGGCAGAAACGCTTCGCGCGGAACCTTTCGCATGGCGTCCAGAACCAGCTCGGAGCGAACGCCGCGTGGGACGATCTGCTCGTCGACCATGTCATTCCGAAGGGCCGCCATCCCGTTCATGAGACGCCTCTGTCTGCCTGATAAAGTCTGATCTAACGCCTGTCCGTCCGGGGCAACTATGACCTCGATCAAAGTCGGCGAGCGCCTGCACTTGGGCGCAGGGATAGCCACAGCCGTAGGCGTATCGGTGACGGTATTCAGGCGTGGTGCTGACTGAGCAAGGCATGTGGATTACGGTCAACACCGGCCCCGGATTTGGTGCTTCTGTGACCCTGTGGTGACCCTGTCGCAACCAATTTTCTTTACAGTAGCTGGATACGAGGGCCGTGCGGCTTTGAGCAGCTGATAGATCGTCAGGTGGCGGCCGTATCAGGGCTACGCCGCCCCACCCCGTGGGGTGCTTACCTTCTGCGCAGAAGGTGAGCGTTTATCCAACCGATTTCGGGATTTCCAGTTTACCTGTGTTTGCAGGTATGCGTCCGGTCTGCCCCGCATACCTGACAGGTATGTGGATTAAGCGATGTGTCCGCTTCTGACCCAAACTGGACACGTGCAATGCAGCTGGCAGAGAACACAATGCCTAGCTGGCGGAAAGCGTGGGATTCAAACCATCGGGATCAGTTTAGGCATATTGGCTATCGAACTCTGCGGACCGGCCGCTGCAAAATGTCTAGAAATACCTGGATGTCCGGAACCTCAGGCGACACAGCAGAAACTGACCGGGCATGAATCTAGCTAAACTGTGTAGGGCTGATCAGTCTTATGGGCTAACCTAGGGGCTGTAGCGTTGCCCGTGGTGCGTCCAACTATCGACTGCCATCAGGCGCACACGTGGCGCCTGGTTCTGGTTTCACGATCGCGAGGATCGAATGAATGACAGTTCGCTTGATATTGGCCCATTCTGGGAATTGCGGCGTGGTCCGGGACCGCTGATCGGCGTGGCGCTGCATGCCGGTCACAATCTGCGATCAGAGATTGTACCCCTGCTGGCGATTGACGAAGCTGGTCGGTTTCGCGAAGAAGATCCATATTCCGACTACTGGACCTTGGCTTGCGGCACACAGCTTCTTACCTTGCGGTCGCGTTTTGAAGTTGATCTCAACCGCCCGAGGGACGAAGCCGTGTACCGCTCGCCACAAGACGCCTGGGGACACCGCATTTGGAAAGAGCCGCCGAGCGAGGCAACGGTCGCTGCTTCGATTGTCGAGCATGATCGCTTTTACCGCGAGCTTGAGAAGGATTTGTGCGACATTGAGCGCGAGGCCGGTCGGTTCATCGTGCTTGAATTCCACTCCTATAATCACAGGCGCGCGGGGCCTGACGCGCCGCCGGCTGATGCCTACCAGAATCCTGAAATCAACATCGGAACCGGAAGCATGGACCGGTCCCTGTGGGCGCCTGTAGTGGACCGCTTCATGGGCACCCTGAAGGATTTCGACTTTCTTGGGCGGCACCTTGATGTCAGAGAAAATGTGAATTTTGAGGGACGACAGCTGGCCAAGTTTGTTGCTGAACGATTTCCGAAAAGTGGCTGCGCGCTGGCAATTGAGGTGAAAAAGTTCTTCATGGACGAATGGACCGGGCTTGCCGACACGCGGCAGATCTCAGCCCTTCTTGAAGCTTTTCGCATTGCCGGTGCAGCGGCTGCGAAGGATCTGGAAAATCTATGAGCGATTCAAACAGTGATTTCCCGGACATTGAAGCCGTCAGACGCGATCTGGAGGCTGGCGAGACTGTAACTCGCTTGCTCCCAGGAGGTGGTCGCCTTCACATTGAGCGACCCCAGCCTTTTCTGTGCCTGTACCGCCGCCCCAAAGAGCGTGACGACGCAGGCACCGACCAGTTGTTGACTACTCAGGCTTCATATTTGATCGCTTTGGAGGAAGAACAGGCTCCGGCAAAGCTTTCCACGCTACTGGAGACAGTACTGGAGACATTGTCGGCGAGCTTCGGCGGCGTCCTGTTGCTTGAGATCTGGGCCGCGGCGCCATCAGCGCCCGATCCCGAGACAGGAATGCTGATTCCTCGATTCAGGCTGTTTGCGCCAAGCCGGGGCGTCCCGGAAAGAACGCTGGAGGATTTGGAGACAGCGCTGCTTGTGCCGGATTGGCCGACCGGTCAGCCGGACATTGAGATTGTCTATGGCGAAAGAACCGACATGCCGAGCATGGCGTCAGCATTGGCAACAGCGCGGGCGAAGGAGATCGGTGCCACTATGTTGGGGATCGAGGTTTCACCGGCTTTTCGAGCTCCGGATGACAGGGAAGTGTTGCCACTGGTACTTGGTGAGATGCGTCGGATACTGGGGCGGGCAATGAAGCGTGCATTCTACACTTTCGCCCATACACATGCACGCTACCGACCATCCCACTATCACGAGCTTGGCCCCCGCCTGCTTGAGGAAGTTGGCCTTCAGGTTGATGCCGGCCTTACAAGAATAGACGACGCAGTGGATTTGCTCCTCAATGTAACTCCCGTCAATGCTGCACAGGCGTGGCATCGTTTTAGCCAAGCGAAGTTTGACGAGAAGCCCGAGTTTCATTACCGGGCGCTTCGACTAGACCCTAACGAGCTGAAGCGTGAACTTTTCGCGCTTCCAGTCGAAGCAGTTGATGACCCTGCTTTACATCACATGTTCTCAATGAAGCGCGAAGAGCTCGACCGCCAGATATCCATGCTCTCCGATCGTGGCACAGACAACTTTCTTCCCGAGAGTCAGCAGGTGTATGGGCGCCCGACGGCGCCCCTTGTTGCTATGGCCAGACGCATACTCGAAGAAGTTCCGCCACTAAGCCAAGATGAAACTGAGTCGGATGTTGTTGACGCAGAAACCTTTGCCGCAATAGCTGATGCTGAACTTGCCTATTACCATGAACAGGACCCGAGCTTCACGTCGGTCACCGAAATACGCTCTGACATTCCTGGCCTTATGGTCTCGCATGGGAAGTTCCTCGTCGGCGCTGGTGCTGTTGTTGCACGGCGGCGCATCAAAGCGACGTTGCAGCATGAGATTGGCACGCACGCGCTGACCTATCACAATGGACGACACCAGCCCTACAAACTCTTGGGCGTCGGGCTCGCAGGATATGAAGAATTGCAGGAGGGAATTGCAGTTTTGGCCGAGTTCTTGGTCGGGGGTCTAACTGGACCCCGACTGCGACAGATAGCGGCCCGTGCTGAAGCGGTGCACCAGCTTGTTCAGGGAGCGGACTTTGTTGATGTTTACCGCTTGCTGCACAATGAGTTCGGGTTCAACCAGCGCAGCGCTTACAATATAACAATGCGCGTATATCGAGGAGGCGGCTTCACCAAGGATGCTATCTATCTGCGGGGCCTGATTGGTGTCGTCGAATATCTTGGGCACGGCGGCGACTTCGAGATTCTGCTCTCGGGGAAGGTCGCACTCGATCACGTGGAAATTATGGAGGAGCTGCGGTGGCGGCAGATTCTGGAGACACCACGACTGATGCCCAAATACCTGGGAGCGGAAGAGACATTGGCTCGAACCAGCATGGAGAAAATCGAACAAAGCAGCGAACGCGCGATCGACCTGATCCTGGAGAGTCTGTCATGAAGCTTGGCATTGTCGTCAATGACGTTCAGACGGAAAGTGCGGACTATACAAGCACTTATCTTGGGCTTGAAGCGTACCGCCGGGACCATGAGGTCTGCTACATCGGTTTACAGGACTTCTCCCTGGGCACGGATGAACAGGTTCATGCCGTCGTGCGGCGACCTCAGCCAAAGCGGTATCGAACGGCCAAATCATTCATGGGCGCCCTGCAGTCACAAGATGCAATTGTCGAGCGTCTCGCGGTTGACCAGCTTGATGTGCTGCTTTTGCGCAATGATCCATCAATCGAATTCTTCAGCCGGCCCTGGGCGCGGCTTGCTGCTGTCAATTTCGGGCGGCTGGCAATGCGTCATGGCGTCATCGTGCTTAACGACCCCGACGGCCTGACACATGCAATCAACAAGATGTACTTGCAGATGTTCCCGGCCTCTGTTCGGCCAGATGCCGTCATCACTCGGGACAAGGCCGAAATTCTGGACTTCGCAGCAGCACATGACGGCCGGGCAGTAGTGAAACCGTTGCAGGGATCGGGCGGCCGCAACGTGTTTCTGTTGCGCCTGGATCAGCCGGAAAATGTCAATCAGATGATCGCGGCGGTCATGCAGGACGGCTATGTCATCGCCCAGGAATATCTGCCGGCCATCACAGAAGGCGATACGCGGCTCTTTATGCTGAACGGCGAAATCATGGAATATGAAGGGGCTGTTGCCGCGCTGAGGCGCCTGCGAGTGTCTGGTGACTTACGGACCAATCTGACAGTCGGTGGAGAGAAAGCCACCGCAGATGTTACAGCCGAAATCATCGCTTGCGCCGAACAATTCGGTCCACGGCTTATCGCGGACGGTATGTTTTTTGTCGGCCTCGATATTGTTGGCGACAAGGTCATTGAGGTCAATGTGTTCAGCCCTGGCGCACTTGTCTTCGCCTCTAGTCTGGCCGACGTAAATTTCCTAGAAGCCATCATCAAGTCGCTGGAGCGTAAGGTGGCGCACAAGGAGAGCCATCCCCGGTCCCTCTCCAACATTCAACTGGCGACGTTCTAAGCTCCGACTTTTCAGCAGATGCGCGGCAACTGTTCGCCGCTTAGCATGTCGATCGCGCGCGATCCTCCGATCAGACTGGTCATTGCCACTCTCGCTGAACATTCGTCAGTGACGCGTCCGATTATCGCCGATTCGCTGCAGGATGGCTCCTTACGCAAAAGGTCTAGAGCAGCTTCCGCATCCTGTGCCGCGACGAAGGCGATGAAGCGCCCCTCATTGGCGACATGGATGGGATCAAAGCCCAACAGCTCACATGCCGCACTGACGCTTGGTTGCAGTGGGATCGAGGCTTCATCAAGAATGATCCCGGCGCCGGAAGTCTCGGCGATCTCGACCGTTGCGCTGGCCAGACCGCCGCGCGTCAGGTCGCGCATGCAATGAATGTCGATACCAGCCTCGATCAACCGTTGGACAGGACGGGTCAGCGGCGCCGTATCGCTTTCGATGCTGGTCTCGAAGCCAAGATCCTCGCGTGCGATCATGACGGCGATGCCATGGCGAGCAATGTCGCCGTTCAAAAGGATGATGTCGCCAGGCTCGACGCGCTGCGGTCCGATCACCAGATTGTCCGGAATCAGGCCGATCCCGGAAGTATTGATGAAGAGGCCATCACCTTTGCCTTGTTCCACGACCTTGGTATCACCAGTGACCAGTGACACGCCGGCAAGGTCCGCAGCCAAGCGCATGCGCGCAGCGATCCTGTCCAGCGTCTCGAGGGGAAAGCCTTCTTCCAGAATGAAGCCGACGCTCAAACATACTGGTGCGGCCCCGACCATGGCCAGATCATTGACTGTGCCGTTTACAGCCAGGGTGCCGATATCACCGCCTGGAAAGAACAATGGTTTCACGACGAAGGAGTCGGTTGTGAAGGCGCAACGGACGGCGCCGAAATCGACCGTCGCGCTGTCGTGCCCCTCATTGATGGCTTCGCCGCCGAAGTGGGGGGCAATGAGTTGGTGGACCAGGTTGTGCATCATTCGGCCACCGCCGCCATGGGCGAGCCGAATCTGGTTTCCGGAGCCACCTGGCACGGGATATGTGAGAGAGGATTCAGCATCTTTCGTCATTATGCTTCTCCCTCACTATGTGCCCGATACCGATAATAGGCAGCACAGGTCCCTTCTGAGGACACCATGGTCGCCCCCATCGGTGTCTCGGGACTACATCCCTTTCCAAACTGCGGGCAGTCGGGCGGTTTTTTCAGTCCCCTGAGAATTTCACTGCTGATACATGCCGTATCCGCTTCGGCACCGATCAGGACCTTGCCAAAACGTTCTTCTGCATCAAATTGGGCATATTCGGGCCTTAGCGCAAGACCACTCTGTCCGATCTCGCCTAATCCCCGCCATTCCCGCGACACGACTTCAAATGCTTGCTGCATGATCCGCTGGGCTTCGCGATTTCCGGTCGGCTGCACGGAGCGCGCATACTGATTCTCCACTTTGGCAATACCCTCTTCCAGCTGCCGCACGCACATATGGACGCCCTGAAGGATGTCAATTGGCTCGAATCCTGTAACCACGATGGGCACACCGTAACTTAGGGCGATGGGCTCATATTCCTTGATGCCCATGATGGTGCAGACATGACCGGCGGCGAGGAATCCGTTCACCTGATTGTCTGGGGATGACAGGATCGCTTCGATCGCCGGTGGCACCAGCACCTGTGAGACGAGCAGAGAGAAATTCGTGAGGCCCGCTACCGCCGCCTGGAGCACCGCCATGGCGTTGGCCGGTGCAGTGGTTTCAAAGCCAACAGCGAAGAATACGACTTCTTTATTCGGATTTTCCTTGGCAATCAGCACTGCATCCAGCGGAGAATAGACGATACGCAGATCGCCTCCGGCTCCCCGCGTCGCGTCCAGGTCGCGGCTCGTACCGGGCACGCGGATCATGTCTCCGTACGAACAGAATATCACTTCAGATCGCTCTGCGATTTCTATGGCTTTATCGATGTAAGCTGTCGGCGTGACACAGACGGGGCAACCTGGGCCATGGATCAGATTGATGGCGGGTGGGAGCAATTCATTGATGCCATAGCGGACGATCGCATGGGTCTGGCCACCACACACTTCCATTATATTCCAGGGCCGGCTTACTAGCTTGGCCGTTGCCGCAGCATACTGCTGGGCAAGCTCCTTGTCCCTGAATTCGTCTGCGTACTTCACCGTTCATCCCTTTCGACATCAACCTCGCCGATTTCGTTCAGATAGGTGAGGACGCGCTGCGCCTCTTCATCGTTGATCACGCTGATGGCAAGGCCGACATGGGCCAGGATGTAGTCGCCAGGATGGGCTTCAGGCACGCAGGTTAGATTGACCACACGCTGCACACCGCCAAAGTCGACGGTGCCAGTTCGAGTAAGGGGATCTTCACCGGTGATGCTCAGAACTTTGCCTGGTATGGCGAGACACATTGGACTCAGCCTCCCTTCAAGACATGATAGGCCCAGAACGCCTGGCCCAAACTGATACCGCCATCATTCGGGGGAACCACTCGCGGAAAAAACGGTGAAATATTCAGTGATCTCATTCGTTCCATAACCCGTTCGATCAAATATCTATTCTGGAAGCAGCCACCACTGAAGACAACTTTCTTGATCCTCTGCCATTGAACAACTGATACGATCATCTCGACAAGCGTATTGTGGAATTTCGCAGCAATTATTGGCACCGGGATTGCAGCTTCCAGATCCGCGAGAAGCGCTTGCATCATAGGTTTCCAGTCGAGAGCAAGGGGGATAGCGGCTCCTTGGCGCGGTCGCGACGGCAACTCGAAAGGATAGGTCTCGATTGTTTCAGCATCCTTGATCGCCCATTCGAGTTCGCTCGCAGCCTGGCCCTGATAGCTTGAGCGCGATCTCAGGCCGACAAGAGCTGCGACGGCATCGAAGAGACGCCCGGCACTTGATGTTATGGGCGCATTTACACCACGCTTCAGCATACCAGAAAAGATGCGTTGCTCCTCTGCCGTCAGGTCGGCAAGCAGTGCCAGAGTTGCTCGCTCCGGCTTCAGGCAGCCGTCCAACGCCCACAACACGCCAAGGGCGGCGCGTCGCGGCTCGCGGACAGCCGCTTCGCCTCCCGGCAATTGAAAACAGCTCAGATGAGCGATGCGCTGGTATTTGCCGGGTTCCATTCGCAGGAACTCACCACCCCACAATGTGCCGTCGTCGCCGAGGCCGGCGCCGTCCCATGCGACGCCGAGAACAGTTTCATCAATGCCGTGCTCGGCCATGCAGGCGGCAATGTGGGCAACATGATGCTGTACTGAAACGATTGGGAGACCGGTCTCTTCAGCGTAGCGTGAAGAGTGGTAGTCATTGTGTAGGTCGCAGGCGATGGTGTCCGGCCTGGCTTCGTTCAGATCTTTTAGCTGCGTGACTGAGCGGCCAAAAGCGTCGCGTGCCTCGGGAGACTCCAGGTTGCCGATGTAAGGCCCAACATGAGCGCTACGCCCTTTCAAAAGCGACACTGTATTGCTGAGATGCCCGCCAACGGCAAGGATGACTCGTTCATCGGCCCCGTCGGCCTCTCCAATCAGCAGAGGATAGGGGCTGTATCCTCTCGCACGGCGCAGGATCATTGGCAGACCGTCCATCACTCGGAGGACAGAATCGTCGACCGGTGCAAGGATTGGTCGGTCATGAACCAACAGCAAGTCGGCGACATGTCTCAATCTGTCGAGCGCTTCGAAATTGTCATAGGCAAGGGGTTCATCCGACAGATTACCGCTTGTCGCAACAACTGGAAACTCAAGTTCCTGCATCAGGATGTGATGAAGTGGCGTATAGGGCAGCAGTATTCCCAGATTGGGGCACCCCGGCGCCACATTGGCGCAGACAGAATCGCCAGGCGCCGGCAGTCGGCGCCCCAGCAAGACGATTGGACTCTGTGGGCTCTCCAGCAAGCCCTCTTCCATTGCGGACACTTGGCAATGGGTTTTCACGGCTGCCAGGTCAGGGCACATGACCGCGAAGGGCTTGTCAGGCCGGCGCTTTCGTTCCCGCAGCATACTCACTGCGTCAGAGTTCCGAGCATCGGCCTGCAGAAGAAAGCCCCCGAGACCTTTAACGGCAACAATCTTGCCGTTGCGGATCGCAGCGGCTGCTTCGAGCAGGGCCTCATGGCGCGTGGCAACCGTCTGACCCTGGCAATCCCAAAGCGATATCTGGGGACCACATTCAGGGCAGCAATTGGGCTGAGCATGGAACCGGCGGTCAAGCGGATCAGAGTACTCCGATTGGCAGGCGGCACACATGGAAAATCCAGCCATTGAAGTGTTCGCCCTGTCATAGGGCAGCCGAGCGAGGATGCTGTAGCGGGGCCCGCAATTGGTACAGTTTGTGAACGGATAGCCATACCGCCTGCCGTCCGGATCGAAGATGTCGTGGCGGCACTCAGGGCACGTCGCGATATCGGGCAGCGCCAGGGCCTGAACCGGTCCCTCGGCGTCGCTGGTTAAAATTTCAAACTGTGTTGATCCGGTGGGTTTAATGGGAGCGCTGGTGATGTCATGAATTTTCGCCAGCGGCGGCCCTTTACCGCGAATGATTTCGAGAAACTGCTCAAGGATCTCGTCACAGGCTTCCGCTTCACAGACAACACCAGCGGGATTGTTGCGGACCCAGCCAGCAAGGCCAAGGGCGATAGCTGTCCTGTAGATAAAGGGACGGAATCCAACACCTTGCACGGCGCCGCCAATCTCTATGTGCAGACGCTTTGGATGGTGCGCCTGCTCTGCTGCTCTGTCCCTATCTCTTTTCATTGTCGTACTGCTAGTCCGCTGTCTCGATCCGCTTGAGAAGTATGTGCAGCGCCTCAGGGTGGCCGATATCGTCCGAAGTCTCTATCTCCAGCTCGGCCCCGTCGGCCACCGTACCACCAGCGGCAACGTTGAAGTGCTCTTGAAAGTGGCTGGGTGACATGTGTGACAGGGCGCCAAGCCAGATCTCTACGCGCAACACACGGCCCGCTTTTTCAAGCCGGACAACCTCTTCTATCTTGTGCACAAGATTGTTTGTTAGCGCTGCTTCATGCATCCTGGTCGCCTTGCTGATCGCTTCCTTTGACGGTCTGGCCCGGGATAAATTTTTCAGCTTCCTGAGTGATCTGCTCTACGGCCAGCGGAATCGCCTTCTCGACTTCGCGCGACAAGCCTGTGCCGAGTGTAAAGTTTGCGCCTTCGACAACGAACACTATGCAATGCTCAGGCAGTTTGGCAAGCGAACGGGCCAGCTCAAGTGAATGGCCAAGGCCCAGGCCGTGACTGCTCATATCGTTCATGAGAAGATTCAAAGGACCACTGGTTGGGTCGAGCCGCAGAATTCCCCCGGGTGTGCCAGTTGCCTGCATTGCATCAACAATGATTACCGCGTCGCGTCCTTTCCAGGCTTCCATCAGAGCAAGAGAATCGTCTTTGGCTTCACGAACATCCCAGCCGGTCGAGCTGAAACCCGCAAGGTGGCGCGCAATTTCGCAGCCGATACCATCGTCGCGTCGCAAGTCGTTACCAATGCAAATGATCAGCGGTCGCATTCTTCAGGCCTGATCAACCATGTGCATCTAGCGCTTGACCTTGTCGATCCGCAGGAAATGCGTGGCGCAAGAAATACACGGGTCGTGGTTGCGAATAGCCTGTTCGGCAACTCTCTGAAGCGCGTCGTCGTCCAGATCAAGGCGCGCTGCCACAATTCGTTCCAGGTCTTCTTCCATTGCCCGCTGATTCTGGGATGTCGGCGGCATGATCACTGCCTCAACTATTGTTCCATCATCTCCAATCGTGTAGCGATGATAGAGAAGACCTCGGGGCGCCTCTGTGCAAGAGTAACCTATTGCATTTCTCGGCTGGACGTCGACGAAGGGCGCATCGGGCGCAATGTATCCGTCGATCAAGGAAATGCTCTCATCGGTGGCATGGAGTACTTCCAGTGATCTGATCACAATGCTCTGGAACGGATTGTGGCATGCCTTGCCGACACCTGCTTCGCGGGCAAGTTCTCTGGTGAGAGGCGTTAGATGCGCTTCATTAAGATTGTAGCGCGAGAGTGCACCCAAAAGGTAAGTCCGCGCACCCTTCAGCTGTGCGTAGAGAGCGGTCGAGCGTTCCTTCTGGGATTCCTCGATATTTTCTTCAAACTCATCAACGGGAAACTCATGCCCATCGGTGGATTTCACGCGGCCAATAAGCGGCGCATAGTGCTGATCGTCAGTGAGGCCGAGCATACAGAAATCAATGCTCGCGTCAGGAATGTCGAGCTCTGCTGCCCAACGAACAGTGGCAACGGCAAGGTCCCTGGCCTTTTCAAGCGCCTTACGTATTTCACGAAGTTCCTTCTTGTCCGGCAGGCGAAAGAATCCGCCGACTTTGACATTGATGGGATGGATCTCTCGACCGCCAAGAATACGCATGACGTCGTTGCCAGCTTTCTTCAGCGCGAGGCCACGCTCAACCACTTCTTTGTGATCGCCAGCCATCTGAATGACATCGTCGTAACCGAGGAAATCGGGCGCATGTAGCATATAGATATGCAGTGCATGACTGCTGATCCATTCACCATGGTACAGAATCCGTCTCAAGTCAGCTATTGGCTGTGGCAAAGAAATTTCGGCGGCATTCTCCATCGCCTGGACTGCGGATATCTGGTAGGCCACAGGGCAGATGCCGCAAATTCTTGCCGTAATATCGGGAGCCTCGGAAAAACTGCGGCCCTGCAGGAGCGCTTCAAAGAAACGCGGTGGTTCAAAGATTGACAGCTCGGCGACCCGAACACTGTCACCTTCAATCTCGAGCAGCAGCCTGCTCTCACCTTCGACACGTGCAAGATAGCCGACATCAATCTTACGAGTTTCAGTCATAACGCCGGCTTGTCTCGGCAAACGGTTCTGCCGCTGCATTGAAATTGCGAAACAAATCTCGCAACGAAGCTACCGGCAGCCCCTGGCGCTCCAATGTGCCCGTGAGCGCATCGCAGTTTGCTGTCTCCATCGGGCCAAAACAGCCGTAGCACCCCCGGTTGTAGGATGGGCAAATTGCACCGCAGCCGGCTTGCGTTACTGGACCCAGGCAAGGGATCCCTTGCGTTACCGTGATACACGCAGTCCCCCTGGATTTACACTCCATGCAGACGCTGTGGCGCGGAATGTCAGCTTCCCTCCGGTTCAGTGTTGCGTTGAGAAATTCCAGAAGCTGGTGCTTTGAAACGGGGCATCCACGAAGTTCATAGTCCACAACGATGTGATCGGCAATGGCAGTCGAATGAGCGAGCGTATCAATATAGTCGGGACGTGCATAGACAACTGCCGCGAAGTCATCGATATCAGCAAAGTTGCGAAGTGCCTGAATTCCGCCTGCGGTGGCGCAGGCGCCGATCGCAACGACAAGGCGGCTCGCCTCCCTGATCTTGCCGATACGTTCAACATCTCGATCGGTTGTGATCGATCCTTCAATCAGCGAAAGATCATAGGGGCCCTCAGCAATCGCGCTCGATAGTTCAGCAAAGTGAACGAATTGCAGTCGGTCGGATAGCGCCAGAAGATCCTCTTCACAATCGAGCAAACTGAGTTGGCAGCCATCACAGGAGGCGAATTTGAACACACCGACTCTAAGCCGTGCCACATCTGCCATAGTCAGATCTCCCGACCGAACAGCGGCGCGCTGATATCGCTCAAACAAAAGATGGGCCCGTCCCGACAAACGAGCTTCGAACCAAATTGGCACCGGCCACAATGACCCAGAGCACAATTCATGTTCCGCTCTATGCTGATGAAGATGTCATCTTCTCCAAGCGTCATGTCGAGACACGTCCTGGCCGCGAACCTCATCATAATTTCGGGCCCGCACATGAACACAGCCCAGTCTTCATCTTCAATGCCATCCATGGCGAGGACATGCGTCAAAGGAGCCACGTGGCCCCGCCAGGTGAT
This sequence comes from uncultured Alphaproteobacteria bacterium, assembly GCA_965371465.1. Classification (GTDB taxonomy): domain Bacteria; phylum Pseudomonadota; class Alphaproteobacteria; order CBDUYM01; family CBDUYM01; genus CBDUYM01. The sequence goes on from CBDUYM010000011.1 coordinate 104,091, forward strand.
ATCAGCGTGATCCACAGTAAGACTGATGCGGATGCGATTGGCAGCGCAAATATGCTCCAATTCATTCCTGAACAGCAATCTGTCTGGGGATCGCGCACCATAGACGAGCCGTATATCGCGGTAATGCTGACGGTTCCTGGCCAGCTCAATAATCAGCGGCCGAATTGGGGCGATGCCGAGCCCCCCGGCCACGACAAGAATGTTTTTCCCTCTTGCTTCCTCGACTCCCCAGGGGTTACCGAACGGGCCGCGAACACCAATCAGATCTCCCTCTTTGACATCCGTTAGAGCCTCGGTCACACGTCCGACGGCACGCACCGTATGCTCCACATCCGATGGATGGTCCGGATCGCCGCAGAGGGCGATTGGGACTTCTCCAATTCCGAAAGCATAGAGCATATTGAATTGGCCCCCTGCGAACGAAAAATCGGAGGCTATGGAAGGACCGTCCAGAATCATGTGGACCGTATCAGATGCTAGCGCCCTCACGGCCTTCACCGGAACGAAGGTCGGCGCATAGTTCTGGGTCAAGGCGGTGAGCTCCTGGTTCATGGCGACTCTTGTTCGGCATAGAGGTTAAGGCCCTGAAAGCGGGCGCCTTCAAGACGTTTGACGAGCTTGGGCAGAAGCGATTTCATCAATGCATATCCCATTGCCGGGTTTTCTTCGCACTTGGCCCTGAGGCAGGCTGCATCGAAGCGAAAGACTCGGCTCGCCTCAAGCGCTCTTGCATCGAAGCTCCAGATGTAGGGAGGCACTAGAGATGAAGTCCCAAAGATCTCGCCTGCTTCCAGCGTCTGAAAGACGATAGCACCGCGACCCGGCATGTAACTTTCCAGGCCTATGCGGCCAGTTTTCAGCAGATAGAATTCGTCAGCTTTGTCACCTTCCTTGAAAATCACTTCGCCCTCAGCGAAGCGGACGTTTGCGGCACAGGAACAGAAAACCTCGGAGCACTCATCCTCCATCTCGGCGAAAAAGGGATGAGTGAGTATAAGTTCCTGCATGGTTTTCATGCTGCATCCTCGGCCCGATTGCTCGACGCTGTTATGGCATTAGCTTCTTCTACAATGTCGATTCCAACTGGACACCAGCTAATGCAACGGCCACAACCGACGCATCCGGATGTGCCGAACTGTTCTTCCCAGGTACTTAATTTATGTGTCAACCATTGCCGGAAGCGGGATCTACCCGAAGTTCTGATGGTGCCTGATGCCAGATAAGAGAAATCGAGACTGAAGCAAGAATCCCATACGCGCCACCGCTCAGCATGTTCACCCTCGAGATCGGTGTGATCCTCCACCCGGTTACAAAAACATGTCGGGCAGACCAGCGTGCAGTTGCCGCATGTCAGGCAGCGCTCGGCAACATCGTCCCAGCGCGGATGTTCGGCTTGCAGAGACAATAGCCCGGTGAGATTGGACCTATCAAGGTGGCGCTGTTGGGCTTCAGCCGCGTCACCAATCAAACGCTCGGCAAGGGCCACATCATCGGCTGACGCAGGCGCATGGGGAGTGTTCTCAATGAGCCGGGATCCTCTTTCTGTGCCGGCTTCCAATAGATAGTGACACGCGCCATCTTGCTCAATTTCGGTGAGTGCCAGATCGAAGCCTGATCCGACTTTTGGTCCTGAGTCCATGGAGACGCAAAAGCATGTTGCTGCTGATTGAGTGCAATTGACGGCGACGATGAACGCAGCCTGGCGACGGGCTGCATAGGATTCGTCTTGATGACGGCCGCCAATAAAGATTCGGTCCTGAATTTCTATTGCTGCCAGGTCGCAGGCGCGAACACCAATGAAGGCAAAGACGGGGGTCTCATCCTGCACCGCGTCTGCGACAACTTTGTTCTTGTCCAGACGCGCCGACCAAAGCTTGTGTTTGTCTGGAAACAGGAATTTCTTCCAGCTTGTCGGGCCAACATTGTAGCCGAACAAGGTCTTGTCATCTGTGTGCGCAAGCCTGTAACGCCCCGGCTCCTGCGTATCATGCACACCCATTGGCAAGTCATCCAGGGATGTAACTTCATCAAGAATAATCGCGTTCTGATTTTCCGTCGGGCCAACAAGGGTGTATCCAGCATGCTTTAGCCCCTCAAAAAGGGCCTTGAGGCCATCTAGGTCAATGGTTAGGGCCTCACCCTGTTCAAAGTCAGTAGTCATCCAGCAGTCAATCCAAGCGCTTCATCGGACGGCGGCGATCACAATCATCTTATAAGCCCCGCCTGACCAAGGCAATTTATTGATCGCCATCAATGATCTTCGGGTTGCTTCAAGAAAGGGTATAAATCAGACTAGACGATGAGGACGCTCCCATAGACGCGAGGGACTGCATGATCATTGGCGTACCCAAAGAAATTAAAATCCAGGAATATCGTGTCGGCATGACGCCCATTGGTGTCGCTGAGCTCAAGCGCCATGGTCACGACGTTGTCATCGAAACCGGTGCCGGGGCAGCCATCAGCCTTACTGATGATGACTATGTTGCAGCTGGGGCATCCATCGTTTCCAGTGGGGCAGCGATTTTTAGCAAAGCTGATCTGATTGTGAAAATCAAAGAGCCTCAACCTGAGGAGCAGCGCTTACTTCGCGAGGGGCAGGCGATCTTCACATATCTGCATCTGGCGCCTGATCCAGATCAGGTGGATGGCCTGTTGGAGTCAGGCACAACGGCAATTGCCTACGAAACAGTGACTTCGGATAATGGCTCGCTGCCGCTGCTCATTCCGATGAGCGATGTTGCGGGACGTATGGCGATACAGGTGGGTGCGCATTTTCTCGAATTGCCGCACCAGGGACGGGGCGTCCTGTTGAGCGGTGTCGCCGGTGTCTTGCCAGCGAAAGTCGTGATCATCGGCAGCGGCACAGTGGGAACAGCAGCTGCCCGGATAGCGGCCGGCATGGGCGCTGAGGTTGTCGTCATTGGCACCAATCCACGAACACTAAAAGGCATTGATGAGATCTATGGCCCGGCTGTCAGAACAGTCTTTTCAACCGAGGCCACAATCGAACAGCATGTACTTCAAGCTGACCTGGTGGTCTGCGCCGTGCTTGCGGTAGGTGCAGGTACACCAAGACTGATTTCGCGTGGGCTTGTTGCAGGGATGAAACAAGGCAGCGTAATCGTTGATGTGGCGATCGATCAAGGTGGGTGTGCCGAGACTTCACGACCCACGACCCACGAGGATCCTACATTTGTTGTTGACGGTGTCGTTCACTATTGCGTCGCGAATATGCCGGGTGCAGTGGCAAGAACATCCACTTTTGCCCTTACAAGCGCGACGCTTCCCTATGTGATCGCCCTGGCCGACAAGGGTATCGTTGAAGGCTTGCTAGGTGATGCCGGTCTGCTGAATGGTCTCAACATTCATAAGGGGCATATCACCTACAAGGCTGTGGCCGACGCCGTCGGCGCCTCCTACATGCCTGTTGAAGAAGCGCTGGCACTCTAGGTCGTGGGTGGCAGCAATGGTTGAACTGACTGCATCTTCCCATCAGACGATTGAGAAACCTCAGGGGGCACTGCGTTCACCGCCAAATCTTCTCGACTATGAGGCTGAACAGTCAGCCTTCTCGTGGGATGATGCCCGCGCTGATCTCTTCGCTGATCTTGGACTGGATGAGGCAAACATTGCTTACGCTGCTGTTACGCGCCATGTCACTGCGGGCCGGGGACATCACATAGCTCTTCGCTGGATTGATCGCGGCGGCGAGCGGCATAACTATAGCTACAACGATCTTGATCGGCTCTCCAGCCGCTTCTGCAATGTTCTGCAGGAACTTGGAATTGAGAAAGGGGATCGCATCTTCACGCTGGCCAGCCGGATACCGGAACTTTACATCACAGCACTTGGCGCCTGGAAAAGGGGTGCTGTGTTCTGCCCCCTCTTTTCCGCCTTTGGGCCTGAACCCATTCAGACCAGAATGTCCATTGCTGAAGGAAAGCTGCTGCTGACGACGCAGGCCCTCTATCGCAGAAAAATTGCCCAGATCCGCGACCAATTACCCGAACTTGCAAATGTTCTGCTTGCGGGTGAGGGAGCAGAGGTCGATGAGGCGCTTGGTCTCCTCTCCTGGCAGCAATTGATGGATCGGGCAGACGAAAGCTGTGATGTCAGCATGACACACCGGGGCGATCCGGCGATCCTGCATTTCACCAGTGGCACAACGGGGACGCCGAAAGGCGCGCTGCATGTCCACGATGCGGTAGTCGGCCACTATGTTACCGGTCGGTATGCACTGGATCTGCAAGCCGACGATGTTTGCTGGTGCACTGCCGATCCGGGCTGGGTGACAGGCACCTCCTATGGAATAGTCGCACCACTTGTTTGTGGCGTTACACTGATTTCCGATGAAGCAGAATTCGACGCCGCGCGCTGGTATCAGATACTGGATAATGAGAAAGTGAGCGTGTGGTATACGGCGCCGACCGCCATAAGGATGCTGATGAAGAGTGGAACCGAACTCGCCAGAGATCATAACTATGCACGATTGCGCTTCATGGCGAGTGTCGGCGAACCTTTGAGCCCTGACTGTGTTAGATGGGGTCTTGAGGCTTTTGGACTGCCTTTTCACGATAACTGGTGGCAGACAGAAACAGGCGCCATCATGATTGCAAATTTTGCAGGCCTACCGATCAAACCAGGGTCCATGGGCCTGCCGATACCGGGCATCGATGTCGGTATTGTCGAACACAGGGGCGACGAGTTACATGAGATCACGGCATCGGGACAAGAAGGTGAACTTGCAATACGGCCCGGATGGCCATCAATGTTTCAGGCCTACATCAACAACCCAGAGCGATACGAGACGAGCTTTCAAGGGGGCTGGTACTTGACCGGCGATCTCGCAAAGCGGGATGATGACGGTTACTACTGGTTCGTTGGAAGAGCGGATGACGTTATCAAATCTGCCGGACACCTTATAGGTCCCTTTGAAGTGGAGAGCTCTCTGGCAGAACATGAGCTTGTGCTGGAAGCCGGCGTGATCGGCAAGCCGGATCCGATTGCAGGTGCTGTTGTTAAGGCGTTTGTTGTGCTCAAAGAGGGCGCGGAGAAAAATGATGCGACGTTGAAGAGCATCATGGCCCATGCACGCAAGACGCTGGGCCCTGCGGTGGCACCCCGGGAAATCGAATTCGTGGCCGATCTGCCAAAAACGCGATCGGGGAAAATTATGCGGCGCCTTCTTAAAGCACGGGAACTTGGATTGCCGGAAGGGGACATCTCGGCACTGGAAACAGGCGTATGACGCGCGACGCTCAGCCAAAGATCCACTTTGATCGGGCGCTTGTCCTCAAGCTGTTGAGCGACATGGTCCTTATTCGACGCTTCGAGGAAAAGTGTGCCGAACTCTATACGTTGGAGAAAATTCGTGGCTTCCTCCATCTCTACATCGGCGAGGAAGCAAACGCTGTCGGTGTGATGCACGCTCTGGCAGAGGATGACGCGATTGTAGCCACCTATCGGGAGCATGGTCACGCCCTCGCCAAAGGAATCCCGGCAACCGAGATCATGGCCGAGATGTATGGCAAACTGGAAGGGAGCAGCCATGGCCGTGGCGGCTCCATGCATATCTTTGATGCCAAGCGGCGCTTCTTCGGCGGCAACGCCATAGTCGGAGGCGGCCTGCCCATAGCGGTTGGCCTCGCTCTCGCAGACAAGATGCAGGGCAAAGAACGTGTTACATGCTGCTTCTTCGGTGAAGGCGCGGCAGCCGAAGGTGAGTTTCATGAGTCCCTTAACCTGGCCGCATTATGGCAACTGCCAGTGTTGTTCGTCTGCGAAAATAACCTCTACGCAATGGGAACAGCGCTGGCGCGAGCTGAATCCGAAACGAGCATTGCGCGTCACGCAGAAAGTTACAAAATTCCGGCGGAGACAGTTGACGGCATGAGTGTCATTGATGTCACCGTCGCAGCCCAAAAGGCAGTGACCAGCATAAGACAAGGGGGTGGGCCACGCTTCCTGGAGAACAGGACATATCGCTATAGGGCCCACTCAATGTTTGATCCAGAACTTTACCGTGACCGTTCTGAAGTCGACGAGTGGAAAGACAGAGATCCTATCAAAATCTTTGTTAAGAGCGCCAAAGGCGCGAACCTGCTTCATGATAAGGACGTCGAGGAGATAGAAGCTGCAACCGCCGAAATCGTGGCTGAGGCTGTCGAGTTTGCAGAACGCGGCACATGGGAGCCCGAAGAAACTCTTGCAGAAGATGTGCTTGCGCCGAAGGTGGAACAATAGGAATGACAAGGACTGACCAGATCACATACAGGGATGCTGTTCGCGAAGCGATGCAAGAAGCGCTCAGAAGCGACGAACGCGTCTTTCTGATGGGTGAAGACGTTGGTGCCTACGGCGGCGCCTATGCCTGCAGCAAGGGCCTGCTTGAAGAATTTGGTCCAGAGCGTATACGGGATACGCCTCTCGCAGAATCGGGGTTTGTCGGCGCTGCGATCGGTGCGGCACTTGGCGGCATGCGGCCCATCGTAGAGATCATGACTGTCAATTTCGCTCTGTTGGCGCTTGATCAGATCGTCAACAATGCAGCAACAATCCGCCATATGTCGGGTGGACAGTTCAGCGTTCCGCTGGTGATCAGGATGGCTACCGGCGCTGGCCGGCAGCTTGCTGCTCAGCACTCGCATAGTTTCGAAAACTGGTTCGCATCTATCGCAGGGATCAAGGTCGTTGCGCCTGCTACTGTTGCGGATGCGCGCGCGATGCTGGGGACAGCTCTTGCCGACCCAAACCCCGTTCTCATGTTTGAGCATGCAACACTCTACAATCTTCGCGGCCCAGTCAAAGCCGATAGTGTTTCTGCTACAATTGATCAGGCAAATGTAATCAGAGAGGGCTCGGACGTTTCGCTGATTACGTATAGTGGCTCACTTCTCAAGTGTGAGGAAGCGGCGAAAGGGCTCAGTGAAGAAGGTGTTGAATGTGAAATTGTGGATCTGAGGAGCTTGAGACCACTTGACGATGAGACGATCATGAAATCTGTCTGGAAGACCCATCGTGCTGTCATCGTCGATGAAGGATGGCTGACTGGAAGCCTAGCTGGTGAAATCAGCGCCAGGATTATGGAACAGGCCTTCTTTGATCTCGACGCGCCTGTCGCAAGGGTCTGTTCGATGGAAGTGCCCATTCCCTATGCCCATCATCTGGAGCTGGCTGCAACCCCGCAAGCCGAAGGCATCGCCGAAGCAGTTCGCAATGTGATGGCAGGCAATGAGTGACTTTTTGATGCCCTCACTTGGCGCCGATATGGAAGATGCTGAAGTTGTCGAGTGGCTCGTGAAGCCCGGTGATACGATCACAAAAGGAGACATTGTCGCTGTCGTGGAGACGCAGAAGGGTGCAATTGAGATCGAGTGTTTTCAGTCCGGCGTGCTGGAGAAGATCGTCGCGCCAGTGGGAACACTTGTCCCGGTGGGGGATGCACTGGCCGTCATAGAAGGGGAAGCAGAGCCGCCGGTTGCAGCGCAGGTAGATCCGAAAGACAAAACCGAACCACTTAAACGCAAGCCGATCCCGAAAGTTTCAGCCAGGAAGCGAGTTAGCGGAGAAAGGCTCCGTGTTAGCCCGGCAGCTCGACGCTTGGCACAGAATCTGGGCGTAGATCTGAGCATGATACAGGGCACCGGCCATGGCGGCACCATTCGGCTCAAAGACATCGAAGCACTTTCGGACCAGCCGCCTGTGGAAATGAGACAACCAAGAATAGGGATTGATCTCGAGGAAATGCGAAAGGCCATTGGCGCCGCTATGGCAAAATCAGCTCGCGAAATCCCTCACTACTATATCAGTTATGACCTCGACGTAACTGATCTGGTTGCATGGCTAAGAGAGAGAAACGAGCGCCTGTCCGTTTCAGAGCGCCTGTTGGCCGCAGTCCCGCTCTTGAAAGCAATGGCCTTGGCACTGAAGGAAACACCGGAACTGAACGGATTCTATAGTGAGGCAGCTTTTCAAGCGGCAGTGGACATTCACGTCGGCGTCGGAATCGCGATTCGTGGCGGTGGATTGATGGCGCCCGCCATCCGAAACGTGGACCAACGGGATCTGACAGATCTTATGGCAGCTTTGAGAGATCTGAGCGGCCGGGCGAGAACTGGCAGGCTCAGAAGCTCAGAACTGACGGATGCGACTGTGACGCTGTCAAATGTCGGGGACGCAAGGGCGGATTTCATTCTTCCGATCATCTATCCGCCTCAGGTGGCCATTGTTGGGCTCGGCATGATTCGTGAAAGGCCTTGGGTGGTCGATGGTGCCGTTGTACCGAGGCAGCTTCTGACAGTTTCTATCGGCGCCGATCATCGCGTAAGTGATGCACGACGCGCAGCAGAATTTGTCAGGCATTTTGAAAATCTGCTCAGCCGGCCGGATGCATTGTAATGGCAACAGCGGACGAGCTCGCAGACCTGGTCAGAGAGGCCCTTTTTGAAGTAGCACCGGATCTAGAAGGTGAAGAGATCGTGGAAAACGAAACCTTTCAGGATCAGTTTGGCATCGACTCTATGGACTCTTTGAACCTGATGATTGCCCTCCATGAGCGGACCGGTCTGGATATTCCGGAGGCCGATTATCCGGCCCTTGCCACCCTCGCCAGCGCCATCGCCTATCTTGAAGAGAAGCTGAACTAATCGAGTTCAACACTCATACTTCGTGTTTGCGGAACGCATCTGACTCCAGCATCAAACGCATTTCTTCCGCAGCGTCTCCAATAGCGCGCCTCGCTTTTGATTCAATGACATCCGGCGCGAGGGGCCACCTGGCCACGCCCTCTGCAATCGCAGCCCTTGCTGTCGCTATGGCTATGGCTACCGGCACTTCCCGGTCATTGATTGGCGGCAGGATAGCGTCCGCACGTAATCCCGATCGTGCCGCTTGATCCGCCAGAGCATTCGCAGCGCCAAGCGCCATCCGCTCAGTGATGGTCGTGGCGCCGACATCAATGACGCCCCTGAACAGGCCTGGGAAGGTAAGGGAATTGTTGACCTGATTGGGAAAGTCACTGCGCCCCGTTCCAATAATTCTTGCGCCTGCCGCTTTGGCCAGATCGGGTAATATTTCTGGGACAGGATTGGCGCATGCAAAGACGATGGCGTTCGGCGCCATGCTTTCGATCCATTCAGGCTGTATCAATTCCGGGCCGGCGAAAGCAATGCAGACATCGGCGCCCTGCATTGCTGCTCCGATTCCTCCGGTGACATTATCAGAGTTACTTTCGAGGCATATCTTCCATTTGTCGGAATATTCACTCTGCCTTCTTTCGATGTCTGATCTTTGCCGGTGTAGAATGCCAACGCTGTCACAGGCAATCAGAGCCTCTTTATTGATCCCCTGGCTCGCAAGAATTCGGTAGACGGCAACGTTCGCCGCACCGACTCCGATGAGAGCGATTTTCACTGCGGAGAGCTCTTTTTCTACGATTTTGAGTGCGTTAATCAATGCCGCCAGAACGACCGTCGCTGTGCCCTGCTGATCGTCGTGCCAGACCGGAATGGAAAGTTCGTCCCGAAGCCTGTCAAGAATTGTAAAGCATCTTGGCTGGGCAATATCTTCGAGATTGATCGCGCCAAAGCTTGGCTCAAGCGCCTTTACTGTGCGTATGAAATCCTCTGTTCCTTTGGTTGCAAGGCAGATTGGGATGGCATCCACACCACCCAGATATTTGAAGAGCAACGCTTTCCCCTCCATTACCGGAAGGCCGGCAAGCGGACCAATGTTGCCAAGCCCTAATACCCGACTGCCATCTGTTGCAATCGCAACCGTATTTCCTTTGTTTGTGTAACGATAGACGTCTTCAGGATTGCGTTCGATTTCGCGGCAGGGCTCCGCCACACCCGGCGTGTACCAATAGGCAAAGTCATCAAGGCCATGAATCGGACATTTTGGAAAAGACTGTATCTTGCCGCGAAATGTTTCGTGCAGCTCCAGTGAGCGGGCTTTAAGTGCGGCGGGATCGCTCAGGGCGGCCCCGTTCGGTAGATTCGCCATGATTGATCTGTCCCTTTCAGATAAAACCCAGGTGTGGCGAGCACAGGAGAGCAGAGGGTCAATCCCATTGGCAAGGACTTAGACGAATTTCGGTGATCATCGATCGGTGAGACGCTAGAGTGATATCCATTGGTCGGATTGCGGCCGAATCTGTGACGATGGACGACCTCTCTACCGGCACCTCTGTTGATCTCGTCAAGGCGACGGACCTTGTACGCAGCCTGGTTGCCCGTTCTAGCCTTGGCTGGCAAGAGCGTCGCCCGGTTGCCATCGGAATCCATTCTCAAAGACGGGATCAGTATTGACAGGAAGAACGCTTCTTCACACATAAGGAGCGCAGCGCCTGCTATCATTTCAAGGGAACAACAGTGACTGGGATGGGCATCGCGTGGACTCAATTTCATTAGACCAGGCATGGCATGCGCTGGAGCGCGATCAAGTTCTCACGGAACTGCGCTCGGCTGCTGAAGGGCTGGCAACGGACGACGTGTTCAGACGTCAAGCTCTCTATGGCCGGAACGTCGTGCCCGAAGCGCCGCCAAAGCGCCTCATCGCCGTCTACCTGCATCAGTTCAAGAATATATTCATCTACCTCCTGCTCATCGCATGCGCTGTCTCCTTTGCCCTCGGCGAGATCGGGGACGGCCTGTTCATTGCGGTTGCACTTCAGATCAACGCAATCATCGGCACCGTTCAGGAGTGGCGGGCACATCAGAAGGCGCGCGCGCTCAACATCTTCGTACAAACCACTTCGATCGTATCCCGAGACGGCAAGTGGGCACACGTCGACAGCCGCGATCTTGTGCCAGGCGATGTTGTCCGGCTGGAGGCGGGCATGGAAGTGCCGGCAGCTATTCGACTTCTTTGGGGCCAGGGGATTGAGGCCGATGAAGCGCTGCTGACCGGTGAATCAGTTCCGGCGGCAAAGGACGCTGAAGCAGCTGTTGTTTCCAATACGCCTCTCGCCGATCAGGCGAACATGCTGCATGCCGGCACAACCCTTCTCAGGGGGCGCGGCCGCGGTATCGTGACTGCAACGGGGCGAAGGACCGAAGTGGGTCGGGTGGCCGAGGCGCTCCAGCACAGCGAAGATTTGGCGCCTCCGCTAATCCGGCGCATGGAGCAGTTTACGCGCATTGTTGCTGCGGTCATGATCCCTGTCATTTTCCTGATCGCTATTGTGGAACTCATTCAGGGAGTTCCCCCTGAAATAATCTTTCTCACTGCCGTTGCCCTCGCTGTTGCGGCCATCCCGGAAGGCCTGCCGGTGGCTATCACTGTTGCGCTTGCCATCAGCGTCACGCGGATGTCGCGCCGCAACGTGATTGTCCGGAAACTGGCGGCCGTCGAAAGTCTCGGTGCATGTACACTTGTTGCTGCTGACAAGACGGGAACGCTTACCCAGAACAAGCTATCTGTGCGTATCATTCATCTGCCCAGAATCGGCGATCTACACACCGACACAGACCATCAGGCAGATTTCGATTCCGAAATCGCCGAGCAGACCTCTGAAGAACTCATGAGTCTGGTCAAAGCAGGTGTGCTTTGTAATGAGGCAAGTCTCAGAGATTCGGGGAACGATGATGTCGAGGTGATCGGAGACACTGTCGATGGGGCGTTCCTCATGCTCGCGCGCAGTAAAGATATCGACCCGATAGATCTTGCAGAAGTCTTGCCACGTGTTTCCCGCATTCCTTATGATGCGGCTGACGCTTTCGCCGCCTCATTCCACGAAGGGCCCGAAGGTCTCAACGCGTTTATCAAAGGAGCGACAGAGATCGTCCTGCCGATGTGTAAGGGCGTCGATATTCACGCGATCACCAACGAAATGGAACGCCTCGCGCAGGATGGCCACCGGGTCCTGGCGGTCGCGTCCGGCAATGTCGAAAATGTGGAAAAAGCGGCGCTCAAAGAGCTCAATTTTCTGGGCCTTGTCGGCCTTATTGATCCTTTGCGTCCGCAGGCGGCAGAAGCTGTTCGGCGCTGCGAGAATGCAGGTGTTGCCGTCCGCATGATCACCGGCGACCATCCATTGACCGCGCTCGCGATCGCACGTGACCTTAACCTCGCTGAGGGTATAGACGATGTGATCACCGGGCCAGCACTTGCCGATCTTGAAACTGATCAAGCTGCTTTCGATGCTGAAGTCGCCCGGGGCCGAATTTTTGCCCGCGTTGGTCCGATGCAGAAGCTTGCAATCATCCAGTCGATGCAGCGCGCCGGTCACACTGTCGCCGTTACCGGGGACGGCGTGAATGACGCCTCTGCTCTTGCTCGTGCCGACGTTGGCGCGGCCATGGGACGATCGGGGACTGATGTGGCGCGTAATGCTGCTGATCTCATCGTGGCAGATGACGACCTGTCATCCATCGCCGACGGCATTTGGGAGGGGCGGATCGCCTATGACAATATCCGCAAAGTGATCTATCTCCTCATCAGCACAGGAGCTGCCGAGATTGTTCTCTTCGTAGCCGCAATTGGTGCAGGCCTGCCGTTGCCTCTGACGGCGGTTCAGCTGCTGTGGCTCAATCTCGTTACACAGGGCATTCAGGATGTGGGTCTTGCCTTCGAGAAGGGCGAACCGGGAGTGTTTTCACGTCCACCACGGCCGCCAAAGGAAGGTATTTTCAACCGCCAGATGATTGAACAGACCATTTTGTCGGGGCTGTTTGTTGGCGGAGCGGGCTTCGTTTTTTTCTGGTTCGTCAATGCCGCCGGCTGGGAGCCATTTGCTGCGAGCAATGCACTTTTGCTGCTTCTCATCCTCTTCGAGAACGCGCATGTCTTCAATTGCCGTTCGGAGACCCGATCGGCGTTTGTCGTTCCCCTGAAGAACAATCCCTTCCTCGTTATAGGTGTCTTCGCGGCACAGGGAATTCACATCATAGCGATGTACACTCCCGGGCTCAATTCAGTGCTCGACATTGCACCGGTCCCCATCGAGACCTGGCTCCTACTCGCTGGCACAGCTCTCTCCGTCATCATTGTGATGGAGATATATAAGCTGCTTGTACGCCACTGAGCAGAAATGGAATCTGGGTGCTTTTGGTCTGCTCATAGCCACATGCGGACATCCGAGAGCTGGACGTGCGTGTTTCGTGGCTATTGCCACGCGGATGCAGGCCACGAACATAAGGTTTGTGTGGGAAGTTCAAAGAGCGAACGCAATTCTGTAATTCTGAAAATCTGCGCCCGGTCCTGACCCATAGCGGACATTCGACGGCAAGCCTTCGTAGCTGCAAGTGTGCGTTGACTTCCGCTCCTTCACAAATTCCACTGGACGCGTCAGGATAGCTTGAGTCCGAGTATTTGAGATCCAGTACAGAAAGAGCACAGCATGCGCACAGCATTTCAGTTCGAGGAATTTCCACGCCTTCGTATGTGCGTCAAGCTGACAGCAAGGGGCGTTGTCGATAGGACCAGTCTTGCAAGGTCTGTCTGCTGCTGCAGCCGGATCATTTCTCCTGCACGCGGGAAGGCAAGGACTGACCCTGCGCCATGGTTTTGATCAGGATTGTGTCACCACCGAAATGAACGACTCCTCCATCGCGCGCAGAGGTCGAAGGCCATGGATCGTTTTAGCGGTCCTCTTCGGCCTGATGGCGCTGGTCTGGCTTGCTGCGCGTCCCGTCGTCGATG
>CBDUYM010000012.1:0-111252 GCA_965371465.1 uncultured Alphaproteobacteria bacterium
AGGATATCTCTTTTTGCTCTGTCGTACTCGGCTTCGGAGATTACACCGGCTTCATAGGTTTTCTGCAGATCGAGCAGTTGCTGGCCCATGGTCAAATCTGGATCATATCCCGCAGTTTCGTTGCCATTGCCCGACAGGAAGCCGAGGTCAAGGGCCGAACAGGCGGAAAGCGCAAGGGCTGAAAACAGCATTGCTCCGAGAAAAGGTGCAATCTTCTTTGTCGATTTTGAGGACGTTCTGCGCATGTTCTCACTTCCAGTTGGAATTGGTCTGCAATCTGGAACTGGTTGGCAACAAAGCTTAACTGACATTCCGCAACCGCGCTTCGGTGGGTCATCATAGAGACCAGACTCCGATGATGAAACTGCTTTTCGCCCCTTGTCGCACTTCAGATATCCAGGCCAGGACCGGAGATCCGCACCCGCTATGCTTCAAAGAACGTTTTCAGGCTCATCATGCCTTCTTCAATGTCCGGGACCTCTATCCCGGAATAGGCGAAACGGATGTAGATGTTTTTTTCGTCTGCGGCGGGGCGGCCGAAGTGTTTTCGCGTGCAGAAGGAAACGTTGGCTTCCCTGAGTGCTAGGTCCATGAGCTGGTTCACATCGCTGAGGCCTTTTCGTTCCATGATCCTGTTGACGTTCGGGAACAGATAGAATGTCGAGTTCGGCGCTGCGATGGAAATTCCGTCGATCGCATTCAGACCTGCGACGGCGGTATCGCGGCGCTCGCGAAGCGTATTCAGGATGGCGTCGGGGCCTGACGTGTCGCCTTCTATAGCATCGACCATGCCCTTTTGGATGAAATGCGTGGTGCAGCTTTCGTGATTGGTGTTGAACTTTGAAATCACGTCGATGACAGCCCGCGGACCGATGGCCGCGCCCAGGCGCCAGCCGGTCATGGCGAAGCGTTTTGAAGCCGTGTAGAGGATGACTGTGCGCTCCTGCATGCCGGGGAGATTGGCAATGGAAATCGGAGTGCCGCTGTACTGAATTTCAAAGTATGCATCATCGGCCATGACCCACAAATCGTGCCTGAGCGCCAGCGCCGCAAGCTCCTCCATCTCGGCGCGGGAGGATTGGGCACCGTTTGGGTTCTGGAAATTGTTGTAGATCAGAACGCAGGTCTTATCGGTGATGGAAGATTTTATGGCGTCAAGATCAAGAGCGAACCCTGTGTCTGTCTCGATGTAACCATAGGGGACTGCAACGCCACCGTTATATTCGATTTGGGATTCATAAATTGGATAGCCCGGATTGGGGTAGAGAACCTCATCCCCCGGATTCATCACCGACATGAGAAATTTGCCGATCACCGGCTTGCCGCCCGGCTGGATTGAGACGTCTTCGGCCGTATAGGTCATGCCACGCTTGCCACCCACGTCCCTGGCAATCGCTGCACGCAGCTCCGGAATGCCTGCGCCGGGGCAATATCCTGTGAAGCCGTCTGCAATCGCCTTTTTTGTGGCTTCGACGATGTTCTCAGGGGTCGCGATGTTTATGTCGCCCAGATGAAATGGGAAGACCCTGTTTCCCTCGGCGGCCCATTGGGCTGCAGCTGCAGAAACGGCAAAAGCTGTTTCTGTTCCCAGATGTTTCAGTTGGTTTGCCAGTTTCATGATGCTCTCGTTCACTGATAAGTGGGATTGGCGTCGAAGTTCGAAAGACTATCGAACTTGTCGAATTTTGCAAAAAGATGTGTCCAATTCCTTTTAATTTCCGGCTGCTTCTGACATTCTTACCGCCAGCACGGTTTGAATGCGATCATCACGTTGCGTGTTCGGGTTTCAGGAATTTTCGGAGCGAGCGTATGGTGCGATCCCCCACCGGCATTGTTCTTCTCCTCAGTGGCATGACGATCGCGTGTTTTGATTGCGTGCTTAGCAACTGTCCGCCATTGGCAACCATTCTTATGGGTCTTTCAATGCCCTTCCTGCACGCGGCAAACAGGGCCAAAGGAAGATCAGTCGCAACTGCAGAAGTTATCCCCTTTTCTGATCGCGGCGATGGTTCGCCGTTTCATTAGGTTAACATCAGCTGCCATTGGATCGTGGCCGAGCCGCGTCTGGCTTCGGCCGCTTCGATGAACGATGTGTCAAACTTGCTCGCAGAAGAACGCTTGCAAGCGCTATTCGGGCATGATGCGGCTGGTCGTCTTGTAAATCTGGATGGGCCAGACGGTGGCGAAGCTCCCATGTTCGTGCTTCATCGCAACGTCGGCAACAATCTCTGGCGTTTCCATGCCGACCTGCCAGAAGAGCTGATTAAGGGGCTGACATTGCTCTGTGAAAAAGAGCCAGTGAGCGACACGCCGTCGCGCCAGCCTCGCCATGCTGATTCTTACGCCGATCTCCTTCCGTCACATAGGCCGATTAAGCGTATCTGGGCCGGGCCGGCGTTCCTGTTTCCCGCGGAAATTCTGGCAGGCGACTTTGACGCAACTGCGATTACTAAAGACAACGCAGATCTGCTGACCGGCGGCCTTGAGGCGTGGCGAGTTGACGTGATCGAGGGGCGACCGCTGATGGCAGTCATCGCGGACGGCCATGCCGTGTCGATCTGTGGCAGCTCGCGCATCACTGATGCTGTGCATGAGGCCGGGATAGAGACCCTGCCGGACTATCGCGGCCACGGTCACGCGGCTACTGCGGCCGCCGCCTGGGCAGCCGCCATCACCAGGCTCGGGGCTGAACCGCTCTACAGCACAAACTGGGAGAATGAAGCCTCCCGGGGCGTTGCCAGGAACCTTCGGCTGCGGTTATTGGGCGTGGATTTTCACATCACGTAAACAAGCAGAAAAGCTGCCTGCCAGTGTTCCCGCCAGCGGTCGACGATCCGTCCAGCCTGCAATCAATCAGCGGCGAGGCTTTCGGGCTCAAATGTCGTGAAGGGCTTTGATTTCGGAATATCAGTGATTGTAGCCGAAGCCCTTGCAAGCCGCCTTGCCGGGGTATCAGGCAAATCGCCTGTGTCTTCCGGTGCGAAATAGTCCATGGCAAGGGCGAAGACAAACAGGCAAGTCATGCCAACCCACCAGACTGTGATGATATCCATAATATTCCTCCTTTGCGTCCAACTAGAAGCCGTCGAGACACGTCACCGTGCCAAGGCTGCTGTGTGACTTGGAGTCTGCCCATGGCGTGGAAAAGAGCATTGATCGCAATCAAGAGGAATTCTAATCAAGGCCGGCAGCTTCAAAGGCCTGGCGGAACCGGCGGACCAGCCCGCCCTTTATGGGCTCGGGTATGCCGAGATTGTCGTACTTCTGAGAGAGGGCTTCGGGGGTCAGGTCGGGTTCTACGTTGCGTGCGCCCATGATGGCTCTTGCGGCACCTGATGTATCGCCTTCGCGGATAAGCCAGATTGAAAGCTGTATCCAGGACCAGACGTAATCGGGCTGCTGTCGGATGGATTCGCGGACGGCAGCGATGGCGTCTTCAAACCGGCCAGCCGACGCATAGCTCTGGCCAAGCCATTGCCACCATCCGCCTGTGAAACCAACTGGATCACGCCGCCTCGCCTCTTCCATCAGCGTGACGGCCCGTTCAGCCTCCCCGGTCAGGCCGAGAGCGTAGCCGAGGGCCATGTAATACATCGTGAATTGCCGAAGGGCCGGGTCATCCACATCAAGCAGCGCAATGGTCTCGGCGTGTTCACCGAGCTGGACCAGGCCCATGCCCAGCATGGCAATAAGGTTCGGATCGCCACCGATTTTCGACCGCACCCCTTTCAGCAAATCAAGGGTCTCTGCCTTGAAGGCGGCAGCCTCCATGGTGTCGTCGAAATTTGCATATCTGGTGGACATCATGACGCCCTTTATCACCATGCCCCTGATATTCCCGGGATCTTTTTGCAGGGCCTGATCCACCCAGGATTCCCCTTCCCTAAGAGTTTCTGCTGTGACCTTGCCCTGAGAGACATTCGATCTCGCCAGCAATTCCCACACTTCCAGATCTTCAGCGGGTTTTTGCCGGGCATGTACCGCTTCAGAAATTCTGAGTGAAGAATTCAGTGCTGCCGCAATGGCCTCCACCACTTCATCCTGAACATTGAAGATTTCGCTGGTGGGCCTGTCATAGTTTTCTGACCAGATGTGACTGCCGTTTTCAGTTTCAATGAGCTGGGCTGTAATCCTGGTGTTCTCCCCCATTCGGCGGATGCTGCCTTCCAGCACATAGAGAACCCCAAGTTCACGCCCGACTTCCCGGACGTCTGGCGATGTTCCCTTGTAGTGGAAGGATGAGTTCCGGGCAATCACCATCATATCGAGCTGAAAGGCGAGTTTGGTGATCAGGTCCTCGGTCATGCCATCGGCGAGAAATTCCTGCTCACGATCATCTGACATGTTCAAGAACGGCAGAACAGCAATCCCGCGCTGTCGTCTGTCGTCTGCCTCATCTTCTGATGCACCTGTACGGCGAAGACCATCCGGCGTCACTTCAAAGGCGTAGGCAAGAATAATGGCAATTGGAAAACCAAGAGCCAGCGTCACAATAATGGCGGCATCAAACCAGGCTGGAAGTGCCAGAGACGATTCTGCGAGGGCCGCCCCTTGGGCCAGCAACCAGGCCGTGACCGCATAGATCGCAGCCACCTGGAACACCTTGCGGCGTCGGAGCTCTTTCAGGAAATCGCCCATTCAGCTTCGGTCCTCTTCTATTTCCCTGAGCATTTCGTTGATCATATCGCTAAATTCCGGGGCGAACTGATTTTCTCGCTCGGCCCAGGAGCGACGCAATGATAGCAATCACACCGACAATCTCAGCGACGTAGTAGAGGGATTCCAGAAATTCGGCACTCATCCTTGCTGCGCCCCTACTGCAAGGAGGACTTCAATCATCCTTTCAGCAGTGCCGACCCCGAAAGCCCTCTCGCGAAGCTCTTTCATCCTGGCGATCTCGTTCCAGCTCTTGCCGTAGGGCGGCCAGTCCAGGTCGAGAAATCCGAACGAATGCATGGCTGCTTCATCCAGCATATTGATGCCTTCCTCCAGAAAGTTGATTGCACGCTCTTCGCGGCCAAGGGCAGCGTTGGCCAGGAACATGATTCCGGGTGTGAAGAACATGTCCGATCTCAAGGAGTCGAGATCGGCCTCAAGCTGAGCGGCAGTATCAAGATCGCCTTCGACCACAGCGATTTCCAGACGACGCAGCATCAGATGTGGCGAGTTCCGCGGCCTGATTTCTGTAAGGCGATCAACGATCTCTCTCGCCTCCTCAATCTCTTCATTCTTCAGTGCCAGATAGAAGAGATAGGACTGGTGGATATACTCATCCCGGTCACCAAGATCTGCTGCAAACTGCCACTGTCGCCTGGCTTCTTCCATGTTTCCCGCAAGATACGAAGCAACTCCGCATGATCTCAGAAAGCCGATGTTCAGGGGATCGATTGACAGGAGCCGATCACAGAGCCTGGCGAACGCTTCATCAAGTTCGGGATCAGGAAAGTCAAGAAAACCCCAAAGGTTTCCCGCAAGAATCTCAGGATCGTCTGGAAAGCGCTGGTTCAGGCTATGTGATATCTCAACAAATTCGCTAAAGCTGCCGGTTTGCGACCAGCCCAACCAGCTCTGGAGCAGAAGTGCCGGGGCGTTGTCCGGTTCAAGCGCCAGGACATGATTGAGGTGTGGCACCATTCGGGTGTACTCGGTCACTGTGTCTTGCAGGCCGTAGATAGTGTTGTAGACATAGAGCCTTGCCAGCAGGATTCTCGCGTCAACAAAGTCGGGATCTTCGAGCGCAATGGCTTCGAGAATGCTTATGGCGCTCAATGTGTCTTGGCTGCTTTTCTCACTCAACGACTTGGCCATCAGATATTGCTCGTAAAGAGCGACGGAAGGTTCATGACGTTCAGTCCTGCCGAGGAGCGAAACTCTCAACTGGCCAGCAATCGCTGAAGCAATTTCGTCCTGGATCGCGAAGATATCATCAAGGTTACGGTCGAACTGTTCGCTCCAGATGTGGGAACCATCGGCGACATCAATGAGCTGTGCAGTGATACGAAGACGCAAGCCGGCTTTTCGGATGCTGCCTTCAAGGACATAAGAAACATCAAGGGCCTCGCCGATATTGCGGATGTCGTCATTCCTGCCTTTGAACTGGAACGATGACGTACGAGCGATGACGCGAAGGCCATCTGCACGGGACAATTCGTCCAGCAATTCCTCTGCCAGGCCGTCACCGAAATACTCCTGATCGCCGTCTTCGCTCATATCGACGAAGGGGAGAACAGCGATGGAAGGTGGCCGATCACGCACGATCTCAATGACAATCTGATCGCTGGGCGTCAGGTAGAAGTAGGAGAGCGCGCCTGCAAATACGAGAGCCGACAACAGACTGCCCCCGATTATGGCAAATCTGACGCCTGATCCTACAACCTCTTTGGATTCTTCCGGTCCTGTTGGCCGCAGGCCGTCAGGGGTTACTTCGAAGGCCCAGGCCAGGATAATTGCAATGGGAAATCCGGCGAGGAGGAGAGCGACCACCATCGGCTGCACCCATTCAGGCGCGCCATAGGTGGAGGCCACAAGGGCCAAGCCTTGCGCGAGCAGCCATGCGGTCACGGCATAGACTGCAGCGACATGGAATACTTTTCTACGCCTCAGTTCGTTAAGAAATCGACCCAAGTGAGTTTGCCCCCCGTAGCCTTACTGTGGGGGAGTATACCGATCCACGTCAGAAACCCAAAACCGCGATTTTCAGCCCTGATCCAGCCTTAGGGCGAGATAGAGAAGGGCCGCTGTGGCACTCTCAAGGCCAAAAAAGATGAGTGGCCAGTCGCTGGCGGGCATTTCAATAGCGAACGAGAGAATGCGAAGAGTGGCCGTGCCTGCAAAGGCAACGATGACGGTGATAAGCACGCCCTTTGCCTCAGCAGTGCGCCGGAGCGAATAGAGCAGTACAAGGCCCAAGCCGATGTTGAGGCCGCCATAATATGCCCGCACCTCATTTCGCATATCCGGTCCAAGATCACCGGCCGAAAGGAAGCTGAGGGTGGCGACAGGATCAATGGCGGCACTTGCGCCCATCGCAAGCGTGAGAATCCCTGAAAGCCCGATGATGATAGTAGCGATCACAGAATTCGACTTCGCAGATACGTCACTCATGGCTGTTCCTTTCTCTTCTTCCGTTTCTTTCGTCCAAAAGGCTCTGCATGTAAAAATGCATCAATGTAGCCCAGGCGGAGTATAGGGGAGAATGGGCGGCAGCGGGAGCCTTGCGGGATCAGGAAAGGGCATGCCGCGGGTCAATCTGCCTCTGCCACAAAGAGAATTGCTGCAAGCTCCTCAAGCGTCCCGATGTCATCAAGCGGCAGGAGCCCTGGCAGCAGGTGGAAGACATCCATCGTGTGATGGAGCGCTAGGCCGAAAGCCTGACGGCGGATCGCGAATGCCAGTGCGCGGTCGGCAAAATCATCGGGCATTGGCCAGTCGCTACCATCCAGAAACGCCGCCAGCAGCGTCTTGTCGCAATTGAGAGGACTGAAAAAGAGGTTGGCAATCTCGTAGTGCCGGTCTGTCACCATGGCATCGCCCCAGTCGATGATACCGCTGAGGCGTCCCTGCTCGGTGAACAGATGCCGTTGGCTGAGATCGCCATGGACGAAGACAGGGCCGAGGGGCGGCAGACTGGCCACGAATTCACCAATCCCGGCGATCAGATGCAGGGGAAGAGAGCTTTCCTTCGCCGCCGCTGTCAGATCGAGGCCAGCGAAGTCCTTATCGGTTACAGCGCCGGAAGGATGCAGGGCATGAATCCGCCGGACCTGCCGGCCAAGATCATGGGTGACATTAAGCTTTTGATCATATGAGAGATCAGCTCTGCTCCATGAAATCCCGGCAACTCGGTCCATAATCAGATAGGGCCATGCGGCTTTGGAACTTTCATCAAGCTCGCCGGCCGCGATGATCCCTGGCGCGAAAATCTTGGCATCTGAGGCTGCAAGCGCCAACGCGCCCTGTTCGGCCGCAAAGCTTTCCCGCCACAATGGGTGATAGCCAAAGAGCTTTACGACCAGATCACCGATGACAAAAGTCGGATAGGTTCCACCGATGCCGGCGACGGGCGTTGCGCCCTCAGCATGCAAGTCGTGCCGATCCAGCACTTCGGCCAGATGAGGCGACCAGAATTCGACGTCGTCGAGATGTTTCCGCAATGCTTGTGCGGATCTGAAAGTGCGAGCTCGGATCATGCCGCAGTGTAGTCGGGGCTGCCCATGCAATAAAGACTGCGCGACAAAGACTGCCGAGGGGCAGCGCTGAGAGAATTACCAGTGATACTTGATGCCGAAATAGATAACGTAGAACCAGCTGAAAAAGCCGTGGAGTATTGCCCAAAGGACGCTGCTGTTTACCGACCATGATGCGATCATGGCGAGGGCCGTTCCAAAACTGATCCCGACTGATATCGAATCTTTGTTTGCGATCCTTCGCGTTGCCATGGGTTTTCCTTTCACCATCATTAGGCCTGCAGACTGCGGGCTTCTACAGTGAGAATACGCAAAGCCTGTGCCAGACCCCTACGAAATCAATTAAGTCACTGAAATATATCACATAAACACGGAACTGGGAGCGCCCATCTCAGCTATCAAAGTGGCGCGATCTACCAACTATTGGTGAAGTCTGGCAGGACCTTTGGGAGGAGGGGGAAGAGATTTGGGTGCTGACATTCTGAAAAAGCTCTGGAAGCGCCGTGTGGTCCAGTTTGGTGCGCTCTATCTCGGGGTGTCGTGGCTGTTGCTGCAGGTGGCCGTGGCGCTGGAGCAAACGCTCAAGCTGCCGGACTGGGCTGATCAGCTGGTTCTTGTCTTGCTGTTGGTCGGCTTCCCGCTTGTGCTTATTCTTGCCTGGGCGCAAGGAACGCGTTCGGAGGATACGAAGTCGCCGGATGAGGGCGCGAAGACCACTTCGATTGAACAGGTATCGGATGATCTGTCGGTTGTCGTTCTGCCGTTTCGGGCCAGAGCAAGTGACGAGGTCGAGCAATTGACGGCAGAGGGCCTCACGGACGACATCACCACGCTCCTTACTTCAGTAAAAGGCATCAAGGTCGCGCCACGTCAGGCGGTGGGCAGGACACTTGAAGCCGGCCAGGATGCGTTGCAGATCGCCAGGGATCTGGGCAGCCGATATGCCTTGACCGGCAGTGTGCGGCGCGTCGGCGACCAGTTGCGCGTTTCGACAGAGCTGACGAACATCGAAGATCGCGAACAGAAATGGTCGCAGAAATTTGACCGTTCAGCCGACGACATTTTCGCCATTCAGGACGAGATTGCCAAAGGCGTTGTGGGCACTCTGGGTGGCGTCATTACCCGGGTCGAGGCTGCCCGCGCATTGCGCCAGCCGCCAGAGAATCTGCAAGCGTGGGAACTGACGCGCCGGGCATTGGCAGCGACCTGGGACTGGCGTCCCGATACCGTGGCGCGCGGCGTTCAGGATGCACGCCGGGCCATTGAGCTTGACCCTGACTACGATCTTGCACACGGCGTTCTGGCAATGTATCTGGGGTGGCGCGCCGCCCATGGATGGGCGCCCGACGTTGCGGCAGAGCGGGAAGAGGCCTTCTATGAGGCAGACCAGGCAGTCAGGCTGGGATTTGACAATGCCGAGGCCCTGTGGGGCGCCCTGCACGCAAACTGGGCAAACGGTCGGCCCGAAGTTGCCATCCGCATTTATGAAGACCGCATCGCGCGCCGCCCTGATCTCTTTCTCTCCTACCCGTTTTCTATTGTCTCCGCCAGCGTCGCCTACGCGCGAGCCGGGCGGGCGGAGGAGGGCCTCGCGCTCCTCAAAACATTCGAAGACATGTTTCCCGATGATGCGCTGGGCGCTATCTGGACCCGCCCGTTCCGAGGCTACGCTGAGCTCGCCTGCCGGAATTACGCGGAGGCTGCGAAATTGCACGCCAATCCACCATCAGAATACAATGGCATGTGCCGCGTTGTCGCTCTCATGAACCTCGACGATGTCGACGAAGCCAAGGCCGAGTTCGCTCGGTTAGAGCGCGCAAACTCCGCCATCAATCTCGATCACTACATCGAGCACTTCAAAGGTTACCATGTCGACAAAGCCGTCGGTCAGGAGCTGTCTGACGGATTGGCACGGTTGAAGGCGGAACTTGCAAGCGCGATCTGATCCTGTCGAAGGGTTGGGGGCAGAATTAGCCCCAATTAAGTCGTCGCGATGGTTGAGCCACCGGCGGCGAGCTCCTTTGCGTTTCTGGCGCCTTGCGGCACAAGGACACCCCTTTGACAACCGGGCCTCTCCTCCATCGCTGCCATCCAGCGTTCGAGGTGTTCGAGGCCGTCAACGGGCACCCTCGCCCAGCGGTGGGATCTGATCCAGGACCAGTTGGCCATATCGGCGATGGAGTATTCGTCCGCCAGCCATTCATGGTCGGCGAGGTGATGATTGAGGACCTCATAGAGCCTGCGGGTTTCGTTGTGATAACGCAGCTTTGCCGCAGGCACGTCTTCGGGGAAATACCTCTCAAATGTCACGGCCTGGCCCTGCATTGGGCCGATGGCTGACATCTGGAACATGAGCCATTGCATGACAGCGTAGCGCCCCTTCAGGTCCGTCGGCATGAACTTGCCGGACTTCTCGGCCAGATAGAGCATGATGGCGCCGGTTTCGAAAATGGTGAGATCATCGGCGTCCCGATCCACGATCACCGGGATGCGGCTGTTCGGGTTCATGTGGACGAACCAGTCCTCAAACTGTTCGCCCTTGCCGAGATTGACCGGATGGACTTCGTAAGGAAGTTCCGTTTCCTCCAGGCAAATGGCTACTTTCCAGCCGTTGGGGGTGCCTGCTGTGTAAAGATCAATCATCGGCCTGCAGATGCGCAATGCACTTTATTTCGATCATCAGCTCAGGGTACACGAGGGCCGTTATGCCGATCAAGGTCTGGGTGGTGTCGGGTCTGCCGCCAAAGGCTTCATTCCGGATCGGGGCCCAGGAACGTGCTTTCGCCATGACATCGTTGACGTCTGTGACAAACCAGGTTTCATCGACAATATGCTCCATACCGGCATCGAATTCCTGAAGAACGTCTTTCACATTCCTGTAGGCCTGCGCCATCTGGGCCGCGATATCACCTGGACCGACGACTTCTCCCGCGTCATCAACGCTGACCTGGCCCGAAAGCATGATCATATCGCCAACGCGAATGCCGCTGGCGATCACATCTTTCAGTGCGCCGATGCGCACGATTTCTTTCTTGCTCATTTGTCTCCTCGCTCAAAAATCATCCGCATTACGTTCTTCTCCTGTGCAGGGCTCTGATCACACAGCTTGCAGCATCAGAATTTCTGCCGGGCTGGTTACCAGGATCTTGTTGATGTCGGCTTCGCTCATGCCCTTCCTGAGCATCACGGGCACGACGTTTTCGAGGATATGGGCGTAGCCGTGGCCGCCGTAGTGAGTGAGATTGGTTTTCTGGCAAATGTCATGGGCGATGACGATGCGATCGCCGTAGCCAGCCTCGATGAGTCCCATAATGAGGTTGATCCGCATGGCATCATTGGGCATGTCGATAGGTGCGTGGACATAGTGAGAGGATTCCTGTCCGAAGAGATCAAATTCGAGATAGCAGCCGGTTTCGGCAAGTCGCAGAAAGTCATCAAGTTCAAACAGCGTACGATCGAGGTGCCCCATGACGGTACGCGTCGCATCACACCCCGCACTCAACAGAATATCCATGCAGGCAAGGGGGGCATCAATGCCGCGCCCGGGATGAATGGACACAGGAGCGCCGGTGCGGCCTTGCGCGATGGCTGCGGCCCGAAGCGCCTTCTCCTCGTTCGGGTGAATGGGATATTCCGTGCCGATTTCCCCGATGATACCGGACTTGATGTCCGTCCCATCAGCTCCTTCAAGCACATCATTGGTGATTTCGTCGGCAAGATCATCAACTGACTTCTGATCCATATCGAGAGGATGATGCCCATTCACATAGCGACCGCAGCCCATGACCACATGCAGTCCGGTCGCTGCGCTGATGCGCTTCAGAACTTCCGGTTGTCTCGTGAGATCGGGGTTGGTTACATCGACAATCGTGCCGCCACCTGCGTCAGCAAAACGCCGGGCTTCGGCTGTGGCGATGTCTTCCTCATCAAGCGCATATTGCCGGGGATGACGGCCATAAAATGCGATCCAATGGCGGTTCTCGAGGCTGATGGGTTCTGATGATCTCGGATCATTAAAGCTTGCTGGTTCCGTTCGGCTCGCCTCCCGACGCCAGCGACCGAATCCGATCAGCAGATGCTCATGCATCATGGTTTTGCCAAGGGTCTCAGGTGCTACGTCGCCCAAAACCGTTCTCACCATGCCTGCCGTCATTTCGATTCACTCCCTTTTCGAGAGAGTATAGCGCAGCGAAGCACCATTGACACAAAGCCCGTCGACACAAAGTGGATTTGGTGGTTACTCTTGGCTCGCACAGAGGGGGGAAACGATACACTAGCGTATGGTCGAAAACTGGACCATGAGGGTCCGCCCTCCTGCTGGCAGGAGAGAGAAAATGTCTACATTGAAGTTGGCTGCATTTGCAGCATTTGCAGTGGCATTTTTGTTTTCAGGTACGCCGGGCCAAGCGGCAGAGTTCCAGGTGTTTGAGCTTCAGTTGAACGAGCCGCTGGACAGTCTGGGCGAACGGATCGCAGAGAGCCGCGCGCAGCATGAACGTCTTGGCACGGGCGGTGTTGTTCGCGGATTTCGGGCAACCCTTGCCGGTCCGGACACCGGCCGCGTCGTCGTGATCGTTGAATATGAAAGTGCAGAGGCGCGCCGCGCCGGACAGGCACTGATAGATGCAGACTCAGAAACTGCGGCGATGCTGGCGGCACGTCAGGCTGCCGGAAATACGCTTACAAGTGCTTCGCGCTGGGTGGAAATCACGCCATCGGACAATTAGATACAGCAATCTGATCAGTTACAGACTGGCGGGCACGGCATTTTCGGATGTCGTGCCCGTTACACTGATTTTTTCTCGCCCACGGCCTTCTCGACGACATCAACGACGTTGAAGGGGCAATAAATTGTGTAACGTTTGCCGAATAGCAGGCTTGGTATGGCAATGACTTCACATCCGCCGTAGCGCATCAAGCCTGTGACAATGAGCGAAACGCTGATGTAGAGAATGAGCCCGACCTGAAATGAGACTGGGCCGAGATCAGCACCGAGAACCATGAAGACAGGCGAGAGGAAAATGACTGTGCCAATCCAGGGATTGGTCCGCGCCAGAACCCGTTCACCAAGCAGCAACATGAGGAGCAGGTAGGCGACCAGCCAGGCTGCAGCATAGCCCGCCACTTCGGCAGCGAAACTGCTGAAAATTCCGGCGGCCAGGATGAACTGAAGTGAGTAATAGGTGCCAGCAATACCGCTGATCACGCGGATGGCACGGCCGGCGATGCCGCTGTCGAGGCCCATTTTGGCAATACTGGATTTGCCTGTGCCTGAGGCGTTTGATTCGACCATATTTTTCAGACCTCTCTCTGTACTCCGCTCAGGTAATTATGGAGGTTACCTTGACTTTCGCGTCACAGGTCACATCGCCCATAGCTCATGCTGCCGAGCGCGACGATTCGCCGATTCAGGCAGAATTCTACACCCTGTAGCGGCTACAGGGTCAAGCGGCGGTGTAGAGATTGTCGATCACAGGGCATTCCGGCACTTCGCCCTGGCTGCATTCGTCGGCCATTGCTTCAAGAGTATGGAGGATGTTGTCGAGATCCCGGATGCGTTCCTTGACCTCGTCAATGTGTCTGACGGTAATGTCATGGACTTCGTGGCAGGTGTAGTCATGGCCATCCACCAACGTCAGCAGGCCTCTGGTCTCGGCGGTGGAAAACCCAAGATCGCGAAGACGCAGGATAAACGAAACCCGCTTCACATCTTCTTCGCCATAAACCCGGTAGCCGTTTGCCGTTCTGCGCGGCGGCGGCATCAGGGAGATGTTCTCGTAATAGCGGATGGTTTCAAGATTGCATCCCGTTGCGCTGGCCAGCCCCTTGCGGGTCAAATCTGTCGGCGATTGCACGGTCATGTAAAGGGCTCCATGTCACTGTTAGGTCCGCTTAATCATCTCAAAAAACTTGATCGGAACTGGATGCCCCAGTGGCCGTCCTGAAGGGTAGCGACCCAGAAGGTGTCGAAGGAGTTATAGACCTCGCCGTCTTCGTGGCAGCGGTCCATGACCATGGCGAGGTGGACCTTCTCTTCGCCCGCATGGATGACATCGCAGGAGCGCATGATGGTGTGATGCCAATCTTCGGCCTCAAGCCTTGGGCGACCCGCTTCGCTGCCCTTCATGAAAATTTCGGCGGTGTCGATGTGGGCGAAGCGACCGTTTGCAAGCCGGATGTGCGGGAAATTGAACGTATCGGCAATGGCAGCCGGGTCTTGCGCATTAAAGGCCTTGATAAAGGCTTTCATGCAATCAACTGCGGCAGTTTCGGCTTCTGTCATGGAGGCTCTTCCTCGGTTCTGTTAGCGCCGGATGGTATCTGAAATGTCAGGGTAGGGGGAGATGACATTACCGCCTTTTCTGATGACAATGCGGTTCTGATGGCGAGAAATGATCAGGGACTCACCGTCTTTGAGAGCAGCCAGCAACCCGTCAAGGGTGATGTAAGGCATGTAATCTGCACGATTGCGGCCTGAACTCCGATAACCCACATCCGGCAGGTCCGGCGCGCGAACGGTGCGATCATTGTTTGGCGGCTCAGGTTCGCCGACCGGCGGTGATTCAGGCTCTTGTTGCGGAACAGCCGGGGGTGGTTCAACAGGTTCCTGAGGCGGCTCAGGCGGCAGGGGCAGCTCCGGCGACATGGGCGGCTCAGGCGGCATCTGGCCCGGAATCTGGTCTGGATTCTGGTCGGAGCTCTGGGCTAATGCGCCAGCTGTAAAGCCACACACCGCTATCAGGACCGCAAAGGTTAGAGTGAGTGGCCGTCGTGCCAGAAAGCATCGCATTGTCAGGTCTACTGCGCTGAAACCAGGTCACCAACGGCGACGCCGGGCAGCTGTCCCACAGGTGTTGCGAACGCGAATCTTTCCTGAACACGGTTGACTTCGACATGGCCGATGTCATGGCTGTCGAAACCGAGGCTCTCACCGGTGAAGGGATCCCTGATCTCTTCGCCGAGCGAAGTGACTTTGAACTGCATGCCGGGGCTTACATTGTTGCGTGATCCGGCTGAAATCAAAAGCTCTCCTTCTGACACCCGGATGACGCGGGCGGTGAAGGGAACCTGGCGCATTTCAGAAACGATAATGGCGACGGATTCATCTATAACCTGCTGGGTTGCTTTGCCAAGTGGCGCGCGCTTGAAATCCTCGCTGTCAAAATCAATACCTTCGAAATAGCCATCGAATGTTGTGCCGGAAGATTCTGCTTCGCCTTCGACATAGTGAGAGGCCAGCACTTCAGCCGTGGTGGAATCGATCAGGCGGACGATGATGCCAACATGTGCCTTCGACTTCGAGCGGCCAAGCCGGAACCCACCGATGGCGACGCCGCCGCCCCGGCTGTTGGCCTCGGCCTCAAACTCAGTCACAGTGCCCTTGATCAGGATCTGCGCACCGATCACTTGGCCAATGGCAGCAGCTTCCGTCGGCGCAGCCGCACCGCCGGCCACCAGATCCTGCTCATCAAGAACATCTGTCAGGGTCTGGCGCTCAAGGACAATGAAAGCGTTCGAACGGATCAGCGCATCGGTCAGCTGATCAGCAAGACCGTTGGTCAGCAGCCCTTCGCCGCCGCCTTCGTAGGACGATCTGTTTTCGAACCTGGAAACTGCAACAATGCGTTTCAGAAATCCGGTCTGCATGCTCTGGGCTGTGTTCTGGTCCTGCGCGTGCAGCCCGCCGCCAGCCAGGGTGGCAAGCGATGTGATGGCGGCGAACACGAATAGGAAACGCGAAGAAACACGAAGACCCATCATTGATCTCTCCAATTTGAGGCAACAATCTGATGCAGCGAGCAGTTGGCAGATCGAGACCTTAACACAAGGTGTCCATGGTGCTACAGCAACGGAGTTGTCTGTATGATGAACGGAAAAGCGTCAATGATGTTGACACTTTGGCCAGGTCGCTGCGCTTCTGCTAGCCTTCCCGACGAAATCACTCAATCGGAGAAAAGACATGATCGGCTACGTAACACTTGGTACGAATGATTTTGAGCGGGCCGCTGCCTTTTACGATGAATTGCTGTCCTTGATCGGTTGCACGCGCGCCATGGATGGCGATACGTCTATCGGCTGGTCCAATGGCAGCGCCGGCGCGCTCCTCACTATCATCAAGCCCTTTGATCAGCAGCCTGCAACAGTCGGCAATGGCGGCATGGCGGCGATTCAGGTGACGGAACAGATTGATGTGGATCGGCTCCATGCAAAGGCCATTGAGCTGGGCGCGACCGACGAAGGTGCGCCCGGGCGGAGGGGTGAAGGCTTTTATGCCGGCTATTTCCGTGACCTCGATGGGAACAAGCTGAACGCCTACTTCATGGGGTAGGCTTGAGGTCAACTCGGCGCTTCAGGCTTGTCAGTTGCAGCGAAGTACAAGGCTGTATCTGGTCACCGCGTCTGACAGGGACGGAGCCTCCATTGCCGCTCTGATTTGACGCGATAAGTGTTGTCTGGCGAAGAGCCTTGGCGATCAGGCCTTCAGCATTTTGGCGATGCGGATCACGTCCTCAGCGATTTTACGAATCTCAATGCCCCGCGCCCTGTTGCTGGCCTGATTCTGCGCGTTCGCTGCCTCGTCGTAGACGGCGAAGGCGAGGCTGGCGAGCTCAGCGGCGTGCAAGCTGGCGCCCTGATTCGCGGGATCGCTGTCGAAAACATCCGCGACGACTTCAAACGCCTGCTTGAGCCTGGCGGCATCAATCGATGTCATCGAATTCTCGCTGTCTGCCGCAGCCTCGCTCAGAGGCCGGCCTTTGACCAGGCCAGTATCACGGTATCCAAGCTGCCGGATCACCATTTCCGAGACGCCGCGCGGCGTAAGAATCTCAAGAAGCTGAGCGATCTTGTCGGCGGGCAGGAAATCTTTTGCGGCCAGCTCCGGATTTTCCCAACGGGCGTAGCCGCTTGGTGTCCTGAAGCCCATCCGTTCCGCCATTTCAGCCTGAGTGAGGCCGGCGGCTCTGCGCAGCGTCTTCAGCCTGAGGGCTGCTGGTTCATGGATTTCTGTGGTCATGGCAACCATCATAAACACATTTTTACTGTTGTCAAAAGACATTAAAAGTGTAGTTTTCAGTTTCTCCCTTGATCCTTCTCGAAACAGAAATGGAACCGACATGCCCCAGGGCCGGATAAAGAAATTGTCGCGCAAACGATGCTGCGAATGCCAGACAGTGCTCAAGCTGAGCGAATTCAGACGGCACCCCAGAACCCGCGACGGCTACGCGAATATCTGTCGGAGCTGCATGAGCGCTCGCCCCAAGACTTCAACGCAACCCGCTGCATCCGTCACTGCGACGGCGAGAAGCCAACCAAGCCGTGCCAGCTTGCGTCGTGTCCGGGCGCTTCGCCATATGTATGAACGTCTGTCGTTACGCGGCTACGATGGAAGGCCCCATGCGAATCCGCTGAGCGCTACACCGGCAGCCGGGCGCGACGCTCCAGACATGACGAAGCGTCGCGGCTCAATTGGCCTGTCTTATACTCGCGACGAGTCGCAGATATGAAAACTGCTGCACGGAACTGGCCCAAACCGCCAGTGGCGCGGGCGAGGTTCGAGGGTCAGGGCCTGACGCGGTATCAGATGCAGTCTCTGGAAGCCTGGCAACGGACGGTGGCTGGTCTCGAACAATTTGAACAAAAAGGCCCAGCCGTCGACGGGCCGCTTCGGGTTACATACACTATCCGCGGCGGTACGGCTAACACCGATCCACCTCTCGAAGCCTATAGCGGTATTCTGACCGAGCAGCTCAGGCGTCTTCAGATCATCACCAGGGAAGCGACAGTCTCCAAGGCCATCATTCAATGGGGTGAAGTGAAAGTCGGCGTTCAGATTGAAGTGGAGGAAATCTGAAATGAACCCAAGAAAAGATCAGCCCGACATGAACGAGACTGAAGAACGCCAGATCCCGACAAAGGAATATCTCGGCCACAACCCGAATACCGTTGAAATCCGCGACCGCGATCCCGAGACCGGGGCGATTGTGCTGCACTATGTGAACCTGGATCAGCAGAATCATCCGGTTCTCAGCCGCCTGAGCAGGAACGGCACAATCACACCTGAGCAGGCAATCGCTGCAGAACGCTTTTACACCGATTACAACGCTGTTGGCTGCGGCC
Source organism: uncultured Alphaproteobacteria bacterium (assembly GCA_965371465.1). Lineage (GTDB taxonomy): Bacteria > Pseudomonadota > Alphaproteobacteria > CBDUYM01 > CBDUYM01 > CBDUYM01. The sequence continues at coordinate 18,306 of CBDUYM010000012.1, forward strand.
CGAACTATGCGACAGGTTCCCTGATCCGCATCGACAATGCCCATGGCGTCGATCACGACCATCGTGCCGATGTCCAGGCCCGGTATGACGGCGCCAGGCTACTCTTTATGGGGGCGGCGCTGTCGCTTCAGGTGAATGTTGTCGGTGAAGGCGAAAGCCTGCGTGCCTGGTGCCGGCGCTGGAACGTCAGCCGCAAGGCTGGCCAACGCCCCTATTATCACGCGGAATGCATCGAGCTGCTGCGCGGCGTGCTCAATGATCTCGATGACTATTATCGGACCTGGGATTTACGGGTGAAACGCCGGAAAGCCTGACCAGGACTGCCAGGCGTCACCATCAGAACTGTAGCGCCTTGCGACCTCGGCATGGGGCCATCATCCCGGCTGGAACAGATCGGGCGCCAGTCCTTATCCGCCGCGCTGCGGGGGTTGGCGATTGTGCATCGGGGTCTGAACAGAGGCGACGCCTTTGTGGGGGCCGGTGTCGCGGTTTACAGCGAACTTGCCGGGGGCATTGCCCGGGTTCTGATCCGATTTCTGGCCCTTGGCCTTTTTAAGGGGTTTGGGCTTTCTGGGTTTTTTGGATTTTGGCATGCTTCAATTTCTCACAAGGTAAATAGAGGTCATTCAAATGATTGCAGGGCGTGCATCAGCTCCTGCCGTGCGCCCCAGGACACTTTGCGGTTCGTTAAACCCAATTTTTGCGCATTTGCCTGAACCACTTGTAAGTCACATTGAAGCAGAGTCCGCATACTAACGGGTTTCGCCTGTCCGATCAATGCCTTAGAGCGGCATGACCGCGAAATTTGACCTTTCGATCAGTTTACGAGACATTGCGGCACGCTTGGCGTTACTGCGTAAGACAGTGACCAACGACCGAGCGAATTCACAGTCATTCAGAAATACCAAGGAAGAGTGCGGAGCCCTTGCGTCCGAAGAAATTTACTGACGATCTTGCCTCAGCCATCTGCCAGCGGATTGCAGCGGGCGAGACCATCCGGCTGATCTGCCAGGACGGCGATATGCCCTCGAAGGCGACACTTTATCGCTGGCTCGCGGCTCCGGCTCAGGCAGCGTTTCGCGATCAGTACGCTGTCGCACTTGAAGCGCGTGCCGAGCTGATGGCAGAGGAAATTTTAGCCATCGCCGATGATGGGGCGAACGACTTTGTCGAGAAGCAGCTTAAATCAGGCGAAATCACCCATGTGTTTGATTCAGAGCGGGTGCAGCGGTCCCGGCTTCGCGTCGACGCCCGCAAATGGCTCCTCGCAAAAATGCTGCCCCGGAAATATGGCGATCTGGCTGCGCGCAGCAAAGCGCGTCACGAGGAAGGGCAATCTCAGGATGGAGAACCCGTAGATTACAAACAGGAACTCAATCGCAAACTGGCTCGCCTTGCAGACCAAATCCGCGCGCGCGAGCTGGATCGAAAGTCTGACGAATGATGAGGCTTCGGACTTACTCAAACGCTGGGAGTTCTGGGCACGACCTGAACAGATGGAACCTTCAGGCAACTGGCGGGTCTGGGCAATTATCGCTGGACGCGGCTTTGGCAAAACGCGAACCGGCGCAGAATGGGTCATGGCCAATGTCACAGGCGATACGCCAATGGCCAAAGGCCGTTACGGCCGTATCGCGCTGATCGCTGAAACTGCAGCCGACGCCCGCGACGTGATGGTCGAAGGGGAGAGTGGCATTCTGAATATTGCCGCGAACAGTTTCCGGCCTACTTACGAACCATCGAAACGTCGTCTGACCTGGCCTAACGGCGCTGTTGCTTCGACGTTTTGCGCCCCTTACCCGATCCAGTTTGGTGGCGCGATCCAGAATCTTATTCAGTGCCTGTTCAATCGATCGAAACCTGCGTCGGTTGACATCCTTTACCGCTACGCATTGTAGCGGGCGTAAGCAGGGAGATTACATGAATGGATAAAGAAAAACTCACGGCAACTGTGAAAGAGGAAGGCTTTCATGCCGCCAGGTTCGCCATGCTGGTGACCATCACACTGGGGCTCATTGGCCTTCTACAGGCGGCAGGGCTTGATCTTGATGATGTGCTGCCTGCGACCCGGGCTGATATTCAGTTTCTGGAGCAGGCTCAGGCGCGCGATGACGCCCTGTGGGCCAACTTCAATCTCATGAACCTGCAGGTGCGCCTTGCCCAGATCCAATCCGAGATCGACGCGACGGGCCCGAAACAAACGCTCATCCAGATCAAGGCTGATCTCGAACGCCAGATCCGCGAACAGACCCAGGAATACGAAGACGCCTCAAGACGCGCCCGCGAAGCGTAGCGGCAACAATCTCATCCCCCCTCAACCACAGGAGTAATCCCCATGGATACAAAACCTTTTTACCTGTCCAAAACGCTTTGGGCCAATCTCATTGCCGGCGCAGCGGCCGTGCTCACAGCCTTCGGCTTTGACCTCGGCCTTGATGTCGAGACCCAGACCGCCATCGTCGGTGGCATCATGGCGCTGGTGAATGTTGTACTTCGCCTGACGACAAACAGCGCAATTGGCTTAGGCGGTCAGAACGGATGATCTCCGCCGTTCTGAGCGCTCTTGCTTCCGGTCTTGAGGCCATAAAACTGTGGCTGAAAGGCCGGGAGCGAAGCGAGCTCAAGCATGCCGGGATCAATGAACAGAAAGTAACGGATCATGAAGCAAAAGATGCCTCGCGCGCCGAAAAACGCCGCCGTGACGATCATATCCGCCGCGATGTTGACGCTAACGTCCGCCTGCGTCAGCACTTCTACGACCCCCATGATCGGTGATTTCTGCGACGAGTACACTGTCATCCGGGACGCAGACTCCCGCCATGTGCGCCTCAACAACGCTGTCTATGTCTGCAAATGCCTGGGGCCAGCTCATGCGCTCTATGCGGCAATCGGTTGCGGCGGCGTGGCAGTCTAGCCTATGCTCGCCCCTTGCATTAGGGGGAGAGATTATGAAATTTGGTGTATTTTACGAGCTTCAGTTGCCCAAGCCCTGGGATGAGGGGCAGGAGCATGCATTGTTTCAGCATGCGCTTGATCAGGTTGTGCTCGCCGACGAGATCGGTATCGATCATGCCTGGGCGGTGGAGCATCATTTCCTGGAAGAATATTCCCATTGCTCCGCGCCGGAGATTTTCCTGGCCGCAGCGGCGGCGCGGACGAAAAACATTCGTGTTGGCCATGGCATCCGCCAGGTCATTGCAAACTACAACAGTCCTGCGCGCACGGCGGAATGCATCGCGTCCCTCGATCTTATCTCCAACGGCCGGGTTGATTTTGGTATCGGTGAAGGGGCGACGCGGCTGGAGCTTCATGCTTTTGATATTCCAGCGCCCGAAAAACGCGCCATGAGCCTGGAGGCTGCCGAACAGATCGCCAATATGATGGCGATGACGCCTTATCCGGGCTATGTGGGAAAATCGTTTTCCTTCCCGGCAAGGAACGTCATCCCCAAACCGCTGCAAAAGCCCCATCCTCCCATGTGGATGGCTTGCACCAACCGCGACACGATCAAGATTGCGGCGCAGAACGGCCTTGGCGCGCTTGCGTTTTCCTTCGTTGATCCCGAGGAAGCCCATAAGTGGAGCGAGATATACTACGACATCATCAAATCTGATGAATGTGTGCCCCTTGGCCATCGGGTGAATGCGAACATTGCCATGGTCTCATCGTTTTCCATGCATCATGATCGCGCCACCGCCATTCGCCAGGGCCAGGAGGGGTTCGAGTTCTTTGGCTATGCACTGAGACGCCTTGTAACCGAGGACATTATACCAGGCCACACTGAACATTTCGCAGAATTCCAGAAAATGCGCGGCAACCGGACCGAAGAGATGATTGCTGAGCTGGATGACCAGTCCGAAGGGATGGAACGTTCCGCCGGCATCGGCACGCCGGATGATTTCCGCAATCACGTCAATCAGCTCGAAGCCGCCGGCATCGATCAGGTGATCCTGTTGCAGCAGGCCGGGAACAACACCCATGAACAGATCTGCTCTTCCCTGAACCTGTTCGCCGAAGAGGTGTTGCCCGAATTCAAGGCCAAGGTCGCCGAGAAGGAAGCGCGGAAAGAAAAGGAACTTGCGCCTTACATTGAGGCGGCGCTTGAGCGGAAAGACAAAATGCCGGCACCTGCGGTGGAAGACATCCCGATCGTCAAGGCCGCTGTTGACACCAAAGCCTTCAACGAACGCCGCTACGCCAACCGCAGGAAGGCGGAGTAGGGGACCCAGAGTTCGATCCACGACCGTTCGCCCTGAGCCTGTCGAAGGGCGGCAGCCGCACGCCTACACCAATAATCGTCTTGAAGTGCGGCCGCGCGCCGCGCGCTATCAGATCATTGAGAACCCCCCACATGCCCATCATCCGGGACATCTTCACGCTCGACATTCTGCTGCACAGCATCCTTGGGTTTGCCCTCATGGGATCAATGTGGGCGATGACGCAAGAGGCGGACTGGACGAACTATGCGCGTTTCTCCGCCATGATCCTCTATCTGCGTGAACTGGGCCAGGTGCAGGGCCGCTATTACGATAACAATTTCCTGAAGGGCTGGACCCTTGCCGGTGCCGATCCGGATCGTGCGTTTCATCGACACATGGAATGGATCGCGCCGTCGGTTGTGATTAACTGGGTTACGGTTTCCTGGCTGGTGTGAGCAGGGAAATCATTTCGATCCGCCGGGCAGCCCAAAACCTTACATCGCTAGTCCTCCCCCAACGCTCAGGCCACCCTTCCTGAGCGTGGCCCCGCTGGTGCGTACCATTATGGCGCGCGCTGGCGGGGTTTCTTTGCGTTTCAGGAGGTCGGTTTCAGGCCGGGTTCGTCTCGAAGTGAGGTATGGCCGGGTCAAGGTGAGCCCAATCCGGCGCTGAGGACGTCCACACGTTCGCCAATAATTTGAGTCCATTCGGGTCATCCAGTGCGCCAGCTTTCACTACACTGCGTTCCGGCCTCGCGCTGCTGCCGGCGAAAAGCGGCGTGCCGCAATCCGGACAGAATGAACGCCAGACACTATTGCCGCTGTCGGCCTTGTTTTCGAAAATTTTCGGTTCGCCGCCTATCATCCTGATCTGGTCGCTGGCGATCGGCAGGCTGAACGCAGGCGCGCCACCCGAAACATACTGACATTCCCGGCAATGGCAGGCGACGAAGGCGGTAGGCTCTGAGATCAACTCAAATCGAACCGCGCCACACATACAGCCACCTTTGATGGGCAGATCCATGAGTATCTCCTACAGAATAAACTTTGTTTTATATTGACTTCAAAGACATATGAACATATAAAACACAGATCATAAAAAGTCAAAAAAAATTGAATTTGTAAACTGTGAATACTATTTTATGAAGAGTATGAAACCAAATTTTTTCGAGTACTTGATAAAATGAACTTCATATTTTCTCTAAAAATAAAAAAGTGATAAACTGAAATTCAAAATAAACTGATCTATATACGAAATATGAAATGAAGTTGCTATGGCCCAATCACTTTGGGGAAATGTATATCTAGACGGCGGTTATGCGGGACAATTGCAGGAAGAACCTGGCGGTCGCTGTGTCTTCATTTACGACGCTGCCTGGGTGGCCGAACGCCGGCCGGCCATCGCCCACACGCTGCCACTTCGAGACGAACCTTACATAGACGAAAGGGGCTTGCACCCGTTTTTCGACAATCTCGTTGCGGAGGGGTGGCTTCGGAATGCCCAGGCCCGCGTTCTGGACGTAGCTCCGAGCAACGGATTTGCCCTGCTTCTCGGATTTGGCAGCGACTTGGCGGGGGCTGTCACTGTTCTTGATCCAGAACAGTCTGCGCGCAGAGTGTTGGACCAGCCCGATGAAGCAACGAGTGCTGCAATGAAGGGCAGCGCCTCCCTCTCTGGCATCCAAAGAAAGCTGCTCCTGATCAAAAAAGGTAAAGGCTTTCTGCCTGTCGGACCTGGGGAGCCAAGTACGCACATCGCGAAATTATCTTCGGGAGAACATCAGAACATTCTCGCACTGGAGTATCTGACTACAATGGCTGTGCGTCATCTGCTGCCAGACGATGACATCGTAGACATGGAAATCATGTTTCTTCCGTCTATTGGCGAAGAGGCACTGGTCATTCCGCGATTCGATAGGGCGCGGTCCGGGCGACGTCTGCATTTTGAGGAATTCAATCAACTGTTAGGGAAGTATTCAGGCGACGATAAGTACGAAGGGGCGTACCAGGACATGGGGCATTTCATCCTCAACACGCCAGGCTGCGTTCCGGCTGAGGCGGATCGCCTGCTTCGTCGAATTCTGGCCTGCTTGCTGGTCGGCAACACAGACGCACATTTGAAGAACTTCGCGATGTTCCATACCCCGAATGGTCTGCGACTTACGCCTGCCTACGATCTGGTCGCTGGCTCGTACTATGCGGACTATCAGCGAATTGCTCTGACCGTTGGCGAAGCTCATGATCTGGATATCGGCAAACTGCAAGCGAAGCACCTGTTGTCCTTTGGCGAGGGCAGCTTTGGGGTCGCGGAAGACGCGGTCGTGCTGGCAATCGAACAGCTTGGAAAGCGGCTGTCGCTTGCACTCGCGGCGATCGAAGAATCGGAATTCGGCTCAAAGGCGCTGCGCACGACGCTACAGGAAAGAATGGAGAAGAGATGGAACGGCAGTTTCGCATCAACTGGCCAGCTATTGTCGAAGAGGCAAAACAGAGACGCAAGAGCGAGCGGTTGACGCAGGAACGTCTTGCATCCCTGGCAGGCATAAGTACGCCGACAGTCTCGCGTTTTGAAAACGGCATAAGGGACATCACGCTTTCTTCAGTGATGAAAATTCTTCGTGTGTTGGGAATGGTTGACGAGCGCGTCATGGAATTCGACGATCCGGCTGCCGGATATGATTTGGATAGGGATCTGGTTTACTTCACCGGACAGATCGGAAGCGAAGCCGTGCCTTGCGCAATCAGCCGTGAAGCTCTGGAGGATCATTTTGAAAAAGGCAAGAAGAGTCTCCTACAGACTTATCAGGCGAACAGCGTGCACATTAATCATGAAGCCCGACGCAAGTATCTGGCGCAGAGTCTGGAATCCAATGGTTCCATATTGATTAGAACCGAAGACTTCTGACGCGAAATTCAGATGCGTCCTGGGTCCGCCTAGATCCCGAAATCGGCGCCAGCGAGATCGGGGTCGGTGTTCAGATATTTGGCGGTCGCATCCTCCAGCGCATCAGGCCAGGTCGCGCCAACTGTGGTGCAGATGTTGCGGGCCAACGGGAGATAGCTGCGTGCCACACCAGCATTGGCGGCAATGACGGATGCTTCGTCATCGGCGACTGCCGGGATGGATCTCAGAAGTTCCTGCTGATCATCAGTGAGGACAGGAAGGAGCTTCTTGCCGCTCGGCCGGGCGCTGGCTGGCGGGGTCATCAGCATCATCTCGATCAGCATATTTCGGAGAAGATTGAACCCTTCATGGCCGATATGGACGTCCTTCCGACCATTGACCACGACTGAGAGTCCAAGGACCCGGAAAAATTCGCTGACATGCCCTTCAATGAGCTCCTTCGGCGGGGCGGGCAGCTCCGGCGTATCGGGCACGCCGTCGTAGACATTTGTCGGATCGTAAACTGCGATCAGGGGCTGATCGAGAACGCCGGAGTCCATTTCGCCGAGCGAAAGATCAACACGGAGCCAGCCTTCTGTAATCAGACTGAGTACACGCATGCCGCCAAAATCGAAGTTGTTTTCAAGGACCAGAGGATCGATCTCGGCCACCAGGCCGCGCATCTGATCAGAGAGCTCATCCATGTCGTCTTCGGCAGCGATGATCGTCAGATCAAGATCACTGAATCTATCGGCGGTCTCTTGTGCGGCTGAGCCTGAAATAAAGCTCGCCTGAACTTTTGGATGGTTCGTCGTCCAGTCGGTGAAAGCCTCCAGAACAGGGCCATAGGCTGGATCAAGCATTGAAATGGGCATCTAGTTTCCTTCAGTTCGGGCTTCGGCTTTTCGGTAATCCCGGAAGATCACCGGGAAGGCGGCGATATAGAGAATAAGAGTGACGAATCCAGCAATAGCCAGTGTTCTTAAGACATGGGCCGGCTGCTCTAATTGAAATGCCCGCCCGGCAAGAAAAATGACAACGCCAGAGCCCAGCATGACCGCTATCCATGTTCTGACCACCAGCTTCCGATTTACTCCGCGCCTGGCTCGCAAATCAAGAAGCAGGCCGACGACGATCACGGCAACGATGCTGAGAGGCGTGACAATATTAGCCGTCAGCAGGCTGAACCAGGGGTCGCCCATAGCTGTTCTCCGCGTGTTGCTCCAACGTTCGCGTCATATACTATGCCCTATATATAGTGTGCTGATGCAGTCAGGGAGAGCGAAATGTCGCAGCGTATAGAGCCCGCGAGCCAGAAGGTCCTCGATGATCAGGAAGAGATTCTCTCGCGATCACGAAATCTGATGGGATTCGTGCCGAACGCCATGCAGGTTATGGCCCTGAGGCCAGAGATTCTGGCCGGATTTTCAGGCCTGTTCGGCTCGGTTTTTGGGCCCGGATCGCTGGTTGACTCTGGGTTAAAGGAAATGATCGCCCATGTCGCCAGCCGAGCAGCAGGCTGCCAGTACTGTCAGGCCCATACAGCCCATATCGCCGAAATTTTCGGTGTCTCAGCAGAAAAGGTCGAAGCCCTCTGGACCTATGAGCGGAGCGATCTGTTCACGCCGGCTGAAAAGGCAGCTCTTTCACTGGCCCAGGCTGCGGGCGTCGTACCAAACGCCGCGACGGACGAACATTTCAGGGAGCTCAAAGAACACTATTCTGACGCACAGATTGTCGAAATGCTGGCAACCATATCGCTTTACGGATTTCTCAACCGCTTCAACGATTCTCTCGCCACGGTAATGGAAGACCAGGCAATCGAATTTGCCACCGCGCACTTAAGCGCGGGCGGCTGGACCGGCGGGAAGCACGTGAGCTGACTTAGTCTCCTCCGTTCGTTACCCAGATTTGGCGAGAGCCTGTTCGAGATCAGCAACGATATCATCGATGTGTTCGAGGCCGACCGAAAGCCTGACATAACCGTCAGTGACACCTGTTGCCGCCTGTTCCTCCGGCGACAATTGCGAATGGGTTGTCGATGCCGGATGAATGGCGAGGCTGCGGGCATCGCCGATGTTGGCTACGTGATAGTGCATTTCGAGGCTGTCGATAAACTTTTTGCCGGCGTCACCGCCACCTTCGAGCTCAAAGCCGACAAGGCCGCCGTAGCCGCCCGCCATATAGGCATCAGCGCGGCGTTTCATTTCACCGGATTGCAGCCCTGGGAAAATTACCTTGGTGACCTGATCCTGACTGGTCAGCCAGTCGGCCACCAGGGCGGCATTTCTCGAATGCTCGCGAATGCGCAGCGGCAACGTCTCCAGCCCCTGAATAAACTGAAACGCATTCATCGGGCTGATGGCGGGCCCCAGGTCGCGCAACAGAACCACGCGCATGCGAAGGTGATAGGCGATCGGGCCCAGGGGTTTGACGGCATCGACCCAGACAGCACCATGATAGCTTGGATCAGGCGTGCTGAAGTTCGGCTGGCGTTCCGCATGGGCTTCCCAGTCGAAGTTGCCGCCATCGACAACCGCGCCGCCGATGGACGTGCCATGACCGCCGATGTATTTGGTCAGAGAATAAACCACAATGGCCGCGCCATGATCGAGGGGGCGACAGAGTACGGGTGCGGCGGTGTTGTCGACAATCAGCGGCACGCCAAATTCGCGCCCGATGTCCGAGACTTCCTGGATCGGAAAGACATGCAGTTTCGGGTTCGGCAAGGTTTCTGCATAGTAGGCGCGGGTCCGGTCATCGGTGGCCGCGCGGAAGGCTTCCGGGTCAGTCGGGTCAACAAATCTTGTTTCGATGCCCATCTGCGAGAGCGTATTGGCGAACAGGTTCCATGTGCCGCCGTAGAGATCCGTGGACGAAACAATGTTGTCGCCCGCACTTGCCAGATTTTGGACGGCGAGCGCCGATGCCGCCTGACCAGAAGCAACGGCAAGTGTTGCGACGCCTCCATCAAGGGCAGTCAGCCGATCTTCCAGCACAGCCTGCGTCGGGTTCATGATGCGCGTGTAAATGTTGCCAAGCTCTTCAAGCCCGAAAAGCTTCGAAGCGTGTTCGGTTGAATCGAACTGATAGGATGTCGTCTGATAGATGGGCACGGCCACAGCGTTCGTGCTTTCATCCTTCCTGTAGCCTGCATGCAGAACAATTGTTTCCGGATGTATGCTGTCGACCATGGTTATCTCCCCCATTTCATTTTTGTTGTCGGCGGAGTTTGGCGGGAAAATGTACTGAGTTCAACGGTTTTGCAGAGGCCTAGACCGGTGCTGCTTCCTTCAGGCGCGCCCAAAGGCCGCGGGTGATTTCGGGCGAGCCGAAGTCACCGAGGCGCACAAGGACAATGTCGAGGCTGGGCACAATATGAAGCATGCGGTGGAGAGCGCCGAGTGCGGCATACAGGTCGTCCGGTGCATTGGGAATGAGGGAGCTCCTGATCTCTGCTTGTGTTCCTGTGCCAATGGATATGCCTGGCCGGCCGTTCAGCCACCAGAGCAGACCATAGGCTGGATTGGCATTGCTGGAAGACTGCAGGCAATCCGCCAACCAGCCCTTGTTGCCGATGATATCCTGGCCATTCCATTGACCGCCCCTTTGGACCATCAATCCAAACCGGCCAAGGTCGCGCGCCGATGTCGCAAGGCCTTGCTTGTTGACAAGCGGCCGGTCACCGACCTGAATACGCGGAACCCAGTGGGTTTCATGCATTTGAAGCGGATCAAGGAGCCATTCTCTGGTGTAGGTGTCTCGATCGAGGCCGGACACTTCGGCGAGAATTTCGATCATCAGAGCGTAGGCAGGCGTGTTGTAGAACCATTTTTCACCGGGCGGTGCTTCGAAACGAAGCTGCTCCGAAAGGCCCGAAGTCAGGCTCAGCAGGTGCTGGATGGTAATGGCCTTTTCTACTCTGTTCGTCGCGTTCGACCAGCCTTTGCCAAGATACTTCCTCACCGGCGTATGCAGTTTCAGCAGCTTCTTTCCAATGGCAATACCGGTCAGGACAGAAACGACGCCTTTCTGAATTGAGGTGACGTCTTCGATTACGCGATTGTCATCAGTGTGGCCGACCGTAAGATTTGCATATCCAGGTGATATCTCGCCTGCATCGGCAGGATCCCATTCGGCCTCGGCCATGATGCGGCCACGATGCAGTATGAGGAATGCGCTCGAACTGGCGGACCTCAAATAGTCCATGGCGGCTTTCAGGGCATCGGCATCCCAGCCGGCATCTACCGGCTCAATGCGCTCCCACTGGTCGCCCTCAGGATAGTAATTCCTACTCATAGGTTACGCATCGGCCCGTGCCCCCGCGCGTTCATTTGCATCCTAGTGCAAATCTTCCCGTACCAACTATTGCATGAACAGTGCTGTGAGCGAAGCAAACTGTCCGAGAGAGCGCGCCATGAGGGATTGAGCCACCGCTCTCTTGTTCACGCAGAGGGATTTTGCGGCTTGCCGGAAATCGTCTCGAAATGCGGTCGCCTCTTCGACATTGGGAGGAGGTTCTGCTAACAGACTGGGTATGGCAGATGACCCGAAAGCACCGAAACCGGCGAGTGTGCTGACAGCGGCGGCGAACGCGGCGCTGCTCGAAGCACTGCCGTTCTCTGATCGCAAAGATTTTGAGAGTGCGACCAGGGGCAAGCTTGCAGAGTTGCCGGATGGCATCGTCACCAACGATGACGGGGCGGTGCTGTGGGATCTTGGGCGCTGGAATTTTCTGGAGGGTGATGCGCCGCCTGAGGTGAACCCGAGCCTTTGGCGCCAGGCGCAGCTCAATCAGATTCACGGGCTGTTTGAAGTCACCGACGGGATTTATCAGTTTCGCGGCTATGATCTTTCAGTCATGACTTTTGTTCGCGGTGAGCGAGGGTGGATCGTTGTTGATCCGCTGATCAGCCAGGTATCTGCAAAGCGCGGGCTGGAGCTTGTGAACAAGACTCTCGGCACACGCCCGGTTACGGCCATGCTCTACACACACTCTCACATTGATCACTATGGCGGCGCGATTGGCATTATTTCGCCTGAGGACGCGTCATCGGGCCGGATTCCCGTCCTCGCGCCTGAAGAATTCACAGAAGAAGCAGTTTCCGAGAACATGATCGCGGGCAATCACATGCGGCGGCGCGCCATGTATATGTACGGCCCCCTGTTACCACCAGATCCGAAAGGGCATGTGGATGCAGGGCTGGGCCGGACCACAGCGCCGGCACCGGGTCCGCTGATCCCGCCTAATGACATCATTCGCGAGACCGGCGAAGAGCGTATTCTCGATGGCGTGAAGTTCATCTTTCAGGTCGCGCCGGGTGCCGAAGCGCCGGTGGAATTCATATTCGATCTGCCCGAAAAGAAGGCCCTCTGCATGGCCGAGATTGCGACCCACGTCATGCACAACGTCTACACGCCGAGAGGCGCACAGGTTCGGGACGCGCTTTTGTGGTCGAAGCACATTGATGATTCCATCCGGTTTTTTGGCGCGGAGACGGAGGTTCTGTTCGCCAGTCACCATTGGCCGACCTGGGGGAACGCGGACCTCATCGGGTTCCTGGAACTGCAGCGCGATGCTTACAAATATATCCATGATCAGACGCTTCGGCTTGCCAACCACGGTTACAATATGGTCGAGGCGGCAGAGATGGTGCAACTACCCGACAGCCTGGGCAAAGTCTGGGCGAACCGGGACTATTACGGCACCGTGAACCATAATGTGAAAGCGACCTGGCAGCGCTATTTCGGCTGGTTTGATGGTAATCCGGCCAATCTGCATCCTCTGCCGCCTGAGGAGGCGGCGACGCGCTATGTGGATTTCATGGGCGGCGCGGCGGCTGTGCTGGAACGCGCAGCTGCCTCTTTCGATAACGGCGAATATCGCTGGGTTGCCGAAGTGGTCAGGCATGTTGTGTTTGATGATCCTGAAAATGAGGCCGCACGTTTTCTGCTGGCCGATGCCATGGAACAGATGGGGTATCAGGCAGAATCCGGCCCATGGCGAAATTTTTATCTCACAGGCGCGATGGAGCTCAGGCAGATGCCTGATTACGGCGATGTGCGGGCGCAAAGCGGCGCACAATTCCAAGGGCTGTCCCTGGAGCTGTTGTTCGATACGCTATCGGTGCTGGTAAATGGACCCAAGGCCGACGGGCTCGATCTCGCCCTGAATATTGAGTTCACTGATACCGATGAGTGCGCGAGAATCTGGATTGAAAACGCTGTCCTGCATTACAGGATCGGATCAGACGATGGGGGCACTGTTACGATCACGGGCACAAGACGCGTCATCATGGATTTGCTTCTTGAGAACGCATCCAGTTCCGAGAGTGACATCGAAGTTGAAGGCGATCAATCGGTGCTCACTGCGTTCATCGGTCTCCTTGATCACTTCCCTTTCTGGTTCAACATCGTGGTTCCCTAGATGACGAAAACCATTTCGTCGACAATTCTTGCTCTTGCCCTGCTGCTTTCGCTGCCGGCGAAAGGTTCGACATTCAAAGAATGCCTGCACGACATTTTGAATGAAGACCTTACTGCCAAGGTGGGGTATCAGACTGCACTTCGCGATTTAAGCATTGAGCTTGCACCGGAATTTGAGGAACTGGCGACATTGAATGCGCGACTGCAGATTGCATTCGCGGCCATGCGTCAGGCGCAGCTGATCTACCTTGTCGAAGTGCATCCGGAGGTTCTGATCACCGCAGAGAACCTGCTTGCGTTCACCAATTACGAATGGAGCACTGAATACGAGCTTGAGACCCGGGCCTTTGATGATGTCTATCCTGTACTTTACGCCGAGGTGCGGGTGCTTCAGGAACAGAATGATGGCCATCCGGACTGGCCGGCGTTCAGGACGGCCTTTGTCGAAGACATTGCGACAAGCGCAGAATTTTCAGGCCTTACAGAATCGTTTCTCGATCAGCAGCACGCGACCGGCGAGGCTTTAAAGCTGTGCGCTCCGGAACCTGGATGAACATGTCGATGGGTGGCCGGCGTGAATTGATTTGACGCAGACGCCTGGCTTCCCGGTGTAGTACGATATTCCTGCTTGATCTGCGAGCGATGGCCCTGAAAGGCGAAGCCGATGAGTGTAGAGGAGCATGCCCACCACGATCATAGTGATCACCAGATGCACCACGCCGGGCGCTTCGACCTTCTTCTTTGGGGCAGCATCTCAGCCGTCGTAATCCTCTATGCATCAGGTTGGATTTTTCCGTCTGAGCTGAGATCCGTTCCCTGGCTTTATGTGCTGGCTCGCTCTGTCTTCGATTTGATGAATACGATCTGGTGGGGCATCACGATTGGCCTGGTAATGGTGGCCATTCTGGGGAAAGTACCGCGGGAATTTATTATCTCGATCCTGGGAAAAGGTGGCGGTTTCAGCGGCATTCTACGAGCGACGCTCGGCGGCGTGCTGTTGGATCTGTGCAGCCATGGCATCCTGCTCGTTGGCGCCAAGCTCTATGAAAGGGGCGCCAGTGCGGGGCAGGTGGTGGCATTTCTGGTCGCCAGCCCCTGGAATTCTTTTTCCCTGACGCTGGTGTTGATTGCGCTCGTCGGGTTGTCCTGGACTTTGCTGTTTATTTTCATGTCTCTTGTAATCGCACTGATTACCGGCTTGCTGTTTGATTCTCTCGTTGCTGCCAAACGGCTGCCGGCCAATCCAAACCGATTTGATCTGGCTGATGACTTCGATTTCTGGGGCGAGGCACGAGCGGGCTTCCACGCCCAGCGGTTCGACATTGCATTTTTCCGTGAAATGTTCCGGAATGGCGTGATGGAATCGCGCATGGTGCTCCGCTGGATACTGTTCGGCGTTGTGCTGGCGGGTCTGGTGAAGGCCTTCGTCGATACCGGCAGCCTGCAGACCTGGTTTGGGCCGACCCTTGCGGGTCTCGGTCTGACGGTATTGGTCGCAACCATCATCGAAGTTTGTTCCGAAGGCAGTACACCGATTGCGGCTGATCTTCTCACCCGGGCGAACGCGCCCGGCAACAGTTTTGCGTTTCTTATGACCGGGGTCGCAACCGATTACACAGAAATCATGATCCTGAAAGATACGACCAAGTCCTGGAAATTCTCGCTCAGCCTGCCGCTTCTTACTTTACCTCAGGTGCTGCTGATCGGCTGGCTGATGAATGTGTTTGGCAGCACCTGATCTGGAGCTGACCCATGAAACTGAATCCAACTGCCTTCGGGCTGGCGCTTGGCGCCGCGACGGCTGTTCTGTGGACGATCTGTAGTCTGATTGTGGTGCTGATACCCGGTTTTGCCATGAACATGACCGGCCATATGATGCATGCTGATCTTGGCTCGATGATGTGGACCATGAACATCACAGGCTATCTCATCGGGCTGTTCATCTGGGGCGCGTCCGCCTGCATCACGGGCTGGATTACAGGTGTCTGCTATAACAAAATTGCAGCCTCTGAAGACTAGTCGGCGGCAAGCTCAGCCATGCGCTGACGCACACGTGCAGCGATTTTTCCGGCCTTGATGCTCTCTGGCGGGTCGAGGAACTGGCTGACGCGCATGATCTGTATTCTCAGCTGCCGGTCGTCGCGGGCAAGCGACATGAGGGCGGCATTAAAGGCGATTTCCTCGTCGAAGTTTTCAGGTTTGTCGCCTGTCGCTTCGGGGAAAACGAAATCACCGATCGCAGCGCGTAGCCAGGGCTCGTGCACGAACTCGGCCTGGCGGTGACGGAAGATTTCTCCTGCCTGGCCGTGACCGAGGCCAGTGGCCTTCAGTTCCTGAAACACTCCACCCAAAATTTTCGCCTGATAGAGCCCCGATGTCATGCCCTGGCCATAGAGGGGATTGAGGCTGACAACGGAATCGCCAAGGGCCGCGAAACCAGTTGGGAAAGCCGCCATTTGTTCAAAGTGGTGCCACAGATTTGACGGGAAATTGAAGCTTGTCGGCGGGACGGTCACGGGCCGGTCCTTCAGCGTTTCAAAAACGTCAGCGGAGGCGAGCTCGACCATGTCCTGCATCAAGCCCTCAAGCCCTTGCCTTGGCACCTGGCCGAGCCGACCGGAAATTGACACCAGCCATTGATTGCCCTCGACCGCAATCAGGCTTGTGCCGATTTTGGTGCGCGGGAAATCACGGATGATATAGCCCCATTCATCCCGGCCAGGGTCATCTTCCCGATCGAACAGAATGGTTGTGTATTTGATGCCGATATTGATTTCGGATTTCGGTGGCGCGCCATAACCGAGTGCCTCAAGCCAGCTGATACCGCGTGACCCGCGACCCGAAGCGTCGACAACAAAATCGCCTTCGATGATGTCCTCGCCGCTCCCGTCGCTAACGGAAATGCCGCCGATCGTGCCATTTTCGCTCGCATACAGCCCGGTGACGCGCTGTTCCCACATTGAGGCGACATTGGGGATTACATCGATATTTTTCCGGATTGTTTCTTCGATCAATGGCCGCGTCTGGGTCAGAACTTCAATGCCGCTCGGCTCTTTGCGGCTGTATCCCCCTGGGCCATAGATGCGAAAACCGATACCATTGTCGAAGCTCACGCTGCCCGCGGCCACCATCTGATCCCGGAAGCTGCCAAGCGGGGAGGAGGCCGGGAAAAACTCCTCCAGAATGGCTTGTGCCCCGGCTTGCAGGACATGGATGTGCTTTCCTGCCGGTACGCCGGGCCTTGTGACATAGCCCACCGGGCGCTTGTCTTTCTCAAAGATCAGTACCTCTTCAAAATGATCCGACAGCACGCGTGCCGCCGACAATCCTGCGTGCGACGCGCCAATGACAATCGCCCGGCTGGCGATATAGTTTTCTTCACCCATGGCACGACAGCCTATAGGATTGACCGAAAGAAAGTCATATGGGTTTTATCGAAATTAGCAGGGGAGAGAGACATGAGACTGAGTAAACCAAGGCTGGAGCCGCTACCCGATGAGGACTGGGACGCGGAACTCCTGGAACGCTACAAGCGGGATGACAGCCCTCTTGGCATCCTCAATATTTTCAGGACGCTTGCGCATCATCCCGCGCTTTTCAAGCGATGGACGGTATTCGGTAATCATGTGCTGTTCAAATCCACATTGGGAGCGCGCGAGCGGGAGCTTGCAATCCTGCGCATAGGCTGGCTCTGTCAGGCCGAATATGAGTGGGGCCAGCACGTTATCATCGGGCTCCGCGATGGCCTGACGAAAGAGGAAATCGAGCGCGTCAAGGCAGGCCCGGAGGCAGAGGGCTGGTCAGAACTGGATCACGCCATCCTGACTGCGACCGATGAGCTCCATGAGGACGCCTTCATCTCAGATGAGACCTGGGCGGTTCTATGCAAACATTATTCGTCGCAACAGATCATGGATCTCGTTTTCGCCGTCGGTCAGTACAATTTGGTGTCCATGGCGCTCAATACGCTCGGCGTTCAGCTCGACGAGGGAATTGCAGGGTTTTAGTGGGGGCATCCCCCCTTCGACACGCTCAGGACGCTCGAATATACTCCCCCGTGCGTCCTGAGCTTGTCGAAGGAGGGCAACCCATTTCCCGGAGGCCAACTTGTTTTATGTATACATTTTGAAGTGCGTGGATGGGTCTTATTATACGGGCCATACAGACAATCTGGAAAGCCGGATTGTTCAGCATGCTTCAGGTAAAGGCAACGGCTATACATCCACAAGGCTGCCCCTGGAACTCGTATTCACTGCGGACTTTGAGACGCGCGCTGATGCGCTTGAGCGTGAACGGCAAATCAAGGGATGGAGTAGGCGTAAAAAAGAGGCATTGATAGCTGGAAATCTGGATCTGCTTCCAGCACTGGCAGACACATCAAAGACTTGAGTCTGTGGCCATCCTTCGACAAGCTCAGGACGAACGGGGAGGGGTATGCTTTGGTTTGATGCAGTCCTCCGTTCGTGCCTAGAGCTTGTCGAAGGAAAGCAACCCGAAAGGAGCGCGCAATCATGCGTGTTGAAGGAAAAGTGGCCATTGTGGTTGGCGCAGGCCAGACAGTGGGTGAAACCATTGGCAACGGACGTGCCGCAGCTATCCTGTTCGCACGGGAAGGGGCGGAGGTTTTTCTCGTGGATCGGGACGAAACGTCCCTTCAGGAAACCGCTGAGATGATCGCGGGCGAGGGCGGCGTTTGCGATATCCATGTTGCAGATATCACCTCTGAGGCGGCTTGCGAGGCCATGACCCAGGCCTGTGTTGATAAATTCGGGAAGCTTGATATCGCGCTCAATAATGTCGGCATCGGGCGCGGCGACCGCGGGGCAACCAGCCTGACGGAGGACGCCTGGGACAACATCATGGATGTCAACCTCAAGGCCATGTGGTTCTGCTGCAAACACGAGCTGCCCCATATGCGCCGGAACGGATCGGGCAGCATTGTGAACATCTCATCAGTGGCCTCCATCGCATCAACCGGCATGCTGGCCTACAAGACGTCAAAGGCCGGGGTCAATGCGCTCAGCCAGCAGATCGCCATGGGTAACGCGCGGCACCGTATCCGCTGTAACGCCGTTTTGCCTGGCCTGATGGACACGCCCATGGCGATTGAAGGAAATGTCCAGTCACGGGGCATGGAGCGAAGCGCTGTGCGCGACATGCGAAACGCCATGGTGCCGCTTCACGGTGAGAGCGGCGAAAGCCAGATGGGTACCGGCTGGGACACGGCAAACGCGGTCCTCTTTCTCTCGTCTGACGAAGCGAAGTTCATTACCGGCGTGCTCCTGCCGGTCGATGGCGGCCAAAGCGTGAAGGTGGGGTAGGCTTACCAGTTCTCTTTGTGAGGTCTCAGATCCAGTTCGTGCGTCCAGGCGTTTCGCGGCTGGCGGTACATGAACATGTAACTCTCAGCGATGCCCTGAAGGCCAACGAGGCCGTCTTCACCGAGGCCGGCAACCCAGTCGGGGGCACGCTCTTTCACCAGAGCGCCGCCAATTGCACCGTCGACGATTGTATGGCCGACATGGATGCCTTGCGGGCCAAACTCGCGGGCGAGGGACTGGGCAAGCATCCTGAGGCCGGCTTTGGCGGCGGCGAAGGCTGCGAAGTTGCGGCGGCCACGCAGGCTTGCTGAGGCGCCTGTAAACAAAAGAGTGCCGGTTTCCCTCGGGACCATTTTCCGCAGTGCTTCGCGACCGAACAGAAAGCCGCCGAGGCAGCCGACACGCCAGGCTTCCTCAAAATAGTCAGCTTCCATCTCAAGGATTCTGCCAGGCATATTGTTGCCGGTGTTGTAGATCGCGAGATCAATCGGGCCTTCGGCTTCTGCTGCCTCTATCAGCGCGGTGACGGCTACCTCATTTGTACCCTCCGTAACCAGGGCTGTGGCGCTGCCACCGGCTGAGCCTATGGTGTCGGCAACTTTGTCGATTTTCGCTTGTGTGCGGCCAGCGATGAACACATGAAGGCCTTCTCTGGCGGAGGCCTGGGCCAGGTATGAGCCAAGCCCCTCCACCGCGCCAACGCCAATGACGACTGCTGTTTTTTCTGCCATTTCAACCACTCCTCTGTTTCGGCCAGAGCATGCCACCGGCGGGCCACGATGGGCAAGAGTGCGGTCACCTTGTGCCGATGCGGTCGCTCCGATAACCTCCGCGGCCATGGGCGAGAATGAGACTTCAGCAAAGCGTGGCATCCATTATGGCTGGGTGATTGTGGGCTCCACCTTTGTCATGTTGATGGCAACATCCGGGCTCTCGTTTTACAATCTCGCTGTTTTTCTGCGGGCCTTCACGACTGAGTTCGGCTTCTCTGTGGCGGCAGTTTCGGGAGCTTCTGCGCTCTATTTCGTTGCATCCGGAATAGCCGGACTTTGGGTTGGCAGCTTGCTCACGAGATTCGACGCACGACCGATCATTCTGGTTGGTGTTCTGGTCGTTACGCTGTCCCTGCTGGCAATCCCCTGGATCAGCGAGATCTGGCATGTCTACGCCTTCTATATTGTTATGGGCCTCGGCAACGCGGCCTGCGCAATGGTGCCGGCCACAACATTGATCACGCGATGGTTTGTCGAAAAGCGAACTATCGCCATGTCGCTGTCGACCACGGGTCTGTCGGTCGGCGGAATAGTGCTCACGCCAATTTCAGTCTGGCTGATAGACAGCATGGGATTTGCAGCTGCGTCCCGCTGGATTGCCGGTCTCTTTTTTGCGCTGATAGTTATTGCTGCCCTGTTCGCGCGATCGACACCTGATGAAATGGGGCTGACACCGGATGGCGGTGTGGCCCAACCTGACGAGACGCCGATTGCTCACACGGGTATGGATTTTCCCGTTGCGGTGCGTAGCCGGTTCTTTCACCTGTTCTCCATGGCCAATCTGTTCGTCATGATGGCGGAAGTTGGCACCATCAATCATCAGTTCAGCCTTGTGGACGGGCGTGTGGGGGCAGGGGTGGCCGCGCTGTCGATTTCAATTCTGGCCAGCGGGGCAGCAATCGGGCGGCTGGTTGGTGGCTGGATTCTGACCCGGGTGCCGATCAAAAAGTTTGCTATGTGTGTTTACGGTATCCAGGCATTTTCCCTTGTTGTGCTGGCATATGGTGAGAGCAGTGTCACGTTGCTCCTGGGTGCCGGGCTCTTCGGGTTGATCCTTGGCAATGCATTGATGATGCCGCCACTGATGACTGCGGAAGCATTTGGCGTGAAAGATTATTCGCGGATCTTCAGCGTTGGCAGCATTTACGGGACGGCAGGATCGGCGGCTGGCCCGATTGTATTTGGCGTTCTGTTTGAAATGACCGGCGGGTACGTTTTTCCGTTTCTGGCCGGTGCTGCCGTGACCGGTCTGGCCATGCTAATTCTCTGGGCGGCGGGCCCGGTTGACCAGCAAGGAATGCTGGCCCAAAAAGATGCAGACCTCTAATCCATCAATTCGCTGTCTGTGTATTCAGTATATTTTAGCAGCCCGTCTTCAATGTCGTGCCAGGGCAGCTTTGAAGCTGCATAGACATGGAATTCCGGCCTGATGCCCGGATCCTGATCCAGTGATCCGGCTGGAACGCCAACGGTGTCGCCGGGAAAGTAAAGCGGTACATTGCCGCCGCAGCAAGAGCAGAAAGCACGCAAGTTGCCAGGTGAAGATTCGTATCGCGCGATGAGATCCTTGCCCGCAGCCCACGAAAAATCACTTCGCTTGCACACCGCGAAAGTGACGAAAGCGGCGCCGTGAGATTTTCGGCACATTGAGCAATGGCAATGTGCCATCTGGATGAAATCACCATTGATTTCGTAAACAACGCCGCCGCACAGGCAGCTGCCGCTATAAGGCATGATTGATCCTTTAGTCGACCGGTCAAAAGGGCAGTTCCGGAGGCATCATAAGAGGCTTGAATGTCAGGACAAGCAGCTTGCCGGAAACAGATCATCCGTGATCCAATGGCACGCTCCTGTTGTATACGAGAGGGAGATTTCTCATGCCTTTAGGCAGAATTGAGCCCATGCGCTTTTTGATGATTGCGCCCCTCCTGCTCTTCCTGACCAGCTATCCGGTACTTGCTCAGTCGGCCTATGATTCGATCTCAAGCTGGATGCTGGAAGGCGAAGAATGGATCGATGTCGAAGCTACTTCGCGGGGCCAGCTTGGCGGCGGCGGCAATCAAACTTTTACGGCCTATCTGAGTGGTTCGGATTATTACGCCATGGGGGCTATGTGTGATTCTGATTGCAGCGGCGTCTCGCTCGCGGTTGAAGGTTCGCGGTTCTATTTCGCAATTTCAGGCGAACAGGAGGCCTATGTCTCGATCTGGATCGAGAACGCCGGGTCATACGAGTTCACTGTATCCATTGACGAATGTTCGACGTCATTCTGCTATTGGGGAGTCCTTGGCGGCATAGACTGGTTGATGTGGTGAGATCAGCCGGACGGGGCGTCAGTCTTGTGCGAGCCTGAGCTCTGTCTGTCAGGGTCATGCCGCCAAACCCACCAGGAATAGATGATGATGCCGATAACGCCTGTCACAAGGCCAGCTGTAAAGAGCTCAGCGGTCAGCTGTCGCCCCGGCAAAAGTGTGACGGCAATCAACACGATGCCGGCCATGAAGAAGAACCGGGCACCCGCGCGGTGGGTTTTGTGCCAGCTCAACTCGCTCGAAAGGGTCCAGGGCGTTCTTATGCCGAAAAACCAGTTGGACTGGACCTTGCCGAAATAGTTGCCGATGACCATGAACAGCACGGCGGATGAAAGGAGGACCAGCTCGGCACTGCCAATTGGCACACCATAGAGGCTTGCAACAAGGGCGGCATGCACGGAAACGAGCACCAGCATCAATCCGCTGGCCATGCCGACGAAAGCCTTCATGGAGCGGAGCAGGTGCTGCCGCCTTGGTTCGATGAAGGGCAGTATGGTCAACAACAAAAACGTGCCGAGCATGATCGCAGGGACCAGCATCAATGCTGTCAGCTTGTCGATCTGCCTGAATTCTTCGCTGTAACTTATGCTACCGGGAAGATTGATGCCGGGAAGATTGATCCCGACAATGCCAGTGGCGCCGTCAGTTGCCTGCAACCGGGCAACGGCATCCATCGGCAGATCATACCAGGCCCACAGTGAAACGCCGCACATCACAGCCAAAATAAGGCCCGCGACTTTCAGAAAGGTCCACCAGGGACGGAGCAATTCGCGACTTTCATCTTGGCGGAGGTCAGACATTCTCATCTCCTTTTGAGTTGGCGGCCTTATCGGAAGGCTCAATCCCGAAGGCACCCATGAGAGCCATCAGTGCTTCTTCAAGAATTGATACATTGAGCCTGTAGGTAATCACCGTTCCCGACTTTTCGCCGTAAATCAGATCGGCCTCTCGAAGCACGGCGAAGTGTTTCGAAAGGGTCGGCTTGGCGAGATCGAAGTGCCCGGACAATTCCCCGGCGTTCATGGCGCGTTCCCGCAAAAGCTCAAGGATTCTGCGACGTGTGGGGTCGGCGAGCGCTTTGTACACCAGGTGCATTGCGGGGTCCCGCTCCTTATTTCGTTAATTAGCAAAATAGCGAATTTAGGCTCGTTGTCAACAATCAACTTGCCAGTGACAACATGGTGTGGCGAAGTCCTGGGACTGCCTGATTTGCGTTGATCGAACGGGGTAACGCCATGCCTGACCCTTTTTATGAACGACTGTTCTTTGGCGTTGCCGCCATGATCGTGATTGTGCTGGCGGGGCCCGTGCTGGCAGTAGAAGAGCCGGCGGCACCCCGTTCTGAGGCCACAAGTGTCGATATGAGCATCGCCGCCGCCCGCGCCGCGATCGAGGCCGGTGATGGTCAGCTCGCCTTCGAAAAGCTTGATAGGTTGTTGAGTGTGGATACGGTTGCCATTCAGTCTGCAACGGTTTCGGTCCTCTATGGTCACGGCTATGTGCTGATCGGAGAGCCGGAATTTGCGATCGACTTTTATACCGATGCAATTGATGGGGCAGTTGCTGATCAGATTGCCAGATCCGATGAGTTCGATGAGATTCTGGATGGCATTGCGCGATTTTTGATGCGACAGGGCAACATTCCTCTGTTGGCTGAGGTTGCCGCCATCACATATGAGAACGGCCTTTCTTTCGACAATGTGATGATCGATCCAGACAACTTCGATCTGATTCTGAGCGATCCATTTGCAATCGTGCCGAACGAAGTGGCTGACTTTTCGCGCCGCCAGGTACGCTTCTATCAGTCCGGTTGGCTTGATTTGTCTTTCAGATATTCCCTTGCCGGCTCGAACACTTCACTGATTGATCTCTATTTTTCCAAATATGGGGCAGATTACGAAGCTGAACATTTCGAAAGTGCGAAGGGCGATATCTACGGAATCTACAACAGCGTTGAACTGCTGTCCGAGGAAATGGATTTCCGAACAGGGGATGCAGAAGTTCCGGCGGGCAATTATGCCAGCTTCAGATTTGAAAGGTCCGATGTTCTTCATGCGTCAGAGCTGTTGTTGATCGTTGTTGATGACTGGCATCTGAAATTGCGCGCAAGTTATCCCTGGGACGGCCGCGACAAAGGCCGTGTCCAGGTGGCCGACTTTATCGAACAGTTTCCCTGGCCGATACCCGCTGTCATCCCGCTACCGATTGCCGAGGCCGACGGTGCGGGTTGCCCGGCCTGGGTCGACAGGGATGGACCGTCCCGAGCAGTCCCTTCAGCGGCGGCAGCTTTGGGCATGGGGCTGACCTACATCACCTATGCGCGCGGGGACGCGCCCATTCCGGTCATCAAGCCAGATGAATTTTGTGTCGCTCAAAAGTTCAAATCCTATGGCCAGACTGTCGTCGCCTACTCACGTTTCAAGAACGGGGCGATTGCAGAAGAAGGTGAAGTAGAGCCGAGCGACGTTGTCCTGCATCGATTTTCTGTCAATGCCGGTCAGGAATATATGGAGGTCTCAACCTCCCTGCTTCTCGATGAACTGATCGCCAATGAGCCGGATCAGGTGATTTCGGATCAGGCGGTCCAGATCACTTATTTTGGCCAATACGCAACCTACCTCATGGGCCTGTTTGATGGCGTGCCTGCGCAACAAACTCTGGCCCGCATGGTCAGCGAAATGATTGCCGGCCAATTCGATCCAATGGTCAGCGTCAACATCGCCGAGGCCACCGCGCCCTGATGCCCGGCATAGCCCAATGGCATTGCGCCCGTAACTCTCAGCCCCTATGCTGCCCGCCGAATTCAAAGCAAAAAGACACCTCAGGGGGAATACGATGCGTGAAGTGAAAGTCCGGACAATCTGGGCGAATGGTGGTGCGGTGGTTAACGGCTGGCTCAGCATTCCGAATGTCTACACGGCGGAAATAATGGCCAATTGCGGGTGGGATTCGATCACCATCGACATGCAGCATGGGCTTGTCGGTTATCAGGAAGCTGTGAACATGCTGACCGCACTTTCGACCACCGATGTGACGCCCTTTGTGCGCGTGCCATGGATGGAGGAAGGCATCGTCATGAAGATGCTGGATGCCGGTGCGATGGGTATCATCTGCCCGATGGTCAACAACAAGGCGGAAGCGGAGCGTCTGGCCGCGGCCTGCAAATATGCGCCGCAGGGCATCAGAAGCGTCGGCCCGATCCGCGCCGGGCTCTATGCCGGGGGTGATTACTTTGCAAATGCCAACGAGCAGACAATTTGCTGCGCCATGATCGAAACCAAAGAAGCGGTGGAGAACATGGACGAGATCATGGCTGTTGATGGTATCGACATGGTCTACGTCGGGCCATCGGACCTCTCACTCACCTATGGCCTGCCACCGGCGCAGAACAACAAGGACAACGCAACCTATGAAGCGCAGGTTGCGGTCGTTGCCGGCGCCAAGAAGCATGGCATCAAGGCCGGGCTTCACAACGCGTCCGCAGCCTATGCCAAAGAGATGGTGGACCTTGGGTTCGATTTCGTGACGGCGGGATCAGATTCAGGATCGATCGCACGTTCGGCTCGCGCTGACATAGCGACAGCGCGCGGCGAAGGCTGATCTTCGGAAGTTACATCTATGGCAGTTGAATCAAGATGGGCGGTCGAGGGCATTGACCTCGCCCGCCCCGAAGTTTTTGCGCATTGGGCCGAAGTCGCCCTTCGCTTTTCCGACCAGGACGCCGTGGGGCATGTCAACAATGTGGCCTATGCGGCCCTTGTTGAG
The DNA here is from genome assembly GCA_965371465.1 of uncultured Alphaproteobacteria bacterium. GTDB lineage: Bacteria > Pseudomonadota > Alphaproteobacteria > CBDUYM01 > CBDUYM01 > CBDUYM01. The sequence goes on from CBDUYM010000012.1 coordinate 43,985, forward strand.
TCAGGCCGTATCGCCTACATGCGTGAAGAAACAAAATTCATGCACAACACGCTCTTTGGATTTGCAGCGCTTCACATAAATTTCATTCAGGAAATGTTCTATCCGGGGGTGGCCAGTGTAGGGACAGTTGTTGTCGGCGTGGGCGAGAGGTCCTTCATGATCGGTCATGGTATTTTCAAAGATGATATCCTGTATGCCACTGCCACGGGCACAATGGCGCATCGCGGGAAAGTTGACGGTGTGACCCAAACGATCCCGGATGACACGCGGCGGGTGCTGGAATCCTTGCGTCAAGAGGCCCTTGCGCGGAGCTCAGGTTAGCTGGCACACTTGTGGCGGCTTTAGACGTGAGGAAACAGAAAAATGGTTCAGACGAAGTCAGCTACTGGCGAGCTGCAATCGATGGCCGCCACGGGGGACAAGGCGGAACGGCGCGTCCTTGAAGATATTGAGTCTCTTGGCCTGAGCCGTCATGTGCTTGAGCTGGAAGTCCAGGGCTTCACGGTTTTGCCTGGCGCCCTTTCGGAAGACCGCGTTGAACGCGCAAAGGCAGCCATTTTAAAGAGGGTTGAGCGCCAGACCAGTTGTACGATCGATCCAGATACGGCAACGGCTGATGACTTCCACGGTATGGCCTACCAGCATTACCTGATATTCGATGATCCTGTGTTCCAGGAAATCCTGCTTGAGCCAGAGCCACTCGCTCTGGTGACCTACCTCCTTGGCGAGAGCTGCGTTTTGTCGTCCATGGGCAGTCACTTTCGCGGTCCGGGCGGCATGCCGCTGGGTGCTCATGTTGACGGGCAGTCGGACCCGTTCTTGACCGAAGCGGCGTCGATTGCAAATTGCAACTATGCGCTTACGCCCTACACCCAGGAGGGCGGCGCACTTGTCATGTTTCCCGGCAGTCACAGAAAGCGGCGCCAACCAACGGCACATGAGAACTGGACTGCTGGCGGTGAAACCATCCCCGAAATAATCGCCAAGAAACTTGCGCCAGAGGATCTCGATAAGGTCGAATGGGAAATTCCCAGGGGCGGTGTAACCATGGAGATTAATCCGGGCGACGCGGTGATCTGGCATGGCAATTCCTGGCACGCGGGCTGGCGTCGAGACGTCGCGGGCACGCGCATAAACCTCGCGGCCTACTTCTGTCGTCCTTTCATGTCGACCCAGGAACTGCGCGGCGATGAGCGCCAATCCGAAGTGTTCGAACGCTATTCTAACGAACCCCGCTTTGCGACACTCATGGGAGCTAACGTGTTCAATGGCTGGCGAGAAGAAGGGCCGGATTTCAGTGGAAGAAAGACAAGCCCGCGAGGTCTTTTCGACTAGCTCGCCGGTTTGAGATGTTATGGAACGCGCCGAGCCATGCCATTGAGACTATTCGTTTCGCGTAAGCGCCGCGGCAGCGAATTCAGCCATAGTCTCGAACCGGATGTCACAGGGCGGCCAGGGCTTGCCTTCGGCTTCCAGATCGCTCAACAGGTCCTGGCGGTCTATCCAGCAAGTTTGAAGGCCAAGGTCATGAGCGGGTTCGATGTCGTGATAAACGCTTTGCGCGACGTGCAGAAGTTCGATCGGGCGAAAGCCCCAATCCGTGACGGTCTGGACAAGATAACGGAAGTTCGCAAGCGAAGGCTTGTAACTGCCGATGTCTTCAGCGGTCAGAATTGCATCAAACTCGATGCCAAGCGCATTATTGGTCAGACGGAAGCTTGCATTGTCGACATTCGACAGAATGATAAGACGATATCTCTTTCGCAGCGCCGCAAGTGCCCCCACCGTATCAGGGAAGAGAGGCCAGGTGCCAACTGTCGCGGCGAAGGCATAGGCCTGGTCCTGCCTTGAGGTGAGCCCCCATTGCTCGCCAAGTGCGGCATGGGTTTCAGCCAGAATGTCCTGATAGGAGGCGCTCTGCCGGGCCTCTTCCACGGCTGCTTCAGCTTCGACATAGGCCGCCAGGATCTCGTCCCGTGTTTTCTCCTGCTCATTTTCCTGTAACCAGGGCAGAAGTGCGGCCTCAATGCCGGAGGCCCAATCGACGAGAGTGCCGTAGCAGTCGAAACTCAGAACTCTGATACCGGAGAAATCCATCGGCCCTGTTCCAGTATGAGAAACTCGTTGAACGCAATGCTGGCAACTAGTATGCCAGAAAACAACAATTGCGAATATGGCAGGAGAGAAATCATGAAAGCAGCGGTTTATTACGAAACGGGTGGTCCTGAGGTCTTCAAGTATGAGGAAATGGACGATCCGACCTGCCACCCAAAAGGCATCATTGTGGATATCGAAGCTATCAGCATTGAAGGCGGCGATGTTCTTGGGCGTGCCGGCGGCATGCTGCGCACAAACCCGCATATAGTCGGCTATCAGTCCGCCGGTACGATCCGCGAAGTGGGAGCGGAGGTTACAGATCGAAAGCCTGGCCAGCGTGTGGTGACATCGGGCGGCGATGGATCTCATGCATCCGTGCGTTCGGTGCCCGTCAGGGGCTCATGGCTGATTCCCGATGGCATGGACATCAAGATTGCATCCGGCATCCCGATACCGTTCGGTACTGCGGACGACTGTCTGTTCGAATTCGGGCGTTTGCAAAAGGGCGAAACCGCGCTCATTCAGGGCGGCGGCGGCGGCGTTGGCCTGGCCGCGATCCAGCTTGCCAAGCGCGCAGGTGCACGCGTCCTTGCCACAGCGTCCACCGACGAAAAGCTTGAGCGGCTCAAGGAATTCGGCATGGATGAAGGTATCAACTATGTTGAAAAGGATCTCGTGCCCGAGGTCATGCGCCTGACCGACAATCGTGGTGTTGATGTGGTTGTCGATCCGGTTGGCGGCGAAACCCTGCAAAAGAGCATTAACTCTCTTGGTTACAGGGGGCGCTGCGTCACTGTCGGCAACGCCAGCCGCGGTGGCATGAAGCATGAAATCGGTGGCCTCATGGCCGGGAACCGGAGCATCACGGGCGTATTCCTGGGTGCAGAGATTGGTGGCGACCGCGCCTACAATATGATCCAGGACCGCATCAACGAGGTTGCCGCCGGTGAGCTGCAAGTCGTCATCGACAGTGAATTCCCGCTATCAGACGCCGCTGGCGCACATGCCCATATCGAAAGCCGCAAGGCGTTCGGGCGGGTATTGCTGATTCCGTAGGGGTGGGAACCAACCCTTCCTGCTTCCGCGGAAACACCCAGGATTGGCTGGCGCTCAGGCCGCCGTCGACGGCAGTGATAGTGGTGCGCTTTCCGTCCAGTTCGCCTGCAGTCCAGCCCGGACAAATCTAGGGCTGTCAATCTTGTTACGTGATCTGGCGTGGCGGATCAGTCCTGTGCTATATCCCGCTCCCTCAAATCGAAAGACTCTTGGAAATGTCGTTGCTGATCGCGAACAATCTGGTCTTTGCCTACGGGGCCGAGAACATCCTGAAGGGCCTGTCCTTCACGGTGGAAGAACGTGATCGCATTGGCCTTGCCGGCAATAACGGTTCAGGCAAATCGACGTTGCTGCGCTTGCTTGCCGGCGACTTCGAGCTCGACAAGGGTGGTGTCAGCAAATCCCGTGGCCTGACAACGGCCTTTGTGCCGCAGGAATCGCCTGAAGGCCTTGAAGACCTCCCCATCTTTGATCTGGTTGCAAACTGGCTGCCGGAGGAGGAGAGAGAATATCTTGCTTACCGGGTCGAGCTTGCGCTTCAGGCGCTTGGCTTTGAAGAAGAGCGCTGGCAGGATCCTTTTGGAACCTTGAGCGCCGGATGGCAGCGGCTTGCGCTCATTGCCCGGGCGGCGGTGGTGGAACCTGATCTTCTTCTTCTCGATGAGCCGACAAATTATCTTGATGTGGGAAAAATCCTCAGGCTCGAGCGCTGGCTTCGCGACGATGTGCGATCAGGGGTGATCATGGTGAGTCATGATCGCGCCATGCTGGACGCAACGGCCAATCGCACGTTCTTTTTGCGCGATGGCTTGCTGACGTCCTTCTCCGAACCCTTTGGCCGGGCGCGTGAACTTCTCGAAGAACAGGATCTGGCAGCGGCGAAAGCGCGGGCGGCGGAAGAGGTTGAAATCAAGCGTCTGCAAAAGAGCGCCAAGCGTCTCGCGCTCTGGGGCTCGCAATATGACAATGTCAAATTTATAAGACGCGCCCAGAGCATGGAAAAGCGAATTGATCGCCTGAAAGATGATCAGACAAGTGTCGTGTCCGATGACCGACGAAGGCTGGAGCTGCGCGACGCCGAGATGCGTCCGAACATTCTTCTCAGGGTCAACCATCTTGAGGTGAAGACGCCGGATGACACCCATCTTTTTGACATTGAAAGCCTTATCGTCGCCAAAGGCGACAGGATCGCGCTTCTTGGGCCAAATGGGGCAGGGAAATCGACATTCCTCTCTTACCTGGACCGTGCGTCCCAGGATAAAGAGCAGCGAATTATGCGCGAAGCCGACATTGCCTTTAATCCGCAATGCGAAGTTGGCTTCTTTGATCAGGAACTCTCCCGGTTACCACCAGATGTGGGAGTATTCAGATTTTTCTCGTCCACGTTCAGCGTTGGCGACACGCTGCTCAGAAGTCAGCTGGTCAGGGCGGGCTACCCGGCAACGGAACATGACCGGCCTATTGGCATGCTTTCCGGCGGCGAGAGATCGCGGCTTATGTTCCTTCTTCTGAAACTTGAAAACCCGAATTTCCTTATTCTTGATGAGCCGACCAATCACCTCGATCTCAAAGGCTGCGAGCAGCTTGAAGAGGAGATCCTTGAAAAAGAGCTGACTGCAGTGCTTATTTCCCATGACCGCCGTTTCGTTGATGCCGTGGCCACGCGCTTCGTCATGATCGGAAACCGGGGCTTACGCGAAATCGACAGCGCCGAGGAATTCTACGAGACGCTGCGGTAGGGCACACGTTCACCTATTGAAACAGAACTGTTTTTCTGGAGATCAGACCAGTATCAGCCCATCTTCGCCCGGCGGCAGGTCGCCGACGACGTTGGCTTCCCGCAGTTTCGCGATGTCATCTGATGAGCGGCCAATTTCAGCGAGAATTTCATCTGTGTGCTGACCAAGGGTCGGGGCTGGCATATTGATTTCTGTTTTCCGGCCGTCATAGAGAGCGGGTGGTCTTGGCTGGCGGATGACACCGGCGGTGGGGTGAGTGTATTCTATCAATGTCTCGTTATGGATGACTTGTGCGTCGTCGAATACTTCCTCGCGCGTCAATACTTTGGCGGCGGCGAGTTCTTCGGCGTAGAGCCTTTCGCAAAGCTCATCCGTGTCCCACTTGGCGATCTCCTCTTTGACCATGGTCTGGTAGTCTTCCATGTGGCCAACAAGCGCCATAATGGTGGAAAATCTTGGGTCTTCAAGCCAGTCCTCCCGCTTCAGAGCTCGACAAAGGCCCTCCCAGGTGGCTTGGGAAGCAATCAGTATTGTAATAAAGCCATTCTTGGTCTCTATAACCTTATAGGTCTCATTGAGATATGAGAATTCGACCATACCTTCGCCGACGAAGGTGTGATTCCACATGCCATCCAGCCAGACAAAATGAAGCCCGGCATCCATCATCGCCATTTGCAGATGCTGGCCGCCGCCGCCTTTTTCGCGGTGGAGAAGTGCCGCTGTAATGGCCTGGGCGGTGGTCAGCGCTGTGACTTTGTCGACGACGTAGGTGCTGAACATCTGTGGCTTGCCAGTTTCGGGGTCGGCTTGCTGGCGGGCGAATACCATGGACCCCTGGATGACACTGTCGAACACCTGACGTTTGATGTTGGGGCCGGTCAGACCGAATCCCGTGACAGAGACGAAGATAATGTCCGGATTGATTTTCTTCATATCCTCATAATCAATGCCAAGCCGATCATCAACACCGGGGCGCATGTTCGCAACCATGACATCGGCGTCGCGCACAAGATCACGAAGAATCTGAACGCCCTCCGGCAGCTTCACATCCAGCATGATGGAACGCTTTGATCGGTTCATCATCAGGCCGGCACCGCCAAATCCGCCACGCCAGCCGCCCATGCTGCGGGCCAAATCACCAACGATCGGTTTTTCAACTTTGATGACATCGGCCCCCTGGTCACCCAGAATCTGGGTGCACATCGGGCCTGAGATAATGGTGGTGAGGTCGATGACCTTCACGCCTTCAAGCGGGCGGGTTATGTCCATGGCAATTTCCTGATTGCAAACTGTTTCTCACTGGGCCGGAAGTTTCGCTGGAAAGGGCAAGTCAGGCAAGTGGCGAAAGACGAAATCCTTCAGGATGAACTGAGATCCTGCTCTGCTGCTGGCCTTTCAACCAGTCTGATCAATCGTTCGCGCCAGCGATAGAGGCCGAGGGAGGCGAGAATGGTCAGCAGGCCGGCTGTAATGGTCGGCGCTTCAAAACCGAAGCGGTCTGCCGATGCGCCAAGCAACCATGCGCCAATCGCTGGGACGCCCCTGAAGATAAGCCCCCACAGGCTCATGACGCGGCCGCGCATGCGGCCATCGACTGTGCTCTGCACCAATGTCTGGGTGCCGGTACCGCAAACGGAAATGAAGAAGCTCGCCATCATCACGGCGCCGAGGCCGATGTAAAAGTTGTCGGTCGAGACGAACAGAATGGCGAAGACACCGGTCAATACGATGGCGGCAAGGGAAATGTTCGTTAGCCCGTCCATGCGGCCACGGCTTGCAAGCCAGACGCCCGAGATGACTGCGCCGATGCCAGCTGCAGTGGTCAGCATGGCGAAGCCCCGCACGCCTTCAGAAAACACCTCGTCCGCAAAACCGGGCAACAATTCGAGAAACGGTCGACCGATCAATGCGATGACAATACTGATCATCAGGATCGGCCCGATTGCGGCATGGGAGGCGGCATAGCGGATGCCTTCGACCATATCCTTCAGGACGCTTGCGCCTTTTGAGCCGCCTTCCTCAGATTTGTCGACGGTGAGACCGAGAAGGACCACAACAAACAGAATGTAGCTGAAAGCGTTGAAAGCGAATGCCGGGATGTAACCGAAGTAAAAGATAGTTGCGCCACCGATCAGCGGGCCAACGGAACGTGCCGAATTGAAGACGACCGAGTTAAAGGCAAGGGCCGAGTTCAGATCACGTGCCCGCACTAGGTTCGGCACAATGGCGAGCCTCGGCGGCTGTGAAAAGGCTGAGATCACGCCAACCATCAGTGTGAGTGCGACAAGAAGTTCAGGCGTCATCAGATCAAGGAACACCAGCGTGCCCACAGCGATGGCCTGGACGGCGGCCAGACTTTGGGTCACGGCAATGATCATGACCCGGTCGTGGCGGTCGGCAAAAACACCGGCGAGGGGGCCGAGAATAACCGCTGGAAAGAGATCGGCGAAAGCGACGGCGCCAATCCAGAATCCCTGGTCGGTCAGCTCCCACATCAGCCACATCACGGCGATCCGGTGGAGCCAAAGCCCAATCAGAGACACACCATTCGACGACATGTAGAGCGTATAATTGCGGTTCGAAAACAGGCTGCGATAAGCAGCAATTGGGCCTGCTCGGGGACTGGATGGGGTACGCGTGCTGCTCATGGGATCAGTCTTAGCATGTGAGCGACTAAAGGCCAGTGGGAGCGGGGTTCTATTGTCCGATGCTTCAATCTATGCTCGACTGCCGGCAATCACTTGCTGGCGTGGAGAGAGAAATGTCTGATTTGTTGCAGAACCCCTGGCCCCTGGTGCCGTCGGCGCGGATGACTGAGATCGTGCGGACCGAGGGAGTCTATCTCCACTATAAGGACGGCCGGAAAATTCTCGATGCCTGCGGCGGGGCGATTGTCTCGAACGTCGGCCATGGCCGGCCGGAAATTGCTGAAGCTGTCGCCAAGTCCATGAAAAATATCTCTTACGTTGTGCCACCCTACGCGACCGAAGAACGGCTCGGCCTTGCGGAACGATTGCAGAACCACTGGCTGCCTGATGGTGTCACACGCATATTCCTGACCAGCGGTGGATCGGAAAGTACCGACAGTGCAGTGAAGCTTGCCCGGCAATACCAGGTGCTTTCGGGTCATCCGGATCGCTGGAAAGTCATTGGCCGGGATGTTTCCTATCATGGGACAACGCTCGGCGCTCTCGCTGTCGGTGGCCATACGGCAAGGCGGAAGGGTATGGAGCCTTTCCTGACGGACTTCCCCCATGCGCCGCCCCATTATTGCCTGCGCTGCCCATTGTCGAAATCCTATCCGGGCTGCGATGTTGCCTGCGCGGATGAGCTGGAAGTCATAATCGAACGCGAAGGACCGGAGACAGTTTCCGCTTTCATTGCCGAGCCCGTCAATGGCGGCAGCGGCGCCGCGCTGACGCCGCCTGATGAATACTGGCCGCGCATACGCGAGATCTGTGACAAGTACGGTATCCTGATAATTTGCGACGAAGTCATGTCGGGCTTCGGCCGTACCGGCAGGAACTTCGCCATCGAGCATTGGGATGTAACCCCTGATATTATCACCGGCGGCAAGGGTCTCGCCGGCGGCTATGCTCCCCTTGGCGGCGTCTATGCCACTGATGATGTTGTTATGCCGCTGGCGGAAGCAGGTCAGTCGCTGATGTTCAATACATTCGGTGGCCATCCAACAGCCTGTGCGGCGGCGAACGCTGTCCTCGATATTATGGTCGAAGAAAAACTGGTGGAGCGTGCGGCTTATCTCGGCGACTTGCTGACCAAGCGATTCTCGAGCCTGCGTCAACATCCTCATGTGGCTGAAATCAGGGGCAAAGGCCTTCTCTGGGGGCTGGAGTTTGTAAAGGACCGCGATACGCTGGAACGTTTTCCTGAAGAGGCCAGAATGGGCAACAAGGTGGTCACCGAAGGCTATCGTCGCGGCGTCGCTTTCTATCCCGGCGGCAATGGCAACGAAGCGCGAGATATGATCATCTTTGGCCCGGCCATGGTGGTGACGGATGATGAGATCGACACCATTGTCTCGGTGCTGGAAGAAGCCATTGATGCGGCAGCGGCAGCGGCGCTCAACTGACCTCTAAGCTGCTTGCAGTCGCACGGGCCAGGGCGTATGTTCCGGCCCCGCATTCAGGCTAATAATGGAGCACGAAGATCATGTCCAATCCTCAGTTCAAAGGGTCAATTACCGCACTGATTACGCCCTTTAAAGGGGGCAAGCTGGACGAAAAGGGATTTGCAAAGTTAGTCGACTGGCAGATCGGTGAGGGGACGCATGGTCTTGTCCCCTGCGGCACGACGGGTGAGAGCCCGACCTTAAGCCATGCAGAGCATCATCGTGTGGTCGAAATCTGCATCGAAGCCGCTGGAGGGCGCGTGCCGGTGATAGCCGGGGCGGGCTCGAACTCTACTCAAGAAGCCGTGAGCCTTGCGGTTCATGCAGAGGAAGCCGGTGCAGATGCGGTGCTGGTAGTGACACCCTACTATAACAAGCCGACCCAGGCCGGCATGTATGCCCACTTCAAGGCGGTCAACGATGCGATTGGCATTCCCATCATCATCTACAACATCCCGCCGCGCTCTGTGGTCAATATGTCGGTGGAGACGATGGGCGATCTCTACAAGCTTGAAAATATTATCGGTGTGAAGGATGCCACCGCCGACCTCGCACGGGTCAGCCAGCAGCGTGTCGAAATTGGCGAGGATTTTTTACAGCTTTCGGGAGAGGACGCAACCGCGCTGGCGCTTTTTGCCCATGGCGGCCACGGCTGCATTTCTGTGACCTCCAATGTAGCACCGTCTCTTTGCTCTGAGTTTCAGACATATCTGATGGCTGGCGATTTTCCGTCAGCGCTTAAAGTCCAGGATCGGCTGATGCCGCTTCACGACGCGCTGTTTTGTGAAAGCAGCCCCGGACCGGTAAAGCATGCGGCAGGGCTTCTGGGCCTTTGCGGCGACGAAACCAGGCTTCCCCTTGTGCCTATTGCGGAAGCATCCAAGACGAAAGTCGAGACAGCGCTTCGTTCCGCAGGGCTTTTGAACTGAACCGGTGATGTCATGGCGGGTAAGAAGCGAAAAAGCGTCGCCCATGGCGGCAATATAGCGGCAGAGAATCGCCGCGCGCGCTTTGACTTCAACATTGAAGAGACATTTGAAGCGGGCCTTCAGCTGAAGGGTACCGAAGTAAAGTCGCTGCGCGAAGGCCGCTCCAACATTCAGGAGAGCTACGCCCGCGAGGAAGGCGGCGAAATCTGGCTTCTGAACGCCTACATTCCCGAATACGGCAAAGCATCCCACTTCAATCATGAGACCCGTCGGGCGAGAAAACTCCTCCTTCACAAGCGTGAAGTAAAACGCCTGATGGGGCAGGTGAAGGAGCGGGGCAAGACGATCATTCCTTTGCGCATCTATTTCACGCCACGCGGCCTGGCCAAGGTGGAAATTGCCCTTGGCACAGGCAAGAAGCTCTACGACAAGCGCGCAACGCAGCGCGACCGGACCTGGACCAGAGACAGGCAGAGACTTTTGAAACGCGGAGTCGACTAGCTTGCCAACTTTTCGCGCACTGTCCGAAAAGCGTCATGGAACATCTGCACAGTCAGACGCCCCGTGTTCGTGTTGTAGCGCGAACAGTGGTAGCTATCTACGAGCGTAATGCTGTCTGTTACAGTGTGGACTGCATTGTGGCCGAATTTGAACGCGGATTTCTTGTGGCCGAAAGCGCTGACGACGCTGTCATGTGCGACTTTGCCGAGAGCGAGAATGACCTTCAAATCAGGCATCTCGGCGATCTGCGCCGAAAGAAACCGGCGGCATGTGTGAATTTCGGTTGTGGTCGGCTTGTTTTGTGGTGGCACGCATCTGACAGCGTTGCTGATCAGGCAGTTCACTAGCTTGAGCCCGTCATCAGGGCGCTGGTCGTAAGTGCCTTTTGCAAAACCGAAAGACGCAAGTGTCGAATAAAGAAGATCGCCTGCGTAGTCCCCTGTGAAGGGTCTGCCAGTGCGGTTCGCCCCGGTTATGCCCGGAGCAAGGCCCATGATTAGAAACTTCGCCGCCGGATCGCCGAACGACGGCACGGGTCTGTTGAACCAGTCGGGGTGCTGCAAACGCGTCTCTGCGAGGAAGCCGGCAAGTCTCGGGCACAAATTGCAGTCAGCTGCAGGTTCTGAATTTCCAATGCTCATATCCCGCTCATTGTTATAGTGGGAACCTGGAACTGGCAACGGGGTGCACTGGATCGCGACATGATAGGCATTGGCCTTGGGGCAAATTTACCGTCTGATCTTGGTCCGCCGGAAGTGACGCTGGCGGCTGCCCTTCGACTAATGCCAGAGTTTGGCATAAGCGTACTGAAACGTTCTGGTTTCATCGAAACAGAGCCCGTGCCTCCCTCCGATCAGCCGAACTACGTAAATGCGGTGGCGCTTGTGGAAACGGATCTCTCGCCAATTGAACTGATGGCCTCTTTGCTGGCGCTCGAAACCCAGTTCGGCCGTGTCCGTACAGTCCGAAACGCGCCGCGCATCATCGATCTTGATCTTCTCTTCTATAATGAGGTGGTGATGGCGGGCGCCGAGCTCTCGTTGCCCCATCCGCGCCTGGCGGAGAGGCTGTTCGTTGTCGGTCCATTGGCGGAGATAGCGCCGGATTGGCAGCATCCGATCAGTGGCGAGACGGCTTTTTTGCTCAACAAGCGGCTGAAATAGGGGATTTCACAGCAATTTCTTGCATTTTTTCGGCTTTCGCCCTATGAACGCGCACTCACAAATTTTCCGGAGAATTTGCCAATGGCCCGCGTGACCGTCGAAGACTGTGTCGACAAGGTTCCCAACCGATTTGACCTTGTACTTATGGCTTCAAACAGGGCGCGCCAGATCGTCGCCGGCGAGCCGCTGACCGTGGATCGCGATGATGACAAAGACCCGGTTGTGGCTCTTCGCGAAATTGCCGAAGAGACCATCGACCCTGCCGACCTGTTGGAAAGCATCATTCTGGGCCTCCAGCGTCACGTTGAAGTGGAAGAGCCTGAAGAAGACGACATGGCGCTTCTGATGGCACGCGAAGGGCTGACCGCTCTGCCAGAGGATATGAAAAGCGCATCTGCGGCGCCCGGCCAAGCTGCCGGTCAGGCCAGGGCCGACGATCAGGCCGAGGAAGTCCCCGCCACCAAGACCCCGCAGCAGATTCTTGAGGAAATGTTTTCCGATGTGCCGGAGGCCTCCAAAGAGGACTAGCAACGCTCAGCGCTCCGGCACGCCGCCGTTGCCGAACGGTTGGGAATTTGCTGTATCTATTGTAAACTGGCCCTGAAAAGGGCTTTAGACCAGGATGATCCGCCAATACGAATTGGTTGAGCGAGTTCGCAGCTATGATGCTGATGCGGACGAACAGCTCCTGAATCGAGCCTATGTGTTTTCCATGAAGGCGCATGGGGCACAGACCCGCGCGTCGGGCGATCCATATTTCTCCCACCCCCTGGAAGTTGCCGGCATTCTCACTGAGCTGAAGCTTGATTGCGCCACCATTGTGACAGCACTGTTGCACGACACTGTGGAAGATACCGTGGCGACGCCGGATCAGATCCGTTCCCTGTTCGGTGACGAGATTGCCCGACTGGTCGATGGGGTCACAAAACTGTCACAGATCGAGTTTGCGTCTGATGACACGAAGCAGGCGGAGAATTTCCGCAAGCTGCTGATCGCCATGTCAAATGACATCCGCGTCCTGCTGGTCAAGCTTGTTGACCGGCTCCACAACATGCGGACGCTTCATTTCATTAAAGATCAGGAACGCCGCAGGCGCATTGCACTCGAGACAATGGAAATCTACGCACCCCTGGCAGAGCGCATCGGCATGCGGGATCTGAAGGACGAGCTTGAGGATCTGGCATTCGAGCAGCTGAATTCTGAAGCAAGAGCATCAATATTGGCTCGCCTCGAATTCCTCAGGCGCGACGGCGGCAAGATTGTCGAGAAAATAGAGAAATCCATCTCCTCGACTCTTAAAAAGGGCGGCGTCGATGCTGATGTCATTGGCCGCGAGAAACATCCTTTCTCGATCTGGCGAAAGATGGATCAGAAAAAGCTTACCTTCGATCAGCTCTCGGACATCATCGCTTTTCGGATCGTAATCAAGGACGATGCTGACTGCTATCAGGTGATGGGCGTGTTGCACGCGGCCTGGCCAAATGTGCCAGGGACGTTCAAGGATTACGTTTCTTTGCCGAAGCCGAATGGATATCAGTCTCTGCACACAGCGGTGATGGGGCCTGAGCAACGCCGTATCGAGCTTCAGATCAGAACAGAGGCGATGCATCAGATTGCCGAGCGGGGCGTTGCAGCGCATTGGCGCTATAAGCAGGGCCAGCCAAAAGTCGGCGCCAAGTCGGATCCCAAGTCCGCGACCGGACCCCAGGCTACGCCCTATCGCTGGTTGCGGGAGCTGCTGGAAATCCTCGAAAACGCTGAGACCATGGAAGAGTTTCTGGAACATACGAAACTTGAGATGTTCCAGGATCAGGTCTTTTGTTTTTCGCCGAAGGGCGATCTGATTGCGCTGCCACAAGGGGCGACCCCGGTTGACTTTGCCTATGCGGTCCACACAGAAATTGGCAACGCCTGCGTTGGCGCAAAAGTGAATGGGCGTCTGACTGCGCTGCGTTCGATTCTTGAAAATGGCGATCAGGTTGAGATCATTTGCTCTGAAACACAGGAACCTATGCCCCAGTGGGAGGATTTTGTTGTTTCGGGCAAGGCGCAGTCGGCGATCCGTCAGCATATTCGAAAACTGAAGAAGGCCGAGTACCTGACTCTGGGCGCTGCCATCATCAAAGGGACGTTTCGTCAGCAGGGTAAGCGTGTGCCCAGGCGCCAGATAGCGCGTGTCGCCCAGGAATTTCATCTTGAAAGCTCGGATGAGCTTTATGGCGAGGTGGGCCGAGGCAATCTGACCGGGCAACAGGTCTTCAAAGCGGTCTATCCAGATGAAACATTCATGCATGAGCCGAACCTGCATCCGGGCGGTGAGGCCGGTTTCAGCGGCCCGGTTGTGCCGGTGCACGGGCTGAAGAAGGGCCACGCGCTTCATTACGGCGCATGCTGCCATCCGCTGCCCGGTGATCGTATTGTCGGCATTATGTCTCAGGGCCATGGCATCAACGTCCATACGATTGATTGCAGCCAGTTGGAGCCATTCCACGACCAGCCCGATCTCTGGTGCGATGTCAACTGGGATCCGAAGGCTGGCGAAGAAGAATATTATCTTGGGCAGATCAGCCTTGTCGTGCAGAACACGCCGGGCGCGCTTGGCAAGCTCTCTGAAATGATTGCCGACGGCGGAGGTAACATTTCGAACCTTGATATCCTTGATCGCAGCCCCGAGTTCTACGAAATGACGGTGGACATTGAAGTTCACGATGTGAAACAACTGGCCGAAATCATTATGACTGCGCACGAGCTTGACGTGATTGAAAAAGTCGAGCGAATTCACGGTTAGTCTTCTAAGGGAAGCCATATGACTGATGACGAGGTTCTTGATGCATTTCGCGCCTCGGACGCTCTACTGGAAGGACACTTTATTCTGTCTTCCGGAAAACATTCTTCAGCTTATCTTCAGTGCGCGCTTGTGCTTGCCGATGCGGCAAAGGCCGAGAAATTGTGCAGTGCCCTGGCCCTGAAAGTGCGCAATGAGATCGTGGATGAGATCGAGCTGGTTGTCTCACCCGCCATGGGGGGCGTTGTGGTCGGCTATGAAATGGGCCGCCAATTGTCTGTGCCGGCGATCTTCACCGAACGCGTTGATGGCGAATTCAGCTTTCGCCGCGGCTTCGCCGTGCCGCAAGGGGCGAATGTGCTGATGGTGGAAGATGTTGTCACCACAGGCCTGTCGAGCCGCGAGTGCATTGAAACCATTCGATCCGCAGGCGGCAACGTTGTCGGTGCGACCTGTCTTGTCGATCGTTCGGGCGGCAAAGCAGACGTGGGCGTGCCCCTTGTGCCCCTGATCGCTCTTGAAGTGCCGGTCTTTGATGCCGATGCCGTCCCGGCGGACCTTAAGGACGTTCCGGCGGTGAAGCCGGGCAGTCGATTGCTTACCTGAGATGCTGTTCAGACGCAGAGAAAAACGATCCCCAGGCACAGTTGCACGTGAGCTGATTTGGCCAAGTGCGGGATGGCGTCGAACCTTGATCTATCTCAGGCATCGGATTCAGCGCCTGCCTGGAACACCATATGTTATCGCCGGCGGACTGGCATCTGGCGTCGCGGTTTCGTTTACGCCGTTTATCGGGCTTCATTTTGTGCTCGCCGCAATTTTGGCCTGGAGTTTGCGAACCAGCATTATTGCGTCGGCCATTGGCACCGCTGCAGGCAACCCCTGGACGTTTCCTTTGATCTGGGCAGCCGTGTATCAGATTGGGAACGCAATTTTGGGCCGTGAAGGCACGGAAGCTGAGATTGAACTGACCGCCGACCTCATTTTCGGAATATTTGGCGATCTGTTCACGTTCAAACTGGAAGCACTCAGTGATCTGTGGTTCCAGATTCTTGCACCCATGACACTTGGCGGCGCGATTCTAGGTGCCGTTTCCTGGGGCGTTACATTCGCTGTATTTTACGTTCTGGTGAAGGACTACCAGAAGCTGCGGCGTCGCAGAATTGGGGCCAGGACTGAGCGCATGAAATCTGGCATCGACCAGTCACAGAATCTTGAGCAGGACTAGAGAATGCATGTTCTTGGCATAGGCAGTGACCTCATTGACATCCGGCGCATCGAGAGAACCATTGATCGGTTCGGGGATCGTTTCCTCGACAGGATTTACACTGATCTGGAGAAGCAGCGATCCGATGGCCGAAGGAACAGAATTGAGAGTTATGCCAAACGCTATGCTGCGAAAGAGGCCTGCTCAAAGGCGCTCGGTACCGGATTTCGCCGTGGCGTCTATTGGCGTGATATGGGCGTCGCCAACATGCGCGGTGGCAAGCCGACAATGGTGCTGACCAATGGTGCGCTTCTGCGGCTGACCGAAATCACCCCTGAAGGCATGGTCGCTCAGATAGATCTCACGATCACCGATGAGCCGCCTATGGCACAAGCTTTCGTTATGATCACAGCCGTGCCTGTGCCGATCACAGAATCGGCCAGTTAGCGTAAGTTTCAGGCAGTTTCACGCGCCTTGACAGGCCATGACAGCGCAGGTCATATGGGCTGGAAACCGGAGGACTAGATGGCAGCAGACGACGAGATCGTTGATGAGAGCGGCGAAGAGGAGATCGAACGCGTAAAAGGCGGGGGCTTTGGTGAAAATGTCCGCACTATCCTCTACGCCATTTTGATTGCTCTCGTGATCCGTACCGTTGCCTATTCACCGAGAAGTATTCCCTCTGAATCGATGCTGCCGACGCTTTTGATCGGGGACTATCTTTTTGTTTCAAAGTTCGCCTATGGATACAGCCGATATTCCTTGCCGTTCGGTCCGCCGATTTTCGATGGCCGGATATTTGAAAGCTCTGTCGAGCCCGGTGACGTGATTGTATTCAAACTGCCCCGGGATAACGAAACTGACTACATCAAGCGTGTGATCGGGCTTCCAGGGGATCGCATCCAGATGATCAATGGCGTGCTCCACATCAATGATCAGACCATTCCACGCATAGATGCCGGCAGCTTCGAGATTTCGAAGGGCGGTATGAGCTTTCGTGTGCCGCAATACAAAGAGACGCTGCCAAACGGTGTCAGCTACCTGACGCTTGACGCAATCCGTAACGGTCCCTCTGACAACACGCGCGTGTTTACCGTGCCCGAGGGGCACCTGTTTGCCATGGGGGACAATCGCGACAATTCTCTCGACAGCCGTGCGCCGTTTACCATTGGCGTCGGCAATATCCCCATTGAAAACGTCATTGGCCGGGCTGAGGTGCTATTCTATTCAACGGACGGTTCAGCCAGCTGGTGGCAATTCTGGCGCTGGCCCAGTGCAATCCGTTATGACAGGATATTCACATCGGTAGCATGGTCGGAGGATGACTAGGCGAGCCCGATGGTCAAAATCAAATGGATTTCTTGAACCTCTATAATGCTATCGGTTACACATTCAAGGAACCGGATCTTCTGGCAGAGGCGCTGACGCATCCGAGCAGCGGGAAGAGCTTCAGCTATGAAAGACTTGAATTCCTGGGCGATCGTATCCTTGGCCTGGTGATCGCTGAATGGCTTTACGCGAACTATCCCGACGCCAGCGAGGGTGAGATAGCACCCAAGCTGAACGAGCTTGTCCGTAAGGAATCATGCGCAGATGTGGCTTCAGATCTGGGCCTCGGCGAATTTGTCGCTCTGGCTCAGGGCGAGGTTGATACGGGTGGGCGGGCGAAAACCAGCATCCTTGGCGACATTGTCGAGTCCGTCATTGCAGCGATCTATCTTGATGGCGGCCTCGAGCCTGCCAGTACATTTATTCACGCCAACTGGGCGCAGATGTTTGAAGGAGCAGACGAGATTACGATCGATGCCAAAACACAGTTGCAGGAGTGGGCGCAGGCGCTTGGCAAGCGATTGCCCGAATATGTCGTCAAGAGCCGTCAGGGCCCGGATCATGCGCCTGTGTTCACTGTGGAAGTGACGGTAAACGGCTATCCGACTGTGGAAGGCATGGGTACATCAAAGCG
Organism: uncultured Alphaproteobacteria bacterium; assembly: GCA_965371465.1. Lineage (GTDB taxonomy): Bacteria > Pseudomonadota > Alphaproteobacteria > CBDUYM01 > CBDUYM01 > CBDUYM01. The sequence continues at coordinate 61,557 of CBDUYM010000012.1, forward strand.
AAACGCGGAACGCGCGGCAGCTACTGCTTTGCTGGCTGCGCACTACAGTGATGACGACAATGATGATGTGGCCATCGGATGAGCCACACAAAATGTGGATATGTCGCTCTGATTGGCGCACCAAACGCCGGGAAATCGACACTTCTCAATCAGCTCCTGGGCGTAAAAATATCCATTGTAACCCGCAAGGTTCAGACTACGCGGACACGGATCACGGCCATTGGTCTCCGTGGAGACAGTCAGGTCGTTTTTGTTGATACGCCGGGCATTTTCGAACCTAAACGACGTCTTGATCGCGCCATGGTCAGCGCTGCCTGGGCTGGCGTCGATGAGGCTGATCTTGTAGCCCTTCTGATAGATGCGGAACGTGGACTTGATCGCGACAGCCGTAACATTATTGATGGGCTTCGCGAGCGTAAACGAAACGCGATCGTAATCCTGAACAAGACGGATGCGGTCAGGAAAGAAAGTCTCCTGACGCTGGCGGACGAGATTCAACGTATGAAATTGTTCGCTGAGATATTTATGGTTTCGGCCCTGAAAGGTGATGGCACGGACGAGCTATACGATTATTTGGCAGCTCAGATGCCGGATGGCCCCTGGCTCTATCCTGAAGATCAGCTTGCTGATTTTCCGGAGCGACTTTTGGCTTCGGAAATCACGCGAGAGAAGCTTTATCTCCGCCTGCATCAGGAGCTTCCTTACGCCTCAACAGTCGAGACCGAGACCTGGGAAGACAGAAGAGACGGCAGTGTGCGGATCGGCCAGGTCATTTTCGTTCGGCGAAATACGCAGAAATCCATCGTTCTGGGCAAAGGTGGCCAGACCATCAAGGCGATCGGCGCAGAATCGCGGAAGGAACTGGAGGAGATTCTTGACCGAAAAGTGCATCTGTTCCTGTTTGTGAAGGTTCGCAAGGACTGGGAGGATGATCCGGAGCGCTATCGTGAAATGGGTCTCGAATTTCCGAAGAAAGCATGACATTCTAGGGGAGTCAGGCTTGGTACTCAGGCTTGGCCAGGAAAAGCTGGATCATGATTGCACCGATTTCTGCTCTTCAGATACTAAAGGAAGCCCTGTCAGGCTTTGACGGGCGCAATGCCTTGCTGGTTTTGTTCCCGGCGGCTCTGTTCGTTACTTTTTTTGCGCTTGCCATGCGCTTCGTTGAAACATCGGGGATCAGTCTGGGGGACGGACCGCAGGTTCTTCTTGTCCTCCTGTTCCTGATCCTTGGGGCGCAGATCGCCGTGTCCCTGTTGCCTGGCCAGGTGAATGATACGCTGCCATTTCTCATGTGGAGCCCGCGGCACACGACTGTGTTCCTGGCATTTCTAAGCATTCTTCTGGCGGCGGCTTTTTTACAGGACATGGCCATTGCCATCGCCGCGGGGCTTGAGGCGGAAGTTGACCATTTTGACGCGCAGGCCGAGCTTTATGCCATGGCGGGCATGGAGGGTGGATTGCGCGTATCAAGATCGACAGCCAATATGGCGTTGATGACGATTATATTTATGCCCCTGTTCATCCTGATGTCTGCGACGGTGCTCCTTCTCTTCACCACCGTGCCGATTTTTCTTGCGGCCCGGCTATTGCCCCTCATCGCAGGCAAACTTCGCGGCGAAGAAGTGAGCCTTGGCGATTGTTGGCGCTACACCATCGGTAATGCAGCCCAGCTTACGCTCATTGCCCTCGGTATCTGTGTATTGTTCCTTGTGGCGAATGTTCTCGGATCCGGACTGGCAACCTCAGTCCACTTCATGATCGCCGATTCTTTGCCATGGACCTCAGACCTGATTGAGATACTATTGGTTACAGCCCTGAACTTTGGCGCCCTGATGCTATCTGTCGATCTGCTTCTCAAAGCTGACGCGGCGCTGGAGGCGGTGCGGAGCGTGGCACGGGCAACAGCCAGAAGTCGATACCGACTTCAGGGCGGTACGGGTGAGGCCGTTGGATTGGTCTGACGAAGGCATTGTGCTCCGCGTCAGCAGACACGGTGAAACAAGCTCCATCGTTACATTGCTGACCCGCCACCATGGCCGCCACGCGGGCCTGGTCCGCGGCGGTGCGGGCAGACGACATCGCGGCACATTGCAGACCGGAAACTCGATCAAGGCTCATTGGCGTGCGCGTCTCGCCGATCACCTCGGCACGATGACGGTTGAACTCCTGGAAGCCCGCGCTGCTGCATGCCTTGCCCATGGCCTTTCACTTGCGGGGCTAAGTGCGGCCTGCGCCGTGGTGGAGCGTGCATTGCCAGAACGTGAGCTGCATCCTGCCATCCATCAAGCCCTTGAAGCGCTTCTCGATACAATCGTTGCCCACGCCGGCGAAGCAGATGAAGCTTCGGTCTGGGGACCAGCGCTCGTCACTTTCGAGATCGGCCTCCTCCATGAGCTCGGCTTCGGCCTCGACCTCAGCCATTGCGCAGTCACCGGTGCAACCACAGATCTCGCTTATGTCTCGCCCAATTCCGGCAAGGCAGTTTCCATCTCGGCTGCTGGCACCTACAAAGACCGGCTCCTCAAACTGCCGACATTCCTCGGTGGCAGCGGCGGCGAAACTGGCGCCGAAGATATCCACAACGGACTTCTCCTCAGCGGCTACTTTCTTGCTGCCCACGTGTTCGCCGACAACAGCGGCAACGGTGCCAATGCGAATGACAGCAACCTGCCGCCCGCGCGACAAAGGTTGCTGGAGGCGATTTAGGGCATATTTGAGTTCAGGTCGGCCTCCTCCTGACAAACGCTTCTCCCCTCGGTGACAGTCTGTAACCGACTCCCATGCTTTCGGTGAGGCCGAGCTCCTTCAGTTTGCGGACGTTTCGTTTGAAGGCCTGGGTTTCGAGTTTCAACTTCGGCGCGAGGTCGCCGGCGCGACGTTCGGGGTTTTGGCGGATCAGGGTGAGGGTCATCCTGGTCCAGGAGCCATTGCGGCTGGCCTTGTCGAAGCGGGCCAGGCGTTTCGAGATTTCGGCTGAAGCCTCGGCGTCCAGAATTGCGTCATTGCGAAGAGCGATACGCGGGTCTTCGCCCCTTACGTGGAACCGGATGCAATAGATGTCGCCGTCGCCGTACTTGTCGAGCTCGACCAGAAGCGCCTCGGCGCTATCGTAGCCGGCGGCTTTTGCGTCTGCCGGTCTAATGCTGCCCGCGGATACGATGTCGACGGAATCGATGGCGAGTTCGCCGACTTGCGTCCGTTGGCGACCACCGGCCTTGGCGGCGGGGCGCTTCCAGCGGCGGTAGGCTGAGGTAATCGTACCCTCGCCAATTCCTGCCATAAATCTCGCTTTGAAGAGCATGCCTGATTCTCCGTGCCTGGGGGCAAAGATGCTATATACTGGCTTAAACTGCCTCGACCACACCAGATATTGCGTACTTTACGCCAGATTCATATGAACAAACCCACCGGTAAAACACCACGAAAAAAGGGCGGCAAAGCTACGCCTGAAGGCGGCGGTGACGGGCACATCGAGGATACGCTCCTTGATGATGCGCTGAGCGAACGCTTTTTGAGTTATGCGCTCTCGACCATCGTATCGAGATCCCTGCCCGATGTACGGGACGGATTGAAGCCCGTACAGCGGCGTATTCTCTATGCCATGCATCAATTGGGGCTGGCGGCCAATTCCGGATACAAAAAATCAGCCCGGGTCGTTGGCGATGTGGTTGGCAAGTTCCATCCCCATGGCGAGCAGGCGGTTTATGATGCGCTGGTGCGTATGGCCCAGGACTTTTCCATGCGTCTGCCGCTGGTCGACGGGCAAGGCAACTTCGGAAACATCGACGGCGATAACGCAGCAGCCTTCCGCTACACCGAAACGCGACTGACGGCCGCGGCGGAAGCGCTTCTGGAAGGCATTAATGAAGACGCCATCGATTTCCTCAGCACCTATGATGGCGAGGAGAAAGAGCCTGTTGTGATGCCGGCACGCTTGCCGAACCTGCTGGCTAATGGAACCTCTGGCATTGCAGTTGGCATGGCAACTTCCATTCCGCCGCACAATCTTGGTGAACTCATCGATGCACTTCTACATCTGATCAAGACGCCGAACGCAACTATTGCCAAACTCGTGTCCTATGTGAAAGGGCCGGACTTTCCCACCGGCGGCGTGCTGGTGGAAGAGCCTGAGAGCATCCTAGAGGCCTACAAGATCGGGCGCGGCAGCTTTCGCCTGCGCGCCAAATGGGAAGTGGAACCGGGATCCCGTGGCGTCTACCGGATCATCGTCACAGAGATTCCGTTTCAGGTTCAGAAATCGAGGCTGATTGAGAAGATCGCTGAGATCATCAACGGCCGCAATCTGCCTATCCTTGCGGATGTCTATGATGAAAGCGATGAGAGCATCCGCCTTGTTCTTGAACCCCGCAATCGAAGCGTTGTTGCCGAGGTGCTGATGGAACAGCTGTTCAGGCAGACCGATCTTGAAACCCGGTTCAGTCTCAATCTGAATGTCCTGCATCACGGCCAGGTTCCCCAGGTGATGAACCTGCGTGAAGCTCTGCAGGCATTCATTGACCATCGCGTCGAAGTGCTGGTGCGGGTGACCAAATATCGCCTTGAACGCGTTGAACATCGGCTTCTGGTCCTGGATGGCTATCTCGTTGCCTATCTCAACATAGATGAAGTGATCCGAATCATCCGCGAGGAAGATGACCCGAAAGCGGTCATGATGAAAAAGTTCAAGCTTTCCGATGTCCAGGTCGAAGCGATCCTTAACATGCGGCTTCGTTCGCTTCGCCGTCTCGAAGAGATTGAAATCAAGAGCGAGCACACTGAGCTGGAAGCGGAGGCGAAAGAAATCCGCAGCCTTTTGGAATCGAAGAAAAAGCAAGACGAGACAATCGCTGCTGATCTGAAAGCTCTGAAAAAAGACTTTGGCGCAGACTGTGATCGCCGCACCGAAATCGCCGAAGCGCCGGATGTGGAAGATGTCTTCCTCGATGACATGATCGAGAAGGAACCGATCACTGTCATTATCTCCAAAATGGGCTGGATCAAGGCGGCCCGCGGGCATATCGCGCCGGATGCTGAAGTCAAGTACAAGGATGGTGATGGGCCGAGGTTCCGCTTTCATGCAAGCACCACGGACAAGCTTCTCATTTTCGCCACGAATGGCCGCTTCTACACGCTTGGCTGTGACAAGCTGCCGGGCGGACGCGGCAATGGCGAGCCCTTGAGGTTGATGTTCGATATGGGCAACGATCAGGAGATCGTTTCGGTTACAACCTATGCCGAAGGCGCGAAATACGTCATTGCGGCTTCAGACGGTCGCGGCTTTGTCGTGCCGGCCGATCAAATTCTCGCGTCCACCCGTGGCGGTAAGCAGGCCCTTAATGTGAAAGGCGACATCGAAGCCCAGGCCTGCGCGGAAATTGGTGAAGGCCATGACCATGTCGCCGTGGTCGGCGAAAATCACAAGCTCCTCATCTTCGCTCTCGATGAGCTGCCCGAAATGACCAGAGGCCGCGGCAACATTCTGCAAAAATACAAGGACGGCGGGCTCTCGGACCTCACTACCTTCAATCTCGCCTCCGGCCTGAGCTGGCCCCAGGGCACGCAGACCCGCACGGACACGGAAGTGGACGACTGGATCGGCAAACGAAGTGGGGCAGGCCGAATGGCGCCCAGAGGGTTCCCAAAGTCAAACAGGTTTACTAGGGAGGGGTAGGAAATCTGTCAAAGTAAGGCAATGTGACTGAAGGGGCCGCTATTCCACTATCACAATCTCATCGCCTGCCTTGATCATTCCTTCGACCAGCACAGCACCGTAGACACCGGCATTGATCTCGTGTCTCAGGGACACCTGCTTGAGAATTTCTGGCGTTGCCTCGCCGGTATCGGGATCGAGCGTAATCATTTTGCAGCGGGGATCCTGGCCTGTAATGGTAACGGTTACTCTGTCACCGATTTGCACTGTTTCGCCGACCAGCTTGTCCTCGCCGAAGCCTTCGCCGTTTGCAAGATCAACATAGATGTTGGCGCGATAGCGGCGTTTTTCTGTCGGCGTATTGGATTCCGCCGCGATCTGGCTGGCGGTCTGGATCGAGAAAATGGAGACTGGCCGACAATCCGTCATAGCGCGGTCTGAGCGAAGAAGTGTGAGATCGGCAGCTTTGGCGAGGCCGGATTTGAGCACATCCAGCAGCGCTGGATCTTCGATGGCGAAGACCTCACCGGCCGGCGTCTTCACATCGAGCGCGGCGGTTGAAGGCAACGGAGTCAGGCCCACGCTCAAGGCACCTGCTTCGGGAAAATTGGCAGGCTGAGCTGCGGCAGCGGCAATCCGGAACCGGGGCTGATAGCGGAGCATGTCGCTCAGCTCCCGCGCTGTCAGATAGGGAAAGGGTTTCGGCTGCGCAGCACTTTGAATGGCATAGAGCCGGTCGCCGAAGACGCCACCGAAAGTGACCAACGCTTCGCTCAGCTCTTCGCCCCGCATGCTTTTCACAGGGTAGCGCCAGAGGCTTTCGACAGTTCCAATGACGCTCATCGCATGCTTCCCACCTGGCCGCCGTCGATGGCCATGATCTGGCCGGTGATCGAAGTGGAGGCACAATAGGTGACAGTATGGCGCGCGATATCAACCGTATCACCGACGCGCCCGCGCAAGGCGTTGCGGCGTGCACCCGCTGCCATTCGTTCGGGCACATTCGCTGCCATGCGCGTGCCCTCAACCAGGCCGGGGCAGATGCAATTGACGGCGACTTCGGGTGCCATGGCCACGGCGAGACAGCGTGTGAGGTGGTTCAGAGCCGCCTTGCTTGACGAATAGGCAATGCTTGAGCTGCCGGGTGAAATGCCGCCGGTGGATGAGATATTGACGATATGTCCACCCTGACCATCCTTCAGCATGTCAGCGAAAGCACGGGCGAGGAGAAAAGGGCCGCGCAGGTTGGTTTCAAGGACGCGGTCCCAGATGTCGGCCGAGAGCTCATCAAGTTCAGGGAAGGGAATGCCGATGTTCCAGGCGGCATTGTTGACAAGAATATCAAGTTTGCCAAACTCGTCACGGATGGCGTCCCGGCATGCATCAATGGAAGCCGGTTCGCGCTGATCAAGATGGATGGCGAAGCCGCGCACGCCTGAAGCTTCGATATCGGCGACAGCTTTGTCTGCGAGGTCTTTCTGGCTCACATAGGATAAGGCAACGTCAGCCCCCTCGCGTGCAAGTTCGCGGACAATCGCGCCACCAATGTCGCCTGATCCGCCCGTGACAAGCGCAACTTTCCCTTCGAGCTGCATGTACATCTCCCTCTCTCTCTGTAATGGTAACTGTTACTCCTGCACCAATCGGACGACGCCCGCCGTGCCGTCGACCTCTACGATCTGGCCGTCGTGAAGCCTGTTCATGAGATCCGGGACACCGGCCACGCAGGGCTTACCATATTCGCGAGCAACGACGGCGCCATGCTGGAGGATTCCACCAACTTCCAGCAAAATCCCGGCCGCATTGGTGAACAGAGGGGTCCAGCCTGGGTCGGTGGTGTAGGCGACCAGAATATCGCCTTCGTTCACCGGTTTTTCGTCTGGGGTCTGGAGCAATTTCACCGGGCCGGTGACAACGCCCGTCGAGACCGGCGTGCCACTGAGCTCTCCCGGTTTTTCGTCGCGTCGGGGCGGCCTCAGGATGCGGCCACGGGAATCAATAGCGGCCGGGAACTGCCGGACATGATTGTCGAGGTGGCGGTTAAACGCCATCCGTTCGGCGGTTAGTGCCCGTAAGTCGAGGGTTGCATCGTTGTTGGCATTCTCGATGTCCGCAAACGTCATGCAGAATATCTGATCGGTGCGATCCAGGCGGCCGGCAGCGACGAACTTTTCGCCTTCCAGGATACAGCGCTTGGCGATCAGTGCGATCACCATGACAAGATGATATTTCGGTGTGTCACGTGTGCCAGCCAGCAGGTCCATTACCCTGTTGATGCGGCGCAGACGGCGTCGTCGTCGCCATCCGGCCTTCTGCTGGAGCTCTTCGAAGGCGCGGGCGCGTTCCGATATATTGTGTTGGTGTGCGGCGACCGGATCAAAGGACGCGTTGCCGGTTGAGCGCATAGAACGCATCTGGTTGAGGGCAAGGCGTGGATCGCCACCATAGCGCGGGCTTGCCACATCCATTTCCATCGGGCCACGCATGCCGAATTTGTAGGTGAAAGCATCCCATGCCGTCAGGAAGCTTGCCGGCATGTCGCGATGTTCGATCTTGGCGGCAAGGGCGTCGATGTCCTCAAATTCCTCAGGTGGCAGTGCATTGGCGAGCTGGTGCAGAGCCATGCCCATTTCAACAACGACGTTGCCTTCAAAGCCCATTTTCAGCTTTTCTGAAAGTGCTATGTCCTCATCGGATGCTTTTTTGTACATGCGATCAATGGGCAGCATCGCTCCATACATGAATGCGACCAGGGGCGGCATGGTGACTTCCATCAGGGCAGGTGTCGCGCGCTCAAGCCAGCCATCCAGAAATTCGTTGACCGGCAACGCCATGTCGAAATCATTTCTGATGGACGTTTCAAATTCTTCGACACCCCGCTTATAGCGTTCGTATGCCCTTTCGGGGTTCATGGACGCTTTGATGCTGAGCCAGATGAAAGTGCGCATGTTCCAGAGTACTTTCGGCAGCCAGCGGAACATCCAGAATTTGAAATAGGATGGCTTTTCAGCGGATCGCCATGCCTTGCGATCAAGAGATGCCAACGCATGGCTCATTCCTTCGTTGACGATCTCCATGCTTTTCGCCATCGATTTCGGGCTTGCAATCCAGAAAACCTGCGACATATCCATATACAACCTGGCGCCGCTTCGAATGATGATACCGGCACTATCTTCTTCACGGGCATCTTCATGGTCGTCTTCATCGCCGAACTCAATGCCCAGAAAGTATTCGAAAATAAAATCTTCAAACTTGCCCATGACATCGAGACCGAGGGGGGAAATCGGTGCGTTCATTGTCATGCCATCAGAAAGCGCACCGTCCATGTATATGGTGCGCCTCTCCCCTGGTGCGGTCAGCATGTCGTCAGGCAGCGGCACCCAGGTCGTGATTGGTCGTGCCTGTAACACATAGAGTTCATTGTCGGCGAAAGCCCATTCGATGTCCACCGGATTGCCGTAGAGCGTTTCGATTTCGATGACCTTGTCTGTGATCGAAAGGGCTTCTGCGTCGGTCAGGCAAAAGCCGGCGATGTCGGCGACATACTCTTCAACGGTGCCACCCTCACCAGACAAACGAATCGTCAGGTCTTTCGAACCCAGCGTGCTCTCAATAACTTTGCGCGCCGGCTTATCGACAACGAAATGATCCGGTGTCACCAGGCCTGCGACGACGCTTTCGCCCTGGCCGCGATTGGCGTCAATGACAGCTTCGTCGTAGTCGTTGGTCAGCGGATTGAGGGAAAAGGCGACACCTGCCGTATCACTGTCGATCTGTTTTTGGATGACGACGGCAATGCGTGGCGAAAAGAGCTCAAATCCCTGCGCATCTTTGTAGGCGAACACGCGGGCATCAAGACTGGAGGCGAAACAGGTCCGGATGGCCTCTTCCATACCAGAAGGCTGCACGCCAAGGCAGGTTTCGTAGCCACCGGCGAATGAGGCCGCCGCCATATCCTCTTCAGGTGACGATGATCGAACTGCGAAACCAGTTGTGCTGTCGGGAAGCCCGGCAATGGCTTCCTTGAGGGCGCCATGCTGATCTGAATTGAATGTGAGCCCATGCGCGTGGGCCTTCAATATTTCACAGATCGAAGCGCGTTCTTCCTTCTGGGCGTTCAGGATCGTCGCCCAGTGTGGCGTTGCCTTTATCTCGTCAAACCAGGGATCGAAAAATTCTGTCGTCAGAACAGCACCGCCAGGCACAGGAAGGCCGTGAGCGGCCATGCGCAGCAGCGAAGCGGCCTTGCCGCCAACTTCGCTGATTGAAGGCATTTCATTTTTGCCATCCGGGAACAGCAGAAATAGCGCCATAGAATCTGTCCCTCCAGACTAAAGCTCAATACGTGCAAGGCCGATTGGCGATTATAAGGGTCAGCCAACGAATGTCACTGTCGAGAAGCCCGCCATCATGGGCTATTCCTCTGGCCCGACGCGTCCGCGTCTTTCCTTCAGCCGGGAGCGATGTTTTTTCAAATCAGTCCGGCGCTGCAATACGGCACGCGAAGGACGCGTCCTGTGCCTCCGCTTGGGCTGAACAGCTGCTTCGCGGATCAGGGCCAGAAGTCGATCCCGGGCGTCTTTGCGGTTGCGTTCCTGACTTCTGTAGCGGCGTGCCGTCAGGCTGATAACGCCCTCTCTCGTCATGCGGCGGCCCGCCACTTTGCGTAGCCGTTCAACGATAAGCGGTGTCAGTGCAGGAGAATTCGCAGCGTCAAAGCGAAGTTGCACGGCCGTTGCAACTTTATTCACATTCTGCCCGCCAGGGCCCTGGGCCAGGACGAACTTTTCGTCGAGTTCGTCTTCCGAGATGGAAATGCTGTCGGTGACAAAAATCATGGTTCAGCATAGCTTCACAGATGGGCCGAGTCTTTTGTAATGGACTGCTGTCGCGCAAGCCGACAGCCAAGCGAAACTGCCGTTCGCTTGCCGTTCATTTACATTGCCTGATCATCTGCGCAGACTTCAGGGACTTCCAGATCCATACGTCGCGGGGAGAGATGCCATGAACTTCCGTATGTTAAGCGCTGGAATTTCAACATTGCTGTTTGCCGTCTTGATGCCGGAACAGGCGTTCGCCGCCGGAAACGTGAATGTCACGACCCATGTCGAAAATCATGCCATGGAAGGTTGGACGATTTCATGCCCGGCGGGGGACGGGTATCCGGCGATCATGATCGACGTTGACAAGCTTTTCGACAGCATGACCGTCGCAGAAATGGAGCACTTCGCCGAAGTTGTCAGCCAGTTTGAATCTGAAAACGGGGTCAGCATATCGTCCGCGACGACGACAGACGACGACGGGAACGTTACAAGTGACGTCATTCATTCTTCATCCAATGGACCGGACACCGGGCCTGGTGCCGAACTATGTGACATCGTGCGGCGCCATGCTGGAAGCAGCACGAGCAGCTCAACCGATAGCTCAGGCAGCGCCGCCACTTCAGGATCGTCGGGTACAGGAAGTGGCAGCACTGCGACAGCACCAGGACGTTCGGCCGGTGGCGCGACCCGTGGTGGCTCCACGCGCACGCGCCCAGGCCGCGAGCCTGGCCAGGCGGCTAGCTCCTCAAGTTCGTCACCACAAAGCTCAGCCTCGCAAAGTTCGGCGGGCGGTTCAGTCACCGTGACAACGCATGTCGAGAATCATGCCACGGAAGGCTGGACAATCTCATGTCCGGCAGGGGACGGGCATCCAGCGATCATGATCGACGTTGACAGGCTTTTCGACAGTATGACAGTGGCCGAAATGGAGCATTTCGCTGATGTCGTCAGTCAGTTTGAGAGCGAAAATGGTGTCAGCATATCTTCGCGCACGGAGACAGATGACGATGGCAACGTCACCAGTGACGTGATTCATTCCTCGTCTACCGGGCCTGCCAGCGGTGCGGGTGCAGAGCTATGTGATATCGTGCGACGCCACGCAGGCGGTGCCACGAGCCGCTCAGGCGCATCCAGCGGAGCATCGGCAGACAGTTCCAGCGGGTCAGGCGAGGCAACGGCTTCCGACCCCGGTCAGGGCATCACCCGCGCTGGCAACCGGAGCCGTTCGCAGCGTGAGCCCAATGAAGGCCAAAGCGTCAGTGGCGGTGGGACACACGACGATACATGGAAGGGAGAACGCATCGCAGAGGGATCCGGCACCGCTGATGTGACCATTACTTCGTTGAGCGAAGGCGCTGTCTATGTTGGTGGCAACATCAATTGCCCCGAGATCGGCCGCAATCCCGCATTTGTAGCTGATCTCGAGAATGTTCTGGGTCAGATGAACGAACGCCAGGGGACAAGGCTTATGGATCTGATCAGGAATTTCGAAGAGCGCAATGGGGTCCAGACCGCGTCAGCGACCGCTGGCGGTGGCGATCAGGTGCGGACAGAGTCCTCTGGTTCAATCACTGGGGCTGGCAGGCAGATCTGTAACCTTATCCGTTCTTACGCGTCGTAAGGTCTTTCAGGGTGAGGTTGTCGAGGGCGGCTCGCGAAGCGTCGTCCATTCTGGCCATGACCTGATCAACACTGCTCGTTGGCGGCAGCATGCTGTAGGCGGTGAGGGGAGCCTCTTCACTTTGCCGGATCGCTTTGATGGCTGTGCCCAGCGCAATATTCTCCATCGGCATGGCCGGCAGAAAAGCGTTCTGATCCTTGCCGGTTCTGGCCAGAAGGCCAGCCTCTTCAAGTGTCTTCAGCACGGAAGCCACAGGTCCCAATGGCATGTTGAGCTCTTCAGCCAGACTGCTGGCGGTATGGGGTTGGTCATTGCCGACAAAGCCAACGCCAATCCGTTCAAGCAAAAAGAGAGCGAGCTTTTCCTTCATTCGGTTGGACAGAGTGACCTCGGCGCTGTTACGCGCAAGGAACTCAGGATGATTGTCATAAAAGGCGATCGAGGCGCCCAGGAGCAGGATCAGCCAGCTCAGGTAGAGCCAGATCAAAAACAGGACGAGAGTCGCGAAGCTCGAGTAGATCGCAGCGTAGTTGCCGCTTGAGACCACAAAGGATGCAAATCCCCAGCCCGCAATATTCCAGAGCAGACCCGCCACCAACCCGCCAATAACAGCCGAACGCAATCTGACTTTTGCGTTCGGCATGAAGGCGTAGATGAAGGCGAATGCCGATGCCACCATCAAGTAGGCAAGAACGCGCCCGCCCACGCCGGCAAGATTTCCAAACCACAATGTTTCAGTCATGGCTTCGACAAGCGGCACTGCCGCAATCGATGCGGTAATGCCGAGGGACGCGAAGACCAGCACCGGTCCGATAACGAGAACGCTGAGATAGTCCCGGAAACGTTCAGACAATGTCCGTGAAGTTTCGACATGCCAAATGAAGTTGATTGATGTTTCAATTTTCTGCATGAGCGAAATAACAGTGTAGAAAAGGAAGCCCAGACCGACAAAACCGAGGACACCGACATCAAGATTGTCGACGAATGTTATGACCTGAGCGCTGATAACCTCAGCCCGTTCGCCAAGCGGCTCGAGCATGCCCAGGAGTAAGGGCTCGATCTGATTGTGGACGCCGAAGCCTTTCAGCACTGAAAAGCTGACGGCAATGACCGGCACGATGGAAAGCAACGTTGTGTATACGAGCCCCATGGCGCGCAGCGTTATCTGGCCACCTCTGAGATCGCGAAAGATCACATAAAGGAGGCGTACCACCCACATGAAGCGCCGCCGCCAAATGGGAAAGCTCTGAATATCGCGATCCCAAAGGGCGGCGTTGTAGGCAGCAATCAGACTGGCGGGTGTAAAATTTCCGGGCTCGGCCATCTGTTCCCTTTCCATACGTCTCCAGAAGTCTACTCTGTTCCTGTCGACGTTGTCGAAGGGGCTCATACGGTTTCTTGCATTGGTGCTGGCGATCAGGGAGCATGCCAGCAGATGTAACCATACCGAGAGGCTTTTGTGGCCGCCGCAGCTAAAGCATTGGAGCCGGTTCTCGAACTGGCCCGTGTCAGCAAGTCCTTCGATGGGCTTGTCGACGCGGTTCATGAGGTGAGCTTTGAGGTGCAAGCCGGTGAAATGATCGTCCTGCTTGGCGAATCAGGCTGCGGCAAGACGACGACGCTGAAGATGATCAATCGGCTGGTCGAGCCCACATCAGGGCAGATCAGCATCCTTGGGCGGGACGTAAGGTCGTTCGCGCCGGCAGACCTTCGGCGTTCCATCGGCTATGTGTTTCAGGGCATCGGCCTGTTTCCACACATGACAATTGCCGAGAATGTTGGCATCACGCCCAAGCTTCTCGGCTGGGCGGCGGATGATATTTCTGGCCGAGTAGGGGAGCTCCTTGATCTTGTCGGCATGCCGCTCGCGGAATTTGGCGGCCGCAGCCCGGAAGAGCTTTCCGGCGGGCAACAGCAGCGCGTCGGATTTGCACGAGCGCTTGCGGCTGCACCGGAAGTAATGCTGCTGGACGAACCATTTGGCGCGCTTGATCCCATAACACGGAACAGGTTACAGCGCGAATTCATGGAAATTCAGCGGCAGTTTGCGCTGACCGCTGTGCTGGTGACGCATGACATGAACGAAGCATTGTTGATGGCAGATCGGGTGCTGGTCATGAGGGAGGGTGAGATAGAACAGATAGGCCCGCCCGGTGAACTTGTCAGGTCGCCCGCCACGCCTTACGTCGCCGCCCTGATGGATATGCCCAGGCGTCAGGCGGCAGAGCTTGAAGCGATGTTGCAAACATGAGCCGGAATGTGCTCGAAAGGTTCGCCGAGCTGCCGGGCTTTCTGTCGGGGCACTTGCTGCTCAGTATTTCGGCGCTTTTGGTCGGGCTGATGATCAGCCTTCCGCTGGGCATCCTTGCGTCGCGATCTGATCGGGCGCGGGGGCCTGTATTGGCTGTGGCAAGTCTTGTGCAGACTATCCCCAGTCTGGCGCTTCTCGCTTTGATGGTTCCACTACTGGGCGGGCTTATTGGTTTTATTCCGGCTTTCATGGCGCTCACTCTCTATAGCATTCTGCCGACACTCAGGAACACGGTGACTGGTATAGCGGAGCTTGATCCGGCTATCATTGAAGCTGCCAATGGTGTCGGCATGACCGAAAGCCAACGGCTCTGGCGGGTAGAGTTACCGCTCGCAGCGCCGGTGATCGTTGCAGGTTTTCGGACCGCCACGGTCTGGGTAGTGGGGACGGCGACGCTTTCGACGCCCGTCGGGGCGCCAAGCCTTGGCAACTACATATTTGCCGGTCTGCAGACGCGTAACTGGGTGTCGGTGATTTTCGGCTGCATATTCGCGGCAGGCCTGGCCATCATCCTCGATCAGATCATCCGCTTGCTGGAAGTGTCGCTTCGCGATCGCCGCAGGAAACTCGCCTGGGGCGCAGTCACTCTTCTTGTCGCAGTCGTTGTTGCCGGCCTGATGCCGCTCATCAGCCAGGCACTGACGACCTCTGGTGGCTCAGGCGTCGTAACTGCTTCAGTTGCGCCGGAAGAACGAACCGCAGGCAAGGGCCAGCGTCTTCTTGGCCAGACTGTCGTTGTCGGATCAAAGTCGTTCACCGAGCAATACGTCCTATCGGGCCTCTTGCGACTTCGCCTGGAGGCGGAAGGCGCGGTCGTTGAGACCCTACCGAACCTTGGCTCTACAATCGCATTCGATGCACTTCGGAACAATACGATCGATGTCTATCCGGACTACACCGGCACTGTCTGGTCAACCATCATGAACCGTGATGCGCCCACCACGCGGACCAGAACTTCCATCGAAGTGGCACATTACCTGCTGGAGACGCACGGCATTCTGTCGGTCGCCAGTCTTGGATTTGAGAACAACTATGGATTTGCCATGACCCGCGAGCGCGCGGCAGAGCTTGGCGTCCGCACCATCGCGGACCTTGCCGTCCATGGTTCAGACATCACCATCGGCGGCGACATCGAACTCTTTTCCCGTCCTGAGTGGATCCGTGTCCGTGATACCTATGGCCTTCATGACGCGGCCACGCTCAGCATGGACAGCACATTCATGTACGATGCTGTTGTTTCAGGCGAAGTCGATGTCATCAGCGCCTACACCACCGATGGCCGCATCGCTGCCTTCGATCTCCAGATTCTTGGCGATCCGCGCGTCGGCTTTCCGCCTTACGATGCGATCCTGATCATGAGCCCGGCCGCGCAGGCCAAACCGGGCCTCGTGGAAGTGCTGACAGAATTCTCCTGGACCATCACTGACACCCTGATGCGGGAAGCCAACCGTCTTGTGGATTTGGATGGGCAATCGCCAGGCGAGGCGGCATCGTATTTGTATGAAGCGATCTGGGTTGAAGCGAAACAGTAGATAGTGAGCAGAGAATTTGTTGGCATAGCAGAGCTTTAGACAGCGCTGAACGGACGTGATACGCAACAATTGAGTTCATTGTTGGGTGAGTCTGTGTGAAGAAACTGACGAAAGCTTTTCTGCTTCGATTGAAGGTTCCTATTGACGTCCTGTTTGCGGCGTTCACTGTTCCTTCCGCTCTGCTCTTCTTGGCAGTAAGAAGGGTCGGTGTGCGCAATCTGCGGCTGACGCGCAAAGTATTGCTGAAGATCGGGGTGTTCCCGATCCGTGACCATTATTACGAACCGCTGTTCAATCCAGACCACCTCCACCACAAACTGTCTGAGGATCGCAGTCTGCCAGGACTTGATCTGAATGAGCTCGGCCAACTCAATTTTGTACGTTCCCTTGCATGCGCTGATGAATTGCGGGACCTCAATTTGAGTGAACGGCGCTCGGACACAAATGACTTTTCGTTTCAGAACAGTTCTTTTGGTTCGGGAGACGCTGAATTCTTGTATCAATTGATCCGTCACATACTGCCGAAGCGCATGATTGAGATTGGCAGCGGCAATTCAACGAAGATTGCGTGCTTGGCACTGGAAAAAAATCAGGAGCTGTTTGATGCTGATTGTGAGCACATCTGTATTGAGCCCTATGAGATGCCTTGGCTTGAAGACCTTGGCCCAGAGATCATGCGCCAGAGAGTCGAAGACTGTCCACTGTCACTCTTCGAGACGCTGGAGAGTGGAGATCTGCTGTTCATTGACTCTTCTCACATGATCAGACCTCAAGGCGATGTTCTTTTTGAATACCTTACTATCCTTCCTGTTCTCAAAAGTGGCGTCTTTGTTCACATCCACGATATATTCACACCGAAGGACTATCCAAAGACCTGGATTGTCGAGGAGAACAGATTTTGGAACGAACAATATTTGCTGGAAGCACTTCTGACGGGCACTTCAAAATTCAAAGTGGTCGCTGCACTGAATTTTCTGACACATCATCACTTTCAGGAATTGAAATCTGTTTGTCCCTACCTCACCGAGGATCGCGAGCCTGGCTCGTTCTACATTCAGGTTCGGTGAGGGATGTCGCAGTGACGAGATATAGATAGACAACCGTCTGATCGCAGAGTGTCCGGCGCTGAATTATTTCCAGCTCACTCATCAGCCAAAGGAAATCCGCGGTCGCGCATCAGGGCTTCCATTTGCGGGTCGCGGCCGCGGAATTCGCGCCAGGCTTCTGCAGGGTCGACGGCGTTTCTCGGCGCGTAGAGGAGGTCGATCAGCCGGGTAGCGAGTTCCTTGTCGTAAAATCCATCAGGCGCTTCGGCAAAAGCCTCTGCCGCGTCTGCGGTCAGGACATCAGCCCACATGTAGCCATAGTAACCGGCAGCATATCCTTCTGAATTGAAGATGTGACTGAACTGCGTGGTCCGGTGCCGCATGGCGATTTCTTTGGGCATACCGAGGCGTTCAAGGGTCTCCTGCTCGAACGCTTGGGGATCAATGTCAGTCGGATCAGTGGTGTGATAGATCATGTCCATGAGCGCGCAGGCCAGGAACTCTGTGGTCTCAAAGCCCTGGTTGAAGGTTGCAGCCGCTTTTATTTTGGCGACGAGTTCGTCCGGCATCGGCTCCCCGGTGTCGACATGGACGAGATACCCGGCGATAACGCGGTCGGTTGAGAGCCAGCGCTCGAGAAGCTGGGACTGAAGTTCGGTATAGTCGCGCACGCCGCTGTTGAGCCCGGCATATGTGACGTTCGCCGACAGGAAATGAAGGGAGTGGCCAAATTCATGGAACATCGTGATGGCGTCTGTCCAGGAAACAAGCATGGGCTCTCCTGGCTTTCCTTTGACGAAATTCAGGTTGTTGGATGCAAGGACCGTCTCTTTTCCTTCGAAGGTCTTGTGGACGCGGTACATGCTGGCCCAGGCGCCGGAGCGCTTGCCGGGTCGGGCAAAGGGATCGAGATACCAAAGGCCGATGTGATCGCCTGAGGCAACATCTGTGACTTCCCAGACTTTGACACTTTCTTCAAATACAGGGACTGATCCTTCATCCACTTCGCTGAACTTGTAACCAAACAGTTCCCTCGCCACCATGAACATGGCGTCACGCAGATTGTCCATCTGCAGGTACTGTTTCACTGCATCAGAATCGAGATCATATTTTGCCTGCCTGACTTTCTCGGCAAAATAGCGGTAGTCCCAGGGCTCGATGGTGACGTCTTCTGCTTGCCTGTCTGCAATGGCCTGCATATCGGCAACTTCTTCCGCCACCCGCGCGGTTGAAGCCTGCCAGACTTGCCGCATCAGATCGAAAGCGGTTTCAGGCGTCGCGGCCATGCAGTCCTCCAGCTTCCAGGTCGCGTAGTCTTTGTAGCCGAGAAGCTGCACGCGCTCATGTCGAAGAGTCAGGATTTCCTGCGCCAGGGCATTGTTATCGTGATCATCGCCATTGTTGCCGCGGCTGGTGTAGTTCCGCCAAACGGTTTCCCGCGCCGCCCGGTCATCCGAGAAAGTCAGAAACGGCTCCATGGAAGAGCGCGTGTTGGTGACAGCATAGCGGCCTTCTTCGCCTCTTTCATTGGCAGTCTCGGCTGCACCTTCAATGAAGGCGGCGGGCAGACCGTTCAACTGATTTGCCGAGAGGTAGACCACGTAACCTTCTTCGTCAGCCATGACATTGTTGCCAAAGGCTGTCTGCGCCTCAGCAAGTTGCTTGTTGATGGCGGCGTAGCGTTCCCGGGCCTTGCCGGTCAGCGTCGCACCATTCCTTGCGAAGTTGTCATAGGTGAGTTTCAGAAGCCGCCGCTGATCAGGTTCCAGAGCGTTCGATTGATCACTTTCGCGGATGCTTTTCACACGCTGGAAGAGGGCCGCATTCTGGATACGCTTTGAATTATAATCTGAGAGCAGCGGCACGATTTCGAGCTGGATTTTCCGGAACTCGGGACTTGAAAGGCTGCCGGACCAGATCTGGTAGCAGGTCAGAACACGCTGGAGATCGCGCCCGGCAAGCTCGATTGCAAGGATCGTGTTCTCGAACGTAGGTTCAGAATCCCTGGAGGCAATCTCGTCAAATTCCTGAAGAGCACACCTGATTGCCTCTTCCACCGCCGGTTTCAGAAGACCGAGATCCATCTGATTGAACGGTGGCACGCCGCCATGTGGTCCTTGCCATGGGGCGAGGAGGGGGTTTTCCGGGTCCGTCATGTCTTTATGTCCTTGCCCTAGGCGGCCTGCACGACGACAGAGGGCCGCATGCGTCTTATGTACCATTCGGCGATGACGAGATTTGGCACCCAGGCGACCCAGCTTATGGCGATGTAAAGGTCTGTTCCCGAAATGATGTCATTGGGGACGAGGAAGATCGAGCCGAGCGGCATATAAATTCGCAGCGTGACGGCAGCGAAGGTGAGCGCATAGGAGCGGATCATCCATTCCCGATGGACAGTGAAATTGCGCCGCCCGATGTAGTTCACGGCCATACCCGTGGTATAGAACCAGGCGATTGCCAGGCCGCCAAAGCCCAACTGGGCGACCAGCCCTGCATCGGTATAAAAAGCAATGTAAAGCCCGCCCGTGCCGCCGATCAGCATCGACAGAATGTACCAGCTGCCCATGATCCTGTGAAAGATCGGCATGTTTTGCCGGATCGCGGAAAGGAACTGCCATGGCCCCAAAAGAAGCGCGGTCGCGCCGCCGCCGACATGCATCAGGAACCAGATGGGCCGATCACGGAACTGGGCCTCAACACTGATGCCTTCCGGGTTCGGCGTCGCCCCGAACCAACTGACGTAGGACACAATAGCGATCATCACCGCCGTCAGGCAAAGAAAGGTCCACCAGACCGTCTGAAGTGCTTTTGTCATACGTTCGCTCTCTGTCTGAAAAGAGGTAAAAAGAGGGACAGTAACCATTTATTTGACGCTTTGATGCATACTCTCTATGGTCCTGATATGCCCAGAACAGGACGGCTCGTGGTGCCCAACATACCACACCATGTGACCCAGCGAGGCAACCGCCGCATGGACACATTTTTCGGTGACGATGACTATCGCGCCTATCTTGAAATGCTTGCTGAGTGGTGCGAGGAGGCTGGGACAGAGGTCTGGGCCTATTGTCTGCTGCCCAACCACGTGCATCTCATTTTAGTGCCCTCCCACGAAGACGGCCTGCGTGCCGCCTTGGGCGAAACCCATCGGCGTTATTCCCGCCGCATCAACGAGCGTGAGGGCTGGAGCGGTCATCTCTGGCAGGATCGATTTGCATCCTTTCCCGTGGATGAGGCGCATCTTCTGAATTGCGTCAGATATGTGGAGCTCAATCCCGTGCGGGCGGGCCTTACCAAACGGGCTGACCACTGGAAATGGTCGTCGACAAAGGCGCATATCAGGGGCGAGGATGACGATGTCGTATCAGTCCGGCCGATGCTGAAGCGCGCCGGCGACTGGCGGGCATTCCTGCGGCAGGGGCTAAGTGACGAGGCGCTGGAGGAGATCAGATCACGGGAGCGGACAGGCCACCCCCTTGGCGGCACGCGGTTCTACAATCGTATTGAAAAGCTTGTCGGCCGGTCCGTTGTCCCCAGGAAGCGCGGCCGACCGCCTGGTAAGCAGAAGTAAATGCCTACTGTAACCCTCTAAGACCATCCTCTAACAGAGCGCCTCGCCTTCAATCGTGATGCGATGCATGAGGCGGCGCTCGCCATGATAGTCATTTTCGGCTTTGTGCCAGGTTGCACGATTGTCCCAGAACGCGATCGTGCCGTCAGCCCACTTCAGGCGAAAGGTGAAATCGTTGCGGATTGCATGCTCGTAAAGATAGCCGAGAAGCGGTTGGGATTCTTCGGGCGTCCAGTTTTCGAAATGTGTGGTGAAGCCCGGATTGACGTAAAGCGCCTTCTGGCCCGACAGGGGATGGGTAATGACAACAGGGTGGACAGCATCCTGGGTCGCCTGATCGCTGCCACCGATGCGACCCTTGACGTCCGGCTGGCTTGTATAACGTCCCGGGCCGAAGACATGGCGGCTTGAATGGACAGCATTCAGGCCTGCCAATGTTTCTTTGAGGCCGTCTGACAATCCGTCATAGGCGAGGTACATGCTGGCAAAAAGCGTGTCGCCGCCGGCGGGAGGAAGCTCCCGGGCATAGAGAATTGATCCGAGTGCGGGTTCCCGGTCGTAGGAATGATCGGTATGCCAGCCGCCGCCGATGTTGGTGGTCTGTTCCGGCTCTTTTCTCACTTCGGCAATCCGGGGATAACCGTCAACGGCCTTGAAAAAGCGGTTCACGTTGATTTCACCCCAGCGTTCCGCCCACGCGATGTGATCGTCCGGCGTCAGGTTCTGATCGCGCAGGATCAGCAGGCCATGATCTGCGAATGCCGACTTCAGCGCGGCGAGCTCACCGTCGGCGAGCGTCTTGACATCAAAGCCTGTGGCCTCAGCCGCGAGACCGGCCTTCAGCGTCGTGATGTTTGCCATATGCTTCCTCCGTATCCGTCTTTCAGGCCCGAACATAGCTTGGCATTGCTGAAATGTCTGTGTCTAATGCGGACGAGCGAAGTAGCGATCGGGAACGGGGAACAAACTGATATGCCCATGGATCGAAAATGCATATTTGTAACCGGTGCGGCCAGCGGCATGGGGCGGGCAACAGCCAGACTGTTCGCCGAGAAGGGCTGGTTTGTCGGCGCCTATGACGTGAATGGTGACGGCCTGCAGGATTTGGCTAAAGAAATCGGCCAACAGAATTGTATCACTGAGACACTGGACGTTACCATCCGGAAAGATTATCAGGCGGCCCTGGCGAGGTTTGGCGACAAGACCGACGGCAAGCTTGATCTTCTGTATAACAATGCCGGGATCGGTGAAGGCGGCGCATTTGCCGATATGGACTATGAGGCCATCATGAAGGTCATCAATGTGAACTTCATCGGTGTTGTTACCGGTATCTATGAAGCGCTGCCCCTGTTGCGGGCGACTGACAACGCACTTTGTTTCACAACGTCTTCATCTTCGGCGATCATCGGCATTCCGGGCATCGCGATCTACTCGGCGACCAAACATGCCGTCAAGGGCCTGACAGAGGCCTTGTCCGTTGAATTTGCCGCCTACGGCATTCGCGCTGCCGACACCCTGCCGGGCGTAATTGATACGGCCATCCTGCCGGATGAAATGAAGGCTGCGGCGCCCAAAGAGGGTATGTGGCGGCTCATGCCCGCTGAAGCCATTGCTGACGTTGTCTGGCAGGCTTATCACAGTGACAAGCTGCATTGGTATGTGCCGGATGAACTTGCCGCCCACGAGATTGAAGTGGCGACCGCGCCAGAGGCCATCCGGGATGCAAGGATCGGCACAGCCTTTGGCGACACGGAACTGTTGAGCCAGGAATGATCAGATTCGGTACATTGGGGGCGGCACTCATTACGCCACGCGCGCTCATCGCGCCTTGCGTGGACGAACCGCGGGCATTCGTTTATGCGATCGCCGCCCGGGATCGTGCGCGGGCGCAAGGCTATGCGGACTACGCTCATATCCCTCATGTTCTCGACAGTTACGATGAGGTGGTCACGCACCCGAAAGTCGATGCGGTCTACAATCCTCTTCACATCACGGCTCATCACGAATGGACCCTAAAGGCGCTCAATGCCGGCAAGCACGTACTTTGTGAGAAGTCATTTGCTTCAAACGCTGCTGAAGCGGAAGAAATGGCGGCTCTGGCGAAAGCAGAAGGGCTGGTATGCATGGATGCCTTTCACTATCGCTATCATCCAATTTTCATCCGGGCCAAGGAGATATACGATTCCGGTGTGCTTGGTGAAATTGAGCTTGTCGAAGGCGCTTTTCATATTCCCGTGACTGATCCCGACAGCATTCGCATGAAGTACGAGACCGGCGGCGGCGTGACGATGGACATTGGGTGTTACCCGATCTCCTGGGTCAGGCACATTACCGGCGAGGAGCCCGAACATATTCAGGCCGAGGCCGAGGAAGGTCCGCCAAATGTTGACATCATGCTGAAGACCGAAATGCGCTTTCCATCAGGCGTGATCGGGCGGACGTCGGGCGATATGCGTCCGGGCACAACGTTTCGCGGCGACATGTGCGTGAGGGGTAGTGAAGGCACGATGCGGGTTATAAATCCGCTTACGCCGCAGACCGGCTGCGGCATTGAGCTCAGCATCGGAGATGAAGCGACATCCGAGACTTTTGATCGCCGGCCAAGTTACGGCTATCAGCTTGACGCCTTTATTGACGCTGTCGAAAACGGGACACAGCTGTTCACGGATGCCGAAGATGGCGTCAAGCAGATGAAGGTCATTGATGCCTGCTATCGCGCTGCCAACATGCCGCTGCGCGGTGTCCTTTAATTCAGTTCCTTCAGTCCATCCAGCAGAGCCTGGCAAAACGGGTCGATATCATCCTCGCTATTGACGGTGGACAGGACGCCCATCATGCCAGACGAAAGGAAGATGCCGTTATTCAGCATATGGCGCTGCAAGCCCTGTATGGGCGTCGCCACGCCGCGCTTCGATTCAGCGAATGCGCTGGCGCTCAGTTTCGGATCAGTGATGCGCAGGGCGAAATGGGAATAGTGGCCCTGGACTTCGGCCTCAACGCCTGATTGCTGGACGGCCTGGCGCATGTTGTGACGCATGGCATCACCGAGCGCGTTCAGTTGCTCAAACGCTTCCGGCGTCATCATTTCCATCGCAGCGAGGCCAGCGGCCATAGTGACGGGATTGCCATTAAACGTCCCACCGTGGGGTACAGCCGAACGACCGTCTCTGGTCGAGAAGACATCCATCACCTCTTTCCTGCCGGCGACGGCGCCTACCGGGAAGCCACCACCGATGATCTTGCCAAGGGGTGTCAGGTCAGCCTCGACATTGAAAAGCGCCTGGCTGCCGGAATAGCCGGCCCGAAACGCGACGACCTCATCGAAAATCAGAAGCGTGCCGTGACGGTCGCGAAATCTGACCAGCATGTCCATGAAGGCCTGGGTTGGCAGGACCCGCGTAAAACCAACGCCGGCGGGATCAATCAGAATGCCGGCAAGGCTGTCGGCATGCTCTTCCAGAATCCGTTCTGCGGCCTCCACATTGTTGAAGGGGATGACAACGACATCATCGAGCAGGCCCTGTGGCGTGCCGAGGGTATGGGCGAGGGACGGGGGGTCGCCTTTCTCAAGATCAGTGACCGGCACACCAAGACTGACTTCGGCATAGTCGTAGGAGCCGTGATAGAAGTTCTCACATTTTGCGATCTTGGGTTTTTCTGTGAAGGCGCGTGCGGCCTTGATGGCGTTCATGACGGCTTCGGATCCGGAATTCATGAACCGGATCTGGTCAAAGCCCGGCGAACGCTCACACAGTAATTCGGCGAGCTCGATCTCAACTTCCGTGCCAAAGGCAAACGCTGTCCCGTGGCCGATCTGCTTTGCCACAGCTGCCGTGACGGCGGGATGAGAGTGGCCATGAATGAGTGACGTGTAATTATTGTTGTAGTCGGTGTAACTATTGCCGTCCGCATCGGTGACGGTCTTCCCTTCAGCGTTGACAATGAAGAGATTATAGGGGGAAAGACGGATGGTACTGCGGCTGCCACCATCCGGCAGCACATTCGTTGCCCGTTCATAGAGCTTCGCAGATTTAGAGTTTGAATCAGGATAGGGCATGAAGTTTCATTTCCTCAGTTGCCGACGCCAAGTGCCAGGCAGTCATCACATATGGACATGGGCTTTTCGTCAACCAGATGACAGTTCAGGCACTCGAATTTCTCCATGTTGATCTGAAGGAAGATTTCGAAGGCGGCCCGATCCAGTGTCCACAGTTCGCCCGCCCGATCGTCCCAGCGCTTCTGAGAGCTGACAATCTGAAAAGCCGTCTGCAAGCCCTGCAGATCCTTTGGTCGCAGAAAGCTGGCACTTTCGCCCGAGCATAAAATGAGAAAGGCGACGCCTTCCTCATCCCGGCCTTCCCACAAGAGGTCGCGTTCAGCCTGAAGTGTGAGTGGAATATCACCAAAGGTAATTTGATAGGTCTCGGATGATGCAGGAACAGAGTGAATTTCCATGGCCTTTGGCGTACGAAGCCGACGGCTGCACTTGGGGCAGTTCAAAGGGTCATCCAGATGGATTGTGACAAAGCCGCAAATACATCGGCTATGGTCATCGAGGGCTGAAGTGTCGAAAATATCAGCCAGCAGCAAGATCAGTGCTTTGCGGCTAACTAAGAGCGTATGGTCCTCGAAATACGTGTCGATTAACGGCCTATCACTATTGTCACCGTCGACAAGAAAGGTGCCACGCTTGTAGTAAATGGCATAGACCGAGCCATCGGCGGCGTCAGCGTCCCAACTGTACTCATTGCCGGATTCTTCATCCGCAAGCTCCAGATAGACCAGCAATGGACGCTCAGCGCTCATGTTGTAATCAGTCTAGAGCAATCTGCGACAGAAACGAAAGAGAGCTCTTCATTGATAAATCAGATGCGGGGATAAATCAGATGCGGGAGCCAGGTTGCGATTTCGGGCATGCTGGCAAGGAGCGCGAGGGCAATGAGCTGTATGACGACAAAGGGAATCGCACCCTTGTAGATGTCGATCGTGCGCACTTCCGCCGGAGCGACGCCGCGGAGGTAAAAGAGTGCGAAACCAAAGGGCGGGGTCAGGAAGGACGTCTGCAGGTTGATCGCCATCATCACGCCAAGCCAGATCGGGTCGATGCCCATTTGAAGAAGAATGGGAGCGACCAGGGGCACCACAACAAAAATGATCTCAATGAAATCGAGAAAAAAGCCGAGGACAAACATCACCAGCATGACAAGGGCTATGGCGCCAAACGCGCCGCCCGGCATGGCATCGAATACCGCCTCAATCGTCAGATCGCCGCCAAGGCCACGAAAGACGAGGCTGAAGAGGCTTGCGCCGATCAGGATGGTGAACACCATGGCGCTGATCTGAGTTGTTGATCTTGCCGATTCCTGAAGGATGCGGCTTCCGATGCACTCTCTGAGCGCGACGATGACACCCCAGATTACAAATCCGCAAAGCGCGATCGCTGTAATCATGGCGGTGCGATCTGCCATGCCAATTTCATTCCGGCCGACGCGAAGATCGAAGAAAGTCGCAAGCAGAAAGACCGCGAACAAGGCTGATGCCGCCAGTGTAACCGGCCGGACTGTTGCCGGATTGATGCGATAGCTTGCCAGCAGCAGCGCACCGACGGCGCCAACAGCGGCGGCTTCGGTGGGGGCGGCAAAGCCCGACAAAATGGAGCCAAGCACGGCGAGAATGAGCAGGAGAGGGGGTGCGAGCACTTTACCGAGCGAGACGGCAGCGGCCATTGCTTCTGCCGGATTGCCGGTCGAGTTCTGTTCAATGAGCGCGGGTTTCAGCTTAATCGCGACCAGCTGATAAACAATATAGAGGACGATCAGGCCGAGGCCGGGCAGAAGCGCGCCTGCGAAAATGTCGCCGACAGACAGGGTCTCGGGAGAAAAAATACCTAACTTAAGCTGGGCCTGCTGATAGCTGGATGACAGCACATCGGCGAGCAGGATGAGCACAATGGAGGGTGGGATAATCTGGCCAAGCGTGCCGGCTGCCGAGATAATGCCAGTGGCGAACTCCGGCGCATAACCGCGTTTCAGCATGGTCGGCAGGCTCAAAAGCCCCATCGTGACGACTGTTGCGCCGACAATGCCAGTGGACGCCGCCAGCAGTGCACCTACCAGGGTTACAGACACGCCAAGCCCGCCCTTGATGTGATGGAAGAGCTGTTCCATGCCGATCAGAAGCTCTTCAGCGACTTTGGATCGCTCGAGGATCACGCCCATGAAGACAAACATGGGAACAGCAATCAGAACCTCATTGGTCATTGTGCCGAAGATGCGCAAGGGCAGCGCGCCCAGGAAGGCCGGGTCAAACGCCCCTGTCATGAAGCCGATGAAGGCAAATATCAGCGCTGTGCCACCAAGTGTGAATGCGACCGGATAGCCTGCCAGCAGGAGCAGGATTGCGCCCAGAAAGAGTGCCAGGTCCAGATGTTCAAGCATTGTCGCGATCCGTCAGCCGGAGCGTCGCGCGCATCAGCAGCGAAAGCCCCTGCAGGGCGAGAAGGGTCGGGAACACGAGGATGAAAGTCTTCAATATGAAGATCGCCGGAATACTGCTCAGCTGTCGGCCACCTTCAAAGGTCGACCAGGAGAGGGCGACATAGGGCCAGCTCATCCACCATATAACGACAGAAACCGGCCAGAGAAGAAACAGAGTGCCAAGGATATCCGTGACGGCTTTTCGTTTCGGCGATGCATCGCGATAGAATATGTCTACCCGCACATGTTGGTCGTGCAAAAGCGTGTAACCTGCACCGGCCATAAAGAGAATGCCGTGCATGTAAATAATGCTTTCCTGTACGGCGATAAAGCCGATACCGAAGGCGTAGCGCAGAACAACGACGGTGAACTGCACGAGGACCATGGCAACGGCGAGCCAGGCAACAGATCGTCCGATGATCTCGTTCAGCTGATCCAGTCGGGTCAGAAACGAATTCATGAGCTTAGGCGACGCGCGTCCCAATAGGCCTTTTCGGCTATTTCGCCCCATTGAAGACTTTGCTCGCGCGCACTCAGATAGCTTTCGTAGATCCGCCGAGAGAGCTCATTTTCGCTGCCGACACGCTCCACGACTTTGGCTGAAACGTTGCCAATGGCGGTAATGGTCTCGTCCGAAAAACGCTTTAGCGTAACCCCGTGATTCTCAATCAGATCCGTAAGAGCAGATCCATTCCGCGCGTTGAACTCGGCCAGCGTGTAGGAATTTTCTGCCGCCATTGCGCCCGAGATGATGGCCTGATCGGATGCCGACAGGCTGTCCCACAGTTCAAGATTTATGCCTGCGCTCAACACTGTGCCGGGCTCATGAAAGCCCGGATAGTAGTAATATTTCGCGATCCGGTAAAAGCCAAAGGCGAGGTCATTCCACGGGCCAACCCATTCTGTGCCGTCAATGTTACCGGACTGAAGGGCGGTGAAAATTTCGCCGCCGGCCAAGGCCACAGCCGTTGCACCGAGTTCGGTCAGGACTTCGCCGCCAAGACCGGGCATGCGTATGACCAGGCCTTTCAGGTCTTCAGGCGAGTTGATTTCAGTGTTGTACCAGCCGCCCATCTGAACGCCGGTGTTGGCGGCCATAAAGGGTTTGATGTTGAAGGGTCGGGACAGTTCATCCCAGAGCTCCTGTCCGCCACCGTGATAAATCCATGACATCATTTCGTCAGCGGTCAGGCCAAAGGGCACGGCAGCAAAGAAGTTGAAGGCCGATGCCTTGCCCTGCCAGTAATATTCGGCGCCGTGATAGATGTCCGCTGTCCCCTGGACCACGGCATCAAAGACTTCAAGGGCGGGGACAAGCTCGCCGGCAGCAAAGACACGAACGGTGATGCGGCCATCCGTGGCCTCACCGATCCGTTTGGCAAGGCGTTCAGCGCTTGTGCCCAGGCCGGGCAAATTCTTGGGCCATGAGGTCACCATCTTGAGCTGACGCGGAGCTTGCGCCCGGGCCTGCCTGCCAAGGCCAAGTGATGCCGCGCCAACACTGAGAGCGCCGATGCCGCCAGTCAGGAACGAGCGTCGTTTCATGCCGGGTTACTCCAGATCATAGAGGCGCGGTTGGCTGCCAGGGAGGTTCAGTGTCCGCTGCCGGAAAGCCGCTTCTCCAGCCAGCCGTCCTGGGTCAGAACTTCCAGTGGGTTGAAGCGCGCCTTGTAAGACATTTTCTGGCAATCCGCGATCCAGTAGCCGAGATAAATGAAGGGCAGGTCCTGATCCTTTGCGGCCAGGATGCGTTCCAGGATAATGAATGTGCCGAGGCTACGGCGTCCATCTTCAGGCTCGAACCCGCTATAGACCAGCGAAAGCCCATCGGCGAGGCGATCAACGATACACAAGCCCAGGAGTTTGCCCTTGGGGTGGCCCATTTCATCTTTCAGGCGATAGGTGACGAGATAGCTTTCGACCGGGCTGTCTTCGACCATGTTGCAGAAATCTTCATAGGACATATCGATCATGCCGCCATCGCCGTGACGGGCATAGATATAGGACCGGAGGAGATCATAGGATTCAGTACTCGCGCCGAGCGCCTCGACATTGATCTTGAGGTCACTGTTCCGGTTCATAATCCGCCGCCATGAGCGTTTCAGCTGAAAGTCCCTGGTTCGAATACGCACCGAAACACAGGCCGAGCATCCTTCACAGACCGGTTTGTAGGCAATGGTCTGGCTCCGCCTGAAGCCCGCCTGGGACAACACATTGTGCAGATCCTCAGCTTTGCCGTCTTCAAGATAGGCAAAGATTTTACGTTCCTGCCGCCCATCGATATAGGGGCAGGGCGCGGGCGCCGTTATATAGAATTTCGGCGACAGGTTCTGGACGATCTGATTCACGTGGTGGCTCTCACTCCTTGGTCCGCGAGGATAGCTGGAAATGCGTTATTTCCAAAGGCTGTATTGGTCTGACAATAGCTTTCTGCCCGTTCTAAATCCCGTAATACCATGGCGCAAAGAGTGAGAAGGTTATCCAGATCAGGATGCTGAGCGGCAGACCGGCCCTCAGGAAGTCGGCAAAGCGATAATGTCCGGGCCCCATGATCAAAAGATTGGTCTGATAGCTCATTGGTGTGGCGAATGAGCAGTTGGCCGCGAAAATCACCGCATAGACAAAGACCAGGGGGTCTACACCAAGCGACTGGGCGACGCTGAAGGCGATCGGCGTAAACAGAACTGCCGTCGCATTGTTCGAAAGGATATTGGTCAGCGCGACAATCAGCAGGAAGAAACATGAGAGCATCACTGCAGGCGACGCCCCTGCCAAAAGAGCGATCATGCCATGGGCAAGAAACATGGCGCCGCCGGTCATTTCCAGAGCTGCCCCCATGGCGAGCGCCGTGGCAATAATGAATATGACACGCTGATCAAGAGCACGGCTTGCCTGGCGCAGGTTCAGGCAGTTGCCGGCAATCATGGCTGCCGCGCCAAGGAGGGCCGCGATTACAATCGGCACAAGATCGGTGGCAGCAAGGCCAACGACGGTGCCAAGGATCGCCATAGCCCGTTTGGCGTGGGCGATGCTCGGCAACTCAGCTGCGGACCACTCGAGCAGCAGAACGTCACGATTGGAACGAAGCTTGGTCATATCGTCGCGTTCGCCGATGACCAGCAGCACATCACCGGCATCAAGCCGAATGTCATTCATGGCGGCCCGGATCATGCGGGATCGGCGCTGAATCCCCAGAACAATGCAGCCGGTCTGATAGCGAAAGCTGAGCATGCCAAGGCTGCGCCCGATCATGCGGGATGCCGGGGCGACGACTACTTCGGCCAGCATCTGTTCACCGGTCGGGGCCTGAACCTCGGCGGTCTCGTCTTCCGGCAGGTCTTCACGGATTACACCGTGAAGAATATCAGGCGAGAGTGCGAGAAGTTCGGCAAGGGCCTTCCGGGTCGCGGCGACAACGACAACGTCGCCATCCGCCAGCGTGACATCGTCAAAGGGCGGCAACAGGGCGCCTTCGCCGCGCTGCACCAGCCGTACGGTCATGTCCTTCAGATCGGGAAACATGCCGGCGACAGAAGCTGCTCCATCAAGAGTGTTGCCCTCGCTGACTTCAAGCTGGGCAATGAATTGACGGCCGCCGGGGCCTGCCAGTTCTTCGGCCAGAGGCGAACGATCCGGCAACATGCGTGGCATGATGAAAATCACATAGACCAGCCCGACAGCCGCCAGCACCATGCCTGGCACGGCAAAATCGAAAAAGCCGATACCGGGAAGTCCCATCGTCTCAAGCCGGCCGGAAACCAGCAGGTTCGTGCTTGACCCCATCAAAGTGACCATGCCGCCCAAAATCGCAGCGAAACTCAAAGGCATCATGACGGAGCTGACCGGTCGGCCAAAACGTTCCACCATGGCGCCCATGATGGGAATGAAAATGGCGACCACCGGTGTGTTGTTCAAAATGGCACTGACGACTGCAATTGAAAACAGGACGAGGGCGACAATGGTGTAGGGCCGCGAGAGGCCAAATCGGACGAGCTGATCGACAGGCTCTTCCAGCGCACCGGATTGGACAATGCCCTGGCCGATGACCAGAAGGGCAAGGATCGTTATCAGCGCCGGATCAGCAAAGCCTGCCAGCAATTGCCGGGCATCGAGAACGTTGCCGCCATCAACGCCAGATGCGGGCCCAGTGACCGGGAAAAAGTAGAAAAAGATCAACAGGAAGCCCATCGCTGCAAGGCTGGTGAGCTCAAGCTGTATCCGGTCATAGGCATAGGAAATGATCGCGGCTGTGATCAGGCCGAAGACTACCCACATCTGAAAATCTGGTTGAGTTTCAGGCATTTAACCTCGTTTTGTTCTATGGCTGTGCCGCAACACACCCCCCATTTCCGGGATCATGGCGGGTGCGCGCCGGATTGCCAAGGGTATTCGGGAAGGCCCTCGTGCGGCATTTTCGTAGTCGTTTTTTCGGGCTATTTGGAATTAATCCAGGTTACGGATATGTTGGCCTTTCGTAAGCGCAATGGAACCAGCTGGACCCATGGAATTCGACACCAAATCATTCAGAAACGCCCTCGGATCGTTCGTGACGGGGATCACCGTCGTGTCCATTCAGGACCGCAAGGGTGTGCCGATCGGTGTGACCATGAATTCCTTCAATTCGCTTTCGCTGGATCCGCCGCTGATCCTCTTCAGCCTCGATAAGGGTTCCGACACCGTTCCCGATTTCGAAGCCGCCAGCCATTGCGTCGTCAATGTTCTGACCGAGCGCCAGCAGATTCTGGCGCAAAAATTTGCATCGGTCGGTGACCACAGCCTCGACGGCGTTCCCCACGAATTATGCGGTAACGGTTGCGCGATTCTAGATGACACGCTGGCGACCTTTCACTGCGAGATAACTTCCCGCCACGACGGCGGCGATCACATCGTGCACTTTGGAAAGGTCGAGCATTTCGACGCAAAGCCGGGGCAAAAGCCGCTGGTGTTCTTCAAAGGGCGCTATCGGTTCATTTAGGGGACTCTGTCCTCCTGCCGCTCATTGAGGAGCAGAGAGTTGCCGTATTTTTTCATTCTCTTTCATGCACAGGGGCTGGAAATTCCGCCGTCGGAACGGCGGTTCCTGATGCTGCCTGAGGGGGATGAAATGATCCGCGGCTTCCATAAGGCATTTCATGTGAGAGCCAGCGATCGCGACGCTGCTGTTATTTGCGCCAAAGAGCTGGTGCATGCGGAATGGGAAGAGGGGGATTACCAGTATGCCAATCGTGGCGCGCCGCTCGTCCTTGAGGTTGAGGAGCTGAAAGAGATCAGCGCCTGGCGTGCGGCAGGCGTGGCCTTCGGAAGCTGGCGCGGGTTCTTTCGTTTCGGCGTAACGCTCTACCGCGGCGGATTTACGTTTTATTCGGAGCTGGTGGATGATCCATGATCGCTTGCCTAATCCGCCGACAGCAGCATCGCCGCGTCCATGGCAAAATATGTCAGCACGCCAGCTGCGCCCGCACGTTTGAACGCGAGCAGGCTTTCGAGGATGACTTCGTCGCCTTCGAGCCAGCCCTGGTCAATTGCGCCCCGGATCATCGAATATTCGCCTGAGACCTGATAGGCGAATGTCGGGACGCCGAAGGTCTCATGGACGCGGCGCACGATGTCGAGATAGGGCATGCCCGGTTTGACCATGACCATATCTGCGCCTTCCTCAATATCGAGGGCGACTTCCAGGAGGGCTTCGTCGGAGTTTGCCGCGTCCATCTGATAGGTACGTTTGTCAGCGCCGCCGAGGTTCTGGCTGGAACCAACCGCATCCCGGAACGGACCGTAAAATGCAGAAGCAAATTTGGCGGCGTAGGCCATGATCAGTGTTGTCGTGTGGCCGGCTTCTTCGAGCGCCGTACGAATGGCGCCGATGCGGCCATCCATCATGTCGGACGGCGCGATGATATCGCAGCCCGCTTCGACCTGGTTCAGAGTTTGGGCGACCAGAACCTCAATGGTCTCATCATTGAGAATAATGCCATCGACGACGATGCCGTCCTGGCCGTGGGATGTGTAGGGATCAAGGGCGACATCGCAGAGAACGCCAATATCAGGCACTTCGGTCTTGATGGCGCGAATGGTCTGGCAGACGAGATTTTCGGGGTTCAGGGCTTCTTTGCCATCCAGGGTCTTCAGCGCCTGATCGGTGTAGGGGAAAAGGGCGATGACCGGTATGCCGATGTCGGCGGCACTCGCCGCGGCCGCCACGGCGAGATCAACAGACAGGCGGTCGACGCCCGGCATACTCTCGACCGGCTGACGCACATTCTGGCCATCGCAGATGAAGATCGGCCAAATGAGGTCATCGACACTTAATCTGTTTTCCGCGACAAGACGCCGGGTCCAGTCCCGGCGCCGGTTACGACGCATTCTGGTGAAGGGGAAACGCCTGATTGGGATGCCGATGGCCATGTTCCGATGCCCCTACTGAAACGCCTGAATGCCGGTCTGGGCGCGACCGAGGATCAGGGCGTGGATATCGTGCGTGCCCTCATAGGTGTTGACGGTCTCAAGGTTCATGCAGTGACGGATGACATGATATTCGTCCGAAATGCCGTTTGCGCCATGCATGTCCCGGGCCATGCGGGCAATGTCGAGGGCCTTGCCACAGGAGTTCCGCTTGATAATCGACATCATCTCCGGGCTCATCTTTCCTTCATCGAAGAGCCTGCCGACCCTTAAAGCGCTTTGCAGGCCGATGGCGATTTCGGTCTGCATGTCGGCGAGCTTCTTTTGAATGAGCTGGTTGGCAGCAAGCGGCCGGCCGAACTGATGACGATCAAGCGTGTAACTTCTGGCGGCATGCCAGCAGAATTCCGCTGCACCGAGAGCCCCCCAGGCAATGCCGTAACGTGCGCGGTTGAGGCAGCCAAACGGCCCACCCAGGCCGCGGGCGTCCGGCAGCAGGTTTTCCTCGGGCACAAAGACATTTGCCATGGAAATCCCGCCGGTCGGCGACGCGCGCAGGCTCATCTTGCCTTCGATCGTCGATGTGGACAGCCCTTTCATGCCGCGCTCAAGGATGAAGCCTTTGATCTCTTCGCGTTCAGGGTTGTCCTCGCGGGCGAGCTTGGCCCAGATGACAAAGACATCCGCCATCGGCGCGTTTGAGATCCACATTTTGGTGCCATTGAGCTGAAAGCCACCATCGACGCGAACTGCACGGCTGGCCATCCCGCCCGGGTCGCTGCCGTAATCGGGTTCGGTGAGCCCGAATGCGCCGATCCACTCGCCGGTTGCGAGTTTTGGCAGATATTTTTTCCTTTGCGCTTCCGTACCGTAGGCGTTGATGGGATGCATGACGAGGCTTGACTGGACACTCATCATTGAGCGGTAGCCGCTGTCGATCCGTTCCACTTCACGGGCGATAATGCCGTAGGTTACATAGTTTACGCCAGCGCAACCGTAGCCGTCGATGGTAGAGCCCAGGAAGCCCATTTCGCCCATCTCGGGGAAAATATCGCGATCGAAACTTTCGTTGCGGTTCGCTTCCAGAATGCGCGGCATCAGCTTTTCGCTACAAAACTGGCGGGCGGAATGCATGACAAGACGCTCGTCTTCCGAGAGCTGTTCCTCGAGAAGGAAGGGATCATCCCACTTGAACTGAGATGGATCAATCGAAGCAGGTTTCGCTTTCGCTTCTGCCTTTTCCTGAGCGGCCATGGATTTCTCCCTTTATCAAGCCAAAATCAGCCACATATCTGGTAGAGCCTTCGCTGAAAAGACATATAAGACGCCCCAAAGGCACAGTCACGCAAAACCGGGCAAATTGTCGCGCAAGTGCCGGATCGTCGGTTTTCTGGCTGTTTTCCGTTGGTTTTCTGGGCCGGACACGCTAGAAAGCGCCAATCAAAGCGTGCTAATCTCTACCTTGAAAGCACGGGGAACCCAGGCGCGCTCGCGAGATACTGATGGACTACAAGAAGATTTTCAGTGATGCCATTGCCGCCCTCAGGGACGAGGGGCGCTACCGCGTATTCGCTGATATTGAGCGCCAAAGCGGTGGTTTTCCTGCAGCAACATATCACATCAATTCGCCCGGCCTGCAGGGCAAGACCAAGGAAATTACGGTCTGGTGTTCGAATGACTATCTCGGCATGGGCCAAAACCCGGCCGTGATTGCTGCAATGGAGGAAGCGCTTCACAAAGTGGGCGCAGGTTCAGGCGGCACACGCAACATCTCAGGCACAACTCATTATCATGTCCGGCTTGAGCGCGAGCTTGCCGAACTTCATGGCAAGGAAGCATCGCTGCTGTTCACTTCCGGTTACATTTCGAATGACGCGACGCTGGCGACCATGGCGAAGCTGATGCCGGGATGCGTGACCTATTCGGATGAACTCAATCATGCATCCATGATTGAAGGCATTAAGCATGGTGGTCAGAACAAGAAGATCTGGCGGCACAATGATCTTGAACATCTCGAGGAACTTTTGAGCGAAGCTGACAGGGACACACCCAAGATCGTGGCCTTTGAAAGCGTCTATTCCATGGATGGCGATGTCGCGCCCATCGGCGAAATCTGCGAGCTTGCAGAGAAATATGGGGCACTTAGCTACCTTGATGAAGTTCATGCGGTTGGCCTCTATGGACCCCGCGGTGGCGGCATCGCCGAGCGCGACGGTGTCATGGACAAGGTCGATGTGATCGAAGGCACGCTGGCCAAGGCTTTCGGCGTCATGGGCGGATATATCGCAACCTCAGCTGATCTCGTTGATGCGATCCGGAGCTACGCACCGGGCTTCATCTTTACGACATCGCTGGCGCCAGTCCTGGCCGCAGGTGCACTTGCCAGTGTGCGCTACCTCAAGACTCATTCCGATGCGCGCGTCGTGCATCAGGAGCGTGCGGCGACATTGAAGAAGCTGATGAAGGATGCCGGCCTGCCCGTCATGCCTTCGGTTAGCCATATCGTACCAGTGCTGGTTGGTGACCCAACGCTTTGCAAGCAGATCTCTGATGATCTTCTGCAGGAATTCTCAATTTACGTACAGCCGATCAATTTCCCGACCGTGCCACGCGGAACAGAACGACTTCGCTTTACACCCTCACCATTCCATACCGATGAAATGATGGCCCATCTGGTGAATTCGTTGAGCGTCTGCTGGGAAAAATATCACCTGAAGGCTGCCTAGATTCAGCTTGCCTGATACACACACCCGCGTCCGTCCCGAGTTTGTCGAAGGATGGCTGCGACCCCGTGAGTCGACGTACCCATTTGCGCTCCGCGTGCATCTTTCCTTTGAATTCCTGAAAAAAACCCGGAAAAGGGCACTTTTTGTATGCGCTTGGTTGAGAGTGCCGATATATGGTAAACGAGTAGTGTTCGTTGGTATATCCAAGGGCTTTTGGCCACTAGATATGGCTACTGACAGAGGGGAATGAGATGTCAGACATCGATGTGGGATCGATGGGGGAAGACGTGATCGCGGTCGCGGCTGATCATGCTGGCGTTGCCCTTAAGGACATCTTGAAAGCCGAACTGATCGAACGGGGTTACACGGTTCTTGATCTCGGTACGAGCGGATCAGACTCAGTTGACTATCCTGATTTTGGCGATGCCATGGGGCGCGCCATTCGAGATGGCAAGGCAGCGCGCGGGGTGCTCGTTTGCGGCACAGGTATAGGCATCAGCATCGCTGCCAATCGATATCCCGAAGTGCGCGCCGCTGTTGTCCACGATGAGACGACGGCCCGGCTTGGTCGCGAACACAACGATGCAAATGTCATGGCCATCGGTGCCCGCATTGTCGCGGAACATGTGGCCATTCTCTGTCTGGACGCGTTCCTGCATACGCCCTTTGGCGGAGAACGCCATCTTGCCAGGGTGCAGAAACTGACGCCCGGATACAAAATCACCAATATTCGAAAGGATGCCGCTGAATGACCGCAATGGAAGGCCCTCACCTCAATTTACCGGCAAATTCCCTGGAATCATCTGATCGTGAGATTTTCGAGGCAATTGGCCTCGAACTTACGCGTCAGCGTGAAGAAATTGAGCTCATTGCGTCTGAAAACATTGTCAGCCCGGCGGTTCTGGAGGCTCAGGGGTCGGTCCTTACCAATAAATATGCCGAGGGTTACGTTGGGCGGCGATACTACGGCGGCTGTGACTATGTCGACATCGCAGAAGAATTGGCCATCGAGCGGGTGAAAAAGCTCTTCAACTGCAAGTTTGCCAATGTGCAGCCCCATTCAGGATCGCAGGCCAACCAGGGCGCCTATATGGCCCTGATGGCGCCTGGTGAAACGCTTCTGGGCATGTCGCTGGCGGCAGGCGGACATCTGACCCATGGCGCACCGCCAAACCAGTCGGGCAAATGGTTCAATGCGGTGCAATACGGCGTGCGGCGTCAGGACGCGCGGATTGACATGGATGAGGTCGCGGCACTGGCTGAGGAACACCGTCCTGCTGTCATTGTGGCCGGTGGCTCCGCCTATCCCCGGATCATCGACTTTGAGAAGTTTCGCAAGATTGCTGATGACGTGGGCGCGAAGCTCGTTGTCGATATGGCGCACTTTGCCGGCCTTGTGGCGGCTGGTGTGCACCCGAGCCCAATTGAATTTGCTGACATTGTCACGTCGACCACACACAAAACGCTTCGCGGCCCCAGAGGAGGTCTGATCCTCACCAACAAGAAGGCGCTGGCGAAGAAAATCAATTCGGCAATTTTTCCAGGGCTTCAGGGCGGCCCGTTGATGCATGTGATTGCCGCCAAGGCCGTGGCCTTCAAAGAAGCGCTTGAGCCATCGTTTGCCCAGTATGGCGCGGATGTTGTCCGGAATGCGCAAGCCCTGGCGGAAACACTGCTGGCGGGGGGGCTTGAAATCGTTTCTGGCGGTACCGACACCCACTTGTTGCTGGTCGACCTCAGGCCCAAGAACGTGACTGGCAATCTGGCTGAAGATGCTCTGGGGCGCGCCAACATCACTTGCAATAAAAATGGAATCCCATTTGATCCGGAGAAGCCGACAGTTACCTCCGGCGTAAGGCTGGGCTCACCAGTGGGTACGACAAGAGGATTTGGCATCGGGGAATTCCAGGCCGTGGGTCGGATGATCATAGAAGTTCTTGACGGGTTGGCCGCTAATGGCGAGGCGGGCAATGGCGCAGTTGAGGCGGCTGTGAAGGAACAGGCGAAGGCACTTTGCAAGCAGTTCCCGATCTACGTTTGAGTGCGAAGAAATTTGAGGCAGCCGCAATGAATGCAGGCTGTGGAGACAATTAAGTGAGGTCGCGATATGCGCTGTCCATTTTGCGGAAATGACGACACACAGGTCAAGGATTCCAGACCGACCGAAGATAATTCGGCGATCCGGCGAAGACGGATGTGTGCTGGTTGCGGTGCCCGCTTCACGACGTTTGAACGTGTCCAGCTGCGTGAATTGACGGTGCTGAAAAGGGACGGCAGGCGCGTGCCGTTCGATCGCGACAAGCTGGTCAGATCACTTGATATCGCCCTTCGTCGCCGCCCGGTTGAGCCTGATCGCGTTGAGCGCATGGTTAATGGCCTTGTCCGGCGGCTGGAAAGCATGGGCGAAGCTGAAGTGCCTTCAGACGTTATTGGCGAGCTGGTTATGGATGCCCTTGCAGGTCTCGATCAGGTCGCCTTCGTCCGCTTCGCATCGGTCTACCGGAACTTCCGCGAAGCCAAGGATTTCGAAGAATTCGTTGATGAGATACGACGCCCCGAAGACGAACCCAGCTGACCTGATCGTTCTGTTTTTCAGCCCTGCCAACAGCTCGACAAGCACATGACGGCGGAAAGTCGTGCCGATATGGCGCGCCAATTGCGGAGCATCTCTGACTTCTGCTAGTTTGCGTGCATGACTGATCAGGAAGATCTTGACGCGCGCTTCATTTCTGTCGCGCTTTCCCTTGCCCGACGCGGCATTGGCAACGTGTGGCCGAACCCTGCTGTCGGCGCCCTGATTGTGTCTGACGGGCTGATCGCAGGTCGGGGATGGACGCAAGCCGGCGGGCGCCCTCATGCCGAGACCGAAGCGCTCAAGCGGGCGGGCGATAAAGCCAAGGGTGCAACGGCCTATGTCTCGCTTGAGCCCTGCGCTCATGAAGGTGGCACGCCGCCCTGTGCGGACGCGCTGATCGAGGCCGGAATCGCTCGTGTCGTTGTGGCGACGCTGGATCCGGATCAGCGCGTGTCGGGAAAAGGCGTTGAAGCTTTGCAGGCCGCTGACATTGACGTGAGTGTCGGGGTTCTTGAGCAGCAGGCGAGAGAAGTCAATCAGGGCTTTCTGTCGCGGATTGAGCGTGGCCGCCCATATGTAACATTGAAGATAGCGTCATCCCTCGATGGCCGGACCGCTCTTCAAAACGGCGACAGCCAGTGGATCACGTCAATTGCCGCGCGAGAGGACGGGCATCGCCTGCGGGCCGCAAACGATGCCATTCTGGTGGGACGTGGAACGGTGGCAGCGGATGATCCTTCTCTGACCTGTCGGCTGCCGGGGCTTGAGGATCGCTCTCCGGTTCGGGTAGTGCTCGACAGCAAGCATCGAATAGCTGATGACGCCAACATACTGAAAACAGCTGGCGACCTGCCGACCTGGATCATTGCGACAGAGCCTGGGCCGGATCGCGGCAGCGAAATTATGGTTGTCGATGGCACTGAGGCTGGACAGGTGAACCCGCTTGCGGCACTGACCGCGCTTGGCGACAAAGGGATCACGCGGGTACTGATCGAAGGGGGCAGTGAGATCGCGGCGGCTTTTCTTGACGCGGACCTTGTGGACGAAATCGTCTGGTATGGCGCGCCTGGCGTCATTGGCGGCAATGGGCTTCCCGCGGTGGGCACATTGAATCGTCCGGATCTGGCTCATATTGGGGACTTCCGGCTCAAGGAAGTGCGCGAGATTGGGCCTGATTTCGCGGTGAATTTGGTGCGAAACAGCAGTTGAGCATTCAAGACCTGCATTTTCGCAACAAAATCTGCATGTTTCCGCCTTGTCAGCGGCGCTGGGAGCCCTTACTTCAGTTCCCTAGCTTGAAATTGGAAGTGGGAACTCTCAGCCGATGTTCACAGGAATAGTGACTGATCTTGGTCGCGTCCGCGCCATCGATAAGCCCGACGATACCCGGCTGGTAATCGAGACGGGCTATGACATGGGCACCCTCGAGATTGGCGCGTCCATTTCGTGCTCAGGTGTTTGCCTCACAGTGGTGGAAAAAGGCGACGACTGGTTCTCCGTCGATGCAAGTCAGGAGACCCTTGATGTGACCAATCTGGGTGCATGGGAAGCTGGCACGCTGGTCAATCTTGAACGCTCCTTGAGGGTCGGCGACGAGATGGGTGGCCATATGGTTTCCGGCCATGTTGACGGCTTTGGCGAAGTGACTTCAATCACCGCTGTGGACGGTTCCATCAAAGTGATATTTTCGACACCGGCGCATCTCACGCGGTTCATTGCGCCGAAAGGTTCAGTTGCCGTGAATGGCGTTTCACTGACGGTCAACGAAACCGATGGAGACACTTTCTCTGTCAACATTATTCCCCACACTCAATCCGTAACAACATTCCAGTCCCTTGACGAAGGCGAGAAAGTCAATCTGGAAGTTGATACGTTGGCCCGCTACGTGGCACGTATCATGGAAACAGCTTAAGAGGTCAGGTTTTATGGATCGCTTTTTATCACCCATTGAAGACGTCATCGAGGACGCCCAGAACGGCAGGATGTTCATTCTGGTGGATGAAGAAGATCGTGAAAACGAGGGCGATCTTTGCATCCCCGCCCAGATGGCGACACCGGATGCGGTGAATTTTATGGCCAAGCATGGCCGTGGACTGATTTGCCTGGCAATGGAGAAAAGCCGCGTCGATCACCTTGGCCTGCCTCTGATGGCAAGCCAAAATCAGGCCCGCCATGAAACAGCATTCACGGCCTCTATTGAAGCGCGGGAGGGCGTAACCACTGGCATTTCGGCGCATGACCGTTCCCGGACCATCGGCGTTGCAATTGACCCGACCAAAAACAGTGAGGACATTGTCATGCCAGGCCATGTCTTCCCGCTCGTTGCCCGCGACGGCGGCGTTCTGGTGCGGGCCGGACATACTGAAGCTGTGGTTGATATTTCGAGGCTTGCAGGGCTCAATCCGTCGGGTGTGATCTGTGAGATCATGAACGACGATGGCACGATGGCGCGGCTGCCCGATCTGATCAAATTCGCCCAGTTTCATGGCCTTAAAGTTGCTACGATTGCAGATCTGATCGCTTATCGCCGTCGCCATGACAATTCCATCAGACGCGCCACTGAAACTACTTTCGTCACTGATTTCGGTGGCGAATTCAAGATGATTATCTACATCAACACCGCCGAATATGCCGAGCACATCGTACTTGTTAAAGGCGACATTTCAGGGCCTGAACCGGTTTTGACCCGCGTCCATGCGATCAATGTTCTGGACGATGTGTTGGGTCGCAAAACCTCGCGCTTTGGTCAGCTTCATGACGCCATGCGCCTGATCGCGGAGGAGGGTCGCGGCGTAATCGTCATCATCAGGGATGCGCGGACGAAGGCTGTGACCGAACTTCTGAAGCGCGAAATGGGCGATGCGCCACATCCGCCGGAGCTGCGTGAGTATGGCATCGGCGCGCAAATCCTGCTGGATCTGGGGATTCAGAACATGACGCTGCTGACCAATACACACCACACGATTGTCGGCCTTGATGGCTATGGTCTGACAGTGGCCGGTGAGCGGCCCATTCGTGCCGCAGCGGCCGAGTAGGGGCACGGAATGGCTGATGGGCCCCATATACTGATTGTCGAAGCACGGTTCTATCAGGAAATTGCGGACGATCTCTGCTACGGCGCAATCGCTGCCATAGAAGCTGCAGGCGGCACTTATGATCGTATTGAAGTGCCAGGTGCCTTTGAAATTCCGGCAGCCATTCAGTTCGCCATTGAATCGAAGACCCTGCACTATGACGGTTATGTCGGGCTCGGCTGTGTCATTCGCGGCGAGACGACACATTACGATTATGTCTGCAGCGAAAGTGCCCGCGGCATGCAGGAGCTTGCCTTGAAGCACAACGCAGCCCTTGGCTATGGCATTCTGACCTGCGAAAATCGCGATCAGGCGAATGCACGGGCGAGGGTCAGCGAAGGTAACAAGGGTGGGGTGGTAACAAGTGCTGCTCTGCGTATGGTCGAGCTGAAAAAGCACTTCGGCATTTCCTGATGCATGGCCTGATACCAGGTGCGCGGATCTTGAAGCTATGACGAAAAACTCAGAACACGCTCCGGCGAAAGGCGATCCCAGAAGCGCCGCGCGCCTTGCTGCCGTTCAGGCATTGTATCAAATGGAATTGACCGGCGTATCGCTTGAGAATGTGCTGGCCGAATTCAGCACACACCGCTTCGGCCACGAGATTGATGGCGCTGAATATATTCAGGCCGATGCCGATCTGTTCCGGGAACTGGTCAGCGGCGTGGTTAATAACCAGGACGCAATTGACGAAGCCATCTCTGTTTCCATTGCGCAGGGCTGGACGTTACAGCGGCTGGAACGGATTCTTCGTGCGATCCTGCGTGCCGGCACGTTCGAACTGATACAGGGCAGTGACGTGCCCAAGAAAGTGGTTATAAACGAATACCTTGATATCGCTCACGCCTTCTTTGCCGAAAACGAGCCATCGTTTGTAAACGGGGTTCTTGATGCGGTCTCTGCGGCATCTGGCTGATTGCCGAGACCAAACCATGGACGAATTTCAGATCATTGATGAGCTCTTGAAGCCTCTCGCTGCCAACATGCCTGCGGCTCTGGGACTGACCGACGATGCTGCAGTTGTGACGCCGCCAGCCGGCTGCGATCTGGTCATGACCAAGGACGCCGTCGTCGCAGGCGTTCACTTCCTGGCAGATGATCCGCCGGATTTGATCGCCAGAAAGCTGCTGCGCGTGAACCTGTCGGATCTTGGTGCGATGGGGGCCCGGGCATACGGATACCTGCTGGCGGCAGCATGGCCGCCTGACATCAATGAAGACTGGATCAGGAAGTTTGCTGCCGGCCTTGCGAGCGATCAGGACGAATTCAATATTGGGCTGCTGGGTGGCGATACTGTGTCGACAAGCGGTCCGCTGACCCTGACCCTGACAGCAGTTGGCACTGTGCCGATCGGGCAGGCATTAAAACGTAGCGGCGCGAAGTCGGGTGACAGGCTGATGGTCAGCGGCACCATTGGCGACGCATGGATCGGGCTACAGGTTTTGAAAGGTGAGATCGACCTGACCGATGCCGCACGGGCAATAGAGGCCTATCGGTTACCCAACCCGCCTGTTGAATTTGGCGCCAACCTCTCAGGTCTTGCGCATGCTGCCATCGATATTTCGGATGGATTGATCGCTGATCTCAGGCATTTGCTGAAAGCGTCGGAGGTCGGTGCCGCTCTTTCACGGGCGGCGGTGCCACTGTCGCAGCAGGCTCAGGAACTGATCGAGAAAGGCGTGGTCGGCATTGACGATCTGATGCGCGGTGGCGACGACTATCAGCTTTTGTTGGCCGTGCCAGAACAAAATCTCAACGCGGTTTCTGCGTTGGCCAAGCGCCATGACATCAGTTTAAGCGACATCGGCGAAGTCACGGAAAAGCCCGGACTAACAATCGATGGCGAAGCTTTTGACGTATCCAAGTCGGGCGCCGGCGGTTATCGTCACAGCATCTGAATTGACTATGTCGTCGGGCCTAACATCGCCTTGCCATCCCTTCTTATCTTCTTTAAGGTCCAGCCGATTTTCGGGGGGAATCTGGCCTTTCGGGCTGCTGGTCTCAGCGAGACTGAGCGCGCGATGCGGTCGACTTTCCAATCACTCTCCGCCAAATTTGACTAGAGGAACCAAATATGTTCGCTAACGAAATTTTTGCTGTTCTGGGCACAGGCCTGATTGCCTGCCTCTATGGCATCTGGACCAGCCGTTCAG
Source organism: uncultured Alphaproteobacteria bacterium (assembly GCA_965371465.1). GTDB lineage: Bacteria > Pseudomonadota > Alphaproteobacteria > CBDUYM01 > CBDUYM01 > CBDUYM01. The sequence goes on from CBDUYM010000012.1 coordinate 105,517, forward strand.
TGCTGAGCGCAGACCCCGGCACAGAGAGGATGGTGGAGATATCCAAGGCAATCCAGGAAGGTGCAAGCGCCTATCTCAGCCGTCAGTATGCGACCATTGCTGTCGTTGGTTTGGTCATCCTTGCGATCATATGGGGTCTTCTTGGTACGGCAGTGGCGATGGGCTACCTGATCGGCGCAGTGCTTTCTGGTGCGACAGGATTTATCGGCATGCATGTTTCGGTTCGTGCCAATACACGTGTGGCAGAAGGTGCACGCCATAGCATTGCCAGGGGATTGGACATTGCTTTCAAATCGGGCGCTGTAACCGGCATGCTGGTGGCGGGCTTCGCGCTGATTGGGGTGACAGGCTATTACTATGTGCTGACAAGCATGCAACCAAGCGGCACTGATGTCTCCAGAGTCGTGATTGACGGCCTCGTGGCGCTCGGCTTTGGCGCATCGCTGATCTCGATTTTTGCCAGGCTTGGCGGCGGCATCTTTACCAAAGGCGCTGATGTTGGTGGAGATCTTGTAGGCAAAGTGGAAAGTGGTCTTGCCGAAGACGATCCCAGAAACCCCGCAGCCATTGCCGATAATGTAGGTGACAACGTTGGCGACTGTGCGGGCATGGCTGCCGATCTGTTTGAAACATATGCGGTTACCATGGTTGCTACGATGGTTCTTGCTTCGATCTTTTTTGCTGGCGAGCTAGAGCAGGCGACGATGTTCCTGCCCTTGGCGATCGGCGGTGTCAGTATTCTCACTTCAATCGTCGGTACGTTCTTTGTGCGGCTGGGCAAAAGCGAAAACATAATGGGCGCGCTCTATAAGGGCTTTTTCGCAACTGCCATTCTTTCCGCCATCGCATTCTATCCGGTGATCGACATGATTCTCGGCATGGATTCGAACCTCTCGGTGGGTGGCACGGAGTTTACCGGTATGTCGCTTTTCTGGTGCGGCATCGTCGGGCTGGTGGTGACATCACTGATTATCTGGATTACCGAATATTATACCGGCACGGGCCATCGCCCGGTGACGATGATTGCTCAGTCATCTGAAACGGGGCATGGAACAAACGTCATTCAGGGCCTCGCGATTTCCATGGAGGCGACGGCCCTGCCGGTGCTCGTGATTTGCGCCGGAATCTTTGGCGCCTACGCACTTGCAGGGCTGTTTGGCATCGCCGTCGCTGTTACCGCCATGCTGTCACTTTGCGGCATGGTTGTGGCGCTGGACGCCTATGGGCCTGTAACGGATAACGCAGGCGGCATCGCAGAGGGCGCAAACCTCGAACCTGAAGTTCGTAAACGCACTGATGCGCTGGATGCGGTAGGTAATACGACAAAGGCTGTGACCAAGGGCTATGCGATTGGCTCGGCCGGTCTTGCTGCCCTCGTGCTGTTTGCCGTCTACCGCCAGGATATTGATCTCTTTTTCCCTGGCCTTGAAGTTGACTTCAGTCTTGCAAATCCCTTTGTTGTTATTGGCCTGTTTATCGGCGGGGCGCTTCCCTATCTCTTCTCGGCCTTGAGCATGACCAGCGTTGGACGCGCGGCGGGCGCGATTGTCATCGAAGTTCGCCGCCAGTTCAAAGAAATGCCGGGCATTATGGATGGAACTGAGCGCCCCGAATACGGCAAAGCGGTTGACATGCTTACCAAGGCCGCCATCAAAGAAATGATGATTCCATCGCTCTTACCGGTGCTGGCGCCTGTGGTCCTCTACTACGTCATCCTGTTGGTTTCAGGCGAGCAGGGCCAAGCCTTTGCAGCCCTTGGCGCGATGCTTATGGGTGTGATTGTAACCGGGCTGTTTCTTGCCATCTCCATGACCGCCGGCGGCGGTGCCTGGGACAACGCCAAAAAGTACATTGAAGACGGCAACTTCGGTGGCAAAGGCTCCGAGGCCCATAAGGCAGCGGTCACCGGCGACACCGTAGGCGATCCCTATAAGGACACCGCCGGGCCCGCGATCAATCCTATGATCAAGATCGCGAACATCGTGGCTCTCCTGCTTCTGACAATTCTTGCCCACTAAACAGATCTGGTGCAGACTAAAAGAATCCCCGTAACCTTACCGGTTGCGGGGTTCTTTATCACTCAAATTTCAGGTTATGATCAGTAAAGCGTCTGATCCTGGCTCGCCTGGCGGCCCGCGTTTCCCAGCAGCTGTTCAAGGATGCCCAGCTCTTTGCCTCGGGTAGGTGTTTCGCGACCGACGGGATCAATAATCATCCCATCTTCAATCTCATACTGAACGACTTGCTTCACGGTGTCGGCGTCATCGAAATGAATGGCGACGACCTGCTGCTCTAAAATGTCGGGCGCCAGAAAAGCCGTCCGTTTGGTCCGTTTGGTCACGTAATACCAGGTCTGTGCATCAAAGGTCGAAACGACCGATGGCGTGCCCAAAGTGGCCACGACATCGTCTTTGGAAGTCCGGTCTTCCTGAATTCGGGCGAGCTGCGTCTCGCTTGGCACATAGCCATGGATTTCAACAACGTCGTTGCAGCCGGCCACGGCAATCAGGCATGTGCCAATCAGCAGAGCTTTGCCGATCATCAGATTTCCGGCCGGTTTGCCAATCATGCTTTCCTCTTCCTCTTGAGACCGTACATTGGCCCGTCTTTTGCGCCGAAAATGTCTGAATGACAAAACATTTCTTGCTGTCAATTGCCTGCCCTGATACTGACAGCCGCAATTCGCTAATGCGCTCATCGCGGCGAGCCATTGGGTTTGTGTCGGGCCTCAAGGCCTTCAAGTTTCACTCCAAAAAGGGCAAAACTGTGTTCGACTGGATCAGAGCACGTAGACGGCGCCACGATCAAGCTCATGCAGCGTACCACAGAATTGTCGAAGCCGCCCGGACGCCGCGGATTTTTACAGAGTGGCGCGTAGCAGACAGCTTTGACGGTCGATTTGATTCTGTTGCCCTTCACGCGTTTCTGGTTTTGCGCCGAATTCGTGCCGAAGGGCCGGAGTGGGCGGCCTTTGGTCAGGCTCTGTTTGATCTTATGTTCAAGGATTTTGACCAGGTGCTGCGGGAGCAGGGCGTTGGCGACATGGGTATCGGCAAGCGTGTGAAACAGATGGTGGAAGCCTTCTATGGCCGGGTCACTGCCTACGAGGATGCATTGCAATCAGGTGGCCGCGACGAATTGAAGGCCGCGATCAAGCGCAATCTATATCGCGATTCTGAGGCAGGGGACGACTTTCTGCAGCCTGTCTGCGACTATATTCTGGCGGCGAGTAACCATCTCGCCCAGACGAAGATCGAAGACATCGCTGCAGGGCGTTTCGGATTCAGGGCGACAGAGCCAGAGCGCGTTGCCTAGGAGAGAGGGATGAGTGAACCTAATGACATAGAGCTTGAGCTTGATCGTCCTGTCCGGCTCATGGATGTCGGTGATGAAGCGCTCAGCATTGAAGTGACGACCTCAGACACTGAACGTGCTGCGGTCTGCAAACGTTTGGGCATCCTGGAAGTACTGATGCTTGAAAGCAATTTGTCCCTTCGATGGGTGGACGCCAACAGCCTCGTGCTTTCAAATGACGATGCAGAAATCAAAGGTGAGCTGCTGCGCGTTGAGGGCTGGCTGCGGTCAACCGTTTCCCAGGCCTGTGTCCTGACTCTTGAGCCGGTTGTCGCAGCAATAGAGCAGACGTTTCTGCGTCACTTCGGTGAAGGTGATCCGCGCCAAAGGGTGGACGATCCCGTTGATCTGGAAATATTCCAGGGCGAAGGTCGTTTTGCTCAGATCGAGATAGTCGATCAGGGCAGAATCAACCTCGGTGAAATCGTCATAGAAGAGCTTGCCCTCGGCCTCGATCCGTATCCGAGAGCCGTAGGTGTGACGCTTGAAGCCGAGCTTGCCGAAGGTGGCCATCAGGATATCGGGACATCCGAAGCCGCCAGTGACCCGAAAGAAAGCCCGTTTGCCGTCCTTGAGAAACTGAAAGCAAAACTGGCTGGCGACAGCGACCGGTAATGGTCTTGTCGATCAGCGGGGTTGGCCAATAGGGCTAGCCCAGCCGGGCATTATGGGTTAGAACACGCCCGCATTTTCCATGAATTTGCCACTAATTACGGGAAAGTCCTGAGTTTCAGGCTTTTCGAGATCAATAATTGCCTTTAAAGCCTATTAATCCGACTACTCAGAATCCAGAGGGACACGAACCATGGCTGTACCGAAGAGAAAAGTAAGCCCTGCGCGCAGAGGCTGGCGGCGTAGCCATGACTCGCTGAAATCTTCGATATCTCAGGAATGCCCCAATTGCGGGGAGCTAAAGCGACCACACAACGTTTGTGAGCATTGCGGCCACTACAAGGATCGTGAGGTGACAGAGCCTAAGGATATCATCTAGGCTCTCGGTGATTGAGATTCTGGAGGGATTCCTGAGAGAATCTGGCACTTAGCTAGCAGGGACGGGACTGAACCCATAATCATATGAGCTTGACCATCGCGGTAGATGCTATGGGCGGCGACGATGCGCCATCCATAGTGTTAGAGGGGACAGAGCTTGCGCTGGCAGGCCACGAACTGGTTGGCGTCATTCTCTTTGGCGATGAAGCGGTCCTGCGCCCCCAGCTTGAAAATTATCCAAGGCTCAAAGCGGCAGCCGTGATTCATCATACCGATGAAGCAGTGAAGTCTGATGACGCGCCAGGTCAGGCTGTGCGTCGTGGGCGAAACTCGAGCATGGGGCTTGCCATCAAGGCGGTTCACGACGGCGAGGCCCAGGTCGTAATCAGTGCAGGCAATACCGGCGCCCTGATGGGCATGTCCATGCTGACACTACGGACCATGGAGGGCATTGATCGCCCGGCGCTTGCCACTTCACTGCCTACCGTGGAAGGCCATGAATGCGTGGTCCTGGATCTTGGCGCGAATGTTGAGTGTTCGCCTGCCAGCCTGGCGCAGTTTGCCATCATGGGGGCCGGCTATGCCCGCACCGTTCTGGGTGTGGAAACGCCACGGGTCGGGCTGGTCAATATAGGCACTGAAGCAATCAAGGGAAACGAAGCGGTCAAGGCAGCTGATGAAATACTGCATGGAGCTGACATCCTGAAAATGGATTATGCCGGCTTTGTTGAGGGTGACGCAGTCACCAGCGGCAGCATGGATGTGGTGGTGCTGGACGGATATTCCGGCAACATTGCGCTCAAGACCCTTGAAGGCACGGTTCGGCTGCTGGTGCACAAGTTGCGAGAGAGCTATCGCGCCACTTGGTACACAAAGATCGTTGCCCTTCTTTCGAGGCCGGTATTGGCACGGCTGCGCGAAGCCATCGATCCGGGCCGTTACAATGGTGCGGTCATGCTTGGTCTGAACGGACTTGTCGTAAAAAGTCATGGCAGTGCAGATGCAGCAAGCTATGCTGCGGCAGTGGGCGTTGCGGTACAAATGGCAGAAGCTGATCTTTGCAGCAAGATTGCCGAAGATCTGAAGGGCATGGGCCCCCATAGAGAGCCAGACATTAAATCAGCGGTGAATTGAGAAATATGAGATCAGTCATTCTGGGGTGCGGCGCCTATCTGCCGGAGCGGGTCCTGACGAACGCGGACCTGGAAAAAATGGTAGACACAACGGATGAATGGATTGTCTCGCGCTCCGGTATCCGCGAGCGCCATATTGCGGCGGACGACCAATTCACTTCACATCTGGCCATCAATGCCGCCAAAGAGGCGATCGAAAACGCCGGCATCAGCGTTGATGACCTGGACCAGATCATTGTCGGTACGACAACACCCGATG
>CBDUYM010000013.1:0-101490 GCA_965371465.1 uncultured Alphaproteobacteria bacterium
GCGACGATCAGATCGTAGCCAAGTTCGACCTGATCAAGGAACGAGATCACATCTTCCTGCCTGATCTGGCTGTATTCACGCGCCCGGCGCAACATGCCCGGTGACACGTCGACCCCGGTCACTGACAATGCATAAGAGCCTATAGCGTCGCGCAACAGGCCCGTGCCGCAGCCAAGATCAACCGCGCGTTCGAAAGTCCGCCCGATGCTGGCCAGTTCCCCGGCAACAATGTCGGGCAAACCGTAGTTCATGCGTTGAAGGTTCAGGCCGTCGTAAAGCAATGCGGATCCGTCGGAGAGTGCTTCGACGCAGGCCGGCGGCATCCGTTCGGGGCGCTCGCCTTTCACCGCCGCCAGCAGGAAGGGCACGGTCGGCAGGTCGGGATCAAGTTCAAGAGCCCGGGACAAGTGGGTCTCGACCATCTCCCATGCAGCCAGGTCAAAATGGCTGAGCGCCAGGCTCACCTGATAGCCGGCATTGCCGGGCGCGAGCGACGCCGCCCTCTCGTAAGCTTGGATCGCATCCTCATGGGACCCTTCGTAGCGATAGAGGTTGCCGAGTGAGTGATGGGCCTCGCGGGATTCGTTTTCGGTGGCAATGGCCTTCTTGTAGGTTTCCTTTGCCTCTTCAAACTGACCAAGCGCCGTCTGGGCATTGCCGAGGTTAATGAGGGCAAGGAGATGATCAGGCGTCCGCTCAAGGGCTTCGCTCAGGACTTCAACGGCCTGGGCATAGGCTTCTCTCATCAAGGCAATGATGCCCATTTTGACCCAGGGCTCCGTCAGTGTGGGCGCAAGCTGGCTGACTGCCAGGAAGCAATTGAAGGCTTCGCCGTAGGCTTTCTCCTCATAGAGCACGCCGCCAAGGCTTTCGTAGGCCATCGGCAACAGCGGTTTGGTTTCCGGCGTCTGGCAAAGGGAAACGGCCTTTTGAAGCGCTGCGATGGCGTCCAGATTACGCTCTGCCGCCCAGCAGGCGTTGCCAAGATCGATATAGAGCCGTGGGATGTTCGGATCCAATATTGCCGAGATTTCGAGCGACCGGACCGCCTCATCAAACCGTTGTGCATCGAGGTGCATGGTGCCCAGGAAGTGGTACGCCTCGGCGCTCCGTGGATCTTCTTCGATGATCTGCTCAAAAACGGCTTGCGCGTCGGCCAGCCGCCCGGCTTTCAGGTGGGTCTTTGCCGTTTCAAGTGATGATGCCGTGCTCAATGAATTTCCCCAGAATTTCGCTATTCCCGCCAATGCCCAGGCAGGCTGATAACAGTGTTCGCGGTTTTCTAGAACATTCGCGGGCAGTTTGCGATGCAAACTTGCCACCGCCTGCCGAAACGCCCGGATCATGGCGGTCAGCTGATTCTCTGAACCGCTCAGGCTTTTGGATTCAATCTAAAAAAGCAGCCATCCTAGCCAAAAAGCATATGCCATTGGATATTGATTCTTACGTCAACATGCGCCTCATTGTTGTAGAGATGCGACACTTTCAGATGAAACATCGAATTAGGCCGTATCCCTTGAATATCCCCCCAGAGACGAGTTGACCGCTAAGGCTCAACTGTTGAAGCTCTCGGTTCAAGTGGCTGTAGTGGTTGTTTTCGTGCGCCCTCAGTCTGTCGTTCAACAAGTCGATTCATGTTTCCCGGGGGAGCAAATGAACTTTAAAGCATCAAATCGGACCTGGCTCAGGTCAACCACAGCCCTTGTCACAGCAACGGCAGCCGCCGCCGCAATGATGACGCCCTCAGGCGTCGCATTTGCGCAAGGCGAGGAAGCCGATGACGAGATCATCGTCACGGGTTCCTATATCCGCCGCGGCAATTTCGATACGCCGACGCCCCTGAACATCGTTGATCAGAGCGACATTCTGGAACAGGGCACCACCAGCATGGGCGATGTCATCCGGCAACAGACATTCAACAATGGCTCAGCCTTCCAGGGCAATCGCGCTTCTGGCCGCGGTGAAGTCGGCTCAGATGTCGCGCCCAATCTTCGTGGTCTGGGTGGCAGAGCTACCCTCACCCTGATGAATGGTCGCCGCTCGGTAACCGCGACAACGCAGCGCATGTATCCGATTATCGGTATTCAGCGGGTTGAGACGCTGAAAGACGGCGCATCCGCACTCTATGGTTCAGACGCTATTTCAGGTGTGGTCAACTTCATCCCCTTCACCGATTACGAAGGCATGAAGGTCGACGCAACCTACAAGCGCACGGACAATGGCGACTGGGATGATTTGACCATCGCGGGTCTCTGGGGTGCCGGCAACGATACCACCAATCTGGTGGCAGCCTTCAGCTGGTACGAACGTTCGGACCTTGATTTCATTGAGCGTTTGAGAAACTCCGAAGTTGGTTTTGGTTCATCGACTACAGCGAACCCCGGCAACTTCTTCATTCCCGATCGTGATGAGTTTGGAGAGTACACTGGCCGGTCACGTCAGGTGACTGATCCAGAGTGCGAAAACCCGGCTAATGGTTCTGATCCTTCGAACTTCGGTGAATTCTTGGAGCCATCCGCTGGTTCGTTCCTTCGGATCGAACTTGGAGGCGGTGTGTTTACGATCCCAACTTCAGGCTGTATGTTCAATTTCCAGTCTCCTTATCAGTACGTTCCTTCTGATGAGCGGTTGCAGGCCTATACCTCGATCACTCACGACATCACGGACAATCTGACCTACCACGGTGAATTCGTCTTCAACCGTTCGAATTCGACACAGAATGGTTCGATTACTGATCCCGGCGCACTTGATTTCAATATTCCGGGCACAAACCCCGGCAACCCGTTCCGTGCGGCGAACTCTCTCGGTGAGCCTCTCTTCGCTCAGGACATCTGGGGACCGGATGGATCACCAGGGGCCGATGGCCTTCCTGATCGTGATGCTTCCATGGATCTCGATAAGAACGGCGTCCCGGACATCATCGTTACAGGCACAAATCCGCTTGACGGCATTCCGTTCTTCGAAGATGTGAATGGCGCCAAGGTCCGTTCGGTCGGTAATCTTGGTCCGCGAGGCACCGTTGGTGTGACTGAACAGGGCGGCACGCTTCAGGAAGTCAACTATCACCAGGAGCGTTTCGTTAATGAGCTGACCTGGGAAATCCCGAATACCAGCTGGTTGTGGAACACGGCCTACATCATGGACCGTTCGACCCTTTTGGTTGAAGCGGGCGACATTTCCAAGTCGCGCATGATCCTTGCTCTGAACTGCCAGGGCGGCTTCAGTGGTGATGAGTGCTTCAATCCCTTCGGCAACCATGCGTTCACGGATGCGCAGCTTTTGAGCGCCAAGAACGGTGGTGGAGCGAACACACTTGTAATCGCACCTGACTCTACCTTCGAAGAGCGTTCGCATTCCGCCGAACTGGTCGAGTGGCTGTTCATTCACGATACGGACAAGTTCGAAACAACTCTGAATGTCGTGGACACAGTTCTCACCGGCGATCTGTTTGAACTGCCGGCGGGTACGGTTGGCGCGGCTATTGGCGGCCAGTGGCGGCGTGAGCGTGACAAGTGGAACGTGTCACAACCACGTAACCAGTTTGATCGTCTCTTCTTTGGTGGCGCTTCTGACGTTGACCTGACTCGCGACGTCTGGTCAGCATTTGGCGAGCTTGCTGTACCACTGTTTGATTCAGACAGTCTCGGTCGTGCCGAACTGCAGGCTGCGGTCCGCTATGAGGATTTTGGAGATGGCATCAATACCATTGATCCCAAATTCGCCGTCCTCTGGCAGCCTATAGACAATCTATCCCTTCGTGCTTCCTGGGGTACTTCGTTCACAGCACCAACTGCGAACGAACTCATCGGACCCCTATCGGTTGGCCTGTCCAACGTAGTTGATAAGGTCTTCATCGGCGATTTCGATCCAGGCGGTTTCAAGCAGACTATTCTTGTCGCGAATGCGAATCTGTCGCCTGAGACGTCCAAGAATTACAACATTGGTTTCTCTTGGGAAGTCATCGAAGATCTGACCTTCACCGCTGACTGGTGGGACTACAGCTTTACGGACCGTCTGACGGCCCCGAACACCACTCAGATCCTGAACGACGATAACGACAACATCGAAGCCGCCGGCGGAACTTTTGGCGATGCTGACGATGCTGCGACCTGGGCAACGGGTGCTATCCAGGGCGGTAGCATGATCGACTTCGGTATTGCCACTCCAGATCCTCGGATCAATCGTAGCCCAGCCTCTGGTGTGCTTATCTCCATTGACCGTCAACGCCTCAATGCATCAGTGTTTGAGACCAGCGGTCTTGATTTCGGCGCAAACTGGCGCTTCTCAGGAGATCAGATTGGTCTCGGTGATGTCGGCAACTTCTCGGCTGGCGTCGAGGTTACGTGGATCAACACCTATAAGTTCCTCGAACAGAAGGTCGATCCAGATGATCCCGATCCGCCAGTTGCCGTTTCTGGTGTCGGCTCGCAGAACGGCTTCTCGTTCCTTGCACCACCGCTTCCTGAATGGCGCATAAACACCAGATTGACCTGGAGCTACGATGACACGCACAGTGCATCGATCATTGGTCGCTGGTACAGCACGATGAAGCAGTTCAACAGCTTCAACAATCAGACAGCTGGTGTAACTGGTCCTGTGGTTCCGGCCCTTGCCATTCCGGCGATTCTGGAAGCAATTGCCAACCCGGATGCCAAGAACAAGATTCACGCTCAGGCGACATTCGATGTTCAGTATAACTATCGCTTCGATGGCTGGCTGTTCGATGATGATCGGCAGACTGTGCTGACGTTTGGTGCGATCAATGTTCTGGACAACAAGCCACCCAAGATCGTTGATTTCGGTGGCCTCGAGACGTTCACGAGCGATATCCGCAATCGTCAATGGTACGCCAGAGTGTCACAGGAACTCTAAGAAGAGGGCCTGTTCAGAGCGACAGAATGAATTGGGGCGGCTCTTTGGGGCCGCCCTTTTCTTTGCCTGCAGTTCAGCCAGGCAAGGATCAGCTCTTCTTCTGTAACCAGAACTGATACATCTCGGCGAAGCTTCTCGGGTTCGCCTGCTCAAACTGATGCCAGTTTTCAAGGTTTTGTGCTGACGGGTCGTCCGGAAACATTTCGTTGTAGGCGTCCAGGATGTCCGGGCCCCTGATCTCGAAGCCGAGGAATTCAAGCTCCAGCTTGTCCAGCATCTCTGCAATCTCTCGGATCGTGAAACGGATCTCTTTCACATGGAATATGAGATCCCTTGTGCCTGAAATTGAAAAGAAATCGGCACTCCGCATTGGGGTGCGGGCCGGATGGTCAGGCGGCAGGGCATGCATGTCGTGGCGACATCGGCGGATTTCATCTTTGTCTGCCGTGTATCCACCGTCGGCGACAAAGGCGCGAGCCGCAACAATGCCCTGGCGGGCTGTTTCACTGTAGAGCCCGATCTTCATCAGCCCGCCGGGCTTCAGCATGTCTGTGAGTATCTGCCAGGCAGCCAGAGGATCATCCATGGCGACGAGCGTGCCGATACTCTCAATGATGTCATAGCGTTCCGGCCAGTCGCCGAGTGCCAGAATGTCAGCGATGCCGAACTCTACATTGCTGATTTTCAGCTCGTTGGCCTTGCGGGCAGCGAATCCGAGGCTGGTGCGGCTCAGATCGATTGCCGTGACTTTGGCATCAATAAAACGTGTTGCGGCGTGAAATGCATGCATCCCTGTTCCACAACCGGCGATGAGTATGTCCGGCTCCGTCGCGAGCTCTGAGAAATCGGCTTCGCTCTCGGGAAACAAGTCTTCCATGATCGCCTGTGGTGTCGCCGACAAAAGAGGTGTCATCATTCGCCATCGCGGGTAGGGATTTTCTTCGTACTGATCTTTCACATCCTTTGATGTGCCCGCCGCAATGGCTGTGAGCTCAGGCATGCTACTTGCCAAATGCAACTCTTCGGCGGGCTCCTCCAGCTGTTGACGGATCAGCACATGAAATTCAGGTCCGTAGGCCGCCAAATCTGCATCTGCGAATGCTGAATTTCTCAGGGCCAGGCTTGAGAGCGGCCGATAGAGGCAGTGTGCCATGAGCGCCACGCGATCTGGTTCACCGCCATCGTTGACCAGGCCGTCTTCGACCAGGCTGTCTTCAAGAAGCCCGTCGAGTGCCGTTTCTTCCCATGGTTCCGACCACCAGGCGTACTCTGTCAGGAAGCATTGCTCTGAAACGGCGCCGAGAAATTCAAGGGTGTTCTCGAGCGGCTTGCCAAGGCCTGCTCCGGCAACGGCAAGGACCGACGCCCGAACATGGGTCAAGAGGTGCTCTATATCTGCATCGGCAAGAGGTGCCGTACGAAGAAGAACAGAAAGCAATGGATCGTCGATACCAGCAAGCTCTCGAAGCGGCAGCACTTCATCTTCTTGTTTCGGCAATGGCACGGTCATGGCGCTCTGCAGAACAGCAGAGAACACAGGATCCAGCTTCAGCAACTTGATCGCCGCCGGCATCAGATGTTCCGCTTCCACGCCGTCACAGGCCATGCAGGCCATCAGGTCGGCCTTCAACTCAGCATCAAACCTGTCGATCGGCATAATCTCGAAACAGCTGGCCAGCCCGCGGCAATGGGTGGCGCTTGTTGGATCAAGCCGGACGGCGCGCCTGTACTGCACCGTCGCTTCTCCATAACGCGCTTGTGAAAAGTAAAGCCGCCCGAGATTGAAATAGATCCCGGCTTCGCCTGGAGACAGCTCCAGCGCCTTCAGATAACGCTGCTCGGCCTTGCCATAGTCGTTTGTCTCCTGGAGCACGTTACCGAGATTAAGCACGGCGTCGCGGCTATCGGGGTCCAGAGAAATGGCCTTCTCATAGTCGGCTTTAGCCTTCTCATAAGCGTGCTGAGCCGCATATACGTTGCCCCTGCCGACCAGGGCGTCAACATAGTCCGGCTTTACCTTTAGCGCGCTGTCGAAAGCCGTAATGGCCTCTTCTTCCCTGCCCATGCGCTGAAGCAAGCGCCCCAGATTGAAAAAGGCATTGAAATAGTCCGGCTTTCTGGCCGCGGCACTCTCGAAATGCTGCAGAGCCTTGTCCGTTTCGCCGATGTCATCGTAGGCAAGACCGAGGATATTGAGCAACAGCGGATGATCACCACTCTCCGTCAGTATTGGCGCAATGAGCTGAACCGCCTGCATCGGGTCGCCAGCTTTCAGTTGTGCCATGGCCTGTTCCGCGGCCTTCATAATATCTGTCATTACAGAACTGTGCCCCTGTGCCTCTTCGGCTCCTTGTTAGCAAAATTCCGGCCCAAGCGGGAAATTCGGCTCTAGTGCGATTCCGAACGAATCCTCTCGTGCTGGTATGTAACCTTAAATGACATAGCCTAAAATAGGGTTCTCCCCTGAATTGGTCATCATCGCGCTCACGGGCGCTGAGATGTTGTACAGATGCGACAATCTGACAATAAACTGGTGATTCACACGCGGGATCACCCTTCTTCCCCGCCTTAACGGTTGACCAACCCCCGAATCGTGAGGAAAGTTGTAACTCATTCGGCATATATCGTATGCCCTAGTCTCTGTTGTTCGCCAGTACCACTCATTGAAACTTGGTTTCATCGCACTCCCTGGGGGACAATATGTATTCAAGAACTTCTCGCCGGACCTGGCTCAAGTCAACCACAGCACTTGTCACAGCAACGGCAGCCGCCGCCGCAATGATGACGCCGGCAGGCGTCGCATTCGCGCAGGACGAAGAAGCCGAGGACGAGATCATCGTCACGGGCTCCTATATTCGCCGCGGCAATTTCGATACGCCGACACCTCTGAACATCGTTGATCAGAGCGACATTCTGGAACAGGGCTCGCCGAACATCACAGATGTTATCCGGCAGCAGACCTTTAACTCAGGTACCGCCTTCCAGGGCAACCGCGCCAATAACACAAACCAGAACGGCGCATTCGCTAATGCCAACCTTCGAGGTCTGGGTCCGGGCGCAACGCTGACCCTGATGAATGGTCGCCGATCGGGCACTGAGCAGTTTGAGCAGATGTATCCGCTTATTGCGATCCAGCGCATTGAAACGCTCCTTGATGGCGCATCAGCCCTTTACGGATCAGACGCTGTTGCCGGCGTGGTCAACCTCATTCCCTTCACCGACTATGAAGGCATGAAGGTCCAGATGCAGGGCATGTGGGATGACGACTTCTCCCATGATGTCTATGACATTTCGCTGCTGTTTGGTGCCGGTAACGACACCACACATTTGGTGGCAGCCTTCAACTGGTGGGATCGCTCAGGGCTCCTCTTTAACGACCGTCCCCGCCTCTCAGCCGTAAGCTTCGGCTTTTCCGCGAATTCAAATCCGGGCAACTTTGATGCCCTTGAACGTGACGTCAACGGTGACCCGACTGGTGGTCTTGATCGTCAGCCTGATCCGGAATGCGGCAATCCAGATGTACCAGCACAAGCACCAACTGAGTTCGATCCGTTTGGCCATCCAGCTCAGGATGTCAGTGCGGACCCAGGCTTCACTTCGCTTCGCTCACCGACAGCCGGTTTCCATTTCTTTGGCTGCCGCTTCAATTTTGAAACACCTTACTACTTCATTCCCGACACAGAACGGCTTCAGAGCTACATCTCTGTCACCCACAACATCACAGACGATCTGGTCTTCCATGCAGAGGGCGTCTATGCCCGGGTCGACAGTCATCAAACAGGTTCACTGACCGATCCTGGCGTGTTGAACTTCCCGACACTGGGTACCAACCCAGGCAACGTCTTCCGGGCGGCAACAGCACCTGATCCCGAAGATGATGGAAGTCAGTCTTTCCTGTTCGCACAGGACTTCTGGAACAATGCTGACACGCAAGACATGACGCCAGATGGCGTGCCTGATCGTGATATTACGACAAACCTGTCCGGCTTGGGCATTGGTGATGTCATCCTGGCTGACAACAGGTTCGCAGCCAACACGGTTGGGCTGGCCGACGCTGAAGATGTCAACTTTGACTCAGAAGACGGTGGTATCCCGTTCTTCGAGGATTTCAAGGGCACGCAGGTCCGGACCATTGGTAACCTTGGCCCGTTCCCGTCCTTCGGTGTCGACAGCGCTGGCGGTACTTTCCAGGGCACGACCAGCAACCGCACGCGGCTGCTGGCTGAGTTAACCTGGGAAATTCCGAATTCCAACTGGTTCTGGAACGTGTCCTATCTGATGGACAGGTTTGACTGGACGTCAATTGGTGGGGACGTCTCGCGTTCGCGTATCATTGACGCATTGAACTGCGAAGGTGGACCTGATGGAGACGAGTGCTTCAACCCGTTCGGTAACCACGCCATTGATGACAATATCCTGCAGAACACAACGTTCAGTGCAGGCGACTCTCACATCATCACGCCGCCTGCAGCTGACTTTGAGGATCGCCAGAACTCACAAGAGCTCATCGATTTCGTCTTCATTCACGCGACAACGGATCGTAATGAGAGCGTTCTCAATATCGTCGATACAGTGATCGCAGGTGATCTGTTCGATGCCACCTGGGCGGGCGACAGAACTGTCGGTGTCGCTCTGGGTGGTCAGTTCCGTCGTGAACGCGAAGACAACAATGACTCTGTTTCCGCCAACAAGAACGACGCTCTCTTCTTCGGCTTCGATGGTGACGTGAGGACGGAGCGTGATGTTTACGCCGGCTTCGCCGAAATCGCATTGCCACTGTTCGACAATGACGCCATGGGTACTGCGGATCTCCAGGCAGCTCTTCGCTATGAGGACTTCGGCGGTGGCCTGAATTCCTGGGATCCTAAGTTCGCGATCCTGTGGCAGCCTCTCGACAATCTGTCGATCCGCGGATCATGGGGCACATCGTTCATCGCGCCAAACGTACGGCAACAGTCGGTTCGTCAGATCGGCCTGCAGAATATCCCTGATCGGATTTTCGGCGGCCCAGCTGATTCCGGTGGTTTCCTGCAGACGCCGATTGAACCAAATCCGAACCTCGCGCCTGAAAGCTCCGAAAACTTCAACTTCGGTGTTTCCTGGGAGATCATTGAAGACCTGACCCTGTCTCTCGACTTTTGGGACTTCGACTTCCAGGATCGGATCGTGACCCTCGGTGCCCGGGACATTCTGACACCTGACGAAACACGGTTCACGATCCTGGGTGGCGTCTTCGGCAACGAAGACGATGCTGTTGCCTGGGCAGGCGGCGCGCCAAGTGCCAACATCTCGGCTGCCGATGCGGCACAGGCTGATGTCCGGGTTATCCGCGATGTCAGTGGTTCGGTTCTCTCGATCAACCGGAACATCATCAATGCTGCGGTCTATGCGACCAACGGTCTGGATATTGGTATCCGCTATCGCTTCACACCTGAAGACTGGGGCTGGGGCGACATCGGTTCCTTCAACTGGAACACCAATGCGACCTGGATCAACAAGTATGACTTCCAGACCTCAGGGGATGACCAGTGGGATCCGAATGCAGATGGCGAGCTTGGTGACGGACCGGTCAGCGGTATCGGCTATCAGAACGGCTGGACCAATGTTGCAACGCCGATTCCGGAATGGCAGATCAATTCAACGATTGCCTGGACCTATCAGGACGCACATGCGGCTTCGATCACGGCCCGCTGGAAGAGCACGGTCAAGACTGCAAGTCTCGGCACCCAGTTCGCCGGTGGTTGTAGTGCAGCCGTCTTCGCTGGCATGGGTACAGGCATGGTCGCTGAGAATGCAGTCAATCCTGACTTCTCGTGCAACGTGACGGATCAGTTGACCCTGGATGTTCAGTACACCTACCGCTTCGGTGGCTGGCTCTTTGATGATGATCGTGAAACAACGGTTACCATCGGCGCCATCAACGTCCTCGACAACCTCCCACCGAAGATCGCTGATTTCGGCGGCACAGACACCTTCCTTGCTGACGTGCGTGGTCGCATGACCTACCTGCGCATCGGCCAGGAACTCTAAGAAACAGGTCTTTCAGTAAGACGCAAATAATTGGGGCGGTCCGCTTGGACCGCCCCTCTTTTTTTGATTCTCTTGTTATCTGTTGTCAGACCGTCATCCGTCAGGAGAGGCGCCTGACCTTCACCGAAAAGCGCCGACCGTCGACAGTCAAAATGTACGAGCCAAAACTCGACGGTGTGATAGTCGCACGGTCGCCCTTGTCGGGAACAGGATCAATGCGCTTCTCATCCACCTGCTTCCAGATCTGGCCGTTTGCAAACTCGAAGTAGAGTTGGCGGCTGCGGACATCCTGCCGAACCTCAGCGATTACGGCCTGCAATGCGCCGCTTTGGGTGACCCCGCCAAAGAGGCTATGATCCTGGCCGTAGGTGTCGACATTGGTGCGGGAAGATTGCTGGCTCTGATTTGCCTGACGCCCGTAGGCCGGGCCAGACGAAAGATTGTCGGGCAGCGAGCTTCTCAAGTATGGCGCTTGCTGGACGGCCGGTGGAAGCGCGTTCTGGTTGGGCTCTGAAGCTGCCAGATCGGACCCGCTGTACAGTTCAGCCTGAGGCACATTGGGATTGTTCATGCGATCATAGCAGGTCAGTCGCTCCCGCCCATCCGTCATGATGCGGCAGGCGGCCACCAGATCGTAACATTCCAGTCGCGTGCTATCGCTCATGACCTGGCCACAAAGGTTCGAACCTCTCGCCCCTTGCTGGGCATTCAAAGGCGACATCAAAGGCGTCGCACTCACAGTGGCAACTGCCAGAACTGCCGCAGCGCTGACTTTCAGCGCCGGTCTCCACATCAAAGGAAGGGATATTTTCTTATTCTGCATTGCAAATGGCTCTCAATGATTCTCTCCAGTCGCTCGGCGATCTGCGTAACATATCACATACGTTCCGCCAATATTAAGGGCTCAGGCACTGCACAATCTGGCCAATGAATCGGGCCTAAGAAAGGCAGCAATCAGCGGCTGCCTCAGTTCGAGTGCTCCGAAGCAAATTCAGCGATCCGGCTGATCGCCTTTCGGCCATCCGACAGCATGGGTGCGAAAAAGTGCCAGATATGGATCATGTCGTCCCACTCCTCCAGGCATGCCTCCACACCCGCCGTGACTGCCTTTTCATGGAGACGCCGGGCATCATCAAGCAGGGTCTCGGCAGTGCCGACCTGAATCAGCAGAGGTGGCAGTCCGGCGAGGTCGGCATACAAGGGTGCCGCCAATGGCGTTCGGGGATCCGCATCACCAAGGTAAAGTCCGGCCCAGTTCAGGAGGCCATCTTTCTGAATCAAGGGATCAACATCTGCTTTCGTCGTCATGGTGTCGCCAAGGCCTTCAAGGTCAACCCAGGGCGACATGCAAATGCCCGCAGCGGGAGTTGCCAGACCTGCGTCTTTGATGGCGACAAGCGTTGCTACGGTCAGGCCGCCGCCGGCACTGTCGCCCGCTATCACAATTGAACTGGCAGAGTGGCCTTCATCCAGCAGCCATCTGTACGCCGCAAGAGCATCATCGAGGGCAGCAGGGAAGGGATCTTCCGGGGCCATGCGATAGTCAATCTGAAGTACGCAGGCGCCGCTCGCCTCTGACAGCCTTCCGGCGAGCCCGTAATGTGATCGTATGGAGCCAATGACGTATCCCCCGCCGTGCAGGTAAAGCATTGTCCTTTGCTTGCTGGCGCCCTGGGCGCTGACCAGGCGTGCATCCATGTCGCCGATCTTGAAATCTTCATGCGTGGTGCCTTCAGGTGGCGGCATCAAATCGCCCATGCCATCAAAACCTGCCCGTTGCTCGTCAATTGTTGGCGGTGGTGCGTCCGGCTCCGGCTGTGGCCGCGCCGCCAGCATTTCCATCAACGCGCCGATTTCCGCATTTGCCATAGATGTCTCCTTTATAAGCTGCATTCTCCGCTGCGCTTGTTGATCGCAGGCACAATTGGCGAGCCTAACGAACCCGACAGTGCTCTGCAATCAGCCAAAATGAGATCTGCTTGACCCCGAATGACGGCGCCGACACGATGTGGACGCTACGCCTCGGCCCTGGCAAAGGAATTGGAACGCGCGATGATCAGGTTGCATCCCTGGAACACGAACTTTGTGTGGCACCGGCCAGCCGGGCCGTTGCATTTCCTGAGCAATGAAGATGTTGAGCAATACAATGAAGCAGGCTTTGTCCTTTTGAAGAGTGCGCTCAGTGCCGACGCGCTTGCTTCGGTTATCGCTGAGATCGACCCTGTCGAGGCTGAGACGACGGCCTTTCTCCGCAGTCAGGAAAATGGGACACGGGGTATAAGCCGGGCGAACGAGATCACGTTCACACCGCACCTTGTAAAACGTTCGTCCGTACTCAGGGAATTCTGCGGCAGTGTTTTGTTCCGGAGCATCACCCATGATCTCATCGGCGGCGCCGTGCGCCTTTATTGGGAGCAGGCTGTCTACAAGAAGCCGGAGACACCGAACGAGTTTCCCTGGCATCAGGACAACGGTTACGTCTATATCGAACCACAGCAGTACCTGACCTGCTGGATCGCACTGACCGACGCCAGCGAAGAAAATGGTTGTCCCTGGGTCGTGCCGGGTCTGCACCTGAAGGGTACGCTCGAGCACAAAGCGACAGCGCTTGGCTATCAATGCCTGACCGAAGCGCCGGGATCAGTCCCTGTGGAGGCCGCGGCCGGCGACATTGTCATCTTTTCATCTCTCACGCCTCATCGGACCGGGCCCAACCTCACCAACGAGGTACGCAAGGCATACATTGTCCAGTTTGCCCCGGACGGAGCCCGAGTTCGCCCTCGCGATGGCGGGGCCAGCATTCTGCAAAACGATGAAGACCGGCAATTCATGCTGGTCTGACAACAACTTATCAGCGTTAAAGGTACCCTTGTCGCGAGCGCTTCCGAAAATCACAAGTTTTCTGTTAGTATCGCCGCCACAGCATTTTTCAAGTCACGGCGCCAGCCCAGACCGACCACGAAGGCAGCGGTAATCATGTTCACAAAACCTTCTAATTTTGATTTCGAACTGAAGTCCGTTCTGTCGTCAATTGTGACGTTACGTGTTCAGGTACCTGAGGATGCACAAAGCGCAGCAACATTGGGTTCAGAACGTGAAGGCCATGGCATTCATATCGGTGGCGGCGGCCTGATCCTCACGGTCGGTTATCTGATTACCGAAGCATCTACGGTCTGGATTGTTGATGCCTATGGCGGCGCCACTCGGGGCCACTTGCTGGCATCTGACTCTGAAACAGGTTTTGGCCTTGTCAAAGCCCAGAGTGATCTCGATATTCCAGCCATCGCGCTTGGCAAATCAGCAGAAGTGAAAGAAGGGGAATCTGTGCTGGTCGCTGGCCATGGTATTGAGGATCAGATCATAGTCGCAACTGTATTTGCGAAAAGAGAATTTGCCGGGCCGTGGGAATATATGCTTGAGGAAGGAATTTTCACTTCGCCGCCGCATCCAAACTGGGGTGGTGCCGCCGTCATCAATCACGAAGGCAACCTCATTGGCATTGGGTCTCTCTTCGTGCAGGAGATGGGCCTTACAAACAAGACCGTTGATGGCAACATGATCATTCCAATCGACCTTCTGAAGCCCATTCTAGATGATCTCATCAAGCATGGCCGGACAACAAAGCCTGCGCGGCCCTGGATTGGCATTTCAACCGCGGATTCTGAAAGCAAGCTGATCATCGCGCGTGTCAACAAGGACGGCCCGGCTGCTGAAGCCGGCCTCAAGGTGGGCGATGCTATTTTGGAAGTGTCGGGAGATCATGTCGCGGATCTGCCCAGCATGTACCGCTCAATCTGGGGTCTGGGCAGCGCCGGCGTTGACGTACCGTTCCGCATCATGCGCGACGAAACCATCCATGACATCACTGTTCATTCAGTGGAGCGCAGGCAACGCATCAAGCCAACAACGCTCCACTAGCATGTTCAGTTTGTAAGACCGTAAAGCCGGTTCAGATCAGCATATCTGTCGGGGTCAAGCTCTTTGCCCGCAAGAGCTGGATGGTCAGGGCCGTATCGGTGAGCGCGAAACAGCCTTGTCGCGGCACCGCCGCCCTGCTTTGCTGTAAAGGGGCTGATCCACTCCCAGACCACTTCGTGCGCGCGCGTGACCTCAAAGACGCGACCGGACGAGCCTTCGCAGACCAGAACATTGTTGTTTGGCAACCGATCAGCACCGGAAATGAAACTGGAGTAAAATTGGTCGGCTGGATCGCCGCGCAAGGTCCAGACCTCTTTCGATGTTTTCGGGTCCAGCTCGACGACGCGCGAGCCTCCGAAGCGGCCATGGGCGCCATTATCAAAGACCTGAACGTTTCCGTTTCTCAGAAAACTGGCATGATGCTGATGTGAAAGATCAGGGGCTCCAAATTTCCAGGTAATCTTTTCAGTCTCATGGCTTATGATGCCGATGATACTGTTGTGTCGGCATGAAAACAGAATGTCGCCATCGTCATTCACGGCAATGCTGTTCGTATGGGTCCATTCGCCCCGGCCCTCCAGAGGGCAGATGGCATCCTTGCGAGGATCCAGCAGCTGCCAGTGGTGAATGCGGCGAACCTCACTCCCTTTACTGTCCACTTCGACAAAGTCGTCAGCGCACATTTTCAGCCGTGGCTTCTTGCGGTCGCTACGTCCGCCACGAACCTGGCGTTCCACATCTTCAGGAAGATCAACGTTCACTGGGTAGAGGGTGTTGCCGTTCGGCAGCCGCGCAAAGTCGTGGTGACCGCACGGGTCATCATGGCGCCAGACGCTTTTCCCCTCCCAGTCGATTTCACAAAGAGAGTCCCAATGTCCGCCAAACCGTTTTGAGCGTTCCTCAATCGGGGCGACACGGAGCTCCTCAGGCGTCAACGGCTTGGGTGGCTGATCCGGTGGTGTAGTATCTGCGGTAAGCAGGAGATTTCCATTTTGCAGCAAACGACCGTATCCAGGCTGAATGTCGTCATCTTCCAATGTCCAGCGATGGACGATCCGGCCCTGCATATCCAGCAAGAACGCAGCGCCGACACCAAAGGGACATACCAGGGTGTACCCTTTGAACGCTTTGCCGGACTGAACATATGTGAGGCCGGTTTTGCGAAACTGTGACCATCCCATAGCAATTTCCCTGTTTAGTTTTTCGTTGTTTTTTGAATGCGGTCGATCAGTATGCCTTCGGTCAGAAGCTGAGGCAAGATTTCACCATCAGCGCCGTCCGCACCGAAGAGGATATAGAGAGGCACGCCGCTGCGGCCATAATTTCGCAGCGCGCGTGTAATATTGTCATCCCGCAAGGTCCAGTCAGCCTTCATATAGGTGATCCCATAGGTCTCAAATGCCTTGACGACTTCATCCGATGAAAACGCTATCTGTTCATTCAAAAGGCAGGTGATGCACCATCCGGCGGTGAAATTCAGGAATACAGGTTTACCTTCAGCGCGAAGCTCATTAAGGGCTTCCTCGGACCACGGAACGGAAGGAATGGGCGAGACGAATTGACTGCCAGCGAGGCCGTTTCCCGTCCTGGTCCCATCCCGAAAGCTGTCGTCCCAGACCACGGCCAGGGCAACGGCAGCGAAGACCGCCGCCGTGACAGCCATCGTCATGCGACGGGATTGAGAGTTCTGCCGCCGCTCGAGGAGCCAGGCCGCCAATGCAATGAAGACCAGTCCGCTGAGCGCCATGATCAATGCCCTGATGTTGGTCTGCAGCGTCAGGAACCAGAACAGCCAGGCCACGGTCGCCAGCATCGGGATTGCCAGCAGTTGTTTCAGGCGTTCCATCCATGGGCCGGGCTTGGGCAGGCGGGACAAAAGAGCAGGCCAGAACGCCAGAGCCATGTAGGGCAGGGCCATGCCAAATCCCAGCGACGCAAAGATCAACAATGAAATATAGGTTGGTGCGAACAAAGCGAAACCCATGGCGGCCACCATAAATGGGGCGGTGCATGGGCTCGCAACCACAACGGCCAGGAAACCGGTCAACATCGAACCGCGCGTTCCCCGGGGCGCCCTGTCGGCCCCTTGCGGCACCGAAAAACCAAGGCCGAAGTCAAATACGCCGATTAACGAAAGGGCGACGGCAAACATGATGTAGCCAAGAATCAGAACGAAGACCGGTGACTGAAGCTGAAAGCCCCAGCCCACAGCTTCACCGATACTGCGCAGGCCCAGGAAAAGCCCGCCAATAGTGAGAAATCCCACAACCACGCTGGCACCGTACACAAGGCCCTGCTTTCGCATTTCATGGGGCTCGCCTGACGCCTCCCGGACCAGCGTCAGTATCTTGATAGAAAGAACCGGGAAAACGCAGGGCCATGCGTTCAGGATGATCCCGCCAATCATTGCAAAAAGAAGAGCTTCCAGCACTGAGATCGTCGGGAAGAGGTTCAGTATCGGCGAAACGTCCGGGATCTCAGAAGTTACATATATCGGCTGAATTACTGTGCCGGTGGTCAGCTCTTCTTCGATAACAAGAACACCATCCAGGGAATTTTCCTCCTCAAACAGCCTGGCCGCGGCATGGCCGATCTCCGTTTCAAGATAAACCGCACCGTCCTGGTATCGAAAACGCTGTTCCGCTGCGTTCCTGATCCAGCCATCGACCACAGGGAAATACCTGATGTCGCGAAAAAGCTCACCTTCGACGCCAGGCATTTCCATCTTGAAAATGAAACGATCTGCCTGCCGCCAGGCCTCTGATCCCCAAAGCGAACGTTTCGGGTGCTTCAGGCGGGCCTCTTCGAACTGGGCGCTTCGGAAGTTTGCAATGTCGACGGCCTCATCCTGTGACGAAATGCCGATCTCAAGATCAAGATACGCGTCTTCCGGCACACATTGAATTTCACAGACCAGCATCGCCACATGCACGGACAGCGTCAGGCTTTCGACCGCCGGATCAATTGCGCTGAAACGGAGTGGCACCAACAGCCAGACGTCATCGGTCATGCCGTAGTTGACCAGATGGCCATAGGAAATCCGCTTCGGAAAGGGCCACGAAATCTCGCCAGCTTCAACATTGTCCGGCAATGTCCAGGAAAGCTCCACAGCCCCGCCGGAATCCCCTGAATTCAGCCAATAGGTATGCCAGCCTTCATCCAGAATAATACGAACGGCGAACCAGCTCTCGCCGTCCCGTGGCGCAATTTGTGCTTCGCTGATCAGCGATACCTGCGTGTGCTCTGTTGACGCCTGGCTGGCTGCCTTGGCACTTCCACTGATTGAGCCGGCCAAAAACACGGCCAGAATCACAGCTCCTTGCCGCAACAAAGTCAAAAGCGTCCCGCTCATGATCGGGCGCTTCGGAAAGTCGACGTATCAGTTGTTATCAGACGCATCAGGCATTCTAGCGGCCCTCAGCCGCCAGCGAAACTCTGAAGCGCCGCCCGCGCCACTTGGTCGCCATGCTCTTGCACGAAATGGCCAGCTTCGGGCAGTACCATGGGTTTCGGGCAGCCCGGAATGTCGTCGTGCAGCGCCATCATGAGCGGGGTCCCCAGCACTTGGTCCTTTTCCCCGATGGCCATGAAACTTCGACCTTTCCAGTTGTCCCGGAACCACTGGCGTGCGGCCCTGGAGATGTCGGCGCCTTCCATATCTTCGCTCACCGGTACGATTTCCGGGAACCGGCGCACACCGGCCTTGTACGTAATATCCGGGAATGGGGCGTCATAGGCCGCAACCTCCCGATCAGTCAGGTTGTTCTCTCTGGAGCGCTGCATCAGCTGACCCACGTCGAGGTCAGGCGCGGACGCGGCAAAGGCTTTCCAGTTGGCAAAGCCCTCACTCGGCACACCCTCGCCCACGCCAAAAATCGTGTTCATCAGGATCAGTCGGTCAAACCGCTCCGGCATTTCCATTGGCAGCGTCAGACCGATCAGGCCGCCCCAATCCTGGCACACCAGAGTAATGTGCTGAAGATCAAGCTTGCCGATCAGCGAAAGGATGCTGTTGCGATGAAAAATGAAGCCGTAATCTTCATCTGCTACGGGTTTATCCGACCGGCCGAAACCGTAGAAATCCGGTGCCACCGAACGGGCGCCTGCGGCCGAAAACACAGGGATCATTTTTCGGTAAAGAAAGCTCCAGGTCGGTTCCCCATGCAGGCATAGAAAAACTTCATCAGCCTCCGCCGGACCTTCGTCCACATAATGCATGCGAAGATCGGTGTAACCAGGCAAATCGCTGATGTAGTTCGGCATGTAAGGGAAGTCCGGAAGATCCTGAAATCGATCATCGCTGGTTCTTATGGCATCCACATCATTCTCCTTACAGGCGATTCTGGCACTCTACTGCCTCAGCCAATTGCTGCAAAGCGATGCTTGCACCGATCCCTTAGGATTGGCATGGTGCATCCCTGTTCGGGAGCTAAAAATGAAGCGTATCTGGCCTGCCATCTGCCCACTTCTGCTGTCCCTGTGCCTGGGCCTGGGCTTTGGTCTGAGCGCTCTGGCAGAAAGTCAGGACGCAAATGGCATTCTCGTCTTTCAATCAGACTTCGGTCTCAGCGATGGCGCTGTTTCTGCCATGCATGGCGTCGCCTACGAGGTTGATGCCGACCTGATTGTCGATGACATCACGCACGATGTGCCACCGTTCAATGTCTGGGAAGGCGCTTACCGTTTGTGGCAGGCGGCACCCTATTGGCCAGCGGGAACGGTCTTTGTCTCAGTTGTCGACCCGGGCGTTGGCACCGAACGAAAGTCAGTCGTCATGAAGAGCGCTTCCGGCCACTACTTCGTGACACCGGACAATGGCACGCTGACATTCGTCGCGCACCATCTCGGCGTGTTGGCAATGCGCGAGATTGATGAAACCATGCATCGACGCCGGGGTTCCGAAGCGTCGCACACGTTCCATGGCCGCGATGTTTACGCGCTCACCGGCGCCCGGCTTGCGGCGGGTATCACGAGTTTCGACCAGGTCGGCCCCGAACTTGAGCGGGACCCACTCATCTTCCCGTTCCAGCAGGCCTCTCTGACAGGTCAGGCCATTGTCGGGAATATCCCCATTCTTGACGTCCGATACGGCAATGTCTGGACAAATATCGAAGAACAACTTCTTTCAGCCGCCGGGATTGCCATGGGGGACACTGTCGCTGTCGGCATTTCAAAGGACGGTGAAGCCAGACTTTCGGCTGCAATGCCCTTTGTCGCTACTTTCGGCGATGTACCTGTTGGCGAGCTTCTCCTTTATATCAACAGCCTTGGGAACGTGGCGCTCGGCCTCAACATGGCCGATTTTGCTGCTACTTTCGATATCGCATCTGGTGCCGCCTGGACAGTCACAATTGAAAAGGCCGATACGCTTGAACAAGGTCCCTGATCCCGTGTAGCCTCTCTCGGAAACAAGGAAAAATAAGATTTGGGGGACCCTAAAATGATCAGAGCAATTTCCGCGAACACCGTCGCCGCAATTCTTGTGGCAGTGTTCCTCTTCGCCAACCCGACCTCGACAATTGCAAATCATCATGAAGTAACAGGAATTGTCACAGGCACGTCACCCGATTTCGGCAACGTCTGGACAGATATCAAGACAACAGATTTTGATGCTCTGGGAGTCGCTCTTGATGCCAACGTCAGTGTCGTCATTATGCATGGCGACGAAGTTGCCTTTGACCAGGCGCTTCCCCTGGTGGCCCAATATTCCGATGTCGAGCGGGGTGAACCTCTGATTATCCACGACGACGACTACATGACCATCGCCATCAGTTTCGGAAACTTCACCGAGACGCACGCCATCGGTGCCGGCGATGACTGGACGGTCACTGTTACACCGATCCCTTCGGACTGAAATTCAACGCAGCAGGAAGTTCGCCATGATCTTCAGATCAATTGCGGGCAGCGTTGCACTTTGCATTTTGCTGCTGGGTACCGCCGACGTTTCTGGACAGGAGCTGGGTGGCCTGGCACTTGACCAGACCGCCACTGACGCCATTCATGCGGCGACGACCGAAGAACGGTTTTTGACACCGTGGGTGGAGAGCCTTCCCGAGCATCCCGATGTGCCAAGCCCACGTGATGTCCTCGGCTACACCATTGGGACGCCCGGCGAGCTGACACAGGTTGAAGAAATCTATGGCTATTACGACGCGCTGGCTGCAGCGTCACCCAATGTCGCGATCTTCTCCATGGGCCAGACTCAGGAAGGCCGTGAGATGCGCATCGTTGCCATCGCCGACGCTGAGACAATCGAAGACATCGAAGTGTATAAAGGGTACCTGCGGGATCTCGCGGACCCGCGCGTGACAGGACGGGTCGCCGCAGAAGCCATCATCGAGAAAGCCAAGCCTATTTACTGGCTGACCGGCGGACTTCATTCGCCAGAGCTTGGTCCGCCTGAGATGCTGATGGAGCTTGCCTATCGCCTTGCCGTGGAGGAGCGCAATCCCTTCACTGAGATACGGGCCGGGGTCATCACCATGATCACACCGGTAGTGGAAGTCGACGGTCGGGCTCGTCAGGTTGATTGGTACAGGCGACATGTCAAGGGTTACACCGACTATTACGAACGGCCAAGATCCAGCGTGCCATTCTGGGGCCACTACACATATCACGACAACAATCGCGATGGCATCATGATCAGCCAGGCAATGATGCGGAACTATGTTGATACCTTCTTTGACTGGATGCCGACACTCTCGCTCGATTTGCACGAATCCGTGCCGTTCCTCTATGTCGCTACCGGGACCGGGCCTTACAACAAGCGTGTAAGCCCCATCACTGTTGCCGAATGGGCATCGATTGCAAACTACGAGATTAACCGCGCCACGGGCTTCGGCTTGGATGGTGTCTGGACATGGGGCTATTACACAGGCTGGTATCCCGGTTACATGCTGTGGGTCACCAATAACCACAATTCCAGTGGTCGTTTCTACGAAACTTTCGGCAACGGCAGCGCGGAGACGATGAAGCGTGATCTCAAGGGGGCGACGATCAGTGGTGAAGACGTCACCACCCAGCAATGGTACAGATTCGTGCCGCCCGATCGCAAGGTGACCTGGTCCATGCGGAACAATACGAATTACATGCAGACAGGCGTCATTGCTTCACTAGAGATGGCCGCAAAGAATTCGGACCTGTTCCTCAGTAACTTCTATCAAAAAGGCGTAAACGCCTTGAAGGCCAGTACAGAGGAAGCTCCCTACGCCTATGTAGTAAGCGCTGATCAGCGCGACGTCGGCACTGCCAGGACCCTGATTGAGACCTTGTCCCGCCATGGCGTTGAGATGGAACTCTCTGCCGAAAACAAAAGTTATGGTGACGTCACTGTTGAGCGCGGGGACGTCATCATCAAACTCAACCAGCCTTACGGTCCCCTGGCCAGGAACCTGCTTGAGAAACAGACCTTTCCGGACGATGTAGAAGTGCCGCCCTATGATGATGTGGGCTGGACGCTGGGCCTTGTACTGGGTGTTGAAGTTGCAGCAATCGACGAAGTTTCTGTCCTCGATCACGGAACAGCGGAACTGCCTGGCGGCATTTTCAATGTGTCCAGCGTGCCCGCACGGTCCCCGTTCATCGGCATACCGAACCATGGTCAGCGAAATCTCGGGCCATTGCGATTCGCGCTTGCCGACGTTCCGATGGCTGCCCTTGATGAGGAAGTCGAGGTGCGAGCCGGCATCCTGCCGCGGGGCAGCCTGATTATTGAAGTTGAAGTCGGCAATCGGGATCGGATAAGAGCGGCTATAGATGCAGCCGGGCTAAAAAGCATTGCTCTGTCCCGCGCGCCGACAGCTGTCATCCACGATGTCGATCTTCCGCGCATCGCGCTCTGGCACAGCTGGACCGACACGCAAAACGCAGGCTGGGTCCGCTATACGCTGGACGAAGCAGACGTTCCCTATGCGCACATCATGAAAGAGCGCGTGCAGGAAGGAGGTCTGCGTGATGACTTCGACGTCCTCATCGTACCGGCGTTCAGAGGTTCAGCGCAGCTGAGCGCAGTGCTTGCAGGTGTGGATGGTGAATTTGGCGCCCTCGATTACAGAACGACGGAGGACACGCCCAATCTCGGCAAAATGGTGTCCTCCGACGACATTACCGGCGGTCTCGGCCTGGCGGGCCTTCAGGAAATCCGGAATTTTGTCGAAACTGGTGGCACGCTGATCACTTTTGGCGCCGGCGGGATCATCGCAACCGATGCCGGCATGATGCGACGTGTCGCGACTCAACGACCGGCCGGACTCAATACACCGGGCTCTGTCCTTACCGCCAAGGTCACCGGGCCTGAAAACCCTCTGGTCTATGGGTACGATGAAGTCACTCACATCTTCCGGACCAATGGCCCGCTCTTTCGAGTGGCGGACCGAAACCGCCACATCGTCGCCCTTCAGTTCGGCACCAAGCACTATGATGAAGATGAAAACGCAGATAATGGCGCCGACAAGGATGATGACGAAGACAAATCGAAACCGGTGCCTTTGGTCCAGTCGGGTGGCATCATCGGTGGGGCTGAGGCGATCGACGGCTCGCCCGCCCTACTCTACGACACGCTTGGCGACGGGCGGATCGTAATTTTCGCCTGGAACCCCATGCATCGCCATGAAAATCAACATGACCATGCCTTTGTCTACAACGCCATCCTGCACTGGAACGACTTGCCGGATCCAGATGTCTGGCGTCAAGCAGCTGAAGAGGCTGAGGACGGCTAGGGCAGATGGATCTCAATCTTGGTGGCAAGAGAGCGTTGGTTACCGGCGGATCAAAGGGTATCGGACGATCTATCGCATTGACCCTCGCCAAAGAAGGATGCGATCTCCATCTGGCAGCGCGAACCGAAGCCGACCTGAAATCAGTGCGAGACGAAATCGCGGGCATATCCGATGTGAAGGTATCATTGCAGTCAATCGATATAACCGCGGCCAACAGTGCGGCATCCCTGGCGGCCGCTGTCGGAGATGTCGATATTCTTGTCAACAATGCCGGCGCTATCCCGGGTGGCACACTGAAAAGCATTGATGAAGACACCTGGCGAACGGGTTGGGAGCTGAAAGTGTTTGGCTACATCAATCTCACGCGGGAAGTTTACGCGGCCATGCGGGAGCAGGGCGGCGGCGTGATTGTCAACGTCATAGGCACCGGCGGCGAGCGCCCCGACGCAACTTACATTGCCGGGGCCGCTGGCAACGCAGGTCTCATGGCTTTCACGCGCGCCATGGGCGCCAAAAGCCCCGATCATGGCATCCGCGTCGTCGGCGTGAATCCAGGGCTGACGGTCACAGAAAGACTTGAACGCCAGCGCCGTATCAACATGGAAGGACGCGGTCTTGATCCTGACAAGTGGATCGAGAGTTTGCCGAAACTACCATTTGGCAGGCCTGGCAGTCCCGAGGAAGTGGCCGATCTCGTAGCTTTTCTGGCCTCTGATCGCGCAAGCTATATTTCGGGTACAGTTGTGACCATTGATGGCGGTCAGTCATCGAAAGGCGTGCTGGGCTAGACGATTGAACAATCTAACGGGGACAGGAATGATTAGAATCATAGCAGTCATGGCGGGGGTCCTGCTTCTCGCCAGTACGGTGTCCGCCGCAGAAATGCTTGGCTTCACTGAGGAAGGTGCGGCCGCTGAAGCCGCACTGGAAGCTGAATTCGATGCCGCGGTAAACACTGAGAATCTGGAAGAATGGATGCGCTTCATGTCGGCCAGACCCCATGCCGTGGGCTCTCCCTACGGCAAGGAAATCGCTGACTTCATAGCCTCGAAGTTTGAAGCCTGGGGATTTGAAACCGAGATTGAAACCTTCCACATACTGTTTCCGACGCCCAGGGATCGCATTGTAACGCTACTTGAACCGACTTTCTTTGATGCATCTTTGCAGGAACCGACTCTTGCTGAAGATGCAACGTCTGGCCAACGAGACGAGCAGCTGCCAGGATTTCATTTCTTCTCTGTGGATGGCGATGTAACGGCTGAGGTTGTTTACGTCAACTACGGCATCCCGGCGGACTATGACGAGCTGGAAAAACTTGGCGTCAGTGTCGAAGGTAAAATAGTCATTGCCCGCTACGGCGGATCCTGGCGCGGCATAAAGCCAAAACTTGCCGCTGAAAAGG
Source organism: uncultured Alphaproteobacteria bacterium (assembly GCA_965371465.1). GTDB lineage: Bacteria > Pseudomonadota > Alphaproteobacteria > CBDUYM01 > CBDUYM01 > CBDUYM01. The sequence goes on from CBDUYM010000013.1 coordinate 24,940, forward strand.
GCGCCATAGGCTGCATTATCTATTCAGATCCGCGCGACGACGGCTATTTCCGGGGAGATGTCTATCCGGAAGGTGCCTATCGCATGGCCGATGGTATTCAGCGGGGATCGGTCATGGATATGCCGACCTATCCCGGCGATGTCCTGACGCCAAACATTGGCGCCACTGAAGATGCTGTTCGCATTGATCAGGCCGACGCGCCAACAATTACAAAAATTCCGGTGCTGCCCATTTCCTATAGTGATGCAGAACCCATTCTTGCAGCTTTGGCTGGACCCATGGCACCTGAAGCCTGGCGAGGGGCTTTACCGCTGACCTATCATGTCGGGCCTGGTCCGGCGAAAGTCCGCCTCAAAGTGAGCGCCGACTGGGATTTGGTGCCGGCCTATGATGTCGTTGCCAAATTGAGGGGGAGCGTCTGGCCGGATCAATGGGTGATCCGTGGCAATCATCACGATGCATGGGTCAACGGCGCGGCAGATCCTGTCTCCGGCATGGTTGCCCTGATGGAAGAGGCGCGAATCGTAGGTCAATTGGCGGCAAACGGCCAGGGACCGAAGCGCACGATCGTTTATGTCGCCTGGGACGCGGAGGAGCCTGGCCTGATCGGGTCCACCGAATGGGTGGAACAGCATGCCGTTGAGCTCACGGAAAAAGCTGCGCTCTACATAAATACTGACGGCTCCGGGCGCGGTTTCCTGGGTGCGGCTGGCTCCCACAGCCTGGAAACGCTGATCAACGAAGTGGCGGCGTCAGTCACCGACCCGCAATCCGGTGTTACAGTGCTGAAACGGCGCCAGGCTCGTGCGGCGGTCACTTCTACGGGCAAAGATCGCACCGAGGCGCTCGAAAAGGATCACATGCGTATTGGTGCGCTTGGTTCCGGTTCTGATTACACGCCATTTCTCCAGCACCTCGGTATCGCCTCCCTGAATCTGGGTTACGGCGGCGAAAATCGCGGCGGATCCTATCACTCAATTTTCGACAGCTTCGATCACTACACGCGCTTCGGGGATCCGGGCTTCGTATATGGCGGGACACTTGTTCAGACAGCGGGACGCATTACGTTACGCGTGGCAAATGCCGATATATTGCCATGGGACTTTGAGACAGCCTCGGATACCATCGGTCGCTATGTCACGGAACTGGTGGAACTTGCAGATAAAATGAGAAAGGAAACGGCTGAGGAAAATCAGCTGATCGAGGATGGCCACTATTCTGCCTGGGCCGACCCGACCCGACCGTTCGTGGTGCCAACGCCAGATGTGGAGGTCCCGCATCTTAATTTCGCGCCGCTCCAGAATGCTGAAGCAGAGCTCAAGCAAAGCGCCGAACGATATCAGGCGGCGTATGCAGCGCGGCCTGTTCTCAACGCAATGGCACTTACTGTATTGAACGAGATTTTGCTTGCCAGCGAACATGCGCTGACAAATGCCAGGGGCCTGAAAGGCCGGCCCTGGTATATCCATCACATCTATGCGCCCGGTTTCTACACAGGCTACGGGGTCAAGACCATCCCAGGTGTCCGCGAGGCAATTGAGCAGCGCATCTGGGATGAGGTTGAAGGCGAAATCGTCGTTGCAGCAGAGGTGATCAGGGCCTACGCCAAGGTCATTGATCAGGCCAGCGCTGTACTCGAAGGCGAATAGACTATGGCGGAAATCAGGGTCATCAACGAAGCCGCCGAGCTCATTACCAAATCAACGCTTTTGAACGATCTGGCGGCAATCGGCGTGCGGCCCGGTGCGACGCTGCTGGTTCACACTTCCATGTCGAAGATCGGCTGGATTGCCGGCGGCGCGCATACCGTGGTCGAAGCACTCCTTGAGGCACTGACGCCCAAGGGCACCCTTATGGTGCCAACCCAGACCGGTCACCTGTCTGATCCGGCGGAATGGAACAGCCCGCCGGTGCCAAGGGCCTGGTGGGACAGAATCAAGGCCGAGACGCCGGCCTTTGATCCTTTGAAGACGCCAAGCCGCAAGATGGGGGCGATTAACGAACTGCTTCGGACCTGGCCCGGCGCTCTGCGCAGCCACCATCCGCACGCTTCCTTCGCAGCTGTGGGCAAACATGCTCGGAAGCTTGCCGCTCAACACCGCCTTGATCGGCAGCTCGGCGAAGAATCGCCCCTCGGTACGTTGTACAAGCTTGACGGGCAGGTTCTGCTGATGGGCCCTGGCTATGGCAACTGCACAGTGTTTCACCTGGCAGAATATCGTCAACCCGATCCGCCTATGAAAAAGTTCGGCGCGGCAGTGATCGCGAACGGCGTGCAATGCTGGACGGAATATCAGGATGTCGACATTGAAGACGACGATTTCCCTGAAATTGGTGCGGATTTTGATGCGGGCGGCGGCGCTACGATTGCCCAGATAGGCACCGCTGAGAGCCGACTGTTCGGTGTTCGCAACGCTGTCGACTTTGCAACAGCCTGGATACCCAGGAACCGCCAAAACGCAAAGCGCGAAGAGAAGTAGGAGCCTCCGAATGGACGTGATGGCAGCCGTTGCATTCCAGGCAGGCATGCCCCTCAGCATTGAAACCGTATCGCTCGAAGGGCCGAAGGCAGGCGAAGTGCTGGTCGAGATCAAGGCAAGTGGTGTGTGCCATACCGATGCTTTCACCTTGTCAGGTGATGATCCTGAAGGTCTCTTCCCTGCAATACTTGGACATGAAGGCGCAGGCGTTGTCCTTGAAGTTGGCTCGGATGTGACGTCTGTCGCGGCGGGAGATCATGTCATTCCGCTCTACACACCAGAATGCGGTGAATGCAAATTCTGCCGGTCGGGCAAAACCAATCTCTGTGGCGCAATCCGGGAGACCCAGGGCCAGGGACTGATGCCTGACGGCACAAGCCGCTTTTCCCTTGGCGGCAAACAGGTGTTTCACTACATGGGCACGTCGACATTCTCGAATTTCACCGTTCTGCCGGAAATTGCGCTTGCCAAAATTCGCACCGACGCACCCTTTGACAAAATATGTTACATCGGCTGCGGTGTAACCACCGGCCTTGGTGCCGTGATGAATACCGCCAAGGTTACACCCGGATCGAATGTCGCTGTATTCGGCCTCGGTGGCATTGGCCTTAACGTTCTCCAGGGTGCCCGGCTTGCCGGCGCAGAACGTATCATCGGCATCGACACCAATTCATCTAAGGCAGAACTCGGCGGAAAATTTGGTATGACGGATTTTATCGATGCCGGGTCCACTGAGAACGTCGTTGAAGCCATACAGGATCTGACCGATGGTGGCGTCGACTTCAGCTTTGAGTGTGTTGGCAATGTCGATGTTATGCGCCAGGCGCTGGAATGCTGCCACAAGGGCTGGGGCGAAAGCATTATCATTGGTGTTGCCGGTGCCGGGAAGGAAATTTCGACCAGGCCTTTTCAGCTGGTCACTGGGCGCGTCTGGCGCGGTACGGCGTTCGGCGGCGCCAGGGGCCGTTCGGATGTACCTGGAATCGTTGACTGGTACATGGACGGCAAGATCAATATCGATGATCTGATCACTCATCAAATGCCGCTTCAAGACATCAACAAAGCCTTCGACCTGATGCATCGGGGCGAATCGATTCGGAGCGTCGTGACCTTCGACCAGTTCTAATCTGCAGAATGTCGAGCCCAATACCGCAGTTTCATTGACGTTCAGCGCGTGCATTCCAGGCTCGGGGTGCAAGTTGAAATGCGCGGTCCGATTAAATATCCTCTCCGCCAAGGGCAGGGAGGGAAGTCATGGTGCCTACACCGGACCATCCCTTCTATTTGAAGAAAAATCATCGCTCGAACTGAATTTCCGGCCTGGCGTTGGGCAGGTCCATGAGGAATTCGTCCTGGCGATGACATGAAGGAACGAACAACACTATGAGTGACGCGAAGCTACCCCCAGAAATGGAAGAACGCATCAACGCCATGCAGACAGGCATGACGATTGCACTGCATGCACGCCGGGCACCAGATCGCATGGCCATGACTTCGGATGCCGGTGACCGGACGTTCGGCGAAATGAATGCAAATGCCAACAGGCTGGTCAGAGCGCTTCGCAAGCGCGGCATCAAAAGCGAGGACGGGCTGGCGCTTCTGTGCAGCAATCGGCCCGAGTTTCTGGAGACCCATACGGCATGTATGCGCGGTGGAATCAGGTTGACGCCGGTAAACTGGCACCTCGATAGAGAAGCTGTGAGTTACGTCACAGACGATTGCGAAGCAAAAGTGATTGTCGCCGACGTAAGGTTTGCCGACGCCGCAGTCGAAGCCGCCAGGAATGCGAGCGCGATCACAGTGAAAATCGCCGTCGGTGGCGAGATTCCCGGTTTTGAAAATTGGCAGGACGTCATTGAAGGCGAGGATGGAACCGACATTGATGACCCGGTGCGCGGCAGCCAGATGCTTTATACCTCCGGCACGACCGGGCGTCCAAAGGGTGTCTACAGAAAGCCCGCCGAGGAAGCCCGCGCAACGGCGACGCAGGCGCGTGCGGCTGCACGCCAGGCTGGTGCCGGTGGCGGCGGGGGCTTCGGTGGCGCCGCTGCCTACGATCCGGAAACCAGTGTTTCTTTGCTGACCGGACCGCTTTACCATGCAGCACCCTTGTCGATAAACGCACTTGGTCCCCTCAATCAGGGTGTCGGCCTGGTGCTGATGGATCGCTGGGACCCGGAAGAAACTCTCAAGCTGATTGAGAAACACAGGATTACGCACACGCATATGGTCGCGACCATGTTTCACCGGCTTTTGAAGCTGCCGGATGAGGTGCGCAATAAATACGACGTTTCCAGCATGATCTACATCATCCATGGCGCGGCGCCTTGCCCGCCTCACGTGAAGAAGGCGATGATCGACTGGTTCGGCATGGTGGTCTACGAGTACTTCGCGGCGACCGAAGGCGGCGGTGGATACTTCCTGACGCCCGAGGAAGCACTCGCCAAACCGGGCAGCGTCGGCAAATCACCGGATCCTGAATCTTCCAGGATTCTGAATGAAGCTGGCGACGAACTGCCTGCCGGTGAGACAGGTCTGATTTATTTCAAGGCGCCGGACACCGGACGGTTCGAGTATTTCAAGGCGTCAGCAAAAACCAGTGATGCCTATCGGGGCGATTATTTCACGCTCGGCGATATGGGATACATGGACGAGGACGGTTATCTTTTTCTCACCGGCCGGAACGCTGAAACCATCATCTCGGGCGGCGTCAATGTCTATCCTCAGGCGACCGATGATGTGCTCTTACAGCATCCCGCAGTTTTGGATGTCTGCACCATCGGTGTGCCCAATGAAGAGTGGGGTGAAGAGGTCAAGTCCGTCGTTCAGCTCCATCCCGGCACGGACGGTTCAGACGAACTTGCCGAAGAGCTGATCGAATTTGCCAAGGTGCGTCTTGCCGGGTTCCAATGCCCTCGATCTGTTGATTTCGCGGAGGATCTGCCGCGCCTGCCAGCGGGTAAGATTGTCCGCCACAAAGTGCGTGCGCCCTATTGGGAAGGCCGCAAAACCTCGATCTGATCTTGATCCGAACGGGGTGCAATCCCCGTCCGCCTTCGCTATAGTCCCTCCAAACAAATCAAAATCTTGGTGGGGACTTGGTAGGGACTATGAGCGAAGCAGAACAACTGACACCTATGGAAATGGCCGGTCGCGGAATGTTGGCGGCGGTGCATGCGATGATGCAGCCCGATAAGATGGCGATCATTTCTGAACACGGCAACCGGACTTTTGCTGAACTGAACACGGCGTCAAACAAGCTTGTCCGGGCGCTCAGGGCAAAAGGCATGCAGGATGGCGATGCCATCGCCCTTCTTTGCAAGAACCGTCCGGAATTTGTCGAGGCGCTCAATGCCGCAAGCCGGGCAGGCTGGCGGCTGACTCCCATCAACTGGCACCTGACGCCCGATGAAGTCACCTACATTGTCGATAACTGCGAAGCCAAGGTCTTCCTCTGCGATGCCGATTTACCAGAATCCGGCAAGGCCGGGCTGGCGGCATCAGCAGCTTGCGAACTGGGTGTTTCTATCGCCGGGGACATAGAGGGATTCGCCAATTACGACGAACTGGTCGCCAACGAAGACGGTGAAAATATCACCGATCCGACACCGGGTGGCCAGATGCTCTACACGTCCGGCACGACCGGAAACCCTAAGGGCGTTTACAGGCGCCCCGAAGCTCCCGCCGACGAAGAAGGCGGTGGCGCTTCGCGAAATCCCATGGCGGCCCTTGCCGCCGCAGCGGCCGGAAGCGAAGAGAGCGACGGCGACGAAGAAGATCAGGGTGCCTCTGGATCGGGCATGTTCTATATCGAAACCGCGAAATTCAATGCTGCCACTGACCGATCGCTCGTTACGGGCCCGCTCTATCACGCGGCACCTCTGGCGCTCAATTTGCAGATCCCCATGGCCATGGGGATCGGCTGCGTGCTGATGGATAAGTGGGATGCCGAAGAAACCATGCGGCTGGTGGATGAATACAAAATTACGCACACACACATGGTTTCAACCATGTTCCAGCGCATCCTTGCGCTGCCTGAGGAGACCAAGGCGAAATACGACCTGTCGTCGTTACGCTGGATACTGCATGGTGCCGCCCCCACGCCGGTCCATGTGAAACAGGCCCTGATCGACTGGCTTGGCCCTGTAGTCTACGAATACTACGCCGCCACGGAAGGCGGTGGCGTCTTCAATACTTCAGAAGAATGGGTCAAGAAACCAGGCACAGTGGGCAAGCCCAATGCCGGGAACCCGGTCAAGATTTTCGATGATGATGGCAATGAAGTTGCCCAGGGAGAGGTTGGCACGATCTATTTCAAGGCACCCGATGCCGGTCGTTTCGAGTACTTCAAGGACAAGAAAAAGACCGACGGCGCCTATCATGACGATCACTTTACCATGGGCGACATGGGTTACATCGACGAAGATGGATACCTCTTCCTGACGGGTCGCGACGCCGAGACAATCATTTCCGGCGGCGTCAACATCTATCCCCAGGAAACCGACAGCATCATCATGCAGCACGAGGCTGTGCATGAGGTTTGCACCATTGGCATTCCGAGCGAGGAGTGGGGCGAAGAGGTCAGAACTGTCGTCCAGCTTGCTGAAGGCCACGAGCCCTCTGACAAGCTTGCTGAAGAAATCATTACATTCGCTCGAGATCGCCTGCCGGCGTACAAGTGCCCGCGCAGTATCGATTTCACGAGTGAGGATCTTCCGCGCTTGCCCACCGGCAAAATCCAGCGCCGCGTCGTCCGGGAACCCTATTGGGAAGGTCGTGCTACGCAGATCTGAGAGCTTCGGCGAGCGCGAAAACATGATCATCGTCGGCGCCCATAGCTGCCAGGGCAGCGGCGAGCTCGAATACATAATCACGATTGTGGCCGCTTGGGCCTTCTGATCTCGACACCTGACGGGCGATGTCGTCCAGGCCGGCGTGGCCGAGGTAGTTTGGATTTTCAGGCGTCGCAATATAGAAAAGCGCGGTCGGTTTCAGTGCAGGTTCTTCAGGGAAATGGAGAGGCACACTCTCACGTTCGTACCCGCCACGTTCGCGATGATCTAGTGTTGCGAGCACATCTTCGCGGTCATCGGCATGAACTTCATAGGCCATGCCCCAGCAAACAGAAGCTGCGTCCGCTACCAGCGTGACCACGCGGCCCGGCGCTCCGGGAACGCCCCGATGATCCGTTGAGCCCTGCCAGAAGACCCGCCGCCACCCGTGAACCAGCGCAGGCCTGGCCTGAAGGCTTGGGAAAGCGGGCCGCCATACAAGCGAGCCGTAGCCGAATATCCAGATATTCTGCGAGGAAACTTCCACGCCCTTAGCGCGGCAGATTCGAGCTGCCCATGAGGAAGGCATCAACAGAACGCGCGCATTGGCGGCCTTCGCGGATGGCCCAGACCACCCATGACTGGCCGCGCCGCATATCACCGGCTGCAAAAACCTTGTCAATGCTGGTGTTGTAATCTTCCTCGTCCGCGAGCACATTGCCGCGTGGATCAAGCTCGACACCGGACTGTTCAATCATGCCTTCATGAATCGGATGCAGAAAACCCATGGCAAGAAGGACGAGATCAGCGGGCAATTCATATTCACTGCCTTCAATCTCACGCATCCCTGGTCGGCCATCTTCGCCCGGCATCCATTCAACACGGGCAAGCCTGATGGACTTCAGTTTACCGTTCTCCTGCACGAATTCTTTCGTTGTGATGCTCCAGTCTCGTTCGGTGCCTTCCTCATGGGAAGATGAAGTTCTCAGCTTCTCGGTCGGTGCCGGAAAATCGGGCCAGGTCATCAGCTTGTCTTCGTGAAGCGGAGGCTTGTCGAGAATTTCGATCTGCGTTATGGAACGCGCCCCGTGCCGGTTTGATGTGCCAACGCAATCAGACCCGGTATCGCCGCCGCCAATGACTATCACGTGCTTGTCAGTAGCGAGAAGCGCCTCTTCCGGCGGAATGTCATCGCCCGCGACACGTTTGTTGTTCTGGCGCAGGAAATCCATGGCGAACTGAACGCCATCGGTGTCGCGGCCGGTCGCTGGCAGATCGCGGGGGGCTTCCGAGCCGCCTGACATCACGATTGCGTCAAAATCTTTCAGAAGCTCATCAAATTCAATGTCCACACCGACATTGACATTGGGCCGGAAAATGACGCCTTCGGCAGACATCTGCTGCATCCGCTTGTCGACAAGCACTTTGTCGAGCTTGAAATCAGGGATGCCGTATCGAATGAGTCCGCCGATGCGGTCATGCTTTTCAAAAAGGACAACGCTGTGACCTGCGCGGGCAAGTTGCTGGCTGGCGGCCATGCCGGCCGGGCCGGAACCGACGACCGCCACACGTTTGCCACTCCGCTCCTTCGGAATCTGTGGCAGGATCCAGCCTTCTCGCCAACCCCGGTCAACGATTTCGCATTCGATCGTCTTGATGGTTACTGGTTTCTCAATGAGATTCAGAGTGCAGGCGGATTCACAAGGGGCCGGGCAGACGCGGCCGGTGAATTCAGGAAAGTTATTGGTCGAGTGAAGCACATCAAGAGCGTCCCGCCACTGATCCCGGTAAACCAGATCATTCCATTCAGGGATGATGTTGTTGACTGGGCAGCCTTCATGACAATAGGGAATGCCGCAATCCATACAGCGTGCGCCCTGGGCCCGCATCTCCTCGTTGCCGAGAGGGACATAGAATTCCTTATAGTTCCGCACGCGCTCATCGACCGGCAGGTAGCCGCGCTCAATGCGATCCGTCTCCAGAAAACCGGTTGGCTTACCCATCCTGTCTCTTCCTCGCGCTCTGAACCGTCTCTGTGGTTTCTTCTGGCTTTGCAGTCGCTTCTTCGAGCGCCCGCTTGTAATCAACCGGCAGAATTTTGACAAACTTTGGCAGCATCTGAGCCCAGTTATCCAGAATCTGTTTGGCACGTGTGCTGCCCGTGAGGTTCAAATGCTGTTCGATCAGGCCTTTCAGGCGTTGCGCATCATGGGCCAACGGATTGCCAATCGCAGCTGCGTCGACACGCGGCTCATTGGCGTCGATCTGCTCAAGCGTGACCATCGCCTGATTACACTTGATATCAAAATCACCTTTTTCATCCAGTACGTAGGCGATGCCGCCGCTCATGCCGGCAGCGAAATTGCGGCCCGTTTCGCCAAGTACAACAGTGATGCCGCCGGTCATATATTCGCATCCATGATCGCCGACGCCTTCGACAACCGCTGTGGCCCCCGAATTGCGCACGCAAAAGCGCTCGCCGGCAACCCCGCGGAAGAAGCATTCGCCTTCGGTCGCTCCATAGAGCACTGTGTTTCCAATAATGATATTTTCTTCAGCGACCCGTGGCGCTTCAGCCGGTGGCTTGATGATAAGCCGACCTCCCGCAAGGCCTTTGCCCACGTAATCGTTCGCATCACCCGTCAGTTCAATGGTTACACCACGGGCAAGAAACGCACCGAAGCTCTGGCCGCCGGTCCCTGTCATGGTGATGTGAATGCTGTCCGGACCAAGACCTTCGTGACCATGTTGCCGTGCGACTTCGCCGGAAAGCATGGCGCCGACCGTGCGGTTGATGTTGCGCGCCGGTACTTCAAGCTCGACCCTGGCGCCTGATTCTATGGCTGGCTTTGCGTCCCTGATGAGTTGATTGTCGAGTGCGTTCTCAAGCCCATGTTCCTGGGTCTCGGAATTGTATGTCGCCACATCGGCACTCACTTTCGGCTGATAGAAGAGGTTGGTAAAGTCCAGCCCGTTAGCCTTCCAGTGTTCCACGGCTTTTCGGGAGTTCAGAACGTCCGTGCGACCGATCAGTTCGTTGATTGTTCTGAAGCCAAGCTCGGCCATTTGTTCGCGAACCTGTTCGGCAATGAAAGTGAAAAAGTTGATCACATGCTCGGGCTCGCCAACGAACCGTTTTCGAAGCTCGGGATCCTGCGTCGCGACACCGACCGGACAGGTGTTGAGATGACATTTCCGCATCATCACGCAGCCACTGGCAATCAGAGGGGCAGTTGCAAAGCCGAACTCGTCGGCGCCAAGGATGGCACCGATGATGACGTCGCGGCCGGTACGGAAGCCGCCATCCACCTGTACCGCAATGCGGCCACGCAAGCGATGCAGCACCAATGTCTGATGGGTTTCGGCAAGGCCGATTTCCCAGGGAGAACCGGCATGCTTGATCGAGGTGAGCGGGCTCGCACCCGTGCCCCCTTCATAGCCGGAAATTGTCACATGATCGGCATGCGCTTTTGAGACGCCGGCAGCAACGGTGCCGACACCTACTTCCGAAACAAGCTTCACACTGATGCGCGCCATCGGATTTACATTCTTCAGATCGTGAATGAGCTGGGCCAGATCCTCAATGGAGTAAATGTCGTGGTGGGGCGGCGGGGATATAAGTCCTACGCCTGGTGTCGAATGCCGTACATCGGCGATCACCTGATCAACTTTGTGTCCAGGCAGCTGGCCACCTTCACCGGGCTTCGCCCCTTGCGCCATTTTGATCTGGATGTCATCCGCATTGACCAGATACTCGGCCGTTACGCCAAAGCGGCCGCTTGCAACCTGTTTGATCGCCGAACGCATGCTGTCGCCGTTTGGCAGCGGCGTGAAACGATCCCGCTCTTCACCGCCTTCGCCAGTGTTGGATTTCCCGCCCAGCCGGTTCATGGCAATCGCCAGATTGGTATGCGCCTCGCGGCTGATCGAGCCGAACGACATGGCACCGGTGGCAAAGCGCTTCACAATCTCGCTCACCGGCTCAACTTCATCAATTGAAATGGGGTCGTTGAGCGCATTGAATCCGAACAGCCCCCGCATGGTGAACAGCTTTTCATTTTGCTCATTCACGTCGCGTGCATAGTCATCGAACAGTGCCCGATCGGCAGAACGCACAGCGTGCTGCATCTTGCTGATTACCTTTGGTGACCAGACATGTGCTTCTCCTCTGATGCGGAAAGCAAATTCACCGCCGACATCCAGAGCGTCGCTCAGGATTTGCTGGTCGCCATAAGCTTCTTCATGTCTTTTGACGCTTTCGGCCGCAATTTGCTCTATGCCGATGCCCTCAATCTGCGTGGCAGTGCCGCTGAAATACTGATCCACAAAGGATGTCGAAAGCCCGACCGCATCGAAAATCTGCGCCCCGCAATAGGACTGGTAGGTCGATATGCCCATCTTGGACATGACCTTGAGGATGCCCTTGCCGATGCCCTTGATGTAATTTGCGATGATCTCAGCGTCCGTCAGATTATTCGACAGTTCGGGTCTGAGCGACAGAAGTGTCTCAAATGCAAGGTAGGGATTGATCGCCTCTGCACCGTAACCTGCCAGGGCGCACATGTGATGGACTTCGCGCGCTTCGCCGGTCTCGACAACAAGCCCGACTTCGGTCCGAAGACCGCCACGGACAAGATGATGATGCACGCCGGAAACCGCCAACAGCGCCGGTACTGGAATTCGTTCGGATCCTTCGTTGCGGTCTGACAAAATGAGAATGTTGATCCCATCCCGTACCGCTTCCTCGGCGCTGTTGCAAAGCCGCGTCACCGCACGTGCCAAGCCATCGACGCCCTCTTCCACAGGATAGGTAATGTCGAGGGTCTTGGAGACAAAGCTTGAATCCGAGTGAAGCTCAATCTCGCGGATTCTCTCCATGTCCTCGTTCGTCAGGATAGGCTGATGAACCTCAAGCCGTTTGTTGGCGCCGGACTGATTGAGTTCCAGCAGATTTGGCCGCGGCCCAATCAGGGACACAAGCGACATGACGAGTTGTTCGCGTATGGGATCAATGGGCGGATTGGTCACCTGGGCAAAGTTTTGCTTGAAGTAGGTGTAAAGAAGCTTGGGTCGATCGGACAGAACCGAGATCGGCGTGTCAGTGCCCATGGAACCGATGGGGTCTTCGCCATCTTCTGCCAGTGGCTTCAGGAAAAATTTAACATCTTCCTGGCTGTAGCCGAAGGACTGTTGCTTGTCGAGAAGATCGCTTTCGCTCAAAGGGTGCCATTGTTTCTTGGCCGGCGGCAGGTCTTCGAGCTGCGTCTGGCTTGCATCCAGCCAGTCCTGATAGGGGTGAAGGCCGGCAAGCTCAGCTTTCAGCTCTTCGTCATCAATGATCCGGCCCTGTTCCAGATCGGCCAGAAACATCTTGCCAGGTTGCAGGCGCCATTTCTTGACGATATTCGCTTCAGGAATATCCAGCACGCCGGTCTCTGAAGCGGCGATTACCAGGTCGTCATCGGTAAGCAGGTAGCGGGCAGGGCGGAGGCCGTTCCGATCAAGTGTTGCACCGATCTGGCGACCGTCAGTGAAGGCGACTGCCGCCGGCCCGTCCCAGGGCTCCATAAGGGCTGCATAATATTCATAGAATGCGCGGCGCTTTTCATCGATCAGCGGATTACCATCCCAGGCCTCCGGGATCATGAGCATCATGGCGTGGGCGAGGGAGTAACCACCTGCGACCAGTAATTCGAGCGCATTATCAAAACTTGCCGAGTCAGACTGGTCTTCACGAATGAGGGGCCAGAGTTTTTCAAGATCGTCTCCGATAAGCTCCGATTTCATGGAGCTCCGCCGCGCAGTCATCCAGTTCTCATTGCCGCGCTTCGTGTTGATCTCTCCGTTGTGACAGATCATGCGGAAAGGCTGGGCCAGCTCCCATGTCGGGAAGGTGTTGGTCGAGAACCTTTGATGCACAAGGGCCAGCGCAGATGCTGTGCGTTCATCTACAAGGTCGCGGTAGTAGGCCGACACCTGACCCGCCAGCAAAATGCCTTTGTAGCAGATCGTTCTGGCCGACATGGACGTACCGTAGAAGAACGAATCTTCGGCCGCACCTATGCTCGCGAACGCTCGCTGCATCTGTTTGCGGATGATGAACAGTTTCCGTTCAAAACTGTCCGTATCGGCGCAGTTTTCGCCTTTGGCGACAAACACCTGCCGGATCACCGGCTCATTTACCTTGACGGACTCACCAAGCAGGGAATTGTCGGTCGGCACATCACGCCAGCCCAGAACGCTTTGGCCTTCGCTCTCGATCAGTTCATTGATCATGGCTTCGGTCCTGGCCCGGTCATTTTCGCCGCGGGGCAGGAACAGCATGCCGACGCCGTAATCGCCGACTTCAGGCAATTCAAAGCCCAGAGCCGCGCACTCCGGCCGGAAGAAGCCATCGGGAATTTGAATCAGGATACCGGAACCGTCGCCGGCCAGCGGGTCAGCGCCTACCGCGCCTCGATGCGTCAGGTTTTCGAGAATCTTCAGGCCCTGGAGAACGATCTCATGGCTTTTGACGTTCTTGATGTTTGCGACAAAGCCAATGCCACATGAGTCATGCTCGTTCCGTGGGTCATACAGACCCTGTTTCCTGGGGAGCGCGCTATACGGCATATTCCGGTCTCGGTTCGTCTTTCATTACTTTTTTGCGCATCGCCAATTTGGCTTGAAGGCAGTTCGGCCATCGTTCGGCATATTGTGCCAAGCGGGTCGACCCCAGCGCACTGCTTAGTTTCCCTCGGGCCTGCTTGTCGGCCTTGAGGCATCGAAGCCAACATCGCGACAAAATCCAGCAATCAGGGAGGCCAATCCTATCTAAAATCATGCAACAAGCCTACGGGTTTGTCCGGTTGAGAACAGGCAGATTTGCGTGGACTGCCAATACGTCAGTATTACTTACCATTATATTCTGATGCTGTCATCCGGTTGGCCTGAATTTCTTGCTCGCCAATAGGGCAATGCAACATTATCTATTTGATATTGCACGATAATTTTGACCGTTTGAAAGCTGTTCGTCCTAGGCTAGGTTGGCGTGACACTGCTGATAAACTGAAAATCACCGAGGAAACAGCCCCATGACCCTGGCGTTTGATATCTACTGGTCTTTCCGCAGCCCTTATTCCTACCTCTCAACCGGACGAATTCGGCAGATCGGGATCGACTATGATGTGGATGTTAACGTCTGCCCAGTCTACCCATTGGCGATAAGGGACGGTGCGTTCTTTGACAAGATCAATCCCCTCTGGCCTCGATATCTGATGCGGGACACGGTCAGAGCCGCCGAAATGTATGGCATTGCCTATAAATGGCCACAACCCGATCCCGTCGTCATTGATCGCGGGATCGGTGGTGCTGCCAAAGACCAGCCCTATATTCATCGGCTGACACGCCTCGGCATTGAGGCTGCAGAGCAGGGCAAGGGCATCGAATTCCTCGACGAAGTCTCGCAGATCATCTGGAACGGGAATACGTCCAACTGGCATGAAGGTGATCACCTGAAAGAAGCCACTGCGAGAGCCGGTCTGGATCTTGAAGAGATGGATGCAAAGGTTGCTGCCGATCCGGAAGGATACGATGCGCTGATCGACCGGAATCAGCAGAATCTGGAAGCCGCAGGTCACTGGGGTGTGCCGACCATGGTATTCGAGGGAGAGCCGTTCTTCGGTCAGGATCACATTGATGTGCTTCTGTGGCGCATGGCGCCAAAGGGCATGAAGAAGCGGTGATGTGCAGCCGGTTGGATTTCACCTCTGAGAGTTAGATGGTTACACCTATCTACAGCATGCGCGAGGGCCAGATTTCATTTGGTGGCGCGCCTATCCTGAATGGAGTGACTCTGCATGTCAGTGTCGGCGATATTATCTGTCTCATCGGCCGAAACGGAGCCGGCAAGTCAACGCTGCTGAAAACCATCGCCGGCCTGGTTGAGCTCGATGACGGCGCCATCTGGCGCGATCCGGCCCTCGAGTATGCCTATCTTCCGCAAGACCCGGTATACGAGGAAGGATCCACGGTTCTTCAGCATGTGATGAACAATGGCGAAGTGCTGGCCCATGATGCAGAGAATCTGATCAGCCAGCTTCACATTCCTGCCGACGGCGATCTCGATGTCATGTCGGGTGGTGAAAAACGCCGAGCCGATCTTGCCCGGGTGCTCGCATCGGGGGCAAGGTTGCTTCTTTTTGATGAGCCGACCAATCATCTTGATCTCGCAACAATTTCCTGGCTGGAGAATTGGCTCGCTCAGTTCAAGGGCGCAGCACTTCTGGTCAGCCATGACAGAACTTTTCTCAGAAATGTGACGAACCGCACCTATTGGCTTGATCGTGGCACATTGCGGGAGAATCCAAGGGGCTTCGCTGACTTCGAGCGCTGGTCACAGATGATCTATGACATCGAGGAAAAGGAGCAGGATCGGCTCAGCCGGACAATCGGTCAGGAAACGATGTGGCTCAGGCGGGGTGTCACCGCGCGCCGACGTCGCAACCGGGGCCGTGTCCGAAGACTGATGGAGCTCCGCGAAAAGAAGCTGAACTATTTGCGCGCAGTCGGTAATGCCGCGCTGAAGCTGGACACTGGCAACATGAGCGGCAAGACCGTGCTCGAAGCCTTTCAGATTTCCAAAAGCTATGGTGATCATCAGCTGTTCGAGAATTTTTCCACCATCCTTCAGCGCGGTGATCGGATCGGCGTCATCGGCCCGAACGGGGTCGGCAAAACCACGCTCATCAACATTCTGACGGGTGTTGCAAAGGCCGACGAAGGAAAAGTGAAACTCGGCTCAAACCTTACACTCGCCTATTTCGACCAGTCCCGCGAGGCTCTCGATCCGGCCAAGACGCCAGTTGAGACTATCGCCGATGCTGGCGGTGACCATGTCTGGGCGCAAGGCTCACCCAAACATGTGGTCGCGTTTTTGAATGACTTTCTGTTCACCAAATCACAGATAAATACGCCTATACGCGCCCTGTCCGGCGGCGAAAGGAACAGGCTTCTGTTGGCCAAGCTATTTGCGCGGCAATCGAACTTCATCATCCTCGATGAGCCGACAAATGACCTGGATATGGAGACGCTCGAGTTACTTGAGGATGTTCTTGCGACTTATGATGGTACTGCGCTGATCGTCAGCCATGATCGTGACTTTCTTGATCGCGTTGTCACCAGCACAATGGTTTTCGAAGGGGACGGGACGTTAATTGAATATGCCGGAGGTTATTCTGACTACCTGCTACAAAAGGGCCGCCCGGCGAAGGCCGAAGCGCTGACCAGGCCAATCAAACTGAGGGCCAATGGGAATGAGAAGTCAAAGAAGCCGATCCGAAAAAAACTGAGCTTCAAAGAGCAGCATGAACTTCAAAGCCTGCCGGCCCAGATAGATCAGGAAAAGGCCAATATACAATCCTTTGAAGCGCGTCTGGGAGCATCAGACCTTTTCAATCGTGACGCCGCTCAATTCATCGACCTTTCCAACAAATTGCAAAATGCACAGGTGGCGCTTGCTGAAGCGGAAGACCGGTGGCTGGAATTGGAGCTTGAACGCGAGGAGCTGGAACGGGTGCAAGGATGAGCCGGCCAAACGCAGAAGATCGACGCATCCCGCCTGCCGGCGCGCAGTTTGGATACGTTACAGCCGAAGATGGTGTGCGCCTGCGAACAGCGCATTGGCCATCTCATTCAGGCCCCTCAGCTGAGACCCTTGTCTTTCAGACCGGGCGCACGGAGTTCATCGAGAAGGGTTTCGAAACCGTCCATGATCTTCTCGATCGGGGATTTGCCGTCTTCATGATGGATTGGCGCGGCCAAGGCCTCTCGGATCGTCCCTTGCCGGATCGTCACAAAGGTCACATCGACAACTATGAGCTCTATCTAAGTGACTTTCATCAGTTTGTAACTGAATCGGTTTTGCCTTTTGCGCATGAAGCGCCTCTGCTGCTCGCCCATTCCATGGGAGGCCACATTACGCTCCGGCATTTGCATGACCATCCAGAGCACTTCAGGGCCGCTGTATTCACAGGGCCCATGGTTGACCTTCCTCTGAGCGGGCCGTTGCGCCCGATCGCATCTGGTCTGGCTCATCTGATGGCTATGATTGGCGGCAGAAATTCATACTCCATGGGGCAGGGGTCGTATGACCCGGACGCGCCGTTTGAAGACAACCCGCTGACAACAGACCCCGACCGCTTTGCCGATCTGGCGGTGGCTTGTGAAAAGGATCCCGATCTTGCCCTTGGTGGCGTGACAACGGGCTGGATCATTGAGACGTTGAAGTCCGCACAAATTTTGAACGACCCATCCTTTCTCAGGGAAATCAAAATTCCGATCCTGCTGCAATACGGAACGGACGACCATGTGGTCTCAACGGCTGCCATACGCCGCGCCCATGGATTTCTGGATCGTGCTTTTCTGCTGCGCATCGAGGGCGCCAAGCACGAAATCCTCAAAGAGCAGGATGCCTATCAGGACATTTTCTGGGACGCGTTCGACAGTTTTCTCGAATCGCTGAGCTAGACCCAATTCCATATTCATGGAATCGGGGCCCCGTTCCGGTCGTTCACGCCAATGCGTTCAAGCCCGCCAGGCTCCCCACTGTTTGATAGACATTGGGGGCGCCGCACTGGCGCAGGAGCCACGCTTGCGGCTCCGACCATTTGAATATCGAAAATGGTCTAATCAGGCACCCTGGAGAGAATTCTGAGCGCTTCTGCATGTACGGCCTCGCATCCACTGGTAACCACGCGACCGCCAGCAAGGACGGGCTCGCCGTGCCAGTCCGTGATCAGGCCGCCGGCACCTTCAACAATTGGGATCAGCGCCTGAATGTCATAGGCTTTAAGGCCTGACTCGACAAGAATGTCAGCAAAGCCATCAGCCAGCATGCAGTATCCGTAGCAGTCACCCGTAAATCGAGTCATTGGTACCAGATTTTCAATCTCGGCAAAGGCGGCGATCTCAGCGGCAGTCTCCATCATGGCCGGATCCGTGCACATCAATGTTGCTTCTGCCAGGCCGGACACGGTGCGCGTCTCGATCGCCTCACCATTGAGCAAAGCCTGCTCGCCATCGCCAAAAAAACGCTCGCCCATAATCGGCTGATCCATCATACCGATAAGGGGCCCACCTTCATCGACGAGAGCGACAAGAGTGCCCCAGAGCGGCAGGCCCGTCACGAAGGATCGCGTGCCGTCAATTGGGTCAATGATCCATTGTCTGCCGGAAGTCCCTGGCTTTTCGCCAAACTCTTCACCGAGGATAGCGTCATCGGGATAGTGCCGTTCGATCAGCGACCGGATCGCCACTTCTGCCGCCCGATCGGCAACGGTAACCGGGTCAACCTTCGCACCTTTCGCCGAGCCCTTGTCCTCGACCTCGCCGTGGGCACGGAAATAGGGCCGGATGGCGGCACCCGATGCCTCGGCCACTTCATCCAGAAACGCATAATAGCTTTCAACTTCGTCATCGCTCAGGCGTTTTGACATTCGACGTTCCCTTCGCAGACTCCCGCCTGTCTATGCGCATCAGGCGCTTCCTGCAAGTCCGGTGTCACCTCATGTTTCGCCGTCCCGTTTCAGTGTATATGTTGGCCGCAAATCTGTTTTTGATGGGCGGACGTTCTGAATGAGTGAAGAAAATTACGATCTTCTGGTCGTTGGCGGCGGCATCAACGGTGCTGCGGTCGCGCGAGATGCAGCAGGCCGGGGATTTCGCGTCTTGCTGGCAGAGGCCGGCGACTTCGCTGGCGAGACTTCATCAGCTTCGTCGAAACTCATTCACGGCGGCCTTCGTTATCTCGAGCACCTTGAATTCGGCCTTGTATACGAAGGCCTGCGCGAACGTGAAATTCTTCTCAGGACAGCGGGGCGACTTGTTCGCCCTATTAGATTCCTGGTGCCCATTCGAAAAGGCGGTCCGCGTCCGGCCTGGTTTGTCGGCCTTGGCCTCTGGCTTTATCAGTTGCTGGCACGTTCAAGTCTGCTTGAGAAAACTGGCTCGCTGACAAAGGCAGAGGCGGCGGCCATACCTCATCTGAAGCTAGCCCAATTGAGCCGCATTTTTCATTATCCTGACTGTCAGGTCGATGACGCTCGTCTCACTCTTGAACTGGTTATGGATGCGCGCGCCAGAGGCGCTCTGGTCGAAAATTACACTGAGGTAACAGCCCTTCAATCTGCAAATTCCGGATTTGTAGTCACGCTTGAGAGCGCAGAACAGAAGCGGACGGTCCGGGCTCGGCATGTCGTGAACACCGCTGGCACCCACGTGAACGAGGTCTTGGACCTCTACAGAGGGCACTCAAGACCAAGGAAGCGTCCTCTCAAGTTGGTCAAGGGCAGTCACATAGTCCTGCCTCTGAAAGATTTCGGGCGTGGAGACGCCTTTACGCTCTCCAACAGAGATGGGCGCGTGATCTTCGTTATTCCCTGGCTCGATCATTATCGGCTAATCGGCACAACAGATGCCCCACAACGCGCCGATGAACCTGTTGTCTGCTCTGATGAAGAGCGGCTTTATCTCTTGCGGGCTTATTCTGAGTTCTTCGACGATCAAGTGGCGGAGGAAGACGTCCTTTGGTCATTTGCCGGTGTGCGGGCCCTGGCATATGGCGGCAGGAAGGACCCGAGCAAGGTCACCAGAGACTATCGCCTGTCGGAATTCCGGCCTCGGCGTGGCAGAAGCACGCTTCTGAGCGTCTATGGCGGAAAATTGACAACTCACAGGGCCCTCGCTGAGCGGGTGGTTTCCAGGCTTCAGAGGCTTGACGGCAAAAAGGCCGCCAGACCTGGCAAAGGCTGGACTGCAAGCGCGCCGCTGGTTGGTTCCGAGGAGGTCAGCATCAGACAGAACGGAATTGAAGCAGAAATTCTCGACAGATGGTCGGCCAACTACGGTCGTCGCATGGCAGACTATTTCGGCGGGCTGGATGATCCAGCAACTGCGCTGCATCAGGTAGTGACGGGTGTGCCAGAAGTGGAGCTTGCCTATGCTTGGGACGTTGAGCTGGCGCGCCGGGCCGAAGATTTTGTCGCCAGACGGTCCAAACTGGTGCTGACACTCAACGAAGCAGAGATTACATCTATTGAAAGCTGGTTTGAAAGGAGGCGAGCCGAGGACGCCCAGGCGAAGCAGGTCTAATCACTCAAATTTCGAACGAGATCGAGCACGAGTTTCTGTTGAGACTCAGGCAGGCCATAGAATCGTCTGACCAGCTCCAGGATCTCTCGTGTCTCAAGAATATCGGTCGGCAAGCCGGTGCGCGCCTTTTTCGTTCTCTGCCCAGGCTCATATTCGTCAAAAAAGTGGCTGACCGGAACATCAAGCGCTTTCGAGATGTCGTATAGCCGACTCGCACTGACGCGATTCGCGCCGCTTTCATACTTCTGAATCTGCTGAAACCTGATTCCGACGAGAGCGGCCAGCTTCTGCTGACTAAGTCCCAACATGCGGCGACGCTGTTTCAGGCGTTGGCCCACATGAACATCAACTTTGTGAGGCATGATGCGCTTCTTTTCCCCTAATGTTCACTCATCGAAAATGAGTTTTGCAAACCCGCTACCAACTACCGAACTCGTTACCCTCCGGAAAACACAGTACCGCCTCACTCTCAATTCTGCACCGACAAAAGAGCGCCGCCGTGGCACTTTCCGTTGAATTGAGCACGAATTGCGGCCTGAAATTGTCTGGTACTTTTACGGTTCGTGTGACACGGGAAATCACGCTGCTATAATGCTGTCGCGAGATATGCGGGCCAAAGGATAGGTGAATCAGTTGGGACAAAGGGAAGACACAGCACGATTGCTGACAATCCCAGATGTTACATGACGGATTCTGCAATCCTGTCGCAATTTTGTCATTGAATCAGGACATCTCATGCCAGAAAGAAAGATACGAGCCTACATTTGCAGAGAGCTGACAGGTTATCAGAACCTGTCATTTGAAGAGTTGAGCCTGCCGTTGCTCGGCCCGAATGACGTGCATATAGATGTTCGCGCTACTGGCATCAATTTCGCTGACAGCCTGATCACGGAAGGCAAATATCAGGCGAAACCGGAATTGCCATTCATTCCGGGGAGCGAAGTGGCTGGCATCGTCCTGAAAGTGGGTGCCAGGGTCAGGTCATGCAAAGTTGGCGAGCGCGTGATGGCATCGCCAAAGTGGGGTGGCTACGCGGAGGAAGCAATTGCCGACGCAGCCGCCATTTTGCCGATGCCCGAAACTATGTCCTTTGAACACGGTGCGGCATTTCGGGTGACTTACGATACGTCCTACATTGCGCTTGCCCATCGGGCGCATATGAAGCCAGGTGAGGTGCTTGTCGTTCATGCTGCAGCCGGCGGGGTCGGCCTGACAGCCGTTCAGATTGGCAAAAAACTTGGTGCCACAGTCATTGGAACAGCGAGTTCAGCTGAAAAGCTCGAGATTGCGAGACAAAATGGCGCTGATCACACGATCAATTACGTTGAGGAAGACCTGCGTAGCCGGATCAAGGAACTGACCGACGGGCGCGGGGCCGATGTCATCTATGACTCTGTTGGCGGTGACACGTTCGTGCAGTCCCTGCGCGCCATAAATTTCGAAGGCCGCATCATAATTATCGGATTTGCCGGCGGCGACATTCAGCAGATTCCTGCCAACCACGTGATGGTGAAGAATGTTGACATAATCGGCGTAAATGTCGGCGGCTATGGGCAGCACCGGCCCGAAGTGCGAACTGAAATGGTCGAGACGTTGTTACGCTGGTACGAGGAAGGGGCGATAAAACCTTTCGTCTCTGATGTGGTTCCCTTGATCGATGCGCTGGAAGGCCTTCGCAGGGTGGTAACAAGGGAATCGACAGGCAAGGTGGTCATTCAGATGGATCCGTCGGACAGCCGCTGACAGACCCACTTATAGGTCCGCTCATAGGCCCACTGAGGCAAGCATTTCCTGCTGTCGATGGGCGACAATGTCCTGATCGAAATTCTCGACGGTCTCGGCAAACAGCCGATGCCAGTTTACCCTCGCATCAAGATGCATGAACACAGCGCCAAGCCCAATGGCCGCCCGATCCATGAAAACGAATTCCCGGGGCGGCGTCAGCGATCCAGCATCTCTCAATGCGTTGATCAGAGCTTGCGCCTCTGCTCTGCCATACAGATCAGGGCTTTGACCATCTGCAATGCTGCGCTCGCGGTTATCCATCAGCGGCCCAAGGATGAACCTCGCCCAGATGTTGAGTGCCGCGACCATCTCAGCGCTGATATCAGCGAACCCCCATTGAGCATAGGCTGCTGCTGCCCGCTCCGGCGCATCTTCCATCAGGGCATGATAGAGTTCGACCACGCCGGCCACGAAGGAAGGTGGGAAAACGCGGATGCAGCCAAAGTCCAGAAGATTGAAAGTTACAGTCTGGCCATCCGCATTCTCGGCGACCGAGTAGTTCCCGAGATGGGGATCGCCATGGATCACGCCGTATTTTACGAACGGTACCCACCAGGCCTTGAACATTTCCACGGCGATCGCATTTCTGGTTTCCGCCGGCGCCCCGACGAAATTCAACAACGGCTCACCTTCTAGCCAGGTCATCGTCAGCAAACGTTTTGTCGACAGCTCGGCCACCGGCAGCGGCACAGATATATGGGGATTACCGTCCAGCATCAGCGCGTAAAGCTTCAAATGCTTCTGCTCTCTCTCATAATCCAGCTCTTCGCGGAGACGATCAGATATTTCTTCGAACACTTCAGTGGGATCAAGGGAGCTGTTCATGCGGCGAAACAGGCCGAATGCGAACTTGAGCTGCTTCAGATCGGCTTCAATGGCTGAGGCCATTTCTGGATACTGAAGCTTACAGGCCAGCTTCTGGCCATCAGGCCCGGTTGCCCGATGTACCTGGCCGAGAGATGCCGCTGCTGATGCATCGCGTTCAAATTCCCGAAATCGCGCCTGCCAGTCGCTGCCAAGTTCGCTGGCCATGCGCCGGCGTACAAAGGGCCATCCCATGGACGGCGCATCGGCCTGCAGTGTCCTGAGTTCTGCAGCTGCGTCATCGGGCAGAAAGCCCGGGATAGTCGCCATGAACTGGGCTGCCTTCATAACCGGGCCCTTGAGGGCACCAAGAACATTCACAAGGTCAGCCCCTATCGCCTTGCTGTCCTTGCCACGCCCGAACATCTGCTGCGCACCAAACCGAACGGCAGCTCCTCCAAGTCCCGCGGCGACTCTGGTGTATCGTATCGTCCGTGCGCTCGTTCGATCCTCTTCGTCGGCCATTCGCTGCCTCTCTCGCCCGGCCCTAGAGCCCGACGGCACCCCGGTAGAGATCCAACAGTGCTTCCTGCTCCTGACGGTCCGAGCTGTCCATTTTCCGAAGCCGCACGATCTGGCGCATGATCTTTGGTTCGAAACCCGTCCCCTTGGCTTCTGCATAGACCTCTTTGATGTCCGCGGTAAGAGTGCTCTTTTCTTCTTCAAGCCTTTCAATGCGTTCAATCAGCGATCTCAATTGCTCGCCTGCGATGGTTCCGCTGCTGCCGGTCTCAGATGCCATAAATGTAACTCTCCAAATTCCCTGGTTATAGTTTTCCGGTTTGGTGTCACAGTATTTCAAAAGGGCCGCTCATCCTCAAAACACCGGAGAGCGCTTCATACAGATGATGGCCCCATGTCTCAAGGCCTGATCTGTCTGAAATCAAATCCTGCCGAAATTCTATCAGCACATGGGGCAATCCGCGGCCCGTCCCGTGACGATTCATACAGTCCCCCGGTATGGCACCTGAATAAGGCTTGTTGTTGCCCGCGATAATATGTTCCTGCCTGCCGAAATGCTCCATCAGAGGACGAGCCAGCCTTGAATCGCGGTCCCACAGCACGCCCAGATGCCAGGGCTTGACCTTGCCATGGGTCTCCGGCGAAAAACTGTGAATGGAGAGCAGAAGCGGCACGCGATCTTCAGCAAGGTGCCTGTCAACCTCGGCCTTGATGGCGCCATGATAGGCGTTGTGGAACCGGGCCTGCCGCCGCGCGCGCTCATCGGCATCAAGGTCCACGTTCCCTGCGATGATATTGCCATCGGAAATCGCCGTAATCAGGGTCGGGTCGCTGTCGCCGCGATTGGCATCAATCAGTAATCGCGTGAACCCACACAGAATGGCCCTGGTCTTGAACGCTGAGGCCAGGTGTCGCGCCATGTCAGCTGCACCGGGATCCCAGGCAATATGATGCTGGAGAAGTGCGGGCGGCAGGCCGAGGCTTCCATAGCCGTTCGGCAATGCGTTTGATGCGTGATCGCAGACGATCAGAATGGGGCATGCCGCACCTTTATCGACAATCTCGAAAGGCGCAAAGTTGTTCAGCTTGGTTTCTGTTTCTGGCATCGCTCAGGGATTCTTGACAAATTGTGCCGGTCATCGGGGAAGGCGGCATAGAATGGACGCCAGTGTGCCGTCAATCAACCCGGGCAATCTCTTCATGCTTGATTCCACCGCATTACTGCGAAGCCTTTTCCACGAAGCAGTTGGCGCCGTCCAGCCAGAAATCTGTCTCGCACCGGCGCTTCATGCGCTGGCGAAAAAGGAGCGTCAGGGACGGCTCGTCGTGGTTGGCGCGGGCAAGGCAGCTGGGGCCATGGCGGCTGCTGCCGAGAGAATCCTGCCAGGCCCTCTCGAAGGCCTTGTCATCACCAAATACGGACATGGTGTATCTACAGAACAGATAGAGGTCCGAGAAGCCGCTCATCCTGTGCCGGACAGGGCAGGTGTGGAGGCCACCAAGGAAATTCTGGATCTGGTCAGGCCACTCGGTGAGAGAGACAGGGTGCTCGTTCTTTTGTCAGGTGGGGGCTCCGCCCTGCTGACCGCCCCCCATGCGCCTCTTGACCTCAAAACAAAACAAGACCTGACGACGACGCTGCTTGAGAACGGTGCCGCCATTGCCGAAATCAATACCCTCAGAAAGCATCTTTCAGCCGTCAAAGGCGGTCGCCTGGCCGCGGTCGCCTTTCCGGCAGAAGTGCTCACCCTGGCGATCTCTGATGTGACGACTGATGACCCAGGTGTCATCGCGTCGGGGCCAACTGTGGCTGATCCGACAACAAGCCGAGATGCTGCTGACATTCTGGCGCGCTATGCGCCGCAGGCTCTGGCAGCTTTCGGTCCGGACATCTGGCAAAAAATTCCCGAGACCCTGAAACCTGGTAGCGAAATTCTGCGAAACAGCCGGTTTGAAATCGTGGCGAGTGCACAAACCGCCATCAGCGCCGCCATCAAAACAGCGACAGGTCTCGGCTTGCAGCCGGTTTCAGAAACTCTCTGCGAAGAAGGAGAAGCTTCGGTGGTAGCCAAGGCTTGCGCGTCATCACTTCTCTCACGTCAGGCCGCTCTGCCACCGGATGCTGGACCTCTCCTGTTGCTCAGCTCCGGCGAATTCACCGTAACGCATGGGGGTACAGGAAAAGGCGGACCAAATCACGAATTCCTGTTGGCCCTGGCAATCGCACTCAAGGGCGCAGACGGTATATGGGCTCTGTCATGTGACACGGATGGCATGGATGGCACCGCAGACGCCGCTGGCGCTACTATCGGCCCCGACACGCTGGCGGATATGGCAGATGCAGGCCTTGACCCAGTAGCTGCCCTGAAATCCCACAACAGTGCGGCTCCTTTCCTGGCAATTGGCAGTTCTATTGTCACTGGCCCGACGCACACCAACGTCAACGACTTCCGCGCCTTTCTGATTGAGCCACAAAGCGCCAGCTGACTGGGCGCCGGTTTGGATTGACATCCGGCCGGTACACAAGCACAAGATGGGGAGGTCGAGAAAGTAGCAGGTGCCATGAGGCGACAGAGAAAAACAAAAATACTTGCCACACTTGGCCCTGCAAGCAGTTCTGCGGCCATGCTCAAGGTTTTGTTCGAAAGCGGCGTCGACTGTTTTCGCTTCAACATGGGGCACATCAGTCATGACCAGGTCAGGGTCTGGCACAAGGACATCCGCGCACTTGAGACATCAGAGAAAAGGCCAATCGGCATTTTGGTCGATCTGCAGGGGCCCAAACTCCGGATCGGGGAATTTGCTGCCGGAGAAGCACATCTGGAAGAGGGTCGAACCTTCGTTCTTGATGAAATGGACGCCCCGGGAGATTCAAACCGCGTCACCTTACCGCACAACAATGTGGTCTCTCTTCTGAAACCTGGCGGGCTAATTCTCATCGACGATGGCAGGATCGAGCTTGAAGTAACAGAAGTGGATCGGCACTTCGTGAAATCCGTTGTTCGACGATCCGGCACCATCTCCAACCACAAAGGTGTGAATTTTCCGGGCATCGAGGTGCCGTTTTCAGCAATCACCGAAAAGGACCAGGCCGATCTCGATCTTTGCCTTGATCTCGGCGTTGACTGGTTTGCGCTGTCTTTCGTGAAAAGCGTTGCCGATGTTGAACTGGCCCGCGCCCTGATAGGCGACAAAGCCGGGCTGATAGCGAAGATTGAACGTCCTTCTGCGCTCAATGAAGTTGAGGCAATCATCGAAGCGGCGGATGGCGTCATGGTTGCGCGCGGTGACCTCGGTGTTGAAATGCCGCTTGAATTGCTGCCTGGCATTCAAAAAGACATCATCAAGGCCGCGCGGCTAGGCGGAAAGCCCGTCATTGTCGCCACACAGATGCTTGAATCCATGATTGAAAACCAGATGCCAACCCGTGCCGAGATTTCAGACGTTGCGACGGCCGTGTTCGACGGCGCCGATTGCGTGATGTTGTCGGCAGAGTCTGCTGTCGGTGCGTTTCCCAAGCGCGCCGTCTCAATGATGAACCGCGTCGCCGAACAGGTAGAGCGCGAACTCAGGTTCAAAGCCGGCATGGACGCACAATTGCAGGCACCGGAACGGACCGGGCCCGACGCTATTAGTGCCGCCGCCCACCAGGTCGCAGAAACCCTGGGCGTGGCTGCTATTGTCAGCTACACGACAAGCGGCTCCACCGGCCTGCGTGCAGCCCGTGAACGGCCAAATGTGCCAATACTGGCGCTGACGCCGAAAATCGAAACTGCGCGGCGGCTGAGCTTGGTCTGGGGCATTCACTGCGTTCACACAGAAGATGCCCATGATTTTGCAGATATGGTCCATCGCGCCTGTCATCTGGCTTTCCGCGAAGGATTCGCTGAAGTCGGCCAGCAGATTGTTGTGACGGCAGGCGTTCCCTTTGGCACGCCGGGAGCGACAAACGTTCTTCGCATTGCCGATGTTGGGAAGGAACACGAAGCGCCTTGAAGTTAAGCGATCCTCGCCAGAAAGCTGTCGATTGCTGCGTTCACTTCATCGGGTTTTTCTGCATAGGCCATATGCGTACCGCCTTCGATAATAACGGCTGATGCATCGGACATTCTTTCTGCCATGAACTCTGAATATTTGGGTGGCGTCATGACATCATCTGTGCCGACGATCGCAAGCACGGGCAAAGAGATCTCATCAAGCCGCTCCATCACGTCAAACTTGTCACAGGCTTCCATGTCATTGAGCGCGGCAGTCGCTCCATTTTCCGCCCTTCGCCGCTCGATCAGCGCTGCCAGTTCAGGTTCAATCAGCTTGTTCGTCGGGCTCGGCGCCGACGTCGCAGACGGGTTCTGAATCTCCTTTCTGAGATTTTCAAGGAAGTCTGGATGTACGCGCAGTCTTGCCCCGCTGCCGAGAAGAACGATGCCCTTAAGCTCATTCCCATAGTCCAGCGCATACTGAAGGGCGATGCCACCGCCAAGCGAATGGCCGACGACCACCAGATCCTGGTAGCCCTTTTCAGTGACGTAGCCATGAAGCCAGGCCGCATTCTGTTCGATGCTGGGAATCAGATCCCCGTCAGGATGGCCAGGCAGATTGATTGCATCCGATCCCGCGTAATGGCTGACCTGATTTTGAAATGACTCCCGGCATCCGCCGGAACCGTGGATGAAAACGAGCTGCATGGATACTCAGTCCTGATTGAAAACGGCGGGGCGTTTTTCGCCGAAGGCGGCGACAGCCTCTTTATGATCGGGCAGGCGGCGGGCGATTTGATCGCGCAGGCCTTCTCGCTCCATCACAGCCTCAAGATCACGATCAAGAGGGTTTTTTGCCAGAAGCTCCTTGATCATCATCACCGCATTTGTCGGATTGTTGGCAATTTCGTTTGCTTTCTCGTAGGCCGTTTCAAACAGGTCCTCGGGCGACGTCACAGCGGAAACCAGACCCATCTGGAGCGCTTCTTCACCTGGCACCATGCGCCCTGTAAGGCACATATCGGTCGCATGACCAAGGCCCACCAGCTCTGAAAGGATGCGCGTTGATCCCAGCTCCGGCATCAGGCCCATCTTGATGAATCGGATGCTGAGCAATGCTTCGGTCGATGCAATACGAATGTCGCAGGGCAAAATCATGGTCAGGCCAATGCCCACCGCATAGCCATTGATTGCGGCGACCGTCGGTTTTGACGCGCGCAACAACTGTGGCAATCCACCACCGCCCCGGCTCAATTGCTCGCCCGATCCCTGGCTGTTCGTGACCGCACGCACGGCAAAGTCGCCAAGATCGGCGCCGGCGCAAAACGCTCTGCCCTCGGCTGCGAAAAGAATTGCACCGATGTCATCGTCATCGTTCCAATTCCGGATCTGATCGGTGATTTCACCCGACATCTGATAGGTCCAGGCGTTCAGCTTCTCTGGCCTGTTGAGCCGAATAATTCCGACCCTTCCTTTGGTTTCTGTAAGGATTTGCTCGTAAGCCATTTCGTTCTCCCTGCCCTTGTTTCAGCAGCAATCTAAGCAGGCCACTCGGTGCGATGCAAGGATCAGTCCTGCAGACCTTCAGGGCAGGGCCCGCCCGCGGCCCAGTCAAGCAGCTCGACAATGTGCAGAACCGGAACGTTCGTGCCGACCCGAAGCTGGGTAAGGCAGCCAATGTTGCCCGTTGCAATGACATCCGGCGCCACTGATTCGATATTCCGAAGCTTGTTCTGAAGTAGCTCATTGGCCAGTTCCGGGTGCAGGATGTTGTAGCTGCCGGCTGAGCCACAGCAAAGATGGCCGTCAGGAATTTCAACAATCCGGAACCCGGCCTGGCGTAGAAGTTCGCGCGGCGCGTCGCGGATACCCTGGCCGTGTTCCAGGCTGCAGGCACCATGGTAAGCGACCCGCAGCCCGGCCTTTGGTGCACTTCCCTGATAGCCGAGATCCAGGATCACCTCGGAAACATCCCGGGCACTGGCCGACAGAGCCGCTGCATCCTCAGCAAGTTCGTGATCACGAAGGAGAAAACCGTAGTCCTTCAGCATCGAGCCACAGCCGGATGCCGTCGCCACCACAGCTTCAATGTCCGTGTTGCGAGCCTCCAGCCGCCAGGCGGTGATGTGCCGCGTCATGTGCCGTTCGGCCGAAGCCGCCCGGCCCATATGATGATCCAGGCCGCCGCAGCATCCTGCCGCCTTTGAGACGATTACGTTGACGCCAAGCCTTTCGAGGATGCGTATCGTCGCCTCGTCAATGCCGGGCGCGAGGACTTGTTGCACACAGCCTGGCATCAGCCCCATGGTTCGTCCGGTCTCAGACGGTTTCGCCACCGGCTCGCCTGAATTTGGTCGGTTCCCCAGGAGCCTCGTCATCTGCCGCAGTCTGCCTGGCAGCATGCCTCGCAAGGGCCGGGCCATGCGGCCCATGCTTGCGGCCGCCCGGAATCTGTTCGGATAGGGGAGTATGAAAGAGAGCAGGTGCCGCAGCATCCGGTCACCGGGCCGCCGCCGCACACGAAACTCAATTTCCGCCCGGCCATGGTCAATCAGATGTTGATAGTTCACGTTGGAAGGACAGGTCGTCATGCAGCTGAGGCAGGAAAGGCATGTGTCGAGATGGTGCACTGTTTCAGTGCTCGGCTTATCTCCTTTCTCCAGCATTTCCTTGATCAGATAAATCCGACCTCGCGGGCTCGATCGTTCGTCGCCGGTTATGAGATAGGTCGGGCAGGTCGCCAGACAGAAACCGCAATGAACACAATCGCGAAGCGCCTTATTGCTGGCCTGGAAATCGAGGTCCTGGAGCTGTCCATCTGAGAAATCCGTACGCATGGCTCACAGCTCTCCGAACATGCGACCGGGGTTCAATATCCCCCGAGGATCGAAACCTGCCTTGATCTGCTGATGCAGTTTCATCATTGGCTCGGTGAGTGGGGATCGGACTTCTGCCTTTGCTTCCGTCGAATAGAAAATCATTGCGTGACCACCAGCTTCGCCTGCAGCTGCCCGAATTGTCGTTCCTTGTTCAGCGGGCGCAGACAACCAGATCAGCCCACCGGCCCAGTCGCAGACATAATTTGCTGCCATCTGGTTCGCTGTGGCAGCCAGAAACTGGGCTGCAGCGGCAGGTGGCAGCGAACAGCGCCAGAGGCAATTAGCGCTACTCTCCAATAATGTAACATCGCGGATCTCCTGCCAGAGTAGCCGAGACTTTTCCTCGTCGAGCGTCAGTGCATCAGCACCCGCAGGCAAAAGCTCTTTCAATCGGCCAATTCTTGTGGTGACCGTTGCTTCATCGCCCTCAGAACGAAGTGCGGCGCAAGGTTGTTTGATGGACATGGCGCGACTGTTGGCTGCTGCATCAGCATCCAGAAAAGCAAATCCACTCAGTTCCAGAGATGTGCCTGTCATCTCTCTAAGAACTGAGAGACCTTGACCAACATCTGCAAACTGAACCAGGCAAGTCGCTTCGGTCTCGGGCTTCGGCAGCGCCTTTAGTGTGACGTCGACGAGGACGGCAAGAGTGCCGAAGGATCCGGCCATCAGTTTGCAAAGGTCATAGCCGGTCACGTTCTTGACCACGTGGCCACCTGCTTTGAACGTCTCTCCGCGCCCTGATACTGCTTCGAATCCAAGAAAGTGATCCCTCGCAGCGCCCGCGGCAATGCGACGGGGTCCGGAAAGATTGCTGGCGATAATGCCGCCAATGCTCTGCTCCTGGACGCGCGCATGCAGGGCCTGGGCGTAGTCAGGTGGTTCGAATGCCAGACGCTGGCCGGCCCCATCAAGTGCTGCCGAAATTTCAGCGAGCGGCGTCCCGGGCAAAGCGCGAAGGGTGAGCTCTTCAGGTTCATAGGCTGAAATGCCGGTCAGACCGGACAGCTCCAGCACATGTTCAGCCTCTACCGGACGGCCGAGGGCCGCTTTCGACCCGAAACCCTGGACAGCCAGCGCTGTCTCTTCACTCATCGCCCAGAGGACAATCTCGGCGACCTCTGTGGCGTTCGCTGGCTTCAGAATGCTTGGCATGTTTTGGTCTAGAACCTGGGGATATCTGGAAAGGGAATTTGACCCTTGTGAACATGCACGCGGCCAAGCTCTACACAGCGATGCAATACGGGAAACATCTTCCCGGGATTAAGGCGATGGTCAGGATCAAAGGCGCACTTCAGCCGCTCCTGATGGGCAAGGTCTACTTCCGAAAACATCACGTTCATCAGATCACGTTTTTCGACGCCGACGCCATGCTCGCCCGTTAGCACGCCACCTTTCTCAACGCAGAGCTTGAGAATTTCCGCGCCGAAGGCCTCTGCCGCTTCAAGTTCGCCCTCGACATTTGCGTCATACAGGATGAGCGGGTGCAAATTCCCGTCGCCGGCGTGAAACACATTGGCCACCCGAAGGCCGAACTCCGCTGAAAGTTCTGCTATGCGACTTAAGACCGCCGCCAGGGCACCTCTCGGGATTGTGCCGTCCATGCAATAATAGTCGGGCGAGAGCCGCCCCATCGCTGGAAAAGCTGCCTTGCGACCAGCCCAGAAGCCTAGCCTCTCTTCCTCACTTTCAGCCAGCCGAACGGAGCTCGCACCACTTTGATCGGCAATTACCCGCACGCCGTCGACAAGAGCGCTGACTTCAGCTGGAAACCCATCAAGCTCCACGATCAGGATGGCCGCTGCGTCCAGCGGATAACCGGGGTGACAAAAGGCTTCCGTCGCTTCGATAGCGAAGTGGTCCATCAGTTCCATGCCCGCTGGAATGATCCCGCCTGCGATAACGGCATTGACGCAAGCACCTGCACTTTCAATGGTTGGAAATCCCAGAAGCAAAGCTGATGTCGATTCAGGTTTTGGTAGTAGCCGAACCGTAACCTCTGTAATTACTCCCAGAAGTCCTTCTGAACCCGTCAGAACACCAAGTAGGTCATACCCTTCCTGATCAAGCGCCTTGCCGCCAATGCGCAGCACCTCGCCCGAAATCAGCACGCATTCGACGCCCAGGATATTGTTGGTCGTCAATCCATACTTCAGACAATGGATACCGCCGGAATTTTCGCCGACATTGCCGCCGATCGTGCAGACAATCTGACTGGAAGGGTCCGGCGCATAGTAAAAACCTTCAGCGTCTACGGCTTCCGAAATGCTGATATTGGTGACACCGGGTTGAACCACCGCACATCTGTTCTGAAGATCGATTTCCAGAATTCTGTTAAAGCGCGTCATGCTAAGGACGATGCCATCCTCGAGCGGCAACGCCCCTCCCGACAGCGATGTGCCGGCGCCCCGGGGCACGATCTTGATTCCTGTTCGGCCGGCATAGCGCATGACGGCGGACACTTCATCAACCGTGCTTGGTAAGACCACCAGCATGGGCTTCTGCCGATAGGCCGTCAGCCCGTCACTTTCGTAAGCAGCGAGGCCCTGATCGTCCGAAATCACAGCCTGTGAGCCGACAATTTCCCTGAGCCGGTCAAGGATTTCAGCCCTTCGATCCAGGATGGCTTTTTCTGGCGCTGGCATTTTCACGGTGTTTCTGGTGCCCCGGTTCACTGCGCGTGATGACTTGGCTGCCAGCATACCGCAATTCCCGCGAAAAAAAGCTGCCTCACAATACGTGGGCAGCTCTCAGATCAGGCGTCTTTGATATCAACCGTGAACTAGCCTTGGCGGGCTTTGAAACGCTTGTTGGTCTTGTTGATCACGTAGACTCGACCGCGGCGGCGAACCACAACACAATCGCGATGGCGCTTTTTCAGCGATTTGAGTGAATTCCTCACCTTCATTGGTCGGTCCTCTTGCCAAGCCCGCAGGGCCCTGAGTACTTCTCGGATCAAGGGTGTCCTCAGCCCAAGTGAAGCGGGAACATAGGGGCCACATTGAGCTCTGTCAATGCTTGCGCAGCTGTTGGGCGCGGAACCACAATCGATGGATTCTTGGCTCATTTCCAAGCACCGCAGGGTGTGTCATGTCAGCGTTGCCGCCTTGTCACATTCCAGCCGATATTGAGCGCAATGCTTTCCGATCTTGCTTGCAGGCTGTGCCTGCCTTGGCTAAGGATGGTGCGTCAGATCAGTTGCTTATGTACGAATGCCTCGACGCAATATCTGGTATTCAATTTTCGTTGGTCACAGGATGTAGCGTTTCCTTCTGCAAGTGCGCGCCTTCAATCTGGCGCGAACCGTAAGGGATGGAGAAATGAATCTGCAACTGTTTGGCAGGCACCCTGTATTCCGGGGGTTTGAAGCCCTTGGCATCGGGCCAGGCGAGCTGGCGCATATGATTCATGCGCCTGAAGGTACTGTCCGGGCCTGGCAAAGAAGTGGGCCTCGGCTCAGCGATCCATGGGCGATTCTCTTGACAGAATTCCTGGGGGCATGGCTCAACACGCCCCCTGAGCCGTTGCACAATCACCCTGGCTACGACGACCTTAACCATGCCGAAGACCGCGAGGCGGCGCGACTGGCAGAGAATTGGTATGAACTTGCGCTCGAGTCGATCAGGGACCTGCCGGAAGAAGAATATACAGCCGCCAGAGCGCTGCGCAATGGGACTGACATTGCCGCCTGATCAGGCAGCTGCCCGAGAGACAAAAACGCGCGAAAATTGAAACCTGTCTTCGCTGGAGGCTTCGGCATCAAAGGCATAGCCTTCAACTGCGAAAGACTTCAGATCCTCGGGATTGTCAATTCGGTTCTCAATCATGAAACGCGCCATCTGACCGCGTGAGCGTTTGGCAATGAAACCCATAGTCATGGACTTGCCATCCTTGATTTCCTTGAACACTGGCGTAACTACGCGAGCCTTCAGCGTCTTTCTGTCGACGGCTTTGAAATACTCGTTTGATGCCAGGTTGAGCAACACAGGATTCTGTTCCTCAGCCAGCGCTTCATTCACCAGCTTGGCAATCCTGTCGCCCCAGAACCTGTATAAATCAGGTCCGCGACGCGTTTTCAGGCGGATACTCATTTCAAGTCGGTAAGGCTGAATCAGATCACAGGGCCGAAGCAGCCCATAAAGGCCCGAAATTATGCGCAAGTGGTCCTGGGCGTAGGCGACATCGGCTTTCGTGAGCGTGTCTGCGTCCAGTCCAAGATAAGTATCGCCGCGAAAAGCAAACATGGCCTCACGGTCGACCGATGCATTGGTTTCCGGTCTTAACTCGCTGTAGCGCTGCAGATTCAGGGCAATGAGATCGTCAGACAGCCCCATGAGCTTCTTGATGCGTGCCTTCGTCAGCGTCTGCGCTTTTTGGATGAGCCGGCTTGTATCGGCCAATAGTGCGGGCTCAGTGCCGATCATCGGCTCGCGCGCTAAATTAAAATCGAGCTTCTTAGCGGGGGAAATGACGGTGAGCATGCTTTTCCTCGTCCAGTTAGAAGACAGAACCGTGCAGGGCCTGTGACACCCCAGCAATCATTCGCCATCATAACGCTCGGAAGCTTTTGTTTCCAGCCACCACGTGCGCCCTCTTCAGGCAACCGGCACACTGGCAATCAGATTGACCTTACGGGCATTCCCGTGTAGCCAATACCCACTTTTTCCGGGGCCTGTTGCCACGGGACTTGCGGCTAAACAGGGGCTGAAAAACAGGGCTTTCGAATGACCATTGAGGAACTGAAACCAAAGGCCGAAGCTGGCGAAGCCGGTGCCCAGTTTGAGCTCGGCGTCATCTATTCCAACGGCGACGGGACCCCGCAGGACCCTTTGGCAGCCGAAAAGTGGTTTCGCCTTGCCGCCGAGCAGGGTTTGTCCGAAGCGCAATTCAATCTTGCTATGCAATTCATGATGGGCTTTGGCGTCGATCAGGACTTCTCAGAGGCTGAGAAATGGCTCCGCGAAGCCGCGGATCAGGACAATGTCATGGCCCAATCCTCGATGGGCGAGATTTATGAAAACGGACTGGGCCGTAAAGCTGACTTCGAAATGGCGGCTGCCTGGTATGCACGGGCGGCGAAACATGACCAGCCTTTTGCAGCGTCACGCCTTGGCCGCTTGTATGCGTCAGGCCTTGGCGTCACACGCGATCTCAAGGAGGCCGAACGGCTGTTCATAGTTGCCGCTGAAAAAGGCAGCGTGGAATCCGCAAGCTGGTTAGGCCAGATGTATCTGGTCGGGTCCCTCGGCGAGCCGGACTTCGACGCCGCCCTCAAATGGCTGGTGCCAGCAGCTGAAGCTGGCTTCCGGCAGGCACAGACAAATCTCGGTAACCTTTATGATCTCGGCGTCGGTGTCGAACAGGACTACGGGGCGGCGCTGGGCTGGTTTCAAAAAGCCGCGGCCCAGGGCGATCTGGTCGCCATGTGCAACATTGGTATTCTCAACCAGTTTGGCCGCGGCGTGGCCCAGAACTACAGTGCTGCCGCCGAGTGGTACCGAAAGGCAGCGCTACAGGGCGAGGTCATGGCGATGGTCCGGCTCGGCATGTTTCATGAAGACGGCCTTGGCGTCGAAAGGGATGCAAGCGAAGCGGTAAAATGGTACCGCCGTGCCGCAGACCGGAATAACGCAAGCGCAATGTCGCGGCTCGGCGTTCTCTACCTGAACGGCAATGGCGTCGAAGAAGATCAGGGACGGGCGGTGGAACTTTACCGCCAGAGCGCCGAACTGAACCATGCGCCGGGCATCTGTAATCTTGGTGTCGTCTATCAAAAGGGATTGGGCGTTGAAGCGGACCTTGATGAGGCGGAGAGCTGGTACAGAAAAGCGGCGGATCATGGATACCCGCTGGCCCAGCTTTACCTCGGCCAGCTGATTGCGGAACAGGACGACAAGAAGGTTGAAGCCGTAATGTGGCTCAATCTGGCCGCCCATGGTGGCCAGCACTATGGCCTGGTCCATGAAATTCTCGATCAGCTTTCAGACGATGAGAAAACAGAGGCAGCCAGGCTGACAGAAGAATGGCTGGCCAGGGTCGACCCCCGCACCACTGCAGCCCTTGCAGAGGAACGCACAGAAGTTTCCTGAATCCACCAGAAAGAAGCACGAATGACTGAAACAGTTCAGGTGGCGGAGCAGTTCCGCGGCCCGCCAAACTCCGGCAATGGAGGTTACGTCAGTGGCGTTGCAGCCAAGTTCATTGATGGAATTGCAGAGGTTACCATTCGCGCACCTGTGCCGCTGGACACTGACCTGGAAGTGAAGGATGTGGGCCAGGGCGAAATCCGGATTTTTGATGACGGCAAGCCGGTGATGATCGCGAAGCCGGGCCGGCTTGACATGGAGGTGCCGGAGCCTCCGTCCTTCGAAGAAGCCGCAGAGGCCAGCAAATCTTCGCTGGCAATCGTAATGAAGTCATTCTTTGGCGGGCCCGAACGCCTCGGAATTCATCCCACCTGCTTTTGTTGCGGCAATGAGCTTGCCGAGGATGTCGGGCTCAGGCTGGCACCGGGCAAGATCGACGGCCGGGAACTGGTGGCGGCGCCGTGGGTCCCGCACAAGTCGCTGTGTGATGAGAGTGGCGTCGTGCCGTCTGAGATAGTCTGGGCCGCTCTTGACTGTCCGGGTGCCTTTGCATTTCTGGAAACCGGGCAGGATCGCGTTGGCATGCTGGGCCGTCTGGTCGGCGAAGTGACGGGACAGGCTGTGGCGGGCGAACGGTGCATTGTAATTGGTTGGCCAATTCTGAAGGACGGTCGCCGCATGCTGGCCGGTACCGCTGTTTTCAACGCCGCTGGCGAAAGAATCGCGCTGGCTCTCGCAACCTGGTTCGGCAGGGAGTAAACTGCCCCTGAACTCAAGTGCTGCTCTCCCCGGCAGGTATGTGGGGGGCGACCATTCGACGAAGGGGCAGAATGCGGACATTTCTGGTAAGGCTGGCCGTTTGTGTCTTGTCCTTCTTTTCCGTCTCTGAAGGGGCCATCGGCGCTACCTTTGGGCCCGGCAATGCTTCGATCGAATTCTCAGTCCGTTTTTTTGTCATCACCAGGGTCAGGGGCAGTTTCGAGCAATTTGCCGGCACTTACTCGTTTAACCAGGCGGATCCTGAGGCAAGCGCCGTTTCCGTTACGATCGACACGGCAAGCATCAGGACCGACAGCGAACGTCGGGATCGGGATCTCAGGTCCGAAGACTTCTTCGACGTGGAAAACTTTCCAGAAATGACTTTTGTCAGCCAGGATGTGCTTGCCACATCTCAGCTGGATGGTGGGATTGCTGGCGATCTGACACTCATTGGCACAACAAAGGCCGTCCAGCTGTCTGTCGCCCTTGAGGGTGAACAGTTTGTTGCAACAGGTCGTATCAGGCGCAGCGACTTTGGCATGACCTTTGGGCGCCCCTTCGTTGGCGACATCGTTGAAATCCGCATTGCGGTTGATCTGGATTGCACAGCTTCAGACTGACCGGTGATTGGTCACGCGTCCTTGGCAGCCACCGCCGGAGCTTCGGCCGTCTCACCGCCGAGAAGATCATGTTTCTTGAGATGATGGCGAAGCTGATGATAGGTCAGCCCAAGCTCTTTCGCCGTTGCTGTCTGATTGAAACGATTTTCCTTAAGCGCGTTTTGGAGGAGCTTCCGTTCCATTTCCGAAACCGCTTCCTTGAAATCGATCGGCCCCTTCGGCGTGTCTGCGTCTTCTGCCACTGCCCTCGGCATGGTCGGGGCCGAGATGGCTTCGGGAACCCTCGTGTCGATCTTTCCCAGCACCTCCGGGCTTGGGCGCCAGGGGGAATCGAAGGGATCAAACACGATGTTCGACACCGGTTCCGCTTCGTTGCCGTTCAGCAGGTGAAAACTTCTGTAGATAGAGCGCTCAACCACGTTTTTTAGCTCGCGAACATTTCCCGGCCATTGATAGTTTTCCAGCCGCTCCACTGCTTCTTCGCTGAATCCTGAGAATTCTTCCCACTCTAATTCCCTGGCTATTCCTAGCGCGTAGTGTGAGCCAAGGACCATAACATCACCCTCGCGGGCGCGCAGCGGCGGAATGGTTAGAACATCGAAAGCAAGCCGGTCCAGCAGATCGTGACGGAATCTGCCTTCATCGGCAGCGTGGGGCAGATCAATGTTGGTGGCCGCAATGAGCCTTACATCAGTGGTCAGTGTTTTGTTGGAACCAACTCTCTCGAATTCGCCGTATTCAATCACGCGCAACACTTTTTCCTGCGCCTGCTGGCTTGAGTTTGCCACCTCGTCGAGAAACAAAGAGCCCGTGTCTGCAAGCTCAAAACGTCCCACCCGTCTGCCTCCTGCGCCGGTGAAGGCACCAGCTTCATGACCGAACAGTTCTGTCTCGATCAGCGTCTCAGGCAAGGCAGCGCAATTCAATTTGACAAAGGGCCGATCCCATCTGGGGGAGAGATAGTGAAGTCTGGCAGCAACCAGCTCTTTGCCGGTTCCCCGCTCGCCGATCACCAGAACTGGCCGATCAAGCGCAGCAACCTGGCTCACACGGTCCATCAGATCGAGAAATGATCGTGATTCACCTAAAAGCGCCGGCAAATCCTGGGTAGTCGGCGACATCCTTCAGTCTCCATAGCGAAATATACCAATAGTTAGCATATTCCACCACGATGCTCGCGCCAAGTGGGAATCTGTCACATAATTTGCCCTGCCTGGAGCTGACTTCGCAGCTTGGCACATTTTCTGCACCAGTGTTTCTGCCAATTGGGTGGGGCAGTCGAACCAAGCACCAGTAAGGAAAATGAAAATGTTGAAATATCTCGTACTGACGGTCGCCGTTCTCGCCAGCTCAGTAACTTTCGCCAATGGGGTGAGTGCCGCTCCGGCAAGAACCCTC
The DNA here is from genome assembly GCA_965371465.1 of uncultured Alphaproteobacteria bacterium. Lineage (GTDB taxonomy): Bacteria > Pseudomonadota > Alphaproteobacteria > CBDUYM01 > CBDUYM01 > CBDUYM01. Next base: position 64,150 of record CBDUYM010000013.1, read on the forward strand.
GAGGTGGAGACAAACCAGCACAGATTGCTCGAATGCCTGACACGCAATCCAGCCACCAATGCCGCGGTTGCAGGCCAGGCACACTACCTGCCTCGGACCACGGCAACGCGCATCGCCAGGAAGATCTCTGCGAATGACACTCCTGACAGCGCCTTTCGTGTGGGCCTCAGAAGCGTTGATCACCGGACCACGATTCTGACCTGGGAAGGCGAAGACAGCGTTGAGAATCTGGACACGCTGAAGCAGCTTATTGCCTGTGCCGGCGCTGACCCACGGATGGTTCTTGCCGCCAGCGATTCACGGTAAATTCTGTCACTCTCTATCTCATCGCCCCCGGCCATTGGTCGGGGGCTTTTGATTGCCAGAATTCAGATTGGCGAAAAGTCACAAACATTCAGTTTCCAGACCAATCCGGGCATCTCTTCAGATCTGCCTAAACCCGTTAAAATACATCTAAATCAACGTGTTATCGTTTTTGGTCTGACTTGGCACGGTTTCTGCATCCTCAGGGTTATCAGGGCCGATACAGGTTGAAAACCGAAACCCGGCTCAAATGAATTTCAAAGGTCACGGAGGACCGAACAATGAAGATTTCAGAGGTCATTACGTCAATCTCGTTAGTCGTAACGGTATTGGTATTTTTCACAATTTTCGCCGGAACCATCGGCAGCGTCGTCGCCTCAGTCTAGGACGGCTCGACAAGCAAGCTTCAGGAAGGAAACCACAATGGGCATTTTCTCACGTTTCACAGACATCGTCAGCGCCAACGTCAACGCGATCCTCGATCAGGCCGAGAATCCTGAGAAGATCATCAGGCTGATGATTTCAGAGATGGAAGATACGCTGGTCGAAGTCAGAGCACAGGCCGCCAGAACAATTGCTGATCGCAAGGACCTGGAACGGCACCTTTGCCATGCTCGTCGCGAATGCTCTGAATGGGAAACGAGAGCGGAGCGTGCCTTGAAAAAGGGACGCGAAGATCTTGCCCGTTCCGCACTGGTCGAGAAGCATCACTTTGAAGAAGCGATCATTGGCCTTGAAGCAGAATTTGAGGACATTGACGACACTATGGGTCGTTACGATGAAGACGTCACCCAGCTTGAAAAGAAACTTCGCGAGGTTCGCGCCAAGCAAAAGTCAGTCGTCACGCGCGAAATCACGGCCATAAACGCCAAGCGCGTTCGCGAACAGCTTTATGATCCCAGAATTGAAGATGCGTTCGCCAGGTTTGATGCCATGGAACGACGCATCGACAGGACAGAAGCCGAGGTTGAAGCTTTTGATCTGGGCGAAGGCATGACCCTTGAGCGCGAAATCGAATATCTTGATCACGATGAAAAGCTGAACGAGGAATTGGCCGAGTTGAAGCAACGCGTCAACGCTGCCTAAGGACGAGTGTTGAGGCAGCAGACAGAAGCAGAGGACAGTAAAATGCGAAATACAGGCTATTCAAGAAGGCGTAGCTATAGCCGCCCATCAAGCCGCTCAACAGAACGGAGCGACAATTGGGCCCGCAACTACCGCGATGAGCAAAAGCTCGAGCCGCGCAAGCGCCTTTTGCGCTCTCGCAACAAGATTGTCGGTGGCGTCTGCTCAGGTCTCGCAAATTACTTCGGCATCGACCGTACTATCGTTCGTGTCGCTGCCTTCGTCATTTTCCTGATATGGACATTGCCAACGTTGATCGCTTACTTCGTTCTTTGCCTATGCCTCGACGTGGAGCCAAAAAGGGGCATGCGCGCCCACCTGTCGGGTGAGGAAGGTGATGGCGATGTCTGGACCAGGATGCGGGACAATCCAGCGGGTGCTGCTCGGGAAGTGGGCCGCAAAGTCAGAAAACTGGAAAGCCGCGTACGAAACCGCAAGCCAGAAAATGGCGTGCGCGAGGACCTGAAAAAGGCGTTTCGTGACCTCTAGCGCGTTTGCCGCGAACCCAAGGGGCTAGAGACGAACTCCTGGATAAAGGGTGTAACTATCATGGTAGCAAGCACATCAATTTCAGCAGCGGCACTGGCCAAACAGACAATCGGCCCGGAAAAATACAGAGTGTCGGAAGTTGACATCGAAAACTTCGTTGGCACTCTCAACATCAGCGTGACTTCTGATGATGCGGTCAGCGTCAAAATAGCGGGCAATGATCGGTGTTTGAAGGACATCGAGGTGTTCGTTTCCGACAACAAGCTTTTTATCCGTCGTGATGTCGACTTCCGCGATTGGTCTGATGGCGTTTTCAGAAATTGGACTGACGGCGCATCTCGGATGGTTAGTGATTTGCCTGTCGCCGAAGTCTCAGTGCCGGAAGGGACATCACTTCATCTCGACGGAATCGCCGGCAAACTGGATATTGGCGATCTGAACGGTCCTTTGGAACTCTTCGGCTGGTGGCTTGAGGGATCTATTGGCGACGTGACAGAGGCGGTCATCTCTGTCCTCGGTAACGGCAGCATCAAAATGAGTAACGTTGCGGGCCGGCTTGATCTCGAAGTCCGTGGCTCAGGTGACGTGGAAGTATTGAGTGCGGGATTCGCAGATGTCGAAAGCGCCGGCAGCGGTGATGTGCAGATCGACAAGGTGACACACGGCCTTGAATATGGCAGCCAGGGGTCCGGCGACGCAATCATTGGCTCGGTCAATGGTCCGGTCATTGTTTCAGTTTTGGGCAGCGGCGACGTTGACATCCGTGAAGGTATGGCGGATCCGCTGGACGTGTCCATCATGGGGTCTGCCGACTTCACCTTCGGCGGCATTGCCCATCATAGCCACATTTCGCAGCTGGGTTCCGGCAGAGTCCTCATCGCCCACGACAGCTTTGCTGACTGAGAGTTCGTGGATTTAGCCAGCCGATCCGGAAAGGCTAAGCGACGCCCAGGGTCCAGCCTTCCTCGGTCAGGACCGATCTGAGCGCAGTTGCTGACAGATCCTGCGGCCCTTCGAACAAACTTCCAAGCGTGCCGTCTCGGTCGAGCCTGGCGAAGTAACGGGTGTGGGCCTTCACCTGCTCTTCATCCTTTATCTGTCCAGTCCTGAGCTTCACCGGGATCAGGCTCAAGTACGTTTCCGCATGGATTATGTTCCATCTGTCAGCGAGATCGGCAGGGTTCATAAATCCCGTTTCAAAAGGCCAGATCTTTGAGCGACCGGCAAGCGACTGACCGTTGCGAATTGCTTTCAGTACAGGAATGCCGGTAAGCGTCTGTCCGCCGACGGCGCCAGTTGTATAAAGCTTCCACACGGAGTGCGCCGACTTGAGCCGCATGTCCACCTCACGAAACTCGGCCAGCGCCCAGTCCTTGGCGCGCCGCTGCCGACGCTGCTTCAGAAACGGCTGTTCCTTGCCAGGTGGACATGCCCAAAAAGGCAGCGCACGGCCCGACATCTGCTGATTGAGCCCGGCGGCAACGTCGAAGCGGTTGTTGGCATTTTTCGGCCCTTCCACAAGTCTGTGATCGAGCAAGTCCCAGACCTCGCGCCAGGGCTCCCCCTTGAGCCTGAGCTGGCGGGCAGTACCAGCCGGAAAGCCATAGCAGATGTCAAAGCCAATCAGCACGCGCCGGTCGGCAATCACCTCATATTCAAGAATGTCCAAAAGCTCCTCAAGAGCGCCGTGGCGTGTTGCGACGTTCCAGGCCCGCTGGTTTTCCGCACCGGACTGTGTCCGGCGGAGGCGGCAAATCCAGATACTGTCCTTGCCAAGTTTTGGCACTTTACTGGCGCTCCAATCGACAAAGACATAGGTATCGAAAATCATGATCGCCTCTTCACATTCCGCCGCGACAACGACACTGGCATAAGGAATTATGCAAAAGCATATATTCCATTTGATAAATCTATAACTTTTGACTAAGATTTCTCTCCGAATTGTAGATGGGCGCAAATAAGATGCTCGTCAGGTAATGCCATTTGAGCAAGTTGTTTGTTGCTGGAGTAGTTGGGTAAATGCGTATTCTCGTCGCCGATGATCAAGAACTGTACCGGAAGGCTCTCATTGAGCTACTTGCTGATCTAGTCGGCCAATCAGATTTCATTGAATGCTCAGACTATCCTTCGGTTATTCAGGTCGTTGCTGCGCCGGGTACGTTTGATCTCATTGCCTGTGATGCCAACATGGGTGGGCTGGAAACCAGTGCGGCCGCGAAAGCTATCCGCGCTCGAGCGCCGACCACGCCACTCGCCATTCTTTCTGCTGCCACCGACAATGATTTGGCGACATCAATCATCCGCGCCGGCGCCGTCGCTTTTGTGCCGAAGTCGCTTTCGGTTAACGAAATGAGGGCCGCTTTCGAGAACGTCTTTCAAGGCGGCATATATCTTCCCCCGGGCTTTGTGCAGACCGATATCGGCGAGCCCATAGAAGACGGCGCCGATGATGCCTCTGAAGTCGCACTCGATCTGACGCCGCGTCAGATGGAAGTTCTGCAGCAAATGGCAAGAGGCAGGCAGAACAAGCAGATCGCTGCAGATCTGGATATTCGCGAAGGCACCGTCAAAATTCATGTGAACGCAATTTTGAAAGCCCTTAAGGCCAGAAACCGCACTGAAGCGGTCTACAAGGTTGAGCAATTGGGCTTTCAGGCGTCAGATCTGAGCCAGGCGGCAAGGCGATCCACTGACTGATTGAGCTATCCAGCCGAATAATTTGGTCGGGCAAATAATGGCCGCGGGATAAATTCTCAAGAGCGGTCGAAAAGCGCAGAAAACTGCGAAAAACCAAGAGAGAGAAAGAACGCATAAGTGGTGCATTCTTGCAATAGTGCCGCGACGAAAACGCGAGCACTGACGACTCGGAACCAAGTGGATTGGCTGAATCAGGCAATTTATGGTACTTGTATTTCGAAGGGGTATTTTTAAGGGCGACTCTGCGCTGATTCGATTTGGTAGTTAAGTATACCTGTCACACCTGTGTGTTGAGTTAGTTGTAGTGAATTTAAGTTGCCATGAGCAGTGAGTAAAAAATGTTGAATCTTTTTCGAGTGAGGGCGCTTGCCCTGTGGGCGTTTGGTAGCATTTGCTTGACGCTGTTTATATTGGGCCCCGCGCCCGGCGCGAGTGCAGCGACACTCCGTGAAGCCGTCCAGATGGCGGTCGCCAATCATCCCTCCGTCCTTGCATCCGAAAACCGCAGCCTGAGTGCGAACCAGGAAATAAAGGTTCAGCGAGCCGGTCTCTTGCCGCGCGTTGATCTCGTCGGATCTGCGGCTTACATCAATACGGACTCACCTTCCGAGCAGCTTGGGGCGTCTGGTGCCGGCAGCGAAGCCCTCGACATTCGCCAGTTCACCGCAGCTCTTACACTGTCGCAGCTGCTGTTTGACGGTGGGCAGCGCTTTGCGCTGCTTGATGCGGCCAAAGCCGGCGCTCTTGCTGAAGAGTTTGGTGTCGATGGTGTCAGGTCCGAAATCGCCCTGCTGGCGGTTCAAGCCTATGTTGCGGTGATACGGGATCGTATGCATCTGCAGAACTCACTGACTCACATCGACGAACTGATGGTGATCGAACGGAAGATCCGTAGTGGCGCTGGCGCTGGTGTCGACACAGGCGGCAACCTCGCCCAGGTTGTCGGTCGCTTGGCTGAAGCCGAATCTGAAAGGGCAAGCATCATTGCTTCTCTGCGGGATTCAGAGGCAGCTTACCTGCAGATTGTTGGCCAGGAGCCGGACACACTGACAATGCCGGCCGAAGTCACTGGCCCAAGTCTTGCCTCGGTGACGTCTGCGATCCAGAGGGCTTCTGACAACAATCCAATACTGCTGCGTGCCAGCGCGACTACAGACAGCCTGCGCGGGCAGGAAGCGGCGGCCCGTCGTGTATTCTGGCCTCAGCTTGACCTGGAAATCAGTGCGTCGGCCGAAAGCAGCACCTCCAAGGAAAGAGACCTGCAGCCACCTGAAAGCCGCATCCTGAACCGTGACGTGGAAGATGTCCGCGCCATGGTGGTAGGAAGCCTGAATCTCTATGCTGGTGGTGGCGAAGAGGCTCGCGCCCGCCAGGCACGCTATGATCGGGCGGAAGGGGAACGCAACTATGATCGCGTTCGTCGGGCTGTCGAAGAGCGAATTCGCAACAGCTTCAATCAGATCCGTTCATCCAGTGAACGTGTGCCACTTCTGAACCAGGAAATTGAAGCCCAGACACAGGTCATCGCTGTGTTTGAACGCCAGTTTGATCTCGGTCAGCGTGGACTCCTCAATGTTCTTGAAGAACGGAGCGAATTGTTCCGGACTCAGATCGAGCTCGCCGACGCAAGAACTTCGGTGCGATCCGCTCGCTATGCGGTTCTTACGGACACCGGCGAAATTCTTGCTGCGTTCGGATTGTAATCGGGCGGTGCTTGCGCCTTAGGAACTATTCAAAGAGTTGCAATCGTTTGAGCTCTGCCGGCAGCGGTCCGCCGCCGGCAGAGAACGGGAGCACATTGCCCGGCAACTGAGGGGAATCTCATTTCCATTGCCTTTCATTCGGTTCTTGCGAAACAGAGAATCTGGCCTATGTTGGAGGGCGTTGCGGTTGTTGCATAAGGATCAGCTTTATGAGTGATGCGGCTACAGATCCGCCCTCTGATTCGACCGATAATACTCCGGCGGAAGGCCAGGCTCAATCCCAGGGCGCTGACCAGGACGGCGGCGGCATGTCTCTTGAGACATTGTTGAATGAGGCGAAGCGCGCTGCTCGACCGCAATCCATACCAATTGAAGACGATACATTGGCCCAGTGTCTGGCCTTTCTGACTCGCTATTTCAATCGGCCACAAGCTGTTGAAACCCTTCGGGCCGGCATTGCTCTTACCGATGGCCGGCTTTCTGAAGACGGCTTTGGGCGCGCTGCCATGCGGGTTGGGCTTGTGGCCCAGGCCGTCGAGAAAAAGCTGGCACGCTTCAAAAGTGTCGACCTGCCCGCCGTCCTGTTGATGCAGGATGGAACAGTGCTGGTGGTTATTAGCGCTGATCGGAGCGAAGGCGAACTACGCCTGGAACTGGCGAATTCTGCTACCGACTGGGGTGTCGCCGAAAATGTCGTCGTTGAAGACATTGAGGAGGCCTATAGCGGGCACGCTATTGTTGTTCAGCCGCGGGCCGGCACTGAAGAAGACCATCGCAGCAAGGATCCCATGCCGCGCGACCATTGGATCTGGGCCGCGTTTCAGGACAATAAATGGATTTTCGGGCAGGCTTTGTTGGGCACTTTTGTGGTTAACCTGCTTGGTCTCGCCCTACCGCTCTTTATCTTGAACGTCTACGACCGCGTTGTGCCTAACTACGCGCTCGATACGCTGCTCGTCCTGGCGGTTGGTCTGATGATGGCATCATGTTTTGACTTCGGCATGCGGGTGCTCAGGGGCCACATGGTCGATGTTGCCGGTCGCCGCATTGATGCGGTTCTTGGTAATCAGCTGTTTGAACGGCTTCTCAACCTGCGCCTCAATGCGCGTAAGGATGCGACGGGTTCAATTGCAAATTCTGTGCGCGAACTTGAGGTGCTTCGCGATTTCGTAAACAGCGCCACGCTGGCCAGCCTCGGCGACCTGCCCTTCCTGATCATTTTTGTCGGTGTTCTCTGGATGATTGCGGGCTCGCTCGCCATCGTGCCGACGATTGCAGTTCCGGTCGTGCTGGCGATTGTCTATTTTATGCAGGCGCCCATGAACGCCTATTCTGCAAAAGCATTTTCTCAGGCAGCGCATCGGAACAATGTTCTTTTCGAAGTTATCGGAAGCCTTGAGACTGTTAAAGCCATCGGCGCTGAAGGCTGGGCCGCCCAGCGCTGGGAACGTGCCCATGCTGCCGGTATCAGAAGTGGCCTGGCCCTGAGACGCCTGGGCCTGGTCACGACCAGCTTCATGAGCTTCGCACAGATCGTTACCGCAGGGGCCATCGTGGTCATGGGTGTCTTCGCCATCAGCAACGGCGAGATTACTCAAGGCGCGCTTATTGCTGCTGTCCTCCTGAATGGCCGGGCCATGGCGCCTCTGGCCCAGGTCGCGCAGACTCTGGGCCGGCTGCACCATGCGAAAGTGGCTTACCGCGCCATCGACGCTGTAATGAGAGCGCCAAGCGAGCGCGAGCCTGATCAGCGCTACATCCACATGCCCACGCTTGCTGGTGACATCAAGATCAACGATGTCAGTTTTGCCTATCCTCCACCTGTTGGTACATCCATGCTGATGATGCCCACAGTGAACGCGGTCGTGGGTGCAAGTTTTGAAATGAAAGCCGGGGAGCGCGTCGGGATTATCGGACCCATTGGCGCCGGGAAAAGCACGATTTTGCGGCTCATTCTCAATCTTTATCAGACAGGCAGCGGTTCTGTTTCTGTCGACGGCATGGATGTAACCCAGATTGATCCATACGATCTCAGAGCCAACATCGGTTACATGACCCAGAGCGTCGATCTGTTCCAGGGATCAATCCGGGAAAACATCACACTTCATCATCCCCAGGCCACCGACGAAGAAATTATTCAGGCGTCCGAAGTTGCAGGCGTCATGGGTTGGCTCGAACGATGTCCGCTGGGTTTTGAACAGCCGATTGGCGAATCTGGGCAGGCTTTGTCCGGTGGCCAGCGTCAATCTATTGCTCTTGCACGTGCTCTGTTGCGAGACCCGCCAATGCTTCTTTTTGATGAGCCGACAAGCGTTCTTGATGGGCGCAGTGAGCAGGCCTTTTTAAAGCGATTGCAGCCCCTCTTGAAAAACAAGACCTTCGTGATTGTGACCCATCGGCCGGCTCTGCTCACCCTTGTTGATCGGCTGATCGTCATGGACAAAGGTCGTATCGCGCTTGATGGTCCAAAAGAGAAAGTGCTGCAGAGATTGGGAGGCCAGGAATGAACGGTCGCGTCACAAGCGTCAGTGCGGATTTGATGCGCACACCTCACGCCTGGCTCAACGGATTGATGGTCACGTCAGCGGCCGTTCTGGTCGTTTTTGTGACCTGGGCTGCCCTGGCGGAGATTGATGAGGTTGTCCGCGGAACCGGCGTCGTCATCACCTCCCAAAGCATGCAGGTTGTGCAGCATCTGGAAGGCGGCATTCTTGCAGAGCTGCTCATTGAGGAAGGAGACCAGGTTGAAGAAGGCCAGGTCATCATGCGCATTGATGATACGGGTCTTGCGGCTCGCCTTCGGGAAGACACGCAACGCTACTACAGTCTGGTTGGTACGCTTGCGCGGCTGACTGCTGAGATTGAAGGCGGCGATATTGTCCTGCCGGACTCTATCCTGGAAGGCCGGGAAGCAATCCTGAGGCGCGAAGAGGAACTCTATGCCAGCCATCAGTCCCAGCTTCGGAACTCGCTTGCTATCCTTGGCCAGCAGGTTGTGCAGCGCCGCGAAGAACGCGCCGGATATCTGCAGGAATACAGAAGCCTTGCTGAGAGCATCAAGATCGCAGAACAGGAACAGGACATGATCGAAGAGTCCTATTACATGGGCGCGGTCTCTCAGATGCAGGTTCTGCAAAAGCGCCGTGAAATTAATGACCTGGTAACCCAATACAACAACGCCAGAAACGCCTATCAGCGAACGCAAGCCGCTCTCGCCGAAGCTGAGGAACGGGTGCTTGAGAAACAGCAATCCTTCGAGTCTGAGGTTTTGGGGCTGCGCAATGAGATCCAGGCCGAGGTTTCTGTCCTTGAGGAAACTATCATTGCTGCCCTCGATCGCGTGGCACGGACCGAAGTCCGGTCACCAATCAAAGGAACGATCAATACCGTTCACATCAAGACCATTGGCGGTGTCGTCACACCTGGTATGGATCTGATCGACATCGTGCCGGAACAGAACTCGCTGCTGATAGACGCACTGATTCCGCCGAAGGATCGTGGTTTCCTTGTTCCCGGGCAAGCCACCAATGTCAAAATCACAGCATATGACTTTGCCATCTGGGGCTCTCTGGAGGGGCAGCTTGAAAACATCAGTGCCGATACAACAACGGATGAACGCGGCAACACGTTTTATCATGTTCGGGTTCGCACCGATGAAACGGTTCTGATCAAAGGCGGCCAGGAAAAAGATGTGGTTGTCGGGATGGAAGCCCAGGTGGATGTACTGACCGGCAAGCGCACCGTGCTGAATTACCTGCTGAAACCCATCCACCGCGCCATGGACAATGCTCTATCGGAACGCTAGCCCGGCCTAGAATTCAATACAGATCTTTCCGAAGTGCGTGCCCGCCTGCATGGTCCGGAAGGCTTCCTGAGCATCGTCAAAGCTGAATCTCTTGTCGATCACCGGCTGCATGCCGTTCGCTGACATGGCGGCAATCATATCGACCATCATGGCGCGGCTGCCGACCGAGATGCCGGTCATATGCAGATTGTTCCCGAATATGGATCCAATAGGAATTTCCTTTGAAAATCCTGACAGAATACCGATCAGGATGATATTGCCGCCGACCTTTGCTGCGCCGATTGCGTTCAACAGCGTTTCGCTGCCCCCCACTTCAACGATGTGATCGACACCCGCACCACCTGTCAGACCGCGCGCCGCGCGACCCCATTCAGGTTCCGAGGTATAGTTAATCCCGTGATCCGCGCCGAGCGCCTTTGCCCGTTCCAGTTTTTCATCGGCTGAAGAGGTGATAATCACCTCTGCGCCGGACATTTTGGCGAACTGAAGCGCAAAGATTGAGACACCACCGGTTCCCTCACAAAGAACAGTGTCGCCGGCCTTGACGTGGCATTCTTCAATGAGCGCGCGCCAGGCTGTCAGGCCGGCACAGGGCAGGGTCGACGCTTCAGCCAGGGTCATGCTGTCCGGGATCGGCACAACACCCATTTCGCTGAGAAGAGCATATTCCTGAAGCATGCCGTCAAGGACGCCGCCCAGGGGCTGGCTCCGATTTGCGGCAGAGGGTCCCCCTTCGACCCAGGTCTGGAAAAACACTGAGGCCACCCGGTCACCTTCCTTGAGTGATTGTACGCCGTCGCCGACAGCTGAAATAGTGCCCGCTCCACAGGAACAGGGAACCAATGGATCGCCGGCAGGCCGCTGGATCGTCAACAAATCTCGGTAGTTCAGAGATACAGCCTCTACTTTGACAACCACCTGGCCTGGGCCGGGCGTCGGCATGTCGCGTTCGCCAATTTTCAGATTGTCGATGCTCTGGCCCTCAATAATTTCATACGCGCGCATGGTCTGTCCTTCTGGAAATGAAGATGTCTGAATTTACATTTACATGACTTTGACTAATATCGCTCACCAGAAAAGCAAGAACGCAAAACTTAAGACCATCTTCGAACGGGATTTCATGTCCACTGATTCAATCACTGAAGAACCATACTGGTTTGCCCAGGCCATCGCCGCACCCCATCAGAGCCGCACCGTTGATGTCGAAGGCTGCCCCGTCCATTTCCTTGAATGGGGCGATCCCGAGAAGCCGCCCCTGCTGTTTGTCCATGGTGCTCGTGCCCATGCCCGCTGGTTTGCATTTGTAGCGCCCCTGCTGATGGACGAGTTCCATGTTGCCTCCATGGACCTGAGCGGCAATGGCGATAGTGGCTGGCGAGACGAATACACCGGCGAAATCTTTTCCAAGGAAATTCTGAGCGTGGCAAAAGCGCTGGGTCCCGATCCTTTCGTGGTCGGCCACAGTTTTGGCGGCATGCTGACGACGCGCACAGCCATTGAATATGAGAACGAACTTGCGGGCATTGTTCTTCTGGATGCGGTTCTTCGCTGGCCCAAGCCTGTGGCAGAGGCTGTCAACCGACCGATGAGAGAACCAAGGCCGACAAAAGTCTATGAGGACTTCCATGAAGCGACCGGTCGTTTTCGGCTCATGCCGGACCAGACCTGCAAAAATCAGTTCATCATGGACTATGTGGGCCGCCACTCCCTTCGTGCGCTCGAAGGCGGCTACACATGGAAATTTGACCACCGCTCTCATGAACAGCCCGTCGTCGAGCCTGAGGGCAAAACGCTTCAGGATCTGAATTGCCGTGTTGCCGCGATCTGGGGGTCAGACAGCGTCCGTCGAATTCCCATATTCACAGATATCACCGCGGAAGCCCTTGCCGGTAAGGGCACGATCTATCAGCTGCCAGGAGCACAGCATCACATGATGCTTGACCTGCCGCGGGAAATGGCCGCCATGGTGCGCGACATCATTGGGGCCTGGGTGCACGAAGATCGAAGCATCGCGGCATAGCCCTTGATCTAACTTGAGAGCCGTTCGCAATTGATCGGGAAACGCCTTGGCGGCCCGATCCATTCCTAGTAAGAGGAACGCTAACCAATTTTCTTGGACCCCGCAAAAGGGGCGAAATCAATGAAAATAGCAGGAGCAAACCAAAGTGAAGACCAGATTTACAGAAATGTTTGGTGTGGAGCATCCCATCGTCCAGGGTGGCATGCAGTGGGTAGGCGTTGCTGAGCTCGTCGCAGCAGTTTCAAATGCCGGTGGCCTCGGCATCCTGACTGCTCTCACACAGCCGTCTCCCGAAGATCTCAAGAAGGAAATCGATCGTTGCCGTGAAATGACCGACAAGCCCTTCGCCGTGAACCTCACCATCCTGCCGTCACTGAACCCGCCGCCCTATGAAGAATATATGGACGCCATTGTCGAGAGCGGCATCAAAATCGTCGAGACCGCAGGCTCCAATCCGAAGGCTTTCCTGCCAAAATTCAAGGCAGCCGACATCAAGATCATCCATAAGTGCACATCGGTACGTCATGGACTCAGTGCCGAGCGCGCAGGCGTTGATGCCATCAGCATTGACGGATTTGAATGCGCAGGTCATCCCGGCGAAGATGATACGCCGGGCCTCATCCTCATTCCGGCAGCCGCCGACAGGATCAAAATTCCGATGATCGCTTCAGGCGGTTTCGCCGATGGCCGCGGCCTTGCAGCGGCACTTGTTCTGGGTGCCGAAGGCATCAATATGGGCACCCGTTTCATGTGCACCAAAGAAAGCCGCGTCCATCAGAACGTCAAGGACAAGATGGTTGAATCAAACGAGCTCGACACGACACTCATTTTCCGTCACCTCCGTAACACGTCACGTGTCTTCAAGAATGAAGTGGCGATCCAGGTGAATGAGCGTGAGGAAACTGAGCATACAATCGCCGATCTCGCACCATTGGTCGCGGGCGTGCGTGGTCGCGGTGTCTATGAAACCGGCGATATCGATGCCGGCATCTGGTCGGCAGGTGTCGTCATTGGCATCATTAACGACGTGCCAACCTGCGCCGAGCTCATTTCACGCATCGTTGCCGACGCCGAAGCGATCCTTGGCCGCGCCGCCGGCCTGGCAACCACGGCCGTCGCAGCAGAATAACCGCCACAAGTTTTCTGGGGGAGGGAGGGCGCTCACTCTATCGTTTGAGGGAGCGCCCTTTCTTATTGTACCTCTGGTGCTGCAGCCATACAGGGTCCTGAGCTTTCCGATGACTGGTGTTCATGACAAAACGTCAGATTAGCGCGTCACAGCTCGCAAACTGCCCGGCCTTCGCCAACCGGCAGATTCAGATTCATGATTTGTAACAATTACTTAAAGACAATGGATTAGGAAAAATTTCCAACAGTTGACTTAAACTTAATCGTCTGCTTATTTGCTTTGCAAAGGAAATACTTCTTTCTGTGACCCGCCTCCAAGTCAGCGTGGGATGCAGAGCTTCACTGGGAAGGTAACGGCGGATCGCATATCCGAAGTTCAATTGTGGAGTACAAGAGTATGGCTAAAATCTATGGTACCCGCGGCGCCGACATTCTCATTGGCACCGATTTCAATGACATTATCCATGGTCTTGGCGGCAATGACAGGCTGTATGGCCTTGCGGGCGATGATCAGCTGTTCGGTGATGAAGGGAATGACATCCTTCGGGGTGGCCTCGGCACCAACGTCCTGAATGGCGGCACCGGTCGGGATCATGCGCAATACCACACTTACATTGACCTTGGTCTGAACCACATCGTAGTTGATTTGCAGCGTGGCACGGCCAAAGGCTATAGCGACAGTGGCGCTGTAATCATCAACGACACACTGATCAGTATTGAAGTCGTCAAGGGATCCCAGGGAGATGATATTCTCTCGGGCAGCACCAGATCCGAGACACTCCTCGGCGGTGCCGGAGATGATATTTTGACCGGTCTTCAGGGCAATGACCGGCTGATCGGCAACAGTGGCAATGACACATTCCATGCTCGCTTTGGCAGCGACATAGTCAAGGGCGGCGCGGGCGTGGACGAGGTGTCATATGTGCGCGCTGTGGGAGGTGTAGACATTGCTCTGGGTTTGAACGGCAAGTGGGGTCGTGCCATTGAGCTCGATGCGGATGGTAGGGAAACCAGCCGCGATGCTCTTCACAGCATTGAAAATGTTATTGGCACTGACTTTGATGACGTCTTCAGGGGCAATGAGCTCGCCAACATCATTCAGGGCGGGGCTGGAAATGACACCATTGACTACACGGCATCTGATGGAAAGGTGTTTGTTGATCTGAGGGCAGCCCTGCAGTCACGCGGACACGCCGAAGGCGACGTGCTTTTCAGTATTGAGAACATCACTGGTTCCAGATGGGGTGACACGCTGATTGGCGATGCACAGAACAACATCATCAATGGCGGCGGCGGAAAAGACACTATCGATGGTGGCGATGGCCGAAACATTCTGAATGGCGGTGACGGCGCAGATAGAATTGGCTACTTCTACCAGCGGATGTCACTTAACGAGACGAACTTCAGCGTCTGGGATGGCGGCGCCGGTGAAGATACTGTTGACATGAGTGGCGCGTTCCGAGCTGTTCAGATCGATTTGGGCGGAAACTGGCTATTTCGCTACTTTACGCCCAACGCTGGAGGATGGGCTTACGGCGATCGAATATACAATTTCGAGGACGCTATCGGGAGCGACTTTTCGGACATACTCAAAGGCGACAATGAGAGGAACCTGCTCCTTGGCGGGGATGGCGGTGATGCCCTGCAAGGCCGTGGTGGTGATGACAGGCTCTATGGCCAGGCCCAGGACGACTGGTTGCTGGGTGGTTCTGGTCAGGATTATCTGCATGGTGGAACCGGCACCGACACTGTCTGGTACATCACGTATCAGGATCCGGCGGGTGTATTTGTCGACCTGGAAACCGGAAGAGGCGTTGAACGGATCTCACCTGAATCATCCTCATCTGACCTGTCCTCAATCGCTCTGGCTGATACCCTCGTCAGCATCGAGAACATCTCCGGTTCGCTCCACGGTGACGATCTCTATGGCGACTCCGGTAGAAATTCAATCTGGGGCCTGGAAGGAAATGATCGTCTGAATGGCAGAGGTGGTGATGACAAGCTGGAAGGCGGGGACGGCAATGACGTATTCGAGTTTTCTGACTTCTTCGGGGATGACATTATCACAGACTTTCTGGCCGGCCCCGGGGTTGGCGACGTGCTCGATTTCTCGCTCTTTGAAGATACCGTGCCGGATCTGGCGCTCACGTTGACGGAAAACTATGCGGGAGACGCCGTCGTAACCGCAGGCAACGATTCCGGAACATGGGGAAGCGTAAGCCTCACGGGTGTAACAGTGGCGGATCTTGATTTGGACGACTTCGATTTCGCCGGTAAGATACTCGGCCTTGGCTGAGTAGTCATTCGGGCGACGCCAGGATGACTTCCTTGCGATCACTCTCCCGGAATTTCTGGTGCCGGGGGTAACGTGTCAGATCATTGTCTTTGTCTGACGTGCAAATGCACGATCAGAGCTGGTCAGCTGTGTGCTGTCGTCTGGCCCTGAAGGCTCTCTTCGACAAATCATAAACGGACTTGAGCGCCACACCGAAAAGCACAGACAAAATCCAGGTCAGCCCATCATCAAAGAGGAAATCGAGTGCGGCCCAGTTTTCTCCCACCAGGCCAGTGCGCAACCACTCCGCCGCCTTTGCCAGGTAAAATCGTGTCTCCAGATTGGCGACGATCCGGCCCGCGTGATAGGCAATGGAGGCAAGCAGGATAATCCACCAGATGCCTCTGACGCCGCCGCCAACGACCTTTGCAGATTTCCGAATAGCGCTCATGTCTGTCCACTCCTCTTTGCTCAATCCAGAAACGGTTTCAGGACATTAGAAACCACATTTGCAAGATGCTCCGCCGGAAAGTCCTCCGAGACAGGCGGCAGATGCAGGAATGTCGCCACCTCAGGCAATGTTGCATTGGCTTTGTAATTCATGCAGGTCCAGTAGATAGTCTCGCAGATATACTGGCCACAGTTGGTTGATGTAACAACACGTGTGTCGACGTCCATGATCGCGGCTTCCATGGCCTCATAGTCCCAGTCACCTGTGTGAAGCGACGGCCCTTCAATGTGTTCAAGCGCTTCGGGCTTTCTGGCTTCCCGTTCGATCCTGATCACATCACCCGCGGCAAGGCCGGTGGCAAGGCACACTCGCGGTTTCAGTTGGGTAAGAAGCCCAGTCATCTGCTCATACGCCGGAACATGGTCCACAGTCAGTTCTGCAATATGAATCTGATCGGGATACCGTGCGCCAACGATTTTTGCGGCTTCCCAGCTTGAGTTGACTTTGTGTTCGCCGAAGGGCTTGAAGCCAGTCAGAAGAATATCTTTGCTCATTCCGGCATTTTGCCAGACCAGACGGCGGATGGCACTGGTGAAATTGTCATGGCTCTGCCAGACTTTCCGGCTTCAGGGGGACTTCCATGAACGAACAAACCACTCTTCTGGTGAACGGGGAGACGCGAACCGTCAGCGCTGCTGCAGATACACCACTTCTCTATGCCCTCAGGGGTGATCTTGAGCTCAATGGTGCGAAATATGGCTGCGGGCTTGAGCAATGCGGTTCCTGCACCGTGATCATTGATGGCGAGGCCATTATGAGCTGCGGCCTCTCGGTCGCGGATGCGGCAGGGAAATCCATCGAAACCATTGAGGGGATTGGCGCTGCTGGCGCTCTGCATCCGGTTCAGAAGGCCATCCTGGATGCGCAAGCCGCGCAATGCGGCTATTGCACGGCAGGCATCATCATGGCGGCCAAGGCGTTACTGGACCGAAACTCTGCTCCCACTAACGACGAAATCAAATCTGCCCTTCGCGACAATCTCTGTCGCTGCGGCACTTATCATCGAGTGCTAAAGGCGGTGAAATCTGCCGCCGTGGAAATGCGGAGAGCGGGGACATGAGCAGGGAGCCAGAAAAACGAATGCTGCCGCCGACGCTTCATCGTCACAGGCGGCTCGGGCAGTGGTTCCGCTTTGAAGATGATGGCGAAAGCCTGACGGTGTTTTCCGGCAAGGTGGAGCTCGGTCAGGGCATCAAAACCGCCCTCGCCCAGATTGCGTCGGAAGAGCTCGATGTGGATTTCTCGCGGATCATGGTCGTTGGTGCAGACACGGAAGCCACGCCCAACGAAGGGGCGACAACGGGCAGCATGTCACTCGAGCTTTCCGGCAACGCCATCCGCCAGGCGTCGGCCGACTTGCGGATGAACATGAAAAAATCAGCGGCTGTAACCCTCGAGGTGTCGGAAGATGAACTCGTCATCGCGAACGGCATTATCAGCGCTCAAGGCACCAACAAGACGACGAGCTATTGGGAAATTTCAAGCTCCCGCGACGACCTGTGGGAAGCAAATGGCGAAGGCCAGCCAAAATCAGCCGACAGCTACAGCGTGGTCGGCCAGAGTATTGAGCGAAGCGACCTGCCGGCAAAGGTAACCGGCGCTGAAGCCTTTCTCCATGATCTCAGGCTGCCCGATATGGTTCATGCCCGCATACTGCGGGGACCGAGCTACCGGGCGCGCCTCGTATCTCTCGACCGTGACGCCATTGCTGCAGAGCTCATTGAAGACGGTGGCGTTATCGGCATCATCTGTGAGACAGAGGCCGCGGCAGTGGCAGCGCTTGAGACCGCGATCGCGAACGCCAGATGGAATGAAGCGGCTACGTTGCCCGATCAAGAAACGCTCCACGCCTGGCTCCTTGAAAATGTCGACAGCGCGGCCCTTGTCGTCGATGGCACACCGAGCGCAGACCCTGTGCCAGACGTCATCCGGTCCACCGGCACCATCGAAGCCACCTACACACGGCCCTATCACCAGCATGCGTCCATCGGGCCATCCGTTGCGGTCGCACAATTCAAGGACGGCAAGCTCAAGGTCTGGAGCCACTCTCAGGGCATTTACATTCTGCGTGACGTCCTGGCCGAGCGGCTCAAACTGGCACCCGAAAATGTCCATTGCACCCATCGCGAAGGCGCTGGCTGCTACGGCCAGAACGGCGCTGACGATGTCGCCTACGAGGTCGCCAGGCTGGCAATAGCCCGGCCCGGTGCGCCGATCCGGCTCCAGTGGACGAGAGACGATGAACACGCGTTTGAACCCTATGGCCCGGCAATGGTCATGCAGATGGCGGGTGCAGTGGACGACAGCGGCAAGATTACAAGCTGGAACCACGATGTAACCTCAAACGCCCACACCGGCCGTCCGCGACCGGGACTGGAGGGATCGGCCTTCGTCTCGGACTGGCAGCGCGATCCGCCGGTGGCCGCACCCGTCACGCGACCGACGGGTGGCCGCCATGTCGGTGCGCACCGAAACGCGGATCATCTCTACGATGTGGGAGAGCGCCGCATTGTCACGCATTTTGTCGAAGCCCGACCCGTCCGCGTCTCGTCCATGCGCGGGCTTGGAGCCTACGCAAATGTCTTCGCCATTGAGTCCTTCATGGACGAGCTCGCCCTTGAAGCTGGCATTGATCCGGTCGCCTTCAGGCTCTCTCACCTAACTGACAAACGCGCTATTGCAGTGATCGAGGCAGCTGCAGATCGCGCGCACTGGGGCTCAGAGCGTGGCGAGAACGAAGGCCGGGGCATTGCCTTCGCCCAATACAAGAACCTGCAATGCTATGCCTGCATGATCGTCGAACTCGCTGTCGATCCGAAAACCGGGATCATCGACCTTCAGCGTGCCGTGATTTCAGGTGATGCAGGCCAGGTCGTGAATCCGGATGGTCTCGCCAATCAGCTTGAAGGCGGTTTTATCCAGGCCGCGAGCTGGACGCTGAAGGAACAGGTCACTTTCGACAATGTCCGCATCACATCACGCGACTGGGAGACCTATCCCATTCTCAGGATGGACGAAGCGCCCGAGATTGAGACTGTGATCCTCAATCAGCCGGGCGAACCCTATATGGGCGCCGGTGAGGGCACTCAGGGCCCGGCACCTGCAGCCATTGCGAATGCAGTGTTTGACGCCATCGGCGTGAGGCTAAGGGAAATACCCTTCACGCCGGATCGTGTGCGCCGAAGCCTTGCCGGCCCTTGAAACTGGGGCCCGCGTCAGCAACAATCCTATCAACGTAGCAATCAAGAGGTCAGGGGGACCCAATGGGTGAATTTTGCAGTACCGAAACCGATGGGCGATTGCTCATCGTGACGATCACGCGGCCTGAGGTCATGAATGCGCTTCATGGCCACGCCAGTGTGGAACTGAGTGCAGTCTGGGATGACTTTGAGAAGAATGATGATCTCTGGGTCGCTATTATCACTGGCGAGGGCGACCGGGCTTTCAGCGCCGGCAATGATCTCAAGTTCCAGGCGGCAGGCGGTCGGGCACCAGGTGCGGCGACCGGATTCGCTGGGCTGACGAACCGCTATACCTGCGACAAGCCTATTATCGCGGCAGTAAACGGCGTTGCCATGGGTGGTGGATTTGAAATTGCGCTGGCCTGCGATCTGATTATTGCGTCCGACAATGCGCGCTTTGCGCTGCCGGAGCCGCGCGTGGGTCTTGCCGCACTTGCCGGCGGCCTTCATCGCCTGCCGCGTCAAATCGGCCTGAAGCGCGCGCTCGGCATGATGCTAACAGGCCGCCATGTGGGTGCTCAGGAAGGTCTGGAACTTGGCTTCGTCAATCAGGTGGTGCCGCAGGCGGACCTGATGGCCACCGCAAGAAGCTGGGCCGATCAGATTCTTGAACTTTCGCCTCTTTCCATTCGGGCAACAAAGCAGGTCGCCTATGCAGGTTTTGACCATGCGTCGCTCCAGGAAGCACAGGCGGCCAGTTATCCTGCCGTCGCGACCATGGCCCAGAGCGAGGACTATATCGAAGGGCCCGTCGCATTCTCTGAAAAGCGGCCACCGAACTGGAAGGGTAAATAGCGGGTTCCTGAAATGGAATTCCCGCTTATCGGGGCCGATCAGACTTTCGCACTCTGGGGCGTACTGATCGGCCTTGCGGCTTTCGGCTTCTGGTCGGAACGGACGCGCATCGGCAGCCGCATGTCGGGCGCCATCACGGTGATCGTCTGCTCTCTCCTGCTTTCGAATCTGGGTGTCATTCCAACCGCGTCACCGGTCTATGACACGGTCTGGGCCTATCTCGTGCCCCTTGCTATTCCACTGTTGCTGTTCAAGGCCGACATTCGCCGCATTATCCGGGAATCAGGCCCCACCCTGATTGCTTTCGTGATTGGCTCAGCGGGCACTGTGATCGGCGCATTCGTTGCCTTTTACCTCTTGCCCCTTGGGTCCGAGGCCGCTGACTTAACAGGCATTTTCACTGCTACTTATGTCGGCGGCTCGATGAACTTTGCGGCAACCGCCGAGGCACTGCAATTCACGGCCAGCGATCAGCTTAGTGCAGCCGTTGCCGCCGATAACGTGGCAGGCACGCTTTATCTCATTTTGCTCGCCTCCATGCCGGCCATCGCCTTCTTCCGGCGGACCTATGCCACGGCACACATTGAAAATGCACAGACGCCGACAAGGGAAGACGCAAAAGCCGCGCGACCACCTCTGGATCTCACCCACATGACGTCGGGTGTCGGGCTCTCTTTCGGGCTTTGCTTCGCGGGCTTCGGCATTGCTGCCCTGCTCGATGTGCCAAGCATTGGCATCCTGCTGATTACAGCCTTTGTGGTTGCGCTGGCGACTTTCCTGCCGAAACAGATCGGTTCGCTTGAAGGCGACTATGAGATTGGCATGGCGCTGATGTATGTGTTTTTCGGTGCAATCGGTGCAGGCGCGGATATCAGCGCCCTCATTGGCACGGCCCCGATCCTGTTCCTGCTCGCCAGTATCATCCTGGTTTTCCAGTTCGGCGCAATCCTGATCGGCGGCAAGCTGTTCAGGCTTGATCTCTCCGAAATGATCATTGCATCGAACGCCTGCGCGCTTGGTCCGACGACAGCCGCAGCCCTTGCGGGGGCGCAAGGCTGGAAGGCTCTGGTGACGCCAGCGATCCTCTGCGGCACTCTTGGCTATGCCGTTGCAACATTTCTGGGAGTCGGCATCGCCGGCTGGCTCGGCTGATCTCAATACGAAAGGAGAGTTCCATGATCAAACTTGTCTTCAATCTCCATAGATTGCCACACCTCAGCCGCGAAGAATTCCAGGACTATTGGCTCAATACCCATGGCCCCCTCGTCAGGAAGCATAAAGACGCCCTCGGCATCAAGCGCTATGTCCAGGTTCATGCCTACGAGGATGGCCCTTCAGCAGGCGCGCGTATCCGCGAAGCACCGGATGCCTTTGATGGAGTGGCGGAGCTATGGTTCGATCCTGACGGCACTTCAGCAGCCACGCCGGAGGAACGGGCCGAAGCCGGCCGGATTCTCCTTGAGGATGAGAGAAAATTCATCGATCTCAAGCGCTCGCCGTTCTGGAACGGCAATGAACATGAAATAATTGGCTGAAATCTGGCGGTTTCGGGGCTTTTCAACGGGCTTTGGGAAGGCTAGCCTCTCGGCAAATAGAAAAAGAGAAAAAACAGAACTTAGGGGGAACTATGCCAAAGCATATTCTGATGCCGCAAAGCCGCTGGCCGGACCATGATGTCGAAGAAGATGCCGCTTCACTTTCCAAGGATGTGGAACTTCATATCTTTCCAACCGGTCTGACCGATCCCGCGTCGCTGCCGGAGGATATGTGGAAAAAAGCGGATGCCCTGGTTTCAGGGCCTGATCCTCTGATGTCCATAACGCCTGATGATGTTCCGAACACGCGTATTCTGGTGACCCCGAAAGTCGGTTTCGACAACATGGACATCAAGACCTGGGGCGCAGCAGGTATTCCGGTATGTAATGTGCCGGATTACGGTACGCAGGAAGTTGCCGATCATGCGATCGCGCTGATGATGACGCTGGTCAAAGGCATACATATGTATAATGAGCGGACGCGAAAAGATCCGGGCGGAGCCTGGCGTGCCATGCCACAGCCCACAGCAAGGCGGTTGTCCAATTGCACCTTTGGTGTCGTCGGGCTTGGCCGTATCGGCACGGCGACGGCTCTGAGAGCCAAGGCGTTTGGCATGGATGTGATCTTTTATGACCCCTACAAACCGAACGGTTCCGACCTCGCCATCGGCGTTGGCCGCGTCGATACACTGGCCGAGCTGTTCAGCCAGTCCGACATTGTTTCCATTCACGTTCCTCTGAGCGATGACACCCGCGATCTCATTGACGCCGAAGTCCTCAGTCACTCCAAGGAAGGCCTTATCCTGATCAACTCGGCCCGCGGTCCACTGGTGGATCTCGAAGCGCTCTATGATGCCCTTGAATCCGATAAGGTGCTGGCTGCCGGGCTCGACGTTGTGCCGCAGGAGCCGCCGAACACCAACCTCAGGCTGATTGCCGACTGGCATAACGGGGCGGAGTGGCTGAATGATCGCCTTTTGATCACGCCCCACGCAGCCTACTTCACGCCCGAAAGTGTTCGTGACATGCGCTACAAGGGCATTGAAGTGGCCGTCAGGTACGTAACCGATGGCAGGCTCATGAACTGCGTCAACGAGGAATTTCTTGTCAACCAGAGGTGATCCGGGCGCTCCACCCGATTCCACAATCATGGAATCGGGCTCAGGTTCCGGTCGTTCACGCCGATGCGTGCAAGCACGCACGGCTCCACAAGGGCGGCGCACTGGCGCCGGAGCCACGCTTGCGGCTTCGACCATTTGAATATCGAAAATGGTCATATCATCGCGCTAATTCATCGTGCTGTGAAGTAGGTGCCCCTGCCGCTGGCGAGCAGTTTGTCGGCTTCTGAAAAGATATGCGTCTCGGCTGATGAAAACTGGCTGCCGAGCTTGATGATATTGCCCCTGGCCCTGAGCGTGCCGGGGGTTGCAATTCGATGGTAGTCAGCCCGGACATCGACCGTTGCTGACGGTTTGCCACCAGCGACCAGCACGGAATAAAAGCCGACAAAATCAATCAATGTTGCAAGGATGCCGCCATGGGCGGATTTTGTAGACGGGTTCGAGATCAGTTCCTCGCGCCAGGGAATCTGAACTTCGATGCCAGTGTCATCATGGCCAATAAGCGTGACGCCCAGCCAGCGCTGAAACGGTGAGGCTTCAAGGGTTTTCTGCAATGCTTCAGAGTCCAACGGATTGCTCCTGCCGCGGGCCGGATACCGACCCCATTCTAAAAAGTGTGACCATAGCCAATGCACAATTTCGGCGCAATTGAAGTGTAGGAACGCTTTGCAAGGGCCCGAATCACTTGAAATTCTGGCCCCAAAACCGCATATTAGACAGGCAATCTGAACGCGGCAATTTATGGAACCAGCAAATGAAGCTTTTCATTGAATACTGCGGTGGTTGAGGCTACGAACCGAACGCTCTCCGTGAGAGAGACGAACTACTGAAAGCCTTTGACGCCGACATCGAACTCATCAGAGCATCCGGCGGTGTATTTGAAGTGACCCTTGAAAAGGATCTGATCTTTTCCAAAAAGGCACTGAACCGTTTCCCGGAAACAAATGAACTGGTTGAGCTTGTCCGCGCCAGGGCCTGAAGGACTAAATAGTCGATCCATTTTGTAATTATTTCAGTTACAGGATGATCACGTGTGAAGGCACCGAAAATGATCGAGAATGACTGGGAAAATCAGGACGACCCTGAATTCGATGACTTGACTGCAGTACAGGTTATTGCCGTTGGTCTTGAAAAAGTGAATCGCTCGGGCAAATTCAGCGTCGGGCAAATTGTTCAACATCGTCACTACGCATTCCGTGGTGTCATTTTTGATGTCGACCCCACTTTTTCAAACTCTGAAGAATGGCTCGAATCTATCCCTGAAGAAGTGCGTCCCAAGCGCGATCAGCCCTATTATCATCTTCTCGCCGAAAATGAAGAGACGACATACATCGCCTATGTTTCTGAACAGAATCTGGAACCGGATCTATCCGGCAAGCCGGTTCGCCATCCGCAAGTTGGTGATTTCTTTTCCAATCTTGAAGGCGGCACCTACAAAGTTCATGGACAACAGATAAACTAGGCGCCAGGGCGCTCCATTTTCTCATTTCTTCCTCAATTTCTGGCTGAACTTCTGGTATGAATCCAGGGCGGCGCAGTAGCTGCGGGTTAAAGAGGGGGTTCAAATGCCAAGCCGGAGTGCGATAATCGGAAGTCTTTTGGTGCTTGGCGGCGTGATCGTCGTCCTTGTACTTCTCTGGCGATCAGTCTCCGGGGATCAGGATGCGACCACAGGGCCTGAGCTGGGCGGAGATCGAGGCCAGCAGGCCGACTTCGTCGACAGTCCTGGCATAACCGTTCCAGAGGGTTTCCGGGCCACGGTTTTCGCCGACAATGTTGGCAAGGCGCGCCACATTGTGGTCAGGGACAATGGCGATGTCATTGTGTCCTTGCGAGAGGCTCTTGAGGGCGATCACGGTCTTGTCGCCATTCGGGACCGGGATGGTGACGGCATCGCTGACATCATTCAGAGCTTCGGGGCAGGGGCCGGGACGGGCCTCGGCCTGCACAATGGCGACCTCTACTTCGCCAACACAACGACGGTTTTTCGCTACGAGTTTGAAGATGGCACTCTCGTCCCGCCGGGCGAAGGCGAGATCATGATCTCCGGCTTTCCTGAGCAAAGGGCTCATGCCTCCAAGACATTCACCTTCGATGATGAGGGCAACATCTATGTCAACGTCGGTGCACCATCAAACGCCTGTCAGGAGAACCCGCGCTCGGCCGGCTCGCCAGGGCTTGATCCCTGTCCGCAAAAGGTGCGCCAGGCAAGCATCTGGCGGTTTGATGCTTCGACGCCTGGTCAGACCCAGGCCGATCATGGCCATCAATATGCCAGTGGTCTGAGAAACGCGATGGCAATCGACTGGAACCAGGACAGTAACAAGCTCTATTTCATGATGCACGGCCGCGATCAGCTGGCTGGCCTCTGGGGCGACTATTATGACGATGCACAAAGCGCAGAGCTGCCATCGGAAGAATTCCATGTTGCGGAAGATGGCTCAAATCACGGTTGGCCCTATACTTACTATGATCATATTCGTGGCGCCCGCATGGTTGGCCCGGAATATGGCGGTGACGGGCAAACAGAAGCGGAAGCCGGCCAGTATGCCGAGCCGATTTACACTTTCCCAGGTCACTGGGCGCCAAATGATCTGATTTTCTATCGCGGTGCCGCCTTCCCCGCCGCCTATGATGGCGGTGCGTTCATTGCTTTCCACGGATCCTGGAACCGCGCACCACTGCCCCAGGGAGGCTACAAGGTCATGTTTGTTCCCTTTGAAGACGGTCGACCAAGCGGAGACGCGTTTCCCTTCGCAGATGGATTTAAGGGAGCGGATGAGCTTCTCGATCCCCGCGAAGCCGTGTTCCGACCCGTCGGTCTCGCGGAAGGACCAGATGGCGCCATTTACATTGCGGATTCGATGAAGGGCAGAATCTGGCGCATCACTTACACCGGCGAGCAGGGCTAGGGGCGTAAACGCTGTGCCCGGTCGTTTCATTTTTCCAGCCCTCATCGCTGCCGGTACGATTGTCGGCTGGGTCGTCATGGACATGGTGCTGGGACCCAGATCCGAAAGAGACGGCCAGCGGCAGGAAGTGGCTGTCGAAGTGGTTCTGGCGGAGGGTGAACAGCTCTATCTTGATCATTGCCTCACATGCCATCAGGCATCGGGCGGCGGTGTCCCCTATCTTCAGCCGCCACTGGCTGGCTCAGATCTCGTCAACGGCAGTCCAGCAGTGCTCATAAGCTTTGTCCTGACACCGCCCAACGAGCCCGGTGGAGAACACGAAAACGTCATGCCGCCTTTTGACGTGCTCAGCGATCAGGAGCTGGCTTCTGTGCTCAGCTACACAAGGGCAAGCTTTGGCAACAACGCGCCCGCCATCTCTGTACAGACAGTGACCAGCTTCAGGCCGCAGGAATGATCAGGCGCATCGTCGCGGCCTGCGCAGGCATCCTGTTCGCCGGCGCCGCCGCAGCGCAAACGCCATATGATGACGAAATCATCGTGACTGCAGGCCAGCTTCCGCCTGCGGCAGGCTCTATCGCCTATTCATCAACGCATCTCAGTGCCGCAGAACTGCAGGCATCTCCCGCCCTGACCCTTGACGACGCCTTGCGGCGGGTTCCCGGTTTCGGGCTCTTCCGCCGTTCATCAAGTCGCGTTGCCCATCCCACAACTCAAGGGGTCAGCCTCAGAAACCTTGGACCCAACGGTGCCGGGCGGACACTTCTCTTGCTTGATGGAGTGCCACAGAACGATCCCTTCGGCGGCTGGGTCTACTGGACATCGTTGCCAATGGCGATAGTCGGCTCAGCCGAGATCACGCGCGGCGGCGGCGCCGGCTATGCAGGAAATTCGGCGCTGGCAGGTGTTATCAGCCTGCAGAGCAAGCTGCGCGCCGGAAATTTTCTCGAAATCGACGCATCAGTGGGTTCGAGAGAGACGCAAAGTCTGTCTCTGTCCGGGCAGGTAACCGTACGGGATACAGAGTTCTTTGTTAATCTGAACGAACAGACTTCTGAAGGCTATTATACGCTTCACAAGGATCAGCGCGGCACCATTGATGAGCGGGCCGACGTGGACACCGTCTGGGTCGAAGGCGGCATTCGCCATCATGCCAGCGAAAATCTCACGCTGACCTTCAAATCCAGTTACTTAAGCGAAGACCGGTCAAACGGCACACCGCTGAACGCCAACAAGACGGATGCCATAGATGTCAGCTTGAGCGCCTACAAGGCAGCGGGCCCAAAGGGCACAGAATGGGAAGCTCATCTCTATTTCAAGGACCGTGACTTTGAAAATCAGTTCACTGCCGTTGATGCCGAACGCAACTCTGACCGTATCGTCCTTGATCAGTTTGATGTGCCGGCCCAGTCATTTGGGGGCGTTCTGCGCGTCCGCTTTCCTTTGGGCGACGTCTTCGAAACAGAAATGGGGGCTGACTTCCGTGCAGTGAAGGGTGAAACGAATGAGCTGTTCCGATTTATCGATGGCGTCGGCACGCGCGTCCGCGAAGCCGGCGGCAAGCAGTTCCTGAGCGGCATCTATGTCGAAGGCACCTGGTTGCCAACTGGCGACACTGTCATCACCGGCAGTGCAAGGCTGGATTACTGGCGATCCTTTGCCGGCCGCAGCATAGAGACTGAAATTTCCGATGGTTCGTTTCTCAGAAATGACGAATTTGATGCGCGCTCGAATGTCATCGGAAATTTCAGGCTCGGCGCAGCCCATGATGTAACCAACACCGTGCAGCTCAGGGCAGCAATCTACAGCGGCTATCGGGCACCCACTATAAATGAACTGTACCGTCCGTTTCGCGTTCGCATCGATGTGACAGGTGCCAACGAAGACCTCGTGCCCGAGAAACTGCTGGGCGGCGAGATTGGCCTGCGCTGGCAACCGAACGATGTCTTCGGGACCGAACTCACCCTCTTTCAGGCGCGACTTAAAAATGCCATTGCCAACGTGACCATTGGTGCCGGGCCAGGAAATTTCCCGCCGTTTGGCTTTGTGCCTGGCGGCGGTGTGCTGCGACAACGCCAGAACCTTGAGAAGACGGGGTCCAAGGGTATCGAATGGGAAGCGTCTCTGAAGCCCAGCGAAGCACTCAGTCTGGACTTCAGTTATCTCTATGCAAAGTCCACGGTGAAAGAGAGTCTGACCGAGCCGGAACTCGTCGGAAACCGGCTGGCTCAAACGCCGAAGCATCAGTTCACTTTGGCGCTGAACTATGCACCAGGCGAAAAGTGGAATTTCGCGGCATTTCTTCAGGGCACCTCCAAACAGTTTGAAAACGACACCAACACTCTCTCGCTGGACAGTTACGTGCTCGCCGGCGTCTCAGCGCAGTATCGCATTAGTGAGGTTGCTGAGTTGTATGCGGCGATCGAAAACCTGTTTGATGAAACCGTTGAGGTCGGCAGAACCGGCACAGGTCTCATCAGCATTGGCGCTCCCAGACTGTTCACGCTTGGGCTTCGTCTGAGATTTGGGCGCTAGCCGAGCCTGCTTGCATGGGGCTGAAATATGGGCTCTCATCGGCCTTTGGATTTAACGGGCGAGAGGGCCATCGATGAGTGTTGCCGATTAAGGAAATAAGGAGACAACAATGACAATCGAAATGAATGCCGCGGTCCTCAGGGGGCCGGAACCAATGCAGATTGAGCGCGTCACACTTGACGGGCCTGAAGCCGGGGAAGTGCTGGTCAAGATCACTGCATGCGGTGTCTGTCATTCAGATCTCCATAGCATTGTCGCCGCCCGAAAGGGGCCGCTGCCCGGCGGGCCGGTTATCCTCGGTCACGAGGCAGCTGGTGTCGTCCAGGAAGTGGGTTCTGGCGTAACGTCGGTGGTGGCAGGCGATCATGTGGTCATGGCATTCCATCCAACCTGCGGCAAATGCTATTACTGTGTCAGGGGCATGCCACAAATCTGTGAACACCCGGACAATCCGGAACGCGCCTTCAATGGCCCGCGTCCGCGGCTGCATGCGAACGGCGAACCGGTGCGCCAGGGCATCGCCGTCGCCGGCTTCTCCGAATACACCTGCATGCCTGAAGGTGGGGTCGTCAAAGTGCGGGATGATGCGCCTCTCGAGACCATCTGTCTGGTCGGTTGCGCTGTGACTACAGGATTTGGCGCAGCGACAGAAGCCGCCCACATTGAAGCCGGGGCTGACGTTGCCGTGCTTGGTGTCGGAGGCGTTGGCCTGAACATCATTCAGGGAGCAAAGGTAGCCGGCGCTAGAAATATCATTGCTGTTGATGTCCTGGCATCCAAAGAGGGCCTCGCCCGTCAATTTGGCGCAACGCACTTTGTTGATGCGTCAAAGAACGAAGATCCGGTCAAAGCAGTTCAGGAAATCGCTGGCGGCTATCTCGATTATGCTTTTGAAGCCATTGGCCTCGCCAAAACCATCGAGCAGGCCTTTCACATGATCCGCCCAGGCGGCACGGCCGTTGTGGTTGGTGTCTGCGGCGAAGATGTTACCGTGCCGGGCCGCATGTTCCTTTCTGAACGTAAACTGATCGGCTCGCTCTACGGATCCGCCAGCATCAACTACACGATCCCGCGCATCATCGATCTCTACATGGACAAAAAAGTGATGCTCGACGAGCTGGTCTCAAAACGTCGCCCGCTGTCCGAAATCAACGAAGCCTTTGCCGATCTTGAGGCCGGCAACGTAGCGAGATCGGTACTTGATCCAAGCGGTTGATTGGCAGGGGCGATATAAGAGGATATCTAGGACACCCTTGAGCGGGGTACCGATCAGCCCTTGTGCTGCCGGTGATTATGATGAGAATTAGGACAAATTTTGGGGACTTCTGTGGCCCGCATTGCCTGCGGGCCGCTTAACGTGTGGGGTAGACAATGACTTGTAGCTTGTTGAGGCGCCTAGGCGGCATCGCACTTTTTTTGCTGGCAGGCCTGGCGCTTACGGGATGCGAACAGCCCGAACAGCTGGAGCAGGCCGATCTCGTTCTGACGAACGGCAAGATTTTCACAGTGGACGCCGGGGACAGCATTGCAAGCACCCTGGTCGTGACTGATGGGCATATCGTCGCCGTTGGTGGCAACGATCTGGCAATCCGATATGCCGCTGCCACCACAATCGACCTCGGCGGGAAGACTGTCCTTCCGGGCTTTGTCGATTCCCATACGCACATAGATGGGGATGCATTGCGTTACATTGATCTGAGAGAGGTCACCTCGATCGGAGAGATCAAATACCTCATTCGCGAGAAAGCTACGGAATTGGGGCCGGGCGAATGGATCACTGGCTACGGCTGGTCTGAGGATGAGCTTGAAGAAGGGCGGCGCCCCCTGATTGGTGATCTTGATCAGGCTGCACCAGGCAATCCAGTGACAATCACGCGCGCCGGTGGTCACAGTGCGGCTGTCAACTCAAAGGCGCTCTCCATCGCTGGTATAACGAAGGATACGCCGGACCCGGATGGCGGCGTCATAGAGCATGATGAGAACGGTGAACTCAATGGCATCATCCGCGAACGTCAAGGCATTGTCGGCGAGCATGTGCCGGCTGCCACATATGCGGAACTGCGCGCCAGCCTGATCGTCAACCTGCGCGACCAGTTCCGTCACGGCATCACCAGCCTGACCAACGCATCGGAACGCATCGAAGGTTTCAAAATGTGGCGCGATATCTATGCTGAACAGTCGACCACCCTGCCCAGGGCATCTGTCCAGCTGCGCTGGGAAGGACGAGAGGTCATGAATTCCCTGCGCGCCGATTTCGGGGACGGGGATGAGAACCTCAGGATCGGGCCGATCAAGATTTTCGCTGATGGCGGGTTCACTGGGCCTGCGGCGTATACGTCGGAACCCTACGTTGATCAGGGTGACTATCGCGGTTACTTGCGCATGCCAGAGGAAGAATTGCGCGCCCTGATCCGCGAAATACATGACGCAGGCTGGCAGATGGGCATTCACGCCATTGGCGACGCCGCGATTACGATTACCGCTGAAGCACTGAGTGAAGCAATTGATGCGACACCACGGGATGACCATCGGCACTACCTCAATCACTTCAGCATGCGGCCCTCGGACGAGACCATGCAGCTGATGGCGGATCATGATGTTGCAATCACGCAGCAGCCGAATTTCACCTACACGCTTGAAGGACGCTATGTTGCAAACCTCGATGGCTGGCGGCTTGAGCACAACAACCCAATCCGCTCACCCATGGACCATGGCATCTTTGTCGCCATCTCAAGTGATGTTCTGCCCATCGGCCCCAAAGTCGGGCTCTATGCGGCTGTCACAAGAAAGGGCATGTCGGGCAGGGCCTATGGCCCAGACGAAGCCATCACCATTGAGGAAGCCATTCGTGCCTACACGCTGAACGGCGCCTGGTTGATGGGAGAGGAAGACATCAAAGGTTCCATCGAACCAGGTAAGCTCGCAGACCTGATCGTCCTTAGTGAGGACGTTCTGACCATGGATCCTGAACGGATACTGGAGCTGGAAGTAGATCAGACCTGGCTTGGCGGCGAACTTGTTTTTGAACGTCAGCAGTAGAGAGAGGCACGCCATGAGTGACGGAAGCTTTGTACGTCTCCTCGGTCGGCGCGATGTTCTGGCGCTTGCATTCGGCGCAATGATTGGCTGGAGCTGGGTCGTGCTCACCGGTGCCTGGATTACATCTGCTGGCACCGTGGGCGCGGTCATCGCCTTTTTGGTCGGTGGAACAGCCATCGCCCTGATTGGCCTGACCTATGCGGAGCTTGCTTCTGCCCTTCCCTTTGTCGGCGGTGAACATGTCTATTCGGAGCGCGCCCTGGGCAGAGGGGCATCCTTTGTTTGTACCTGGGCTATCGTCCTTGGCTATGTCTCAGTTGTCGCATTTGAAGCCGTGGCCCTGCCAACAGTCGCAGGCTCGCTCCTGCCGGGTCTTGACAATGTTTACATCTGGTCCATTGCAGGCTGGGACGTCTACCTCACCTGGGTCATGGTTGGTGTCGGCGGGGCGATTGTCATGACCCTGACGAACATTCTCGGCATCAAAACGGCCAGCGTGCTGCAGGCAAGCGTTGTGGCGATCATCCTTGTCGTCGGCATCGTATTTGTTGCCGGTGCCTCGCTGACCGGCAGTGCCGAGAATCTGGACCCGTTGTTTGAAGACGGTGTCTGGGGCATCACGCTGGTTCTGGTCATGGTGCCCTTTATGTTTGTCGGCTTCGATGTCATTCCGCAGGCCGCAGAAGAGATTGATCTTCCCTTCCGCGATATTGGAAAAGTACTGATGATTTCTGTCGGTATGGCCGTGCTCTGGTATGCGCTGATCGTGTTCGGTGTCGGTTACGTCATGGGGCAGGACGCTTTGTTGCAATCTGATCCTGCGACAAGCGTTGCCAGCGGTGTCGTCTACGGCATCTGGGGAGAGCGGCTTCTCTTGCTGGCCGGGCTTGCCGGCATCCTGACAAGCTGGAACGCTTTTCTGGTTGGCGGCAGCCGGGCCATCTATGCCCTTGCGCACGCGGGACAGCTTCCGGCGTTCCTGGGCCGGCTTCATCCCCGATACAACACGCCTGTAAATGCCGTTTTGCTGATCGGCGGACTTTCAATGCTGGCGCCCTTTTTTGGTCGCCAGGCGCTGGTCTGGCTGGTCGATGCCGGGGGGCTCGGCATTGTTGTCGCCTACGCGATGGTGGCAGTTTCTTTTCTCGTTCTGCGTTACCGGGAACCGGAGCTTGAGCGTCCTTACAAAGTACCGGCCGGTCCGTTGGTCGGGACCCTGGCCCTGATTCTGTCGATTGGTCTGGGTCTACTCTATATGCCGGGCAGCCCGGCACATCTCGTCTGGCCGGAGGAGTGGGCAATTGTCATCGCCTGGGTGTTGCTGGGCGCAGTATTTTACCGTCTGGCCCGGCGAATTTAGCTCGGATCACTCTTTGACAGCGGCCGCCTGAAGCGCTCAAATACGCCGGACAGTTGTCGAGGGGCCGCATCTTCTGGGAGACCGACCTTCATGGAGAGCTTTCTGATACTGCTTGGTACGGCCATTTCGCTGGCCGTGATCATCGTGCCGATCATTTCTCTTGTCAGGCTCAACAGACATAACCGCAGGCTTCAGGGTGTGGAAATCGCCCTGATGAACGCGCGGGACCGAATTCTGACACTCGAAGCTGCCGCTGAAAGTGAGGCAGCTGGTGAGACCGTGCAGCCACCTCCACAACAACCCGCCGCAGAAACTCCGGAGCCGGCTGATGAACCGGAGCTGGTCCCGGATGTAACCCCAGGTATATCTCAGCGTGAAGCCGCTCCAGTCCGGCCGACTGCACCATCGCTTGTCGAACAGTGGCGCACAATCGAGACGTTTCTGACGACGCGGGGTCTGGTCTGGCTTGGTGGCATCATCATTGCCGTCGGTGGTGGCTTCCTGGTCCGGTTTTCAATTGATTATGGCCTTCTGGGTCCGGCCGTCCGGGTGTCGATGGGTGTCATTTTGGGTGCCGCCCTGATCGCGGGCAGCGAATGGCTGCGCCGATCAGAGATGAAAATTGAAGTCCTGCCCCTCGGCCCCGATTACATTCCGGCGGCTATGAGCGGGGCCGGTATATTCACGCTCTTTGCATCCGTGTTTGGCGCCTACTATCTTTATGACTTCACCAGTCCAACCGTGGCATTCATGCTGTTTGCGGCTTTGACAACTGTCGCGTTCCTTCTCTCATTCCTTCAGGGACCGCTGATCGCCGTGCTCGCGTTGCTCGGCGGATACAGCACACCGATCCTGGTCAGCACCGGCAGCGGCTCGACGATCGGCCTCTTCAGCTATCTTGGTTTTCTCTATGTTGGAATTTCAGCGATCGTTGTTTTCAAGCGCTGGACGTGGCTTCTGTCAGGCGGACTTCTGCTGGCCTGCCTCTGGGTATTGATCTGGATTCTTGAAAAACCGTTTGCTGCCGATATGGCATTTGTGCAGATTTTCCTTCTTGTAACACTATTGATATCTGCCGTGCCATTGCTCTACGACAAATACTACAGGATCGCCCCAGATCGGAATGGCGAAAAAGACATCGTCTGGCAGGAAAATCTGCCCGTGCAGAATCTGTGGGCGGCGGCTGGTGCGGTCGTTTTCCTGTCACTGGCAACCGGTGCGACAGCTGAGTTCACCGGGCTCGTATTGATCCTCACCGGTCTGACAGCATTACAGCTCTTTGGGCTCGCGCGTTACCTCGAAGAGTTCAACTGGCTGCAGGTGTTCTTGCTGCCTCTCCTGATCCTGCCAATCCTGTTTTACCCACATTTCGTTTTTGCCGGGCCGGAGAATTTTGCCCTGTTGCCGGAGGGCGCAATACTGCGAAACGCGGTAATTGGCTTCCTTCTGATCGCCGCCGGGACTGGCTACGCGGGCCTTTGGGGCGCGAAACGGCCCGGTGTCTGGGCCAGCCTTTCGGCAGGCATTGCAGGCCTGCTCTTCCTTGCTGCGTACGTGAGATTTGAAGGCGCAGAATTCGCCTTTGAATGGGGTCTGGGGGCAATGGCATTCGCCGCCGTCTATCTTCTGGCTGCGGCTCATGTCAGAATTTATCGGGACGTGCCAGCGATGCAGCCTGTTCTCGGTGCGTTTTCCGTTGCCGTAACCGGCGGTGTTGCCTTCAGCCTTGCGATCTGGTTCGACGCAGCAATCCTGAGCGTGGCATTGGCGCTGGAAGTGGCAGCGATCAGCTACATTTACACCGCTCTCCCCCTAAAGTCGCTGCGGATATTCGCCATGGTGCTGGTTTTGGTGACCGCAGTGCGGCTCCTTCTCAACTATAACCTTCTGGATTACAATTTTAATGTAGATCCCGTCATCAACTGGATCCTCTATGGCTACGGCGTGCCAACACTTGCCTTTATCGTCGCAGCAAGACGGTTTGGCGAGGACATAAGAGATACTTTGGTAATTCTGCTGGAGGCGCTTGCCATCGCTTTCGCCATGGCTTTTGTAACGCTCGAGGTCAGGCAGCTCATGGCCGGCGGTCTGGCAACTGGCTGGCCGCGCTTCGCCGAACATGTCACGCATTCTCTGGTCTGGCTGTCTGCCGGCGTTGGTCTCTATTACAGAAGCGGTCTGACGCCAAATAATGTCATCACCTGGGCCTGGAAAATCATTCTCGCTGCAGGCTCTCTCTATTTCGTGCTTTTTGTACTTCTTGCCAACAATCCGTTGGTAATGGCGGTTGCGGTTGGCCCGTTGCCTGTCTTCAATCTGCTGATCCTCGGGTACGGCGTGCCTGTAGCTCTGTTCGCCGGACTAACCGTCGTCGCCAGATACCGCGAGGAGCGAGGTCTGATGATCGGCTTTGGCATCTCAACACTGATCCTGCTCGTGCTCTATATCTCACTTGAGATAAGGCACGGCTTCCATGGCTCCATCATGTCCACTGGATCGGCAAGCGATATGGAAGTCTATGCCTATTCTCTTGCCTACATCCTGCTTGCTGGCCTGTTCATGCTGGTTGGCATCATGCGCGATGTATATGGCGCCCGGCAGGCTTCGCTGGCTCTGATGCTTTTGACGCTTGCTAAGCTGGCACTTGTCGATGTC
Source organism: uncultured Alphaproteobacteria bacterium (assembly GCA_965371465.1). Classification (GTDB taxonomy): domain Bacteria; phylum Pseudomonadota; class Alphaproteobacteria; order CBDUYM01; family CBDUYM01; genus CBDUYM01. The sequence continues at coordinate 99,400 of CBDUYM010000013.1, forward strand.
TGGAACCTCCAGGGCCTGTACCGCGTGGTCTCATTCATCGGCCTTGGGTTTGCCCTCCTCGCTGTGGTTTACGTTTACCGGCGCTATGCAGCGCCCGCCGAGGAAGAGGATTAGGCACGCGTGGCTCTGGTTTCGTCACTGACGCTCGAAGGCGCATCCGATGCCATCAGAAATGATGGCCTGCTGCCGTTTGTCGGTAACCTCGTTGATCGCATCGAAGAGATCGATCCGCAGTTATTTGCGTTACTGCCGGAAGATGATCGGCGTCGGCGGTTGCTGGCGGATGCGACGCTTCTGGCGGATCGTTACTCCGACACGGGAGATCGGCCCCCTCTGTTTGGTATTCCCGTTGCGATCAAGGACATTATTCATGCCCAGGGCTTCGAAACGCGCGCTGGAACGCAAGTGCCGGTTGAAGCCATGCAGGGGCGCGAAGGATATCTCGTCAGCCGGCTGAAAGAGCTGGGCGCGCTCATTGTCGGCAAAGCTGTAACCACAGAGTTTGCCATGCTGGCCCCCAATGGAACGCGCAATCCCCATGATGTCACCCATACGCCGGGCGGATCGAGCTCCGGGTCGACGGCGGCGGTGGCGGCCGGGCTCTGTGTTTTCGCCCTTGGCACGCAGACCGTCGGGTCGATCATCAGACCAGCATCCTTCTGCGGCATAGCGGGTTTCAAACCGTCTTTCGGACGCATGCCGAGCGATGGTCTGCTCTATGTTTCACCAAGCCTCGATCATTTGGGGTTCTTTGCCGCTGACCTTGCCGGGCTTGGCCATCTGGCCTCGCTGACGCTGCCCGGCTGGCAGGAGCCTGCCGATGAGGGTCAGCAGGTGCTGACGTTCGGTATCCCTGAGGGGCCATATCTGCAGACAGCAGATGAGGCCATGTTGAGGGCGTTCGAGACCCGCATCGCAGCGCTCGCTCGAGAGCCTCGCGTAGAAGTCGCTCGTGTTGAGATGTTTCCTGACTTTGATGAGATCGTCGGCCTTCACAATCTGCTCGCCAGGGCCGAGTTTGCCGAACAGCATGAGGATCTCTTCCCGCACTTCGGCGCTTTGTACCGTTCACTGACAGCAAACCTTCTCCGTGAGGGCCGAAAGGCGCCACCTGAGAAGGTGGAACTGGCCCGCCAGCGGCAGGGGGAGGTCCGAAATGCCATTCATGCCGCCATGGATGCACACAGCATTGATGTCTGGCTTGCCCCGGCCGCCAAAGGCGCGGCACCTCCAGGTCTTGAGAGCACCGGTGACCCCGTCATGAACGGAATCTGGACCTTTTCTGGCCTGCCGTCCCTGACTTTGCCCTTTGCATCAGATTCTGCTGGCCTGCCTCTGGGCATGCAGTTGGCAGGCAGATTCGGCGAAGATGAGCGTGTGCTGCAGGCTGCGGCAGAGCTGTTTGGTCTTGCGCAACCGGGTGGAACAGGCTGAGTCTCCCAAATCTGGTGTGTTTCAATGCGCGGCGGCCCGGAATATTTGTGGGATGTGCGCAACACACTTGCTCCGAGTTTCAGGTTTTTCGCCTCCCCCATCACTTGCTCGCGCGAGGCGCGTATCTTGCGCTGAAGGTCCAAGCCCCCGGAATCCAACGAGTTTTAAGGTTCGCGCTGAGATTGAAACCGACAGGATCAGCATGATCGGCAGATAACTGCCTGATCGGCCCATCTGTGGGGGATTTGTGGGCTGGACAGGTATGGTCTGAATTGGCAAAACTACAGCCAGCTACGTTTGTCGTTGCGCCGTTGCGTGTGCCCTTTAAGTGTACTCTGAGTTTAGCCACTGTTCAGACAGTGCCCTTTGTACCGATTGAAAGCACCTCGCACCCGGACTTCCGGCAGGCAAGGGAGGGGGATAGCCGATCATTCCGCGTCAGGAATCTTGGCGACATCTCAAAATTCGATACGAAGCCGTGACTGAAAACTCGGTTGCACACTTAAAAAAGTTGAGTGGATTACACAAAATGAGCCAATTCAATTCCCGTTACAACCTCACTTCCAACATTGCTGGCAGCGTTGATCAGGGGCAGCAGCTGCCCCCGAATACCACCACCATGAGTACCGCCACCATGCGTGCCGCCTCCATGCGTGC
>CBDUYM010000014.1:0-97485 GCA_965371465.1 uncultured Alphaproteobacteria bacterium
ATTCAATTTCGGGAGGTGCCGATCAGGCCTTCTTCCAGATTGATGCGGCGACGGGCCGCTTGAGTTTCATCAATGCGCCTGACTTTGAGACTCCGCTCGATGCCGGGGCGGACAATGACTACGAAGTCACCGTCAGCGTTGACGATGGCAACGGCAACACGGACAGTCAGACAATTACAGTCACCGTGACGGACGATCCAAATTCTAATGAGGCCCCGGTCATCACATCAGATGGTGGTGGCGACGCGGCTCAGATTGATGTTGTCGAGAACAATGCTGCAGTTACTCAGGTCGTTGTCAGTGATCCGGACGGCGATCCCGCAACTTTCACTCTCGGTGGCGTCGATGCCGCCCTGTTTTCGATTGACGTGAATGGCAACCTCGTCTTTGTCAATGCACCGGACTTTGAGGCCCCTGCAGACACAGGTGCCGACAATAACTACGATGTCACGGTTACAGCCAATGACGGCAATGGCAATACGGACACGCAGGCCATTACGATCACCGTTTTGGACGATACGGACCCGAATGAGGCACCGGTCATTACTTCAGATGGTGGAATGGATACGGCTTCTGTTGATGTTGCGGAAAACAGCTTCGCCGTGACAACCGTAACATCCTTTGACCCGGATGGTGGTGTACCTGCCTTTTCGATTGGCGGCGGTGCAGATCAGGCTCTCTTTGCTATTGATGCGGTGAGTGGCGAGCTGACGTTCATCAACGCCCCTGATTTTGAGGCGCCCGGCGATGCCGGCGCCGATAACAGCTACGAAGTTACTGTGACCGTTGAGGACGGCAACGGCAACACCGATAGCCAGGCGATCACAGTGAGCGTCATTGATGACCCGAATGCCAACGAGGCGCCGGTCATTACGTCGGACGGCGGCGGCGACACGGCGAGCATCGATATGCCGGAAAGTGGTACTGCCGTGACCACTGTCACGGTGAACGATCCTGACGGCGATCCGGCTGTGTTCACCATTTCCGGCGGAGTTGACGCTGCGTTCTTTAGCATCGATGCCAGTACCGGTGCGCTGATTTTCCTTGCACCGCCCGACTTCGAAAATCCTTTGGATGGTGATGCGGACAATGCCTATGAAGTCTTTGTCACTGCCGATGACAGCAATGCCAACACAGATACGCAAGTGATTACTGTCAATGTGACGGATGGTAATGAACCGCCCTCTGCCGTGGATGATACATTTGCGACGGATGAGGATACGCCATTCGCAGGTGAAAATTTGCTTGCGGCCAATCCGACGGTCCCGGACAGCGACTTCAATACTGATCCACTCTCTATTACTGAAATCAACGGAGTTGCTCGTGTTGACACGCCTGTTGCTATTGCGTCGGGCGCACTAGTCACTGTGCTGGCCGATGGTACATTCGCCTATGATCCGAACGGCAGCTTTGAAGGTTTGGCTGTTGGCGATACGGCAACGGATACTTTCACCTACACACTGTTCGATGGCGATGACACTGACACAGCAACGGTGACCATCACGATAGACGGCGTCAATGATGCACCAGTAGCGGTCGATGATGCCTACACCACGGATGAAGATACGCCGATCATCAACGGCGATCTGTTTGCCGCCAATCCGACGACGCCGGACAGCGATCCAGACGGCGATCCGTTCACGGTGACTGCAGTGCTCGGCGATCCCGGCAATGTCGGAAATGCGATCGACCTCGGCAGTGGCGCGACTTTGACTGTGCGCGCAGACGGCACATTTGATTTCGATCCGGGAGACCTTTTCGACTTCCTCGCGGAAGGCGAGACATCCGGCAGCACGTTCACCTATACGATTTCAGACGGCGACCTCACTGATAGTGCTGTTGTGATGGTTACGATTACCGGTGTGAACGATGCACCGGTCATCACCAGCAATGGCGGCGGCAGTGCTGCTGCGATTGACGTCGATGAGAACACGACGGCCGTCACAACAGTGGCGTCCACAGATGCTGATGGCGGCGCTCCCAGTTATCGAATTTCAGGCGGTGCAGATGCGGCGCGGTTCAGCATCGATGGCTCGACCGGTGTGCTCATATTCAACTCGGAGCCGAATTTTGAAGCGCCAAACGACAGCAACGCGGACAATGACTACATTGTGGAAGTAGCAGTGGACGACGGCAATGGCGCTAGCGATACCCAAACTATCACCGTCAGTGTGCAGAATGTGAACGAGCCAACGGTCATCACCTCGAATGGCGGTGGCGCGAACGCGGCGATTGATGTTGATGAGAATACGACTGCCGTGACGACTGTAACTGCGACAGATCAGGATGGTCCGGTCACTTTCGGCATTACGGGTGGTGCTGATCAGGCGAAGTTTACGATTGACGGTTCGACCGGTGTATTGATCTTCGCCTCTGCGCCGGACTTTGAAGTGCCGACCGATGCAGGAGCTGACAACGATTATGTCGTCCAGATTACTGCCACCGACACGGTGCTTGGCAGCACTGATGTTCAGACGATCACGGTCAGTGTACAGGACGTGAACGAGGCGCCCACGATTACAAGCACTGCGGCGTTGAACACGACAGAAGACACGATCGATCTTGCGTCACCGAGTACAAATGGGTCTGGCGTGTTCCTGACTGTTGCAGTCTCCGATGTAGACGCAGGCGACAGCCACACGTTTGAAATCACTGGTGGCGCAGATCAGAACCTCTTCACCATTGATGCGAACTCTGGTGAGCTCAGGTACGACACGGCTGGTAACCTGGTCCCCGATTTCGAAATTCCCATTGATGCGAATGGTGACGGCGTCTACCAGCTTGAAGTTACGGCGACCGACTCGGGCGGTTTGACGGATGTCCAGACAATAAATGTCACGGTTACAAACCGTCAGGAGCGTCCAACCATCGATCTTGATACGACGATCACAGGTAGGGATGCGTTTGTAAACTTTGATCCGGACGCCCCGGTGCCTGTCGGGATCGCGCCTGCAGGATCGATTACTGATCCGGACATTGATTCATCCGGGCTGAGGCATCGTGAAATCGATATTGTATACGATGGGAGCGTTCTGGATGCAGGAGAGGAATTCCTGACAGTTCTTGGCGTGACGTTCGACATTACTCAATTTGGTTCCGGGTCGCTTGGAACCAGCCCTGCGGGCGTGGCTTTCACCTGGGCTGTGGCGCTTCCCTTTGGCTCGGGCGACTGGGACTTCGAGAACGGGACAACGACCCCGGATCCGACAGAAATGCTCGAGATAAGAATCCGGTCGAACGGCACATCACCACAGGACTTGCAGGATGTGCTTGACACGATTACGTACAGCCATACAGGAACGCCGACGGGCACGGAACGCGAGTTCAAAGTTGAAGTGCTGGAACTCTTCGGATTCGAGACGGGCTTTGGCCCGCAGACAGATGATTCCTATGTGAACATCACTTTTGGCCCTGCCCCGCTGGTGGCCCCGGAGACCAGTCTGATTGTTGGTACAAGCGGCGATGAGGATCTAGTCGGATCAGAAACGGCAGACCAGATTCAAGGTCAAGGTGGTTTTGACAGCTTTACCGGCCTGGGGGGCGATGATCTGTTGATCGTCAACGGTAACAACTTTGATTTTGCAGATGGCGGTACGGGCTATGACACGCTCCGGCTGAAGTTCGGTGGCACATTTGATTTGTCGAACAAGCCCAATGACATCCTTACGAGCATTGAGGAAATCGAGATCAATGGTGATGGCAAGACTGTCAGCTTGACAGCATTTGATGTGCTGCTGGCGACCGGATTGCGCGACGATCCTATTGACGGTGTCGTACTTCGTATCAGCGACGGCGCGGTCATGACATCCGGCGGAAGTACGCTTGACTTCCTTGGCGATGGCTTTGTCGACACAGGTGAAGACCGCACCATCGATAAAGAAGCCTACAGTGTCTATCGTCATCACGATGGTGTTCGCATGATAACTGTTCTGGTGGATGACGATGTGAACGTCATCGGTGATACAGCGGCGACTGTTGTGGGTACATCAGGTAATGACAGCGCGGCAACGATGGCTGGCACTACCGGCGCCGACATTTTCTCTGCCCTCGCTGGCAATGACGCAATTGAAATGGGGACAGGCGCTGATCTTGCGTTCCTGGGTGCCGGCGATGACGTCGCTGTTATACGGGCGCTTCAGTGGCTGCATATTGATGGCGGCGAAGGCAGCAACGACAGGCTGCGCATTGCTTCCAGCACACATCTGGACATGCAGAATCAGGGCGAAAACACCATTATCAACTTTGAGTCTGTTGAACTCGCAGGCGGAGCGAACCAGTTCTCATTCACCGCTGCTGACATCTTTGATATGACGAGCGTCAAGGATGATGGAAGCGGGCGGGCGTTCATGAGAATCACTGACATCGGAGACTCGCTTGACACAGTCGACTTCCTTGGCGACGGGTTCGTCGACACCGGCGTTGATGAAGTCTTTGGTGGCGCGACCTATGATGTCTATCGCAATACTGCCGCCATCCATGGAGTCGACAGCATGACCGGGGATACTGTTGAAGTCTGGGTCGAGCAGGGCATCGACGTTCTCGGTCTCGGCTAGGACAACGGTTCTCTGACTTCTGCCGTTTCAGAGGCGTGCGCTGATCAGCGCGCGCCTCTTTTGTACCCATTCGATGAACGAGCCATCTAAATTAAACTGCAACCCATTGTAATCATTGAATCTTTTTTTGGATCACATAATATCCAATGATTACAATCAGTTACTTTACTTTCCTCTACCAATGAGTCATAGTCACAGACTCCAGATTGGATGTGGTGACAAATTTCCGGGACTGAGACTATGGCTGAGAACGAAATTACGGCGGATTCCGCAGGCGAGAGCATTGAGGTAACGGTGCTCGAAAGCATCAATGAGGGTGGTGCCGTTGGCCCCACCACGCGTGCTTCGGGTGACCTCCAGGGTGACAGTTTTGATCAGCTCCTGATCGGTGGCAATGCCGATGCGGCTGAGCTCGCAAACAGCGCCGACAGCGAAGGTGATGGTTACGTCATTTACGTCGCTGAAGCCGGGAGCGCAGCCACAGTCGAGGTGACTGGATTTGTTGTCCCTGTGCAACTCGAAATGTTCCTCGAAGACATCGAGATTGACGGTGACGCTATCGCCGAGCTCTCTTCGGCTGTCAGCGATGCTGGCGTCTACAGCACATTTACGTCGGAAGGCACGGCGATCACAGTAACCACTAGCGACCAGCCGGGCAGTGAGCTCTCAGCAGAGGCCGTTCTTGCGGATGACGTCGTCCAGGACGGCGCCGGCTTCTCTGGCCTTACGCTGGTTGATGTGCTTGATAAAGCTGGCGACACCGAAGCGCGGATCGTATTCAGCTATGGGGAAGGCAACGTTGCGGCTGGTGATTTCGGCGGTGACCGGCTTGACGCCGGTGCAAGCATGGATGCATTGCAAATGACCGTTCCTGGCGCTGAATTCCTGGTCTACGGCCAAAACGCCGGTGCTGGCCATGGGGAGTTCGAATCCCTGTTCCTCAGCCCTGACGGTTTTGGCCTCGGCTAGACCGCGTCCTCCCGCAACTCCCTTAGCCGTAAATTTCGTGGATGTATCGGAGGCGCAACGTCATGCAGATCTGGATCCAGCTCCGCTCCGCCAGACGTCAGATCACGCTGAATCACTAGGAGTCCAGCGCACTTCTCGGCTATACTGCAAAGAAAAATCACGCCAATACTGGTTGCATATGTCACGGGCATATATAATATGCCCTACCTCTAAACGGGTCTGTCGGCACTTTGCCAGATGTAGCCTGGGGCCAATGGCCGCGTGAAAAGTTTGTTGATTGGAGTGAGGTAATGGTAGTGGCGGAGTCAGCGGAAACAACATCCGGGAGAGAAGCAAAGCTGGAGCTTCTCCCTTCTAGGCAGTTTCCGGACTGGCTTGCGGAAATGAACGCTTCAATCACTTTCACAACTTATGAGGCCGGCAAGCTCTTCCATGTGGGCCTGAATGATGACGGGCGGCTTTCGATCTTCAACCGCACGCTGGATCGGTGCATGGGTGTGGCGTTTGACGACAATGGCTTCTTTGTCTCAACGCTTTACCAGCTCTATCGCTTTGAAAACGTCCTCGAGGAAGGTCAGATAGCAGATGGCTTTGATCGTCTCTATGTGCCTCAGGTGGGTTACATCACCGGAGACATCGATATTCACGACATTGGTATCGACGGCACAGGCCGGCCGCTATTTGTGAATTCGTTGTTCAGCTGCCTCTCGACGGTCAGTCTTTCACATAGCTTTATTCCTGTGTGGCAGCCGAAATTCATTTCAAAGCTTGCCGCCGAGGATCGCTGTCACCTCAACGGTCTCGCGATGGAAGGCGGCGAAGCGAAATATGTCACTGCCATTTCCAGGAGCGATACATTGGGTGGCTGGCGTGAGAAGCGCGACGATGGCGGCGTGGTGATCGATGTCGCCAGCAATGAGATTGTCGCTGATGGCCTTTCAATGCCCCATTCCCCCAGACTGCATGACGGCAAGCTCTGGCTCCACAACTCTGGCACCGGGCATTTTGGTTTTGTCGATGTCGAGACTGGACATTTCGAGGCTGTCGCGTTCTGTCCCGGTTATCTTCGCGGGCTTGATTTCATCGGCGACTACGCGATTGCAGGCATTTCCAAACCCCGTGACAAGAATTTCGCCGGGCTGCAGCTCGATCAGAACATTGAAAACGCGAACTCGACCTCGCGCTGCGCCATCCTTGTGATCGATACACGCAGCGGCGATACCGTTCACTGGATGCAGATTGAAGGCGTGATTTCAGAGCTCTATGATGTCGCCATGATGCCCAGCGTCATACGCCCAATGTCTATTGGCTTCCGCTCAGATGAGATCCGCAGAATTCTGTCGATTGACAAAGTGGATGATCTGAAACTTCCTGGCTCGGCTGACTTCTGATTTGACCAGACACTCGAGCATCTCGATGCCGGTTTTCCACTATTCATCCAGGGCGCGCAGTCTGCCTCTAACATCCTGATATTCAACGGTTTCCGGAGTCAGTTGCTGGAGCAAAGCAGCGAAATTCCTGCTCGCCCCGATGGTGTCACCGCGCTTCGCATAGCCGATGGCGGTCATGTACAATGCGCGGGGGTCGGCGGGCGCGATAACCAACACTGCTTCAAAGGCGCTCAGCACTCGCTCTGTAATCGGTTCGGTGCCGTCGCTTGCGGCCATTGCTTCGGCAATCCCGATGTGTGCCGCAAGAAGTCCGGGTTCTTGCAGGATAGCTTCGCTGTAAGCGTCAACGGCCAGGTCAAATCTGTTGAGCACCGAATACGAGCGGCCAAGCATGACCCATTCCTCAGCGTTGCCGCCTTCACGCTCAAGCCGGTCTGATAACTGTTCAACCATTTCAAGAATAGCGGCAGTGGTGGCAGGATCGTTCATTGCCGGTAGCTCAGGGGCAGGGATACCCAGCTCTTCGGCCGTATTCTTCAAATAAAAGGCAATCAGTTCCATCCACGGATCGCCGGCAGACGACTTTGCCGCTATGGCCAGCCAGCTGTCATAGGCGCTTGCCAAATCGCCCGCCTGGTATTGTGCCAGAGCGATGTAAAATGCGGCGCCAAGCAGTTCAGGGTCGCGCGTCAGCGTATCTTCGAAGAGCGCCACGGCTTCCGGGCTGACAACGCCATCTCCGGCCAGGACCATGCTTTCACCGGCAGCGAGAGAGAGGACAGCGTTCTCTGGATCGATGGCAAGTGCTGCCTCGAACGAACGTTGCGCGCTCTGAAAATCGCCGAGCTCGGTGTAGGCCCGCCCGATCGCGATCCAGTCGCGGCCGCTGCCTTCGCCCCTGCCAATTTTCGCCTCAAGCAGCTCTATGCCGCGGCGAAGTTCGACAAAATATGAAGCTTGCGCGGCCTGATCTTCCTCGAACCTGGCCTGCAATGCGGTGAATTCCGGCGCACCAAGCCAGCCATACAAGGCAGCGCTGATTGCCAGTGTGGCAACGAACGTTGTAACGGCAAGGGGTGCAGGCTTTGTCATTGTTCTGACAGGACCAACCGTCTCCGCATCCGCTGCATCAAGAAGCCGACGTTTCACTTCCAGCCGAGTCGCTTCCTCCGCATCGGGGCCGATTCTCCCCTCCGCGACATCCTGGTCAATTTCCTTCAGCTGGTCTTTGACAACGGAAACTGTTGTGGCGGCAGGTGTATTTCGTCGCGACGATCGGACAAGAGGAACGACTGCGAGCAATCCAGCCAGCAGCGCCATTGTGATCAGGATGAAATAGAGCATGTTGTCTTCGCTGTACCTTTGATGTGGGCGAGGGCGTTCTTAAGCCCGGTCGGACCCCGACAACGCACGAACGCGGGCCTGCTCTTCCCCGGTCAGTGGCGCAGACAAGGGATCATTAGCTGCCATCCGGCGGCGGAAATAGACAGCGATGCCGGCAATTCCAGCAGTGAAAAGGAGCAGGGGCGCCGCCCAGAGAGCGACGGTTGTGCCCTTGATGGGCGGCATAAGCAGCACCCAATCGCCATAGCGCTCGACCACAAAAGCGCGTATCTGATCATCGGTCTCACCGGCCAGAACGTGTTCACGCACAATCTGGCGCAGGTCCTTTGCAAGGTCTGCATCTGAATCTTCGATTGACTGGTTTTGGCACACCAGGCACCGGAGGGACTTCGAGATTTCCCGGGCACGGGCCTCAAGAAGCGGGTCCTGAAGCCGATCTTCATCAACGGCGACTGCATAAGCTGGCAGGGCTGCAAAGACTATTGCAACGGCAAGTACGGAGCACAGCAATCTGATTGACGTGCCGATCATTCTGCTCGCGCTGCTGCGCGCACAGGCAGGATGATGTCATCAATATCGTCAGGCGACATTGGCCCAACGTACTGATAGACCATGCGCCCTTCGCCGTTGAATATGAAGGTCTCTGGCACGCCGGTGATGCCAAAATCTATGCCGGTGCGCCCGGAAAGGTCTTCGCCAATGCGGGTATAGGGATTGCCAAGCCTGTCAAGAAACGCAGCCGCCTCCGGTCCGGTGTCCTTGTAATCAATGGCATAAATCTCGACGCCGCGTTCGGCCAGCTCCATCAGCACAGGATGCTCCACTTCACAGGGCGGGCACCAGGAACCGAAGAAGTTGATCATCGTCACTTCGCCTTCCTTTAGATCATCTGTCTTTAAACCTGGCAGAGCCCTGATCGCAGCGGCAAGATCAAATTCAGGTGCGGCTTTATCGATCAGGGCTGAAGGGACTTTCGTTGGGTCAAGCGTCAGCCCGACGCCAAGCCCAATAGCCAGGATTATAAAGATGCCGAGCGGCAGCAGTGACTTTTTCATAGGGTGGCTTCCCCGGTCTGCCCGACAAGCCGCCTGCTGGTTCGGCGTTGCCGATAGCGACGATCGCTCAGCGACACAGCGCCGCCAAGCACCATGAGAGAGGCCCCCACCCACATCCACATGACGAGCGGCTTGAAATAAATACGCGTGCCGTATCCGCCGTCTGCCCGGGGGTCGCCGACCACGACATAGAGATCACCGGCCATTGTCGTATGTATGGCCGCTTCTGTGGTCTCCATTGGTGGATTGAGGTAGCGTCTTGTTTCCGGATTGAGCGTGACGAACGCTTCTCCATTGCGCTCAACCTTCACGGTGCTCCAGAGAGAAACATAGTTGGGCCCTTCGCGGGTTTCAACTTCAGCAAGCTCAAAATCGTAGCCTGCCACGCTGACAACATCTCCGCGGTACATGATCTGCAATGACTCTTCGGTCCATGCTTCTGACGCGGAAATGCCGAAAAGCGCGACGCCCAATCCCGCGTGAGCAAGGGCGGTGCCCCAGGCAGAATGGGGCAAGCTTGAAATGCGGCGGATGGTGTCAGATATGGGGCCGCGCAGAAATCGCAGGCGTTCCAAGAGCTCGACGCCTGCGCTGCAAATCAGCCAGGCACCCAGTGCCAGGCCAAGTGACACGAGGGCGTTTCGGCGATCAGCAACCGCCCAGCTGATGATGCCAACAGAAAATGCTACGCCTGCTGCAAACTTCAGCCTTGAAAGGAGGGGCAGGAGGTCTGTCTTTCGCCACTTCATGAACGGCCCGGCACCCATGGCCAGAATCAGAGGGATCATCAATGGGACAAAGGTTGAATTGAAATAGGGAGCGCCGACGGAAACTTTCTCGCCGGCAATGGCGTCAAGTGCCAGAGGATAGAACGTGCCGATTAGGACCGTGCCGCAACCGACCGCGAGAAAGAGATTGTTGAGAAGAAGGCCACCTTCGCGGCTGATCGGTTCGAAAAAGCCGCCAGGCCTGAGAGTGTGTGCGCGAAGGGCATAGAGCAGGAGCGCGCCGCCAATCATAAGGACGAGCAGCAACAATATGAAAACACCACGCGTCGGATCCGTCGCAAATGCGTGCACAGAAATCAATACGCCTGATCGCACAAGAAACGTGCCGATGAGGCTTAAGGAAAATGTGAGAATGGCAAGAAGGATGGTCCAGCTCTTCAGCGCGTCGCGCTTTTCCACCACGACAGCCGAATGCAGCAGGGCGGTGCCGGCAAGCCATGGCATGAACGAGGCATTTTCCACAGGATCCCAGAACCACCAGCCGCCCCAGCCAAGCTCATAGTAAGCCCACCAGGAACCCAGAGCGATCCCCGCTGTCAGGAAAATCCATGCTGCCAGAGTCCATGGCCGGACCCACCGCGCCCATGCACTGTTGACGCGGCCCTCGAGCAAGGCGGCAATGGCGAACGAAAAGGCCATGGAAAAGCCGACATAGCCGATGTAGAGCGTCGGTGGATGGAACGCGAGGCCAGGGTCTTGCAAAAGCGGATTGAGGCCGTTGCCCTCAATCGGGATGGGCCAGGCGCGCGCAAACGGATTTGATGTCAGCAATATGAAGAGATAGAAGCCCGTGCCGATCCATGCATGTATGCCAAGTACGCGGGCGCGCAGCGTCGAAGGCAAGTTTCGGCCCCACAGGGCGACAGATGCGCCGAACAGTGCGAGCACAAACACCCAGAACAGCAGGGATCCTTCATGGTTACCCCAAACGCCGGAAATCTTGTAGAGGAGCGGTTTTTCGGAGTGAGAATTAAGCGCAACATTCAATATTGAGAAGTCTGAGGTTACGTATGCCATGGTCAGCATCGCCAATGCGAGACCAACAAACAGCAACTGACCGAGAGCCAGCGGACCCGCAGTTGCCATGGTCCGGCTTTCATTTCTTGACGCCCCATAGAGAGGTAGCACGCCCTGCAGGACGCTGAGCGTAAGTGCAAGGATGAGCGCGAAGTGGCCGATTTCACCCGTCATGATTGTTTCTTTGTTGGCTTGCCTATCATGGTCAGTCGTCCGGTCCCTGCCATTGCCCGGATGCGCGGAGGGCATCCGCCACATCTGCCGGCATATAGGTCTCATCATGCTTGGCGAGAACGTTTGCCGCTTCGAATACGCCGTCTGTGCCAAAGCTGCCTTCAATGACAACACCCTGGCCTTCTTCGAAAAGGTCTGGCAACAACCCTTCATAACGGACGGGTACCGTAAACGTCAGGTCGGTTACGATGAATGTGTAACGAAGGCCATCCTCAACAATGCTGCCCTCTTCGACCAGGCCACCAATGCGAAACTGTTGCCCCGCTTCAATTTCTCGTGCCTGAAGATCAGTGGGCGTGACGAAAAAGATCAAGTTTGCCTGAAAGGCACTCATTATGAGATATACGCCGCCACCGGCCAGGCTGAGGCCGATCAGGATTGCAATGAGGCGCTTATGTTTGGCTTGCATATCAGGTCTCTTCGTTGCTTTCGCGATTTTCCAGGGTGTTACGAAGGGTCCGTAGTCTTTTCAGATTGCGGCGGGTCGCGAAGTAGAGGCCGAACATGACGCCAGCGGTCACAATGTAAGCTGGCCAAACGAACTGAGCGTAGCGCCCCATTTCCAGCAATCTCTGGATGTCCTCCATCTTATTGCCCGGCAGCCTGGTTTTGACGCATGACGTTGATTCTTGCGCTCAGAATTTCTGCTTCGACACGCCAGAACAGGAGCGTCACATAAAAGGCAGTAAAGCCGATCATCATGACGAAAAGAGGCCACAGCATTGCGCTGTTCATTGCGATACCGTCGCTGCGCAAAAGACTTGCGGGCTGATGGAGGGTGTTCAGCCAATCGACAGAGAACTTGATGATGGGCAGATTTATGGCCCCAACAAGGCCCAGAATCGCTGCTGCGCGTGCGGCTTTCTCGCGATCATCGAATGCGTTCCACAGCGCGATATATCCGATGTACACAAAAAAGAGAATCAGGAACGATGTGAGCCGGGCGTCCCACACCCACCAGGTGTTCCAGATAGGCTGGCCCCAGAGCGCACCGGCGACAAGTGCGGTGAACGTAAAACCGGCACCAATTGGTGCAGAAACGCGGGCGATGATATGTGCCAGCGCGTGGCGCCAAATCAGCGCGACCGCACTCATCAGGGCAATGATGCCATAAATCGTTGTCGCCATGTAGGCCGCAGGCACATGGACATACATGATCCGGACGGCATCGCCTTGCCGATAATCGGGTGGCGATCCAAAAAGAGCAAGATACAATCCAAGCGTAAGCGCCAGGATGGCAATCGTGCCCGTAACCGGTAGCAATACACGGGCCATCCTCATGAATTTGCCCGGGCTCGCGAAGCTGTGCAATTTTGCTGCGAAATTCATAACAAATGAACCAGATTAAACCTTCGGTGTTGCGTCACTGGTTACGCCCCATAGTGCTACCTCACGCGATAGCCGAAATCTGACCATCTAATACAATATATTCATCCATCTGGCGACCCGGATGCCGCCGATTTGGGACTTACAGGCTGCGGCATGGCGCCGCGCGACTATTCAAGGGACAGCCGCAGAGCGGCACCAGCGGCCAAAGGCGCCAAAGCAAGGGCCAGCATGGAAAATCCAGCGAGAATCATAAGATAAGGCATCGCGTCCTGGCCAACGGCTGCTGCATCGATGGCAGCGACACCGAAAATCAGGACCGGCACATTAAACGGCAAAACCAGGAGTGAAAGCAGCACGCCGCCGCGGCGGACCGAGACCGTCAATGCCGCACCGACAGCACCGATCAGGCTCAATGTGAATGTGCCCAGGGCCATGGCGATGATCAGGGTGGCATAGCCATCAGGCGCCATATTCATCAGAAGTGCGAGCAGGGGCGATGCGATGACGAGGGGCACGCCAGTGGACAGCCAGTGAGCGATGGTCTTGGCAAGCGCCGTGTAGGCCAGGGGCAACCCGCCAAGTGCCAGCAGGTCCAGATTTCCATCTTCGAAGTCGGCCTGGAAAATCCGATCAAGGGTGATCAGAGCAGCAAGCAGGGCGGCCACCCAAATGACGCCGGCACCGATCCTCTCAAGAATGGCAAGCTCCGGGCCAACGCCGAGCGGGAAAAGGCTGACGGTCACGACGAAGAACATGACGGCTAAGGCAGAGGCGTTGCCCTGTCTTGCCGCGAGCCTCAAATCGCGGCGCAGCAATGCAAAAAATGTCCGGATCACAGGCTTCTCTCCTGTGCAGAGGACGGGAGAGAGGACGGGAGGGAGAAGTCGTCCAGCGAAAGCGTATCAGAGACGCCTGCCCCGGTTCCCTCGAGCCCAAGATCAATGTGACTGGCCGCGATGACGAGGCCGCCATTCGCCAGATGCTCGGCAACCAGAGAGCCGAAGACTTGGACCCCATCGGCATCAAGCGACACCGTGGGTTCGTCCAACAGCCAGAGCGGCCGGTGAACGGCAACAAGGCGGGCCAGATTGAGCCGACGCTTCTGGCCGGCGGACAAGAACCGTGCCGGCAAGTCATGCAGATTGCCGATGCCGAGCCGATCAAGGGCTGCCCTGTTTGCGTCTTCGTTGCCCGGTGTGATCGCGGCGTCCTGCGAAGACAGCCATGTGGAGAGGTTTTCCAGAACCGTGAAAACGGCTTTCACAGGGTCCTGATGCCCGACGTAGTGGATGCGCAAATTGTGGTGGAGCATTTGATCGCGGTCATAGATGTCGGATCCATCCCAGGTGATTTCCCCGCCATGCGGTGGGAGCAGGCCCGCAATAGCCCGCAGAAGCGTCGATTTGCCGGACCCGTTCGGCCCGCGCAGAAGCAGAGCCTGGCCAGCAGTTACGCCAAAGCTCAGCGCCCGAAAGACACTTCGCCCGCCGCGAACGGCTTCAAGGTTGTTGGCTTTAAGCATGGGGCAGCATTGGTGTTTCCATGAGCAGTTCAGTTGCTACGCCTATCCATAGTCGATTTTGGTATCAAATGGGAGGTTCGGCGTAGCGCACCTCTGACGCGCTTGCAGTGGAGGTCCAATTGTTTGTGGAAAAGTGGCTTGCTACCCAAAAGGAAATTCGGTGTGGTTCAGCGTGGAGTGACGTCCTGTAGATATCGAATTAGATAATGGTTAAGAGCACAGTGAAACTAATCCTTGTCATGGCGAGATTGACGAAGCATCGGAGTCACAGCTTTCGTACCCAGCGCGCATCGCCTTCATTCGGGTCGACATGCCTTCCCCGTCACTGAAACCTTGCAGCAGTAGAGTCACGTGCCTAACTCTTGGTGCCAATCATGCTCATCTGGGACATGGACAAATGTTTGAATTTGCCCATTGTTAAGGCGTTGAAAATTCTTGCCTTCCTGCCGAATGGTCGTACGGGCTCCAATCTGAGTACTTGAACTCCCGCGTCTTCAAACATTGAGCGGAACCCTGCTGGCGTAAACCAGCGGAGGTGGGTCCAGTCCATAACCCCTTTTTCTGTCAGCTCCCATCTGCCGTTCAACAGGCTTCGAATCACTTTGTGGTGACTCACATTCGGTGAACTGGCTAGCACCAATCCGCCAGCCTTCACGAGTGGTATCAATCTTCTAACGACTGTCCAGGGGTCAACCAGATGCTCCAACACCTCACTCATAATCAGCACGTCGAACGTATCCGGCGGCCAAGGCAGTGCCGTTTCCTCGACATTCCCAACAATGACTTGTGACAGCTTCTCCATCGCAGCCCTGGCAGCCTCGTCATTTATCTCGATGCCGCAATAGGTGGCGCACTTGCCCAGATCCAGGGCCAGTTTCCCATTGGCGCCAGATCCGCAGCCTAGTTCCAAAATCGCAGCGGACGGGTCTTGCGGCATCAGTTCCACATAGTCATGCCTTGCATTGCCAAAGTATGTCTCTGGCTTCGCTTTATAGGCTGACTCCAAAACTGATTGTTGAGGAGGCATATCGTTGCCGTCATGAGTCATATGTATTCATCCGGAGTTTGCTGCCCGAAGCGTTCGAGGAGGTGGCCCTTCCTGCGGGTTGCCTATACACGGCCAGCCTTGCCAGCAATTAGGCGGCGGATCATGCCTAAGTAGCTTCTGAGGTTCGGCAGTGTGCCCCCTTGCCTCATATTCTTGATAAGCTCCATGTTCACGTAATCCGGTGTCCTCAACCCCAGGGTCATCATGGCGAGTAAGCGAGACGCTGTGAGTTGTTTGCGCCGGCGCTGGAAGGGCTGCATGGCGCCAATTGCCGGCACTTCAAGCCCGTTCACGGCCAGGGCCGATGCATCGATTGCTGCGGCAATGAGTTCACGCCCTTTCTCAGTTCTCGTCAGGATCAGGCTTCTTCCGCTGGCTTCATCGAAATCTGGATAGCCATCTTCATCGCCGTACCAAGCATCCCCAAAAGCGACATCGGCGAACTCGCCAGTGCCGTCGGGGCAGATTTTGCATCTGAACTGAAGCCGGTTGCTTAGGAATTTGCCCCAAGAGTCCGCGTAACTCATGGTGCGATCATTCTGACCTTTGACGCGTGCTCTGAATTTTCCGGGCCAGCCTTGCCCGCGGTAGCGCACAGATTGCACCTCGTTTTGGTCCAAGCCGAGCGCGGCCAGGATTTCCTGAGTGCCTTTGATGCTTGGCACACCGGCGCAGAAAAACGATATCAAATATGGAAACTTGTCATTTGCGTCAGGACTTCGTTCCATCCAAGTTCTTAATGCTGCGATGTCGCAGGGCTTCCCGACGACGGCAGCTGTTCCCTGTGCCTCCATTTCAGCAACAATGTTCCTGAGAGGTGCGCTCGGTGCGTACCTCGAACCTGTTGCCTCAAGAACATCTGCGCGCGTTCTGGATCTGACAATTCTTGTCTTTAAGATGTCATCAGGATCGGCGCCGATGTGCAGCACATAGGCAACTGCACCTGATTCAAGCATGCTGGTCAGCAGTGCAGACAGCGCCCCACCCGACGCTCCGCTGTGCCTCTCATCTTCGGACATTGAATGACCGGTCATGACATCGAGAATGGGTCCCCAAGTTGGATCGTAGATGGCGTTTTCCGCCTTTGTGTGACCAAGGCGGATACCAGGGCAAACAGCTTCGATTTCTGTAACCATATCAGTATCAAGGTCTGCGAGCACTGTGGGTCGCAGATATCCGTCTTCTGAAAGTTCCATGCAGACGCGATCACGCCCCGCAATTGACTCACAGATGCCACAGCCACTGCAAAGGCCCGAAGCCCGCACCGCGGTCAAGATGTCCTCCTTGCCTCTCATATTGCCTCGAGAATTTTTTTCACGGCAACTTTGTAGATCTCCAGACGCGCAATCGCCTTTTGTTGTGCCGACCTAGCCGCTTGCCTGTGAACTGCGAGATTCTCGATCATGTCTATGGCCGTACCGATGACGTCTTCCGCATCAACGATTTTGAGATCGAGACCTGGTTTGTAGCCGATTTCACTGAATACGCCTTCGAACTTTTCACTGTAGGCAAGTGCCAGGACGGGGACACCAGTTGAGAGTGCAGCAATGAGCACATGCATTCGCGAACCAAGCATCAGATCGAGATTGGCAACATAGGATTTTGCATCAATGGGCGAGTGAAACTCTGGCGCAAGAATTGTATCTGGAAACAGATTGTGCATCGCCGCGCAAGCTTCAATGTCGCTTTCAATTGTGCCCGGCTCCGTCAGCACGTGCGGCACCAGATGCAGCTTGACACCGGGCTGCTCGCAAAGGGCTGCCACGACTTTTGCAATCAGATCGGCATAGTCAGCTTTGAGAGAGAACTCGTTTTCGCCTGTGTAGCCTTTATTCCAAAGCAATCCGGAAATGTTGAGGCCCACCTTCATCTCAGGCTGGTTTTCGAAGCTGTATTTTTCCTTGTCATAACGTAGTTCAATGGCAACGTCGGTTGTCTGAACGATTAGGGCTTTGCTGCGCAATTGAGGGAAGATCCGATCAAAACGTCCATCCCGTGAAAACGCACTTTGAGCCCGACCGACAATCTTTGTCGCGATGTACTGCGTCAGGCTGCCTTTGAAAGGACCGAAGGTCTGCGGCGCGAGTACCAAGGGAATGCCACGAAATATCACATTCAGCTTGGTCAATGCCATCCAAGTGAAACGTTTCAAACCATAGATGTCTGTGAAACTGTCACCACCGCAAATATCGAAAACAATGTCACACTGGCTCGTCGATCTGTGAAAGCTCGACCACGGATTTACGAGTGCGTTTCTTGAAACAATGTCAACTGAGGCAACATCAGGGGCAAGGTCGGCATAACTCCAACCACCAGCAATGCCGAATATGCTGAACCTGACCTCGCGGTTCAATGACTTTGCGATGGCCCGCAATATATCGATGTGGGACAAGGTCAATGCGCCCACACCGAGGTTCTGAGAACTGAGGGAGTGCCAGAGCAATCCAATTTTCAATTCCTTCTGACTCACGACCGTGTCCTCTGTAACGCGTAGCGCAGGAAATAGGTAATGACATTCGGATCAATACCGAGGCGTACTCTGACCATAATGTAGGAAAGGATGCTTCTAGTGATCCAGGCAGCCGTGGTTGCCCATGCAGCACCGTAGAGGCCGTAACCAGGGATCAGGACATAGTTCAGCGAGATGTTGATGACTAGTGCGCCGACGTTGATCCAGAGAGTGTCCTTTTCGTGGCCTGTGACTGAGAGAGTGGAGACCAAAGTTGGGCCGATCCCTGCGTCGACCGCCTGGCCAAGTGCCAAAATCAAAAGAATGTCGTAGGTTGTTACAAATGCAGGGCCAAACACAGACAAGATGAACTGGCCAAAAAATAGCAAAATCAGTACGAGCGGCAAAGTAAAGGCCACAGCGATTAAGGTGGATCGTCGAACATCCCTTTCAAATTCGTCATGTTTGCCACGGGCAAAACTGCTGGCAATGGTTGGCTGAAAAGTCAAAATAGTCGCAATTGAGCCAAATGTCAGCAGCCATGCCAAGCGCTGGGACGGTCTGTACAGTCCTGTACTTTCTACACCCGCCAGCCATGTCAACATCAGTGTGTCTACTTCCGAGATGAGCAACTGGACCCCCGACAGAAGGACCAGAGGAAAGCTGACAGAGGCCCAGCGCCGGATATGGTAGGCGCTTTCGGCACCCATGTTTTGCGCTTTGAAAACGACAAGAATAATGGTTCCTGCAACAAGAGCAGTGACAATGTTTGCTCCCAGTAGCACTGTGATACCCAACTCGACGCTGAATTTTGCACCGATCAGCAGCAGAAGCGCCAAGAGACAGCAATTCGCAACAGCAATGCCTGAGTCACCGACCAGGTTACCAACAACCGTCCGGCCGAAACCCCGAATCGCAGCGCTCATGAGCATTGCAGATGCGGCACAAGGCACGCACGCCGCTGAGATCCAGATCGCCAACCATATTGACTCCGGGATGTCGACATCAAGAACCAGAACGGTTACAAATCCGACCAGTGAAACGGTGCCTGTAATCAAGAACGAAAGGCCAATGGACCATTTGGTCAACCCGCTAATCTGAGCCCAGGAGCGCTCTATTCGGGCTCGCGCGATTTCGCGGATTAATAGAACTTCGTTTCCGAACGAAGCTGCAACGGAACCGATTCCAATGAATGATGTTAAGGTGGCATAGATACCGAATTCATCGGTGCTAAGACTTCGTGCCACCAAAACAGTTGCAATGAGTCTGGCACCGCCTCTGAGGCCCTGGATGCCAAAATTCGCTGCAGAGGCAAGAAACTGGCCATTTGCCATTGGCTCAATCTTGTACTTGGCGCGCATAATCTTCGTTCCGTCACACCGGCCTAAGGAAGCCTCGTAGCCATCGTCTTTAGCCACGGATCCCTCTCTGGAACTTCAGATTCTGAGACATGTTCGGCAAGCCAAGCGCCCATACCGATGAAAAAGAAAAAGTAGACGTGCATAGATTTCCAGTAATGAACGGTTATGGAAGCAACAACAAGTCCGATTAAAGAAAACATCCAGCCGAACCGGACAGCACTATGGTCAGCGCTCAAACCTACGTCGCGATTGCGGCCGACTTTGATGAGTAAAGTGATCACTGCTGTCGCTAGAAGCGCAACAGCGACCAGCCCGAACCGTATTCCGGTAAAGAGCCAAAAGCTGTCAATGCTGGCACTTAGCCATCGGGGGCGATCATAGTCATGCAATGCAACTCCGAACCAGGGATTGGCTGCTATCACACTTGAGCCAACGTTCCACTGAACGATTCTGGTCCAGGCCGTGGAAGAATTGAGCGTCAGATAGCTGATGAATACTTCTACGACGGACCTGTTCGATATGGCTGCAACGAACGAATACAAAGCAACTACTCCAGCTCCCAACATCATCCATCTGCTCTGAATCTTCCGACTGAAATTTTCCCAAGCCATAAGGCCGCTTTGCACAACAAAAATAAGAAATGGCCCTGAGGACGCAGAGACATAGGTCGCGGCAGCTAGCAGCGATAAGCAGACAAACCGCCCACGTCTGCTGGTCAGACTAAAATAGCACAGCGCAAGGATGCTCGCGCAGAATGTGCCGTACATGATTGGGTGGTCGAATGTCCCGAAGGCGCGTGAAATTCCAAGGCGGATTGTGCTGGCACCAATCTGAGATGAACCTGTAACGCTTGACGCGACTTCATGGATCAAAAACTGACCCGTTGCCGCTTCGTAAACAGTGAACGGCAACATCACCAACACAACTGCAAGCAACAGTTTCAGGGTGGCACGAATTTGATCAATGTTGCGAACACAGGTTCTGGCAAGGAAGTAGGGGACGACAGTCTCGACAAACGCAATACCGCCTGACTCCGACGCAGCTGCCAGACCATGATTCACAGAGAAGCTAAGAAACACCCACAGGGAATAGCCAATGATCAAGAGATCAAAAATGCGAAATCTGAGGGTATTGTCACGCACAAAAGCGATGATGACCGGAAAGGCGGCAGCGAGCAGGAATACTCGATACGGCGAAAGCAACAGGTCCCCGGCGCTGAAAGAGAACTCCCGCGGTGTCACAATTGCCACAATGAGCAGAAAGACAGGGACAGGAATCCGAGTCTTGGTCAGCGCTACCTGGCCGGCGCGAGCATTCAGCGCACTATTTGCAACGGGATAACTTGAAGCCACGCTGAACTTAACCTCCGCAAAAAAACGCCACCTTGACTTTAGTTTGGTGTCGGCATTGTCAATATTGTAGCAGCTTTGTCCATCCAATAGATTGCAGTGAACGTCTGCACCTCCGACAGGAAGATGTACGTGCCAAGATCACTCAGATTCCACAACTTCTACTCCCAATAATTGCATTGACGCCAGGAGTGTAATGGTTGCCAGACATCCTTCCACATCACTTGCTTTTCATTTGCTTCATCGCCGCCGCCTATACGGCGGACCAGTGTGAACAGACAATGTCGACTGAACGGCCAAAGCGATAGCAGAGCAGCGCCAATCGGCCTCAACCATGGCGGCAATGTATCTGAATAAGCAGCATCCTTGCCACAATGATGTTGCGTGTAGCACGAGATACGACCCATTTTGAGCGTCCCTAACGATGTATGATTTTGTCTTTTGGGGTGACCATCTATCGCCTCGGCTAATAAAGTCGCATTCTTTTATTGAGGAAAAAGCAGACCTTCCCGAGACCACCGAAAAACATGATGCCGTTTAGACGCGAACGTTCCTGATTGATCAAATACCAGAAAGCTGCCCGGATTCCGTAAGTAGCGACTTGCAGAATACCGACACAATAAATCATTGCGAACTGCATGACTCTCTTCCGGCCATAAATGGTTAAGGTAATGCGAATAAGGCCTTGCGCAAATCGACGGCGAGCAAGGTATTTGAAAGTCATTCGCTCTTTGGGGATCCATTCGTAAACCACCGCGTTGGGTGCCCAAGAAACCTTGCAGCCGTCTTCAACGAGTTCTTGCAATAGAGCAACATCTTCACCGCCAATACGCCCAAATTTTGTATCAAACGGATCAGCATTTCCGAAGCAGCGGTCCGTCGAAAATAGAGAGTTGCCCGTTCCAAGGTATGCCCACTTCGAAGTCAAATCAGCTCCTGCTGGAAGTTCGAAATGACCGCTATAAAACCGAGTCATGAACTCTCCAAATTCTGTCGGGGTCTCTTCGAATTTCGCTTCGATAGCACCTGATACAATATCGGCACCTGCCTTTGCACATTCAAGCATGTGTCCAAGCCAAATAGATGTTGCCTCTTCGTCGTCGTCCAGAAAGGCGATATAGCCTCCACTTACTTCAGAAACAGCGCGATTTCGCGCATACGAAACGCCCTGCCGTTTTTCGTGAACATAGCGAATTTTTATCGAGCTCGATTCCTGAAACCCAGAGACAATCTCGTATGCAGTACCTTCCGGACAATTGTCGATCACCAAAATTTCGTATTGATCGCTCGGAGAAAGTTCCTGAGTTAGACTGCTGGCCAACGCTCTTCTCAAACCTTCCGGGCGTCTGAAAGTAGGGATAGCTATTGTGGCTTCCATGACTTCCTGCTTTGCAAAGAACCTATAGTGTCATACATTCTTAGCCTTCGCGCGCCTAGTGGTACAGGCGGCAACATTTCCCAGCGGAGTTACATAAGAAATGTGTGGAATCGTCGGTTGGATCGGCAACGCTTCCTGGTCGTCCAGCCATGTGACGCTTGCTGCCATGTCTGACGCAGTGGCCCATCGTGGCCCCGACGACGAAGGCCACTTCATAAAATGCATTGGCCCTGACGATACATTCGTAGCATTTGGCCATCGCCGCTTGGCGATCATTGACCTGGAACATGGTCAGCAGCCAATGATGTCTCAAGATGGGCGATATGTAATCACTTTCAATGGTGAAATCTATAATTACGTCGAATTGAAAGAGGAGTTACGTCGCCTAGGCATCGAATTTTCTAACAACAGTGATACTGAGGTCCTCCTTTACGGATTTGCAGTCTGGCGGGAAGATGTTTTCAGAAAATTGCGCGGCATGTTTTCATTGGCAATCTGGGACTCTGTCGAACGAAAATTACTACTTGCAATTGATCCGTTTGGAAAGAAGCCGCTCTATCTGTCTGAACTGCAAGGCAACCTACTTTTCTCTTCGGAAATTTCCGGCATAACAGCGCACCCTCAATTTTCGAGTAGCGTCAACCTGTCGGCGTTGCCATCTTACTTAGTCAATAGATACGTCCCCGCGCCCTATACATTTTTTGACAAGATCAGGAAATTTCCGGCAGGGCATTACGCAGTGTGGGCTGAAGGAAAACTGACATGCGAACGCTATTACGAGACTCCTTTCAGGTCGCCGTGCGATGAGCCAGTGCACGACCGCCAAGCCGCTGTAGAAACGGTAGCTTCGCTATTGGATGATGCCGTCAAGTTACGCATGCGTTGCGACGCTCCCTACGGAGCTTTCCTTTCAGGCGGCCTGGATTCCTCGGCCATTGTGGCGATGATGAACCGGCACTCATCCAATCCCGTGCGAACTTTTACAATCTCGTTGAAAGAAGAGGGCTTTGACGAATCTGGGTATGCCAGCATGGTTGCGCAACATTTGAACACCGAGCATCACGAGTATCTTTACGGCCCCGATGATATTGTGGAGAATATTGAATCACTGACGAAAAAACGCGGGGCTCCGATTTCGGAAACAGCAGATATCCCGATCTACCTGCTTGCCAAAGAAGCTGCAAACTCCGTCAAGATGGTGCTGAGCGGAGAAGGGAGCGATGAGGTTTTTGCGGGTTACCCGAAGTACGCTTTCGAAAATCATATCCGCCTGTTGAGCTTTCTATGCGCAAATCCTGTTTACAAAAAGACGATTGGTCGGTTCATCAGAGGCTTACCTTATAAATACCGTCGTATTAGTACTGCGAGTCGGGCACTCGAGGAACAAGACTTTGAAAGCCGCATGGCACTTTGGTTCGGGTCACTCGATTTTCAGCAAGTTCAGGACATTATGATTTCTCCTAGCGCTGATCTGATTCCGACATTGCTGCAGTCGCCATCAAACAGGCAAACGCCACTAAAAAGCTCCCTCTATTATGATCAGGTATCCTGGCTCCCAGATAATTTGCTAGAGCGTGGCGACAGGATGATGATGGCGGCCTCCATTGAAGGGCGTATGCCTTTCATGGATACGCAACTTGTGGATTTTGTTGCACGTATGCCGGATCAGTTTCTACTGCGACGTGGCAAAGGGAAATTCTTGTTGCGTGAGGCTGTTCGAGACCGATTGCCAAAAGAGATTTTATCTCGCAAGAAGATGGGATTTCGCATCCCGGTGGAGAAATGGTTTCGTAGCGAATTGACCACTTTTCTTTTCGATACTCTTGCGAACCGAACGGCAAAAATTTATCAGTTCGTAAACTTTGAGAAGGCTATGGATATCCTGAACGGACATATTGGAGGGCAGCGAAATTTTGAAAAGGAAATCTGGACAATGCTAAGTTTGGAAATCTTTTTAAAAGCCAATCAAAGGGTATTGCGCCTATAGTTTCGGAGCTGGCCTTCTATCTTCAATCGAGTAATTTTTGCCATCCTGCTCAAATATTCCGGCCCAGGTTTGGTGAATGTCAGGCAAGAATACGCAGTCATTCTGAACAATCATTATCCATCGTGTCCGTGACACAAGCTCTGAGAATAGAAGCTTGTCGTGGTGAGTAGCTATTTTCTGCACCCGATACCTAGGGAAACACAAGTTCGTCGAGTATTTAGTTCCAATACTTCCCGGCTTTCCAATTGGATCGCCGCAGCCATACTTCCTGCCAAACCGAGTGTTTTGCGCCAGTCTTTTCGTCAATCCCAGCCCAACCGAAGCCCTTAAACAGTAGCCATCTACTCGCAGGCCAAAACCATAACATCATTGCTCCAAGTGGTTGCATCCAATTGGGCCAATGCTTCTCTATCAATATAGAACGGGCGACGATGATGTTGTGGATTGAGCGGGCGACGGTGCTTTCCGAAGCGCCTCCATGATGGACGATCTTTGCATCTGGTGTGACCATTGGTGCAAAACCTTCTTTTGCTGCGCGAAGACACAAATCAGCTTCTTCTCCATACATAAAAAAAGTCAGATCAAAACCGCGAAACGAGATCCAGTCGGAATTCCTGATCAAGAAAAAACATCCTGTGACAATGTCAACATGCCTTTCGGTATTCCTGGCCCAACCGCCATAGCCTTCCCAGTTGAAGAGACCCGACTTGGCAAAAGTCGCGGTCAGTCCTGAAGCAATGCAGAACAGGCTCCACAGATTAATTTTTCGCCAGCAAGAAGTCGGATTAAGCGTGCCATCTTCAAACCAGGTCTGTCCGCCCCATATTCCTGCTTCTGTATGAGCTTCTGCAAATAACAACAGCTTCTGGATTGCGTCATCGAGGACAACTGTGTCCGGGTTGAGCAGCAAGAGGTAGGTTCCATTTGCCTCCCGAGCTGCAACATTGTTGCCCTTTGCGAATCCCAGGTTCTCGCTTGATTGAATGAGGTGGACAGAGGGGAACGAAGTCCGAATTGCTTCGCCACTGCCATCCGATGAATCGTTGTCAAGAACAATGACTTCAAAACGGATGTCTTTGGTCTCGCGATAGACCGATTCAAGACAGGCGAGGGTCAAGTCCCTGGTGTTGTAGCTGACAATAATTATGGAAACGGAAATCGTATCTGGGTACATCATTGGATTTGCAGGCGACTGAACCAAATTTGGGCTGATTAATGCTATAGTACATGATTCCAGGCGGTTTGAACTTGCAAATCTGCAAAATTCTTCGCCTTCGTATCGGTTGGTCGACTTGTTGAGGGTACTCTTTGCGTTACTTTGACGGCATAATCTGCATTGGTGGTGAGGACTGGTGGTATCACAATCGCGGCCACTTCGATCTTCAGATGATGCGCGAGCTGAGTGTTTGTACGCCAATCCTGTATGTCAATTCTATCGGTGTCAGGGTGCCGCGAATTGCCGAAGGCCGGGTCTTTCTTCGGCGGTTAAGCAATAAACTGAAGAGCTGGCTGAAAGGGTATGTGCAGGTTCGGCCTCATTTTGCCGTATTTTCACCCATCTCTGCTCCTGGCCGTATTGGCACTGCGCTGTCAGGCTGGATGTTGCCTCTCCAAATAAAGTCTGCGGCGCGGCGCGCGGGCATTCGCCAGCCTCTGATCTGGGTTGCCTGCCCGCCTGGCGCCCGCCTCCTGCCACATTTTCAATCCGCACCCGTTGTCTATCAGCGAACCGATCAATTTGAGTCTTTTCCGGCTGTAGACCGTCAGGTCCTTGAAGGTTATGACGCGGCTTTGAAGGAGCGTGCCGATCTGGTGTTGTTCTGCGCCCATAATCTGATGGAGAAGGAGCAAGCGGATTGCAGGAAGGCTCTTTACACAGATCACGGTGTTGACTTTGACCTGTTTGCCGAGGCGGCTAAATCTTCAGATTCAGTACCGGCAGACATCGCGCGCGTTCCGACGCCACGCGTGGGGTTCGTTGGCGGCATGGATGAACATACCTTTGATCCTGAGCTAATGATCGGCGTAGCTGCAGAGTTGCCGGAGGTCAGCTTCGCATTAGTCGGTGCCTCGTCTGTGCCGGATGGATGGTGCGTATTACCGAATGTCTACATGCTTGGGCAGAAGCCCTATGAGGAAGTCGCCAGCTACATGGCGGCCTGCGATGTATTGATTATGCCGTGGAACAAAGGCGAATGGATACAAAACTGCAATCCAGTAAAGCTCAAAGAGTATTTGGCGGTTGGAATGCCCGTAGTCTCATCCGCATTCCCTGAGCTCAAATACTATGACGATGTTGTTGTTTCGTGTGACGATGCGCGCAGCTTCGTCGCTGGTATTCGCAAGGGCCTGGCGTCACCACCGGACCCGGAAATCCTGCGCGCCAGAGTCAGGGATGAGACATGGCACATAAAGCAAAAGCGGGTCGTAGACACATTGGCTGAGCTTGGGATCCATTGTAGGTCCACTACCCCACAATCGGCGGGCGAATGAACAAAACCATGCGCCGAACAGCATGGATGATCGTTTGGGGACTTCCGATTATAGCTGCCTCCTGGGGCCTTTCTGAGCCTTACCTTTCTGACGACAGCACCATTGTCAGACTTGGCCGCTATATTGGCCCGTGGGTGCTGGTGTTGCCTCTGATGAGCGGTCTTCTGGCTCTCTTCATGGGAGGCAAAGCACGGATGGCCAGCTTCTGGGCGGTGCCAGCGATTGTTATCTGCGCCCAACCGTTCCTCGGTCTCTTTGGTTTTTCGAACTCTACACACGATGTTGAGCGTGATGAGATCGTTGTGCTCAGCTTCAATTCCTATGGTCTCAAGTCTGATCCAAGAGAAGTTGCGGAACTGGTTGCTGCTGTGATGCCCACGATTGCTATTCTTCAGGAGGTGCGAGAGCCCGATGCGATTCTGGCTTCACTGAACCGTATGGCCGTTGGGGCCAAATTCAATATGGCTGCTTCCGGTCAATCGATTGTCTTCTCGCAATCTCCCGTCGACCCGCAGCTGAAATTGGGAAACACCCAACATGTGACTGTCCGGCTTCCAGGAGGATCCGTTCACATATGGAATGTACACTTGCCGAAAATGTTGGCGGATCGAAGCATGCAAGATCGTGCTGTGACAAGACTTCTCGCTGCTATGGAACAGTTTTCTGGCCCAAGCATCGTCGCCGGTGACTTCAATACAACTCAACTGAACGATACCTACAAAAAGCTGCGCCAGAGCCTTCGCAACGCTCACGAAGAAGCCGGATTTGGCTTCGGATTCTCGTTTCCGGCGCCAGGCAGGAGAATGGGCACACTGATGCCTTTCGTGCGCATCGATCACATATTCTATAGTGAAGAATTGCAGGCATCTGCGGCATGGACCCTTCAGGATTACGCGGGCTCAGATCATTTTCCGGTGGCCGCCAGGCTCAGTTTCCGCTAGCCGACGGCTCCTGCAACACCGAACGCAGGTAATCGCCATATTCGTTGTCGCGGTTTTCATCGGCTATTGCGCCAAGCTCTTTGGCGCCAATGTATCCCATGCGATAGGCAACCTCTTCAAGGCAGGCAATTTTCAAGCCCTGGCGTTCTTCAATGACCTGAATGAATTCAGATGCTTTCAGCAGGGAATCATGTGTGCCTGTATCGAGCCAGGCATAACCCCTGCCGAGTAATTCTACGATCAGCGACCCATCATTCAGATAAAGATTGTTGAGGTCCGTAATTTCCAGTTCCCCGCGTGCAGACGGTTTTACTTTTTTTGCAAATTCCACAACGCGCGAGTCATAGAAATAAAGTCCAGTGACTGCGAAGTTCGACTTGGGCTCGGCGGGCTTTTCTTCGAGGGATACAGCTTTGCCGTTGCCATCAAACTGGACCACACCATAGCGCTCTGGATCGCGGACGAAATAGCCGAATACAGAAGCTCCGTCTGTCCTGCTGGCCGCAGCCTGAAGCAGTTTCGAGAGGCCGCCGCCGTAAAATATGTTGTCTCCCAGGATCAGCGCGCATTCCTCGCCGTTGATGAATTCCTCGCCAATAAGGAAAGCTTGAGCCAGCCCTTCTGGCCGGGGCTGTGCCGCAAAACTGAGGTTTATGCCCCATTGCAGGCCTGTTCCCAGCAGGTTCTTAAACGCCGGTTGATCGTGGGGGGTTGTAATTATCAAAATGTCGCGTATCCCGGCAAGCATGAGGACTGATAGAGGATAGTAAATCATCGGTTTGTCATAGACCGGAAGAAGCTGTTTTGAGACAGATTTGGTTACAGGGTAGAGCCGTGTTCCTGTGCCGCCGGCGAGAACGATTCCTTTCATCTGCTCATCGCCATCAATTTGTCCAGGGTCCTGTGAACCTCGGTGTTCCAGTTGTGCCGCTGGACACCGAATTGCTGCTCTATTTTAGAACAATTCATTGTCGAATTTGCTGGTCTTGGCGCATCGGACCCGTACTCAAGAGCTGAGACCGGGGTCAGTCTGGGGCAATTGGAGTATCCCTTCTTGCGGGCATAGGAAAATATCTCGTTTGCGAAATCGAACCAATTCGTGCGTCCGCGGGCGGTAAAATGATAGGTTCCCCAGCCTGTGGCATCGTCATTGTCTGCAATCCGATTGCAGATACGTAGAATGGTTTCTGCAAGGGATCGAACGGAAGTCGGCGCTCCCCATTGATCGTCTATCACGGAGAGTTCTTTGTGATCAGCGCCAAGTCGCAGCATCGTCTTGACAAAATTGTTGCCGAATACGCTGTATAGCCATGACGTTCGCAGGATGATGTAGCGATCCATGGCGTCAGCAACAGCGCACTCTCCCGAGAATTTTGTCTTGCCGTAGACGCTTTTCGGGTTTGCCGGATCGGTTTCGAGATATGGTTCTTCCTTTGACCCGTCAAAAACATAATCCGTGGAAACATGAATCAGTGGCACATCCACTTCCCGGCAAGCAGCAGCCATTGCGCCCACGGCAACATTATTGATCAAGTCTGCCTTCTCGGCCTCGGCCTCGGCCTTGTCCACGCTGGTATATGCAGCAGCATTAATGACCACGTCACATGCATTGTTGTCGGTAACGGCTGCCTCAATTGTTGCCACTGACTCCAGATTCGCTTCCTCACGGCTGAGAAACACGCAGTCAAGGTCCGTGGCGCGGCAGATCGCCTGCAATTCCTGTGCTAGCTGGCCTGTGCTGCCAAAAACGAGAAGCCGCATTATTTTATGCCGCCCCGACCAAGCCCCAAGCGCCTGTCGTTTGCCCCTTGATCGGTGAGGGGCAGCCACCAACTTTCATTGTCGAGATACCAATCCACGGTCTGCTTCAATCCTTCCCTTAGGTCATAGTTCGGCCGCCACGAAGTCTCGCGCTGAATTTTTCCGGCATTTATTGCGTACCTGAAATCGTGCCCTGGCCGGTCCTGCACAAACTCGATCAGGTCGCGAGCCGAAGTATTGTGATTGCCACCTGTTTTCAACTCTGTTTGCCTCTCATCTATCAGATCGCAAATTGTCTCGACAATCTGAAGATTTGAAACTTCGTTGTTGCCGCCGATCGTATAGGTTTCGCCGGGATGGCCTTCGTTCAGGACAATGCGCAGGGCCGCCGCATGGTCTTCGACATGCAGCCAGTCCCGGATGTTCTGACCGCTACCGTAAACGGGAATTTTCTGGCCAGCCAGGGCTGAAAGAATGACAACCGGGATGAGCTTCTCAGGAAACTGATAGGGCCCGTAGTTGTTGGAGCAATTTGTTACGACTATTGGGACATCAAAGCTTTTGTGCCACGCTCTGGCGAGATGGTCAGATCCTGCTTTAGTGGCTGAGTAAGGCGAACTCGGAGCATAACTCGTGGCCTCATCGAACAGCCCGTCGCTTCCCAGACTGCCGAATACTTCGTCGGTAGAAACATGTACGAGGCGGAACGATTCTTGCTCAAACAGGTTAAGGCTGTCGATGTAAGCGCGACTGGCCTCCAGCAAAGAGTAAGTTCCGAAAAGGTTCGTCTGGATAAACGCATCCGGCCCATCAATTGAACGATCAACATGGGATTCAGCGGCCAGATGAACAATGGCTGTCGGTCTGAATGCGAAGATCGCCCTCTTCAGGCCTTCCTTGTCACAAATGTCAAGCTTGCAGAACTCGTATCTGTCGTCGTCTGCGACAGCGCTCAGATTTTGCTGATTTGCGGCATAGGTAAGTTTATCGACATTCAGGACTTGAGCCTCTGTGTTGGCCATCAAGTCTCTTACGACTGCCGATCCAATGAAGCCTGAACCGCCGGTTACCAATACTCTCAATGCAACTGTACTCCTGCAGCCTCGATCTATAAGAAAGGCGATTCAAAATCGCGAAACCGGGGAAAGCCGCGGTCCCGATCATTCAGTGTGACCTGATCGTCCGATACTGGCCACTCAATGCCAAGAGCCGGATCGTTCCAGAAGAGCCCGGCTTCACATTCGGGCGCGTAAAAGTCAGACACCTTATATTCCACTTCGGTGTTTGGGGCGAGCGTGACGAAGCCATGGGCAAAGCCCTTCGGCACAAACAGCTGCTGCCAATTTGCTGCTGACAGTTCAGTGCCGACCTGATGCCCATAGCTTGGCGAGCCCCGACGAATGTCCACCGCCACATCAAAAATCGCGCCCCGCAGCACGCGGATCAGCTTGTCCTGTGCACAGGGTGGTCGTTGAAAGTGAAGCCCCCGTACAGTGTAAGGCGCCGCGGAGAAGGATTGATTGTCCTGGACGAACGCGACATCTATGCCTGAATCCGCCATAGTGCGAAGGCTGTATGTCTCGGAAAAGAACCCTCGTTCATCACCGAATTTGTCGGCTTGGATGAGGCAGACATCAGGGATCGCCATAGGATCAATTCGCATGGGCTACTCAGTTTGTGTATCAACCAGACTTCGCGAAGAGGCTCGGCGGCCTGCCTCTTGCACCTGCATCGGACGGGAGATATCACGGGCTGCCCTCGGTATTCAAGTCGCTGCGGAGCGCTTTGTTCGTGCAATGTCATCGTCAGGCAACGGTTTATGAGCTTGGAAGACAAGGTCAAGCCGGCGCCTTTGTTATGGCCGCTCGACGGTACGCCCCCGCTGGATTTCCATGGAATCGACAGCGCTCTGGTCTTGTATGCCATAGGCGACATACATGGCCGGTTGGACTTGCTGGAAGAACTGCTGGCACTGATTGATGACGATATCAGCGCGTCGAAAGTTGGTGCCCCGGCGAAACTGATTTTTCTTGGGGACTACATTGATCGCGGACTGCAATCTTCAGGCGTCATTAACCGACTGTTGGAATTGCAGTGCACGGCTCTGAATTCTGTCTTCCTGCGCGGCAACCACGAACAGGCCGCCCTGGATTTCATCACCGGAAAACAATCAGGCAGTGGATGGCTGTCCGTCGGTGGGGCTGAAACCTGCTTCAGCTATGGCGTGAAAGTCTCGCCGCCCAATCTGATCGGTCGGGACCTCTCCGAACTTCAGTTCAGTCTCCGGAACGCCGTGCCGAAGGAGCATTTGGCTTTTCTCAAGGAGACAGCGTTTCTGCACACGGAGGAAGATTATCTCTTCGTTCATGCAGGAATCAATCCAAATGCCGACCTTGAGGATCAGATCTCGGACGACCTCATATGGATCCGCCGGCCGTTTCTTGATTCCAGCAATTGGCACGGAAAACTGGTGATCCACGGCCACTCAATCGATCAGCAGGTGCAGGTTCGCTCGAATCGAATTGGCATTGATACGGGTGCCTATCTGACAGGTGTCCTGACGGCATTGAAAATTGATTCCGACGGGATGAGCCTGTTGCAAACTGGCATGGCTCGGGAATGAACTGATGAATCCAATATCTGCGGCGCGGGAATCCGGCGAAGATGTTGCCTTTGCGGCACTATCGCCGCCAAACCTCGGTGCTGAGGCAAAAAATGACAAGAAAACAGCTGGTTCTGCAGCTTCAGTGTCTATAGCCTGACTTTTGCGCGGGCTGGCCCTGCACGGCTAGGCTTGTGCAACTTTGGGTTTTGTTGCGTGATGTCCATTGCGCCTGAAGCGAGGCGGAATTATAGTACGGCGTTGTGAATGTTGCGTGTCAGGAGACGAAAATGAAGATTGAGACCACGTTGAAGGCCTTACAGGGCCTTTCCGAGGCTCTGAGCCATCGCGTTGTTATGCTGCTGGGAGCTTTTATTCTTGCCCTTTCGGTTGGCGGACAGACAGCCATCGCTGCCGATACGACAAACCTTCAAAACTTTATTGCCGCAGGCAACATAAGCAGCGCCAGTGCCGAGGTGGCTAGCCTGCTGGCGGACAGCCCGGAGGATGCAGCACAAGTGGCTAATCTGCTGATTGCTGCTGCAGAGGGCGTTGCTGCCTCGAATCCTGGATTGGCTGACAGCTATCTCGCATTGGCGCATGATGCACTTGCCGTCCTTGCTGTCGGTGATCCAGTATTAGCTGGCAGTCTGATTGGCCGAGCATTGGGGGTCTGCGACAGACTGCAGGCCGAAGGGTGTAGCCCAATCCTTCAACGAGAGCTGCAACAATTGGCGGAGGCAATTCAGACAGCTATCGCCATACTTCTGGCAGAGGCCTTTATTGAAAATCCGAATACGGCGAGCAGCATTGAGCCCTAGGCCATAGCTTGATGCGCTGCCTTTGTTTCCTGTGTAACAGAGCTGGCCAAATTTCGAAGCGCTAGAATCATAATAAGTTGGCAATGCGCGCTTGGCGCGCTTTGGGAGTAAAAAGTGAGAAAAGTTGTAGGAATTGTTGCTTTTGGCGGCGTATTAGCTTTTGCCCTCGGCGGCTTTGCGGGATCGGCTCTGGCACAGGCAAGTGCGGGCAACACAGCGGACAGGGCGCGGACTGCCAGCGCGGAAATGGGCATCCCAATGGGTGGCTTTCTGCTGCAGCCCAGCTTCCTTATGGAAAACAGGTTCGATGACAACATTTTCGCCGTGGATTCTGATTTTGAAGACAAAGTGGATGACATTGTTAGCATATTTTCTCCAGAGGTGATTATCGCATCGCGATGGAGCAATCATTCATTGGCATTTGATGCCGGCGCTGACATTCGTCAATATTGGGATGAGTCAAACGAGAATACAGAGGACTATCACCTGGGCGTGCAGGGCCGCGCAGACATTCGCCGCAGCACAAGCCTGAGCGGCGGCTATGAATTCAGCCGCTCGCACGAAGAGCGCGGATCCGTGGACAACGTTTTTGGTGCATTGAAACCTACTACGAACACCAGGCATGCTGCCAACGTCTTGCTGCGCCATGACGGTGCACGGGTGGGGACCCAGTTTGGCGTTGATTACCAAAAGCTGAATTTCAAAGATTCGGAGACACCCCTCATTGTCATAAACAATGATGATCGGGATCGCGAAGTGTTTGATGCTCATGTCCGCATCGGTGCTGGCCCTTCCAATCGGCGGGTGTTTGGGGAAGCAAGATACAGAGACGTTGCGTACAAGAGCGATCTGGATGACCTGGGCCTCAATCGTGACAACGACGGTTTCCGTTTCGTCGGCGGCATTGAGTTCCGTGCCGGTGGTAAGACTATTGGAGAGGTCAGCGCAGGCTATACAGAACGGAAATATAAAGACCCGACGCTCGAAAAAGTGGACGGTATCGTTTTCGACGCGAGCCTGACCACCGAAGTAACTGGAAGCACTTCGCTCACAGCAAGCATCGCCAGAGAGATTCTTGAGACGACCCTGACGGAAATGACTGTGCCTGCCAGTGGGGTGTTCGCGACAGTAGCTTCCGTGGGTACAACGACAGAGCTTTCAAGAGACAGGACCTTCCTGAATTTCCTGGTGGCATATGGCCGCGACAGCTACAAAGGCGTGGACAGGAGTGACAACAGCTGGCGGCTGAGCAGCTCCATAAGACATTTTCTGGGCAGGCGGTTTTTTGTGGAGTTGGGCTACACATATCGTACCAGATCGTCAAACTCTGTATCGCCGAACTCAGATTTCTCGAAGAATTTGATTTCGTTGAACTTTGGCGTACAGCGATAGAATTTGTGCCGGCTGGAGTGAGGGCGACTGCCGCCTGAAGCATGCTTGATGCTCGCCGGCAGGATATTTCACTTTGCGGCCATTCTCTCACTCTTCAGATGCCAAAAATCAGATGCCAAAAAGTAAACGATCAGCCTGGCCATTTCACATGAACGCCAGAGGGCGACGACGTGCCCTCGCGGTGAAAATTGCTTCTGGATACTGAAATGAATAGTGACGCACGCGTTCTGCCCAGAGACGATCTCGGACCTGAGAAGGAGCGGATTGGTTTCAGTCGACTCTACAGGGAACGAGAACAAACTCTCCTGGACTTCATAAAACTGTTCTGGCGTCAAAAGTGGATTGTGGCGGCCATTACCGCAGCAGGCCTGGTCTGCACGGTTGTTGTTACGCTGGCGGCACCGAAGATCTACGAGGGGACCGCTCACATCCGCATCTATCCAGAGCAAGAGATCGTTGACATTGAGGCGGTGCTGCAAGGCATCGGCAGAGATATGGCGACTATCCGCAGCGAAATTATGATCATTGAATCCAGGGAGCATGCTGCAAAAGTACTCGTAGCGATGGAATATGATGCCTCAGCGGAGCCACGAGACGCAGGTGGTGCAGGGATATTCAGCGGTCTCCTATCCCTGTTTTTAGGTGATAACACAAGGCCAAATTTCTCTGATCCGCTGGCGTTAGCTGTGGAAAATTTTCTGAGCAGGCTAAGTGTCAGTCCGATATCCGGCACGCAGGTCATCAGCGTTTCGTACCGCAGCCTTGATCCGCAATTCGCGGCAGATGCAGCAAATTATACTTCCGAGCTCTATCTTACGCACAACATGGACGTAAATTTCGAAGCCGTATCCAGGGCCAACCTGTGGCTTGCCGAAAGGCTGCGGGAACTCGGAGCATCGGTGCGTCAGTCTGAATTTACGCTTGAGCGCTATCGCGCCGAGCATGGCCTCGTCGAGATTGATGAAGGTCATACTGCGGTCTCGCAGCAGATTGCAGAATTGAATTCTGAAATTCTGGATGCGGAATTCTTGATTGTTGAAAGCAGAGCGAGACTCGCACCCCTCGAAGCGCTTCTGGCTGCAGGTGATCGCGCCAGGCTGATCCAGAGCCTGGACACACCTGGCTTAATTGTATTGCGCGGACAGGAAATGGAGCTGAACCGGGAACTGGCTGAACTTTCGGCCGAGTTCGGGCCTCGCCATCCAAGAATGGTGACCCTTGGGACAGAAGTTCAGGACATTCAGATGCGTATGGGCAACGAAGCGATTAAAGCTGTTGATGGTATGCGGATCGATCTTGAGATCGCTGAAACAAAACTCGCGACTTTGCAGTCCAGGTTGTCAGAAACACAGGGCGAGCTATCAGTTTCAAATGAGGCCGCTGTTCAAATGCGAGCCCTGGAACGTGAAGTCGAAGCCAACAGATTATTATTCGAAGCATTCCTTGCCAGGTCAAAAGAGACCGCCGTTCAAGATCAGTTTATTGAGACGAATGCCGAGATAATTTCAAGGGCAGTAGTGCCTCTAAGTCCGGTCTCGCCCAATTTAGTCCTATTCCTTTCTGTGGGCTTCATCGCCTCTATCGGCGCAGGTCTCGGAATGGCGTTTGTCATTGAGTTGGTTGATAATGGGTTCAAAAGCTCTGATCAGATTTTTGAGCAGACTGGAATGGCAACGTACGGGTTGGTTCCCACTGTAAAGCTGCGTCGGGACCAAGCGACAATCTCGGACTACCTGATTGACAGACCTGCTTCCGCACTGGGAGAGGCGCTGCGCAGCGTTTTCACCAGCCTCCTCGTAACTTCTATCGATAAAATACCGAAGACAGTCCTTGTAACCTCATCAGTTTCTGGAGAAGGGAAGACATCCATTTGTGTCGCCATGGCCATACAAAGGGCCCAGGCCGGTCAAAAGGCACTCGTTATTGACTGCGATTTCCGAAGGCCCAGTGTTCACAACCACTTGAGCTCTGAAAACGGTCTAGGTCTGACGGACTTGCTCATGGGAGAATGTGACTTGGATGAAGCCATCAAAATTGATGAGAAATCGGGCCTTCATTTTTTGACCGCGGGGACGGCAGTATCCGATCCGACTCAGCTGTTCCTGGCGAAGAAGACGAAAGCAGTTCTCGCAGAACTATCGGATATCTATGACTTGCTTATCATTGATTCTCCGCCGCTGCAGGCAGTGTCCGATGCACGGCTTTTGGCTCAGCTTTGTGACGCTGTTCTTTTTGTCGTGCATTGGGGAAAAACGCAACAGCAGGCGGTTGTTTCCGGGATGCAATCTATCGCTGAAGCGCATGCGCCGCTCTCTGGCGTGATACTGTCGCGGGTGGACCTGAAGAAACACGCGCAATATTCCTATAGTGACTCCGGCTACTACTACGGCCGAGCTAACAAATACTACACGCAATAGCTTTCGTTCTCGGGGGACATCGCTCAATGGGACCTGGCAGTAAGATGTTGCGGGCGAAGCTTGCTGCATCGGCGTTGTTTGGTGCCCTCGCCTTTGTTCTTGGTTTGCGGCTCACTGGTGCCGTCGCCGGACTGCCAGCCGAGTTCATAGCTTATCAGATCCGTGCGGGTAACGATCTTCAAGAAGCCGCGCTGCACGCGCTGATTTCAGCGCGGCAGCATGAAAGCATGATTTGGCCTACATCCCAGAGCTTGTCGACCGCAGGGCTTGGCTATCTGCTCTTACCGTCCACCGAGGGCACAGAGGCGGAGAGTTTCCACGCCCTCTCAGCGAGCCTGATTCTGTCACGTGTCAATGCTCACGCCTGGCTCAGGTATGCGATGATGCATGTCAGGCTTGGCCGAGAAGTTCCAAGGGAAGTAGTGAGCGCTTCTCTTCGCGTTAGCCGCTATCAGGAGGACCTTGCGTTGAACAGGGTTCTGCTGATGCTTTCAATGCCGTGGTACACGAAAGAGGGTGGCCGAGACGTCCTCCTTGACCAGCTTCGATTCACCTGGAGCTTGCATGGCGACAAGCCTGAACGGCTGATTGCCGCCGCGGCAACGGCTGGGCTTCTGGGCCTTGTTGAAGAGGCGCTTGCTGACAGCCCTGGCGATCTCAGCAGATTTGATCGGTTGCTGCGTTTGCATCTGGCGATGTAAGTCAGCGGCATCCTCCGACGGCCTGACCGCTCTCGAGAGTCCGACCGCCAGCAAGAGCGCGAACAGGGCTGCAACCGCAGGAATCTGAAGGCTGAAGTCCAGAAAGGCGTGGCTGCCTACTGTTACTATGCAAGCGATGCTCAAGCTTGCTTCAGCGGATCCTGCATTGCGGTGCACAACGCTTGCAACGCTGTGCCTCACCAAGATGAGGAAGAGCGTCATCAGAGCAAGAAAAGCTGGCAGCCCCAGTTCCAGCATCGTCTCCAGGTAGTCGTTGTGAGCATTCCTATAGGAATGCTTGATTGACGCTGGACGGTAAAACCTCAGAGCTTCTTCAAAAGTGCCAAGCCCTGATCCTGTCAAAGGCTGATCAGCGACAGCTTCGATCGTCAGAATATAGATGCGGCTTCTTGAGTCGAACGCCCTCTCTGCATCGCTCAACCGTTCCAGCGTCTCACTTCCAAAAAAAGCGGCCAACATCAGCATAGCCACTATTGTAAGGGCGGATAATCGTGCCGCAATCTTTCTGGTTCCAGGCGCGCCGGCCAGAAAACGTGCGGCGACGAAGGCAATTGCACCAAGAAAGCTTGCAATGATGCCTGCACGTGAGTGAGTGGCGAGCAGAGCGGACAGCTGAATCAGGATTGCGCCCGAAAAGATCATCACAGGCCATGCGAAACGCAAACCGGAATGGGGAGGGGTTTTCATAGAAGTTCCCGGTTGAAGAACTGATCTGAGGAGCTGATGCAGGCTCGCGATTATGCCAAGCCCGAGGAACGTTGCGAAGCTGTTTCTATTGATAAACGGGCCGGTCGCGCTATCCAGATAGCGTGCTTTTGGGATCCACAGAACGTATTGCACGTCGGCCAGATGCTGGAGCAGGCCATAGGCCGCCATGACAGTCGTCAGAAGAACGCTGAAGCGGATTATGCGGTTCGCTTTCGGCTGCCGGTTTGCGTAGACATATGCAATCAGAAAGGTGCCGCCGTAGGCCAATAATCTGATCAGGCCATCCAATGTGTCTTCGGGATTTATGGAGATTGAGTTCCGGTCGCTGATCGGCTCAACATGCCTGGTCTCGGCCCATATGGGGTGAGCCAGCCAGTCCGGGACAACTGGCAGCGCCTGAATTGCCGCCCAGATGCAAACCGAGCCATATAGAATTGCTACGACCAGAAAGCGTCGGTCCTGCAGCAATCTTCCGGGCAGATCGCCACGCGTAGCCATGTAAAGCAGGATAAGAGACACACCAAATGAAAACCCGGCCCAGACAACCGTATTGACGCCGCCAAACAGTAGAGCCACCGCGCATAACAATATGAACAGGCCTATGAGGCTGGCACGTTCGCTGTCACGGGGCCTCGGCTCGGCTGACTGATTTGGCATGTGGTCTGGCACTCAAAGGCTAGTAGTGGCTGTATTCGGCACATGTAGTACAATGAAGGTATCTTGCCGATGCGGCAACATTTGTAGTATCTGACGTTCCCAAAAATTGGTGTAGTGCTCGGATTAGGCGTTTTGGTCAGGTTGGTTTTGTAGCGGAGCAGTTTGATTATGAAAGTAGCAATTGTCGGCACTGGCTATGTTGGCCTTGTCTCAGGCGTATGCTTCGCGAATTCAGGCATCGAAGTCGCCTGCATCGACATAGATGAACAAAAAATCGCCAGCCTCCAGCGGGGCCAGGTTCCGATTTTGGAGGCAGGGCTTGAACAGGGACTGAAATCGGCCACTGAGGCAGGCTTGATCTCATTTACTTCCTCATTTCAGAAGGCTATTCCGTCAGCAGACGTCGTCTTCTTCGCCGTAGGGACCCCCACCGATCATGCTACCGGCTCGGCCAATCTGGCCGCTCTTTGTTCAGCCCTGGATGCCGTTGGGGCTGAGCTGACAGGATTTACGGCCCTGGTGACAAAGTCGACCGTCCCGGTCGGCACGACGCGATTATTGTCCGAACAGGTAAAGGCTGCCTATCCGAACGCTGATTTCGCTTTTGCATCGAACCCGGAATTCCTGAGGGAAGGCAAGGCAATCGAAGACTTTCAGAATCCCGATCGTCTGGTATTTGGCGTCGAAGATGACAGAGCTCGAAGTCTGCTTGAAAAACTCTATTCAGGGATTGGAGGGAAGGACACGCCGTCCCTGTGGACAGGCTTCGAAACAGCCGAACTTGTAAAATATGCTGCAAACGCCTTTCTCGCGGCAAAAGTCACATTTATTAATGAAATTGCAGATCTCTGTGAGGCTACTGGCGCTGATATCAGTGACGTGGCCGCAGGCGTAGGATTTGATCACCGCATTGGTGTAAGTCATCTCCAACCTGGCCCTGGATATGGCGGGTCATGCCTGCCGAAAGATACAGCTGCGCTGTTGAGCACGGCAAAGGATGTGGGCGTTCATCTTGAAATGGTGGACGCTGTGGTCAGCAGTAACTCGAACCGCAAGGACGGCCTGATTGAACGAGTGCGAAAGACGCTAAGCGGTACCCTGAAAAACAAGAAAATCTGTGTCCTTGGCCTTACGTTCAAAGCAGGCACAGATGACACGCGGGAGTCGCCCAGCGTCGATCTTGTCAAAGGCCTTGCACTGGAGGGCGCTCAGGTATCCGTGTATGACCCCTCCGGCTGCCCTTTGCCTCACGAGCTGGGGCCAATGCAGAATGTGCAGCTTGTGAGCAATGCCTACGATGCCTGCGATGCGGCAGAGATAGCTGTTGTCATGACCGAATGGAAAGAATTCAGCTTGCTCAAACTTGAGAAAATTCGCGCTGCCATGGCTGTGCCGAATATTCTGGACTGTCGCAACATTGTTGACGCTGAACTTGCTCGCGATCTGGGTCTTCAGATTGATCAAATCGGTCACGCCAAAAGGGCAAGTTCACTCCAGTGAGTCGTTCAGTGCTGATAATTGTGCAGAACCTAACGGTGCCGCTGGATCGCCGTGTCTGGCAGGAAGCAACCGCGCTGAAAGAAGCCGGCTACACCGTCTCTGTGGTCTGTCCGGTCGGCGGACAGTACACTGATAGAGAGGAGCAGCTGGAAGGCATTCACATCTATCGACATCCTTTGCCTTATGAGGCGGATGGTGCGCTTGGATACTTGATCGAGTACAGTGTCTCATTGTTTTGGGAATTTCTTTTGGCGCTGAAAGCGTTTCGCCGACATCGTTTCAAAATCTTGCACGCCTGTAATCCTCCGGATCTCATATTTCTAATAGCGCTCATATTCAAATGGTCAGCGGGCGTGAAGTTCCTGTTTGATCAGCATGACATTAACCCCGAGCTGTATGAGGCAAAGTTTGGTCGGCGAGGCCTGTTTCATCGATTGCTGCTGTTCTTCGAGCGCCTGACATTCAGATCGGCCGACGTATCAATCGCTACTAATGGGACGTTCGCTGAAATTGCTGTGCGACGAGGGGGGATGCATCCTGACAATGTATTTGTCGTGCGCAGCGCGCCGGATCTTGCGAAATTTGTACGCACCCAGCCGGACCATACCTTGCGGAACTCCAGGCAGCATGTCGTCGGCTACATCGGTGTCATCGGCAAACAGGATGGTGTGGACATTTTAATCGACGCCATGCTGCACATGGTCAAGGTCCGCGGGCGCGAGAATATTCAATGTGTCATCGTCGGCGATGGCACTGAAGTGCCGGAATTGAAAAAGCAGGCCGCCAGACTGGGCCTGACAGATTACATTACTTTCACCGGATTTCTTTCCGGTAAGCAGCTTCTTTCTGCGTTGTCCTCGTTTGAAGTGGGCGTCATTCCCGATCCAAAAAATGTCTACAACGATAAGATTTCCATGAACAAAGTGTTTGAATATATGAGCCTTTCCATCCCCTTTGTTCAGTTCGACCTGATCGAGGGCAAGGCACTGGCGCAGACGGCGGCACTTTATGCATGCGACAACTCAGCTGTCAGCTTGGCGGCTGAAATCCTGCGCCTTCTTGACGATAAAGAGTTGGCTGACGGACAAATTGAGATTGGCAAACAGGTGCTTAGGGAATCAATTTCCTGGGATGCGGAAAAAGCGAACCTTTTACGGGCCTATGCTAAGCTGGGCGTCTGAAGAAGTTGGTCTGTATATAGAGCAGTAGTGTAACGTGGTTGAACGCAGCGAATTGAGCATCGGTCAGGCAGCCGTGGCCCGCCACTTGGGGTTCTCATCGCTCCTGTTTGTCGTCTATGCCGTTGATTTTGCTGCGGTGTTCATTCCAGGCTTGGTCGCTCAGCTGATTTATCTGGGCAATTCTCTGATCGATGTTCGACTTGATTACGTTTTTGTCATGCTGACAGCGGCGCTTCTGACGATCTTCACTTTGCGTCGTGCTGACGCTTATTCCAGGGCGCGGCTGCTATCGCGGCGCTTGTCCGTCGGTGTCTTGCAGTTCTCCTGGATGTTTTCATGCGGCGTTTTGTTGGCGGCTGCATTTTCCTTAAAACTCTCAGATCACTTTTCTCGTATCTGGGCGGTTGCCTGGTTTGTTTCGACGTTCATCTGCCTTCCGCTTGGGAGGATTGTGATAGACGCCTGGGTGCGCCGTAGCGGCAGTGCCCAGCACTTTTCAGAGCGGGTTGCAATCATCGGACTGGCAGATGACACAGCCTCGCTGGCCGAACGCCTCACCGACCAACGGGGCCTTAGAGTAACTACCCGGCTTGAGCCAA
Source organism: uncultured Alphaproteobacteria bacterium (assembly GCA_965371465.1). Lineage (GTDB taxonomy): Bacteria > Pseudomonadota > Alphaproteobacteria > CBDUYM01 > CBDUYM01 > CBDUYM01. Next base: position 41,569 of record CBDUYM010000014.1, read on the forward strand.
CCACTTTCCTCGCCAGCCACGCCGATGGCGACCAGCAATTTGAGGCGAGCCCCCTGTTGAAATCAATCAGCGAAGGAGAGCTCGATCACATTTTGATTGCAGTGCCCCGGACCGAACAGGATTGGGTGCGGGAAGTTGCGGACATTCTCAGTGTGCGATCCATACCGGTGAGCCTGCTGCCAAACTGGCCTCATCTGGATTTCGCTGACTACTCGGCAATGTCCATTGCAGGAATGCCAACGCTGCGCGTGCTGGATCGTCCGATGCAGGGTCTCAATCATGTAATCAAGATTCTTGAGGACCGCATACTTGGGACACTGCTCTTTCTGATCGCCATGCCTGTTTTGGTTGCCACAGCCATCGCTGTGAAATTAACATCCAAGGGCCCAATCTTTTTCCAGCAGGATCGACAAGGATTTAATGACAAAGGATTTATGGTCTGGAAATTTCGAACCATGTATCACGAAATGGAAGATAAGATGGTCGAACAGCAGGCAGCGCGGAATGATCCACGTGTAACCCCAGTAGGCGCATTGCTGCGCCGGACAAGCCTCGATGAATTGCCTCAGCTTTTCAATGTCGTCAGGGGCGAGATGGCTCTTGTTGGCCCGCGACCTCATGCTGTCTCAACCAAGGCCGCCGGGCTTCCGTTCCAGGAAGCAGTTGCTCGCTATGCCGCGCGGCATCGGGTGAAGCCGGGCATGACGGGCTGGGCGCAAGTGAAAGGCCATCGCGGCGAAACGGACACCATTGAAAAGCTGAAACGTCGTGTGGAACACGATCTCTGGTACATCGAGAATTGGTCGCTCTGGCTTGACATAAAAATTCTCGGAATGACTGTTGTCGCTGTTGTAGCCGGCGACAACGCCATTTAGGACATCAAACCGATCCTCTAGAAAAAGCGCTCACTTACCTCGATCACGTCGCCCGGCAAGACAAAAGTGCCTGCATCACCGACGAATTTTGCTTCACGACCGGGGGCATGTCTCTCGATGTTTACCCGGCCTTCTCGCGCTCTGTATGTATAGCCCCCGGCAAGAGCAACGGCATTGAGGACTGTCATACCGTTGACGAAGGCATAGCTGCCTGGCGCATTAACTTCGCCCAGAATATAGAAGGGGCGGTAGTTGGTCACGGCGACGCTGACCTGTGGATTGACAAGATAATCGGGACGCAAGCCCGCAATTATTGCTCGCTCCAGTTCATTGATGCTGAGGCCGCCAGCACGCAATGTGCCAATCAGGGGCAGGGAAACGTTGCCAACGCCATCGACCTCAAACTCGCCCGACAGGTCTTCGTGGCGGAAAACCGTCACCAGCACTTTGTCCCCAGATCCCAATCTGTAAAGATTTTGGTCCGATGACTGGGCATATGCAGGACTGGTTGCTGGGAGGAGGAGGGCAACCGCCATCAGCAGAGCACCCATCAGTGCTGTCATCTGATGGTTCAAAATACGATCAAACCGTCGCCTGCCGCGGATTATCAAGGAAACGCTATTTACCATACCTGCCTCGCAAAATCTCAACCGAACAACGCTCAATACCACAGCAGCCCAAGACGCTGCAAATTGCGACCATCAAGTCACAAGATGGCAGAAGTGTGGTTTGCCATCATGGCTCATCCCGGGTCGTCTGCTGTCCGCTAATGGTGCCGCCACCAAGATTCGAACTCGGGACCCCTGATTACAAATCAGCTGTGCTTCAAATCAGCCGGATAATGGGGCTCTCCCAGCCTCCATTAAAAGGCTGATCGGCAGAGTGTTTGGGTCCCTTTTGAACCGGAAGCAGCACCCCACCCCCGAAATTCGCTCAGATGACCCTTTTGATGCATTCCTCCCCACAGACTTCTGAGATTTTCAGGTAAATCCTTTCAATCCATCAAGTTTCAGGGTTCTGAAGCACTTTTTCTTCCGCCAAATTTTTTTCTGTCAGATTTTCCTGGAAATCAACTGTCTGAAGAGGTCCGCTCTTTACGCAGAAGCAGACACCAGGCGGCCCATGGCAAAAAGTCTGCTTTTGACCCAAAGCGGACGTTGGAGGAGACACCGTATGTCCGCAAAATCATCCTGTTGAACGTTCGGTCTGAGCGGCGGAGTGAATTGCTGCTTCAAATGCGGCAGTACTCCAGCTGGCAAGGCCAGGATGCTCACGATGGTCAAGATATATGAGTTTCTCTTTCATGCTGGCAGAGATATCGAGTCTGCAAGCACTGCCATCAGGCAGCTGTGAAGGCACAACAAGTGCCTGAAGGTAAGTTTCCAGTTCAAGCGCGTCGCGAACCTTGATCGCCTGTACGCCGTCCCAAACGGCATTCTTGTGTTGGCGAAGTTCCTGCGGGTCAAAATAGAAGCGTGCACCCGGGTAGAGAGATTCATCACACTGTTCTGGTGTGAGATTGCGGCTGGCTTGCCTCGTCATGGTTACGATGTCTGGGGCAACACAATCGCCATTCGCGAGACACACGTAGTCAAAATAGTCAGGGGGCTCCCCAAAATCACTGTCCCTGGCAAGCTGTTCTAACGAGGTCCCTGTCAAAGCGTGTTTGGAAAGGATCTGGCCCTCTCGAAGAATCTCCGGAGCAAGTTCGATGGGAGTGCCATGACAGACGAGTTCGCCGGAGCATCCATGATGGTACGGACGGCAGCAGCTCGGATCGTCGCTGACCGGCCGTTCATCAAGTGTTCCGGGACTGTCTATGGCATCAAGGACGTGTGCCGTTGCCCTACGGTATCCAATCCAGATCGCCACGGTCCGATGATGGGACCGCTCGTAACCAACAAAGTCTCGGATGCGCTGCAATTCGGATCTCGTTGGTGCTTCGGGATTGGTGAGAGGCCTGACATAACACCAGATTCCGCCTGGCTGGACTGATGGATAGGGCGTTGCGTCGTCATCGACCACCAGAAGGCTTTCGATGCCCTGCGCTCTGATTTCTCTGCAAACACTCTTGTTCTGCGGCGGGCGTGGACACTCCGTCACCAAGACAAGATCAGAGCCAATGAATTCCAGTTTCACAAGAGCGCCCCATCCTCCCTCTCTCATGATGATCCTGCCGATGGCATTCTATTCGGCCATGCCACGATAGGCCAGTCGTCAATCGCGCTACTCCTCGAGGCTAAGTCCTGATGGTCAGCTTGTGGCTAGAAGCAGACCCAAAAATCACGAAATTCTGTGTCCGCTCCTGACCCAAAGCGGACGTCCTGGCGGATTTCCGTTGACGCCGATCAATGCGAGCAGAACGCGGGCCTGGTTCAGATCTTACGCCTCTGCTTCTGAAACGGATTTCAGTCCGGAAGAACGAGTCCCGGACAGGCATCTTCAATTAATTTAGAGGAGTCAGGACATGAGTGCCAAATTTCACCATCCTGGCCTGGTTGTACCAGACCTGGAAAAAGGCTGTGAGTTTTACAAACACCTGCTTGGAATTGAGGAGGTATCAAGATTTTCCTGGGACCTGTCCAATGGTGATCGAGCAGCAGCAGTAATCAATCTTGAGGGCAGCGCTGCAAAAGCCATCATGCTCAAGGGAGATAATTTCAATTTTGAGCTGTTCGAATATTCGGCACCTGAACAACACGGAAATCCTGCCACCAGACAGCCCTGTGATCCCGGCATCGCTCACATCGCGTTCGAGTTCAGCGACATTGTAGCGGCTTGCGATCGTTTCAAAGCAGGCGGAGGCACTTTGCACAGCGACCCGGTGAATCTGGGCAATACATTGGCGATCTATGGCAGAGACCCATTCGGTAACATCATCGAGCTGATGCAACCGGTTATCGGGTAGCTGGAAGACACCCACGGCGCAGCGCGTCAATAAATGCCAACAGTTTTGGGGAATGTCTCGCACGTCCGGTGTTGGCCAACAGCGGACAAAATCACAGATTCCAAAAAGGGTCCGCCTTTAGCCACAAACAGACATCGCCCATCGGTCAGAGGTGTGTCTCGTGTCTGTCCAGGGGCACGTCCCGAAGTCAGTGCAAGCCCGGGGAAGTCACACACAGAATTTCGTCCCGTGCGCCTGACCGCTTCTTATGATCACGGGAATCCTAATATAGCGCTCTGAGGCGCAGTCCAAACACGGCATCAGCCGAGCGAGCGCTCTCCGTTGGTTTGAAAATCAGCTGCAGGCTGCCGGAGACTTCGACGTTGTAGAGCAACTGAACTCGATAGAATGCCTCCAGGGCATACTCGTCCCTCAGCGTCTGTGCGTAGGGGCTCGACCATGAAGCGCTGAGCCCAAACGCATCCGGCGCCCTACCGAAGGGTTGGCGCAAGATGCCTCCCACAGAGAGATGATCCCTGATTTCAGTCAGCGCATGGTCACCGTGACCATAGCGGAGAAAAAGCGCTTGGCGCTCTCCCAGATCCTGATCGAAGCTTAGTGTAAAGCTTTGGCCAGTGGCGGAAGCTGTCTGACGACCCCACACCGTTGCTCTGTAAATGCCGCGCTGCCCCAGGATTTCCAGGTCGGTCAACGCCTCTATCGCCCAGAACCAATGGCCATCATCAATCGTACGAAATGGATGACTGGTATCCGCAGTTCCATCCGCAATCGCAACTCGAACCTGTCCGATTTCCGCTATATCGGCTTCAGCATAGATTGTAATGCCATTAGATGGAAAGGAACGCGCAGGGTTACTGTTGTGAGCCTGACTGAAAAACCGGCTCGAAACGCTGCTGGCGTACCTGTTGGTATCGATGTATGAACCCACGTCCAGGAGACCAAGAATGTAACCCGCGCTACCTTCGCCAAAACGTTGTCCCCATGCCATCTCATTGATTCTCGTGAAGTTTCTCGAGGACATATTGACCGGAGCCCAGATCGTGCCCACGGCGTCTGTGAAGTCAGGACCACGTGCCACAATGTTGTTGCGTCGCCTGAACCGGACACCGAACACTCCGGTGTCACTGAGTTCATCGCCGTAAGGGCGCCAGATTACCGTTGCTGTCGTTTGCCCGATCCAGACATCGTTAGGCTTCTCGGGCGTCGTCGCAAAGGCTGCAATCGTGTTGTAGTCGAGCGCAAAATCGATTCGTGTCGCATCGTGCAGGCGTCGCTTGAACCTCTGAACCGCATCATAGAATGGTCGGTCAGTTTCACCCAGCAACGGGGCTTCGATGGCTCTGTTGGCGCGCGCAACGTTCCCGCGAATACTGTCTTCGTCGCCGAGACCCTCGAAGGATGCCTGTCCAGCTGCGGCGTCCTTGGCAAGACTATCGCTACTGGCAATAATCATCAGCGCTGTGAGCAACACAGCAAATGAAGTCCTGCTGGCCATTGTGCTCTGAACCTTCGTTTCACATTCGCAGACGTGCGTTTATTTATTTACTCCAAACGCCACATGGCACATTTTACTAATTCTAATTCCAGACAGAAACAGGAGCCAGCAGGATGTTCGTGAATCGAAAAACGAGGGTGTTGCTTCTCTTGCTTGGCGCGATCTTTGCCTCTTGTAGTGACCAGGCTAGAACTGACGAAGGTCAAGACGACAGATTTCCCCGAAGAACATCGTTCACGCTTCCTCTTCAATTGGAGAGCTATGCAGCGGGTCTCGAAGAAGCTGGTGTCAACATTGTCTACGGCCCGAACTCCGTCCAGCCCGGCGAAGGGATTAGCCAGTCTGCCCGGCTTATGTGGGCCGACCTGCCACAAGTACCGCTGCAGGCCGAAGATCTCGCCACACTTTCTGCCCTCCGCAATTTCGTCAATCTGCTCGATGACGCTGCATATGAGCAGCTACGGGCGTCCTATTCTCTGGAGGACCGCGTCGTCGGCGGGATAACGACACTTTGGACCACACCACCGCGGCTGGAGCACGAAGACAAAGTGATGATCTTCATTCACGGTGGCGGCTGGACGGTTAACTCCCGCAGGGCGCAGCTCCCTCTGCAGATTGCCGTGGCGTCAAGCCTCGGTCTCAGAGTGGTATCCATCGAGTATCCGCTTGCGCCGGAGAACCCCTATCCGGCTGCAGTGAATGACATTGTTGCGGTCTATAGGAGTATCACCAGCGAGTACGGGGCGGAAAACGTCGGCATATTTGGAACGTCCGCTGGTGGAGGATTGACGCTCGCCACACTGCTGCGTCTCAATGCCGATGGTATGTCCCTGCCAGCTGCTTCAGCGGCACTTTCCCCCGGAGCAGATATGACGGCCAGCGGATATCTCTTCAGCGCTGTTGGTCTGCAAGATCCCGTTCTCCCCCCATACGGAGGCTATTCAGCTATGCGGGCCTACGTAGGCGACGCTGACCCGCTCGACCCGCTCGTGTCTCCTGTATTTGGCGACTATACGGGCATGACCCCGTTGTTCCTCCTGGCGGGCACCGCTGAAATCGTCGGATCCGACGCGATCAGAGTGGCCGCACGAGCACGCGGCCAGGGAGTTGATGTGACGCTGCTCGTCAGTGATGGCATGTGGCATGTTCCGATTGCAGACGGCAGTGGTGTTCCCGAGCTGCAGTTGGCGTATGACGAAATGATCAAGTTCTTAAGACAGCACCTATGTATCTAACAGGTGTGGTTCTGCCAGCGCCTGGCCCAATGTCCGCTTTGGGTCATGACCGGACGTCGATTTCTGCGATTTTCGGGTCTGCTTTTAGCCAAAAGCGGACGTTGGGCTCTAGTTAGAAATCTGGGCACTGGCCGGTCTGGGTGAAGAGTATTCACTAATTTCGGATCATTCCATCCTGATTGAAGTGGTGCACACAAAACATGGCAAATGAGTCCTCGAACCTCATTTCCACATCACCGGTGACGGCGCTCATGCCAAGGATAATATCCGCATGGGTAAACTCGACACTGCCGCTTGATCGTGCCAGCGCAACATTGAAGGGTTCACCACTGAACTCATTGATGATTGGCTTGCCGCTCCCCTCCAGGATCCCCGGAATACTGACAGTGGCGGTCTTGAGGTCACGATTCGTTACCAGACTGATCGGCAGGAACAACGTTTCGCAAAATTCCGAACAGTTGGTCCCGTAGACAGAATAAACATTGCTTAGAGGGGCGCATGCCTCGCCCGAAACAATTGTTTCAATGGCGGCACGCTGGGCTTCATCCGCCCGCTCGTCGATGATGATCTGGCGTATGCCATTGCCTTCAGCAATTTCGCCGGGCCACTTATACAGCGCCGCCCAGTTCAGGCCCGCGAGTGGTGTATCGTTGAAATGACCATCGATGATCGTGCCTGCATAAGCAGACTGACAAAAGCCATGCGTGGATGGCAAGTTGAACTGGCAGCCACAGTTTACGTCACAATTGCAATTATCGTAAGTCTCGCTTTTGAATTCCCATTGATCGGACATCCCAACGACCCCCCTCTATCTGCAATAGAATGGCTCGGCAAAATTGTATGCCCCGGCATAACACCTGTCCAGACCGGACAGAACAGGGGGACGTCCGCACTCAAAATTCGCCTTTTTTTGAAAATAAAAGGGGCCATGATAAAATTGTGCGTTGAAGGAGAGAAAACCGATGACTTGGCAAGTGTCCGGACGAAGCCTCGATCTGTGCAGTTGTACGATGTGGTGTCCCTGTTGGCTCGGCCCTGAAATAGAGCCTGATCAGGGATGGTGCGCCCACACATTCGGGTTCGACGTCCTGCGCGGCAACTCAGACGGCATTGACCTCAACAACACGACAGTTGCATTGACGGGGGAATGGCCAGCCAACTTCTTTTTGGGTGGTGGCAGGGCACGCCTCTACATTGATGAAGGCATAACCGAAGACCAGCGTCGCGAGTTGGAAGCCATTTTTAATGGCACTAAGAGCGGACATTTACAGAGCCTCTGGGGCGCAACGATTGATGAGTGGCTGCCGGCCAAAGTGACGCAAATCAGTTTGTCCTGGGGCGACAAGCCATCTCTGGCCGTCGATGGTTTCGGTCAGGCTTTGATGCGGCCGATTTCAAATGGCGGTGGTAAACCAACGATTGTTTCCGGCGCGATGTCGCAGGCAGGGCTGAAGATCGATAGCATGAATTTGGCAAGTAGTGCTGGGAGCCAGTGGTCTGATCCGGACTTTCGCACCTGGGAAGGCAGCTCTGGAAATATTCATGAATTTGACTGGAAGAACTAGTCAAACGCCCCCTTTGGAACGCGTCCTGAAGAGTGACCGCTTCATTACTATCGGTAGCCTAGTTTTTGTTTGCCTCGTGTCATCGTTTTATATCGTGAGCGGTGCAGGGGTGGGCCTGGGCGAGATGGTGTCAGTGAAGTCCTCATGGACACCAGCCTACTTCGCCCTGATGCTCACAATGTGGTGGGGGATGATGGTTGCAATGATGCTACCGAGTGCCGCCCCTACAATATTGCTGTTTGCCGCCGTAAACCGTAAAAGTCACCAACAGGGCCGCCCTTATACGCAGACTGGATTCTTTGCAGCCGGTTACTTGGCCGTCTGGGGTGGATTCAGCTGCTTCGCTGTGGTCGCGCAATGGGGGTTGGAGCACTTGACCCTTCTATCGACGATGATGCAGACGACCAGCCCCTATATTGGCGCAGGCCTCCTGATCGCGGCTGGAGCCTATCAGCTGACGCCTCTGAAACAGGCCTGCCTTCGCCATTGCCGTTCGCCTATCGAGTTTATCGCTCACCACTGGCGCCAAGGGACAATAGGTGCGTTCCGGATGGGTCTCGAGCACGGCCTTTTTTGCCTGGGCTGTTGTTGGATGTTGATGGCGCTACTGTATTACGGCGGTGTCATGAACCTATGGTGGATCGCCGGCCTCGCCTTTTATGTCTTGATTGAAAAACTTTCTCCTCTGGGTCCACGCTTGGGTCGTTTCACCGGCAGCTTTCTTATTGTTTGGGGCGTCGGAGTGTTGTTGGTAGCAGCGGGCTAATTGTCAGACGTTCCTTCATCCTGTTAGTAGCACCTCAAGAGTACGCTTATAGCCATAAGCGGACATTCTCCTCTTTGGCTCCCTGACAAATTGGCGCTAAGCTTGGCTCATTCCAATCACGAATTGTTGACCCGGGGGCCGGCAAACAGCTCATGAGTGAAATTTCCATCTTGCCAGCCTGGCGACGATACAATCGCAAATTTGAGCTGGATGCCATCGCGTTATGGGAACGACTTGGCCAACTCCCATCTGGCGACAAACCTGATGACAGGGCAAAGCAGCTGATGACAGTTGCCTACGATGGAGATCGGTTGGTCGGTGTGACAACAGCATTCATCGAGTTCTATCCGCCGGTGCGCGAGAAGCTCGCATTCTATCGCATTCTTCTGGAGCCAGATTTCAGAGGCAAGAACCTCATGCCGCTTTTGGTCCAGGAAGCCTTCCGTGTGATTGAACGGTGGTCGAAGGAACATCCAGTTGAACAGGTAGCAGGTCTCGGCAGCGTTCGTCAGTCAGCTCATTTGACGGAAAATTTCAGAAGCCCCTACGGGAGGTCGATTGGCGCCGTCACGATCGGATATTCTGATGACGGAGACCGGGTCTCTGTGCGCTGGTTTGATCATCACAGGGCTTAGCCGACAGGTGATCTTGATGCGACTGTAGCAGGCCGATCACATTTCGAGGGTCCTGCCAAAAATTATGTGCTGCTCCTCACATGACCGCTTATCGCTCTGCAGCGGACATCGAACGTCGGGCTCTGGGAGGCGCTGAAGTTAGCCATAAGGAGACACCCCAAGCCGTCTCAGCCAGCCGCCTCACGCCGGCAAAAGTTCAAACAACGGAGTCAGCGCTGTTTTTCGCAAAGTCCTGTCCCCCTAACGCAAGCTGGGGTCTGCCAGGTCTGCTTCTTTTGGATCGTGGAGAAATGGATACACAAACTGTCTTAAGTACCCTTTGGGGAAATGCTCTTGTCCCAGCCCCATTGTTTCGGGCCAGGCGTCGCCTGGTATATGGCAGGTACCGAAGATCATGTCGATTAGCGGAAAGTGGATCGCAAAGTTCTTGTTGTAGAAGGCGGGATCATCGGCGTGGTGCCAGTGGTGGTATTGCGGGGTGACGAATACATACTTGAGCGACCCGAACGGAATGCGCGTATTTGCATGAGCAGTAACGGCCTGCAGTGCGACGATCGCCACATAGACATAGAATACCTGCATCGAAAACCCCAACACATAGAGCGGTATGTAAGAAAAGGCGCGCGTGACGAGAATGTCGACCAGGTGGAGCCGTGAACCGGCGAGCCAGTCTACAGCGCGTATCGAGTGATGGACTGCGTGGAAGCCCCAGAGGAAGCGGCTGGAGTGAAACGCTCTGTGAGCGGTATACTGAAACAGGTCTGCGACAAGCATTGCCAAAGTCAGCTGGACAAGGAAGGGCCATCCCGAAACAGTGGCCTGTATGCCCTGAAGGCCCCAACCGCCGAAAATCGACTCTGCCGGTACCTTGACGGCGACGGCCGTGAATTGAACGAAGAGATGGCCAATCGCGAAGTAAACCAGATCGGTCTTCCACTCGCGGTGGAATCTGGGCTGATCTGCGCGCTTCGGCAGGAAGAGCTCGACTGGAATAAAGATCGCCGACAGGACCAGGATATCGATCAACAGCCAGTCAAGGCTGATTGTGAAAATGCTCTGGTTCAGATTGTCGATCTCGACAGTGTTGCCGCCGAGGACGACAGCCAGAGAACTGATGAGAAAACCGATGAGCGCGAGCCGGGCTTTGCGACTGAGCAGGAAGCTCGTCAGCGCGAAAGCGAAGGCGAGCACCAGGCAGGCAAGCAGCACCCAGCGCAGGAACTCCACTGGATACTCAGCCCGGAACTCGGCAGTTGTCAGATACTCCGGAAAGTGAAAGCACAATACCGCTCCCAACGAGATCAGCGCCAGGAAGATCGACAGATGGCCACTGATCTTGCCTTCACCGAAACGCAGCCTCTGAGGCCCGGAATTGTTGGTCATCGATTGGACTGGAATCGCTGGTGGAAAGCGACAACGGTGTTGAGCAGCGGGTTCATCCACCCGGTGGTCACGCAGAAGCCAACGGTGTAATCGCTATGGTGGCGCTGGTGGTGCATGGGATTCAGTATGAGGCGGCACCTCTGAAGCAAGCCTGCAATGAAAGGCGGGGCCGGTTCGTGCGCCCATCGATGGAATTGATTAGTTAACAAAATAGCGACGGAGAACGTGAAGAGGAACGAATGGGTGAAAAGGGACAGGTTACTTACAGCCACAGGCCCCCCGTACCACCAGGCAATCAACAGCAAAGGAATCATTGACAGACAATTGTTGCCGTTCAGTTCGAGGAAGCCATGTCGCGTCATCGCCAGGGGATCGCGATGGTGCTCTCTGAATGGCTGGATTATAAGTTTTCCGATGACGGGCGTGCGCTCTTCAAAGAAAGTATCACACACCCAGTGCACCATACCTGACGCAAAATCTGCGAACAGGTAAGCACTAAGCATGGCTGTTGTATGAACAAGCCACCTGCTCGTGTCGTCGGTAACGTCACTTATCTGAAGGAAAAGGGAAGCGAGGAGAACGCCAAAGACAGACACAGAAGCAAGATCCACGGTTCTGGATGCTAGTGACGCCATGCTGAACATGCTTCAAGATCCTCATCTAGATACCGGGCCAGACCAGGAGTAAGTATACCTCACATAGAGTACATGCACTTCGGAAGTGCGTATACAGAGATCCGGAAGCACTCAAGGCCATACGGTCACGCTCGCGACAATACTGTCCGCTTTGAGTTAGCAGCAGACATCAATTCTCGTGAATTTCGGGTCCGCACTTAGCCAGAAGCGGACATCAGCGAGACCAGTCAGCTGTCTGAGCTTGCCGTTTGCCAGATGATTGGCCAGGGCATGCTAGACAGGACAAATCTTGGCTTGCTGACGATTTGGGGCCGCGTGCGACTGCGGCCCTTCAGCCAAGATGCTAGGCCGAGCCGTCTTGAGCCAATTTCAAAGGCACATTGGAGCGAAGGGGAACTGAGTTATCTGTGGCTTAAGGAAGATGCAGAAAATCCCCCCATGCCATCAATCGCTCAGCGAACGCGGCCCACTTTCGCGATTTGCATTTTCTGGAATAACAGGTGCAGCAACTGTGGCAACAGGCTTCTAGGGCTCCGAACCGCCCATGCTGTTTTGCAGGGCCAGAAGTGATACGCAAGCCCTTGTTTTTCTGCCTTAAGTTCCCAGATCTGTTTGAGTGACTGAATCTGAGGGATAAGGGAGGGATAAGGGATGACCAAACAACTGTTGAACAGCCCAGAGCTGGATCGTCAAATGACGAGAATGATGCAGAATGAGGAAGGCTGTGAAGGTTGCAGTATAGCTGGTTCCCGCAGAGTGCCGCCCGACGAGATGGGCTGCAATTGGAGGCCTGGCAACATTCACCGTTCGGCACCGCCTGCACCGCCTGACGATGTGTGGAAGCCAGCTTTCCAGCGTGTGTATGAAGAAGCGATGCGCAATTTCAATCTGATCTAAAGGGGCAGCTGCTCGTCCACACTGTTCTGCAGGGCCAGAAGTGAGTTGTCTTCGCCGTGGCCGGCATTGTAGGCCCGGATCAGCTTTCGGACGTAACTGTCTGTAAAGTCCACGCTTTGTGCGATCCTGCGGCTAGCTTGAGCAATTTAGATGCGGTGAACCCATGAGCGTGCGTCGCAGAATGCTCTTGAAGTCCGCTTTGGGTCAGAAGCGGACGCGGATTTTCGTGAATCTCGGGTCTGCTTCTAGCCAGAAGCAGACATCGTCGAGTTGACCCATTTAGGACGCACGCAGCGGCTGGATACTTCGGGTGCGTGGCATTAATCTCTGTGAGCCTCTCGAGCGGTGGCACGTTTGGCGGCCTTTCGTTCGCGCTTCCAGAATGGGCGTTTCAGTGAGCGCAGATGCCGCCACCACTCTGGTGGGCGGGTGAGATTACCTTTTTTGACGTTTGCCATTTGGGTCTCCAGTTGCCGGATGCTGAACATACCGGGCCCGAGAGGGCCCGTCAAAATGTGCACCTGTTGCAGTCTGGCCCTTGCAAGCTTCAGAGGGTGGTCCAGGGCTCCGGTAGAACTTGTCAGTTCATTTGCGGTTGTGTAACCTGAATTTGGGTTTATCCGTTTTGAAGTGCCAGCGCCCATGAAACCAGGATACTTCAGCTTGATGGTCGGTTCACTGGCTGTTGCCAGCCTGTCAACCAGCGTGGCCGCACAGGATTGCCCTTATCCCTTGATCATGCAAAGCGGTGTCTGCACTGTGGTCAGCTCGGTTCCTCCGTTGACAGAGGGGCCTAGGCTTGGCGACATTACAATACCGACAGTGGACATCGTCAAACCTGCTGTGGCAGTCAAGGCGGATGAGGCAGCTGTAGTTCAGCCCGACCCCGAGCCCGCGCGCGCATTGTGCCGCTTTGTTGACGGAGACGGCAATGAAGTGTTTCGGGATTGCTAGGACCGTAGGAAGGATCCAATGTTCAGCCTGGACAGCCTGCGGTCCGATCCTGATGGCGTTGCACCCGACATAGAGAAGGCGATTGAACAACACGGCAATGGCGACCAAAACGGTGTCCGGCGCACATTGCAGGAAGGCTGGCAGGCAGCTGCCGAGCTGGAGGTTGGTTACAGTGATAGACTGCGGCCCGCGAATGCCACGGCAGCCATCGCTGAGACGATGGCGGCGCTTGGGTTCGTGCAGGATGCGCGCAAAACATTTCGCCGTGCCGACCGGCTATATGAAAACCCGCCAAATTCCAGCAAATACTCATCCCTTGGCATGGGATGGGGCCAGAGCCTTGCAGCCGTCGAGATCAGCACCTGGTTGGCAATTGGCGAATTCAGGCTGGCACTGAAGGCATGCCGCAAGATGGGTAACCTGGAAAGCCGCATCTACAGCCTCATGGATATCGGTGAGGCAGCCGACGAGGCAGGCGAAGCCTCCCTTGCCAGAAAGATGTTCAGGCGTGCCCTCAAGACGGCCAACAAAGTTGATGACAGGGTGATGCGCGAAGTGAGAACCGCGCATGTCAGGACGCGGATGGCCAATCTCCCCGCCGCCCAGGCGGATGGTAGCCGGGCTGTAACCGGAGACGCCCGCCTGCGTGGCATTGCTATTGTCGGCAATGCACCGAAACATGTGAGAGATGGCAATCCCCAGGGTATTGATGTGTTGCTCGCGGGGCTCAAAGCGAAAGATCGTGAAATCGTGCATGCCGCGATAGACGAACTTGCCGATCTCTGCTCCGGTTTCAGCGCTGCACCTGGCGCGGTTGATGCGCTGATTGATGCAGTCGATCACTTCGACTGGTATGTCCGCAACAAGGCGGTCGATAAGTTGTCATCCCTCTTCTTTCTCTACGGTGACGAAGAAGCTGGCCGCCTCGGGGATCGCGCGGCCGCCGAAGACGCAATTCTTCTGGCGCTCGGGGATCGCCATCTGCCGACACGGGCCATGGCAGCGGAACTTCTGAAATATGTCAGACGTCCAGAGACCACTGACGCCCTCATCGCATTGCTCAAAAAGCGCTCACTTCGTGAGCGTTTGCTCAAGCGTTCGGAGTCAATGGAGGTGCGCGCCAATGCGGCCAGGACACTTGGTATGCTGGGTGACCCGGGCGCCATCCCTGTGCTCTTGAATGTTCTTCAGAGCCGTGAGCGGGGGAGTGTCCGTGCCAATGCCGCTGAGGCGCTGGGGCTGCTTGGCGATACAGATATTCTGAGACCACTGGCCATTGCCATCGGAGATCCTGACAGCGTGGTCGGTTATGCTGCCGCCGGCGCTTTCGTTGACATCGAGAGAAGGGCGGGGCTGCGATGAGCAATCAGGACCTTCAGGAAGAAATCAATGCACTGAGGCGCATGGGCCGCCGCGGACGCAGCTACGGGCATCGCAATCGCTGGCGTTTCCCTGACCGCCATCCGGATGAGCGTGGCAGTATAAGCAAGATAGCGTCAGCGGTTTCATGGGCCCTGTTCGTCGTCACCGCAGCGATTCTCGGTGCGATGCTCGTCGAAGTCCTCATGAACGCATTCCTTGCCGACACTCAGCTCTGGCTTGTCAGCGTTCTGGGCCTATGGCGCTGGGGCCTGTTCGGGGTGCTCAGCCTCATTCTTGCCAGCGCAATTGCATCCGGGTTTTCGGCGTCCAGAGCGTTCGCCCTTCTTGGCATTCTGCCCTTTCTCTACTTCCTCAACGGCCTGCTTGGCTATGCAATGCCCGGTCTTTACGAGGCTCTTGGACCAGCGAACATTCTCACAGCCGCGTCGGTTGTATACTTGGTCATTGTTGTCCCGGTCACAAGGGGTGCTGGCATTGTCAGTGGCGTGACTTTTGTCATTGCGTTTTTGTCGCTGGCACTTGTCTTCGACTGGTATCAGGCCGACTCCAGCCCTGTTACCTATCTTGAGAGCGCCGGTATGGTCCGGCTCTATAGCCTGGGAACGGCGCTGGCGGTTGCGGCTTTCCTTGGAACATTGATGCGTTTCGTTGACTACAGCGCCCTTGCTGTTCTGCCGGCATCACTGAGCGCGGCAGCTGTGGCGCTGTTCGCAGTCACCGTTGGCCTCGAGAGCTATGAAGAGACACGAGCGGAGATCGGGTCCTATGAAGGAGTGCGCTGGCAGCTCTTTGGTGAGGGCAACAGGCGTTTTGATCTTGACGATCCCGCTGGTGCCCTTCTTGCCTATGAGGCCGCAGCAATCGGACCGCCTGGGCTGCCGCAGGCCTGGGCTGGCATGGGCCATGCGCTGGTCGGCCTTGATCGGCTCGATGATGCCGAGAACGCCTACTCACAGGCCATCGCCCGTGACGAGAACTATATCGGCGCCTGGCTCGGGCGTGGCTGGGTACGCTGGTTCCAGGGCAATCTTGAAGGGGCCGAAACGGATTACCGGCGCCTCGTGGCCCTTGATCCCAACTTGATTGGTTACTATCTGGAGCTCGAGCGTGTGCTCTATGAACAGGATAAACCCCTTGAAGTAGCAGCCATGTGGGCGGGGGTGATCAGGGACAAGCAGGACTGGACAGATGCCCTTGCATTGAGGATCTATGCACTTGAGCGTGCGGGTGACTGGGCCACAATTCTTGGGGAGCTACCGGCGGTCCTTCAGGCAGATGGTATGGGAGATATCGCGTATCTGCACTATCTGCTTGGGCGAGCCTTCAACGAAGCGGGGCAGCATGGCAGCGCCATTGGCCCCTTGCGCCGAGCGGTAGATCTCATGCAGTCCGGACCTAAGCCCGCTTTTACCTTCTTTCAGTCCGTCAAGGAGGAGTTGATGTTTACCTATGTATGGATGGGCGACCGACCCACAGGCAGCTTGTGGCAGGTACGCCTGGCCGCAATCGAATGCAAAATCTGGCCGAAGGGATGCAATCAATGAGATTACATAAGAGTTTCAATATCTTGATGGGTTCGGCTCTGGTTCTCGCAGCGCCGGTCGTCTTCGCCCAGGGCTACGATCCATCCTGCCAGGAACTGCAGGTTCAACAATACAATTGGCTGAGAGAGCATGCGGCATCTCTGCCCCCGGCGCTTAAGGCCTCCCTTGACCGGGCTGAAGAGTTCATGGAGGAAGGCGCCAAACTGAATGAACAGCGCCAGACTATCATGGACAGCGTCGCAGCAGAGTACAATGCTGAGCGCGCTGACAACGAACAGGTGATTGCCAGGGAACGCGCAGTTCAGGAGCTGCAGCGTCAGGCATACGGATCCGATGACATGGCCGATCTGCGCCGATTTCAGACCGAGCGTGATCAGTCGCTCAATTCTTACATCATGGAGCAGACCGCCTATATCGTTGCCCATCCTGATGGCGACACACAAAACGCGAGGCTCAGCCAGTTCCAGAACAGCTCCGACACGGCCGAGCTGCTGTTCTTTATTGAGCGCCTCAAGGTCGAAGTGACCGAGAGCGAACGTGAGAGCCTGGTTCGGGCAGCTCTCGATGAGGAGGCTGAAAGTTTGGGCATCATTGGCGGGGATCGCGTCGATGTCGAAGCCGACAACGCCTGGTCCCAGGCTGTGAGTGTTGTAGGCCTGTTCAAGGCTGTGGCCGCAGACGGGACCGCGACACCTGAATCTGTCTACGCGGTGTCACGCGGATACTGGGACTCTGACGCCAATATTGTGGCGGCCAATATGGTCAATGAAGTGCTGGCACGCGATCTTGTTGCGGGCATGCGTCGGGCGACGGCGGGCAACAACTTCGGCGGCACGCCCGAAGCTGTCAAAGTGCGTCAGTCCATCGGCCCCAGGACCCATCGAGCCACGACAAGCATGAGTGCCAGGGCGTCGAGCGATCTTGACCGTAACAGCGAGGTACGGCGGAATATCCGCACAACTCTTGAAAGATCCGGTGTGGCGGTATCCGGGCCCCGCATGCCCGCAATCGCCCCCGTTGAAGTACCATCGCCGGTGATCACACCGGAAGCTCCGAAGCCTGTCGAACAGACGATGGCGCGTATTCAGGAGAGTGTCACAGCTGTGTCGGACGTACTCAAGAAGATGGCGAGTGTCACCTTCAACACCGCCCTGATCCCGGCGAATGAGGACAGCGGCACACCATAGCGGCAATCATCTCTGCTTCACTCCGAGATACCGGCAATTTCCCCGGGTAACAGTCTTGAGAAAAACGGATTCGTGTCTTTTAGTTCGTACAGGGCTGCGTTCAACGCTGCAAGCGCCTGAGTTGCCCATTCTTCGGCCGGGTCGCTGCCCTCATCCCCTGGTGCCCGCACCGCGCGAACAGCGGGGCTCTCCAATCGCCTCAGATCGAGTTCCGGTGGGTCGAGCATATCCCTGTAGAATTCTTCGAACTGAAGAGTGGTGGCGGCCGCACTCCGCACGCTCTCGTCTGCTGCCCCATAGCCTTCCCAGTAATAGCGAAAAAACAGGATGGCACGGTCATCATCGCTTTCAGCATAGGCGCGTGCGTAACCTCTGGCAGCACCAGTGTAGTCACCTCTTCGCGACGCATTGATGGCCTGCAAGGTGTGCTGGTGGACTGCATCCGAAAGACTTGCAGCTCTATCCGGCACGGCCGACGCATAGACCGCCATGCCCTCCAACAGATTGAGAATCGTTGAGAGCTCGGGCGAAGAATCGCCGCCATCAGCAATCTCTCGCAGGGACGCCATGACCTCCTGGTGTTCTGGCCCAAAGAAGGACGCCCAGCGCGGAAGATCGCCTGAGACGCAGTCACCGCTCGCGGTGCATGCCGGCGTCGCGTTCTGGGCGCCAACTGCTTCGGCAAAGCTTCGGAACACTCTGAGATCGTCTGGATTGTCGCGGGAGGCCTGGGCGAATGCCCTGGCGGCGGCGGCGTAATCATTCTCAAGCCAGCGTCGCACACCGTATTTGTAGTATCTGTTCGACATGTCTTCCGCTGCCAGCGCTCCCCGATGCATGCCTTTCAGATAGTTGAGCGCCGCCCGTACATCAGGATTGCTGTCGCCGCCACGGGCGATGTCCTCGAGATAGACAATACTGCCGCGCCAGTCATTGGGAAATCGCTCGAGCGCGTCCAGCAGATAGGAGGTCCGCGTATTGGCTGAACGAAGTGCCTGATCGGTGCCGCCCTCGACCTGGTCCAGGTCCGTTTCGACGGGGCGCGGCGGCGCTAATGCGGCAATACGCGCGCAGAACAGCCCGACCCGACGGTTCAGATCGGCGCGCTCTGCATCCCATGTCCTGAAGTTCGTCAGGCATTGGTTATATGCCCCGGAGCCAACCTCGAGATTGACGCACTCATCGCCATAGATTTCGCCGATGCGGCGGAGGCCATTCAGCTCGTTTTCAAGACCGCTTCGCTCGAAGCGCAATATGGCGACCGAAGCCCGATCGCCAGCACTGGCAGGAACAGCACAGAGCTCTACAAATTGAGCTGAAATGGTGCCAGGCAAAAGCATCAGGAAGGTTGCTGCAAGAAGGAACAATCTGATCCCTGCACAGATGTGCGATGGTGAAGTGGCCATCTTCCGCATATCGGTACTCCAGCGATTCCGGGCAAACTTCCGCCCTTCCACCGTGGCAAGATAGCATTTGTCGCCTAGATGCGGGAACTGATGTTGTCAGTGTCGGCAGGTGAAATGTCTGCTTTGGGTCACAAGCAGACGTCAATGTCGATGCAGACAGACGTCTGCAATGAGGCACATAGCGGACGCTGTAGGCTCTCGCCCAGGGAGTGCTTCTTCACCATCTGAAATCCAGAATTGCTGCCGCAGGTGCTGCCCCAGATGAAGAGGCTTGGTCTTGTTCAGCCCGAATTCAGCGCTAAGTAATTGATCTATATTGAAGATGGTGGTGCCGCCACCAAGATTCGAACTCGGGACCCCCTGATTACAAATCACTCCTGCCATATATCACCGAAGGTCACTAGGTATAATTCAGGGCTGTAGATCAAAGGGTTAGAAGCGAAATCAAGGCGTCATTGACCGCGAGAACCTTCCCAGAACATCACGCATATTCACTGCACGATCACACGCAGAATGCACATGAAATCGCCTGGCGCTTGCTTTGCAAGTTGAGGCCCTCAACCAGCCTTTCTTCGGAGAAGCACCAGTTCAATGTTTCCAGCGCCATTGAGCCGCACGATCTTTCGTCTTGTTCGCCGAAGCTTGTCAGTGACCCAGACGACTTCGTGAGTTGCATCAGGGCCTTCGGTACGGGCAAACAGCTTTCTTTGCGCGCTCCATCCATAGCTGGCCATATCATCCGCCTCGACAATTCCCATGGCTACGAGTTGATGCAGATCGTTGACCCCCAGGTCGACGGCGTCCGCCTCCTCCATCTTGGCCAAGCCGACAAGGTCCTTTATGACCTGATATGCAAAGTCGATTGCCATGCCGCCGCTTCTTCCTTCTATTGTTTGCGATCAAGAGGAACGACTGTGTCACCGTCTTTGCTGCCCTCAGAGCGGCTCTTTTCTTCCATAGCATCTACGGCGTCATTGGTGACGGTTTCACGGGCGTGGATGTATCTGAGAGCCATCGCAGCGGTCTTAGGGCCTGAGAAGTCTTGAATCACTTGTAGACGACTTTCAACTTCGGCCATGGCGGTTATGGATGAGTGGCGGAGAATGTGGGCGGTTACTTCGGCTGGCAGTCCTGCGGCCTTGACGACGCGGCGAATTGTCTTGCGGATGCTGACCAGGTGGCCTGACTTGCTGCGGCTGCTCGGAAATATCCAGCCGTCGGGATCATCAGCAAGTTTCCGCTCCGCCAGGATCAGGTCCCGGACTTCGGTGGTCATGGGCTGTTGGCGCTCCGCGCCGCCCTTGACGCGAACTTTGATGCGTCGTCGGTCAGGTGAGAACCGGTCAAATCGAAGGCTCAGGACTTCCGAATATCTGAGGGATGTGCCGAGAGCGATCTTGAAGAAGAGCCAGATCACTTCGGCGCGCTGATCCTGGCCGGCGGCTTTGAACAGCGCCTCTTTCTCATCAGCGCTCAGAACGAAGTCGCGGCGGTTGCCGGGATCTTTCAATTTCACCATCGGGAAAGGGGCCTTGGTGATTTGCCAGTCTGCCAGAGACCGGCCCATGTGACGATAGGTGGCGAGCCACTGATTGATTGATGCTTCGGCATAGTCAGCATCGCGTTTTTCCTTGCGGAAGCGTTCAACATCGAATTTGGAGATCTGGTCGCAGCGCATGGTTCCGAAGAACGGGCGCAGATGCGTTCTCAGGTGCCGCCGTTTCTCAGTGATGTTCTTGCCGTCGCCTTCTTCAAGACGCTTTAGGTAGATTCTGGAAGCTTCAGTGAACGTCAGATGCTGTCTGCGTCCTTTGGGAAGATCGAGGTTGCCGTGCCTTGCCTGAGTCGCAGCCTGTTCAAGCCAGGCCTCGGCCTGTGTCCTGGTGGTGCCTTCGGATTCGCGCCCAATGACCCGGTGAACGCGCCGGCCGTTGATCTGGACATTGACGGAATAGCGGATGTCACCGCTGGCCATGCAGGCGGCAATGATGCCATGTTCCTGAATTCGCCCTCCGGGTCCAAGGGCTCTGATCGCCGGCCGAGTGAGTTTCTGAAATCGCTTCGACATTATCCTGTCCGGTCGACTGCTTCACTTTCGAGGCGAGCGTCAAAGGATGCCTTCGCGTCACGCCAGCGCTCAATAGCGCTCTTCAACACCTGTTCCGATTCATCGAGCATTTTTTGCTTCTGCGCGTCATCCTGGATACTGGCCAGCACGTGCGCATTCTGGCTGACGTAGTACCGGAGCGCCACAGAAAGCGCACTGGCAGCCTGAATTTCTTCGTTTGCGGGCCGCTCCTCGCCATTGAAGAACGAAAAAATCACAATAGCAAAAGCCTCGCCGTAGACCTGCTGCAGCGTGCGCAGCGCGAACTGATTCTCACCGTCCCAAAAGTCGCCGAGGCGGGCTTTCAGTTCTGCCTGCATTTCCGCAATGAACCACTGCACGGATGACTCAGCCGGGCCGAGTTCCTTTTGTGGCGCGAATGAATCCATTAACCGTTGTTCCATTTCTCGCGATGCGGAGACGCCGTTTTCCTCTGCTGCATCTTCCAGCAATTTGTGCAGATCGGGTCGGACGCGCGCACGCACGGTCACACTTCGCGCCTCTGAATGCGAAAGTCTTGGGCGCCCTGGGCCTCGATCAGTGTCCTCTAAAACCATTGCTTCACACCTGCTTCTGTCTGAGTAGGCTTACTTTGTAGCCGGTTTATTACATAACTTCAACCTTATTTGCCCACATTATTGACAAAGACTGCGTTTATAGATAAACAGCTACATTATTAGTGAATTGGCTACAATGAGGGCAATATGAACACCACCGCCGATGAAATGGTCATTCAGAAAGACGTGATTCACGTCCGCATACTCCCCGGAAATCGCGTAAGCCGCCGCGACGCATCAAAGCTCCTCGGGGTCTCAGTTGGCACAATGGCGAATTGGGCCTGCAAAGGAATTGGCCCGAGAGCCAAGCGGTTAGCAAACCGAGCCTTCTACGATGTCACAGAGCTCGAAAAGTTTCGTGACGGGGAGGGTTGAGGCTATGCCCCATAAAGAAAGCGCCGCCCTCTCGGCAAAGAGGAACGGCGCAAATAGCAAAATCGATGCAACTCCAACTACACTTTTCGACTGTGAAAATCAAGACAGAAGAAGGATCGAGCTAAAGCTTGAACAGCTGCACGCCATCGGTCCCAGGCCCATCGCCGAGCTTTTAGTTGAATTTGCAGGCGGTGAATTGGCGGTTCTTGAGATGGAGATCGACCGGTTTTTGAGAATTGAGCCGGAGATTTACGTGGCGCTGGGGGGTGACCAATTTCCAAGCCCACCAATTCATAGCGTCGCCAAGGCCGCCTGATGCAAGTCGAAGCAATCATGCAGGCGCTCGGCGGTCACGCGAAATCGAGCGGCGGGGCGATGGTGCGCTGCCCGGCCCATGATGACAAAAACCCCTCCCTGAGCATTGACGAACGCGACGGAAAACTCCTTCTGAAGTGTTTTGCTGGTTGCCCGAATGAAGCGGTTACTGATGCCTTGAAGGCGCGTGGGCTCTGGCAATCATCGGTAGGCGAAGGCCGCTCCAATACATCGGATGCCACGCAAGACGCTACAAGCGAATCTCGAATAAAAGCGGCGCGCAAGATTTGGAATCAGACTGGCCCCGCTGGTCGGCTCATATCGGCCTATCTGCGAAGCCGGGCCATCACACTGCCGGCACCCGCCGCGCTCAGGCAAATGGGCGCTCTTGAATATCCGCGATCCGGTCAATGGTTTCCGGCCATGGTGGCAGGTATCCAGGGACCGGATGGAGAATTTACGGGCATTCATCGCGCCTGGTTGAAGCCTGGCGGCGCTGGTAAGGCGGGTGTCTCTTCTCCCAAAATGGCCCTAGGCGTCATTGGACGGGGCGCCGTGCGGCTGGCTGAACCGACAGGTCACGCCCTCGGGCTGGCTGAAGGGATCGAAACGGCTCTCAGCGTGATCGAATTATATAGCGCGCCTTGCTGGGCTGTCTTGGGCGGCCGGAATTTCCAAAAGGTCACCATCCCGGATCACGTCACCGAAGTCGTGATTTTTGGCGACAACGGCGACAAGGGCCGGGAGTTTGCGGAAAGAGGCGCTGACAGATTCAGCCGCGAGGGCAAGACAGTCAAAGTAGTCTGCCCGGACCCTCCATATGGCGACTTCAACGATTTGCTTCAGGCACAGGGGGTGGCAGCATGATTGAAGACACAGAATTTCCCGGCGCCGAAGTGGTCGCTCTGCCAGATCACGAAAAACTGATCGCGGCTGTCTCGCGGTTAGCTTCGCTGGATCTCCTTGCATACGAGCGTGTCCGCAAAGATGAAGCTGCTGAGCTAGATATAAGGAAGAGCGTTCTCGATGCCGCAGTAAGACGACTGCGCAAGGATGACAGCCCTGACGGACAAGGTACGCCATTCAAAATGAATCTGCCGGAGCCATGGCCAGAGCAGGTGGATGGCGCCAAACTGTTGATGGACCTCTCTGAAACTCTGGAAGGTTACATATCACTACCGGCTCATGCAGCGGATGCAATGGCTCTCTGGATATTGCACGCTTGGGTCTTTGACAGTTTCTCGATCTCGCCAAATCTGGTGTTTTCGTCACCCCAACCTCGATGCGGGAAGACAACGGCGCTCAGTGTCGTAACGCAACTCGTGCCAAAGCCGATGCCTGCAAGCCATTTATCGCCGGCCGTTCTCTTCCGGGTCATCGAAATGGCTGCGCCGACTGTGCTGATTGACGAGGCGGATGCTTTTTTGGCCGACAACGAGGAAATGCGGGGCCTTCTCAATTCATCTCATAACAGAGCGACAGCTATGGTCTGGCGAATTGATGGGGATGCCCTGGAACCGCGGGGTTTCAGTACATGGGCTCCGATTGTTGTCGCATTAATCGGGAATCTTGCGGATACCCTTCGCGATCGTTCAATAATCATTCAGATGCGGCGCAAACTGCCCACTGATGTTGTAAAGCGTTACAGAGCCGATCGGCCACCGGAGGAGCTAGGAGTCCTGGCGCAAAAGGCAATGCGTTGGGCTGAAGACCATGCTGCAGGGCTTGCCGATCTCGATCCGCTAATACCAAATGAATTGAATGATCGTGCGGCCGATAACTGGCGACCACTGTTCGCGATCGCCGAAGTCGTGGGCGGAAAGTGGCCAGAGATGACAATGAACATGGCTGCCGTGCTTTCGGGCGACGCCGAGGACGACGAAGAACGGCCGTCGATCCAGATCCTCCGCGATATTCAGTCAATCTTCGATCGCCTCGAAGTGGATCGCTTGCCAACTTCCTCACTGGTTGAAGGTTTGAATGCGATGGAAGATCGCCCATGGCCCAGCTGGAATCGTGGAAAAGGTTTTTCGGCTCGCGCGCTTTCAAATCTGCTGAGGCCTTATCGCATTGTGCCAGGAACAATTCGAGTGTTAGGCGGCACATTTAAAGGCTATCACCAGCTAGCATTTGAAGACGCGTTTACGCGCTATGCCCCTTCTTCCGGGGTTTTACCCGACACGCCGACACAACCCGCACTCAATATAGGACACAGCGAGAATCTATCCGACACACAAACTGACGTTGTGTCGGATAGAAAACTGGTGAAACCCGCAGCCAGCTTAGGAAGTGTCGGCGTGTCGGATAGAAATCCGCCAGATAGGGTAATCGAGAGGGTCCCGGTCGATCCTGAATCGGATGCAGAGGTGCCCCCATGGGAGTTATAACCCTGATCGAGACCGCCGAAGCCCAGGGGCTGCAGCTTCGCCTTGTCGACGGTGAAGTGAAAGTGAGTGGCCCGAAGGACGCTCCAATCGTGCCGGCCCTGCGGGCGCATAAAGCAGAGCTCACCGAATTTCTGAAGACACACTCTTTGTCCGGAGCTTGTGCGCTCTGCAGCAAGCCTGATACCGGCATTAGAGCGCTCGTCGTGCCGCTCGCCGAACGAGCAGCGCTCTGGCTGCACGCGGATTGCTATCCACAGTGGCTCGACCGCACAGGTGCTTCCAGAACGATAGAAGATCCAGCATCATGACCAAAGCCGAAGAAGAGATCCTGGCCGATGTCCTACAGGTCTTCAAACGTCACAACGTCGACCGCTTGCGAACGGTTCTCATTTTGGCAGACTTGAATGCCCTGGAGAACAAGCTTTGGTCGACCTGGAATCAGGGTGATGGCCTGTCGGCCCGTAACCTTGCTGACCTCCTGAAACCCCATGGATTGCAATCAAGTGCGATCCGCTTCGGTAAGACATCCGGCAAGGGTTACTATCTGCGACGGCTCCAGAGAGCCAAAGACCGTCTGAAATCAGGTGACGCTGTGAGACCTGTGACGCCGCGACGCCGCGACGCCGTAGAACCTGTGCGATCTGTGCCACCTGAGCCGGGGCCTCAACAACCAAGTGTCACCGGGGAAAACCCCAGTGAGCGCACCTGCAGCGACAGACAGGACACCAAAGAAGAAGACACGGACGCTCCGAAACCTCGTAGCACTGTTGCACCTGTAACTCCGTCGGACCTACGCCTGGCGAGCGACCGGCCGATCGACATCCCACCAGACTTCGACTGGAATGGACCCGTTGATGGGTACGTCAGGTTTAGGTATTGGCCAAGGGGCAAAGGCCCGAAGCCGGATCAGAGTGGCTGTCTGGCACCTGAAGAGGTCTTGCGAAGGCATGGTTTCGAGAGCAACCCATGAAAAGGATACTGAGTGCCACCGGGCACCGAACAGCGACGTTTGCGGCCTCTTTTGTGGCAGTCGCAAGCCTGAACTAAGGAAGTTAAACATGGCAGAACTCATTCATTTCCCAAACAGTGCACCAATCATAAATCCAGAGGACGGCCTGCGTCCCATCTTTCGAATTTCAGGAACCTTGAGTGAATTATACGGCCACAATGACGTTGAGATTGCGCTTTTCGCCCACGGTCGGACGGCACCAATTGCGCCTTTTCACCTGGCAATCGAGAATTACAGCGACATCCGAGACGCGACAGCGCGCGGCCGTGTTCAGGCGACGATCAACGAATACTTCGCCGAGACCGAAATTATGGCCGTGTTCAATCAACTGCTCGCTCGCGACTACAAGAAAATCGTGTTCGAGCGCCACGATCTACCTCTTGATGTTGGCGACGGCCAGGACCCGGAGTGCGGCCCTTGGGCTCAAATGTTCGATATCGTGAGATGGGGCGTCGACGAAGCTCCAAGCTGGATACCAATCGTCGAGGCCGGGAAATGGGATCAGAATTATTCGATCGCTGGGATCTTTGATGTGTCGGACCAGCAATTCCAGGGTTAAGTCCGTCGGGGCCCGCGCGCGGTCACATCAGGGATCGGAGCTGCGCGCGGCGTGGTTAGGGATGGAAGCAAAGAAAATGGCAAAGATCGTCGAATTTCCAGGACAGGCTATGACTGGTAAGCAAGTTCCGGCGCTGGACAACCTGCTGTCACCCCGCTCACCACTCTACCGCGTTCGCGGAATTCCCGACCAAATTTACGGAAAAGAGGATGTAACAACCGTGTTCTTTGCCTGGAACCGCACGACGCCGGTCGGGCAGTATGCGGAAATTATTGCAGACTATGGCGAAGTTTCAGATCCGGCTCTTCGAGCATTGATGGAATCGGCGATTGATGAACTTTTCCGCGAGGAAGAAATACTTTCAATCGCAGTACAGGCTCTCATGTCAGGCTTCTGCTCTGTAGCAATGAGCCGAATAGATATTCCTGTTGATCTTGGCCACGGCGAAGATCCCACAAAATGGCCACTGAGCCAGGTGTGCGATGTTCCTTCGTGGGATGTGAGTTCAGGTGCGGGCTGGCTGTCACTGGCCGAAGAGCATGAGTGGGAATTGGACCTCACGGTTCGAGGCTATTTCAATTTGATGAACCCAAGATTCGAGAACTGAGTCAGGAACAACGACTCAATGCCATAATTTTCTTGCTTGAAAGAACTCTTGTGATTACACTCTTTGACTGGAAGTGGATATGGTGTGACCGTACCCGTTTCTAAATCCCGCAAGAACCAGCCATTCGGCATTCTATGCGCACTTCAAGCCTCAAGGGGCAGGAAACGCGACGAATGTAAGTGGATCGACCATGGGAAAGAAATCAGGGCCGCGGCCGCCTGATCCTGCTGAGACGGCGGCCTCACAGTCGAAGCTCAATCGGGAAGCGGCATTCCTGTCAACCGGACTCAATCAGATCAACCAGGTGACGCCGTTCGGCAATGTCTCTTTCTCGGGTGCCATTGGTGGCCCCGACCGCACGCAGACCGTAACGCTGTCACCGGGCGAGCAGGCCAATCTTGATGCGCGCAATGCGCTGTCGGCTTCCATCCTCGGCATCGGTCAGGCCGGAGCAGGTAACCTGCCACCACTCCCCGGCAATACAGACTTTTCCGGCGATGCTTCTCGCGTTGAGCAGGCCACTTTTGAACGGCTGAAGGGCCTCCTTGATCCAGCTTTCGCTGACCGCAGGCGGGACTTTGGTAATCTCATCAATGATCGGGGCTTGCCCCTCACAGGTGAGGCATCTGGCCGATTGCTCGCGGATCTCAGGCGCGCCGAAAATGAGGGCTTCACGAACGCCGGCCTTGAAGCTGTTGGCGCCGGTCGCGCTGAGCAATCACGCTTGTTCGGGCTTGAGAGTGCATCGCGTGGCCAGGCTTTCAGTGAGCTGGCCCAGATCCTTGCCGGATCGGGAGGTAATGCCCCACAGGCCAACCAGCTTGCGGCATTCGGCATAGCGCCGCCGGATATCCAGAACTTGATCTCCAACAATTTCAAAATCCAGTCGGAAAACCGATCCGGCGCTCTTGGCGGCCTATTTGATCTGGTCGGGACAGTTGGCGGCGGCCTGCTTGGCGGCGGATTCGGAACGTCCCTCGGCAATAAGCTGTTTGGACAATAGAAATGGAACTCTTTCGCACCGATCAAAGCGGTTTGCCGGTCTTCCTGCAGAGAGATCCGCGCACTCAGCGTGATCGCGCGTTGGCGGAAATCCTTCAGGACAAAGCGTCCACATCGACGGGGCCGGTGGGCAGTGTCGCCGAAGGTTCTACGCGAGCTCTCGCCAGAATCCTGAGTGCGTTCGGGGCAAATCGGCTGAACAGTCGCGCAGATGAACGCATTAGCCAGCGCCAGGATGCCTTCAATGAGACGTTCCAGAAAGCGGCGACAGCTGAGGATGTTCAAGGTCTCGTTTCTGCGCTGCTTGGCAGTCCCGACACTGCACCGTTTGGGCTGCAGCTGCGCCTTAGTGAACTTCAACGGCAGCAAGGTCTTGAAGATAATCGGACAACAGCGGATCAGAGGGCTGCGCGCGACCAGGAGCTGGCTCGGGTAAGGGCTGGCGTCAACCGGCTAACCTTTGAAACGCTCACGTCAGAAGATGAAGTCGCTCTATTTGGTGAAGATCGTCCGGGTTCGTTCCAGCGCGGCAGTGATAATAAGATCAGCCAGATAACAGGAAGCGCGCGGACGGAGGCGACCAAGACCACGCCGGCACAAACAGCCAACAATGCGGAAATCCGAGCAGCACGGGCACGCATCCGCGCGCTAACCTCAGAAGTCCAGCCTGGAGGCACACTAAGGCAGCTTCTCATCGAGAGGTCCAAGTCAGCATCGTCTACAGGCCGAGAGAACCAGCTCTTCGACCCTCAGCTTGCGGCCGATTTCAAGATAGCCAAACAGGCAATGGTCGGCGGAGATGATGATTTCGATCGGTTCTTCAAAGATCTACGCACCCCGACTGCCGCAGCGCCAGCACCGCATGTACCCCCACCAGCGCCCGGCTTCTTGGAGTCTGTTGGTAACTTTTTCACTGGCGGACCAGAGACGCCGGCCCAGGCCAGCACACCGGGCAGTGCAACACCCGAGGATGCAAGGCCCAAGCAGCTACAGATCTCGCAGGCGCCGACACCCACGACCCAGCCGTCTGAATCGCAGTCATTCCAGCCCGGCAGTAGCACGCAGATAGACGGTCGCAATTTTCAGATCGTCAGGCAGAATCCGGACGGCACATTTGTCGTCAGGGATGCGCTGACGGGTCAGGAATTCAGGGCGGGCCTATAATGGCCGGTCTTCGCATTCTTGAGCCATTGACGCCGCGAAGACCGGCAGCGTTGCCACGGCTCAGATTACTCGACCCAATTCCTTCAAATCCTGCACAGTCCCCAGCGCCTCAGTTGCGATTGCTAGAGCCATTGGCACCAGCTGAAGACCAGCCCGGGCGGCTCGCGTCTTTAGGCAGTGCCGTGGCCCAGGAGGCTGCGAGCGTCATTGCTGATGTTCCGAAATCGATTGCGATCTCGCGGAGCCAGGGCGAACAGGCAACTCTGAATGCGGTCAATGCCTTCCAGCGTGGTGAACCGCTGACATCCGAAATGTTGACTGGCGTTCCGTTCTCTGTGCGTCCGGCATTTCTTGAATTGCAGCGCAATCATGAAGATCCGGAAGCTGTAAGCCGATCGCTAAACGCTATCCGGGATCTGGTTGGTGTTGAGCCTGGTGGCACTTTCGCCCTGCCGCAAGAATCCATCTTCTTCCAGGCGGGTGAATCACTGGCAAAGGGCGCTCGTGAAGCTTTTCCGACGAACCCTGAATTCGAAGATGACATTTCAACCAAGCTGGCGAGAGGTGTCGGCTCAGGTGCTGGCTTCCTGGCCGCCGCCGCACTGACCCGGGGTGCCAAATTACCGGCATCACTGGGCGCCGCGACAACGGGTGCCGCTGTCGGTGCAACCAATCAGTTCCAGGACGCCATTAACTCAGGAGCAACGATCGAGGATGCTTTCAAGGCAGCAAATCTGAGTGCCATCGTTGGCACGTCAGAAGCCATCCCGATTGCACAAGTCCTCAATCGCTTCGACAAGTTCTCTGGCGGCACGCTCAAGCGCATCATCAAAGAAGGTCTGAAGGGCGGTGTCGAAGAGGGTCTGCAAGAGGTTTTCCAGCAGATATCAGATGGGCTCATTGCCTCGAAAATCGTCGCATTCGATCCGGAGCGGAACCTATTTCAGGGAACGGGTGAAGCGGCGGGCATCGGTTTCAGTGTCGGCACCCTTTTCAACGTCGTTGCCGCCATGTTTGGTGTCCGATCGCGTAATCGTCAGGGTGCGAGACAGGACACGATCAATGCTAATCAGCAGGCGGTTGATGCTCTTGACCCGTCACAAGCCCAGCTTCGGCTGATCGAGCCGATACAGACGCCTACGGCACAGCCCGAAGCCGATGTTATTGGCGAGACCACGACACAGCAGACCGCAACTCTTGGCGAACAATTGCGGGTGAGCGTGGCCGAAGATGGCCGGGCGGTCATATTGCCGAGCATGACGCAAGAAGATACAGGCGGTTTCCCGAGTTCTGTTGCGGTGGCCGATGAGGTTACAGCTAGCGTTGTAGGCCAGGAGCCCGTGACCGAACTCACACCTGAAGGGGAACAAGTCCTTGCCCCTGGCATCGAGCCGATCACTGCGGCTGGCCGTATCCGCGAACGCGCAGCACGGGGGCTCGCTCCAACGGCAGAACAGGTTGAGCCGGGCGCATTGTTTGAGGAACCGCAAGCCGATCTGGTAACAGACCTGCAACAGCGCGAAGCTCAGGAACGGGCAGCCCAGCCGGGCTCAATTGAGGATATGATAAACCGTCTACGTCCAGGCGGCCCCGTTGTTGCATTGCCGCAGACATTGATTCAATTCATTCGTCAGCAGGGCGGGATCAATGCAAGCGAAGCTAAGGACTTGAGCGCCCTCGGGATTGATGCTCGTTCATTGCCAGCACTTGTCAACAGGCGGGGCAAGGATCTGGATGCACTTGGCGAAGCGGCCACAGAAGCCGGATTTTTTGCGGACAGGCCCACACCCAGGAAAATTCTCGACGCCCTGGATCAGGAGTTCAACCAGGGCCAGCCGACATTCAAGAGACAGGACCAAGACCTTGCGCTGCAGAATGACCAACTCGATCAGCTTGCAGAAGAAATTGACCGGCGCGGCATTGATCTGGGCCTGTCGAATGCCGCAATTGTAGCGCAGCTAAATCGGCCCTTTACGGAAACCGGACTGACAGCCATGCGGGGCATCAAGGCGGTTGCATCACGGGCAAAGCAGGCGCTCGGTGCCAGACCCGGCGACCCCATTGGCGCTTTCACGACCACGGAAAATGCACCTGGCGCAGAATTCGTCGGCTTCCGGCAGGATCAGCTTACAGCTGGTGCAGAACAGGCAACCGAGCCGGTCACACGTGAAACAGTCTTGCGGCCGCTACTGGAAGCTCTGAACATCCCGATTTACTTCGGCCGGGTGCGTGGCCAGCGTCTTGGATTCTTCCGAAAGCCTGTCGAAGAGGTGCGGTCCAAGGTTCGCGGGGATCTCGAAATTGCCACCCATGAGGTCGCACATTTGCTCGATTTCCGCATTCCAGAACTCGGCAAAGCATACCGCTCAAGAGCCTTCCGCAATGAAATCAGGGGCGTCTCCTACGACAAGAAAAAGTTGAACGAAGGTTTTGCGGAGTTTGTCCGGCTATGGATGACCCAGCCCGAGCAGGTTCAAAAGCGCGCGCCCAGGTTCACCAAATGGTTCGAGCAGTTTCTTGACCGGAACGAGCTGGGGCCGGTGATTCGGCAGAGCCGTGAAGCGGCGGGGCAGTTCTTCGCACAATCGTCACTGGACCGGGCACGCTCCAAGTTTGGCCCGCCGGCGCTCCTGGACGACTTCCTGGCGACGCCAAGAGAGCGCTTTCGCCAAGCCGTGCTTGATGATCTCGACGGTATCCGAAGGGCCGAGCTGACGTTGACCGGCGAGGTCTCGCACAACGGCATCTACGAGACCGCCCGCCGCAGCCGTGCTGCCGCCCACCTGGTCGAGGGTGCCTTGAAGTTTGGTGTCCCCAAGTTCGAGCCTTTCGAGGGAACCCAGCGGATCACATTTGTGGACAAGCGAGGTCAGCCTTCGGTGCGATTGGCGAAAACAAAGACCGGCGCCAAGGCTGTTCCCAATCCTCGATACAGGCAATGGGGCTTCGCTGAAATTCTACGGCCCGTGAGTGATGATCTGGAGGCCTTTGGTCTCTACGCAGTGGGCCAGCGCGCCGCTTTCCTGAAAGACCAGGGCAGGGAAAATCTGTTCAAGTCAGATGAAATCAAGGCCATGCAGGCGCTCGAAACCGATGAGCGCGCCCAAGCCTTCGAGGACTGGAACCGTTTCAACAGCCAGGTGCTCAATTTTGCCGAGCAGGGCAACATCATCGATCCTGAACAGCGCGCGAGCTGGGAAACCAACGTCTATGTACCTTTCTATCGTCAGGACACAAGAAAGGCGCCCACGGGCCCTGTGGGACGGGCTACAGGGAATCTGAAGATCATCCAGAGGTTACGTGGTGGCACTGCGAACCTGCGGGACCCGATTGCCAATATGTTCGGCAACACACGATTCCTGATCGAGGCGGCGGTGATCAATGATGCCAGGCTGAAAGTGATCGATGAGATTTCCCGAGCCCAGGGCGGCGCCAGGTTCCTGGTCAAGATCCCCAGGGACAACAAGTCGGTCTTCATCGACAAAACACAAGTCAAACAGCAGTTCATGGAAGCGGTGGCGACGGCCGGCGAGATAGATGCCGATACACGGCTTGCCCTGGAAGCAGCGTTCGACAGCAGCCTTGGCGATTTCGCCCGCTTCTGGCTCCACAATCAAAGCCCCAGCGGCGACAGAGTGGTCGCGGTGATGCGCAAGGGCAAAGCTGAATTCTACGAAGTGGCGGACCCGCTTCTTTTCCGTTCCCTGCAGGCCATGCCGCGCAGGATCGTCCAGGACGACATTATCCGGCTTCTGCGGACCGTCCGGAACATCGGCCAATTGACGGTCACAGCGTCAGTCAATTTTCCGCTGCGCAACATCACCCGTGATCAGTTCATGGCGGCGGTCCTGAGCCGAAACGGGTTTGTTCCTTTTGTCGATGCAGCGAAGGGCTTGCGGAGCCGCCTCACAGAAGACCCGAACTATCAGGAGTGGCTCGCCAATGGTGGTGGTATCGCTTCCTTCTTCGTCGATGAGCAGCACGTCTCAAAGCGGCTTGAACAGATGTATCAGCGTAAAGGCATCCCCTTTGAGCTGGTGGTGAACACGCCGCGCAAGTTCGTCAATATGCTGCGGACGATCCTCGACGCCACCGAGGCTGCGACACGCCTCGCCGAGTTCCAGAGAAGCCTGGACCTGGGATCAAGTCCGGCCCATGCCGCCTTTGAATCACGAGAAATATCGTCGGACTTTGCAATGCGCGGCGACAGCAAAACGCTCGCGTTCTTCTATGACTCCGTAATGTTCCTCAAGGCTGGTGTGATCGGGATGGATCGGGTCTATCGCGGTTTTACTCAGGGAGAGAACAAGGCAGAGGTTGCCACCAAGACGGGCACGCTGGCGCTTCTATCCATTGGACTCTATGCCCTGAACCGGGGCAACCCGCTCTATGACGAACTGGAAGACTGGGACAGGGACAGTGCCTGGCACTTCTTCATCGTAAAACCCGAAGCCCATCAGGAGTACCTGAGAACCGGCAAGGTTCCTGACTTGGCGCCCGATCAGCTCTATCACCACTTCCGCCTGATGAAGCCCTGGGAGATCGGAGGCCTGTCGTCGATAGCAGAGCGGTCTGTCGAGGGCGTCATTGATCAGGACCCGTCGCAAGCGTTGAAGATCCTCAACATTATCCGCAATCAGTTCCGCCTGGAATTCCTGCCACAGGCTTTTGTGCCGATCTATGAGCTGGCCACAAACCGCTTGTTGTTCTTCGATCGGCCGATTGAAACGCGAGCCGTGGAGAGCCTGCAGCCGTTCGCCAGGGCAACACCCGGAACAAGCCGGACACTACGAGCGGCAGGAGAGGCAACACGGGCACTACCACGGAAGCTGCAGCTCAATCCCGTCCGCACAGAAGCCTTGCTAAGGGGATATTTCAACACCTGGGCCGCCTATGGTTTCATGCTGAGCGATGCCATGTTCTTCGATGATATCCCCGAACTGAGGGCCAGTCAGTATCCTGGAATTGGCGTCTTCTTCAGAGATGGTCCAGCCAGGAGTACCCGGTTCACCACCGAATTCTACGACATGCTGAGAGAGGCAACCGAGACACGGCGAACCATGAGGCTGATGGACCGCACCAACCGGCCCGAGATTGCTGACGAACTGGAATTTGCCCGGCAGAATCTGCAATACAATCAGCTCTCTAAAGCCGCTCAGACCATGACCGCCTTCAGCCGTGAAATGAAGGCAATTACATTCGCGACCGACCTGCAGGCGACACAGGCTATTGCCACTGAAATGGCGCGCGATCCCGGCTTGCGGGCTGCTGTCAGAAGGATCCGCGTGAGCACAGCATGGAATGACACGGGTGCACTGAAGCGTGACCTGATGGATATCTGGCTACGGCAGAGGAATGCATTTGTTCGCGAGGTGGTCAAGGATGTTGAGGCGCAGACGGGTGAGCCGGCGCCGCTACCCCGTACGGCAAACTAAAACATGGGTGAAATTCACATCCAGGCATGGGTAAAGGTTAATGCTCATGTAGATGAGGACGTAGCGGGCTTGGTTACCGCGCTGAGCATGTTTTCTCAGCTCAGGACAATAGAGAGCTGTCAGGGCAACGGGTCTGGATCGTGGGTGCACGGATGTTCACCGAACAAAGATAGGTGCTACGTCAGGCCCAGAACGCTGTGCGCATCGGGAATCGACCCAAAGCGATCATTAAGAAAGTCTACGATGAGCAATATATTCATCCACGTCCCATGCGTCCGTGTGGGGTGGGTTTTCTGCTGCAACCTAAAACGCAACAAATAACCGCTACGAGGCCGTCACGTACATGTTGTTGTGCGTAACATGATGGTCATATGCATACGGCACAATCTCTGCACTTAGACTGACCGCCATATGTGCAAAACCAGCACCGGTCCCCGTCATAAGCACCAAATAGCTGCGTTCCGCGCCAGGTTCGATTTCGTCCCACCACTGATCTCCATCAAAAAGGGGGATTCCCCCCCAGTAAACTGGTGTAATCGCAGCATCGCCCCCCCAAACGTCAGCACTAACAACGACATCACGTAGCGTAACAGTGGAGGTATTATTCACTTCGATACGCACAATTGCATATTCGCCCACGTTCCAAACAGTACCTTTAAAGCCGTACGGGTCACCGATAATTACCGTGACTTCATCAAGCTCTGCTCGAGCCAATGTGGCAAACTCTCCCATTTCTCCTCTCCCTAAGCTTGGCGACCAATAGTGAGATTCCTTCGATCCCGCACCCGGCCTCTGATGACTTGAATACGATGTCTTAGCCGCTTGATATTTTCTTTGCTTTCTGCCTGCTCTTTGGACATCGCCTCAGGGTCAATCCCCTGACTCTTTAGGAACTCTAAAGCTGCATCTTCTGCCTTAGATTTATCCATTGTTCTTTCCCCTAATTATGGATAATAGGTTTTGCGTTAGGCTTGATATCTGTTCGCCACCAGAGCCTACAACCAAATCTACTTACTCTCAATTTTATACTCGATAAAATTGGATTTTAACAAAGCAAGACAAGAAGGCGTCAGACACTTGGGTGGGCGCCATAGGTACACTTGGCATCGGCCCTAATGCTTGGGAGCGAAGAAGTGGCTGATACAATCGAACTAAGCGAGCTGAAACAGTTTTCCGAGCCCAAGAGGCAGAGCAACTTCACGGTCAACGGGCAGAAGATTTGCCGATGTCCTGAATGAGGAAGATTTTGCCGTCGTCTCGAGGCGACCTCGAAGGCTGCGACACGTAGAGAAGGCAAAGGCCGCTCAGAAACAATCCGAGAATGACTCAAAATAATCTAGTCATACACGTGCCCATTGTCCGGACTTTCCTTGCGGAAACTGCCTGCTGAGTCACGGCCAGATGGATAGCCATCCCTGTTCCGAGAATGGCCATTCGGGGTGTCGGATGTGCGCCACGATAGGTTCTTGATCACTTTGCGCTCTGCATGGGCGGTTTTTTAACCTCCGGCTTCGCGAGCGACTTCACGAGTAAAAACACGGCATCGCGCTGGCTATCTGAAAGTTCACCAAAGTACCTCGCCAGGCGTAAGCTCTGCGTCCCAAGTCCAACACTCTCGCTGCTTCCGCTCTTCCTATTGTAGCCCTCAAAGAAATAGGGAATGGGGACACCCAGCGCCTCGCTGATGTCAAAGAGCCGGCTCGAGCCAACTCGATTGGTGCCTTTCTCGTATTTCTGGACCTGCTGGAACGTAATGCCGAGCGCTTGGGCAAGCTTTGATTGGCTCATGCTCAGGAGAATGCGGCGTTCGCGGACCCGCTCACCGACATGGACGTCTACAGGATGAGGATTGTCAAAGCTCTTTCTTCTTGGCACGCGCTTGCCTCCCATTAGACGGTTTCACCGGTAGCGGAGCGTCGCAGGTTGTAGTTGCTAGTGCAAGTTGCACGTCAATCTGTAAGGCAAGGCCAGGGCCGGACGCGGTCACTTAAAGACAGCCCTTCGCTACATGCTTTGGCTGGACGGATCTGTATCAGCAACAGGAAAATACAGCCTCACAGTCGTACCCAGGTCTGGTCTGGCCTGTATTGTCATCTTCGTTTCGGACTGCTGACAGAACCTGTAGGCGGTACTCAGACCAAGGCCGTTGGCCACCTCCTCGGTCGAAACGAAGGGCTCGACGAGCCTTTCCGTGGTGCCTGCCGGAAGGTTTGAGCCCGTATCAGTTACAACAACCAATACATAGTCCCCGGCGAGAATGTCTCTATGTTGCGGGTCATCCACGTCGCTGAGAGAAAGCAGAGCTGTGGCCAAGGTCAGAGACCCGCCGTCCAGCATCGCTTCACGCCCGTTCAGGGCAAGATTGAGAAGCGCCGCTTCCAGTCGAGACAAATCTACGAACACTGGCGGCAGGTTGTCTTCGCGAGCAATGCGGATCTCGACTTTTGCACCCATTGTCCGCCCGATCAATCCCGACAAATCTTCAATCACTTCCCCGATGTCGCACATCACCGGGGCCACCGGCAGATCATATGAGACCGCCAACAATCTGGCAGTGAGTTCAGCCGCTCTTTGGGCTGCGCTCAGCGCTACACGGATTGAAGTCGGCTCATGGGGGGTTTCCTTGCGAGCCTCAATCCGCTCTGTAATGTCTCGTGCAATGCCGCGATATCCGGCGAACATGCCATCTGCTGTGTAGAACGGGGCACCGCTGCAACTAATGTGCAGGGGCTGCCCATCTGGAAGGCGAATTTCGATTTCAATGTCGGCAAACGATTTTAGTTCACGAATGAAAGCCCTGATAGCGTCAGCGTCTCCATCTGAAGATGGCCGTAGGAAGTCGATCCGAAGCTGCTCTGCCGCGCCATCATCTGCAAATGCGAAGCGTTCAAGCGCATTTCCTGAAACGTATGTATACCTGCCCGCCGTGTCGGTCTCCCACAACCAGTCGGAAGCTAACGGCACAAAAGGCACAAACCTGTTCTTGGCGCCTGTCATTTTTCTGCCTGGTAATCGAGCTGCATTGGATAAGTCACGCCGAAGTGACATCGTCGAGCCGTGCAACCGACGATCGCCTTGCTCGGCGGTCGCGAACAAACTTGCGTACTGTTGCAGAAATCTGGGCAATGAGGCCAACGACGACAAACATGCCCCCGATCATCAAAACATCGCTACTAGAGAGCATGGGCGCGTCGGCAGAATTGAGATCCCTAGTCTCTGAAACGATTAAGTAGAGCGTAAGGAAGAATAAGCTAAACCCGACCGAAATCCGAACGACCAATGAAAGTATATTTTCCATCATAGATCTCTCTTTGAGTTTCTATTTTTGGTCGATCCACTGTACCATCAAAAGAGGTAATAACAAAATTACACCCATTGTAAGTGGTGGGCGTTGATCGCAAACAAACCAATTAATCAGTAGGTCGCTGAGGAGGTCGCGGAGGGCGCATAGAGGAGAACTATGGCTAACTCCTGACCCGAGATTCACGAAAGTCCGCGTCCGCTCCTGACCCAAAGCAGACCTTTTGTGCCCGGCAGGGCACTTCATACATTGAGCCCTCTTGTTACAGGCATTGCGTCGTAGCAGGGTCACCGTCCTAGGGCATGAGCGACAAACTGCCGCTTACGATGCGCAGTTGACGGCAGCTACAAGACCTCGTGCCAAGAGGGTAAGCACACTGTGCCGTCAGGCTTTTAGTCGATCCAATAAGGCATGATAATAACGCTGCGCCGCCTCAGGTGCCGGATTGGCGTACCAGTCGTCAATCACGTTGCGATCTCGGTTCCCCAGGACCATGGGCGCGATTGCCATGGAGGCTGGAAGCTTCTCTGCAAGCGTGCTCATGGCGGCATGGCGAAATTTGTGCGGGCTCATGGCTGTGCCGAAAAGTTTCTTGGACTTGTTGCTTACAGCTTCAGTGAACTGATTCCTGGAAATTGGCCGACCGAAGCGTGAAATCCAGAGCGCATCGGACTGCCTGTCCTGGAGCAAAATGAGGCGATGATGAAAACACCAGCGCCAGAGAAAGGGATTGATTTCCGCCGAGAGCGCTGCCGCATAGTTATATTGATTTTTGGTTTGGCCACGTGCAAAAGAGAGCTCAAAGTGATCCTCAGTCCATCGAAGCTCGCTGCCAATCCGAATAGCCATGGCATTCTTGCGGCGAATGGGGCGCAGCGTAAGAAAAAGTGTCATCACTGCATCCCGGTATTCTATCGCGTCAGGCCAGGGATGCCCCGGTTCTTTGCTGTCGAGCTCCTGAAGATGCTGAATCAGACCCCTGAACAGTTCATCGCTGGCCGGAAATTGTGCTTTTGGTCGCAGGCGAGGCGGCTTGGGACGCCGATAGGTTCGCCGCCAATCATCAAGCAGCGGTGCAGCCTCATCATTGTCGAGAAAGACAGGATCCGTGACAGTCAAGAAGCTCCGAATGTGGCGATAATGTAACTTCATTGAGGTCTGGCTCAGTTTCTGGCGTCTGAGATCACGGCGAAAGTCGAAAAGTTTTTTTACGCTTGTCCGCTCGCCTGTGCGCCTTGCAGGTGCCAGCCGGCCCTTTGATCTCAGGTGAAACAGATAGGTGCCCCAGCTACGCTCGATGGTCTTTTTTGTGCCTGGCGCCCAGCGACCGGCGAGGCCCCTGTGTCCGGACAAGTCCTCAAGCGAAGTCGCCTCAATCCAGCTTGCCCGATCGCCCGCTGGCCAATCTTTGAGTGACACAGCGTTCCTTTTCATGAGCGCAGCACCTTGTCAAAAATCTCGCTCGCATTGCGAGTCATAAGCTGGCCGTATCCCATCTGAATATCTTTTGTCTTAGTATAGAAGAAGAGGCTTCTAAGAACTTCGAGATTGTCGGGATTTTCACCAAGGATCAGCTTTGCGGCCAACAGGCGAAACATCTGTGGCGAAAAATTGAGTCCGAGATCGTCCCTGATGACTTTTCGGACGCCGTTGGCAAGACTTTGAGGGTCCACGTTCTTGCTTCTCGATCCCGGGAACAGAGCCTTTGAACTGCCTTCGGCTTTTCCCGTCTTTTGAAGCAAACGTGGTCGATAGACGCGAAGATACCGGCTCACGAGCGGCGTGATGGATACTGGCAATAGGTATTCATGACGGTGACCTCTAAAGTCACATCGATCAAGAATTATCCTGATTCCTCGTCCGCTTGCCTTCGCAGGAAGTTTCATGTTGCGACCAATATCGATATTGGCCAGGTCCAAAGATCGCATTGGTGCATAAATCAGGATAGCCATGGCAAGATAGGATCTGGCCCGAACAGCGGTTCTGTAATCCGGCGAGCGTTCATCACGAAGGCGCTCGATACCGTCGAAAGGAAGGTTGAGAAAGCTCTTCATTGTGGCGGCAGACTCAAGAGGCTCAAGATTCTTGAGCATTGAGGGCGAGAGTACTTGCTTTCTGATCGTTACTTTTTCGGAAATGCCTTTCAGCCTCAACAGCTCTGCCTCATCAAGACCCAGATAGTCCCGACCAACGCGAAGCAGGGCGCGTCCGAAATTCGTGAGACCGCGCGTCGGCTGACCAATCCGCTTCAAAGCTGCGGTCAGTATCTGAGCGTAATGATCACCTTCAAATAGAGCTTCGATCTTCTTGATCTCTTGAGCGTCAACACCAGTGCCGACAAGCAGCGCAGCAGCTCTGAGAATCTCGGCGCGCCGGTTCTTGATCGTTGCTGGTGAAAGGAACACTGGCGGGCCTTGGCCGTACCCAACCGTTCGGCGACCGCCCGATTTTTTGAGATAGTCTGAAATATCCCTGCCAAAGGATTCAGGAAACGCATCCACAAGCCTGGGCCGGTGGACCCATTGTCCGTATTCCACTCGCACTGA
The DNA here is from genome assembly GCA_965371465.1 of uncultured Alphaproteobacteria bacterium. Classification (GTDB taxonomy): domain Bacteria; phylum Pseudomonadota; class Alphaproteobacteria; order CBDUYM01; family CBDUYM01; genus CBDUYM01. The sequence goes on from CBDUYM010000014.1 coordinate 81,801, forward strand.
CCCTCGCTGACGCTGAAAAATCCATACTCCGGTTGGCATTGGTTCAGAGAATTAGCATGAACGCTGTTCTCACAGTGCGAAAAAAGGCCAGAGTGCCGGAAATCAGTCAGGTCCACCAAGCTCTGTCCCTGCTGGTCGAGAGAGAAGTCTGAAAATTCAGATTTCTATCGTGTTACATCATTCGTCAGCATGATGTGCGTCTGGGCCAGTTCTTCGGCGGATCGCGCGAATAGCCGCGCCGCCGCTTCGGGCCCCAGATGTTTTTCGAGGATCAGCTCGACAGCGTCAAGCATGTAGAGGCCAAGCTCGAGCTCTTCCACCGGCCTGAGCCCGGCGCAATGGCGCAGTCTTCCCTGAATTTCCTGAATGATGATAGTGTCCGGCCAGAGGTGGCCGTTGTCGTTTGCAGCAGACATGTTTACCTCCCAAGCAACGTAATAGAACTTGTTACAACGCTCAAACGCTAGCATCGGCCAATGAGCCGCTCTAGCGAGGGGAGGTTGAATCCAATTTCATGATTCAATATTGCAAGGTTGCATCACTCGGGTAGCAGGAAGCGCCAGCGCCCGTCTTTTCTCGCCGCTGTCAGGCAGGTATAGGGGTTCGCCGGTGAGGCGAGCCAGGTGTGGCCATCCATCGAAGGCCAGTCCTGGACCCGGCATTGATCGTTTCTGCAGGTGCAGACGCCGCCCATACCATCGATGCCGAGCGCGATTTCATCCTCGTCGAATTCCCGGTCATAGATAAAGATGAACATCTCGTCCGGCGTCAGTTCGTTGACGCCAAAAGCATCGGCGTACTGGAATGCTTCAAGAATTTCTTCAGCGTCTTCGTTGCTGGGTGGCAGGAGACCGGCGCCACCATAATAGCTGAACACGCCGTTGGTCACCGGCACACGTTTATGGACCGCCAGAATGCGCGCATCGACAAGTTCGCTGGCGCGATCCATACAGATAATTATCAGCTCAACTTTGCCCAAATCCTGCGAAGGCTGTGGAACGCCAGAGCATTCAGCATCATATGTTGCCTCCAGTGTTACCCTGGAGAAGCGCGCGACTTCATCAACCACTTCGCCCGGAAAAATGGCCTCATCAAAATGGACATGCGTGCAACCGGTGCCGGGCATCACGATCTGCATTTCGATGGTATCGCAGAACTGGCACGTCAGCCCGGTGCATTCGTCAAACACGCCGCTCAGGGTTACAGACTTTCCGTGGTACTCCCACGGCGTCGCCTGAATATCCTGAAGCGTGAGAACGGCCACGTTTGTGTCCCCGGCAGCAAGCGCCGCAGCAAGCGCCGCAGCAACCGCCGCAGCATTGCCGAATGCAATACTCAGGACAGAACAAAAGACGGCACGCAAAATTCTCATGAGGGCATTCTCACATGCTTTGCCGAGATCGTAAACCAACCGTCCTCTCAGCCGTCGTAAAAGCCCTTGTTATGCAGACCGATGATGGTCTTCTGGCGCTGGGTTTCTGCGCGCCCGATCGCTTCGGCCGACAGGTGATTGACGTCGGCCGTGGGCAGGATGCGCTGTGCAATGTCACGGCGGCCGTAGTGGATCTGAATGAAAAACCGGCCCAGATCTTCAGCCGTGGGCGGCAGACGTCGATGCCAGACATCGGAGACAAACAGCGCCACATCACCCGCCTTGCCGTCAAGCTGCACAAGCTTTTGATCGTAACATGTGAGGTCCATGCTGTTTGTGGCATCCCTGGGCGGCGGCTGGCCCGACTTGTGGCTGCCCGGAATAACTGCGGTGGGCCCGCAGGCCATGGGACAATCCTGAAGCAGAATATGAACGCCAATGGCAAACACCGGATAGGGGATGCGGTCATCCCAGCGGATGTCAGAATCATGGGGCACATGGGGCCCGCCATCGATGTGCCAATTGCCGCCGCCCTGCTGTGATTCAACGCCCGCCCGGTTGCGCCAGCAGGTGTTGGCAATGACATGACAGTCACCGCCGAGCAGAGGCTCGATGACGTCAAGGATTACGGGTGCGGCAATGGCGTCCTGAACCCTGGCGCTTCGATTGAAGCAGGCATAGCGATATTCGTCCTGTTCCTCATCGCTCATGTGCGGTCCGCGATGATCAATGCCGGAGGTAGCATAAATCTCGCTCACGGCCTTGTGCATCGCCTCGATCTCAGCGGACGAAAACGCACCTCTGAGGACTGTATAACCCGCGGCCTCCAGCTGCCGGCTCGGCTCCGGCGCTCTCTCGGACGCAACCAGATTGAGATAGCCGCCATTTCTTCTGTGCAGCATCACATCTCCTTTGCGGGTGCCCTGCCGTTGCGGCCCGACCGGGCACCGCACGAAAATTCATTTTGACGGATGCACCGAGGGTTGCAAGTGTGTATTCTGCTCCCAGCAATTCACCTGAAGAGGGACGTCTGAACGAAATGAAAAATTTGCTGTTTATTGCTTTGGCACTAGCGACGATGGGCGCGATCAGCGGCTGTGCCGGTGATACTGACCCATTCATTTACGGCAGCGAGGTCATGCTGCCCGAAGAAATCGAAATCTACCGGGAATTCCTCCTTGCCTCCGAGGGTCCGGAACTCGCGGACGGCATAGCCGCACAGAAGGAAATGGTTGACACCCGCGCAGCCGACCTCGGCATCATGCTGGCAAAACGAAGAAATCGCGGCAGCATTGCATCGCGCCTTGGCCAAAGCGGCAGCCCGATGGGTAATGAAGTTCGAGGAACCGGCAACGCGATCTCGGCAACGCCTCAGTAGATCCGCCGTAGCCGGGAGTCTTCCATCTCGGTGAAGAGATCATCGGGATTGGTTTCGATCAGATCCGCGAGCCCCTCCAGCGTGAGATTGACCACAGTGCAATCGGCTGAAGTGTAAAAGGAGCTGACCACATCCTCTAATGCCTGGGCGGCTGTTTGCTCCGGCGTATCGTTGGACAAATCTTCCGGCAGACAAACCGGCACGATTGTGCCGCCCGTGAAACCGTCTTCGATGCGCTCTCTCACATGACCCGCGTCGGCATAGGATAGCTGAATGAAATCAGGATCGACAAAGCGGTAGGAGAGAATAAAGAATCTCCGGTCGACTTCGGCAACGGGGGCCGGATCAGCTTCAGTCTCCTCCCCCTCGGCCACCTCTGGCGGCTCCGCCAGGTCTTCCAGATCTTCACTGGTGGCGATCCACATGCCGGCGACCTTGCCGAAGCGAACTGTAACCTCTTGCGTATTTACAGTATCGCTGATGACCACCAGCCCCGCTTCCGCGTCAACCGACAGGGTCGCAGGATTTTCCTCATCGGGATGCCATTCATCAGCATCTTCTGAGCTCTCGGCCTCTCCGTCCAGGGGCACTTCCAGGGGCACGTTGGTGACCACAAGCCACTCGCCGACAATCCGCTCGTCATAGCTGACTTCGGCATCCGCAAGCGGATCGCTCAGAAACTCAATCTCGCAAGCCCCCAGCGTGAGCACAAATGAACCGAGGAGAGCGGCTGTTTTTACATTCCTCAACATACCCACATTATGAACCCGACCCATTAACACGTCATGAACCGGATCTGCCCTTCACGCATCACCACCCACGCTCAACGTTGGCGTGCCCTGTTTGCGCGCCTGGAAAAAGAATATCATACTGGCGATGTAGGCGAACCCCATAATCAAGATGAGCGCCACGTTCATGAGCATGATCTCGGCCTCGCTGGCGTTGAACATGGCCATTGACGGGATTTCCGACGGCGCGGCCAGCAGCGTCTTCCGGGCCGCATAGGCCAGCGTCACGATGTCCAGTCGCGCTGTCAGGGCCGAGCCAGCGAACAGCCCCGCCGCCATCGAAAACAGACTGAGCAGCGCCCAGGTCATAATCCGGGTCAGCCGGGCGGCAATGAAATAGGCCGTGACCAGCATGGCAAAAATGATCGAGATAAAGTTCATGACGGCCATCCACATGGAATTCTCAATCTCGTTGAGCATGTAGATGAATTCAAATTCAGACATATCTCCCCTCCTGTCCAGACGATAAGGGGAAGCCTAGCGCGGAAATGGCGGTGGGGGGAATGGTGGGGGAGCGAAGCGCTTTGGTGGATAGCGGGATGCATTGGACAGAAGAAGGGCTCAGAGAGTGGTTGGGCGATTGCTATCGGCGCTCTTCTATCCAGTATTTGATTGGCGGTGTCGATGGGAACTGTAGCGCTTGTTCCTCGGATCGGTCATGCCTTGGTAGTTAAGCGTACTATCCGATACATTGTGCCTTTCGCGCATTATTCGGAGTGCTTCTTCGTCAAACTCCCCAATGCCGGCTACGATGGTTGTGCCGTCCTTATCTCTAGTCGGAAGACCCAGCATTTTTAGCCGCCAACCATTTTCGAGAAGGGACGAGAACTGCCTCATATCTGTGACCATCGTAAACTGGTTCACTCCGACGGCCAGTGCGTGCTCGATGGCACCCACGAAAACCTGTCCAAAGGCTGGACGTGCTTCAGCGCCGTAGCGATGTTTGGGCGGTGTAACGGCCCGGGACAGTTCATAGATATTATCTCCCTGAGGCACCTTCCCACCTCTGCAGAGATGGCTAAAGATATCTGACATCAAATGTGGCCCCGTTGTCGGCAACAGCCGACAGCTGGCGAGAACTTTCCTGTGGTCATTAATCCCAATGACATAAGTGGTCTGGTCCGTGTCGAACTGATCTATATCTTTGCCGTCAGGTCGCTCCTGGTCTTCCCAGCCAAGCTCACCAACAAGAACTTCATGCCTTAATCTGAACATGTCGTTCAGCAGGTCTCCGTGCAGATGTGCGTTCTCACAGGTTACAATCTCGACCATTTTGCTCTCCATAAATCGGGAGAGAAACAGTTACATCTGAGAGTGCGTGCGTCTGTGGCACAATTCAGTGATTGACATAGATTTAGATCTGAAGATCGCCGTCATGAATAGCTTCAATCACTGCCTGCATGCGCGTATTGACTTCGTAGCGGCGTTTGGCGTTTTCGATATGGCTGTGAACGGTGAATGGGCTGATCGAAAGAATCATCCCAATTTCACGATTGGTTTTTCCTGCGGCCGCCAGCGCCAACACTTCACGTTCGCGCGGCGTGAGCCTTCCCGTCGCGAACTGAAGGGGCCCTGTAAGCAATCGTCGTGCCGCCTCATGGGCGTAGATCGCGACCATATGAGCAGCAGCACGAACGACGGGTGAATCAGCGCAGTCGGTTTCCGTGGCCAATGACACAAAGCCTTTGTAACCATGTTCACCATGAATTGGTATGACGAGTCCGTCGTGCACAGCGAAGTCGTCTGCCAGTCCAAAGACCTGTGCCGCTCCCTGAACGCTGAAGGCTTCTCTTGCTTCTTTCCAGGACATGGGCTCGATTGTGTGGGCCATGACCAAATAGGCCGGGTCTTTCTCAAAATAGCCAAGGTCCAGATAGGCGTCGAGATGATCTTGCGGCCAGTTCTTGATGTAGGCGGATGCGTTCTTTGGCGGTCGCAACAAAAGATCCACGATGTGCCATGAGAACCCCATCTGGCGGTAGAGCAGGCTGACTTGCTCATTCAAGACATAAATGTCTTCAATCTGTTCCCAGAGTTCGATGAATCGAAAGGCCGCTTCTTCGATCCTCGCGTCGTCATTGTTCATCTGACCTGCCCTGCTCACCCATACGCTAAGCGTGGCAGTATTTTGCATCCTTAGTTGAGATACAAGGCAGAAGGCAGTCTGCATCGCTCTATTGAGTGATAGCCGACCTATGATGTGCCAGCCATAGTGTTCACCAGCTGCAACTCACAAACTACACAGTCTGACACCATGGAAAATAAGCGCGTAGAACTGCAGCATCTAATCTCCAAGCTCAGCGAAGTGGAGGTTTCAGCTATTGTCGATATGAGTCAATGGTTCGTCAAACTGCCTCACAATCAGAGACGCGCTCTTCTGGATCTGGCTCAAGCCCTTGCGACAACAGAATCGAAATAACGTAGGCCGCCACGAGCTTAAAGCGTTGTAGCAGAAGCAATTTTGGATTGCATAACTAGAAGGTACTTGCCAATATAGTGTAGTCAAACTGGAGGCGAGAATATGACCGCAAAGATGGAGAAATTACTTTTCACGATTGTAGCCATTGCGCTTGTAGGCGCTGTCAATTTCACCACTTTATTCCGTGCGGCGGCTGATGAAATCCACCACCCCATATGCCTTGTGGGTTGCCCCAGCGGGACGCCAGCCAGCAACGATCTGATTATCAGAGAAATCTATCTTCTCAGTTCAAATGACGCGACCAAGTTTGCAGACTGGGTTGCTTATGTTGTTCTTGAGGAGAATTTCGGGCCAAGCAGAAGTCGTACCTGGAAACCTGATCCCCTGCTTGATGACGATGAGACTCTGGAACCAGAGGACTACACGGATGCAAATGACAAGTTGAAAACAGATCGAGGCCATCAGGTGCCGTTGGCGAGCTTCGCCGGCACCGAGGATTGGCGTGATACAAATTTTCTGTCGAACATTACGCCGCAGAAATCCGACCTTAATCAGGGCCCCTGGGTCGCTCTTGAGAACGAGGAGCGGCGCCTTGCCAGACTGCCTGAGGTCCTAGCTGTTTATGTTCAGTCCGGACCCCTCTATGAAGGCACGGATATGGTCATGCCGGGCGCTGACGAACCTCACGAGGTTCCATCAGGTTATTGGAAAGTCCTCGCCATAGAAGATGCTGAAGGCGTTGCGATCGATGCCTACATCTTTGACCAAAACCTTGCCAAAGATGCTGATTTCAGGTGCCAGATGGTTGCTCTGGAAGAAATCGAAGAACGATCAGGCCTCGTGCTTTACACCGCCCTCGATGCTGGTGGAAAATTGGAATTTTCAGATGTTGCGAAGGATGCTGCCGCTACAAACAGCTGTGACGTACCTGAATAGTCGGATTTCTGACGCGCTGACTGCCTCTTGCTTGGCGGTCACCCTTTGCCGTTGCTGCCACATAGCCCAAGTGCGGCGCGACAGAACAGTGGACGTTCAGAATCGAACGGTCACATGTTTTACGGCTTGAATGCCGCACCGCCAGAACACGTTGATCAGACCGCACCTGTACTAGCTCTGCGATCCGCGAAAACGGCGAGAAGGCTCTGACCGGCATCTGACGACCTTGGGACGCGGTTCGGGCCAGGATGTGCCTTCGCAAGGGGCGCTGAGGTGGTGAGAGGCTCTTTTTATCCGTCACAAAGGCCTATTCCTTGAAGCCCTCTTGAAGCCAACAAAAGCAGCTGCGATGGCGACCCCAAGGCCTGGTAGCACAAGCACTAGAATCATGGAATCGCTGACATTCCGCAGTAGGTCTTCACCTAGAACCAGAAAGTTGGCTTTTGCCATTTCAGTGCCCATGCCGTACTTCCACCAGGCCTTTAACATGGCCTGGGCAAGCAACAGCCCAAGGAGCAAATGGTAGACCAGATACGTCGCTATTAAGCCGCCAACAAAGTAGCTCAGGGCCCAAATGCCGGCCAATCCGATCCTTCTAATCTCAAGCATCGCTCATGTCGCCTCTATCGTTCTGTCACAACGATCATTCGCTCATCAATTGAGGGCCCGTGAAAGAATGTAAATTCAAACCGGAATCCGATGCCGTCAATAATGCGATCTACATCGCCATTAAACACGTCGATCAAGTGTTCAGTCAGCTTCGGCGCGTATAGTGATGCGAGAGCTTCAATCATTCCTGCTGCCTCGACGCTGTCGGCATGGAGTCCGTATCCTGTATCGTAGTGCCAATCATTCCAAATAACTTTGACGTTGCTGACCCGGTCTGGCTGATCCGCATCTTCGTTGATGAAGAATTTGGCAGTTTCCGCTCTGCCCTGGATGCAGCCGTATAGGGCGCCGAACACTGTATTGCCCTCAGTCAGCTCTGGTGACCTGCAATTTAGCGCCTCGGTAGCTCTTGTCGATTCAACAATGAACGAATGAAAGCCTCCATTCTGTGCGATCGCAGGGACCGAAAGAAGCGCCAGAAACGCCAATGTAGAAAATCGGATCATCGCGCAGCCATTGCTATGTTACTGACGCTTCCCTGGCGGATCCCTGAAACGCACGCCTTCACCGACGCGGTCCGGTGCTTAAACCGGACCGCTGATCTTGGCCAATCGGATTCCGGGCCCGCCACCATTTTCGTCAATGAATTCAATGCCCGTTGCTTCAAGCGTTGTGCGCAACAGATTAAGCGTGCTTTTCTGAGGAGTACGGACCTCACGTTCAAAGTCGGAAATCGTTCGTTCCGCAAGCGCTGTCTTCTCGGCTAGAGCGCCAAGAGACCAACCGAGTGCATTGCGAGCAGCTCTGCATTGCCAGCCTGTTATCGACATAAATATGCTCTTTTAATCATGTTACTGTTGACATATCTCGACAGGTTCATGTATAGACATGCATGAACATAACGAAATAGTCTCGATAACGCAAGGGCCCGAGCACATGAAACCCACCACCGACGCACCACGCCTGACCTACCCATGGCGGGGCAACCCTTCCGCCGCAGCCTGGCGGACCTTCACTCTCGGCGATCACGAGCACTACTTGTTGTGCGATCCTGAGTTTGTCGACTGGTGCGCAAGCAATCACATCACCCTTAAGGTCTCGTTTTCCAGGAGCCCTGGCCACTTCTCCACTATCGAGATTGAGCCGGGGCGGCCGATCGATCAGGCGAAATGGGCCTGGCTCTTCATGCGGGACGGCGAGGTGATGCCTTTGCAGGTCGTGCGCCTCACGGACACCGAGATCATTGGCTACAACAAGGAGGCCGTGCTGGTGTGTGAGCTGTCTCCTGTGCCTCTTCCGCCCGTTTCTCCTGCGGACGCCATGATGTTCGTTGATCGCCGTGAAGTAGTTCTGGCCCTGGTGGCCGCTCACTGGCCGCCCGATCAGGTGGAAAAATTCACCGATGCAGAACTGGATGCCTTGCGGGAGGCCCGCTCCTGGGCTGCTCCCGAAGCTCAACAGAACGCTGGCGCGGCGAGATAAGAGGAGAGGACCATGACCACCACCACAGAACCCACACCAATTGCTGCCCTGATCGCAGGGGCCGCCGAGATCATTGAGCATGTCGACGATCTCAGCTCACGCGATCCGCGGGTTGATCAGATATCCGCGACATTGCAGTCCATTTCATACCTTGAGCCGCGTTCGCTGAGTGACGCGTATCATCAGCTAATTGTCTTGAACCATGACATCAGCGACATATGCGATGGCGGGATGCCACCCTGCGAAGTCGTTACCATCCTGCATCGCATGAGCCGCCTGGTCTATGCGGTCGGCGGCGCCCTGGAGGCAGCTTTGGACGGAGATTTCAATGAGCATTTCAGGGACTACCACATGTGCGCGCGCCTGGATCCGAACAGGATAGAGGAGGCCGTCCATGGCGCATGAAACACCGATTTGGAAGAAACCTGACCTGAAATATGGGACCTACATCATGTCGGGGCGCGAGGTCAGACGTCTCGCTGATGAAGAGATCCTCGCCTCCATGGTCGATCATAAGTTCCATTTCATCGTCAAGCTGCCGAAGCGGGAGAGTCACTCAGGATTTCGGTATCTGCACATCGCACCTGAGGCAGCGTTGAGGCAGGGCAAATGGGCTTTCATTCTCACCGACGAGGGCAGGAAGTTCATGCTCACCCATATAGAGATCCTGCCAGGAGAACTCAGAGGTTACGATTCCAGGACGCTGAAGCTGCGATCGGTCAGCACTGAGACCATTGCGGTTGCGCTGCCAGTTTTCGCAATTTTTGATGAGTGCTGCTACGAGTGAACGGTTCAGCGCGCGCAGAAGACACATTGATTGGCTGCTTTCAAGCGCTGGCGCCGTCACCTATGACTTGCTTGTTGACCTGACATCCAGCCACCACCTGACAGCGGCTAGTACCGTGATGACGGCAAACACACCAAGGGCTGGCAACAATACGTAGTCCAGCCACCCTAGCCATGCAGAAAGGCCCATAGCGGCCAGCACGATGACGAGTGCGGGCGTAAAGCAGCAGATAGCAGCAAGAGCGGTGCCTATCGCGCCAGTGAAGAACAGAGACTTGTTATCCATGATCATGATTTCATGGCAGTGGTTGCCCGAGACCGGCAGCACGAAGTCTTGCTTCGTCCAGCCCGCCATTGGTGCAGCAGTCTGCCAAGACGCCGTCGATGAGCACGGCCGGCACTGACCGAATTCCGAGCTCTTTTGCGCGCGCGGCCACGCCATCATCATTCATATCGAGCACTGTAACGGTGCACGATGCGCAAGCAATTTTCCGAACAAGCGATATGCCCTCAGCACAGACATTGCAGCCGGCACTGAAGACTTCAATTTCTCGACGAGAAGTCATATCGACACCCCATGGTAAGACCATTCCAGTTACCATTGATCTGTTTACACCCTGTAGCAGCTACAAGCTCAAGCAGGCATTACGCCGTGTGTAAATGAGGTCTTCGTCCAGACAGGCATGGATTCAGGGCCATCTGGCGAGTTAGCTTTGGCCGAATTTCCGGAACCCGACTGCGCAGCCCCCTGAAGTTTCAGCACCAAAGCTGAAATCAGTATTTCTCGCCGACCTCAGTCGTGAACGGTCTCATCGACACAATTTCCTCCCACCACTCCTGGTGCAAGTCATTTACTATGGGAAATTTCTCGGCCGCTAAGATGAAGGTGAGGCGAGGCAAGGCTCGATTTTGCGGGTAGTTGGCGAAGCCGTACTCGCCACTGGCTACATATGCCTCGACGCGTCCTTTGACCCTCTGCACGTCACCTTTGGTCACCAAGTAATGGATACTCCCAACAACCATCTAGGCCCCCCTGTGGTAGTTCTGAGATGGCCTGAGCGTAAACATGTGCCGCCGAAAGACAAGCCCCCGAGGGCCGTGGAGAATTTAGGTCTCTGGCATTATTTGAGCACGAAACTGGCTGGAAACGACTGAACAGCTGACCTTGTCATGATCTATCGCAATCATCCTGGCGCCACACTGTCACGGTGAAGTGAAGCGAAGTGATGTGCGCAAGTGGCTTTGAGGAAGCAGCTGAGTAATTCGCTACCAATATTGGCCGCTCCGAGCCGCTGGCACTACTGCCCCACGCTCCTGAAAAATCGATCTGCTTCGGACATGCCGGTCTGGCTGAGCCCGCTCATGTCATCAAGGACACGATCGATGGCATGGCGGTCCCATTTCTTCCGGTGCACGGGGCCAGGCCAAATGCCGGAGCGGACATCTCGCATGAAGGTCTTAGCGGTTACACCGACATAGGCCGCTGCTTCCGCCTGGTTCAGTAGACGTGGCTGCAGGCCGATTGAGGTCAAGACGTCACGGCGAGTACGGGTCATGGCCATTCCTTGGTGGTGTCTCAGTTTGAGATCTCAGCCTCACCCACTGCTGGGCGGATACATGTACGAAATGATCATAAACATAGCCCCGATGGCAGCAGTGATAGCGCCTACAATTGCAGCAGTGGCAGCAACTATCGCCGCAGTCTTGGCGGTCCGGGTAGTAGTGTTGTTTTCGCGGGCCAGTTGATTGGCTTCTGAGGCAATCAGTCGATCTTCCGCCGCTTCGATTTCGCGTTTACGCTCCAATTCATCGAAACGGTCTTGAGCTTTTCGGCGCAGCCATTCATTGGCGAGACCCACGACTCTGGGATTGCTGATCGTGCCAATCTCAAGTCTTTCGCGAACATCATCCTCGCCCCAACTTTCAAATTGAGCCAATCGATCTTCATCTGCGGGGGATCTAGCCATAATGGAACTCTGCCTCTCGAAAACGGGAACTGAAGTGTCTGAAGACTGCATCCCGATGGTTCTGGTCAAGTGGGTGGACAGCCGCCAGCCAGCGTCCAATTGTCCAAAGCACACTCACAACATTCAAGCTCCTGAGGCCCAAGTTGGGCATAGCCTGAGCTTGCTATCTCACGGCGTCAAGTGACTCGACTCGCTATGCATGGTTGTGCAAGATACTTTGTGGTTTGGAAACTGCCGCAGGGCTGAGAGAGTGTAATTTGGGTGGCAATATGATCGAGCATCGAGACGTAGCGGTTGCAAATATAGGTGATGTCAAACCAGGCGGGATCTGTCTCTATCAACCTTCTGGAATCTGGGAGCTTGTCCTACGTCTCGCTCCTCTGCGCGATACAGATACAGACGAAGATATCGGTATATCGCTTGCGCCCTGCATGACACTCGAAGGCGGGCCCGGAACGCAACCTTGCTATTGGGAGGCTCAGGCCAGCGAAAAGGTCATAGTGCTCGGCTACGCATGGCGGTTGGATTTTGATGAACGCGACCTCGTTCAGATGGGTACAGACAATGTCGGCAAGGAGCTCCTATTTCTTCACCTAATCGGTGACACGCTCTATTTACATTGCTTCGATCGTGCACCTAGGCTCCCGCGCTACGATGTTTGGATACAGCTGCCCGAATGTAGACTTGCTGAGCCGGATACCTTTGCAAGACAATCGCCATCAAGCTTTGTTTGCACCAAGTTTCGGATATTCCGAGATTTGGGAGCGGCCAACGTGACGATCATTCCAAACCCAGCGCTGTTCTCTTCCTACATCGAGGACGAAGCGGCGGAGTGACCAGAAGAAGTTGCGCAGGGCGCCGGCAAACCTATGGGCCGCTCTATATTAGCTATCAACGGAGGAAGGCATGGATGAACTCAAACGGCATCGTCGATGGGCTGTTGCTGTGTGGTTCGTGACTTTCATTGTTCAGATGCCTTGGGTGGCCGTCAGCACGTTTTCGGCAGCGAACATTGGCATACGTATTGCGCCCGCGTTTGTCGGCTTGCTGGGCCTAGCCGTCAGCTTGTATGCAGCCTGGGTGTACTGGCACGCCTGGATTATCTATGGCCGTTCTTTGGTGGAAGTTCCGCTGGATATCGGCCATCGGGATCAGATTGCAGCGACGCTTAGGGAGGCCAAAAACGTGTTCAGGGGTGTGCTGGCGCCATATGTCAATTCACCCAATATTGAGGTTCAGCAATCAGGTGCGGTGACAATTGCTCAGGCGACCATAGTAGATTTTGACGAGGAACTAAGAGACGTCCAGCGCCTCTGTGATTATCTCCCAGCGCAGAAAGAGGATCCTTCCGCCGCCTTGCATGCTGACTTTCATGCCCGCGCCAGGCGTGCTTCATTGCCGCTTACTCAGAAGCTTGGACATGATGAAAACAGGCTGTTTGATGAAGGCCACTTCGAGGCTTGTGACCGCGAACTGACAATCCTTGCCGCCAAAATCTGGCGTGATGCAGCGAGTGTTAGGCGTGTCGCAAGATTTTCAGCTCTTGGTCTGAATGCATTTGTGCCAGCAGCATTGTGTGTCGCTGCAGCACTATTTTCAGTTGTCGGTATGTGCACTGACTCCTGGCAGCTCCCTGTCGTCTCCGTCCAATGAGTGCTTTCAGCGCTGCCAACGTTGACGTTGTGCGAGGCGTGACTTTGGGCGATTACAGGAAAAAGAAAAAATCCCTAAAAAGGGGGAAGTTTCTTCGCAAATGGTTGAGTGGTGGTCTGACCCATCCCAAGTCGTTCCGGTCGATATTCCCTGATGCGTTCGGGAGCTCAGGCGGCAGGCGGGAGGATAGCGCGAAAGGACATCCTACGCTAGCCGGCGGATCTTCAAGCCAGGCTGCTTGCCGTGGCGATCGCTTGCCCGAGAGTGCCCAAACCCGCGAAACACTGATTTCCAGCCGACACACCGACACAATCCAGTGTGAGTGCGGGATACAGGCACTTTCTATGCGACACATTCCGAAATCATGTGTCGGATAGAATTCGCCGCAAACGTAGCGTGAGCAACGGTTGTGTCGTTGTTACGGGTAGAACCCCGGAATGGGCTGATAGAGGGGTGTCAGGGCACTCAAATCCACCCCTCATCCGCACCACTCAGACTTGGAACATTGGCCGAACAAAGCCCCTGATCTGGAGGCCCTTTTTTTTGCACAATCACACGCAGACTGCACACGTTGACGGCAAATAAGGATATGGGCATTTGGCCCGCAGCTGGTAACCCATTGAGTGCTATTGGTTTTATGGTGCCGCCACCAAGATTCGAACTCGGGACCCCCTGATTACAAATCAGGTGCTCTACCAACTGAGCTATAGCGGCATATCCTTAACAGGCGCGGCGGAACATACAGCCAGCCATGGCCTGCTGCAAGGCGTGTGGCCCAATTTCAATCCGGATTCCGGCCACTGTTCTGAGCTAACTCATAGAGCCCGATGGCCGCTGCATTTGAGACGTTGAGGCTTTCACTGTCTGGTGCCAGGGGAATGCAGGCAAGGTAGTCGCAGTTTTCAGCTGTCAGCCGTCGCAAACCTGTTCCTTCAGCTCCCAGAACGAGGGCCGCCCTCTCAAACGGTGGCACGTCCTTCAGCGGCTGTTCGGCATGCCCGGTAAGCCCGATGCGCCAGAAGCCAGCATCAGCGATACTCTTGAGTGCGGCTGCCAGATTCCCCACCCGCGCGATCGGCAGGGTTTCAAGTGCGCCAGAGGCGGCCTTTGCCAACGCGCCCGTTTCGGCCGGCGCATGGCGATCCTGCACGATCAGGCCGAGGCAGCCGAAAGCGGCAGCGGACCGGACAATAGCGCCCACGTTGTGCGGGTCCGTAACCTGATCAAGGACGATCAGCATGGCGCTTTCAACGCCTTCAGCCGCCGCCAGGATGTCGAGGAGGTGCACAGAGGGAAGTGGCCTTACTTCAGCCGCCGCGCCCTGGTGGACGCTGTCAGGGGGCAGAAGGGCCTCGATCGCCTCCCGCGAGGTAATGCGAGGCTGCGGGCGGGGATTGAGCTCGCGGACCTCCTCGCTGGCCAACGCGTCGCCAAGCGTTATCGAAGAGGCCTTGCTCAAGACGATGCGCCGGATGTCCCGTGCTGGATTTCTGAGCGCTGCCGCGACAGCGTGCAGACCATATATCCAGTAGCTGGAGCTCGCCTTTCTCGCTTTTGCCATGGCACGACCCTATACCATGGGCGTGGGCTGCTTCCCAAGCTGTTGAGCGGGCTTGGTATCACTTGCGCAGCCACCGCCTGCTACGGCTATTGGCCTGGTCCAGGCAAATTTCCGTGCATGGGCTCAAATCCTCGGATTTCGTGTTGACAGGCCCCGATAATTAACCATATTCCGGCCAACGCTGCGGATGTTCTGAAAAACCATAGAGATGGCTGTTTTTGTGTGTTTCATTGGCTTGTCCGAAGTTTCGCGGAGGGGTGGCCGAGTGGTTAAAGGCAGCAGACTGTAAATCTGCCCGCATAGCGTACGCAGGTTCGAATCCTGCCCCCTCCACCATTCTTTTGTCGTGTGCGTGGGGCACGCGTCGTCGTTCGACAAGGTGGCAACAGGTGCCTTCTTGCGCTACATAGGAGCCACAGGGGAAGCGCCGGAAGAGCCTCGAAAGAGCTGCAGGGAGTCGGGAAGGCAGAATTGGGCGTTGTGCGGGCGTAGCTCAATGGTAGAGCAGCAGCCTTCCAAGCTGAATACGTGGGTTCGATTCCCATCGCCCGCTCCAGCCTGGCACTTCTGCGCAAGCGGATGGCTAGGACGTTAACGGAAACGAAATGGGTGCCCTTGGGTTGGCACCGGACGGTAATGAAATTAAGACTTTGCATCTTTGGAGAGAAAGAGAATGGCGAAGGAAAAGTTTGAACGGACGAAGCCGCATTGCAACATCGGGACGATTGGCCATG
>CBDUYM010000015.1:0-83414 GCA_965371465.1 uncultured Alphaproteobacteria bacterium
CATCGACGACGGGACGCGCAGCAAGCCAGACCAGCGCCATCAGGCCGAAGAGGACTGCTAAAACGATCCATGGCCTTCGGCCTCTGCGCGTGATGGAGGAGTCGTTCATTTCGTCAGCTCGACACCCATACGAAGACGTGGAAATTCCTCGAACTGAAATGCTATGCGCATGCCGTGCTCCTTCTATACTGGATCCCAAATGCGCCGACTCAAGCTATCCTGACGCGTCAAGTGCAATTTGTGAAGGAACGGAAATCAACGCACACCTGCCGCTATGAAGGCTTGCCGTCGAATGTCCGCTTTGGGTCATGACCGGACGTTGATTTTCGTGATTTTCGGGTCTGCTCCCAGCCAGAAGCAGACATTCAAGCGTGGAGATCCAATTGGATGTGGATTCGGTAAGAGAATCCGATCTGTAGGTACAAAAGGCATTGGCCCGCCAAGTTTTCAGACACAACTCAAAACATTTCAGCGTCATCTGAGTGGTCGTTGGCGGAATCTGCCATCTATATAGAGACATCGAATTCTATCCACGTACCACATGACTGCCTGGCTCGAATTTCCTGCATGTGGGACTTGATGGAAAAAATAGGACTCCACTATGAAGCTGGGAATGGTGGGTACATGCCGCTGCTAGTTCACGAATGTATGACGGTGATTTCGCCATGATCTGCTTCAAAACGGGTGCGTTCGGAGCATAGGGCTCAGATGCGGCTGCAGAGCTTTAGAAGTGGAGTTTTTCAATCCCTGCCATTGTCCAGCCAGCCGAACGCGGTCCCACCGATCAATCAAACCTCAGAGTCTTGATGTACTCCCATGATGGCGTCGGTCTGGGCCACTTGCGTCGAAACTTGCGGATTGCCTCACACATTGTCGAAACACTGCCCGGCGCTACCGTGCTCCTGATCGCTGGAATCCTGGGCACTCCAGACTTCCACACACCGCCGGGTGTCGACATCGTGAAATTACCATCTGTTCAAAAGACCGCGCCCGGTATTTGGGAGCCTCGCTCGTTGAATGTCGATGCCCCCACCGTCACGGAAATGCGGTCCAGTGCAATCTTGGCGCTGGCGCGTACATTCATTCCTTCGGTCTTCATCGCAGACTATCTCCCATCTGGTGTGGCGGATGAACTAATTCCGGTTCTGCGCCTCTTAAAGCAGCGCCCTGACCCCTGCATCACAATACTCGGCTTACGAGATATCCTGGACAGCCGAGAAAACACTTTGAATCTGTGGGAACGACTGGATTACATCAATTGTGTCAACGTCTGGTACAATCATGTGTTTGTCTATGGTGTCCCGGAAATTTTTGGTGCTATCGAACATTATGGTTTCAATGAATCCCTCCGTGGCAGGGCTGAGTACACTGGTTACATCGGTCCGGAGAGCTACCTGCGGGCAAGGCCCCGCCTTCAGATGGACAATGCAGGACGACAGGAGGGTAAGACCTCAGTCCTTATTGTCGCTGGAGGTGGCAGCGACGGTCTGCCAATGATGCTGGCGGCATCAGATGCACTTCGCAGCCTCTGCAAGAAAATGCCGCTCAGCGCGAAATTTGTGTGCGGACCTTTAATGAGCAAGGAAGACCGAAGCACACTGGCGAATAATCTTGATGGCCCGGAGTTTCGTTCTGTGGATCGATCGGAAAATCTGATTGCTGAAATGGATGCGTCAGACCTCATCATTTCTATGGGCGGTTACAATGCCATTGTTGAGGCAGTTGCACTGGACAAGCCAACAGTCATTGTCCCCCGTGTGGGCGGAAGTCAGGAACAACTGCTGAGATCACAGGAATTCTCCGACAAGAATCTGGTGACGACAGTTGAGATGTCTGACGCGGATCCTGAGCGATTTGCCGCTGCAATCATGAAAGCAGTCAGCTCACGGTCCGTTCAGACGCAGCAGCCAGGATTCACTGGTGGAACATTTGTAGCAAGGCGCATCGCCGAGCTGACGAAGAATCCTGCAAGCTCTGAATTATCAACAAGTATTGCCGCGCGTACCTTTCAGCTGGCGGCTTCACCGTTCGCAGACGAGGCAATTTGATCCATGGATACCACTGCATGAGTGAAATCAGGAATCAAGGTAGCCGAGCGATTGAAGCTGTGGGACGCAGTGTAACCCACCGCTACGCTTTCTTCACACACGACACTTTCGGGTTGGGACATTTGCGCCGGACACTTCGCATTGCCACAGAAATTGCGCGCAGAGACCCGTCATCAGCCATTCTAATCGTGACGGGCTCGCCAGCGTTACGGTTTTTCGAAGATCGGCCTCTGAACGTTGATGTTATCAAAATTCCAACCATTGTCCGGCCAGATAAGGCCGCTGGGGGGCCACCTCATTTGCCGATATCGTTGAACGACACGACGGCACTTCGCAGCCGTACTGCTTGTGCTGCCCTCACGGAATTTGCGCCGGATGTGTTCCTGGTAGACAACTTCCTGTTGGGATCTCGAAAAGAGCTTCTGCCGGCTCTTGAAGCCTTGAAGGCGTGCGGGACCAGAATAGTCGGTGGCCTTCGCGATATCATCG
Source organism: uncultured Alphaproteobacteria bacterium (assembly GCA_965371465.1). GTDB lineage: Bacteria > Pseudomonadota > Alphaproteobacteria > CBDUYM01 > CBDUYM01 > CBDUYM01. The sequence continues at coordinate 2,538 of CBDUYM010000015.1, forward strand.
ACAAGCCTGAAATTGTCAGGGAAAACTGGCAGCGCGATGGCATCTATGAGGCAATGGACAAATACTTCACCGACTTGATCGTGTTCGGATGTCCGGACATTTTCAATCCAGCAGTGGCATACGAGTTTTCAGCTGCGGTAAGCGAAAAACTGCACTACTGCGGTTACGTGACAGAGGCAGCAGCTGTTTCAAAATCTTTACAAATGGAGCTCCTCAGAGATCAGCGCAAAGATCGTCCGCTTGTCATTGGCACTGTTGGAGGCGGCGGTGATGGCTTCCCTGTGCTGGACGCATTCATTGGAGCCGTCAGGGAGATTCCAGAAGTAGACGCAATCGCTGTGACGGGCCCCCTGATGAACAGTGCAGACAGCACAGCACTGAAGGCATCCGCGGCGAACTGCCAAAATCTTCATATGACTGATTATATTCCTGAACTTCCTGCGTTGTTCAAGGAAGCCGATCTGGTCGTTTCAATGGGAGGCTACAACACATCAGCAGAGCTGCTTGCCGCAGGCTGTAAAGTAATTTTTATTCCGAGGACCTGGAGTTACGGCGAACACACCCGCCAGGCCGAGGCAAAGGAAGATCACGAACAGCTCATCCGTGCGAAAGCTCTGGATCGCTTGAATCTTGCCCGATGTCTTCATCCAGCTGATCTGTCTCCCGAAAGATTGTGTGATGCCATCAAGGCCGAGCTCGGCAGATCCCATCGAGAAAATCTGAAAATGCCACTTCTGAATGGCGCGGCGCGCGCTGCGGAATATCTGATGTCCCTTGTCGGCGGGAAGGAAGAAAGTTATGCCAAAATCGGAACGTAAAGCCATCGGGTACATATTGAAAAGGTTTCCGATTCTATCGGAGACCTTCGTATTGAATGAAATGCTGGCTTTGGAAGCCCGAGGCACAGAGCTCTACGTATTTTCTCTCGAACGGCCTAATGACCCAAGATATCATGATGGGTTGCCTCTTCTAAAGGCCAGAATTGCATACGTTCCAGGTTACAGTGAAGTAAGTCGTCTCAGGGGCCACAACGCGCGCCTCATGAAGCGCGACAAGCGGCATTACATGAACGTACTTGGCCACAATGTCAGAGGGCCTCATACGCTTTTGAGGACCTTGCAGGCTGGCTACATTGCAAACGAAGCGCGTCGCCTTGGCCTCTCACATTTGCATGCACACTTTGCGCACGATGCGACCAGAGTGGCGATGATTGCTGGTGATTTCGCAAGCATACCGTTCAGCTTTACGGGCCACGCCGTCGATATTTTCAGACATGATGTTGACAGGACGTTGCTCAAAAGGAAAATCGAAAAAGCAAAAGCAGTTGTAACAGTTAGTGATACAAACAAATCATTCCTCACTGACCTTTCGATTCTGAACGCAGACAAGATTGTCAGAATATACAACGGAATTGATCTCAATCGCTTCAGACCTAACAGCCATCAGCCAGGCAAAGAGTTCATCATCCTTACCGTCGGGCGACTGGTTGAGAAAAAAGGCCATGATGTACTGATACGGGCGGTCTCAATTCTGCGCGATAAAAGGTTGCCTGTCCGATTGCAGATCGTCGGCAAAGGCATGATGCGGAGCGAATTGGATCAGCTGATCCGCAAGCTCAAACTGCAAAACACAGTTGACATGCTTGGTCCGTTGACTCAGTCGGAGACTTTGGAACGGCTCCAGGAAGCGGACATCTTTGCCCTCGCCTGTATCGTTGCTGCCGACGGCAATCGAGATGGGCTTCCTGTTTCAATCGTTGAAGCTCTGTCTTGTGGCGTACCGGTCATAACAACAGACGTGACTGGCAACCGTGAGGTAATTGACAACAATTTCAATGGCCTGTTGATCGCGCGGTCTGATCCAGTGGAGTTTGCAAAGGCAATTGAAAAGCTCGTCAATGACAAGACACTTCGTAGCCGTCTTGCGGCTTCGGCAAGGCCTTCCGTCATCCAGAAATTCGACTTGACCAAGAGCGTTGCAGAACTTGATGGGCTGTTTCAGAGGCCAGGCCCATGAAGATATGTTACCTTTCTGCCGATCTCGGCATTCCCCTCTCAGGCAATAAGGGCGCGGCCGTTCACGTATGGGGTCTTGTGGAAGCTCTTCGTGGTCAGGGCCATGAAGTAAACGTAATTTCGCCGGCCGAACCTGCACTGGCCCGAGCTGTCGAGCACCTACCGATAACGCATAGCATCCCGGCGATTGGGCTTACGCCGGAGCTCGTTCTCAATGACAGCAATCGGCGGCTGTCCCGAGCGCTGAACCATCTTCTGCACAATGTTCAGGTCGCAGCGTCCCTCTCCGAGCGCGTGGCCGAATTCAGTCCCGATGTCATTTACGAGCGTTACAGCCCTTTTGGGTTTTCAGGTGTTGCCACTGCAAGGCAGCTTGGGGTTCCTCACGTCCTGGAGGTAAACGCCCCCCTCGCATGGGAAGGCGCGACTTTCCGGAAGCAAGCCATGAGTGATGTCGCGGCAGAAATTGAGCTCTCAACACTGAAGGGCACAGACAGGGTCATCGTTGTAAGTGAGGAGTTGCGCAAATGGTTTGTTGAGGTCGGTGTTCCTGCTGAGCATATCGAATTCATACCGAACGGTGTTGATGTTGCGAGCTTTCGTCCAGCAGGCCCACGCGCCATCCCATTCAGTTCAGATCAGTTTGTCGTTGGTTTCGTCGGTAACCTGCGAGCTTGGCATGGTGTTGACGTCATGGTCGAGGCTGCGAGGACTTTCCTGAAGGAAGCTGACACACATTTGCTAGTGGTGGGGGATGGACCGGAGCGAAAGCTGATTTCTGACCTTGCCCTGGAACATCCGCATCAGGTTACACACGTGGAGCAGGCGCCGCACGAACAGATGCCTCAGTTTCTACGTTCAATGGATGTCGCAATCGCACCTTACGCCGATGCCGAAACATTCTATTTTTCACCATTGAAACTGTTCGAATACATGGCCACAGGGCGAGCGATCGTTGCAGCAAGAATTGGCCAGGTTGCTTCAATAGTCAAAGACGGCACTACAGGGCTTCTTTTTCCGCCAGGGGATGTTGCAGCACTGCTTGATGCCATCCAGACACTCAAAACCAATCCAGATCTTCGGCTGAACTTAGGCTGCGCCGCCGCAGCTGACGCACATCAGAAGCATGGCTGGCCCGACAGAGCGACGAAAGTTACAGAGCTTGTGAATGAGGTAATCGCGGAGGTTTCGCCACTACCTCATTTCAGCGAACCTGTGGCAGCGGAACTTCCCGCAGACGAAAAGGGTGGCTAAATCAAATGCTTGGGAAGCAGCTGGCAAAACACAAACGATCATTCCAGAATTATGGCCACGTGGTTCAGCAGTTTGGCCCCTACATTAATGCGCGTAAACGCGGATTGTCGGTCGCATTCGCCCTGACAATTGTGCAGATGCTGATGCGACTGCTTGAGCCCTGGCCGCTAAAGCTGATCCTGGATTATGTTCTGATCGGCGCCCCGATGTCAGCTGCGATCGCAGGGCTCGGTTTTGATCGCATTGGGCTGCTTTACGTAATGATCACAGCAATCGCTCTGATTGCGCTAGCGCGTGGCGCGTCATACTATTTCTATCGACAGACCGCATCGCGCCTTGGCCAGGAGATAGCGGCGGAACTCCGGCTTGATCTGTACAGTCACATTCAAAGCCTTTCGTTTGCCTTCCACACGACAAGGCGCACAGGCGACATACTTGTCCGGCTGACATCTGATATCCGCAGCCTTCGTCAGGCTTTTGTCACGCTGCCGCTCAGGCTCTCTGATGACTTGCTCCTGTTGATCGGCATGTCAGCTGTCATGCTTTGGATGCAGTGGGAACTTGCCGCCATTGGCCTTCTTCTACTTCCTTTCACAGCATTGATGGTTCGGCGCTACAAAGGGCCGTTGCGCGATGCCATTCGCAAACAGCGGCGGCGAGAAGGGCATCTTGCGTCGGTTGCAGCTGAGTCCCTTGGTGCCTTTCAGGTCGTTCAGGGATTCAGACGCGAACGCGATGAAGTAAAACGGTTCGGGTCTGCAAATCGCAAAAGCCTGCGCTCCGGCGTTCGCGCGGCAAGACTTGAAGCCAAGATGCATTGGGCCAGTGAAGTCGCCATCGGTCTTGCAACAGCAGCCGTTATTGCGTTTGCCGCACAACGCATCCTGGCTGGCACCATGATGCCTGGCGACCTCATTGTTTTTGTCAGCTACTTGAAAGCGTTTACAACGCCTCTTCGTCGAATTTCTCGGACGACAGAGCGAATTGTCCGCGCAAGTGCCGCCGGAGAGCGCGTACTTGATATTCTCAGGAACGAGCCTGACGTGGCTGACGCCGAGAACGCATTGCGCGCCAGGCAGTTCAATGGGGAAGTCAGTTTCGAAAATGTCTCGTTCCGTCATGGCAACGACACTGTTCTTCACAACATCAATCTAAAGATTGCGGCATCAGAGCGGATCGGCATTGTCGGCCCCACAGGATCCGGCAAGACAAGCCTCATTGGGCTCATTCCACGCTTTTACGACCCGCAGGAAGGAAGAGTTCTGATCGACGGACAGGACATCCGCACACTGTCTCTTGACTCGCTTCGTCGGCAGATCAGCATCGTTTTTCAGGAGCCATTGCTCTTTGGCTCGACCATTGCGCAGAACATTGCTGTCGGTAAAAAAGATGCCACGCGGGAAGAAGTCGAGCGGGCTGCGCTTGCCGCAGGAATTGACCCAGTTATTCGAAGTCTGCCGGAAGGGTACGACACTGTCCTGGGCGAGCGCGGCACGACATTAAGTGGCGGCCAAAGGCAATGCGTCGCCATTGCGCGCGCAATCCTGAGGGATGCAAGAATTGTTCTGATGGATGAGCCCATGACCGGGCTCGACGTCGAGGCTGTAGTTTCAGTGTCTGCCGCCATGGAGAGCCTGATGGCAGGGCGAACAGTATTCATGATCAGCCATGACATGGCTCATCTCTCAGACATGGAGCGCATCATCAGGATCGAAGACGGCCGCGTCGTGAGCCATGACGACATGTTGGTTCCACATCAAAAGTCTGCGACCGGGAAACTTTGATCATGTCGTCAAATAAATTTCTTCACGATGCAGCGTTGCCAGGCCTTGAAACCGCCCTTGATCTGCCACGCATGACTGCGATCATAAATGGGGCACTTTCATCAGCAAACTGCCTTTTCGATGTAGTGGAAGTCAGGGTTGATGATGTGCGCTACAAGCCGGGCGAGCTGGCCAACATTCTGTATCGCCTCAAGATTCGTGATCTATCGACTGGTCGCCACAAACGCCAGCTGGCGGCAGTTGTCTTCAGACCGTCAGGGCAGTCACTTGAGGCGAACGGCTCTCAAGAATCTAATTCGCAGCAGGTCGATGGTTCGTTCTTTGGCCTGCCGGAGGTTACGCCGCTCTCAGTTCTGAACGCCCATCTCACATTGTTCCCTGCAGATGCGGCGATGCCGCAGCTAAAGGCGGCGATGGATCATGACACTGCAAGGCTTTGGCTGAACCGTTGTCTGAAAGCAAGGCTCGGACATGTGCATCGGCTTGAAGCGACGCTGTTGGGCTACACGCCCGAGACGAGGGCAGCCATAGATTACAGTCTGCAAATCAGATCAGATGACCATGAAGAACTTCAAAGCCTGCAATTGATCGGCAAGACCAATGCGCATAAGGATGCTGGCAAGCTATTTGCAAATGCCTGGGCACTGTGGCGAGAGGCAGACGGCCGCATCTCCCTTGCCGAACCAATCGGATACATCGAGCAACTGCAGCTCAGCTTCCAGACAAGAGAGCCCGGTAGGCGTCTCGGGAGCGTCGCTGACGAACCAGGTTTCGAGAACACGTTGCGCCACATTGGCCATGACTTGGCACTGATGCATGGTCTGCATCCTGCCATTTCAATGAAACGGGAAGTCAAGGATGAACTGCGCAGCCTGATGCGGTGGGCCAATGTTCTGCAGTCAGTAAATCGAGATGTAACACAGCGCGTGCAACATCTTTCATCAGCACTGGCTAGCATACTTGTAGCGGAGAGCGAAATATCGGCTCCTGTCCATGGCGACTTCCATCACAGCAACATTCTGGTTGAAGGTGACCATGTGACGCTGGTTGATCTGGACGAAATGTCCTGGGGGGATCCACATCTGGACATCGGCCGTTTGATCGCATCACTCCGCATACCGGCTCTTCGCCTCTACGAAGATGTCAATGCACTGGTCCCGGCCGGCGAGGCATTTTTGGATGAATATCGGCGGCATCGCGAGGTGGATATGCGGCGCGTCCGGACGTTTGAGGCTGCCAGCCTTATTACCTCCGCAGCAGCTGCATTCCGAATTCAGCGGCCAAACTGGCGAAACGATGTTGATGTGCTTCTCGATGCGGCGGAATCAACTTTTGAAAACGTGGGATCGCGGAAGCGATCAACACCGGTTCGCCACAATGGCACCTGGCAGGGAGACTTCCGTTCGCGTTCAAGCTGGGCAAAGGATGGGAATTTTGTGCGTGCGCGGCTTGCTCCCTATGTTCATGAGGAAACGCCCGGCACCGAGATCACAGGACTGACTGTGGTCGGCTCCAGAGACAGCAGCGATGGCTGTCAGATCAAATACCGTCTGAAAGGTGTCACGGAAAATCAGTTCTGGTCGCGCAATTTGCGAGGCTATGTATGGCGCAGAGGTGGTGCTCGGACCATAGAGCGGCACTTGACCATGGCGACTGAAGCCTTGGCGGGCCTCCCTCATGCACCGCGATTACCACGGCCAATCGCCTACCTTTCCCCAATTTCAACTTTGATCGTGGAGGTGCCCGAAGGATCGCGTCTTACGAACCTTATCCGTTCGACAGAGCCAGGGCCCACCATGCAAGTGGTTGCGAACGGCCTCTCTGCCCTGGCTATGACAAGTGCGGAAGATGTCTCAGCCGTCATATCGCTTCGCCGCAAGCTCTGCGCTCGTCTCAGAGCCAATTTGCCGCAAATTCTGATTGAAGGTGCTGATCTGAATACGACGATGGACTCTATAGAGCGGGCCCTCGCCCTGACAACTGCGGACCCCGTCTGGGGGCCAAGGGCTCTCAGCGCGCACGACATTGTCGTTGACGGAGACAGCATTGGTCTGGTGAGGCCACGCAACATTCAGCCGGTGCCAGCTCAGCTGCCAGCCGCAATGCTCATTGCCGATATTATCGACAGGGCTCATCGAGACAGTTTGGCCGATCATGGATTCACACATGACTCCATTGCTCTGTTCCGCTCAAGTTTCATGGAGGGAACAGGAATTTCTGCGGAACAGTTCGCGCCATATGAAGCTCTGGCGCTGCTCCAGGTTGCTACCCGCTATTTAGGCGCCACCAACAATTCTGACCTCCCTTTGGAATTTTCAGAAATGCTGCAATCTGCCTTGTTACAAATGACAGTAAAGGACTGAAAGGCGTAAAGCCCTTTGGCGACGGAACCATATGACCTTGGAAAAGACCACGCAGATAGTCGACAACGACAGTCCTTTCGATGTTTCACTGGGTGAAGAACCGCTCGAGATGCTGCACTGGTGCATCACACGCCATCTCCGTGGCAAGGTCTTGTTGATCGGCGATTTGACGGCGCAATTCATGATTTTTCTCAGGCGGAATTCTGAAATCAGTGATCTGGCCTGGTCAGGCACTATCAACGATGTAACACCCGACAGTGACGACCGAGCGCAATGGGACACAATCGTTTTTGGCGATGACTTTGCCGCACTTGCCAGCGAGGATCGGCATAGAGCGCTCATTCTGGCAAAATCTGTCCTTTCAGCCAAAGGAAGGCTCGTTGTCACAGTACCCAACTACGCTGTTGAAGGCAGTCATGCGGAAACGGACGGCATGGATGCGCGGGAATTGAGAAGCCTCCTGAAGCATTTCGGAGAACCAAAAGTCGTCATGACGCAACCGCTCCGCTGGTTGCTTATGTATGTTGATCAGGAACGGCCCGTTCGCAGAGAGGACCGCCACAGGTTCAAAGTGATCGCACGGCTCTGCCAGGGAACAACACTTGAGCTAGGTTGTGGACGCGGCGATCTTTCAGCAGAGGTGGCGCGCCGTTGCCGTTCGGTGACAGGCGTTGATATGAATCGAGGCAAGATTTCTGCTGCTCGAAGGCGCTACAACAATGTCGCATTTCTTGCGGCGAACATTCTGGATCTGCCTTTCAGCGATCCAATCTACGACACAGTCATCCTGGCTGAAGTGCTCGAACACTTTGATGAAGAACTGGGTGACAGAGTGCTTGAGATCGCCTGGCAGCTGGTGGCGCCAGGTGGGCGGCTCATCGTCAGCGTTCCGAACGAGAACTGTATTCCTCACGTAAATCATCTACGCGAATTCACCGCAAGGAGCCTGATCCAGCTGTTGTCACAGTATGGAACGCCCAACCTGTCGCATGATCAACCTTACAAGTGGCTTGTCTCGTATGTCGAAAACTGAAGATACAGGCCGCCGCAAGCCGGAGCGCAGCATCGAGACGATCAGCTCACATGGATCGAGCTGGGCACTATTTGACATGGCCGCGAAAGGGCTTTGTGCCGCCTTGGTTATTTCGTGTCTGGCATTGAATGGCCATCCGGCCAATGCTCAGAATGCCGCAGAAGACACGGTCGATGAGGATTCTGCGGCGGCGGGCGAAGCACAAGTGCCGACAGACGATAGCATTGAAGAATTCAGTATCCAGTTCGATATTGATGATCCCGCTCCGGCACGCATTCACGTAACACCGAACCTGCGTGTCGGTTTCGCAATTACATTCGAGGCTGACTCTGAACGGAATTATGATCTTGATGGCGACCTTGCCGATGACCTTTCCACAGGCGTTCTAAGGGCTCAAGCATCGCTCGCCTATGTGCCCACTCCGTGGTTCGAATTTTTCGCCAATCTTCAGCTGAAGCGGGATCTGACATTCAAGTCAGAAAACATCGACGTTGACGAAAACACCAGCCTTGAAGTCAGGCAGGCTTACGTCACGCTTCGCGATATCTACAAATATTTCTCTGCACGCATCGGCCGTCAGCGTATCAAAGACGAGCGCGAGTGGCTGTTCGATGATCAGTTTGATGCAGTTAGCCTTTTCTATCGTAAGGGAAGGCTGGGTATTGAAGCATCAATTAGCCGCCGCGCTCTTGTCGATCTCGATTTTCTCGAGGATGACGATGAAGAGAAGACAACGAATTACTTCCTGCAGACCCATTACACGGCAGGTTCTGATCAGACAATCAGCGCCTATGTTGTTGTCAGGGACGCCAGAGAACCAGGCCGCGGCCACTTGCTTTTGGCCGGGATCCGCTCTGCGGGCGAAGTCATCGATGATCTTGAGTATTGGGCGGATTTCGGTGGTTCCTTTGGCAAAGCTGATGCCAGTGGCCTGCTGCAGGCGAAGGACAAGATAAGGGGATTTGGTGGTGACATCGGGCTGACCTACACCTTTGACAAGCCGACTGAGCCAGCATTGACATTAGGATACGCGTTCGGTTCAGGAGACAGGGATGGTTCCGATGGCACCGATTACAGCTTCCGGCAAAGCGGCCTGCAAGACAACACAGCCCATTTCAACGGTCTCTCATCTTTCAAGTATTACGGAGAAGTTCTGGATCCGGAACTCAACAATCTGGGCATCCTGACCATTGGTGCAGGTCTTCAGCCATTCAGGCACTCCTCAGTAGACATACTCTACCACCGCTATCGACAGCATCGCCGAGCAGATGATCTTCGTGACACGGATATTGAACGCGACCCCAATGGCCTGAGCAGGAATATTGGCCAAGCTGTCGATCTCATATTTGCGTATCGCCGTGCCCGGAGGCTGAACGCAGAGCTCACTGTTGGATATTTCGCACCCGGTCGGGCATTCGACGAACGTGACGATGCCTGGCTCATTGGCGCCAAAATTCGCTACCGAATCTAATGAAAATCAATAGGAATTCTTGACATGCAGATTAGCATCATTGGAACTGGCTATGTTGGCCTTGTCTCAGGCGCATGTTTTGCAGAGCTTGGTCACAATGTAATCTGCGTTGATACGAATGATGCGGTGGTCGAGACACTTAATGCCGGAGCCATTCACATTCATGAGGATGGCCTCACGGAACTTGTCTTAGGAAACTCCGCAGCAGGCCGCCTGAAATTTAGCGCGGAGCTCTCAGAAACCGTGGGCAACAGTGACATCGTGTTCATCGCCGTTGGTACGCCCAGCCGCCCTGAAGATGGATACACAGATCTGACAGATGTCCACAATGCTGCCACCGAAATAGCTGTATCTCTGAGGGGCTATACCGTCGTCGTGACAAAGTCGACTGTGCCGGTCGGCACCACAAGCAGCATCCGCCAGATCATAGAAGAAGCCAATCCAGACGCCGACTTTGATGTCGCGGCGAACCCCGAATTCCTGAGAGAAGGGAACGCAATTGAGGATTTTATGTGCCCAGATCGTATTGTCATTGGCGCAGAGTCAGCCGAAGCAATTGCAGCTCTGAAGACAGTGTATGGGCGGATTTCCGCTTTGGGCGTTCCGATTGTTGTCACGGATCTCGAAACTGCTGAGCTCGTGAAGTATGCGTCCAATGCTTTCCTTGCAACCAAAATCGCCTTTATCAATGAAATGGCTGACCTCTGTGAATGTCTGGGAGGGAACATTGAAAGTGTCGCATATGCCGTTGGTCTGGATTCCAGGATTGGATCCAAGTTCCTGCGCGCCGGCGCTGGATTTGGAGGATCCTGCTTGCCGAAAGATCTTCGGACATTATCGGCCATGGGCAAGATGGTACAGCGCGAGAGCCGCATCGTAAACGCCGCCATCGAAGCAAACGCCTTTAGAAAGCAGCAAATGGCGCAAAGGATAGTTCATGCCTGTGGCGGCAGTGTCTCAGGAAAGACACTGGCAATCCTCGGTGTTACATTCAAGCCGAATACAGATGACATGCGAGAGGCGCCCAGCATCGAAATATTAGAGGCACTTGTTCGTGCCGGGGCACATCTGCAGGCTTATGATCCAGCTGGCATAGCCACGGCGCTGCCGTTGATCAAGTCAGTCGAATGGTGCGCCAGTGCATACGCGGCCATGGAAGATGCAGACGCCGCCGTAATACTGACAGAATGGGAAGTCTTCAGGTTCCTTGACTTAGATCGAATGAAAGAGCTGTTGAGGGCCTCCCTTATAATTGATCTGCGAAACATCTACGAACCGGAAGACGTTGTAGCTGCGGGGCTTGCTTACGTCGGCATCGGCCAGCCACCCGTTGGCCTTGAACACGCACGTCTGCACACGGAACCTTTTGAACAATCCGACGGGCCATTTCCTGAAGTACCCAGGCTCGTGAGCTCAGATGCTGACTAGCGCTCGGACATTTCAACAGTGATGAGGTCTGCTTTGGGTCATTTGCAGACGTAAAGGCTCAATCCCGAAAGTGTCCGCAATGCGATCGAATGCAGACCGCCTGTATGAAACGGACATGGCCCGACTTGCCGCGGAGAAATCAGGGCAAAATTCGCTGAAAACGAAGTAAAAGGTCTCTCCGGATACCCCTAAAGCGCTGTCATTGTGTGGCATGGCCCGCAGAACTCAGCCACTTGTCATGGCGACAACTGCGCCTGCAGAGAAAATTAGGACTGGTTGGCGGAGAGGGTGGGATTCGAACCCACGGTACCCGTAAAGGCACAACGGTTTTCGAGTTCTGTGGACCTCATGCAGCCGGATGTCGTCGAGTATTGGCAAGCACAGAATCTCAAGCCTATCTGAAGATGCTGCTCTCTCACATACTGATAGGTAATGGGTAGTGTTGCGCCATCTGTTTGCAAACGGTTTGCAGGGAGCAGAGACAAGGGTATCTCCTCTCAAAAGTGCTGGCATCAGCAACACACTGGTGCATTTATTTGGCGGGCTGGATCAATGGGTCCCCTTTGCTGACGGGAGAGACCCCCACCCCCGGAATTCGCGCTGCTGGAGCGCCTGATGCATCCCTCCATGCAAACTTCTGCTATTTTCAGGATAATCCAGTCGATCAATCAAGTTTCAGTCTTTTGACGCATTTCCTTTTCTCCAGAAAAATTTTGTCAGATTTCTGGTGAAATAGGTTGTCTGCTGAGGTCCGCTTACCACCCAAAAGCAGACAATCTGAGAACAATCGCCAAACGTCCGCTCCTGACCCAAAGCGGACATTGACGATGTCCCATCCTCTACTCTGATTCAAGCGTAGCAAACCGCTGCAGGGTCAGTAGCTGCTTGCTAGAGTTCAGATCCCTCACTGCCGCATAGATTCGATATTCGCCTAGCGGATCATCGGGCTCGATAGTTATCCTGAGAAAACCTGCGCCGAGCTGCAGAGCTCCTTCAGGTGGCCCGGGTTTGCCCAACCAGAGCTCCTGCTGGCCTGTGTCGGCGTAGATCTCGCCTGAAGGCTTTAACACTCTATGGGCCACTACCAGATTGCACAGGTTGTCAGAGTCCGGTTGGCACCCAGTGAAGAGCACGACCGCCACGATGGTCTCACCTCGTCTAATTTCGTTGGCAGTTGAGATCTCGACTTCGTCAGTCGGTTTCTCCCAGTTTTCCAGAAAGGCATCCGGCTTGGTAGTAAGGATCAGCATAACACCAAACGTACCATCAGAACGATGCCATTCCGTGTCAGGCACCAACTCGCCCTCATCGCCTTTCCATTGCGCCAACGATGATGTCGCAACAAATATTGCAAGAAAAAATGGCAGGAAAAAATTCATCCCTTTTCCCTGACCTGCTCCAGAGCCAATCAACAAATCAGTGACCGCCGCAATCATGCCCTTCACACACTCCGCTCTGTTTTCGTATCTACTCCATGATCTGCCTGATTGCCGACAGATTGTGCACAGAGGCTGATCTCAGTCCTGCTTGAAAATCAATGCGTGCCGTCGTGCTTCAATGATGGCTCGCACAGTGCCGACAACAAAGACACTACCCATGATTATGGCGAGCCACGAACCTGAGCCGTTGGCAAAGACTCCCCATCCGAGTAGCGCGACACCAGCTAAGCCAGATATCATAATCGCGGGCCCAAACGGCTTCATTGGCGTGTCGTGGGCCCGTAAGTTGAATTCGATCATCCGGTTGATACTGGCGACTGTCGCTTCGCAAGTGTCTTTGCAGGCTATGGATCCATCGACCAAAGCAACGCAGTCCCTGCAGACACCCTTGTGGCAGTGTTTGCACAATCCTATTGCGTCAACGTCTGCGTGATTGAAGCACTTCATTTTGAATGCACACTTTCAATTTGTGGCCCTTTTTTCTCACACTGCCTGTCAGGCCAGTCCGCTCTTAGTGCCCTGCGCTTGAGATAGACTTATCAAAAGCTTGCCCAGAAATTCGTAAAGCCGTCTATCTGAATTTCACGACCGACCACTATCAGAGCGTCCTGGACTGCCTGTCTTCGCTTGACTAAATCTGCCCGCCGGACCAACTCAGCCAAGAAAGTGCCAGAGGTAGGCGACTCTTTGGGCCGCAGGAAGGTCATTAATATAGTGTCCGTGGGGTCCCGATCAGTGAGCCGAGAGATTACATATTCTTCAGCCTGATCCAGCCGATTCATGCAGAGAAGTGCCTTCGTGTAGGCGGCCGGGTTTCCGGCTCGCTTCTCTGACATGACCTGCAGCACCTGAGCAGAGTCCTCGGCTCTACCGAGCTGATGCAGCGCGCATGCCTGTGTTTCATAAATCCACATCCAGCCAAAGTCGTTTGCAAAGTTCTCGTCTAACCCTGCCAATTTATTGGCTGACGCCAATGCTTCTTCAAAACGGCCATCATGCTCAAAGAATTCAATCATATTGATGCTCATACCCACAAGCGATGGATGGCTTGAGATATCAAGATCTACGAGATCGGACATGACTTCATATGCGGAAGCATTGTCGCCAGCCGCTCGCAATGCATAGGCATATGCGTTTACGAACCAAAATGCCTCTTGCCCAATTGCTTCTACCTTGGCCAAATCAGCCACATACGGCGCTGCAACTTCTACTGCCAGCTCAAATTTACCCACATCACCCAGCGCTTGGACATACTCAATCGCCACTTCTCGGTCTTGGGGGTTCGAGTTGAACGCCTCTTCTATGTTTTTAAAGTTCTTCTCGATTGCTCGGCTCAGGTCCTTGCCAGCGTGTTCTTCTAGGGCGGGCCAGAGAAGTTCATACTCTCGATCAACCATGAGGCTGGCGAGCACCCCTGGCGAAGAGATCCTATCGATCAGCTCGCGCGCCTCATCCATTCTTTCCCTCTCGACAAAGCCCTCAATCAGAGTGGTGTACATTCCGTCCCAGCTACCGGTCTGATCCTCAGCTTTGTACCCCGCATCAACAAGAGCACGAGTCAGTTCAAAACGTTCGTCTCTATGCTTAGCCAGGACAAGCTCTCTATCCAGGCTAGAGAAATACGTGTCCCTAAGTCGTTTTGCGGCGTCCGGATGTTTTTCCGCCAGCCGGCGAAGGGTTCGTGCCGCACCAGCATAGTCATCAAGGTCTGTGTAGACGTCGGCCAAAGAGAAGTAGGCCTCAGGCAGATAAGGAAATAGTTCGATGCCTTCCTCATAGGCTGCCCTTGCTGCGCGTTTCCGGTCTAGCCGGTCCAACAGCTCTGCTCGAAGCTGATGAAGCAGCCCGATGATATGAGATGGCAGATCCGGTGATTCCACCAATGAATTCAATGTCTGCAAAGTTTCGACACGATCACTGGCATCAATTGCATCGACCATCGCCTGCAGATCGATGCTGGCTTCTATAAGATCGTCAACACTGAGGTCGAGTTGTTCTGCAATAGTCTTCTGGATGGCTGGCAGCTTGTGCGTGAGGTTTGTCATTTCATTCACCGTCACAGCCAGTTCGTGAATCTGTCCCGCTTCTATGGCACCCACGGAACGCTGCACCGTCGCCAGCGTGAAGGTGAGCGCCTGTGAATCGCCATTACTTTCAATTGATCGAGAAAACTGCACACCTGGGGCTTCTTGGTGAAACGTATCTTGTTGGGAGTAACTGCGCCCAGGTGCCTCGATCTGAATGACATGTTCGCGACGCAGACCGTAGGGAATTTCCAAAGGCGTCTGACGCTGTTCGTGTCCAGGCTGGTGCAACAAATTGCGAATTGAAAAGGCCTTCAATGGAAGTCCCGTATCAAATTCTGCATCATCGAAAGTCTCTCTCCTCATTTCATAGGCTTCATGAACAACAATGAGATTTGCATCAAGGTCGTCACTGAACTCTGGTGGGTGGACAGTCGTCAACCCTGGATAAGTCTCCTGATAGAAGTCGATATAGGTCTTTTCCACATTTTCCGTGGATGTCACAGCCAATCCATACCGGAGCCCATCAGCTTCATAGCTTAGAAAGTGAGTCTCGACTTCCAGCCGCATCGCAACGTCTCCGTCAGCAGGAAATATGAAACGCTCGTTGGTGAGGCGAGTTAGTTCCGAGCCTATCAATGGATCAATGACTTCAAGTTCGATCTGGCCTTCTGCAATAGGAAGCGCATACCCATAATCGGGTAGCGAAATGGTCGTGCCGCGGCCACCTTGATGTGATTGGGTTGGATCCAGCCAATACACTTGTCCAGCTGAGACTGCTTTCACAATGACATGATCGAAGGCAATGATCGAAGGCAAACGTTCTGGAAGCGAGGGTCCTTGCTCGATATGCGTCAAAGCGGGCCAAGCATCGATTCCAAGGTGTCGAAGGGATGCAACAAGTAGCTGGCTCTTGTCCTTGCAGTCGCCGTAGCCCAACCGCAGAACCTCCGCCGGCTCTCGCGGTATGAATGACCCTGGCCCGATTGCTATCGCGACATAGCGTATTTGATCCTGCACTAACCGGAGAGCCTCAGTAAGGCGATCTTCTGGCTCCGGCCACTTGGCTGCAATCTCGTCCAATTTACGCAGGAAGTCTTCCGGCAGGTCTTCAAAGCCTTCATATAGAGGCACTGCCCACTCGCTAACTTCAGACCAGCTGTTCATTGTGGAGAAGTCAATACTGCCATTCACTTGATACCACACAGGCGTGCCATTTTCTGGCTCAATCGCTTCTGAGTGCTCAATATCAATGACGTATTCGCTGAGATCGCCTAGCTGAGTCACAACGGGCTCAATGTCGGTGGCCCGTCGGGCAGAATAGAAGGGCTTGTCAGAAGGCCACAGAAGCCGGAAATGGTTTCTCGCCAACGGGACATTGAAGTTAGTCCGCCAACTCTCAAAACGATGCTCTGGCCACAAGGGTAGGCTCACCTCACCTGAAACCGCTACATCAATGATATCTCCGACCTGGATGTCCTGCAAAAGGACAAAAGCCGTGACATTGCCATCAATGACCCCTAGGTCGAGCTCATCTTCCTGCCTTATCAAAGTAATTTTGGTATCTTCTGCGTGGTTCTGCTCTTGGCCATCTCTTATGACTCTGATAAAACTGAAATCAAGGCTCATCGTCGCTGGATCAAATGTTCGTAAGACTTGGCCGGCCATTTCCAGACCCGATCGGTCGGTAATCAATTCCGTCGATCTCTGGTAATAACTGTAACCGCCTGGATGCCACTTCGTTTGACGATCGAGAAGCAGGTCGAATGTCCCGCTGGTGGCTGAAGTCAACTGCGTTTCGGAGGGACTAGGCACTGGCAAAACATGGACCCATTCTGGGATGGGAACAAATTCAACATCCTCACGTAAGTCTACAGACTCGCTCTGAAAATCTTGAGCATTGGCTGGCACCCAAAAACCGACTAACACAAGGACAGCAAGGACTATGCGCAATAAAGCCTCCCATTGCATACATTTCAGAGCTGCAATCATGGCCTGTGGTTGCCTTAGAGGTCAAGCAAGCTCCTCCTGCCGCTGCAACAATCGCAACACGCATGGACGGCGCAATGTTCGTCAGCGCGACAATTCTCTCTTCGCCAATGGTCAATAGACGGCCCTTAGTCTCGCCAATATGGACCACCTGTTGACCTAGGGTGTTTGGGTGCTTTGAGAGAAGCTGTTTGCCGAATGCAAGCGCCCACAGGCCCGGGCAGGATGGCCGTTGCCGCTGTAACGAAGCACATGACTTGCTCCCATCTGTTTCCGCGCCAATGTCTGCTACTGGCTAGAAGCAGACCTCAAAGTCGCTACATTCAGCCGAAATGCTGGTCCGCTTCTGACCCAAAGCAGACTAAGCCATTGGCGCGCCGGTCAGCCTTGCAGTCGCGCGGTTTCCTTACGAAACAACAATCTAATCCTCTATCCCGGCTTTCTGTTAGCTGCCAGCAAGGCCCCGTTAGCTTCCCTCAGGGATGGAAGACCAATCCCTTTGAGTAATGACCGAAAGCGTGGAATGTCGCGTAACGGATCGAAGACATGCTGCCATGCTATGTTCACCGGTAACGCGAAAATCGCATTATATTTTCATTGGGCTCGCCTTCCGTCCAACTACACGAATATACATCGAAGGCGGCCATGACCCATGTCAATACGAACGTGTTCAAGTCCGCTGCAAGGCGGCCTCTGACGGCGAAGGTGCGTGAAGGAACATTGCAGGCATTCCAGTTGGAAGTAGCTTCGTAGTACATGCTCCATGTTACTGTACCTGAGAGATCCCGACCATTCACCGACAAGAGATACTTTCGGTCGCCCGTGGTTAATCCGCCAGTAGTCTCCCTCAGGGTCAGTCTAAGTTCATTCCGTGGTGTAACGACAAGCTCGTATATTGCCGAGGTGTCCGCGAATGGGCCCGGGACTGTCCAGAACCCCATCAGATCCCACAATTCCTCGTCTTGAGCGTTGGTGGCCGTGGAGTAGAGAGTTGAAATTAGAGCGATAGCAGTTATCACGCCAATAAGAGTCGTGTTTGTCAGCCTCATGGTCCCCTCCTCTACCGCTCGCTCTCGCGTCGGAAGACACGGACAGTATTCGTTGAATTCAAGGGCGTCCGCTAAGCAAAATGGCCCCCAGCTACAATCGGATTTGATGACACTTGGGTCTCGGAATCAACGAAAACAGGGCTGCAACATAAACGCATTTTCTAATAGCAAAAGCCTTCTGGCTGCCCCCCCCAACAATTGGGCTCGGGGTCCGCGCAACACCAGGTCAACTCTTGCCCCGCACAACCAGTGGCCCTTTCACCGCAACAAATGGCTTCCTTTGTGATCGGATTAAAAACACATTTCGGAAAATCGTCTGGACAGTAGCAATCGCTGTGTAGATAGCAATTGCAGTCGGCCCGTGCGCCACGAGGAAATGTAGAAAGCGCCGTTGAATACGCGAGAACCTGAATCATTGATGTTAGGAACTTCCTCCTCGTCCATGTCGTCACGTTTACCGGTTTGACGGCCATCTCTGGTTCAACATATGACAACATTTGAGATGGTCTGCTACGAAGTGTGCGTAATGTGAACATCCAGGCATGACCTATCCAGAGAGCGGTCAGCCCCGCCGGAACCAACCAAACCAGAGCAAGAACCGGCACTGCATCAATCGTTGCTGACAGGCCAATGGCTGCAATAAAACTTGCGCAAGAAGCAATGAAGGCAGTGTTCATGCACTTCATGCATGTGCCGAGCTTTGATGTGAAGAACTTGAGTAGGGAAGCAAATGAGACGTTCATATTCGGCTCTCCTTAGTCTCCCAATATCGATCTTGATTCCTGTCACTAGGATTCCGTGTCGTAACAGGTATTGTTTCTCCCTGTACGCAGGCCCCCATGGTCATCCCAAGCAAACGCCGGCAACCCACCAGATTTTCCGGCGTCTCAATTCTGTGAAAAAGTCGCTCAATTCAGCTGATCCCCGCCAGTCGCGGTCGGCAATTGGGCGAGTATAGCTGAGGATCAGGCAATAGAGGAGTCAGGCAAATTCCGCTTGATCTTTAGCTCGCAAGGCGTGGAGGGAATGTCTGCTTATAGCGAACTCCGGACCCGAACTTTGGCAGAATCCGCGTCCGCTTATGACCCAAAGCGGACATTTGCTATTCGAGGTCTGCTTTACTCAGGATGAGTGCTGCTACTTCGTCGGGTGGGGTGCTTGTCTCAATCTTTGTTGAAGCAAGCGCCATGTAAATTGGGAAGCGCCGACGTATCCGCTGCTCCTCCGCATATTCGTTGCCCGGCAGATATGGCCGGTCCGTTTGCCGGCGGACCGTCTCACGAACGCAGGTTTCCAGATCGAAGGACGGCAACAGAACAAACGTGCAGGAGCTTGCCTCAATGTCTGCTTTTGTCGCTGAGTAGCAGGAATTGATCGTGCTCGGGTAAACCATGAAACCAGAAGAGAGCACGAACACGCATCGGGTCGAGTGTATTTCGCTCAGCAGAAGATAGTTCTGGAAGTTCTGTGTCGCGTACGCTTCATAACCGAAATCATCCAGATAGCTGGATATGTCGGCAGTGTGCTCCATAAAGTACGCATCAAGATCCACAAGTTCAAAGCCAAGTCTGCTAGCCAAGATGGCCCCTGTCGTTGACTTGCCTGCTCCGCCCGGCCCAATGAGATGCAATACGGTCATCAATGCTCCTTTGGCTTTCCTCAGATTCATGTCCAGCTGTTGCAGGATAGATTGTGGCGGCAGGAGATGTGAACAAATTCGTTCGGCTCGCTGTTTGGCCTTGCTACTTGCAGTGTGCCGGACGTCTGCTTCTGGCTAAGACCAGACCTGAAAATCCCAAAATTCAGGCCGAAATTCTGGTCCGGTCATGACCCCCAGCGGACAGTGAGGCAGAGGACGCGAGAACTTACGGCCCTATCCGATGTCAGAGCTGTCTCCTCGTTCAAGATGTATCTCCCTGAGAAGGAGGAAGAGAGGCAGCCCCAACGAGACACCGACCGTTAACGTCCCAACCCATGGAGCCCATCTGTTCGTCATGTTCAGACGCTTTGCCTCTACATCCACAAAGGTCAAGAGAACAACTGCCGAGACCAGTACATCCAGCCAGGCAAAGGCGCCAATTCGCGTGCTGGTGGCCTCGGCCAGGAGTTCAACAGGAGCGAGACCGTTATCCAGAAGCCAGGGGAGAAACTGCCAATAGGGCAATATGACCCCCAGTACACAACAGACAACATAGAAGTACTTCATGTCTTTTCTCCTTTGTTGCCACGCAAGGGGCGAAGGAACGGTGGGGCAAAATGTCATTCCTGCGGCGATGCATCAACAGTATGTCCCGGAATATGCAGCAGTGCGAATGTCTGCTCTTGGCTAACAGCGGACGTACAACCAGGAGCCAGGTGAGGTCTGCTTGTGACCCATAGCGGACACTTTTCGGAAGTCAGGGGCACAAGTAGGTAGCAACCAAGAGCGACACGCCAGCAACACGCCAGCAACACGCCAGCAAACGCCAGCAATACGCTGCCAGACGCAAAACATTTCCAATTTGCAGGCAATCTGCCTGTGCCGCTGACGCAGAAAGTGTCTGTTCTGGGCAGAGTTACCCGGAGGCTGTCGAGCACAGCTAGTATGACTTGCAGGACAAAGGGAGAAGATAATTTGGGGTAGATAGAACTTGTTCTGATTTGGCCAGGTCTGGGGGGCCAGCGCGGGGTCCTTTGGTCAGATATTGAAGATGTCTTCCGGGACTCTGCTTAATGCATATAGAGCATTATTTTCGCTGTTTTCATGCATGGTGCTCCTGGTGCCCTCACTTGATCGTGCTTGAGTTGCGCAGGCTCATCATTGGCGGTCGTGGGGAGGCATTGTTTCCTGAAGTGCGGCACAGCCGGACTGGCCTGATCCAATTGCTGTCAGGCAGGCGACAGTGTCGGCGTAATATTAGTTGCCAGCTAACGAGGATCTTCGGCTTCCCCAGGCTCCTCGCGAAGGGTCCGGATTGCTTCCGCCGTCGCGGCGATGAATGTCTCGTCTTCAATGAGCAGAATGCTCCGTTCCCTCATCCGGACAAGTATCTCATTCGCAGCTGTAGCATAGGTGAGGGCTTGAGCTATTTCTCCCATTCGCTGATGCACTTCATATAGTTGGTAGTAAGTCACCGCCAGATCCCTCTGTCCTCGTCTGTCTTCAGGGTCAAGGGCAGCCAGCGCTTCCGAGATCCTCAGGGATGCCTCCACGGTGTGCAGTGCCGCAGCCAAATCACCAAGACGAAAGTGGATATTGCTGAGCCGTCCGAGTGAGACAGACAGGTCTCGCTGGAAACGCATGTTTGCCGGATCGAGAGCCACCAGTTCTTCACGTATCACTCGAGCCGTTTCCAAGGATCGTAACCCCGCGGCAAAATCCCCAAGCTGTAAATAGAGATCAGCTAGTGCACTGTGCGATCCAGCAAGGTCTCGCCGGAAAGACATGTTCGCCGGGTCAACGGCGACCAGCTCTTCATCAATAGCCAGTGCCGCCTCCAGCGCCTGCTTCCCGGCTTCGGTATCCTCGAGTTGAAGAAAAAGCCTCGCCAATCTGGAATGAGATACAGATAGGTCTCGCTGGAACTCAGTGTTCGAGTTGTCAGAGGCGACCAGTTCTTCTGCAATCGCTTGCGCCACCTCATATGACCTCTGCGTTCCTGCGGTATCCCCAGTTTGAAGATAAAGGTCGCCGAGCCAGATGTGCGACCCAAAGACGTCTCGCCTGAACTCAGTATTCGTGGGTTCGATGACGACCTGCTCTTCATCGATATACAAGGCCAATTCCAAGGACCGTTGCGCCTCGACGGTATCTCCGCGCCTGAGATGAAGGTCGCCAAGCCTCCAGTGCACTAGAGCCAGGTCTCGCCAAAATAGTGTGTTTGTCGAATCAGAGGCGACATGCTCTTCCGCGATCACGAGGGCCGCCAAAAGAAGCGGCAGCGCAGTGGCCGGGTCCAGGTCGGCGCTCACCAAGATGGCATCGGCTCTGTTCATGTAAGCTACGATAAGTTGCCTTCGATCCAAGTCACTCAGGTTCTCCTGGTTCTGTAACAGATCCACCAGCGCATCAACGCGGTCCAGCACATCAACGCGCTCGGCCGTGGGCACGTATCTGGTCAGCACATCGCGGAGATCATAGTTCATGAAATCAATGTTCTCGCGTACCTGATCGAGCATGGCCTCGGCGCGGTCGCGTTCACTGATGGCTTCCTGCTGCTGGATGTAGGCGATAGAGCCTGCACCAATGGCGATGACGGCAAGGAGACCGACGGCTACCAGCCATCGCCGGAGGACGCTTGCCCGTTTTCGTGCGAGTTGAAGCTGATAATCCTGATCGCGCCTGGTCAGCTCGCCAAGAGCGACACCGAGGATGCCGGCGATGACTTTTAGCAGCATGAGATGATGCTGAGCCGTGTAGGCCGAGACCTCAGCATTGATCTGAGACCGGGACAGATTTCCCGCTGCGGTCAGATTCTGCCGCCAGGCTTCGGGTGAAGTCCAGCCTTCCTGAGGTTTACCATCGACAATGACGCGGAAGTCAGCCGCGAGCGGCTCCGCTCGCTCCTCGGTCGGCAAGCCGTCAGGACCATACTCAAACTGCAGGGGCTGAGGGAAGCATTCCGCTTCCGGCGGAAACCCATCAGCCTGCTTTCCGACGTCGAGGGAAGCATTTGGCTCGCCATCGACAATTGCTGCAATGATCCGATCTGCATGCCCCGACTTCTTGAAGTGGTCTATTTCCCTAGCCACGTAAAGTGAATCAGCAGCACGTGGCGAACAAAGAACGATCAGTGTGGAGCTGTTGTCCAGGGCCTCGTTGACAGCTCTCCCCAGATCAGAATCGGCAGGCAGCTCCTCCTCATCCCGAAACACGGGGAAAATCCGCGCTGGGACTTCTTCGCCACGCTGGTTTGTCTTGCCCACTATGTCAGCTGGCACCTCATAGGTCTCTATGGCCTGATGCAGCCACGTCGCCCAACGCCGTCCCTCGACCCGGTTGTCGGAGTGGCGATACGAAATGAAAGCATAGTATCGCCGTTCTTCATGATGATCTTCGGTCATTGGTCACTCTGAGAATCTTGCCTGCCTGCCTGCAACTGAATCGCACTCAAAGAGCAGGGGGGGGGGAGCCGAAGCAGGATGTATATTAGATTATGGTACATAAATGCTCCCTAATCGAGGTCCCCAGCACATCAATTTTCAGCAGTCGAGTAAGATCTGAATCAGACGACCAATCCCTACGAGTTAAATGGCAGCGCGCAGTCCAAACCAACTTGCATGCCCGCGAACAGCCCTATAATCTACACAGGACAACTGTAAAAATAGCCAAGGAAAGCATCGTGGTGCGACCATCAAAATACAGTAATGAAATTGTAGCTGAGATTTGCGCCAGGCTCATGGCTGGAGAGTCGCTCATTCGCATTTGCCGAGACGCTGAGATGCCTGATAAATCAAACGTGTTTCGGTGGCTGGCAGATCCTGCGAAGGCTGAGTTTCGCGACCAGTACGCGCAAGCAAGAACAATCCAGGCTGAACTGATGTTCGATGAAATGCTCGAGATCATGGACGATGGCAGCAATGATTACATGGAGCGCAAGAACAAGGATGGCAGCACTACAGCTGTGTTCAATTCCGAACACGTGCAGCGTTCGCGTCTTCGCATAGATGGCCGCAAATGGATGTTGTCAAAGATGCTGCCAAAGAAGTATGGCGACAGAGCCACGCTTGAACATGAAGGTGCAGTGCCGATCACTCGCGTTGTGCGCACAATCGTCAGCCCTGAAAGCAACAGTGATTCCTAGTTGGGCGCTCCTGGCCTGAATGAAATGAGCTAGCTCACGGGGTTACCATGCAAAAAGCCGTAGTGGTACAGATCAAGGAGTTCAACCTTGCGAACCGTATCTCAGTTGGAATACGCTATTTAGTGCAAATGGTTGCGGCTCTCACCAATTTTTGCATGAAGCCCAAAAATGTTTGAGCATCAATCTTCACGCATTAGGACAAGTTTGATGGAGAAACCTGAGCTACGGAGGCTGCTCATTGCCGAAATATCCAATGAGTGGGCAAAAAACCACAAGGCGGTGCTCCTCGCCGCGCTTGGCGAACGTGATGAGGGGGTGATCGCGCAGGGTGCTCGCGACCTAAAGATATCTCTAAGACGATTCATTGACGCCGAATTGAATGACGAGGTCAAGATCATCCAGCACTCAAGAAACAAGGCAGTGATCGCGGCAATACCGGCAGCATCTGCGCCAGAAGATCAACAGCAAATTGATGAAGCCCTTGACCAGTTATTTGGTGCGGCGGCGAGCAGGAGCATCTGGGTCACGCCTCAACTGTGGTCTGCATTTCGCTCTCTCCCAGCAGCGGGGTCCAAGAGGTATGCAGTGCTATCGGGTGTTAGCCCAGCCATCCTTGATTTGCCTTCCGAAGAAAAGTCCCCGGACGAAAGCTTTGAGATTGAGGAACACTGGATCAGCGATGCGCTGTCATGTGCATCTGATACTGAGAAATACCAAGCTATCAAGAATTGGGCCGATGACGCGGGTATCGATCTGGAACGCTTCGCGCTGCCCAGAGAGAAAGGTGACCGCTCCTCTCTCCCAACTAGGGGCCGAAGACTGACCTTGCTTGAACTCCTGCTTTCCACATTGAAAGAGGATGAGCTTCGCCGAATCGATATCCCATTGGATTTGGTTGAGCGCCTGCATAACGTCAAATCGCCAAGATAGAATTGTCAGATGAGATTTGTGGTACTGGCAGGTGTTCCGTTTGAAGTGGAACAAGAATTCTCGAAAATACTTTCAATCCGAGCCCTTGGCAATCGGTCGATAAAGTTCATCTGGTCGCCTCTCAAAAGGAGATCCCAAGAGTACCGCTATGATTCGCTATATGAACGGACTCTAATAACAAAACTTTACAAAGCCATAAGGGCTGACATCGGTTCTAGCAACATACACGACAAGAAGAACATATCGGCATTACTCCTTTACATAGAACACGACAGTGAAAGCACTGCCCAACTAAGAGATGCATTCCACCCTCTGGTGTTAGCTTCTCTATGCCGCGTTGAACGCGTTCAAAGCATGCCTATAACTCCGAATTCAAAGTCACACCTTGCAAACATGATTGCAGAAGAATTCTCTAGGAAACTGCAAGATGGCGGCAAAGTTCTAAGCGCAATTGAGAGGGAAATGGAAAACAATGAGTCTCGGACTCCTCTCCTATTGCCTCTGAGAAACTTTAAGTCGAAGACGTACAGAGACCAGTTGCACCTTGCCTCACGGCTTGAGAATTATGACGTGAGCGACGCAAACCAAGCACTCCATGCCAAGTGCAGAGATCTATCTAGCTCGCTGGATTGGAGTTCCTCGAAAGGGCGCAAAGGCTTGAGCTTCCATGACGATCGCAGGCTCGCCTTTAATAGCCCAGGCAGGAACCGGCATGGAATTGCTTGGCTGAAGTCCTTGAACGAAATTGGTGCGCATATGCCTACATGCATTTTGGGGGCACGTATTCGCCTGGGTGCGGCCTTTGACCCGAAATTTCATTATGATGTTGTGGCATTGAAGAAAAACCTACCAAAGCAATTCATCGGGTGTCACAACCAAAACCACTCAATTGTGAAGAAACTCACACATATCAATATTGCGCCAAACGATGCTGTTCGAGACGGTTCAAAATAAGGACGGCAACAACCAAAGTTGCTGCCGCCCAAAATTTCAGGTTGCTATTTGACGATTAGCGACCAAATGACGGTAAAAAGAAGTCTCCCTTTTTCACACTAGTCAATTAGGTCTACGTGCCTTTAGGTCAGATTAGCCAACAACGAGGGAATTCATGAATTCGCGTCGTCGATCTAGGTCCTCTGACTGCGCAACAGAGTTCGATAGCAACCGATCAATCCCTGCTGCTTCGCTCGGAAGAGGTTCCACTAATCCAAATAGTCGTCTCTCTCCACACGAAACCGCACGCACACTTCAAGTCAGAGTGCGTGCTCCTAACATGTGCCCTCAGGGACAATATTGCAATAGGAAATAGCTGAACAAGTAATTGCTCAGCCTTGCTCAGAGGTAGAAACTCCTAACAGAGAAAATAGCAAGCGTTGCTTAACTAGAAACCGAAAATTAAGTGCCATCCTGTAGGAAAATTGCTGCCCCCGACGATGGAGCTCGCCCACCTTCTCTGTCGAAAATAACGTAATACATTGATATTTAACGGGAAATCTGGTGCACCTAGGCGGGATCGAACCGCCGACCTCTTGGCGAGCATCGGCATGACTGAGCGCCGATACTGTCGCCCAGCATAATCTAATCAAGAAACACTGAGGGGCTCTCCAGAGGGGAGGCGCGAGGCAGAGGGGTGTATATTAGATTATGGTACAGATTTGCCCCCTAAGCATGGTCCCCAAGTATATTTTGAAGGATCTCCTGGTCCCTGGCCTCCTCTGTAGATTCTGTGCAAGAACCCCCGGCCCAACAGAAAGGTGATTGCTCTCCGAACGGTGCGTGAATCCGCCCAATTGAGGCTTTCTGCGACTGGTTCCTGGACGATAAGAAACTCGGAGCGCACATTGGCGTGCTGGTAACGGAGGTATTGAAATAACGCCAACGCATGGGGGTTCGTGCTCAGTTCAAGGAAGTGCTCTCCAAGCGTTGGGACCCATCTCTCTCCGGCCAGCATCAGGCGGCCCTCCTCTTTCTGTTGCCACCTCGACCTAACCGTTTTCATAACTTCCCGATCGGCGAGAGGTCGGTCAAACCGTGCATTGAAGGCTCGCGCCTTTTCGATAGCCGCATCACAGGAGCCCACTGCTGCAATGACCGGTCCAATCCAATCGTACAGGGCGACGTTACGCATTACTTCGTCCGAAGTGGCACTCGTTGAATGCACAGCAGCCCTATCTGCAGGTGAATCTTGTTTGAGAGTTTTCTGCCACGGGAGCGCCCCGGCCACAATGGGCGGAAGCGTGCATGCCCTTTGAAGCTCACCCGCAACCAATCTATATGAGCGACCATCTTCAGGGCGAAAGGATGGGGGCCAGATTACCATCCCTCCTTCTCCCCGGATATCAATTTTCAACTGCTCGCCGGTGGATGGATCAATAATGCGCTGAGCGTTTCGTTCACCCGATGAGTGATATCCCAAGTGCAAGCCGCCTGAGGGCGTCTCTACCATGCACGGCGTTTTCCCGAACCGCTGGATTGCGTATTCTTTCAGTTTGGGGTCATCCACATCTACAACTGTCAAGTCCTTACCGGTGGCGACTGCTATGTTCGCGCCAGGATGCCGAACCATCAGCTTTCGCACAGTGTCGGCGGATTGACCCTTTCTGAAATTCCCCCATTTGACCAATGGCTTCTTTCCTTTGGCGGGAAATACCGTGTAGCCCAGATCATGGAAAAGCATACCGGCCGCACGAAAAGGCTCGTGAGCGTTACTTGGAAATTTGCGCTGACTTTCAGACACAGCCAGAGAACTAGCTGCTGGATCCGGCTCTGACATTTGTGCCGTGAGGCACAGATGGCGACCGCCTGACAAACGGGTTATGGTCCATGCGATATGGCCACAGGCTGCAATTCCTCGCGGTGCAGAGTCGGACTTCCTTGCGACTACCTGCGCAGCAGTCAATACACTTAGCCCTGATAACGGACAGAATTGGCCGCTTCTGATGGCCGAGAGCTCTTACCTCGCGAAGTTGGATCTCTTTACTTTCAGCCCTATTTACGGCGGTTTTTCCATCAGAGGACATTTTGAGCGACATCCCCGGCTACGGGTTGAGGCAAAGTTCCGATTCTGCCCTGACCGGCTTCAAATCCTTGTGCCAGGAGGAGATCCAAGCCCTTTCGCGAGACCAGAAGTCGCCTTCCGATCCTGATGGTCGGCAGCTGGCCTGTGTGAGCGGCCTCATAGGCTGTAGATCGCCCAATGCCCATGAGCGCCGCTGCCTCGTCGATAGTGTACGTCAATCGTTCCATTTCGTCCCCGTTATGCATCTCTTGTGTTGATCTGTAACGGAGTTTCCCATATAGTTTCGTTATAGATCAACATAACTTATCCGTAACGGAATAAATGAGCGAAGAATTCCTAGATTTCACCTGGACGGTTGCCGCCGATGGATACGAGTGGCGGATGATGTATGCGACCGCTATGCGTTTCACGCGCGGACGTTTTGTAATGGGATCAGGCTTTCGCAGCGATGAAGGTCGTGTTGAAGATGGCGCTCTCGCGCCGATACTCGTGCCAAGGAACCCCAGTGCGGAATATCTCGATCCTCTGGCACTAAATGATCTGACTCAGCCTCTGGCGGTTCTGTCGTCTCACGACAAACAGTTGAGCCCACTGCTGGAGAACCCAGCCCTATTCCGTGAATTCGGTTCATTGGACGGAACCATGGAAAGTATGAGGCTATTTGCCAATACTTGGGGTCCACTGGGCAGTGACTGCCAGGTGCAATTCTTGGTTGCCCCTCATGACAGAATCCCACAGTGGGGCGAAGTCGCAGGAAGATGGAGTGATGAGTTAATGGAAATAAAACTCGCCATCCATGTTGCCGACAGACTTCAATCAGAAAATGAAGAGTTTGTTTCAAAGGGAATAACATGGGATGGCGATAGTGTCGGCTGGTCACACAGACTTGAACTTGAGTTTCCGGAGGGCGCGGCTTTTGTAGGCGATGAGGAGTGGTTCACTTGGATGCAGCGTGAACTTGCAGCTGGGAACGATAGAGTTCCACTTGCTTCCGGTCTGGATATAGGAGGCACTTATATCGCTGACGAACATTGGCATCCAGAGCGCCTTAGTCAGCTCGCAGATAGGAATCCTTGGGATGCGATGCGTTTCCTGCTGAGCGATCTGGTAAACGAGGGCACCTTAGGCAGAGTGGATGCCCGCCTCGCTCCTACGCCAGACGAACGGGATGTCAGCGTGCGTCTCTTCCCTGACAGTTTGATCGGTGCCATGTGGCTTCAGCTTGCGTTGGCAATTGACAAGAATGCTTCCTACAGGAAGTGCGTGTCCTGTGAGAAGTGGTTTGAGATCTCGCCTGGATCAGGCAGACCGGAGAAAATCTATTGTTCCAATGCATGCCGTATGCGCGAATACCGCAAGAACAGGGGGAATAAGAAATGAGAGGTCACATTCGCCGTCGAGGCAGCCGATCCTGGGCCATCGTTGTTGACCTAGGACGAGATCTCAACGGCAAGCGACGCCAGAAGTGGCATTCAGTCAAGGGGGCGCGGAGCGATGCCGAAGCTGAACTAGTCCGAATACTGCACGAACTAGGAACAGGCACCTATGTGGAAGCATCGAAAGTGACTGTCCAGGAATTCCTCGAACGGTGGCTTGTCGATCATGCAGCTTCCCAAGTCTCGGCGAAAACGCTTGAGCGATACGAACAAATCCTTCGCGGCCATGTCATACCAGCACTTGGCTCTCAGAGGCTTGTAAATCTGCGACCAGATCAGATACAGCAGTTCTATGCCAAGTCATTGCGTTCGGGAAGGAAGGACGGAAAAGGCGGGCTGTCACCTTTGACCGTCCAGCACTTTCATCGAGTTTTGAGGCGTGCATTACAGACAGCAGTGCGATGGAGAGTGCTTGCCGTGAATCCGGCGGACAATGCTGAGGCACCGGTTGCCACCGCACGCGAGATGACCGTTCTGAACGAGGCGGAGTCGATTACACTGATCCAGTCCTTGGAACATCATCGACTCCATATGCCTGTCCTGATGGCACTAACAACCGGCATGCGACGCGGCGAAATTTGCGCTCTGCGTTGGCGCAACGTGGACTTCAAGAGCAAGACAATCACTGTTACACACAGCCTGGAACAGGTACGGCGACAGTTGTCTTTCAAGGAGCCTAAAACACCGCGCAGCCGTCGGGGCATTGCTCTGCCGGAATTGCTGATTGATGCATTGCGCGTTCACAAGAAGTTGCAGATTGAGAACAAGCTTCGGCTGGGCCCACTCTGGCAGGATGGCGATCTGGTGTGCGCCGGTGCTGACGGGCAGCCGTTGAAGCCAAATACGCTTTCAACGCTGTTCGCCTCGTTCATTCGACGATCCGATCTCAAGAGAGTGCGGTTCCATGATCTTCGCCATACCCACGCCACGCAGCTCTTCCTCCAAGGGGTGCACCCGAAGATCGTGAGCGAGCGACTCGGTCATGCGTCTGTAGCCATCACGCTTGACCGGTACAGCCATGTTCTTCCTGGCATGCAGCAAGATGCAGTGGCTGGCTTCAACAGGTCATTTGAGGCGGCTTTGAGGGCCTAGAATAGTTGCACCTGCTGCATGGTATTTGGCCCAACACAGCATGTTCCAATGCCACTTTAAGATCACAATGTTTGCAAGATGTTTGCAGAAGCTGCTTTCAGGCAGGCGTTGTTGCTTCGTTCGCTGGAACACCGAATCCCGCAATCCCCTGACCTGCAACGGATTGACTGGCGGAGAGGGTGGGATTCGAACCCACGGTACCCGTAAAGGCACAACGGTTTTCGAGACCGCCCCGATCGACCACTCTGGCACCTCTCCGCTTCGAATTGATGTATCCCATGGCATGGGGAGCCGCAAGGGGTTCAGCCAGCAAGCTTCCAGGCGCCATCCCATTCCGCGCGAATAATATACGTGACAGCGGGTGCCTCCAGCCACGCGACGATATGCATGGCGTTGGCAATGCTGATTATGGGGCCTTTGTTGAGCCGGGTAAGCGCCGCGGCATTGGCAACACCGGCTTTCGCAGCTGTCGCTTTCCAGGTCAGATCATGGGCCGCTCGTTTTTCGTCAAGGGCCCGGTAAATGGCTTTTGTGTTCCACCGCAGGATCTGGTTCTTGCCGATGCGGGGCAACTGGCAGGCATCCTGGTCAAATTCAAGCCCGGGCACGAAGCTTTCTGGCGGTCGTTCAAGCCACGAAAGCATACAGAGTATCGTGTTGGCATTGTTGCCTGACTTCTTGTCTTTCACAGCTGTGATCGTGGCCGTGGCAACTGGACTGAATCCAGGAATGTTCACATGGCAGGCATTTACTTCACGTGTTACCTGGGCCCATGTCAGTTTCCGTTCGCCGCGAAGCTCATCCATGGCATCGTAGAGTGCTGAAGTATCGAAATCAGCCTGTAACATCTCGAATACCCTCTCCGACAACTCGTCGCACCCAAGACCGCGGCTGCGCTTTTTCGTAGATCGGTCACAGGTTGCTCTTTACGGGCAACGCCGTCAAACCTGCAGCCCGTCAACTGAACAAACATTGAGGAGATGAGAAGGCGCGCAAGTCCAATGACCAGGTCCCCGATGACATGTGCAAGCGCTTCGTTTTGATCGTCGTCAAGGCCTGACTCCCAAATATCCGACACTTCGCTATACTCCGCAGGCGTGCAGACCAAAAACAGCGTAATTGATGGGGAGGGCCAGCGGTCATGGGCGGCTTTTTCAGGGAGCTCTGGCACAGGAAGGTCATTCAGTTCGGCGTCGGCTATCTGATTGCCGGCTGGCTGGTGATCCAGATTGCCATTGGCGTATTTCCAGAACTTGGCTTGCCGGATTGGGCTGATACACTTGCCATTGTCATGGTCGGCTTGGGCTTCCCGCTGGTGCTCATTGTCGCCTGGGCGCAGGAGACCCAGGCCAGCAGAAGTGAGCCGGTTGGCGCGTCCGATGATGATGCAAGCACCGAAACGGCTCCACTGGACGATCAGGTTCTCCTCACATTAGCTGTTCTCCCCTACGACAATTTCACCGACGATGAGAAATACGCGTCTCTGGCTGACAGCATTGCTGAAGACATCACTGCGCATTTTGCCTCTTTCGACACAAATCTGATGCGAGTGAAGTCAAGGAACTCAAGCTTTCAGTTCAAGGGCACTTCCCTCGACGTGACTGAGATCGGCAATCAGCTGAACGTATATTTCATCATCGAGGGCAGTATCCGTATTGCAGGCGATATGCTGCGCATTACATCCCAGCTCGTTGAAGTGCCCACTGGCAACCACATCTGGGCCGGCCACACGGAAGAGCCCCTGGCAGAGATCGGCCGCTTGCAGGATGCTCTTACAGGAGAAATTGGGAATGCTTGTGCACAGAAAATGTTTCAACACGCGCGGGAGCTATACAGGAACGTAGCGGAAGATGAGCTGACGCCCCTTGGTCTTGTTTTGCGGGCCCAAGAAATTGGCGTTGTGGACGCCGCCAGCCGGGACCGGCGACGGGCGCTCGTCAGAAGGGCCATCGAAAAAGTCCCGGATGTAGGAATTCGTGCGGTTCTCATAGGCATGATTGCCGATGACTATGCGGTTCTCTTCTCCAGCAATCCTGACGAAGATCGCGAGGAAGTCATTCGCATCGGCGAGATCATGCTTCGGCAAGCCCCTCGTCGTCCTGACATATTGGCCAAACTGGCCCGCAGCTATTCACAGATCGGAAAGTTCGACGAAGCCGTTCAGCTTGCGCGCCAGCTTCATGCAATCGCACCGGGCCGGTTGTCCACAGAAGAGCTGGCCAATGCAGCTTGGCGGGCGGGCCTCATTGATGAGGCCATGGAACATCTCAACGAACTCCAGGCGTCTGCGCGTGCCGGCGACCTCGGGCCGCTTTCGTGGTTGTCAGGTACCGCGGTCTGCAAAGGCGATCTTGAACATGCGCTCCAATTCTCCGACCTGCAAGCCCTTCACGCGGCGGGTTCCTTTCTGACCTGGGTCGAGCGCGCCAACATCCTTGCGGGCCTCGGGCGGATGGAAGAGGCCCGTGAGTGCCTGTCAAGGGTCCGCAAAATGCTGCCCCGCTTCAGCCTTGAGAACGCGATCAAGGGCTTCGTTCAGAGCCATGCCACAGAACAGTCGCAGGATCGCATGACCGCGGGGCTTAAGCTGTTGCTAGCAGAAGAAACGGCGGCCGGGTAGCCGGGTAGGAGGGACCATATGACGAAACCACTTGAGGGCGTTCGGGTACTGGATCTGAGCCATGTGCATGCCGGGCCGCTCTGTACCTATCACCTCGGTCTTCTGGGGGCCGAGATCATCAAGGTTGAGTCCGTCGACGGCGGCGATCAGTTCCGCAAGACCGGCGGCATCCCCGAATGGAACGCGGTTGGTCTCGGGACAGGATTCGTCAGTCAGAACGCAGGCAAGAAATCACTTGCTGTGGATCTCAAGACCGATGCCGGACAGGAAGTTGTCCGCAGACTTGTGCCGAGCTGCGATGTTCTGGTTGAGAACATGCGGCCCGGCACGCTTGGCCGCCTGGGCTTCGACTGGGATGTTGTGCACGATCTTGCACCTGCCCTTGTCTACTGCTCGATCAGCGGCTTTGGACAGGAGGGGCCCTGGAAGGATCGCGCGGCTTTTGATTATCTGATGCAGGGCGTATCGGGAATGATGAGCCATACCGGCGAGGTTGATGGCTCACCGGTTCGTGTCGGCTTTGCCGCTGCCGACACGTCAACTGCCATGATGGCTTCTTTCGCGATCACAGCTGCCTTGCTGCAGGCGAAGACGTCAGGCGAAGGGTGTCATCTCGATGTCTCGATGCTCGAATGCTGCATGATCCCGCAAAGTCTTCAGGTCTGGGGCTGGCTGATGGCCGGGCAGGAGCCCGTTCGCACGGGATCGGGAGCACTGGCCCGCGCTGGCTGCGTCGGACTGTTCGAGACGGCTGAGGGCCGGATTCTGGTGAACGCCAACAATCAGAAACTGTTCGAGAACTATGCCGCTGCCGTCGACCGCGCGGACCTGGTCAATGACGAACGCTTCGAAACCGGCAGGGGCCGGGCCGTCAACCGGATGGAATTGCGATCCGAACTCGAAACCGCCCTCACCGCTCATTCAGCGGCGGAGTGGGAAGGCATCCTGTCGGCAGCGGGTGTGCCCTGCGGTCAGCTTGCGACTGTGCCGGAGGCGCTGGCCAATCCGCAATTTGAAGCCCGGGGCACGCTTGGCCGCGTAAAGCAGCCGGACGGCGTCGACGGCGAGATCGCTGTGCAGGGCCCCGGCTTTTTGGTGGATGGCGCCGCCATGCTGCCCAATGCACCTGCACCACTGCTCGGCGCCAACACCGAGGCGATCCTCGGTGATCTTGGCTACAGTGAGGATGACATTGCAGCACTTGCTGAAACGGCAGCTGTTGGCATCGCTTAAGAAGGTGCCCGGTCTCGCTGTCAAATCCCGTTTGGCAGAGCAGACGAGGTGACACCCCGGTTGATGAACAGGATGGACGAGCGTCAGAGGTCGTCACCATCGTGCAGGCTCACGAAGATCGCGATCAATGCGATCAGGCTCGCATAGCGAAAGGCGATGGGTAGCGCGCTTGAAGCTGTCTCTGATCTCCAGAGCTCGAAAAAACTCTCGGCAACGACGATGAAGCCGCCGAACAGCATGATCACGGCAATCGCCGACCCGGCCAGTGCCATTTTCTTGGCGTCGGAAAAATCAGCGGAGTCTGCCGACCGCGCCTTCCACATTCGGTACGCGCCAACCGAGCACATAACGCCGGCGGCCAGCTTGGACAGCATGATGAAAAGCGCACCAAGCCAGACGAGGATTATGTTCGATGTAGCCTGCCAACTCAGCGCGCCGCCCTCAAACGTCGCCATTGAGGTGACGGCCTCAACGCTGTCAAGCGTCTCTTGCCAGTTGTCCAGGTTTTCAAACGCTCCAGTCAGCCCCCAGAGCGCAATCGTGACAATCAGCAGAGTTTTCAGAGTGCGAATCATGACTGATCTCCCCAAGTGGTCATGGTCGCCTCGAAGGACGTGCAGGACCGTCGATCAGGAAATTGAGCGTATCCGGAAAGAGCTCCCCGAATTTTTTGCCTGAACCGTCCTGTTCGCCCCGGCAGGCAATCATGTCCCGTCCGGCAACGCGAAGGCGATGACGTAATCGCCGGTCGGCACGCCGATGTCCGCGAGGCCATAGTGTCCGCCGACTGCGATGACGACATATTGCCGTCCTGTGTCGTCAAGATAATAGGTCATCGGTGTTGCCTGGGCGCTCGTTGGCAGATGCGCTTTCCAGAGCTCCTCACCTGATCCGATGTCGAACGCCCTCAAGTAATAGTCAGCAGATCCGCCTATGAACACAAGCCCGCCAGCCGTGACGATCGGCCCGCCCTGGCTCACGCCACCGACCTCAAAACTGGGAAGGAAAGAAGGCAAAAGATCGTCCAACGTGCCGAGCGGCACCTGCCAGTTGATGACGCCTTCCACCATGTCGATGGCAGTAAGGGTCGACCAGGGCGGCGATGTGCAGAGCATCAATGACAGGATCGCGCGGCGCCTCATGCCATAAGGCGTGCCGTCCTGACGCGCAAACTCAAAGTCGTCATAGTCGCCGGAGCGGTAGACGTCGCCAAGCACGTCTCTCGGAATCAGCGCGACTTCCAACGCCACATCGTTCGCGTTCACAATCGCAATCTGGTCTTCAGGATCGAAGGCGAGGCCACCCCAGTTGGAGCCACCGCCACTGCCGGGGAACGTGACAGTGCCTTCGATCGATGGCGGCGTGTAGATTCCTTCGGAGCGCAGCCTCTCAAACGTCGATTCGCAAGACCAGGTATCGAAGAGCATGACACCCCAGGCGTCATCCGGCGTCAGCGGGTGCTGTCGGACATAGGCCGGGGGTGCCACCGGGAAGGGCTGCGTCGGCGACAGATGCTCGCCCTCAACCCCGCCCTGCGGCACGGCGCGTTCCTCAATGTCAAAAATGGGCTCGCCCGTCTCCCGATTGAAGGTGAACAGCATCCCCATCTTGGTGGCCTGGATCACCGCCGGAATGACCTCGCCATCGTGGCGCAAATCAACGAGCGTCGGCTGCGCCGGCAGGTCATAGTCCCAGACATCGTGATGGACGAGCTGCTGATACCACACCAGTTCGCCGGTCTCCGCCCGGAGGGCGACTAGGGAATTTGCGTAGACGTTGTCCCCCTCACGTTCGCCGCCATAAAGGTCAGGGCTCGGCGAGCCGGTCGGCACATAGACGAGGCCAAGTTCTTCATCGGCGGCGAGCGGCGGCCAGGCGTTGGCGCCGCCCTGTATTGCCGCTTCCTCCGGTCGCCAGCCTGCGTATGCGGGATCGTCAGGTGTCCTCGGGATCGGGTTCCAGCGCCAGCGTTCTTCTCCGGTCCTGACGTCAAGCCCGCGCACGATGCCGCGGGCCTCATCGACGCGCGTGTTGTCGGCAATGGCTGAGCCCACGACCATCACATCGCCAACGACCACGGGCGGCGATGTGATGGAATAGACCATGTAATCGCGCGGCGGCATTTCGACATCGCGATCCATCCAGACGTGGCCCGCCTCACCAAAGTCTTGGCATGGCTCACCGGTCGCGCCATCGACTTCGATGATGCGCCCATCCGTAGTGCCGGTGATGATCCGGTGGCGGCATGGCGCGTCCGTGTCGGCGTCAACGTCGATCCACGAAGTAACGCCGCGATTGATGTAAAGAGTGCCCGCGCGCGAGCGATCGACTTCGGGATCATGGCGCCAGATTTCGGCCCCGGTCGCCGGATCGAGGGCGATGATCACGGCTGTGCCCGTGCTCAGATAGAGGCGTCCATCGACAAGGACAGGATTGGCCTCGAATGTGAAGCTCTCACCCTCCTCGCCGAGCTCGCCGGTGCGAAACCGCCAGACTTCCTCAAGCTCTGTGACGTTTGCGCGATTGATCTGGTCGAGGGAGGAGTACTGAAGGCCAGCTTGTGAGCCACCATAATGGTCCCAGCCGTCGCTCGCTTGCGCGTTGGCCGCGCCTGCAAATGCGGGCGTGATGCACAGGAGAGCAAGAAGACAGCGCATCAATCCCATCGCCAGACCCCCTGTGGCAGTGTTTGGGCGTATCAGTGCATGATCTTATGCTTTAGCTGACCGCTGATCTTGCTTTCGATCAAGGGCTATTTCTCCAGCAAATCTCCCGCATTTGGCCCATTTCCATTGACATCAGGCTGGCCAGCGCTATATTGCGGCCTCGCTAGCGGGGACGTGCGAAAAGTACGCCCGCTTTACTCTTTTCTTGGGTTTGATGGAAATTATGTTCGCAGTCATCAAAAGCGGCGGCAAGCAATACAAAGTCGCTGAAAACGACATCATTCAGGTGGAAAAACTGACTGTGGAAGCAGGCTCCACTGTGGATCTGGATTCCGTGCTGATGATTGGCGAAGGTGCCAAGATAGAAGTCGGCACGCCCGTATTGGAAGGCGCGACGGTAAGGGCCGAGGTGCTGGAGCAGACCCGCGGTGACAAGATCATCGTCTTCAAGAAAAAGCGCCGGCAGGGCTATCGGCGGAAAAAGGGCCATCGTCAGAGTTTGACCGTTCTGAAGATCATTGAAATTTCGCGGACCGGCGCCAAGAAAGCAATCGCAAAAGAGGAAGCGCCCAAAGAAGAGGCGGCCCCCGCAACGCAAGCAACTGAAGCCCCCGCAGAGGCAAAAGCGCCAGTGGCAAAAAAAGTGGCGGCGAAAAAGGTGGCTGTGAAAAAGACGGTGGCGAAGAAAACTGCCACTAAGAAGACAACAGCCAAGAAAAAGACTACTGCTAAAAAGACTGCCACCAAGAAGGCAGCTGCGAAGACGACAACGAAGAAGACGGCGACCAAAAAAACAGCGGCCAAGAAAGCAGCAGCCAAATCTTCCGATGATGAGGAGAAATCCTAATGGCACATAAGAAAGCGGGTGGCTCGTCCCGAAACGGCCGCGACACAATCGGCCGCCGCCTTGGCATCAAGAAATATGGCGGCGAGCGCGTCATTCCCGGCAATATTATTTGCCGTCAGCGGGGCACAAAGTGGCATCCCGGTGAAAATGTCGGCATGGGCCGAGATCACACCATCTTCGCTGTCGTCGCAGGGGAAGTGAAGTTCACCAAGGGTATTAAGGACCGGACATTCATTTCGGTGGTGCCGGCAAGCAGCTAGACCTCTGAACAAGAGCCAGTATTTGGGCTTGCTTTGAAGGGGGATGGATGACCGTTCCCCTTTTTTTGTTTGGGCAAAAGTCCCATACTATGTACATGAAACGCGCCGGAAATGGCGGAAAAGCAAATGAAATTCCTGGACCAGGCGAAAATTTTTATCAGAAGCGGCAATGGTGGCCACGGTGTCACCAGCTTTCGGCGTGAGAAATTTGTGCCTTTTGGCGGTCCTGACGGCGGCCATGGCGGGCGCGGCGGCCATGTCTATGTCGAATGCGTAACCGGGCTGAATACGCTCATCGATTATCGTTATCAGCAGCACTTCAGGGCCGGCACCGGCGATCATGGTATGGGTCGGAACAAAGATGGTTCCGGCGGCGAAGATGTAATCCTGAAGGTGCCACAGGGAACCCAGATTCTGGACCAGGAAAATGAGCTGGTTCTGGCGGATATGACCGAAGTCGGCCAGCGCATTCGCATCCTTGAAGGCGGCCGAGGCGGACTGGGAAACGCGCATTTCAAATCATCCATCAATCAGGCGCCGAGGCGTTCTACCAAAGGCGTCGAGGGATCAGAGGCTTGGCTATGGCTCAGGCTGAAACTGATTGCGGACGCAGGCCTGGTCGGCCTGCCCAATGCCGGAAAATCCACGTTCCTGAGTGCTGTGAGCGAGGCCCGGCCAAAGGTCGCGGACTATCCATTTACAACGCTGCATCCCCAACTCGGTGTGGTCAATGCCGACGGCATGGAGTTTGTCATCGCTGATCTGCCAGGCCTCATCGAAGGTGCGCATGAAGGACATGGTCTCGGGGCTCGCTTTCTCGGTCATGTGGAACGCTGCAGCGTGCTTTTTCATCTCGTGGATGGCACGGCCGAGGATATTGCTGAGGATTACCGGACCATTGAACGGGAACTTCAGGAATATGAAATTGATCTCACAGGTAAGCCGCGCATTGTCGCGCTGAACAAGATTGACGCACTTACTGACGAAACAATTGAAGCTCAGCTCAATGCGCTGAAGGCTGTCTGCACGGAACCTGTCCTCACCATGTCAGCGGTCAGCGGCCAGGGCGCAGACATTGCCCTTCGCACACTTAACAGGGTAATTCTGGCGGCGAGAGAAACGCCAGCACCCGAAACACTGATCGCCGGCAGCTGGACGCCCTAGCATGAGCACTTCAACCGACATGCTTCCCCAACATCTTCGCGACGCCAAAAGGGTGGTCATCAAGATCGGCTCGTCCCTTCTGGTGGCGGGCGATGGATCGGCAGGTCTCAACACCGCCTGGCTTCAAAGCCTGGTCGAGGACGTTGCCTGGCTGGCCGCAGAAGGCCGTGAAATCGTGCTGGTTTCATCAGGCGCCATGGCGCTTGGCCGCCGCACGCTTAATCTGGACGGCAAGCTGCGGCTTGAAGATGCCCAGGCCGCCGCCGCCGTGGGTCAGATACAGCTTGCCCATGCTTATCAGGCCGAGCTTGGCCGCCACGGTCTTAGCGCTGCTCAAATCCTGCTCACGCTGGACGACACAGAGGAACGCCGCAGGTATCTGAACGCACGAGACACGATCTCAGCCCTTCTCAAGGTCAATGCAGTGCCTGTCATCAATGAGAATGATACAGTGGCGACCAATGAAATCAGGTTCGGCGACAATGACAGATTGGCGGCCCGGGTCGCCGAGATGATCGAAGCAGATTGTCTGGTTCTGCTCTCTGATGTGGACGGCCTTTATGATGCCGATCCTTCGACCACCAAAGATGCTTCCTTCATGGAAACAGTGATAGAGATTACGCCTGAAATCGAACGCATGGCGGGTACGGCCAAGAATCACATCAGCAAAGGCGGCATGGTCACCAAAATTGAGGCGGCCAAGATTGCGCTACGCACAGGGTTTCACATGGCGATTACAAACGGCCATACCATGAGGCCTATCGAAGCTATGGCAAATGGTGCGCGCCACACCTGGTTCGTATCGAGCGAGAACCGACAGGCAGCGCGCAAAAACTGGATTGCCGGAACGCTGAAGCCTCTTGGCACACTGATCATAGACAAGGGAGCCGTGAGAGCGCTTAAGAACGGCAATTCGCTGTTGCCGGCAGGCGTTGTTGGCGTGAAGGGCAGCTTTGAGAGAGGTGACCCGGTTTTGGTGACGGACGACGAGGGTCACGAACTGGCGCGCGGGCTGGTCGCCTACGGCACTTCCGACGCAGAGCTTATTGCCGGCCATAAAAGCCAGGAGACAGAAGAGCTGCTTGGCTATCGGGGCCGGGACGAAATGATTCATCGGGACGATCTTGTTCTCGTGTAGAATACCGATCAGGAAGAACCAGGACTTGAGACAATGAGCGTGGCGGAAACTGAGACCCGCAGCCAGGGAATTGAAGAGTTGATGCGCGACATGGGCACCGGCGCACGCGAAGCTGCCGGCGCCCTCGCCATGGCCAGCGAAGATGAAAAAAACCACGCGCTGAAAAGTGCCGCCACGGCCATTCGGGCGCATGTAGAAGCCATCATCGAAGCCAACGCCCTTGATATGGAGTTTGGCAGAAACCGCAATCTATCGGACGCGATGCTGGATCGCCTGATGCTGGATGAAGAGCGTATTGAAGCCATGGCGGCTGCGCTTGAAGCCATTGTTGATTTGCCCGATCCGGTGGGCTCTGTGATTGCTGAATGGGACCGGCCCAACGGCCTGCATATCGCGCGTGTCCGTGTACCGCTGGGCGTGATCGGAATCATTTATGAATCGCGGCCCAACGTCACTGCGGACGCCGGCGCGCTTTGCCTCAAAGCCGGTAATGCTTCGATCCTGCGCACTGGGTCAGAGAGCCTGCACTCGAGCCAGGTGATACACCAATGCCTGGTTGAAGGACTGGTGTCGGCCGGACTGCCTGCGGCGGCCATCAATCTGGTGCCAACGCGGGATCGTGCGGCTGTCGGCGAAATGCTGACCATGGCCGGTCTGATCGATATTGTGGTGCCCCGCGGCGGACGCGGCCTCATCGAGCGGGTCCATAATGAAAGCCGCGTGCCCGTCATGGCGCATCTGGATGGCATGTGTCACGTCTACATCCACAAAGATGCAGACCTTGATAAGGCGGTCGAGATCACAGTGAACGCGAAGATGCGCCGCACCGGCATCTGTGGTGCCGCCGAGACGCTATTGGTCGATCAGGAAATCGCGTCGCAGGCATTGCCGCTGCTGATCGATGCGCTGATCAAAGCGGGTTGTGAGGTCAGAGGC
This sequence comes from uncultured Alphaproteobacteria bacterium, assembly GCA_965371465.1. Lineage (GTDB taxonomy): Bacteria > Pseudomonadota > Alphaproteobacteria > CBDUYM01 > CBDUYM01 > CBDUYM01. Next base: position 43,511 of record CBDUYM010000015.1, read on the forward strand.
GACAGCGAAGTCGAAAAGACGGACGCACGAGTGAAACCCGCAACAGAAGAAGACTGGTACACGGAATATCTGGAGCCGATTATTTCTGTGCGTGTGGTTGCGGATATCGCGTCGGCCGAAGATCATATTGCCAAATACGGTTCGAGCCACACCGAGTGCATCATCACTGAAAACCAGACCGCGGCGGATCAGTTTCTGGCCGAAGTGGACAGCGCTATCGTCATGCATAATGCGTCGACGCAGTTTGCTGACGGCGGCGAGTTCGGCATGGGGGCGGAAATAGGAATTTCCACGGGCCGTCTGCATGCGCGCGGTCCGGTCGGTCTCGAACAGCTGACCACATTCAAGTACGTGGTCCGTGGCGATGGGCAGGTACGACCCTGATTACAACAAACTTGACGAAAGGCCAGCGCATTGGGCTGTTGGGCGGATCCTTTAACCCAGCGCACTCAGGCCATGTCCACATCAGCGAAAGCGCCATCAAGATTCTTGGCCTGGATCGGGTCTGGTGGCTGGTTTCGCCACAGAACCCCCTGAAGCCTGAAAAAGGCATGAAGCCCGCCCTGGAGCGGCTTCAGGCAGCGCGCGAATTTGTGAAGAACCCCCTTATTGAGCCTACAGGCATCGAGATGGAGGAGGGTCTGACATACACCTCTGACACGCTTGCCTATCTGACGGAAAAGTTCCCTGAAGCGCAGTTTGTCTGGCTTATGGGGGCTGACAACCTTCTTGAATTTCATCGCTGGCGGAACTGGCCCGATATTTTCCGGGCCATGCCCATTGCAGTTTTGGCCCGCCCGAATTATTCTCGAAGAGCGCTGAACAGTAAGGCTGCAAAGCGGTTCGAACGCTATCGCATGAGGTCAAGTGCTGCTAAGAAGCTCGCAACAACGAAACCGCCGGCCTGGATCTTTCTGCCGATCCAGCTGCACGGCGCATCGTCCACTGAAATTCGAAAATCTGAAGGAACCTGAATTCAGGTTTCAACGTCATGAGGATTGACAAATTAGCAACTCCACAGGTTCCATGAACGAAGTCCTGCTTGATCTGGTGAAGCAATCACTTGATGACGATCAGGCGATTGATATCGTCACCATCGATCTGGCGGGCAAGACGTCGATTGCCGACTTCATGGTCGTAGCGTCAGGTCGTTCAACGCGCCAGGTCGGCTCCATCGCCAACAATCTCCTTGACCAGATCAAGCTGTCAGACTTTCACAATGCCCGCATTGAAGGCATGCCGCAGGCGGACTGGGTGCTGATTGATGCTGGCGATGTCATCGTCCATATCTTCCGGCCAGAGGTTCGGGCGTTTTATAATCTGGAGAAAATGTGGATACCAGATCTGGAGCTGGAAGCTTCAGGGATCTGACGAACCTGAACCGTTGTGGCGCTTCGCCTTACCATTCTAGCTGTTGGCCATATCAAGGGCGCCGAGCAAGAACTCTATCGGGCATACATTGATCGGCTCAGCTGGCCCGTGACCACTTTGGAAGTCGCTGAGAGAAAGGCCATGCGAACCGCCAAGAGACAGTCTGGTGCAGGTGACAGGCTTTTGTCAGCTGTGCCGTCAGGCGCCACCATCGTCGCGCTTGACGAAAACGGCCGTTCGTTCGACAGCCGCTCCTTCGCTGCTCAGATTAAAGCGTTCGAAACTGATGGCGTGCGGGATCTGGCCTTCCTCGTTGGTGGGGCAGATGGCCATAGTGATGACGTCAGAGCGGCAGCAGCACTGCTTCTTTCTTTTGGCAAGCAGACCTGGCCCCATATGCTGGCGCGCGTGATGCTTGCCGAACAGCTGTACAGAGCCGGCACAATCTTAAGCAGCCATCCCTATCACCGCGACTGACGAGGCGCCAGGAACAGACCCGTTCGTGGACAGCAAGCCTTGGTCAGCGTATGTTCCGCGCAGCCTTTCGAAAGGCTCCTATGCATGTCAATGACAGGACGAGCGAAGCGTGACATCCGAAGTGAAACGACCTGTTGTGCTTTGCATTCTGGATGGCTGGGGTCATCGGGAAGCAGCCGACGACAACGCGATTTCATGCGCCCATACACCGCACTATGACAGGCTGCTGGCTGACTTTCCGAATTCGGTGATCAGTACGTCTGGTTCAGAGGTTGGCCTGCCTGATGGGCAAATGGGAAATTCCGAAGTCGGCCATATGAACATCGGTGGCGGTCGCATTGTCATGCAGAACCTGCCCTTGATCAATGCTGCCATTGCAAGTGGCGAGCTTGCCGGCAACGCTGTGCTTCAGGAGCTGATCAAGAAACTGCAGCAGACCGGCGGCACATGCCACCTGATGGGACTCATTTCACCGGGTGGCGTCCATTCACATCAGGATCATGTTGTGGCTCTGGCGCGGATTTTGGACGAGGCTGACATTCCCGTTGCTGTGCATGCTTTTCTCGACGGCCGTGACACACCACCATCCAGCGCCAGGAACTATCTGGCCCAGATCGAAACCGCTCTTGCCTCTCTCGCCGGGGTGCACATCGTGACGATTATGGGCCGATACTATGCGATGGACCGCGATCAGCGCTGGGACCGAACCCAGGCCGCCTATGAGGCATTGACAGCAGGTGCAGGCTCACCCCACTCATCAGTCTCTGCAGCTATCGAAGCGGCCTATGCAGCAGGCGAAACAGACGAGTTCGTGACCCCCCGCGTTATAGATGGCTACAAGGGCATGACGCGAGGCGACGGTCTGTTGATGGCAAACTTCCGGTCGGACCGCGCGCGCCAGATTTTGAGTGCCTTGATTGATCCTGAATTCCATGGCTTCGACCGCACCCGAGAAATAGGCCTTGCAGCGAAATGCGGCATGGTCACCTATTCTGACGTTCTTGCTCCTTTGATGGCGACGCTTTATCCGACTGAGTTCCTTGAAGGCACGTTGGGTGAAGTGATCGCCGCCAAGGGTCTGACCCAGCTACGCATCGCCGAAACCGAAAAGTATGCGCACGTAACCTTCTTCCTGAATGGTGGCCGGGAAGCCAGGTTCAAAGGTGAAGATCGCATTTTGATCCCCTCGCCCAAAGTGGCGACCTATGACCTCAAGCCTGAGATGTCCGCCGTCGAGGTGACAGATGCGCTGGTTACCGCCATCAAGGGCGGAGAATACGATCTATGTGTGGTAAACTTCGCGAACCCGGACATGGTGGGTCACACAGGCATTATGGCAGCGGCGGTAAAGGCAGTGGAAACAATTGACGAGTGCCTCGGACGCCTGTCAGAGGCAGTCAAAGCCGGCGGCGGCGCGCTTCTGATCACAGCGGACCATGGCAATGTGGAAATGCTGGTCGATGACGACAGCAATGGACCTCACACCGCACATACAACACTGCTGGTTCCTTTGCTGGCCATAAACACAGGCGCCACCAGTGTCCGATCCGGGCGGCTGGCCGACATTGCGCCGACGGTCCTTGAATTAATGGCAATCGAGAAGCCTGCAGAAATGACCGGCACTTCCCTGATTGAAGGCTATGATTAGTCGCAGATTTCACGTCATCGTGGCGGCGGCAGCGGTCGTAGGCCTTGCCGGCAATGCGTCTGCACAATCCGGTGATCAAGAAATTACCATCGCAGCAGAGCGCGAGCGGCTGAACATTATTGAACTGGAAATTCTGGATGCCGACGATCGCGCCCAGAGCCTCGAAGAACGTGGTCAAAGCCTGCGCACCGAAGGCCAGAACATTCAACAAAGGCTGGTCGGCCTTGCCGCTTCTGTGCAGTCTCAGGAAAGCCGTGTGACCGGCCTTGAAGATCGGCTGGCAACGATCGAAGAAGAAGAGAGAATAGCTACAGCGACCCTTGAAATGCGGCAGGAAGAGCTGGCGACCAGCATCTCGGCCCTCATCCGTGTTTCACGGCAACCCATGGCTATTTTGATCTCACGACCGAGCGCCCCGATTGATACAGCGCGTACGGTATCTTTGCTGGCGAAGATCGTCCCTGCGCTGCAGGAGGAGGGCAGATTGCTGGGCATTGAAATCAGCCACATCCAGGCGCTACGCATTCAGATCCTCGATGATCGTGAAATCCTTGGCGGTGACCTGACCACCCTTGCAGCACGCCGGGCAGAGCTAAGACGGATGATAACAAGCACAGCGAACGCCCGGGCCATCAGCGGCAAGGATGAAGCCCTGGAGCGGCGCCGGCTGACGGAACTGACAGAAGACGCGGAATCCCTGCAAGAATTGATTGTAAGACTGGAGGAAGATGCAAGGTCAGGTCGCAGACTGACGGACAGTTCAGGTGTCCTGAGGTCCCTGGTGCTGCCGGCGGGCAGCCTCCCGTTCAGCGAGGCGCGCGGCTACATGCCATTGCCGGCGGAGGGCCGCATCATCACCGAATCCAGCCAGCAGCCCTCAAATGGCCAAGATTCAAGGGCATTGAATGTCGCAGATTCTGTGGGTTTGACGGTCGAAACACGGACAAATGGACAAGTTATTGCGCCCTATGACGGCCAGGTGATGTATGCAGGCGTTTTCCGGGGATATGGCCAGCTCTTGATCATCTCCCATGGTGAAGGATATCATACGCTTCTGGCCGGTATGGCCCGGATTGATGCCCGAGTTGGCCAGTGGCTCCTTGCCGGAGAGCCGGTCGGTGAGATGGGAACATTGGAATCCGGTGGAACTAAGCTGTATGTTGAGCTGCGTCACGATGGTAAACCCATCGATCTGGCGCCTTGGCTTGTCGCAGAAGGCTAACCATGTGGGATCCGGGTGATTTGCCAGTCCCTATTCGAGTAAGAAGGTATTTAGAAAGATGAGAGCGATCATTTCAGCAGTATGGCTGTCCGTTGCCCTTGCAATGGGCTTATCTGCCGGCCTCGGTGCCGCCAATGCTGCGACATCGGAAACTTACAGGCAACTTGGCCTTTTCGCAGATGTGTTCGACAAGATCCGCTCGCAATATGTCGACGAAGTCGAGGAAAGCGACGTCATTGAAGCGGCGATCAATGGCATGCTCCGATCCCTTGATCCCCATTCCAGCTATATGAATGCCGAGGGTTACCGCGAAATGGCGGTGCAGACCAAAGGTGAATTCGGCGGCGTCGGAATGGAAGTCACTATGGAAAACGGTTATGTGAAAATCATCACGCCGATCGATGAAACTCCTGCCGCAGAGGCTGGGCTGGAGGCTGGAGACTTCATCACACATATCAACGGGGAAAGCGTTCTCGGGCTTGACCTCAGTGAAGCCGTCGAAAAAATGCGGGGACCGATCAAAACTGATGTGACCCTGACCATTGCACGCCAGACGGTAGATGAGCCGTTCGATGTGACGGTCACGCGCGATACGATCAAGATCAGGCCGGTCCGCCAGGAAGCCAAGGGCAACGTCGGTTACGTCCGCGTGAGCTCCTTTAACGAGCAGACCGAAGACAGCCTGATCCTGGCGATTGGGCTGTTGAAAGAAGAGCTGAACAATGACTTTTCAGGCATCGTTCTTGACCTTCGCAACAATCCAGGCGGACTTCTCGATCAGGCCGTGAAAGTCACTGATGTTTTTCTCGATCATGGTGAAGTTGTTTCGACGCGCGGGCGCGAGCCGAATGACTTCCAGCGTTACTCGGCAAGTTCAGGCGATGCGATCGACGGTCGACCGCTGATCATCCTGATCAATCACGGCACAGCGTCGGCAGCAGAAATTGTCGCCGGCGCGCTGCAGGATCACAAGCGCGCCATTGTGATCGGCACCCAGTCGTTTGGTAAGGGTTCGGTGCAGACCATTATTCCTCTTGGCAGCCAGGGCGCCCTTCGCCTGACGACAGCTCAATACTTTACGCCATCCGGGCGGTCCATTCAGGCCCGGGGCATTGTTCCGAATATCGAGGTTCATCAGGCCAAGATTGAACGCATCGAGCCACTGCGGGCCTTCAGAAGTGAAGCTGATCTTCGCGGCCACATCGAAAACGGGACCGATCCCGAAGTTGAAGAGGATCTGAACGGTGAAAACGGTGCTGAAGATGTCCTGGATGAAAATCCGGAAGCCGATGTCGATGCGGTCCTGGAAGAGGATCTTGACAGGGCAGTCCCGGATGTTATCTCGATCTCCTCTCAGGAGGATCAGGAAGGCATCGACTATCAGCTCGCCTATGCACTTGATCTCATCCGTGGCCTTACGCTGATGAGCCAGGTGCAAAACTAAACGCCGAGGGAGAGCCTCGGCGCTGACCGACATGCAGAGGCTACGGGACAGATTGCGGAGGAATGCTCCGCAATCCTACCGACCCTGTGTTGGCATCATGCTGCTGAACACGGCAAATCTCGTCTGGGTCGGCAACCGCCATGACATCGCCCATGATGCCTGGCAGATGCCGCAGGGCGGCATAGATCCAGGCGAAGAAACTGAGGCCGCCGCCAGACGCGAGCTGTGGGAAGAAGTTGGCACGCGAAACGCGACCGTGCTGGCAGAAATTTCAGAGTGGCTCTTTTACGACTTTCCCAAAGGTGCACAGGCAATGGGCGGCATTTTCAGCCGCTATCGTGGCCAGCGCCAAAAATGGTTCGCTATGCGGTTCGAAGGTGATGATGACGAATTCCAGCTCGATCATCATGAGCGTGAATTTACGGAATGGAAATGGGTGCCGATGGAATCCCTGCCCGACCTGATTGCGCCATTCAAGCGGCACATCTATGAGACCGTCGTGGCAGAATTTTCGAGACTGATCGAGAAGTAGCGCCGCCGGGTCTAGGTGCCTGTCGCGTTCAAAGCTGCTCTCAGTTCCTCATTGTAGTCAAGATCCGCCTGGGCCGCCGCGCGGGCTTCGTCGGAAGACGCGTCGGACACATCTTCGCGAAGGTTTGTGATTTTCTGATCCAGTTCGGCCTGATCCACTTCATTCAGAAGTGTCGCCTCCTCCGCCAGAACGGTCAGTCCGCTCTCAGAGACTTCGGCAAATCCGCCGCGAATGTAGACACGCTCCTGTTCAGAGCCTTCGTCATCAATAAAGAGCACGCCCGAGCGCACCAGAGACACCACTGGCGCGTGACCCGCGAGCACACCGAAGTCACCCTCGGCACCGGGCACGGTCACCATATCCACGTCCTCTGACTTCAGCAGGCGGGCGGGTGAGACAAGCTCGAAATGTAGCTTTTCGTCTGCCATCAGATCGTACCCTTAGGCCGCTTCCACCGCGAGGCGTTCGGCCTTTTCGATAGCGGCGTCAATATCACCGACCATGTGGAAAGCAGCTTCCGGCAGGTGATCCACTTCACCTTCGACAATGGCCTTAAAGCTGCGGATCGTATCTTCCAGCGGCGTAAACACACCCGGCAAATTCGTAAAGACCTCGGCCACATGCATGGGCTGGCTCATAAACTTCTGTAGCCTGCGCGCGCGATTGACGACCATTTTGTCGTCTTCGGAGAGCTCATCCATGCCGAGAATTGCAATAATGTCCTGGAGGGATTTGTAGGTCTGTAAAATGCGCTGCACCTCACGGGCTATATTGTAATGCTCCTCGCCAACAATGATCGGATCGAGGATACGGCTGTTGCTGGCCAGCGGATCCACCGCCGGATAGATGCCCATTTCGGAAATACCGCGATCCAGAATAGTCTGGGCATCGAGATGGGCGAAGGACGTGGCCGGCGCCGGGTCGGTGAGATCATCGGCGGGCACGAAAATGGCCTGCACGGAGGTAATTGATCCCTTGTTTGTCGATGTAATCCGTTCCTGCAGGTTGCCCATATCGGTTGCCAACGTCGGCTGATAGCCCACAGCAGAAGGTATGCGGCCGAGGAGCGCCGAGACCTCTGAACCTGCCTGAGTGAAGCGGAAAATGTTGTCGACGAAGAAAAGCACATCCTGACCTTCTTCGTCGCGGAAGTATTCAGCGACCGTGAGGCCCGTAAGGCCAACACGTGCACGCGCACCTGGTGGCTCATTCATCTGGCCATAGATCAGTGCTGCTTTCGATTCTCCTTCAAGATCGATCACCCCTGACTCGATCATTTCATAGTACATGTCGTTCCCTTCACGGGTGCGTTCACCGACCCCCGCGAAAACGGAGTAACCACCATGGCCCTTGGCAACGTTCGTGATGAGTTCCTGAATGAGCACAGTTTTGCCGAGACCCGCACCGCCGAAGAGGCCGATCTTACCGCCTTTGACATAAGGGGTCAGAAGATCGACAACCTTCATGCCGGTCACGAGCTGTTCCGCCGAAGTTGACTGTTCGTCAAACTTTGGCGCTTCACGGTGAATAGGGGCGGAAGCCTTCGCATTGATCGGTCCACGCTCATCAATGGGCTCGCCAATAACATTCATGATACGGCCAAGCGTCTCCGGACCCACCGGCACAGTAATGGATGCACCGGTATCAGTGACACTGGCACCCCGCACAAGGCCTTCGGTCGCATCCATAGCAATAGTGCGCACTGTGTTTTCACCCAGATGCTGGGCGACTTCGAGAACCAGGCGATGATTTGGATGCTCGCATTCCAGCGCATTCTGAATGGGTGGCAGCTCGCCTTCGAACTGCACATCCACGACCGCGCCGATGATCGCACTTACCTTGCCAACGATGTTGCCGGTCATTTGCCTGTATCCTCTTCTTTGTTCGGGCTCACGAAAGCGCTTCCGCGCCCGAAATAATCTCGATCAATTCCTTGGTGATCTGTGCCTGCCTGGAACGGTTGTAGGTTGTTGTCAGCCTTTTCACCATGTCTTCTGCATTCCGCGTGGCGCTATCCATCGCCGTCATCTTTGAGCCCATCTCTGAGGCGGCATTTTCCAGAAGTGCGCGGTAGATCTGGACCGTCAGATTGCGGGGCAGGAGCGCTTCCAGAATGTCCTGCTCATCTGGCTCATATTCGTATGCCGCCAGGCTGGCATCAGCAATATCGTCTGGTGCAGCTTCATCCCGAGAATTTGGCAGCGTTGCCGGAATAATCTGCTGATGGGTTGGAATCTGCGTCATTACGTTTTGATACTTGTTGTAAAAGATCGAACAGACATCAAACTCGCCAGCCTCGAACATCTCGGCAACGCGCGTCGAAATACCCTGGGCGACGCCAAAGTTCACGCGCTGGGAAGTGTCCAGAATGACTGTTTCGACAATGCGGCTGCTATGCTGACGCTGAAGCTGGTCCAGGCCTTTTTTGCCGATGCAAAAAATCCTGACGTCCTTACCATCCGCCAGAAGGGCCTGAATGTGCTGGCGTGCGAGGCGCACAATGGTTGAATTGAAGCCGCCACAGAGACCGCGCTCCGAAGTCGCGACAATGAGGAGATGCACTTTGTCCCTGCCGTTTCCGATCAGAAGCTCGGGCCCGTCATCGCCGACGCCTGCAGCCAGTGAGGCAAGCACACCCTCCATCTGTTCGGCATATGGCCGGGCGGCGATGGCAGCTTCTTCGGCCTGGCGCAGCCTTGCGGCGGCGATCATTTTCATCGCCGCGGTGATGGTCTTGGTCGACTCCACGCTTGCGATTCGGGAGCGAAGTTGCTTTAGACTTGCCATCTGGCTCTAGATCCCCTTCAGGAATTCCGCACTAAGCAAAACTCTTGGCAAATGCACTGACGATGTCTCTGAGCTTTGAATCAAGGTCATCTGAAATCTGCTGTTCGGCATCGATGGTCGTGAACACATCTTCGGCTGTGCTGTGGACATGGGCCAGGAACGCAGCTTCAAACCGCCCAACATCTTTGACCTCGATATCATCAAGGTAGCCGTTCACGCCGGCAAAAATTGACACCACTTCTTCCGGCATCGTCATTGGTTGATACTGCCCCTGTTTCAGTAGTTCCGTAAGGCGCGCACCGCGGTTCAACAGCCGCTGGGTGGACGCATCGAGATCGGAGCCGAACTGCGCGAAGGCAGCCATTTCCCGGTACGACGCAAGATCAAGCTTCATGGTGCCGGCAACCTGCTTGATGGCTTTGGGCTGAGCGGCGCCGCCAACGCGGCTGACGGAGATGCCAACATTCAACGCCGGTCGGATGCCCTGGTTGAAAAGATCTGTTTCGAGGAAAATCTGTCCGTCTGTAATGGAAATCACATTCGTCGGAATGTAGGCAGCAACATCGTTGGCCTGGGTCTCGACGATAGGCAGCGCGGTCAAAGAACCGCCGCCGTGATCGCCATTCAGTTTGGCGGCGCGTTCCAAAAGGCGCGAATGGAGATAGAAGACATCACCCGGATAGGCTTCACGTCCCGGCGGGCGCCGCAGCAGCAGGGACATTTGGCGATAGGACACGGCGTGCTTCGAAAGATCGTCATAAACGATCAGGGCGTGCATGCCGTTGTCGCGGAAGTATTCACCCATGGTAGCGGCCACGTAGGGCGCCAGAAACTGAAGCGGCGCCGGATCGGAGGCTGTCGCGGCGACCACGATGGTGTATTCCATGGCGCCTCTGTTTTCCAGTGTCTGCACCAGCTGCGCCACTGTTGAGCGCTTCTGGCCGATGGCACAGTAGATGCAATAGAGCTTCTTTGTTTCGTCGTCCCCATCGTGAGCGCCCTTTTGATTGAGGATCGTATCCACCGCAATAGTGGTCTTGCCGGTCTGCCTGTCGCCAATAATCAGTTCGCGCTGACCACGGCCGATGGCGGTCAGCGCGTCGATCACTTTGATGCCGGTCTGCATGGGTTCAAACACACCTTCGCGTGGCATGATGCCCGGGGCTTTGACCTCGACCTGATTGCGCGCCTCAGCTTCGATCGGACCTTTGCCGTCAATGGGATCGCCGAGGCCATCGACGACGCGACCGAGCAGGCCTTTGCCCACCGGCGCGTCGACAATGGAATTGGTCCGCTTGACCGTATCGCCTTCGCTGATCGTCTTGTCATCGCCGAAAATCACGATGCCGACATTGTCGGTTTCAAGGTTCATCGCCATGCCGCGAATGCCGCCTGGGAATTCGACCATCTCGCCGGCCTGGACATTGTCAAGACCATAGACTCTGGCAATGCCATCACCGACTGAGAGAACCTGACCGATTTCGGAGACTTCTGTCTCAGTGCCGAAGCCCGTGATCTGTTCCTTCAGAATCGCAGAGATTTCTGCCGCCTGGATTTCCATTATCCGACCTCTTTCATAGCTAGTCTGAGTTTCCCGAGTTTGGTCTTCAGGGAACTGTCAATCATGCGCGAACCCACTCTGACCACAAGGCCGGCCAACAGGGTCTCGTCCACATCGGTTTCAAGTCTGATCTTTTTTTGTAGCTCGTCCGCCAGAGCGCCTTCAATTGCACTGCTTTGCGTATCCGTCAGCGCCACCGCCGACGTCACGGAAGCGACCACCTCGCCGCGATGGTTGGCAAGAAGCTGGGCATAGGCCGGAATGATCTCGGGCAAAACAAAAAGGCGCCGGTTTTCACTCATGACGCCCAGGAATTTTGATGTCAGGTCCGACAGACCGGCTTTTTCGGCCAGCGCCATGATGGCCTTCTTCTGATCATCGCGGCCGATCAGGGGGTTTCTCACGAGCCGGACGAAATCTTCAGATGCAGCGAGCATGGCCTCAAGATCGGCCAAATCAGCTGCGATATCGTCCAACTGTCCGGATTCAAGTGCCAGATCGAAAAGGGCAGTTGTGTAGCGCCCGGCAATGCCGCCAACGACACTTGAACCGCCAGATTCTGATCTGTTTTCGCCAGCCACTCGGTACGTCCTTTGCTCGGCCCCTGAAAGTCTTCAAAAAGCGAAATCGCGGGGGTTGTCAGGCGACGAGTCGCGCGAGGCTAAGCTATTGAAGTAATTCAAGAAAATCGCCACGGAAACAGGTTCCGAGACCCCCTCCATGACGCTTGTGCCGGAGTGTTAGCATAAGGCCCAAAGCCTTGCAATACCACAAGGTTCCCGACAGCTGCGACGGATCGGCGCGGTGGCTTAACTCGCCAGAACAGCTCACATAAAGCTATATGGGTCGACATCGATTTTGAGGCGGATATGCCTGGGGATTTTGAGGGGGCTGATCCAATCGCGAACGATGGTCTGGACGTTTACATCGCGGGGGGCCTTCACGAGCAGGCGGCGGCGGTGGCGGCCGCGCAGGAGCTCGAGGGGTGGGTTTGAGGGGCCGAGGATGGTGACGCCCTGAATATTCGGCGCGGTGCGCGCGAGTTCGCGTCCGAGATCATCCACCTGGCCCATATGTGGCCCGGACAGGATCAGCGCGACAAGCCGACCGGCGGGCGGCATACCGGCGCGGATGCGAGCGTCGAGTTCAAGGCGGAGAAAAGCTTCAGCGTCATTGGCGACAAGGGCTTCCATGACCGGATGGTCCGGTGAATGAGTTTGCAGAAAGGCGCGGCCCGGTCGTTCTGCCCGGCCCGCCCGGCCCGAAACCTGCGTCAACAGATGATAGATGCGTTCGGATGCACGGAGATCTCCACCCGAAAGGCCGAGGTCCGCATCGACAACACCGACCAGTGTGAGAAGTGGAAAATGATGGCCCTTGGCAATGATCTGGGTACCGATCAGGAGATCAATTTCATGATTTGCCATTTTGTCGAACAGTGATGCCGCAACGCCTGGACCCCAGATGGTGTCCGATGTCATCACGGCGGTACGGGCATCTGGAAAAACTGCTGTCACCTCCTCCGCCACCCGTTCGACACCAGGGCCACAGGCAGCAAGCGTGTCTTCGCCGCCGCATTCAACGCAGGTCTTCGGCTTTTCGGTGTAGTAACCACAGTGATGGCATTCGATACGATTGAGGTGGCGATGTTCGACAAGCCAGGCCGTGCAGTGAGGGCATTGCCAGCGATAGCCGCATTTGTGACAGAGCGTCAGCGGTGCGTATCCCCGTCGATTCAGGAAGAGAAGAGCCTGTTCGCCCTTCTCAAAGGTTTCGACCATTGCATCACGCAAAGTGGGCGCCAGCCATTGCCCGCGCGGCGGCGGGTCGGCGCGAAGATCAATGGCGTGGATTTCGGGAAGCGCCGCGCCGCCATGACGGACCGGCAGGTGGACGCGCGCATAGCGGCCCTCCGACACATTGTAGAGCGTTTCGAGCGATGGCGTGGCGGAGGCAAGAACGATGGGAATCCTGCCAAGGGACGCGCGCAAGACCGCCATGTCGCGGGCATGATAGGTGGTGCCTTCGTCCTGCTTGAAGGAAGGGTCGTGTTCTTCATCAACAATAATCAGCCCAAGATCATGCCAGGGAAGGAAAAGCGCTGATCGCGCGCCAACCACAACGCGGGCATCACCAGTGGCCACCGCCCGCCAGCTCAATCGCCGCTGACGCTCGCCAATATCCGAATGCCAGGTCACCGGGGCTGCACCAAAACGATGCCGGAACCGCTCGAACCATTGTCCGGTAAGCGCAATCTCAGGCAGGAGCACGAGCACCTGTTCACCGCGCTCTAGGGCAGCCGCCACCGCTTCAAAATAGACCTCTGTCTTCCCTGAACCGGTGACGCCCTCCAGAAGCGTCGCTTCATAGCCGCCGAGACTAGCGACAATTTTTGTGGCGGCAGCAGCCTGCGCCGGGGAGAGCTCAGGTCCCGTAAGCCCGGGGTCCGGCTGGTCAATCTCCAGTGAAACTTCAATGGGTACCGGCTCGAGCGCGCCTTGCGTCACCAGGCCCTTTACAACGGCGGCGCTGACACCGGTGGCTTTGGCAATTTCAGGCGTCGTCTGGGGTGAATGGCTTTTCAGGTGATCAAGAACCCGCACCCTCGCATCCGTCATACGTACGGGTTCGCTGCCGGTAGGTCGGTAGCCGATTTTTGGCTTTGGCGGATCAAGGGCTGCCGGTACGCGTAGCGTCATGCGAAGGACAGAGCCCAGGGACGCCATGTTGTAGCTCGCGCAACGCTCAATGAATTCCCGGTTCACTGCCGACAATGCGGGCAAATCAGAGACCGCTTCAATGTCTTTCAGCTTGGCCTCTGCCACTTCACCGGTGCCTGATCCCCAGACCACAGCGCGCAACTTCCGTGGGCCGAAGGGCACCGTCACATACTGCCCTTCAAAAACGTGCTGGCCTTCGGCGACCCGGTAGTCATAGACACCTTCCAGTGACATGGGAAAGCGGACACTGACGCGCTCAGAGCCTGTCATGCGATCCACATCTCGGGGCAAAAACTGGTAAGGGCCGGTTCCATAAGATACACTGTGCCAGCCTCATCGGGGGCAAGACAACCTGAATAGAAAGCCCGGACCTCAGATGAAGTTTTTTATTGATACCGCCGATATTGACGAAATACGCGACCTGGCGGCGACAGGCCTCCTGGATGGCGTGACCACGAACCCGTCGCTGGTCGCCAAGACCGGCCGGGATTTTCTCGATCTGCTGCCTGAAATCTGTGCGGCGGTTGACGGGCCGGTCAGTGCAGAAGTCACCGCAATTGATGCGGACGGCATGATCGCGGAAGGCACCAAGCTTGCCAAGGTGGCCGACAATATCGCGGTCAAAGTGCCCATGACATGGGACGGGCTCAGGGCATGCAAGGCGCTGACGTCAGCCGGCACAATGGTCAACGTGACGCTTTGCTTTTCACCGACACAGGCCCTGATGGCGGCAAAGGCCGGTGCAACTTTTGTATCGCCCTTTATCGGGCGGCTTGATGATATTGCCACTCCCGGCATGGAACTGATCGAGCAGATTCAGACGATCTACGATAACTACGCCGACTTCACCACGGAAGTGCTGGTGGCCAGCGTGCGGAACCCTGTCCACGTTCTGGAGGCGGCCCTGATCGGCGCTGACGTCATAACGGTGCCGCCGGCTGTGTTGCGGACGCTGTTGCAGCATCCACTGACTGACAAAGGCCTGGCGGCGTTTCTGGCAGACTGGGAAAAGACCGGGCAATCCATTGTTTAGCATCAGCCGGAGAGAGAGGTAGCGCCACGTCAGATCTTGGTGCCACTGCAGAATTTGCAAAACCCGACGTTCGGGACTGCCTGCAAGCATGGCGAACGAATCTCGGGGATGAAAGGCGACTTTCGGAGCATACCGTCTCGAATTACATGCGGGACATCTGGCGGTTTACGTCTTTTTTGAGCCGACATCATGGAGAGCCCGTCGGCCTCAGGCACTTTGAGAACCTGACCACGTCAGATTTCAGGTCGTTCCTGGCAGCGCGGCGGAATGATGGACTTTCGAACACTTCCATTGCCAGGACGTTGTCAGCGTTGCGCACATTCTTTCGTTATCTGGAACGGAGCCATGTTCTCAAGAACGATGCGGTTCATGCCATCCGGACACCAAAGATTCCGCATCAGGTGCCACATCCTCTGTCGCCGGATGGCGCAAAGGCACTGATCAGTGATGTGGCAGATTTCGCCTCTGAAGAGTGGGTCGGTCTTCGCGATCAGGCCGTGTTGACGCTACTTTATGGCTGTGGCTTGCGGATATCGGAAGCACTGGGTCTCAATTTTGCCGATGCGCCAGTTAAAGAGGAAGTCATGCGGGTCATGGGCAAGGGCCAGAAGGAGAGAATAGTGCCCGTGCTGCCGGTGGTACGCGAAGCGATCGCTGCCTATCTGAAGGCCTGCCCATTTGATCTGCCGGCTGATGGCCCCCTGTTTGTCGGCGTTCGCGGCGGACGCCTCAACCCGCGCATGATCCAGGGCGCAATCCAGAAGCTGCGCGCGGTCCTCGGGCTGCCGGAAACAGCGACACCCCATGCATTACGCCACAGCTTCGCCACGCACCTTCTTGGCAATGGCGGCGACCTCAGATCCATTCAGGAACTCCTGGGCCACGAAAGCCTGTCGACCACTCAGCGTTACACCGAAGTTGACACCCAGCATTTGCTCAAAGTGTATGACAAGGCCCATCCCCGTGCCCGGGGATGAACTGGCCGAGGTTCTGAAGCAGATCAGAAACTGCACTCTTTGCAACGCGCATCTGCCTTTGGGGCCAAGGCCGGTTGTTGTAGCTTCGTCGAGCGCACGCATTTTGATTATTGGTCAGGCGCCCGGCACCAAGGTGCATGAAACCGGCATCCCCTGGAATGATCCGTCTGGCGATCGCCTGAGAAGCTGGATGAATGTGAATCGGGAGAAATTTTATGATGCCGGCCGCATTGCCATCATGCCAATGGGCTTTTGCTATCCAGGCCGGCTTGCAGCCGGTGGCGATGCCCCGCCACGCCCGGAATGTGCCAGCCAATGGCATGAGGAGCTGCGCGGCCAGTTGCCTGCCATCCGCCTGACGCTTCTCGTCGGCGGATATGCGCAAGTCTGGTATCGGGAGGGTAAGAAACGGTCGGTCACCGAGACTGTTGCCGATTACAGAGTAAGGATGCCCGGGATTCTGGCCTTGCCACACCCAAGCTGGCGATCAACCCATTGGCTTCAGAAAAATCCATGGTTTGAGGCAGATGTGGTGCCGATCCTGAGGCAACGCGTTGTCGAGGAAATTGAATCTGCGTGAGCTTATCCGCGCTCACTTGCCATCGAAATCAGATATGCAGCGCCCTACCATCAACTGCCAGAGCAGCTTCTTTCACAGCCTCTGACAGAGTTGGATGGGCGTGGCAGGTCCGGGCGATGTCTTCAGCCGATCCGCCAAATTCCATGACACTGACAGCCTCGGCGATCAGGTGGCTCGCATCTTCTGAAATAATGTGAACACCAAGCACTTTGTCGCTCGCTTTGTCGGCGAGTACTTTTACAAAACCGTCCGTGACGCCCGAGATGCGGGCCTTGGCGCTGGCCGTGAAGGGAAATTTTCCAACCGCGTAATCGATGCCTTCGGCCTTCAGGGCTTCTTCTGTTGAGCCGACCCATGCGACTTCCGGCATGGTGTAAACGACGGAAGGGATGGCGCCATAGTTGACATGGCCCGAGCCGCCCGCGAGATGTTCGGCCACGGCCACACCTTCGTCTTCTGCCTTATGGGCCAGCATCGGGCCGTCGATGACATCGCCGATGGCGAAAATGCCGGGAACGTTCGTCTGGTAATGAGTGTCCGTACTGATGCGCCCGCGTTCGGACGTTTCGACGCCGAGTTTCTGAAGGCCCAAGCCATCGCTGATCGGCTTTCGCCCGATGGCGACAAGAACAACATCGGCTTTCAAGGTCTCATCGCCGACTTTCAGAGCGACTCCGGACTTTGTCGCCTTGGCACCTGTAACCTGCGCACCGAGCCTGAAGGTGAGGCCTTGCTTCTTCATGGCGCGGGCAAATGTTTTGGCAACCTCAAGATCAGCTTCCGGCATGATGCGATCGAGAAGCTCGACAACCGTGACAGATGCGCCCAGCCGCGACCAAACCGAACCCAGTTCAAGGCCGATGGCGCCGGCGCCGATGACGATCATGGTCTTGGGCACTTCAACAAGTGACAGCGCCCCGGTGGACGAAACGATCTGTTTTTCGTCGATCTCGACCCCTGGTAGATCCAGACAGTCTGATCCCGTGGCGATCAGTATATTCTTCGCCGTCAGAGTGCTGTTAGCGTCATTGCCTGATGTAATCTCTACTGTTCCAGGAGATGAAATCTCTGCCGCGCCCTTAAACCAGGTGATTTTGTTTTTCCTGAACAGAAATTCGATGCCAGCGGTGTTCGCGTCAACGATCTCCTGTTTGTAGGCAAGCATGCGTTCGATATCGAGGCCTGGAGCCGCAACGCTGATGCCCATGCGGTCAATTTCCGAGGATATCTGGCCAAACATGTGCGATGCATGAAGCAATGCCTTCGAAGGTATACAGCCGACGTTCAGGCATGTGCCACCCAAGGTGTCCCGTTTGTCGACGCAGGCGACACTCATACCGAGCTGGGCGGCCCTGATCGCCGCCACATATCCGCCGGGGCCCGCCCCGATGACGACAAGGTCAAATTCCTGGCTGTCATTGGCCATTGAGCTCAGTCCCTAGAGGTCTAACAACAGGCGCTGCGGGTCTTCGAGACATTCCTTGATACGCACCAGGAAAGTCACAGCTTCGCGGCCATCAATCAGCCGATGATCATAGGTCAGAGCCAGATACATCATCGACCGGATGACAACCTCGCCATCGACAGCGACGGGACGTTCCTGGATTTTGTGCATGCCGAGGACCGCAGATTGTGGACTGTTGAGGATGGGCGTCGAAAGAAGAGATCCATAGACGCCACCATTGGATATGGTGAACGTCCCGCCCTGGAGTTCATCGAGCTTGAGTTTGCCGTCCCGGGCACGGGTCCCGAAGTCGCCAACTTCCCGCTCGATATCGGCGAAGCTCTTGATGTCCGCGTCCTTAATCACCGGCACGACCAGACCCGAACGGGCCCCCACGGCAATACCGATGTTGTAGTAATTCTTGTAGACGATGTCCTCGCCATCAATCTCGGCGTTCACTTCGGGAATTTCCTGAAGTGCCATGACGCAGGCTTTGGCGAAGAAGCTCATGTAACCGAGCCGGACGCCGTGCTTTTGCTCAAAGACGTCGCGATACTCGCGGCGGAGCGCCATGACGTTTGTAAGGTCGACCTCGTTGAAGGTCGTCAGCATAGCGGCGGTGTCTTGCGCCGACTTCAGCCGGGTCGCGATGGTGCGGCGAAGACGGCTCATGCGGACACGTTCTTCCCGCTGATCGTCCGGGCGGGTGCGTGAAGCAGGCTTTGTCACTACTGTTCGCGGTGTTTCACCTGCCGCCAGCACGTCACCCTTGGTAATCCGCCCATCCTTTCCGGTGCCGGTAAGAGCTGCAGGATCAATGCCTTTTTCGTCGATCAGCCGCCGTACCGCTGGTGACAGGGGGACTTTCGATTTTGGCGATGCTTTGGCCTCTGGTCTGCGCTCCGGCTTGAGCACTGGTTTGACCTCTGGCTCAACCTTTGGCGCCGACTTTGAGGGTGCTGCCGTCGCATTCTCGTCAATGACGCCAAGCAAGCCATTCACTTCGACTGTTTCATCAAGCTCGGCCAGAATCTCAGTGAGCACACCCGCGACCGGAGAGGGCACCTCAACGGCAACCTTATCGGTTTCAAGCTCTATGATCGCCTCATCGACTTCGACGGCGTCGCCAACTGACTTCAGCCATTGGGCGACAATAGCTTCCGTGATGGATTCACCCAGTTCCGGGACACGAATTTCGATGGTCATATCCCTTCCGTTCCGATGTCCAATGCCTCGTCCAGCAATGCCGCCTGCTCTCTCAGGTGGGCTTTCATCTGGCCAGTGGCTGTTGCCGCCGCAGGTGGGCGGCCAACATATCTGGACCGGCTGTGCTCTGCACCCATACGGACCAGAACTTTTTCGATTGCCGGCTCGACAAACGTCCAAGCACCCATATTGCCAGGCTCCTCCTGACACCAGATGACTTCGGCTTCCCGGAAACGGCCAAGTTCCTCGCCCAACGCTCGCGCAGGAAAAGGATAGAGCTGCTCTAGCCGGATGATCTGAATATCCCTGATGCCAGCTTCCTCGCGGCGTTCATAGAGGTCATAATAGACCTTGCCGCTGCAAAGTATGACACGGCTGATCTCGGCATCGGGCTTTAGTTTGATGGGAGAGGCGGGATCTACTTCGGCCATGTCCCATAGCACGCGATGAAAAGAAGATTGCCGGCGAAAATCTTTCAGGTCTGAGCGAACATGTTTGTGCCTGAGCAGCGACTTTGGCGTCATGACGATAAGCGGTTTTCTGAAGTCGCGATGCATCTGGCGGCGGAGCACATGGAAATAGTTTGCCGGTGTCGTGCAATTCACGACCTGGAAATTGTCTTCGGCACAAAGCTGCAGATAACGCTCAAGCCGAGCTGATGAATGTTCAGGGCCCTGCCCTTCGTAGCCATGGGGCAAAAGCATCACGAGACCGCTCATGCGAAGCCATTTGCTTTCCGCTGCCGCGACGAACTGATCCACAATGACCTGTGCACCGTTGGCAAAATCGCCGAATTGCGCTTCCCAAAGAACAAGTGTGTTGGGCTCAGCTGTCGAATAGCCGTATTCGAAACCCAGAACCGCAGCTTCCGAAAGCAATGAGTCGATGACTTCAAAGTTGCCAGCGCTTTCGTCTTCTGAAAGGGCGCTTAAGGGCGCGTAGCGTTCCTCAGTCTCCTGATCCACCAAAACGGAGTGGCGCTGAGAAAACGTGCCCCGCGATGAATCCTGACCCGACAGGCGCACCGAGAATCCCTCCTGGATCAGGGTCCCAAAGGCCAGTGCTTCTGCCGTCGCCCAGTCAATACCGGCCTCATTGTCGATCATCTTCAGTTTCGCATCAAGAAGACGGCGGATGGTGCGATGGGGTGCAAACGTTGCCGGCAGGAAGCTAAGAGCATGGCCGACTTCCTTCAATCTCTCCCGCCTGACACCGGTGTCCCCTCTTCTGACATCGCCGCGGGCCACATGCAAGCCTGCCCAGCGTCCGTCAAGCCAGTCCGCCTTGTTCGGCCGATAGTTCTCTGACCCTTCAAATTCCTGTTCAAGGATGGTCTGATAATCGCTGAGGAATTTTTCCGCATCACTACGATCGATCTCGCCTTCCTCGATGAGTTTCTCGGTATAGGTTTTCGATATCAGGGGATGGTCCTTGATTTTGCGGTACATCAGGGGTTGCGTGAAACCAGGCTCATCGGATTCGTTATGGCCTTGTCGGCGATAACAGAAAATGTCGATGACAACGTCTTTCTTGAAGTTCTGACGGAACTCTGTAGCCACTTTGCAGACATGCACCAGCGCTTCAGGATCATCGCCGTTGACATGGAAAATTGGTGCCTGGACTGTCTTCGCCACGTCCGAAGGGTAGGGTGAGGAGCGTGAATAAATCGGGCTTGTGGTGAAACCAATCTGGTTGTTGATGATGATGTGAATTGTGCCGCCGACACTGTGGCCCTTCAAGGCTGACATGGCGAAACATTCTGCAACCAGTCCCTGACCAGCGAATGCCGCATCACCATGAATGAGAAGCGGCAGCACATTGCTTCGCTGCCGATCCCCGGTCTGCTGCTGTTTGGCCCGGGCTTTACCCAGAACAACCGGATCAATAGCTTCGAGATGGGAGGGATTCGGAGACAAAGATAGATGCACCGGTAGTCCGTCAAACTCGCGATCAGAGGAAGAACCCAGGTGGTACTTCACATCGCCGGAGCCCTGAATTTCTTCTGGTTTGGATGCACCGCCATGAAATTCGTGGAACATGGTGCGTAACGGTTTGGCCATGACATTGGCGAGAATATTAAGCCGCCCTCTATGGGGCATGCCAATGACGATTTCCTCGATCCCCAGCTGACCACCGCGCTTGATGATTGCTTCGAGAGCCGGGGTGAGACTTTCCGCCCCTTCAAGGCCGAATCGTTTGGTGCCGGTGTACTTGGCGCCCAGGAAGTGCTCGAACGCTTCAGATTCGATAATTTTCTGAAGTATCGCTTTCTTGCCTTCAGACGTGAAGCTGGCATCCTTCTCGCGTCCTTCCATGCGGTTTTGAATCCAGCTTTTCTCGTCTCCATTTGAGATGTGCATGAATTCAACGCCGATGGTTGAACAGTAATTCCTGTGCAGTATCTCCATGATTTCGCGCATGGAGGCATGTTCAACGCCGAGCATGTAGTCAAGGAAGATGGGCCGATCCATATCTTCTTCGGCGAATCCGTAACTTGCAGGGTCCAGTTCGGTGTGCCAGGGCTCGTCCGAGAGATGCAGGGGATCAAGATCTGCAATCAAATGTCCGCGGACACGATAGGCCCGGATAAGCATGATGGCACGCACCGAATCGACGACGTCAGATCTGGCAATTTCAGGTGCGGCCGGCGCCAAGGGCACGGCAGGTTCTTTCTCAGCCAGTGCCGGTGGCCAGTCGGATCGCGCCCAGGAGGGCCTGGACCTGTCCGTCGCAGGTATGGGTCCGAGGGACGTAAAAAACTGATGCCAGCTGCGATCAACGGAGTCCGGTCGGCTGAGGAACCGCTCATAGAGTTCCTCAATGAAGGCGCCACTGGTGCCATCAAGTTCGGTCAGATCACTACCTGTTTCATTCATCACTCGTATCGCACCTCAGGGTACGTACTCGTATGGGCTTGAAGGGCTGTTTTCCGATCAGCCCTTTAGGACTTCAACGAGTGTTGTCCCCAAAGCAGCCGGGGATTCTGTCACAACGATGCCCGCACTGCGCATGGCTTCCATTTTGTCTTCAGCGCCGCCCTTGCCGCCGGAAATGATCGCGCCAGCGTGGCCCATGCGGCGACCGGGAGGGGCCGTGATGCCAGCAATAAACCCAACAACCGGCTTCTTTACTTTGGAAGCCTTGAGAAAGTCAGCCGCTTCTTCTTCTGCCGAACCACCGATTTCCCCGATCATGACAATCGATTCTGTTTTGTCGTCGCCGAGGAACATATCTAGGCAGTCAATGAAATTTGTCCCGTTCACCGGATCACCGCCGATACCAATACAGGTGGACTGGCCCAGTTTCACTGCGGTTGTTTGTCCCACCGCTTCATAGGTAAGTGTGCCGGAGCGTGAAACAATACCCACCGTCCCCGGCAGATGAATATGGCCAGGCATGATGCCGATTTTGCATTCGCCCGGCGTGATCACGCCCGGGCAATTGGGACCGATGAGCCTGGTGGCTGAGCCCTGAAGTGCGCGCTTCACCCGGATCATGTCCTGAACCGGAATGCCCTCGGTAATTGTGACGACCAGCTCAATACCGGCATCGATCGCCTCAAGGATGGCATCTGCCGCAAAAGGGGGCGGCACATAAATCACAGAAGCTGTGGCACCGGTTTTTTCGACGGCGTCTTCGACGGTGTTAAAAACAGGCAAGCCGACATGTTCTGTGCCGCCTTTGCCAGGCGTCACACCACCAACCATTTTGGTGCCGTATTCGACGGCCTGCTCTGTGTGAAAAGTGCCCTGACCGCCAGTGATTCCCTGACAGATGACTTTGGTGTCTGCATCGACGAGAACGGCCATGTTACGCGGCCTCCTTTACGGCATTTGCAATTTTTTCTGCCGCATCGCCGAGATCGTCCGCTGACAGGATGGGAAGACCGCTTTCGGCGAGAATTTTCTGACCGAGTTCGACATTCGTGCCGGCAAGTCTGACGACCAGCGGCACATCCAGGCTAACCTCCCTGGCCGCCTGAATGACACCCTCGGCAATCACATCACAGCGCATGATGCCGCCAAATATATTAACCAGGATGCCTTTAACATTTTTGTCGGCGAGGATTATCTTGAAGGCTTCGGTGACTTTTTCAGCGGTAGCTGAACCGCCAACATCAAGAAAGTTCGCCGGCTCTTCGCCATTGAGTTTGATGATGTCCATGGTCGCCATAGCGAGACCGGCCCCGTTTACGAGGCAGCCGATTGTGCCGTCGAGCTTGACGTAGCTCAAGTCGAATTCCGCCGCTCTGGTCTCCGATGGATCTTCCTCGTCAAGATCGCGCAACTCGGCAATGTCCTTGTGGCGATAGAGCGCGTTGTCGTCAAAATTCAGTTTTGCATCAAGGGCGATCACATCGCCGGCACCCGTGACGACCAGAGGATTGATCTCAAGAAGGCTTGCATCGGTTGCGACAAAAGCGTTGTAGACCGACATCAACAGCCTGATCATCTGTCTGGATGTATCTCCTTCGAGGCCGAAGTTGAAAGCGATCTGCCGGGCATGAAACTGCTGCATGCCGGTGGCCGGATCGATGTGCACCGTGACGATTTTCTCAGGCGTTGACGCTGCAACTTCTTCGATGTCCATGCCGCCTTCGGTCGATGCGATGAAGGCCACCGAACTTGTCGAGCGATCAACCACGGCGCTTAGGTAGTATTCATGTGCAATGTCACAGCCGTCCTCAATATAGAGGCGCTTGACCTCTTTACCTTCAGGACCGGTCTGATGCGTGACCAGAGTTGCGCCAAGAATGTTGGCGGCCTGCGCGCGAACATCGTCAACGGATTTGACAACTTTGACGCCACCGGCCTTGCCGCGGCCCCCGGCATGAATCTGGGCTTTGACGACCCAGACCGGGCCACCCAGTTCTTCGGCTGCCTCGACTGCTTCATCTACGGAGAAGGCCACCTTGCCCTTTGGCACGGGCACGCCGTACTTGGCGAGAATCTCCTTCGCCTGATATTCGTGAACATTCATTCTTTCAGTCCTGTTGCCTTTCGAGCGGGTACTATGCCAAACGCCATCAGATAACTAGCGTCTGGCCTTTTTTCTTGCTGGCTTTTTCTTTGCTGCCTTCCTGCGGCGCGGGGTCTTGGGCGAGAGGGAAGGATCAATTTTAGCCATCTGGCGCATCAGCTCCCTGACCGCGCTCACAGAGCTCTGAAACATTTTCTTTTCAGCCGCACCGAGCTCAATCTCGACGATCCGCTCTACCCCTTTGGCGCCGATGACGACGGGCACGCCGACATAAAGGTTCTTCACACCGTATTCGCCGTTCAGATATGCAGCGCAGGGCAACACACGTTTTTTGTCTTTGAGATAGGACTCGGCCATGGCGATGGCAGCCGAGGCCGGCGCATAGAAAGCAGAACCGGTTTTCAGGAGATTAATGATCTCCGCCCCGCCATCACGGGTGCGCTGAATGATCTGGTCGATGCGCTCTTTCGTAGACCAGCCCATTTTGATCAGATCCGGGATCGGGATACCGGCAACGGTGGAATAGCGGGGTAGAGGCACCATGGTGTCGCCGTGGCCGCCCAAGACGAAAGCCGTTACGTCTTCAACGGAAACGCCAAATTCCTCTGCCAGAAAATAGCGGAAACGGGCAGAATCCAGCACGCCCGCCTGGCCGACAACACGGGCATGAGGAAGGCCGGTGACTTCGCGCATGATCGAGACCATGACGTCAAGAGGATTGGTGATCACAATGACAAATGCGCCGGGGGCATATTTCTTGATGCCGGTGCCCACCTGCCTGATAACATTCGCATTTATGCTGAGGAGATCGTCGCGGCTCATGCCCGGCCGTCGCGGCACCCCTGCCGTTACGATGACGACATCTGCGCCGCGGATGCCTGTGTAACTCTTTGTTCCTTTGAAGTTGGCGTCAAATCCTTCGATGGGCGATGATTCCGCAAGATCGAGCGCTTTCCCTTGGGGGATGCCATCGATGATATCGAAAATGACCACATCACCGAGTTCCTTAAGGCCTGCCAGATGGGCCAGCGTGCCCCCAATCTGGCCACCACCAATCAGCGCAATCTTCTTGCGTGCCATTCACCTCTCCCCGATCTTGTTCCGTTATCCTGTAAAGCGGGTGATCCGACCGCTTCGCGCCTGCTTGGTAGCCCAGATTCCCTTGGAAAGGCAAGTCGCGCTAGACTGCGTGGCCTGCTGCCAGATATTCGGCCGACTGCATCTCCATCAACCTGGAAACGGTGCGGCCGAATTCGAAACGTCCGTCGCCTTTTTCATAGAGCTCGTGGGGCTGGCCTTCGGCTGAGCAGATAAGCTTTACGTGATTGTCATAGAGCGTATCAATGAGCGT
This sequence comes from uncultured Alphaproteobacteria bacterium, assembly GCA_965371465.1. Classification (GTDB taxonomy): domain Bacteria; phylum Pseudomonadota; class Alphaproteobacteria; order CBDUYM01; family CBDUYM01; genus CBDUYM01. The sequence continues at coordinate 68,844 of CBDUYM010000015.1, forward strand.
GACGAACCGTCTTGCCTCGTTGCGGCTGCCGGGGCCCATGATTGGAACGTTGGCCAGGACCACTGTGTGATAGTGCCAGGCGATCGCCAGATAATCGGCTGCACCCAGAGCCCTGGCGCAAAGATCATCAAACTGGAACCGTGCAACACCCTTGGCGGCTTCCGGCACCTTGAGCGTGCGGCCCTGCACCAAGAGGCTTTCGCTCGAGCCCTGATCGAGGTCAGTGAGACGCATAAATGCTTCATTCAGGTCGAGGCGGGATGTCGGCCCAAGCGGCGAATAGTAGACCGGCGCGCCGTTTAGCCGTTCGAGCCGGTAGTCATGATCACCACGGATATGGAGCACGTCAAACCGATCCAGGATCATCTCGATGAAGGGCAGAAAAAGTCCGCGATTGAGCCCACCTTCGTATAACGTCTGGGGTTCCTTATTGGAAGTTGCCACGAAGACAACGCCCAGATCCAGAAGATGCGTGAACAGGCGGCTCAAAATCATTGCATCCGCAACATCAGTGACTTGAAATTCGTCAAAACACAGAAGAGCAGCAGTACCGGCGATTTTCTCGGCAACTGGCGGAATTGGATCATCTCCGTGACCCTGCTGGGCACGATCTTTGGTCGATAGCTGTCGCCAGGCATGGATTTCGCCATGGACCTCCAGCATGAATTCGTGGAAATGGACCCGCCGCTTTCGCGCCCCTTCAGAGGTGGAAAAAAACATATCCATCAGCATTGATTTTCCGCGCCCAACATCGCCATGGATGTAAATGCAGCGGGCTTCGGCTTTGGCTTCTCGCTGCAGGAGTTTTTGCAGGAAGCCGCCTCTGCTCTCACTGCCTGCGAGTTGGTCATGAAGGGTCTGAAGCGCCGCGACAACAGCGCTTTGCTGCGCATCCGGCTCAAGTCCACCCGATGCAACAAGGTTTCTGTATTCCTGAAGAGGTCCTGGTGCCCCTGTCATTCCGGCCACTTTCAGAGTTAGCTGTCCAGCTCATGGGGCCTATCAGTTCTGCCCAGGAATCGCAAATGTGCAGCAGCTCGCCGAGTAGATGTATTCATACGCATAACATCTCGGTCTGCTGCTATAGTGCCGAAAAATTTGGAGTAGAGACTGATATGCCGGCGACGGAAGAAGGTGCAGAAGAAGCCGAGGATCAGATCATTGACGGTCTGAACATCACAGAGCATGTGGCGGAGATTAAAGAGCAGGGCTACACGGTCATCGAGAATTTCATTACGCCCGATGAAATTGCCACGATCCGCCATGCCTTCGACACCGAAGTGCCGATGACAGAAATGCGCGCCATTGGCACAGATACCGGCAAGACCATGCGGGCCCATAATCTGCTCGCGAAAACGCGGGTCGTTGATTATCTGTTTCTGGACATGAGGCTTCGGGCTCTCATATACGGCGTGCTTGGCACCCGACCCCAGATCAACATCACAACGTTATTCAATGTGCTACCGGGCGAAACGCAACAGCTTTTGCATCAGGATGACGGGCTCTGGCCGGTTCCACGACCCCATCCGACGTTTCTGTGCAACGCGCTTCTGGCCCTTGACGATGCGGACGAAGAAAATGGCACAACGCATCTTGTGCCTGGCAGCCACAAATGGACCCGGCCTGTGGATCAGGATGAGCCCTCCATCCAGGTGCCGCTGAAGGCCGGAAACATGGTGATGTGGGATGGCGGCATGTGGCACGGCGGCGGCGCCAATGTGTCAAAGGATCGGGAAAGGCTCGGCTTCTTCATGAGCCACCAGGTCAGTTACCTCCGGCCACAGGAAAACCAGCTGCTCTCTGTACCCAGAGACATTGCCCGCCAGATGCCGGAAAGGCTGCAACGGTTACTGGGCTATCACCGTTTCGGGCTTGGCGTCGACGGGCGTGATCCTGTTGACGTGCTGAAAGACAGGATTGTGGTGCACCCGTCCGCCAAAGTCGGTTGGCGCCCGGAATAGGTAACCATCACCCTGTCATCCCGGGCGTTCTTGACCCGGGATCCAACTTTGGAAGCGGCGGGACTTGAATTTGAAAGACTGTGCGGTCTGGCCAAGTTGGACCCCGGATCAAGTCCGGGGTGACGTGAAAAGTCTCAATTCTGCCGCTCCAGCATCATTTTCTTGGTTTCCGCGATGGCCTTGGCCGGGTTCAGGCCCTTGGGGCAGGTGTTGGTGCAGTTCATTATGGTGTGGCAGCGATAGAGCCGGAACGGGTCTTCGAGATCATCAAGCCGCTCGCCTTTATGTTCGTCACGGCTGTCTGCAAGCCAGCGATAGGCCTGCAGAAGAACTGCCGGGCCGAGATATTTGTCACCGTTCCACCAGTAACTTGGGCAGCTTGTCGAACAGCAGGCACATAGGATGCATTCATAGAGACCATCAAGCTTCTCACGTTCCTCCTCCGACTGCAGACGTTCGGTGTCCGGCGCCGCGGTTTCGGTCTTGAGCCAGGGTTCCACTGACGCGTATTGCGCATAGAAAGTTGTCAGATCCGGGACAAGGTCCTTGACCACCGGCAAATGAGGAAGCGGGCTGACGCGAATGTCGCCCTTCACCTCTGTCATGTCCTTGGTACATGCCAGTGTGTTCAGGCCGTCAATGTTCATGGCGCAGCTACCACATATGCCTTCGCGGCAGGAACGGCGGAAAGTGAGCGTCGGGTCAATCTCATCCTTGATCTTGATAAGAGCGTCGAGAACCATCGGTCCGCAATCGGAGGTGTCGACATGGAAGGTATCAATGCGCGGGTTCTGGCCATCATCCTGAGACCAGCGGTAGACACGGAACGTCTTAACATTCGTGGCACCCTCTGGTGCTGTGAATTCTTTTCCCTTTTTTACCCTCGAGTTCGCTGGCAGCGCTAGTTCAACCATAGTTATCTGACTTTATGTTATCCGAGGCGTTACTGATCTAGAGATACATTCTTGAATAGACTCTGGCTTCAATAGACTCTGGGTTTCGGCTCTATGTATTCGACTTCGTTCGAAAGTGTGTAGGCATGAACGGGCCGGTATTTGAGGGTCACTTTGCCTTTGTCGTCAACGAAGGACAACGTGTGTTTCATCCAGTTTTCATCGTCGCGTTCTTCAAAATCCTCACGGGCATGAGCGCCACGGCTTTCCTTACGGGCGTGGGCGCCGTGCATGGTGACCATGGCCTGGCGAATGAGATTGTCAAGTTCCAGCGTTTCCATCAGATCTGAATTCCAGACCATGGATGTGTCGCTGACATTGAGATCATCCATGCGGGCATAGACATTGTCGATCAGCTTGACGCCTTCCTCCAGCCCTTCGGCAGTGCGGAACACAGGGGCATTGTCCTGCATGGTCTGCTGCATTTCCACGCGCACTGCGGCGGTTGGCGATCCGCCTGTGGCATGCCTGAATTTGTCGAGACGGGCCAGGCTCTCGTCACCTGCGCCTGAAGCGAGTGCCCGCCGGACGCCTGGCTCGACGACCTCGGCTGCGCGTTCAGCGGCAGCGCGGCCAAAGACCAAGAGATCGACGAGCGAGTTTGAGCCCAGCCGGTTGGCGCCATGGACAGAAGCAGATGCAGCCTCGCCGACAGCCATCAGCCCCGGAATAACGTGATCGTTGTTGCGACCCTTCTTGGTCACCACTTCGCCTTTGAAGTTGGTGGGAATGCCGCCCATGTTGTAGTGGACCGTGGGCATGATCGGAATTGGTTCTTTGGTGACATCGACGCCGGCAAAGATGCGAGCGGATTCGGATATGCCGGGCAGTCGGGAGGCCAGGATTTCAGGATCGAGATGATCAAGATGGAGGAAGATGTGATCTTTCTTTGGTCCGACGCCACGGCCTTCGCGAATTTCGATCGTCATGGCCCGGCTCACGACATCGCGCGATGCGAGGTCTTTGGTGCTGGGGGCATAGCGTTCCATGAAACGCTCCCCTTCCGAATTGACGATGTAGCCGCCCTCGCCGCGGGCGCCTTCCGTGATCAGAACGCCGGCGCCGTAGACGCCGGTCGGATGGAATTGGACAAATTCCATATCCTGGCAGGGAACACCGGCCCTGAGTGCCATGCCGCCACCGTCACCTGTGCAGGTATGGGCTGACGTACATGACTGATAGGCACGGCCATAGCCGCCCGTGGCCAGCACCGTCATCTGAGCCGAAAATCTGTGAATGGAGCCATCATCAAGGCACCAGGCGAGGACGCCGACGCATTCCCCCTCTTCCATGATCAGATCAAGGACGAAGTACTCAATGAAAAACTCGGCATTGAATTTCAGGGCTTGAGAATAGAGGGTGTGTAACATGGCATGACCGGTTCGGTCAGCAGCTGCACAGGTGCGAAGTGCAGGCGGTCCTTCACCATACTGGGTGGTCATACCGCCGAATGCGCGCTGATATATCTTACCCTCCGGCGTTCTCGAAAAGGGCATGCCGTAGTGTTCAAGCTCGATCACAGCTTCCGGTGCGTTGCGGCAGAGATATTCAATGGCATCCTGGTCACCAAGCCAGTCAGCCCCTTTGACCGTGTCATACATGTGCCAGCGCCAGTCGTCTTCGCCCATATTGCCGAGCGAGGCGGCAATGCCGCCTTGCGCCGCAACAGTGTGCGAGCGGGTTGGAAAAACCTTGGTCAGGCACGCCGTTTTCAGGCCTTTTTCCGCCATGCCCATGGTCGCGCGGAGGCCGGCTCCGCCTGCGCCGACGACGACGACATCATAGGCGTGATCCGTGATTGGATAGGCGTCTGCCATTCAGAACTCTCCCCTAACCGCTGAACGAAATCGTGAGCACTGCAAGAACCGCGGCAAGCCCAATCAGGGAACAACCAAAGATATTTGCAAGTTGGATCGTGACCTTTTGCCAGGGCACATAAATGTAATCGTCGACAACAGAATCGACGCCAAGCTTCAGATGATAAAGCGACGTCACCAAAAACAGGACCAGAGCCGCCGTAACAATGGGTGATCCGATCCAGGCCGCAACTACAGCGTGGCCGGCCCCGACCAGTTCGATCAGGGACGCAACCAGCCAGACAGTCAAGGGCACGAGCGCAACGGCCGTGACCCGCTGCATCCAGAAATGCCGCGTGCCGGAACCTGCAGATCCTGATCCCCGAACCAGGCCAAGAGGCGTTCGCATGCTCATGCCCCCCCGCCCATCAGGCCATAACCTGCGATCCAGATCAGCAGCGTAAACACAATGCTCAGGCCCACCACGAGCCAGCCTGATGCTGTTGCCGTTCCTTTTTCAAGGCCGAGGCCGAGGTCCCAGAAAAGGTGCCGCACGCCGTTCAGAAAATGAATGACAATCGACACTGTGAAGCCGAACAAAATCAGACGGCCAATGAAACCACCAAGAAATGCGTCAGCCGCTGCAAATGCGACGGGCCCCGAAGCCGCAGCGATCAACCACCAGGCCAGCATCACGATGCCCAGCCCAAGCGCCAATCCCGTCAATCGATGAATGATCGAGAGGGCCATGGTGACATGCCAGTGATAAATCCAGAGATGGGGTGAAAGCGGTCTTTCCTGATCAGCCATTGCAGTCTTTGCCATCCCTCAGTTCGGCCCTCAATTCGGCGCCGATTGTAGGGACCGGGGGATTCGAGTCAAATGGGGATTGGCTCGCCATTATCGCCTCGGCATCAGGACCCAGTAGTCGAGGTCGAGGATGACGCTGGGGTCGTAACTCCCATCATCGGCCTTGTAGGGGAAGCCTGCCGTCAGGCGGTCTTTTGTGGCAACGGTGCGAACCCGCAGCGCGCCCCAGTCCCGGTTCTCGGTGAGCCCATCCTTACCGAGAATTTCGGACCATGCAAAGACCGTGTCGCCGGCAAAAGCCGGTGCTGTGTGAGCGCCAGAATTGATCGCGGCGACGAACTGGGCATTGGCGAGGCCATTGAAACTCAGGCTTCTGGCGAAGCTGATGATGTGACCGCCGTAGATGATCCGCCGGCCAAAGCGGCCGTCTTTTTCGGTGAACTGGTTGAAATGCACTTTGGCAGTGTTCTGGTAAAGCCGGGTCGCCGTCATATGTTCGGCTTCCTCAAGCGTGAAGCCATCGACGTGATCGATTTTTTCGCCAGGCTCATAGTCATCCCAGAGATTTTCAGAACCGGCCATTCCAAGCGGGTAATCTCTGGCCGAAAGATTTGAGGAAACTGAGAGGTGTTCCGGCGACACACGGTCGGGCAGATCAGGAACAAGCCCGCCTGGCGGCACATTCGGGGCGGCTGTCTCAGGATCGCGCTTGTTCACCATGACCCAGCGGATATATTCAATGACGGTCTCGTCACGCTGATTTACGCCGCGGGAACGAACATAGACAACGCCGGTGCGACCGTTTGAATTTTCCCTGAGCCCGATCACCTCGGATGTGGCGGACACCGTATCACCAGGGTAGAGCCTGGCTTCAAAGCGGCAGTCAGCATAGCCAAGATTGGCCACGGCATTCAGCGATACGTCCGACACGGTTTTGCCAAATACAATGTGAAAGGCCAGAATATCATCGATGGGCGCCTCTTTGAGGCCGAGGCCGCGGGCGAATTCGGCGGAGCTTTGGGCGGCAAAGCGGGAGCCGTAAAGTGCCTGATAGAGAGCAGCATCCCCTACGCTCACCGTTCTTGGCGTGGCATGATGCAGGACACTGCCAATGACAAAGTCTTCGAAATAATTTCCAGAACTTGTCTTATTTGCCATTTCTAGGAAGCCATCGCTTCAATGGCTTCGGCCATGGACACCTGGCGCTTCGCATGTTCCACATGCAGGTTTTCAATCATGCGGCCGTTGACTGTAACCACACCCTTCCCCGCCTTTTGCGCCTCTTCAAACCCTTCGATAATGGCGCGGGCCTCTTCAAGCTGCTCATCCGATGGACCGTAGACATCGTTGCAGGGCTCCAGCTGTGAGGGGTGGATGAGCGTTTTGCCGTCAAAGCCGAGATTATTGCCCTGGATACATTCGGACCGGAAACCATCCGTGTTCTGGATATCATTATAGACACCATCCAGCAGGGTCAGGCCATGGGCACGACCCGCCAGCATGGCGAGACCGAGGCCCGTGATCATGGGAAGACGCAATTCAGTGTGATTGGCATGGAGGTCCTTGGCCAGATCATTGGTGCCCATGACAAAACAGACGAGACGCTGGTCGGCAGCGGCAATTTCCTCGGCATGGAGAAAAGCTGTGGGCGTCTCGATCATGGCCCACATGTCGGTGCTGCCCGGCGCGCCTGCCTTATTCATGGCGGCGACTGCCGCCTTCACGTCATCAGCGCCGGATATCTTGGGAAACAGCATCGCGTCGGGGCCGGTGGCTGCGACCGCGGCAACATCGTCGGCTCCCCACTCGGTATCAAGGCCATTAACACGGACAACAATCTCCCGATGGCCATATGCCTTGCTTTCGACGGCCGCCACCACCTGCTCTCGCGCGGTTTGCTTCGCGTCCGGCGCGACGGCGTCTTCAAGATCGAAAATGACCGCATCTGTCGGCAGCTCTTTCGCCTTTTCCAGCGCGCGCGCGTTCGCGCCCGGCATGTAGAGCACGCTGCGCCTGGGTATGATGACTTCGCTCACTGCTTTTCTCCCCGCATATGGAATACGCCATGATTCTGTTTTGCAGTGTATAGAACCGGATGCAGAGGGGCGACAAAACTTGATGCCCAGTTTAAGATTGTGAGCACGGCTCAAGCGGAATTGGAGGTGTCTGTGACGATCTCAGTTGTTCGCAAGCTTTGTGCTTTCTTCCTGTGCGCCCTGTTCGTGCTGCCAACAGCCAGGCAGGCCAAAGCGGCCGACACGATCGAAATTATTGGCGATGCCATCGCCTATGGCATGCCGGTTGTTGTGATCGGTGCAAGCTGGCACAAGGGCGATACCGATGGCATGTGGCAGCTTGGCAAAACCTGGGTCTCAAGTGTAGCTGTGACCTATGGGCTTAAGTTCCTGGTGAATTCAGAACGCCCCAACGGCGACAATCATGCCTTCCCGTCCGGTCACACTGTCAGTGCATTTTCGACGGCGAGTTATGTTCACTACAGATACGGCATAAAGCGCGCCTGGCCCGCTTATATGGCAGCGGGCTTCACCGCCTGGAGCCGCATTCACTCTGATGAGCATAATTGGGAAGACGTCATCGGCGGCGCCATCATCGGCCACGTCATGGCGCGAATTTTCACCGACCGATACGAAAACATCCCACCCCTGGCTGTGACCTTCAATTCGAAACAGAACGTCTACGCCATCAGGACGCAATTGAAGTTCTAGAGGGCTGTTCCCGACTGCTTGGCCCTGGAGTGCTCTGAGAGCCAGTCGGCAATCTCAGATTCATCAAGATTGATTCTGAAGCGCTGACGGCACCTACGCCGCCTTCTGCAGATACCTGGCAACCAGAATCTCGGCGATCTGGACGGCATTCAATGCGGCGCCTTTCCGCAGGTTGTCGGCGACCACCCAGAGGTTCAGGCCGTGCTTGACGGTGTCGTCGGCGCGGATGCGGCTGATGTAGGTCGCGTATTCGCCGACGCATTCAATCGGAGTGACGTAACCGCCATCGTTGCGTTCGTCGACGACAATGCAGCCTGGTGCCTCACGCAGAATCCTGCGGGCGCTTGCGACCGTCATCTCACTTTCAAATTCGACATTGATGGCTTCCGAGTGACCGACAAAAACGGGCACACGGACGCAGGTCGCAACCACGTTTACATCCGGATCCATGATTTTCTTGGTCTCGAGATTCATCTTTTCTTCTTCGCCGGTGTAACCGGATTTTTGGAAGCTGCCGATATGCGGAATCACATTGAAGGCGATCTGCTTGGTGAAGTATTGCGATTCAGGTGGATCAGCGACGAAGATGGCGCGGGTCTGAGCGAAGAGCTCGTCCATCGGATCGTTGCCCGCACCCGAGACCGCCTGATAGGTGGAGACCACGATGCGTCTAATTTTGGCAACATCGTGAAGCGGCTTTAAGGCGACGACCATCTGAGCGGTTGAACAGTTCGGATTGGCAATGATGCCACGTTTTGAATAGCGCTCAATGGCATCTGCGTTTACCTCGGGCACGACAAGCGGCACATCAGGTTCCATTCTGAAAGTTGCCGAGTTATCGATGACCACAGAACCAGCATTCACGGCAATGGGCGCAAATTTGCGAGCTTGGGCATCCGGCAGCGCGAACAAAGCGATGTCAGTGCCGGTGAAGTCGAAATCCTCCAGCACCAGACACTTCAGTATTCTTTCCTCGCCATAGGAAACTTCTTTGCCAAGCGAGCGCGAGGAGGCCAGAGGGACAACCTCGTTTATGTCGAATTCACGCTCTGACAGAATGTTGAGCATTTCGCGACCGACGACGCCCGTGGCGCCTACGACAGCAATCTTGTAGCCCATAATATTTCTCCAGCTGTCTCGCCGAATGGCAGCGAGTTTAACAGAAATTCAGGAATTCAGCTTTTCAAGCTCGCGAATGATGGCGTCGCCCATGACTAGGGTGGAAACCTCCGCCATGCCGTCCTGCATGATGTCGCCGGTCCTGAGACCGCCCGTAAGCACATTTTCGACGGCACTCTCCAGCATGTCCGCGTCAGCCGACAGATCAAAACTGTAGCGAAGCGCCATAGCGAAGGAGAGGACGGTGGCGATCGGGTTTGCCTTGTTTTCGCCGGCGATGTCCGGGGCAGAACCATGCACGGGTTCATAAAGCGCCTTCACGCGACCGGTCTCGTCGCGGGCGCCCAGGGATGCGGACGGCAGCATGCCGATTGAGCCCGTAAGCATGGCGGCTTCGTCCGACAGCATGTCACCAAACAGGTTGTCGGTGACAATGACATCGAAGCTCTTGGGTGCACGGACCAGCTCCATGGCGCAAACATCCGCATAGAGGTGGCTCAGCTCCAGTTCCGGGTATTCATTGTCATGCACCCATTGAACCTCTTCCCGCCAGAGAATGCCGGATTCCATGACATTCGCTTTATCGGTGGAGCAGACGCGGCCAGACCTTGCTTTGGCGAGATCAAAGGCGGCGCGCGCCACACGGCGGACTTCGTCAGTCGTGTAGACCTGGGTATTGACGCCCTGGCGTTGACCGTCAGGCAGATCAGTAATGCCGCGGGGTTCGCCGAAATATACGCCGCCGGTCAGTTCCCTGACGATCAGGATATCCAGACCGCCGACAATCTCCGGCTTCAGGGACGAGGCATCCTTCAGCGCATCGAAACAGATCGCCGGCCGGAGATTGGCAAAAAGATCCATTTCTTTCCTGAGCCTGAGGAGCCCGCGCTCGGGCTTAACTGAGAAATCAAGATCATCCCACTTGGGGCCGCCAACCGCGCCCAAAATGACCGCATCAGCGGCCTGTGCTTTGTCCATGGTTGCATCAGCGAGTGGCGTGCCATGCATGTCATAGGCGCAGCCACCGACAAGGTCCTCTGTAACATCAAATGTCACGGCACGACGGTCATTCATCCATTCGACGACGCGATACATCTGGCCCACCACTTCAGGTCCGATGCCGTCACCGGGCAGTACCAGGAGATTACGATTTGACGCCATTTTATAAACGCTTCCTGCAGTCGTTAATTGTTGAGCCAGGGCCGTGCACTTGCCTGCATCGCCTCATGAGCTGCGATCTTGTCTTCCTTGGCAAGGGTCAGACCAATGTCATCAAGACCTTCAAGCAGCAAATGCTTCCGGAAGGGATCAATGTCAAAGGTGATCATGCCGCCGTCAGGCCCGGTAATTTCCTGCGCCTCAAGATCAATGGCAACGGTCGCATTTGCACCCCGTTCAGCATCGTCCATGAGTTTGTCGACATCTTCCTTTGGCAGAATAATCGGCAAAATACCGTTCTTGAAACAGTTATTGTAGAAAATATCGGCAAAACTGGGCGCGATGACGCAGCGAATGCCGAAGTCCATCAGCGCCCAGGGGGCATGCTCACGGCTTGATCCGCAACCAAAATTTTCGCCTGCGACCAGTATCTTCGCGTTCCTGTAGGCCGGCTTGTTGAGCACGAAATCCTCGATCTCGTCGCCCGCTATAGTGTAACGCATCTCGTCAAAGAGATTCTTGCCAAGGCCGGTCCGCTTGATGGTTTTCAGGAACTGCTTGGGGATGATCATGTCGGTATCGACGTTGATCATCGGCATCGGGGCAGCAACGCCTGAGAGCCTGTTGAATTTTTCCATTTGTCCCTACTCCTGAAACTTGCGCACGTCTGTCAGCGTGCCCTTGATGGCGGCGGCAACGGCCATGGCCGGGCTGACCAGATGGGTTCGGCCACCCCGACCCTGACGGCCTTCGAAATTTCGGTTGGAAGTTGAGGCGCATCGTTCCTCAGGTGCCAGTTTGTCAGCGTTCATGGCAAGGCACATGGAGCAGCCCGGTTCACGCCATTCAAAGCCGGCATCTGTAAAAATCTTGTCAAGACCTTCGGCTTCGGCCTGCGCCTTCACAAGCCCGGACCCCGGAACCACCATGGCATCCACATGATCGGCAACCTGGCGCCCCTTGGCAATTTTGGCCGCCGCCCGGAAATCTTCGATGCGGCCATTGGTGCACGAGCCGATAAAAACACGATCGATTTTCAGTTCGGCCAGCACATCACCTGCCTTCAGCCCCATGTAGTCGAGCATGCGTTCCATGCCCTGGCGGCGGACCTCGTCGGGTTGGTCAGCCGGATCGGGCACGACGCCGGTAATGGGCAGCACGTTTTCAGGGCTGGTGCCCCAGGTCACGTTCGGCACCAGCCTGGTCGCATCAATTTCAACAACCTTGTCAAAATGAGCGCCGTCATCCGTCTTGAAAGTCGACCAGTAGGCAACGGCACTCTGCCAGGCATCGCCTTTGGGCACGCCGGGCCGGCCGTTCAGGTAGTCGAAAGTGATCTGATCAGGTGCGATCAGACCGGCGCGCGCGCCACCTTCGATGGTCATATTGCAGACGGTCATCCGTTCCTCCATGGAGAAACCGCGAATAGTGTCACCGGCATATTCAATGATGTAACCGGTGCCGCCAGCGGTGCCGATCGTGCCAATGATTTCGAGAATGACATCTTTCGGCGTAACACCGCTTGGCAATTCGCCTGACACATTGACCAGCAGGTTCTTTGCCGGCTGCTGCAGCAGAGTCTGGGTCGCGAGTACATGTTCCACCTCAGACGTGCCGATGCCGAAAGCCAGGCATCCGAATGCGCCATGGGTGGCCGTATGGCTGTCGCCACATACAAGGGTCGCGCCTGGATGTGTGAAGCCCTGTTCGGGCCCAACAATATGGACAATGCCCTGACGAACATCGTTCATCGGGAAATAGGAGATATTAAACTCACGGCAGTTCTCTTCGAGTGTTTCGACCTGCAAAAGCGACTGGGGATCTTCAATACCCTTGGATCGATCCGTGGTCGGCACATTATGGTCGGCGACGGCGATGACGGTTTCGGGACGGCGCACTTTGCGGCCTTCCATGCGCAGTCCTTCAAAGGCCTGAGGGCTTGTCACCTCATGCACCAGATGGCGATCAATATAAATCAGGCAGGTGCCGTCATCCTGCTGGTCCACAAGATGCGCTTGCCAGATTTTATCGTAGAGGGTGCTTGCCATGTCTTTGCTTTCTAGGAATCACTGGGCCTTCTAGGAATCACTGGGCATAAAAAATCCACCGGAGTTCGCGTCTGTAAAGAGCGCCCTTCCGATGGATCTGTCTTCTGTCCAGATTAGCTTGCGGAACGCGCTTTGTTTAAGACCCCTTGTGTGTCCGGGGACGCTGGCGTTCGGTAATTCGGGCTGAACGGCCGCGGCGGCCACGCAGGTAGTAGAGTTTGGCGCGACGAACGCGGCCATGACGAATGACGTCGATGCTGTCTATGTTGGGCGAATAGAGGGGGAACACACGTTCCACGCCCTCACCATGGCTGATTTTGCGAACCGTGAAAGTTCTGTTGACGTCGCTGCCACTCATGGCAATGACCACGCCCTCAAAGGCCTGAATCCGCTCACGCGTGCCTTCGACGACCTTCACATTTACGCGCACAGAATCGCCTGGATCAAAGTCAGGAATGTCTCTTCCTTCTTTGAGCCGTTCAACTTCGGCAGCGCCAATTTTTTCCAATAAATTCATAACGAAGGCCTTTCAACATGCCTGATGGCTTTTTGTCAAACTTCTTTTGTCAATTTTCTCTAACTAGGGCGATGTTGTGCCCATAGATCGGGCCGCCTTTCAGAGGTCAGTTCTTCACGTTTCGCCTGTCGCCAGGCGGCAATTTCAGCGTGATGGCCGGACAGAAGGACATCGGGTATGGACCTGCCGCGCCATTCACGGGGCCTGGTATACTGCGGATACTCCAATAGCCCGTCATTGAAGCTTTCCTCGCTCAGGCTCTCAGCCTCACCCACAATGCCTGGCAAAAGCCGGACGACCGCGTCCATAAGCGCCAGAGCGGCGGGTTCACCACCCGACAGAACATAGTCGCCGATGCTGATTTCTTCGGCGCCGGTTTCTTCCATAAACCGCTCATCCACACCTTCGAACCTGCCGCAGACAATTCTCGCAGCCCCGGCTGCGGCCAGTTCCCGAACACGTTTCTGATCGAGCGGGGTGCCCTTTGGCGTCATCAGAAGAAGGGGCCCCATTGCAGCGACGCTTTCCACCGCTTCGGTCAGCACATCGGCGCGCATCACCATGCCCGGACCGCCGCCTGCAGGTGTGTCGTCGACGGATGCATGGGCGTCGTCGGCGAAGTCGCGGATGTTGACCGCCTCGAGGGCCCATATGCCTTCGTCCAGGCCACGCCCGGCCAGGCTCTGGCCCAGAGGACCGGGAAACATCTCCGGATAAAGAGTGAGCACTGTGGCACGCCAGAGCGGGCTATTTTCCGTCATCGGGGTCATCGGGCTCGCCTCCTTCCGGCAGAAGCTGGTCCGGCACAATCACCGTGATACGACCGCCGGCAATGTCTATTTCGGGCACCATTGCCCTGGTGAACGGCAGGAGGAGCGAGCTTCCCTTCAGGGCCGCACCCGAGGCACTCTCTTTCTCAGAATGCCTGTCACCGTCGAGAGTTACTTCGAGGACATCATTGGCGCCAAAATTATCGACGTTTCTGACCGAACCGATCTTTTTGCCCGTCTCATCAAGAACCGTGAGACCGATGAGGTCTGAGACGTAGAATTCTTCTTCATCGTCGGTTTCGGGGAAGCTTTCGCGCGGCACAAAGAGCTCAGTGCCCTTCATTGCCATGGCTTCCTCGCGGGTTGCGATACCGTCAATACGGCTTATGACATCACCATTGAGCACTTTCGGATCTTGAAGGGCATAGGTCTTCTGTCCATCACTGGAATAGAGCGTGCCGAAGCGGGCCACGGTTTCGGGCGCATCCGTAAACGTGCGCAAACGCACATCGCCATGGACACCACGGGCCCCGCCAATGGCAGCAACGCAGATCATCTTCTGATCACTATGGTCAGCTCTATTCTTCAGTTTTCGTGTCCTCGGCCGGTGCTTCTTCCGCTGCAGTCTCTTCGGCGGCAACGACTTCCTCTGCTGGTGCTTCCTCTGCTGGTGCTTCCTCTGCTGGTGCTTCCTCTGCTGGTGCTTCCTCTGC
>CBDUYM010000016.1:0-76299 GCA_965371465.1 uncultured Alphaproteobacteria bacterium
CCCCCGCCACCACCAGGCCCCACGCCTGATGATTTTCGCACTGCCGAATTCAATGCATCCTGGGGCCTCGAAGCGATCAATGCAGCCGAAGTCTATGCGGCCGGCTTTACCGGAGAGGGCGTGACGATCGGGGTGTTTGATTTCAATTTTGATTTCGCGTCAGACGAGCTTGATTTTAACCCGCTCAGTCGAGATCTGGATCCTGCAATTGTTGATATTTATGAAGCTCAAATTGGCGAAAGCGCGACAACTGACGAGCACGGCCAGGCCGTAGCCGTCGTTGCCGCTGGAGCCAAGAATGACCTTGGAACCCATGGTGTTGCTTTCAATGCAGAAGTTCTTGCTGTTGACTTTTTTTCAGGCGTGAACGGAACACTTGAATCTTTCAACGGTATTACGTTCCATGTGTCGGACCCCTGGACCTATCTCACTGACAATGGTGCGCGCGTAATAAACAAGTCCATCGGTTTCGATGAAGGCGACATAATCCCCAATCCGCCGGTCGTCACCGACAGGTATGTGGTCGAAAGCGACGCGATTGCAGTCCAGAATGGAGCGCTCCTGGTATCCTCCGCGGGCAATAACAGCGACCCGGAACCATCGCTCTCAAACCTGCAAACCATTGCGGAACTGCAAAACGCTGGCATTCTCGATTCAGGTCCTGGCGCATTTATAATTGTCGGCGCTGTCAGAGAAAATCTTCAGATCGCGTCATTCTCTGACCGGGCGGGTGTGGCCAGAGATCATTACATGGTTGCCCCCGGCGTCAACATTGCCTTCCCGTGGAACGGCGTCATGGTGATCGGCAGTGGCACGTCATTTTCGGCGCCGCATGTTGTCGGCGCAGCAGCCATCATCTTCGAACGCTGGCCGACACTGACCGGGCGGGATGTCATGAACATCCTTTTCGATAGCGCAACGGACCTCGGTCTGCCTGGCGTCGATGCCATCTATGGGCAGGGGCTTCTCAATCTCGATGCGGCGCTTCAGCCTCTTGGCACATCGACCTTTGCCATCGGGGCATCCTCAACCGGCCCTCTGGTGACGGGGACCGGCATTGTTCTCGGCAGTGCTTTCGGTGACGGCGGAAGCTTTGGTGCCAGTGCATCCGATGTCATGATCCTGGACGGCTTCACACGCGATTTCACAATTGACCTCAAATCATTTGTATCTTCAGTGTCGCAAGTTTCGCAAGTTTCGCAAGGATCCCGGATCACCAATCTTTTCAATCGTAAGCAAGACTGGAAATCATCCTCGCTTCGTTTCGGCGAGACGGGCAAGATCTTCTATGCGTTCGGCGAGAATGCCTGGGAACGCGAGGCAGCATCGTTGCGCAGCAGCCCTCTGACACCCTATGAGCGCGAACGCGATGTCGTACTCGAATTTTCGGACAGCCGAGCAGGCCTGGACCTTGCGGCGGGCATTGGCCGTTCACTTGGTGATGCCATGGCGGCGCGGCCATTCAATCTCGTATCCCTCACTCAGGCTTTCTCTCATCCAGTTGATCATGGTCAGGGTACCTATGCGATTGCCGGTGTTCCCTTTGCTGATGGCTCGCACTTACGGCTCGGCATATCCAGCGCCTGGAACCAGGGCATCAAGGCCCATCCGGTAGCTGCATTGCGAGACAACCAATCAAGCCATGCATTTGCCCTGCGCTATGATCGGAGGTCGGGATCGGCTCTGTTTGGACTGGAGGTCGGCGCACTTGTAGAGGACGGCGCACTCCTTGGCAGCGTTGCAGCCGGTGGGCTTGCGCTGACTGAACGATCCACCACGACCTGGCTGACGCTGGCCGGACAGCGCGGATTTGAAAACGGCATCTTCCTGGCCGGACGCCTGAGTGCGGCGCTCACAGATCCCGGGAGCATTGAAAACTCCCTGCTGACGGGACTTGGCAACATTTCGAGCACCAGCTTTTCTTTCGGCATCGGGCGCCGCAGTACACTGCTGCCAGGAGATGCGCTTTCATTCACTGTGCATCAGCCGCTGCACGTCGAACAGGCGAACCTTACATTCGTCAGTGGCAGGGCTCGTGATCGTCAGTCGGGGCATATAGACTTTTCGAACCGCGATCTTTCTCTTTCGCCGAGCGGTCGAGAGCTTGCTCTGGAAACAGCCTATCAGGCGAAGTTTGGCAACTGGATTGGTGAGGCAAATCTAGCCTACAGTTTTGATGCCGACCACATCGAGGGGCAGCAGGAAGCATCTGTAATGCTTAGCATCACAAGGGACTTCTAGATCATTAGGCCGCGCGTGACGCCTTCTTACGCTCATGCTCCTTCAACAGCTTCTTCCGCACACGGACGGACTTTGGTGTAACTTCAACCAGTTCATCGTCGCCAATGAACTCCAGAGCATACTCAAGTGTGGTCTGAATTGGAGCCGAAAGAACAACGTTCTCGTCGCTGCCGGCGGCACGGATATTTGTCAGCTGTTTGCCCTTGAGCGGGTTGACCGTCAGATCATTGCCGCGGGTGTGGATGCCGATCACCATACCTTCATAGACAGCCTCACCATGTCCGATAAAGAGCTTGCCGCGCTCCTGCAGATTGAACAGTGCGTAGCCCACTGCCGGGCCGTTGGCCATGGAGACAAGGACACCATTTTGGCGTTCGCCCAATTCGCCCTCAGCCCTCGGCGCATAACGTTCAAAGGTATGATAGATGAGCCCTGATCCTGATGTCGCGGTCAAGAATTCTGACCGGAAACCGATCAGTCCGCGGCTCGGAATCTCGTAATCCAGCCTGATGCGTCCTTTGCCATCCGAGACCATGTCCTTCAGGAGACCTTTCCTCGTACCCAGCTTTTCCATGACTGTGCCCTGGTGCACTTCTTCGACGTCAACAGTCAACGTTTCCCAGGGCTCATGGATTTGCCCGTCGACGGTCTTCAGGATCACCTCCGGTCGGGAGATGGCGAGCTCATACCCCTCGCGGCGCATATTCTCTATCAGGATGGATAGATGCAACTCACCGCGGCCGGAGACTTTGAATTTTGAAGGGTCGGCTTCCTGCTCGACACGAAGAGCTACATTGTGGACAAGCTCCTGCTGAAGACGCTCGCCAATATTGCGGCTCGTCACATACTTGCCGTCCAGGCCGGCCAGAGGGCTGTCATTGACCTGAAAAGTCATAGTGATGGTCGGCTCATCGACCTGCAGGGCTGGCAGGGCCTCAACTGTTTCCGGATCACAGATCGTGTCGGAGATGTGGAGGTCATCAATCCCCGAAAAGGCAATGATCTGGCCTGCTGACGCTTCCTGCCACTCGACCTTTTCAAGTCCATGGAAGCCAAGGATTTGCAGGATGCGGCCCTGGCGCGTCGCACCTTCAGGGCTAACTATGGTTACTGTGTCGTTCCGCCTGATGGTGCCGCGCTCGATCCGCCCGACACCAATGACACCAACGTAGCTGGAGTAATTGAGCGCGCTGACCTGAAGTTGCAGCGGACCTTCCTCATCAATGGCCGGCGGCGGCACACGATCAACAATGGTCTGGAAGAGGGCGGTCATGTCGGTCAGCCGGTGGTCAAGGTCGAGTGCAGACCAGCCTTCGGTCGCTGAGGCATAGACGATCGGAAAATCAAGCTGTTCGTCGGACGCACCGAGCCGATCAAACAATTCGAACGTCTGATCCACAGCCCAGTCCGGGCGCGCGC
This sequence comes from uncultured Alphaproteobacteria bacterium, assembly GCA_965371465.1. Classification (GTDB taxonomy): domain Bacteria; phylum Pseudomonadota; class Alphaproteobacteria; order CBDUYM01; family CBDUYM01; genus CBDUYM01. Next base: position 3,661 of record CBDUYM010000016.1, read on the forward strand.
CCTGGCGATCCACTTTGTTGATGACGACAATCGGATTGAGCCCAAGCGCTAATGCTTTCATGGTGACGAAGCGCGTCTGCGGCATTGGACCTTCTACGGCGTCCACCAGCAGAAGCACGCTGTCCACCATTGAGAGGACCCGCTCAACCTCACCGCCGAAGTCGGCATGGCCCGGCGTATCCACAATGTTGATACGCCAGCCCTCCCATGTAATGGCCGTATTCTTGGCAAGGATGGTGATGCCGCGTTCGCGTTCAATGTCGTCAGTGTCCATTGCCCGTTCAGGCGCTTCCACATGGGCTTCGAAAGCGCCGGACTGCTGCAGCAACCGATCGACAAGCGTCGTCTTGCCATGGTCAACATGGGCAATAATGGCGATGTTTCGCAAACCTTTGGCTGTGTCGGTCATGGGCAAGCATCTTGGATAGCTGATTTCTGCGATCGGGTGCGGTTCAATACAGCGCTTGCAGGGAAATTGACAGCCAAATTTGCCAGACTCAGTGACGCGTGCGCAATAGGCGCGGGCGGCGGCTAAAACCGGTAGCCGAAACCGGTGCCAAACATCCAGGAATTGACGCCAACGCTTGCGTCCAGCGTTGCGCCCTCAGCCGCCCCCACCTGACGGAGTTGAATATCCGTTCTCAGAAACAGGCGTTTCACATCAAGGTTGAAGCTGAATCGGTCGCCCAGCGGCACATCAAAGCCTGCCTGGAACACCACGCCAAAGTTGTCATTGTAGGAAACGTCAGCGGCAGTCGCTTCAGGCACGAAATGGTCATAGAAGAATGTGTAGTTTATGCCAGCACCGACATAGGGCCTGATCTGCGCTTCAGGAGCGAAGTGATATTGCAGCGTCGCGGCTGTCGTGAACAAATGGATGCGGCCGACATCCAGCTCACCAAGCGTGGAATCTGCCAGCGTGACGTCGGTCGGAATGTTTGAAATAACGGCTGGATTTGCAACGGATATTTCTATCGCCAGCCGGTCGGTCAGAAACCATGTGACATCGGCTTCGGGCAGCACCTCGCTGCTCATGTCCACATCCCCACCGATTATACTGAAGTCGCCATCAGCGCTTGGATCCAAAAGGATGCCGCGAAGCCGTATTATCGGTCCATCTGCGGTCTGAGCGAACGCCGGAGCGTTCGATCCCGCGAGAGCTGCAATCAAACAAAGTGAGAAAAATGTGCCGAAACAGACGACACCTTGCAGGTTGCGTGGCAACATCATTATAAGAACCTCCCAATGAACGGAGCGATTTCTGATGAATGCAACTGCAGCCCTGGCTCGCCCTGAATATGTATTCTTATGCAGGTTTTGGCAATCCGCATTGCCGGAAATCAAATTCACTGTTCCTGCAAGATAGGGATCAAGCAGTGACGATCCAGACGCTTGTGCTGAACGACGCTTACCGGATTGCCCTTGCAGTTTATGCCGTCGTGGCGATGGTTACTTTTGTTGTTCTCTGGTTTGTCAACGCGCCCTATGGCCGGCACATGCGTGAAGGCTTCGGCCCTGCGATCAATGCCAACCTCGGCTGGCTGGTAATGGAGAGTGTCGCCCTTCTGACAATGCCTGTGGTGGCGCTAATCGCAACAACGAACGTATCGCCTGCCCTCGTCGTGCTTCTCATCCTCTGGCTCGCCCACTACACCAACCGGTCAATAATTTACCCCTGGCAGCGCCGGGCTTCGACGAAACAAATGCCGCTACTGATCTGCGCGATCGCCTGCCTGTTCAATGTGCTGAACGGTTTCGCAAACGGCCTCGGGCTGGCGGTCGGCGAGAGTCTTTACGATCTGAACTGGTTCTGGGACGTTCGTTTTTTGAGCGGTCTCTCGCTCTTCGTCGCAGGCGCCGCGCTCAACATTCGGTCGGACAATCAAATTCTCGATCTTCGGAAGACGGCATCGTCAGACGCATACCTGGTGCCGGATGTCGGGCTTCATCGTCACATCGCGGCCCCCAACTACCTCGGCGAGATTATACAATGGTTTGGCTGGGCCCTTGCTGCCTGGTCATGGGCCGGCCTTCTGTTCGCGCTTTATACGCTTGCCAATCTGGCTCCGCGGGCAGCAGCACATCTGAAATGGTATCGCGAAACTTTCCCCGACTATCCAAAATCCAGAAAGGCGCTGATCCCATTCCTGTGGTAGGGGAACGCTTCTCGCACATGGCTTTGCGGTTGGCCTTTTTGGCGCTATAGTCGCAGAATGGAAGGCAGCAGCTGCGATCGAGTCGCAAGACAGAAGTGCCGCCAATAGGATCATTATGGACCGGATACGCGTTCTTCTCGCCGATGATCACCGGATGCTGGTGGATGCATTCAGCAAGATTCTTGAGCCTGAATTTGATGTCGTCGGTACGGTGGGTGACGGTCGTGCAGTTCTTGTTGCCGCCAAAGAATTGCAACCAGATGTCATCTTGCTTGATATCTCCATGCCCCTCCTGAACGGTCTTGATGCCTGCGGTCAGCTCCGAAAAATCGTCCCCGATGCCGCTATCGTCTTCGTCACGGTTAACAGTGAACCCGAAATAGTGGCTGAAGCGTTTCGCAAAGGGGCGTCTGGCTATCTGCTGAAAAACTCGGCTGGATCGGAATTGATCGAAGCAATTGAACAGGTTACAAGAGGTCGCACCTACATCACGCCGTTGCTGTCCAAGGACATGACCGATTTGCAGCGGCGGCGACCGGGCGATGAAGTTGTGTCCACAGAGCTCACAGCCCGCCAACGTGAAGTTTTGCAGCTCGTCGCAGAAGGCTACTCCATGAAGGAAACTGCTCGCATACTGGACCTGAGCCCAAGGACGATCGCTTTCCACAAATACCGCATCATGGATCTTCTGAGACTGAAGACGACTGCCGAACTGGTTCAGTTTGCTATCAAAAAGGGGATCATTTCCCTTGCATCCGATCCCCAGCAACTGCAGTAGACAGGCCCCTTGACGGTGACAGCGGAAAATCAACTGCGCATTTATGGTGACAGGATATCAGGGAATTGCCTCAAAGTTCTCTACACCGCTGAAAGACTGAGCATTCCCTATGAATGGATCGACATGGACATCCTGAAGGGGGACACCCGGACTCCTGAATTTCTGGCCATGAACCCGGCAGGTCAGCTGCCACTTGTTGAGCTGGGGGACGGAAGGTTGCTTGCTCAGTCCAATGCCATCATCTCCTGCCTTGCCGAAGGCACGGATCTTCTGCCCCAGGATCCCTACGATCGGGCAAAAACAAATGAATGGCTCTTCTGGGAACAATATTCTCATGAACCCTACATCGCTGTCTGCCGATTTCAGATTCTCTATCTCGGCAGGTCTCTGGACGAACTGGACCAGGAAAGGGTCGCGAAAGGTTACGCCGCGCTCGACCTCATGGCAGCACACCTTGATGGGCGTGAGTATTTCGTGGGCAGCGACTTGACCGTCGCAGATATTGCGCTGCTGGCCTATACCCGCCTGGCCCCTGAAGGTGGGTTCGATCTGGCCGCCTATCCCGATGTGAAACTGTGGATCGCCAGGGTTGAACAGGACATTCCCATCAATTTCGCGTGATCAGGGCACATTTTCGAACCTTGACCAGCTGAACACGGACTTTTAACGCGGCGCGAACCGATTCCAGGTCGGGTTGATCAGAATCTCGTTCAGAGTCACGTGCTTTGGTTGCTGTGCAACGAATAGAATGAGATCCCCGAGATCATCTGACTGGAGCATCGTTTCCTTGTCTTCATCCGTCACCGGCACGGGCCGATTATCGAGAATAGGCGTGGCCACCTCGCCTGGGCAGATCGCGCAGGCACGGATTCCATTGTTGCGCTCTTCGACGATAATAGAAGAGTTCATGGCGTTCATGGCGTGCTTCGCGGCGGTGTAGCCGGGCCCGGTCAGAGGGCTCACACCCTTTGCCGCCATGGATGAGATGTTGATGATGTGCCCATCCTTCTGTTCCCGCATGATGGGCATCACAGCGTGGCAGCAATAGAAAGCGCCGCTCAGGTCAATGCCAATTACTTGATCCCAGGTTTCATCCGAAACGTTATGCCAGTTTCTTTCCTTATAGTTGACGCCCGCACTGAAAACGCCGATATCGATGCGCCCCCATTTTTTCATGACGCTGTCCACGACACTGTAGACGGCATCGCGGTCCGAGACATCAAGGGGCTCGATTATCACTTCGCCGCCTTCACTTTCGATACGTTTGGCGAGGTCTTCCAAAGGCTTCAGACGACGACCCGATATTGCAACTTTCACACCGGCGTGCGCCAGCTTCAGCGCGCCGTCTTCGCCGATGCCAGTACCCGCGCCTGTGATCCAAGCGACTTTGCCGGTCAAATCCTGTAACATATCTGTTCCCTTTCGATTATTTTTTGCGTTCCCGCGCAGCGATTGTTGAACTGGCCCTTGCAACAAGATTGTCTTCGGCGTCAAGCAGATCAGCTTCAGTGAAAGTAACGCTTCGTCCCATCCGGACCAGTCGCGCCGTTGACAGAAAACGGCCCGGTTTTGCCGGCAGAAAATAGCTGACTTTCAATTCCAGCGTCGGCGCACTTCGTGTGAACCGAGAGAGTCCGACGACTGCCATCGCCATGGTCGCGTCCAGCATAGTTGCAATGTAGCCGCCCTGAATTGTCAAACCACCTGTGTGGCTGAAAGGCGCGCCGACATCGAATTCCATGCTTACAGAGCCCGCCTTCTGATCGGCGTCGACCATCCTGCCACCGAGCGTCGCGATGGCCGGTTGCAGCTGATCGTTGATCCTCTGGACAATTTCTTCGTCGGTCACGCTATCCCTGACTGATGTCTTGCAAGTGTACCTGTTACAGGCCCAAAATTGGCGAAAGGCTCGCCTAATTGAGCGCATGCGTAAAGGAAAAAGAAATGAGCAATGAACAATCGAGCGAGGGCAGCATTTCAACGGAGCTGAGGGGCCAGGTCATGTTGATCGGACTTAACAGACCTGAGAAACTGAATGGCTTTACCACCAAAATGCGCGACGAATTGAAAGACGCGTTTCAGGAACTTCAACACAACGATGCCATCAGGACCGGCGTCCTGTTTGGCCATGGCGAGCACACCACGGCCGGACTTGATCTGCCGAACTGGTCATCAGGTGCCTGGGGTGCTCCGATCACGGATCCGGATTCAGAAGAGGTCGATCCCCTGGCCCTCGGCAGGAAGTGCACAAAACCGATTATCGCGGCCGTCAGCGGCATCACCTACACCCTGGGGATCGAGCTGATGCTGGCGGCCGACATTGTGATTGCGGCATCCGATTGCCGTTTCGCGCAGATTGAGCCAAGGCGCGGCATTATGGCGGGGGGAGGTGCGACCTTCCGTTTCATCGATCGTGCAGGATGGGGCAACGCGATGTATCACCTCCTCCGCGCTGATGAGTTCGATGCAGCGGAAGCCTACCGAATTGGATTTGTCCAGGAGGTTGTTGAGCCGGGGAAAGAGCTGGACCGCGCCATCGAAATTGCCGAGGAAATAGGTCAGCTTGCCCCCCTTGCCGTGCAAGCCAGCAAGGAGAGCGCGATGACCTATCAGATGAGGGGTGAATACGCTGCGGTCCGACAGTTCCCGATGCTGTCAGCGCGACTCAGGGACACGGACGATGCGGCCGAAGGCGTGCAATCTTTCATCGAAAAGCGGCAAGGTGACTTCAAAGGCCGCTAGTCGTTTTGCGGTCACGCCCGCCCTGTGGCAGGATCAGGAAAAGAGAGAATGGGGAGCGAAATCATGGATCTGGAATTCAGCGAATCTGACATGGCGTTTCAGGAAGAAGTCCGCGCTTTCTTTGCAACTGAGTACCCTGCCGACATCAGGGAAAAGTCGGCCCGGGGCGTTCAGCTTTCGAAGGTCGATCAAAAGCGCTGGCATAAAATTCTTTATGACAAGGGTTGGGCCGCACCGGATTGGTTGCCCGAACATGGCGGCACGGACTGGAGCATTTCGGAAGGTTTCATATTCGATCGTGAATTCTCGCGTTCCGGTGCGCCCAGGCTTCGCGGTCAGAACATCAATATGATCGGGCCGGTGCTTCAGCGTCATGGTTCGGACGAACAGAAAGAGCAGTTTCTTGAGGCTACCCGTTCAGGGGAAATTCTCTGGACGCAAGGCTATTCGGAACGGGGATCAGGTTCTGATCTTGCCTCCCTGAAGACTGAAGCCATCCGTGATGGCGATGATTACGTGGTCAACGGCCACAAGATATGGACCAGCCTCGCCCAATACGCGGACTGGATATTCGTGCTGACGCGCACCTCGTCAAAGGGCAAGAAGCAGGAAGGCATTACGTTTCTGCTGGCTGACGTCAATACGCCAGGCATTGAAATTCATCCCATCATCTCGATGGACGGCTTCCATCATTTCAACGAGGTCTTCTTTACCGATGTCCGCATTCCCGTGGTCCAGCGAGTAGGCCCGGAAAACCAGGGCTGGACCGTTGCCAAGAACCTGCTCCAGACCGAACGTACCGGCTCGGGCAGGGTAGCGGGGCTCGAAACGTCACTTGCCCGCCTCAGACGAGTGGCTTCTGAAGAAAAGACAGATGGCGTGCCTCTGATTGAAGATCCTGTATTCAAAGCCAAAGTCGAAGCGGTCGAACTGGAAATTCGCGGTCTCGAGTATACCGAATTCAGAAACCTCGCCACAGCACAGGCCGGTGGTCTGCCGGGGCCGGGATTCTCGTCCTATCTCAAGGTGAGGGGCTCCGAAGCCGGCCAGGCGCTGCAGACGTTAATGGTCGAAGCCATCGCCTACTACGCCAATCCCTACATCCGCGAAAGCTTCCTCGAAGGTTCGAACGAGCCGACAATCGGCCCCGACTACACCAAGTCCGTCATGACCAGTTACGCCATGGGCCGCGCCGGGACCATTGCTGCCGGAACCTCAGAGGTTATGCGCAACATCATGGCGAAACAGGTGCTGGGACTGTAACAGCAGCGGAGTTTTCAGCTGGTACGCCAAAACTGGCCGGGTTTTCCACGACTTCCAAAAAGGAAGCCCCAGGCCAAAACCAGTTCAAGCATTAGCTTGGTGCTTTGCGTGACGACAAAACTGTGAGCCAGGGGTTCAGCTGCTTCTTCCGGATGAAGGATGCGGCCCATGCTGCCGAGACCGCAGACATCCCATGTGGCAAAAGCAAAGAACGATAGTGCCAGAATCCGGAACAGCGACTCGTGGGTTTCGTCTTCACTTGCACTATCACCACCCAGAATCGATAGTGCCATGAAAACGAGGATTGCTGATCCAAAGACCGGGTAAAACCAGGCGCCAGGTGCACCCCAGTTCGGCCAGCTCCAGATCACAAGCCAGAGCATCAGGATCGCGGCGGGCAATGTCTTAGGCATCCCTTTCCGCTGGATCGCAGCAAAAGCAAAGCAGATCACACCAAGCTGAAATGAATAGATCCAGAGTATGGTCTTTGTAGCCCCCCAGATGACCGCGAGATCATTGGCATTACCTGCTTCGGATACACCGCCCCGCCCGAGGAAGCGAAGATAACCCGGTAGCGCCACATAGTTTCCAATCAGGGCATAGAGGAGGAAGGCAGCGCCAATAGAAGTCAGCCATACTGTGCTGCGTCTATGTGCCTGCTGCGCGGACATTTTCAGCCTCCTCAGAGGTAAGAAATCTCAGCGCCTCGATATTTGTCTCCAACTGCCGGAGGGATTTTCGAAAACCATCACGAGCCTCATCATCAATGTCACGCATGACACGCGCAGTGTCGGCGAATTGGCCGGGCAGGAAATCTTCCAGGAATTTTCGGCCTCGGGCTGTCAGAAACAGTTCCAGCCGACGCCGATCGTTGACCCCTGATCGCCGACCGATCAGACCAGAATCTACAAGACGATCAGAAAGGATGGTGAGGCTGGATCGCGAGAGCCCGATGCGGGCTGCGATCCTGGAAGGCGACAGCCCGCGCCCTTCTTCGAGGGCCAAAAGCTCCATCAGCACGGCATAGGTTCCAGGCGTCAGCCCATTTGCCTCGAAACGGCCATAGAAGAACTCCAACGCCCGCTTCGCGACCCGCAGGAAATCGAGGCATATCGCTATTTTTTCCCGATCGCCCTCTGCATCCGGCAGACCGCCCTGGTCAAGGAAAGCCAGCGTTGGCGTGTCGTTGCGGGGTATCTCCATTAGTTCATCTCCTTAATCATTTATATACTAAACTATATTCGGAGGCTGATGTCAACAGGTGCCGCCGATAGAGCCAGCCCGGCGGCATCGGTGATGGTTGGAATGCGACGCCCATCTATGTACTTTCTCGGGGAACAACTGAGGGAGTGAGGCGAATGACAATCACTGGTGAATGCTTTTGCGGCGCCATCAAATACGAGATCGCCGGCCAACTCAAAAGCGCCCGGTCCTGTCACTGCTCGCGGTGCCGAAAGATGTTCAGCGCCCAGGCTTCCGCTATGGCCACCCTCGACCCGGACGACTTCCAGTGGTTGTCTGGTGAGGAGCTGTTGACGTCCTACATCAACAAGGCGGGCGTCGGCGTTCAATTCTGCAGGATTTGCGGGTCAACGCTTTGTGTGGTCAACAATGGAGTGGTCGAAGCCATCACGCTGGCGACCACGAACGGCGACCCCGAGATCGAAATCGGCATGCATATCTATGTCGGCTCCAAGGCAAGCTGGGAGGTCATGCCCGATGGCGCTGTCACATTTGACGAAGGCCCTGGCTGAGTCGCCTATTGCAGTCCTTCAAGAGCGATCTTGCCAAGTTTACCAACCGCTGAGGTCAGTGGCCCGGTCAAGGCGTTGGCGCAGGTCTCTCTTACCGAATACTCTTCATCGCTACTTGGATTCAGCTTTTTGAGGATCAGTCTGGCCATCGTTCTCCGACCTGCCCGCCGGGCATCTCTCTCACTCATGCCTGACTTAAGGGCAAATTCCTTTACATCGCCACCCACGACCGCAGCCCAGGCACATTCAGCCACAGTTGGTGCCTTCGGTGCGGCCAAGGCTGAGCCGACAGCCACAATCGCCAGTATCGAAATCAACAGAGCTCCTCTAAAGCTACTTTTCACAATCTTTCCCTTTTCCATGTGATTCAGGCTTCTACTCCCAGCAGCCTATTGGATTTTTCAACCTCAACACAAGCTTAACGGGTGAGCGTATCAAATCCAGACGGCCAAGGCCGCGCTAGACCATTTTCGATTTCGAAATGGTCAGGACCACAAGCGTGGCCCCGGCGCTTATGTGCCGCCCTCAATGTCTATCAAACAGTGGGGAGCCATGCGCGCCTTCGCGCATTGGTGTGAACGACAGCAACCTGGACCCGATTCCATGAAAATGGAAACGGGTCTAGGGCGTACGAAAGTCGTCTCTGTCAGTGACGTCCTTGCCATCCACTGTCACGCCACCGTCGGCGACAACGCCAATTGTTACAATGCGGACGATCGCATCCAAAGAACCGCCGAGCGAAATCACTTCCAGGCGGAATGTCTCTACCGCGGCATCGCCAATCACTGTTTGCTGTTCTGCCTGCAGACTGATCACCCGCAGCCCGTAAAGTCCCAGCATCACCGGTATGTCTTGCAGTTCGCCGAGGCTGATGACGGCAAAAGACGCGAGCGGTGGGTCGGAAGTATCTTCAAATTCTTCGGTCAATTCGTAGATGCCAATGGCTGCCTGCAATCCTTCCGCCAGCATCAATGTGTCTTCGTTCGTGTTGTCCCAGACAGCGAGATTGATACATCTGGCAAAGACAATTTCCTCGCGCTGGAAGTCACCCAGACAGCGACCGGTCTCAGGCTCGTCTGCGGCAGCACCGGCGACAATGAACAGGCCTGAAATCACACTCAATGACAGCGCCTTCAGCATGCTCAACTTCCCCTCGGAAACGCTGCCCTGAGGGCGGCGATGTATTCAGCTCCGATGCCACAGCAGCCGCCGATGATCGAGGCGCCCATCTCGCGCCAGCGCTTTGCAGCCTCGACGTAGAATTCCACGGTGATGTCATCACGGACGCCGTGCTCGCCGTCTTCCTCACCCATCACCCAGTCCTCGTCGAACGGCTGGAAGTAGTTCGCATAGGCACCGATGGGTTTGTCTGTGGCTTCGCGCAATTCCGGAAGCGCACGGTCAATCGCTTCAATGGAGGAACAATTGAACAGAAATGCGCTGACGTCGTAACCATCAAGGGCACGAACCGCCTCGGTCGGTGTCTCGCCGCTTCTGAGTTTGCCGTTCACACTGTCGTCGAGGGTCCAGGAGATCCATAATCTCGTGCCTGGCGCCCGCGACTTTACAGCTTCACCAATGGCGACAGCCTCCAGCGAAGTACTGAGCGTTTCGCCCAGGAAGAGGTCCGCGGTTCCGGCTGTCGCATGTACGATGTCCTGATAAACCGGCGTCATTTCTTCAAGCGATCCTACCAGATCCGGTCGGTAACTCATCTGAAGGGGTGGCAGGCTGACGGCAATTCTTGCTTTCAGATTGATGATGTTACGGGCTTCCTGGGCCAGGAAGCAGGCCATGGAAAGAAGCTTTGGCAGGCCACCTTCGAGATCGACCCGTTTCAGCAGCGACGGCACGACCGCATAGGTGTTCGTTGTAATGATATCCGCGCCAGCTTCAAGAAATGCGTTGTGCACTTCTTCCACCACATCCTGATTGTGAATGAGTGCCTCCGCCGACCAGGCGCCGCCAATAGGCGCGAGCCCGCGCGCCTGCAATTCGCGGCCCATGCCACCATCCAGCAAAACGAAAGGGTAATCCGGCATACTTCTGGAAATCCTGCCTCATCGCCAACCTGTTTGCCCATAGAGGGCTTCGCCGTTAGTGTAGCACCGGTTTCCGGGGGAACCAGTGTCGAGACCTATAAGGGGGAGAGCGTTGTGTCAGACGTAGCGGTTGCCGGTGAGGGCAGTGAAGAGGGGCTCTTAAGCCGCAGTACCATTTTTGTTTACGGCACCATTGGATTGCCGCTGGCTGTGATCGGCTATCCGCTCGCCATCTGGATCGCGCCATTGTACGCCGGAAATCTGGGTGTCGATCTGGCCATCATCGGCACCATGCTGATGCTGAGCCGATTTACAGATGTCATCACCGACCCGCTGATCGGCGAGGCCAGCGACAAATGGATGACAAAATACGGCCGGCGGAAACCGTGGCTGGCGGCCGGTCTGCCGGTCATGCTTCTTGGCACATATATGCTTTTCTTGCCGCAAGGCGAGGTCGGCGCACTCTATTTCCTCTTTTGGCTCAGCATTATGTTTCTGGGCTCGACCATGATCGCGCTTCCTTATGGCGCCTGGGGGGCCGAGCTTTCACCGATCTATCATCAGCGCTCCCGCGTCACGGCTGTACGTGAATTCTTCACGCTCGCCGGTCTCTGGATCGCCGCTGCCATTCCGGTGGTTGTGCAGTATTACGACGGCGGCAATGTCGAAATCGTTGAGGCGCTCAACTGGGCAATATTTGTCACCCTCCCCATCGCCATCCTCCTGGTGCTGCTCTTCGTCAAAGAACCGGCTCATGCCGCAAGAACCAAAATAACGCTGAAGGAAGGCCTCAAGCTTATGGCGCGAAACGGGCCCTTCAAGCGCGTCATGATCATCTGGTTTCTGGTCTCATCTGGTGAAGCCTTCCGAAATGCTGTGTCGCTGTTCTTCATGCGTGAGGTTATTGGTGTTGAAAGTACGGGCTTCCTCTACCTCATCTATTTCACTGTCGGCCTTGCCGCCATTCCATTCTGGCTCTGGCTGGGCAAGCAGATCGGCAAGCATCGGGCTTTTGTTTTTACCCTTGTGTTCGTCAGCTTTGTCAGTATTGCGAATTTCTTCCTGGACTATGGGGATTACACGGCTTTCACTATTCTGTTCGCCGTCAAAGGGTTCTGCTTTGGCGGGCTGCAGTTCCTGCCACTCGCCATGCTGGCTGATGTGGTCGATGTGGATTCCGCCCGCTCCGGCGGCAAGCGCGCCGGTGCTTTCTTCGCCATGTCCGGGATGGTCGGCAAGCTCGCCATCGCTATTGGCACCGGTGCTTCCCTGAACGCGGTCGCCTTCGCAGGCTTTGACCCAACGCCCCTGACCACCAACAACGGCCCGACCGAACTTCTCTGGCTCGCAGGTTTCTACACGCTTTTCACGCCGTTTTTCTTTGCAATCGCCTGCTGGCTCACCTGGAACTATCCTTTGACACCAGAACGGCATCAGCGACTCAGAGCGCTCACAGAGCGCAGGAATGCCCGGCTTTATGGATCAACCGACAGCCTCGCCGGAGAGTAGGCGGAGTTCAGTCCGTCAACAGACGCAGGCTGTTTCTAGCAATTGTAAGTCGTATCCTGTGTAGAGCCATATCTATCGCATTGATACTGGGCAAAAGTGTTGAGAATCCAGTCAATCAGATTGAAGGCTTGCGCGGGCGCTGAAACCACACTCATGGCACAAACGGCGGACAGGGCAAGTGCGAACTTTCTCATGGTTAGTCCTTTACTCAACTTCGTGAAGCAATATACGTACGAGATAATTGTCGAAGCCTGCTGCCTTGTAAAGTCTTCGTTGGCGGCTCCTGATCTTGCAAAATGCACGGGGCAGATGGAACCTCGGTTTTGGGCGGCAGTTGACGTTGTGACTTGACCACCTGAAAGCTTCTGCCTTCTACTCACCCCGGAGCCGGAATTTCTGATTGGCAGGGGACAGGAAGTAATGGACACACGAAAAGTTGACGCGGTCATTGTGGGGGCGGGTTTTGCAGGTCTTTACATGCTCCATCGGCTACGTGAGCAGGGCTTGACCGTAAAGGTCATTGAGGCCGCCAGCGGCGTCGGCGGGACCTGGTTCTGGAACCGCTATCCCGGTGCGCGCTGCGACATTGAAAGCATGGAATATTCCTATCAGTTTTCGGAAGAGCTGCAGCAGGAATGGAAGTGGAGCGAGAAATACTCACCGCAGGCAGAGATTCTTGACTACGCAAACCATGTCGCCGATCGCTTTGATCTCAGGCGTGACATTGTCTTCAATACATCTGTTGAGCGCGCGCACTTCGATGAAACCACCTCGCGCTGGGAAATTCAGACATCAGATGGCAGCTGGTCGGCACGGCATTGCGTGATGGCAACGGGTTGCCTGTCGGCGCCAACGGATCCCGATTTTGCCGGCTTCGACAGTTTCAAAGGCAACGTCTACCGGACCAGCCAATGGCCGCACGAGGGCGTTGATTTCACCGGCCAGAGGGTCGGCGTTATTGGTACGGGTTCTTCTGCCATTCAGTCGATCCCGGTGATTGCCGAACAGGCCGCTCGGCTCACTGTCTTTCAAAGGACAGCCAATTTCTCGATCCCGGCACACAATGAAGCGCTTGATCCGACCTACGAAGAAATGGTCAAAGCCGATTACAGGGGCTTTCGCGAACGTAACGCCGAACAGCTCACAGGCTTTGGCTCTCTTCTGCACCGAACGGACCTGTCGGCCAAAGACGTGACGCCGGAAGAACGCGCCGCCATTTACGAAGAAAGCTGGGCCGCCGGAGGGCTGCCATTCATGAACGCGTTCGCCGATCTGTTGTTTGATAAGGAATCAAACGATACGGCGTCCGATTTCGTTCGCGCCAAAATCCGTTCAATCGTAAATGATCCGGACGTCGCCGATCTCCTTTCACCTGACACGGTTGTCGCATGCAAGCGTCTTTGTGTCGACACCAACTATTTCGCCACTTTCAATCAGGATCACGTCCACTTGGTGGATGTCTCCGAGAATCCCATCAAAAAATTTACGCCGAACGGCCTTGCCACAGGCGGCACCGACTTCGAATTCGATGCAATAGTCCTTGCCACCGGTTTTGACGCCATGACCGGCGCCCTTGATCGCATCGACATTCGGGGCAGAGGTGGACTTCCCCTCAAATCAAAATGGCATGCAGGACCCATCACCTATCTCGGTCTTGGCACGGCGGGGTTCCCGAATCTCTTCATTATCACCGGGCCCGGCAGCCCTTCAGTGCTGACCAACATGCTGCCGTCAATTGAGCAGCACGTGGAATGGATTGACGACTGCATCGGCTGGCTCGACGAAAACGGTCTCGCCAGCATTGAACCGACGGAAGCTGCCGAAGCCGAATGGGTCGGCCATGTCAATGAAATGGCGGACCTGACACTTTTCCCGACCTGTAACTCCTGGTATCTCGGCTCAAACGTACCGGGGAAACCACGGGTCTTCATGCCCTATCTTGGTTTCCCGGCTTACGTGGAAAAATGTAACGAGGTCGTGGCCAATGGCTATGAGGGCTTTGCAACAGCCTAGCCTGACTTCCGATTGAGGAACTTCTCTGCATAGATACGTGGCTCGTCCGTGCGATGACTTTCGCCAAATGTCTTAATGCCTTGTTCGATGGCGGCGCTCAGGGGCAACTCTTCCCATTGCCGCATAAGCTTCTTCTGCAATCGCATGGCTTCAGGCCCCGACTGCAAAATAGAGGATATCCAGCCCTCCAGAGATGCATCCAGGGCGTCAGCGGATACGACCCGTTCAACAAGGTTTGACCGAAGCGCTTCATCCGCGCCTATCATGTCCCCGGTCATGACCAGCTCGGCGGTCTTGCCCCAGCCAATCAGCCTGGGAAGAAGCGCCGCCTCGATCACCGAAGGAATGCCGACCCGGACTTCCGGCATGGCAAACTCAGCGCCGTCCACAGCGATTCGCATATCGCAGGCCGCGGCAATTTCAAGGCCGGCACCAAGGCAATAGCCATTGATCCGTGCAATGACCGGGACCGGCAGATCACGCATCGCCTGACAGGCAAGATGCAGGTTGGTTATGAAGGTCACGGAAGCCGCTTCATCAAGCTCCGCAAGCTCGCCTACATTTGCACCACCAATGAAGGCACGATCGCCGGCACCTGTGAGAACCGCCAGGCGCAGGTTCACGTTGTCGGCCAGCGCCAGAAATGATTGCTTCAGATCCTCAATCAGGGCAGCGGTCAGCGAATTCAGTTTCGCCTCGTTGTGAACCGTGACAATCGCCACATCGCCTTCGGCGCGATTTTCGATCCGCGTTTGAATGGAAGCCATGTCAACCCTTTCGCTGTGTCAGATCCCGGCATACTACCTAGCACAACTCTCCACAGGCAGGGCTTGACGTTTTGCCGGATACGCCTGTTAAATGTGCCCCCGCGGGATAGTGAAATCATTGGTTGCCGGGGAGGCGCAGCGAAATGAGTGATAGAGCGTCGGAAGAAGGTGAGGGCGCATCGCCTGCGCCATCTGAACTGACCGAAGTCAGAGTAACCTTCACCGGCACGGCAGGGGAGCTCTGGCCCATTGTGCTGGTTAATCTCGTCCTCAACATCATCACCCTTTCGTTTTATCGTTTCTGGGCGCGCACCAGTGTGCGGCGTTACCTGTGGGACAGAACGCTGATCAATGATGAGCCGCTAGAATACACAGGTACCGGCAAAGAGCTCTTCCTGGGTTTCCTGCTGGTCCTTGGTGTAATCTTCCTGCCTCTTGCCGTCGCCCTCATTGCGGTGCAGATTTTTTTTGGGCCAGAGACCTTCACCGCGATTACCGGACTGCTTTACTTCCCGCTTTTATTTCTGCTGGGTGCCGCTGTCTATCGCGCCTGGGGTTACAGACTGAGCCGAACAATGTGGCGCGGCATCCGTTTCGGCCTGACCGGTAGCTGGGTGAAATATGGCTTCAAGTTTGTCGGCTTTCTGCTTCTCACCGTAATGTCATACGGCTGGGCCTATCCATGGATGGTGATGCGCCTTTCGGATCAGGAAATGAACAACACATGGATTGGCGGCGAAAAATTCGACTTCAAGGGTTCGGCGTCCTCTCTCTACGGGCGGTTCACGGCGGTCTGGTTTGGCGGAATTCTTGGCATATTCGTTCTTTTCGCTCTGATTTTTACGGTGGTTGCCGTTCTGGCAGCAGCAGGCACCAGCGACGCTGAAGATCCGGTGGCCAGCGTCGGTCCAGCCCTCGTCATCTTACCGATCCTGCTGTACGTCGTTTTCATATTCTATTTTGTCTTGCTGCAGAGCTTCTTTACCGCCAGGTACCTGAGCGTCCTGATGGCTTCCCTGAGCCTGAAAAATCTGAGTTTCACGCTGAACGCCACTGCCTGGAGCTATGCCGGCCTTGAAATCGTCAATATGCTGATCACAATTGTGACTTTGGGCTTTGGCGTACCATTCGCCCAGATGCGGCGCTTTCGCTACTTCTGCGATCGCCTGAGCATCCAGGGCGAAATCGATCTGGCGGCTATTGAGCAGTCCGCCCTCGAAGGCCCCAGCATCGGCGAAGGTCTGGCAGACGCTTTTGACATTGGCGCCATCTAGGAGAGAAGCATCTCGTCAGCGCATTACTATGACGGTGAAACGACAGCGCGGCAAAATGTGCGTCTGCGCCTTGTCATGTCTGACATTCAAATTCTGTTTGACGATGGGCGCAGCGCGAGCTGGGATCTGAGCAACGTCGTTGCCCGCAGCGGCGGTCGCCGTTCCGGTCGCGTGGTGCTCTCTGAAAACAGGGCCAGCGCAACCAGACTTCACGTTTCAGACAGAGTGTTTTTAAGCGAACTTTTCCTTCGCGCACCTCACATCGGGCGTGTTTCTTTCAAGCGTCCGCCGTTTGTCCTGGTCTCTGCATTGGCATCTGTTGCCATCGCTGGGGTTCTGCTGTTTTATTTCGGCCTGCCAGGTTTTTCACGGCTGGTGGCGCAAATGATTCCGGTGGCCTGGGAACAGCCCATTGGTGACGCACTTGTCGCAGGCGTGATCGACGATTACCCCGTTTGCAGAAGTGAATCGGGCGAGGCGGCGCTACAAGACATACTTCTATCCCTTCGTAACGCATCTGGTTCCGACATGAATTACAATGTCCGAGTGGTCAAATGGTCCATGCAGAACGCATTTGCAGCACCTGGCGGAAATATCATTTTCATGAGTGGGCTACTCGAAGAAATGGAAAGCCCGGATGAATTTGCCGGCGTCCTGGCCCATGAGATGGGGCACACAATCAAACGCCATTCCATGGCGCGGATTATCCAGGTCCTTGGCCTTGATGTGCTGTTGGAAACTTTCGGACTTGGTGGCACTGACATCCTGGAGCTGGCGGCACAAATGGGTGGCGTGCTGGTGATATTCAAAAACTCGCGAGAGGATGAAAGCGAAGCTGATCAAATGGCGGCAGAAATACTGCAGGCTGCCGGGATAGATCCGGGCGGGCTTAGGACATTTTTTCAACGTCTCCTGGACGCTGACCCGAGTGCCGAGGAGGCCCCGGGCAATGCTGTCAGCATATTCAGCTCTCACCCGCAGCTGGCCGAGCGCATCGACGCCGTCGGGGAAGTCCAGGATGTTGCCTTCAGGCCAGCTCTCAGTCCGGATGGCTGGGCCGCGCTGAAAGGCATTTGCAGTGACGCGCAGAATGACCCGAAGAATGACACAGAGGGTGACGACAGCTAGAGGCTCGGTGAGCTCCCTTTCCTTCGTTCACAAAGCCGTGGAGTTTGATATGCTCGCCTTGCAGCAAAATGCAGAGGAGATAGAAAATGTCAGCCCATGATTTCGAATTTACATCCATTGAAGGCGATCCATTGCCGTTATCCAGTTTCAAGGGCAAGACCGTGCTCGTTGTGAATACAGCCAGCGCCTGTGGCCTCACGCCACAGTATGAAGGCCTGCAGGCACTTCATGAAAAGCATGGCGATGACGGGCTTGTCGTGCTCGGCGTGCCGGCCAATGATTTCGGCGCCCAGGAACCGGGCACTGAAGAGGAAATCCAGAACTTTTGCAGCACAAAGTTCAATGTCACTTTCCCCATGACCCAGAAGCAGACCGTCATCGGCGGCGATGCGCATCCATTCTACAAATGGGTGGTCGGTGAACTTGGCGAAGACAGTGCGCCGAAGTGGAACTTCCACAAATATCTGATCGGCCCGGATGGTGAGCTTCTTGGCACGTTTGGCTCGCGCATGGAGCCGTCAGACGCAGAACTTGGCGCGGCGATTGAGGCATCGATTGGCAGCTAGGCACAGTTTCGTAAGGTTACTTCAAGGAGCGTCGGTTGCGATTCTGTTGAGCGGTCTGTTGACGGGCTCGCTTTCAGGCCCGGCACTGGCTGAGCCTCACGTGGATCACATTCACTTTCTGGTGCCCGGCGGCGCGGGCGGCGGCTGGGATGGTACGGCGAGGGGCGTTGGCCAGGCCCTGACCGGTGCCGGTCTGCTCGGTTCAGCCTCATTTCAGAACATGTCCGGCGGTGGTGGTGGCCGCGCTATCGCGCATCTGATCGAGACCGCACCCGGGCAGCGCGAAACGCTGATGGTGAACTCTATTCCCATCATCGTGCGATCTCTGCGGGGTACGTTCACGCAGTCCTTTCGCGATCTCACGCCGATCGCTGCGGTGATTGGTGATTATGGCGCGTTCGTGGTTACTTCAGACTCCGACATCCGGTCCTTTGACGAAGTCATCACAAGGTTCCAGGCGAACCCCCGGTCTGTGAAGATCGCCGGTGGGTCGGTGCGTGGCAGCATGGATCATCTGGTTGCCGCACAGACGTTTCAGGCTGCCGGCGGAGACCCGCGCCGCGTCGTCTATGTCGGCTATGATGGCGGCGGCAAGGCCATGGCAGGTCTTCTGACAGGAGAAACAGAGATTCTGGTTACCGGCATCAGCGAAACAATCGACCAGCATCGTTCGGGGCAGGTCCGCATGCTGGCGGTCAGCGCGCCGGAGCGCGTTGCTGAAATCCCTGATGTACCGACCCTCAGCGAACTTGGTATCGATGTCGTGTTCATCAACTGGCGCGGGTTTTTCGGCCCGCCGGACCTGCCCCTGGAAAAGCAGCAGGCCTACCAGGAAATGTTCGCCAAAATGTATGAGACCGAAGAATGGGCTGCAGTGCGGGCGCGGAACGGCTGGACCAATCTCTTTCGGCCGGGCGCAGAGTTCACAATCTATCTTGCAGAACAGGAAGCGCTGCTCTCCGCCTTGTTGGTGGATCTCGGGCTGATGGCACCAAGATGAACAGGAAAGCAGATCTTGCCGCAGGCCTCTTTTTCTTTCTTTTGTCCGCCGGCTATTTTTTTAGCGCCGAGGACATCCCGCTCTTTTTCGGCGACGAATTCGCCCCCTTCAATGCGCAAACGCTGCCTAGATTGCTTGGTCTCCTGGGAATGGGCACATCCGGGCTGATGATTCTCTTCAGTACGGCGTCACTGGTGAAAAACAGTAGTCCTGCAGTGGACGTTGAGCCCAAGAAGCACAATTGGGCACAAGTTGGTTACATGTCCGCTCTCATGATCGCTTTTGGTGTTCTCCTGGGGCTCACAGGTTTCTTCACAGCGACGGTCCTGTTCCTGGCAACCGGGCTTCTTCTGCTCGGTGAACGGCGCCCGCTCATTATTGTTTTCGTGCCCCTCGTTGCTGCAACTTCGTTTGCAGTTCTTCTTCACGGTCTCCTCAATATCTACATGGATGATCCAGTGCTGCGCCTGCTGGGCGTTATCTGATGATTGATGGCATCCTGACAGGTGTGACGACCGTGTTCACACCGCTCAATCTTTCCATGGTGTTCATTGGCTGTTTTTCCGGCACTTTCATCGGCATGCTTCCAGGCCTGGGCCCGATCTCCGCCATCGCCCTGATGATTCCCATTACCTATGGTTTTGATCCCGCCACCGGCATGATTTTGATGGCAGGGGTCTATTACGGTGCGGTCTTTGGCGGCTCGACTTCCTCTATCCTGATCAATGCGCCGGGCGTTGCCGGCACGGTCGCCACTGCCTTTGATGGCTACCCTATGGCCAAGGCCGGTGATCCTGGACGTGCCCTGGCAATTGCCGCCTATTCATCCTTCGCCGGCGGCACGGTGGCGACAATCCTTCTTCTGGTCGCCGCACCGGCACTGGCCAGTGTCAGCCTGAGCTTTCGATCCGCGGACTATTTCCTCTTGATGGTCCTTGGCCTGACAGCGATCTCCGCCTTCGCAGGTCCGGGTCAGTTTCTGAAGGCGATTATGATGACAGTGCTTGGCCTCATGCTGGCCACCGTCGGTCAGGATGTGGCATCCGATGTACCCAGGTTCACCTTTGGCAGCATGGATCTCCTCGATGGCATCAGCTTTTTGCTGCTCGCCATGGCGACATTTGCTCTTGCCGAAGGCTTGATGATGGTTCTGCGCAGGCAGGCGGACGATGAAAGCGAGGTATCCGGGCTTCAGGCCCTGAGGGGCCGAGCGCGGGATGTGCTCAAACTTCCTCGTGAGGACATCCGCGATATGGCACCGGTTGTCGGGCGCAGTTCCATCCTCGGTTTTTTCGTCGGCATCCTGCCCGGTGCCGGCGCCACCATTGCCTCTTTCCTTGCTTATGGCGTCGAGCGTGCCCTGGCGCCCCTCGGCAAACGCGAGCTCTTCGGCAAAGGCTCTGTCCGCGGTCTCGCCGCACCGGAGACGGCCAACAACGCCGCTTGCTCCGGCTCCTTCGTGCCGCTTCTCACGCTCGGCATTCCGGGCTCCGGCACCACGGCGGTGATGCTGGGGGCTCTCATCTCCTATGGCGTGCAGCCGGGCCCCACTCTCTATGCTGACCGACCCGAGGTGTTCTGGTCGGTGATCATTTCCATGTACATCGGTAACGTAATTCTCCTGACCCTGAACCTGCCGCTCATACCCTGGATCGCGCGGATCATCGAAACGCCGCGTCAAATTCTCGTGCCCCTCATACTCTTCTTCTCTATGGTCGGCGTCTATCTGGTGTCCTTCAACACCATGGACATTTACATGATGGTTGGCTTTGCTCTTGCCGCTGTCGCCCTCAGACTGCTTGATTTTCCTCTGCCGCCGCTTATTCTCTCCTTCGTTCTCGGTCGCATGCTCGAAGAAAACCTGAGCCGCACCATGATCATCTATGATGGCAGCTGGTCGTTTCTCTGGGACCGACCCCTGACCATTGGGATCTTTATCGTTACACTGCTGACACTTCTCATACCGCTGCGTCAGGCACTCTTGGCTCTCAGGAAAAATGATCAACCCGCTTGAGGCCATCCTTGATGCGAAGCGCATTCGCGTCATCGGCATTTCGGGTGCTGGCAAATCTACGCTGTCGCGGAAACTGGGCGCAATACTCGACCTGCCCGTCATCCACATGGATGTGGAATTCTGGCAACCCGGCTGGGTCGAGCCGGATAAGGAAATCTGGCATGCGAAAATTGCCGAATTGGCCCAACGGGACCAATGGATCATGGACGGCAATTTTGGGGGCTCCATGCAGATCACTATGCCGCCTGCCGATGCCATCATTCACCTGACCTGCAATACCATCGCCGCGATCTGGGGTATCACCATTCGCCGATTTCAGCCCGACTGGCGCACCAGATCCGATCTGGCCGAAGGCTGCGTCGAACAGCTTGATCCCGAGTTTTTCAAATACGTCTGGACCTTCAACCGTGGAACACGGGCAACCGTAGAAGCCCATATCGCCGAATTTGCCGCCGACAAGCCTCTCCTCATGCTGAATGGCAGGGCGGATGCGCGAAGACTGGTCAGGGAGCTCCAGAACGCTCATCCAGTCTAGCGACCAAAATATGCCTTGACAGATATATATCTCTATCGGAATATATTGCCATGGATACGTATGCAGCTATCGGCGAACCAAACCGGCGTTTTATGCTGGATCAGATGCGGGATGGGCCGCGAACGGTCGGTCACCTGGTAGAGGCTGTCGGCCTCAGCCAGCCTGTTGTTTCCAAACATTTGCGAGTCCTTAAGGACGCAGGGCTTGTCACCGTACAGCCCGACGGTCAGCGCCGCTGGTACCGACTTAATCCGCAGCCGCTCACAGAGCTTGAAGAATGGCTTGAACCCTACAGAAAATACTGGGGTGAACGGCTTGATGCCCTTGAAAGACACCTGAATGACACGGCAGGAGAAGAAAAATGACAGGCGTTGGGACCGCAGACGGCAAGACGGGCAAGTTTGAAGACGGTCGGCCTTTCGTACGATTTGATCGCTATATGGCCCATCCAGTGCCCAGAATCTGGAAGGCGCTGACGGACGAGAATGACCGCAAACACTGGCAGCCCGGTCTCAAGCTGGATCCGCGACTCGACGGCGAAGTGGGTCTCTATTTTTCAGACGACTTTGATCGCGACCCCGACGTGCCGGGAAAGGTTACACGGTTTGAAGCGCCATACTCGCTGACATGGCATTCAAGCCCCAAGACCTTCACTGACTGGTTCCTGAAGGACGAGGGCGATGGGGCCATCTTCACATTCATGGATGTCTTCCCAAGTTTCATGCCCGCGCACCGGGCCATTGTCGTCGGCTGGCACAGATATCTCCTGCAGTTGCAGGAGTATCTTGATACCGATGCGCCCATTGATCGATCACCCGAACGATCGAAAGCCATGGAAGCAGAAATCTGGGAACTTTATCCACACATATCCCCAGACCGCGAACTGCCCAAGGAGGACTAGCGCCATGGTCGATACAGCATCAAACAAAGGTGTCGCAAGAGAGCTCAGTGACGGCCGGACATCAGTTCGTTTTGAACGCTCCTTCAATCATCCGGTGGAACGCGTGTGGAAAGCCATCTCCGATCCGGCAGAACTCGCTATCTGGATGCCCGGGACCGAGCTCGCGCAATTCGCCGGTGGCACCTACAGTCACTCTTTCCAGGGCGATTGCGAAGGAGGAGACGCCCGTCTTGATGGCAAGGTCGTTGTCTTTGATCCGCCGCGGAAGCTTGTGTGCAGCTACCAGAACGGCAGTTCCACAATCTGGGAATTGAAGCGCCAGGGCGACGGGTGCCTTGTCACTTTTGAGAACATTCATGGCGGCGGCGGAGGTGAGGAAGACCATCTCTCTATCCTCACAGGCTGGCATGCTCATCTCGATGTGCTGGAAGGTTTTCTCTCCCACGGATCGGGCATGTCCGTCGAACAGATGTCCGATCACGAGGACGAGCTCCTTAGCCACTATCAGCAGATCTGATATCCCGGTTCCTACGTGATCCGTCCCGCTGTAAGGTCTTCTTATCAGAGCTCACATATGGGGGATGGATGATGAAGGTCACATCCGTGAAATACATGCTCATGGTCCAGGACATGGACCGTGCCGTTGCATTCTATCGTGACATTTTCGGCTTCGAGGTCAGGGTCTCATCACCGGGCTGGAGCGAGCTGGCGCACGGCGATGCGATCATAGCGCTCCACGGCGGCGGCGATGGCAGCGACCAGGACACCGGTCTGGCAATTGAAGTCGAGAATATTGAAGAGGCGGTCAAAGCGTTGGGCGCCGGCGGCGCCAAAATCCTCGTCGCGCCAAGAGAGCGCACCGACGAAGGGATTATTCTTGCCGATCTCAGGGATCCTGAAGGCAACTATTTTTCCATGTCACAAGTGATCGGCTAGACCGGAACCGAGCCCGGCATCACTTTCAGATTTGTCTGAAACATGCTCATCCGTGTGCGCTGAGCCTGGCGAAGTACGGCAGCCGCCTCAGTACGTGGCTCCCCTTCGACAGGCTCAGGGCGAATCTCGAAAATTGTCCACGAGCACCTCGGTCCGGGTAGCTATAACCCATAGTGAGCCCCATATAGGCCCCAATTGATCAAGATCATTAGCAAGCTATCGATTAGCATGCTATGTTTCTTTCGCATCAGGAGGATCTATGCCAGAACCAGAGCTCAATTCAGTATTGGATATCAGCCCAAGGGATGATTTTGCCTTCCAGCTTTCCCGGCTGGCGCGACATTGGCGCTGGTGGCTGGACAACAGGCTTTCTGACGAAGGCCTGAGCCAGGCGACATGGATCACTTTGACGTATCTCTCGCGCGGTGGCGATGGCATGACCCAGCGCGAACTCGCAGATTTCATCGGCATCCAGGGCCCAACCCTGGTCCGTCATCTCGATAATCTGGAGAGCAAAGGCCTGGCTGAGCGCCGCCAGAAAGATGGCGACCGTCGGGTGCGAACAGTGCACCTGACCGAAGCGGCCCACCCGGTGATTGATCAGATCTCAGAACGCGCAGCCGTTCTTCGAAGCGAGCTGCTTGCCGGGATTGATGACCAGGAGCTGGCCACCTGCATCAGCGTATTTGCCCGCGTCATGGAAAATTCTGCCCGCAGCCTGAAAGAGGCTGAGCAGCAAACACCTGGCTTTTTTGATTAATTCCCAATGATGGATTGATGAGCGCAAAAGTGAAATGGCCCAGCTAGACATTGTCGAGGATCAGACCGTTAAAAGCCCACCACCCGTTCATCATCATCGGGAAGCGCGCCGGCTTTACATGAACCTGCTGATTGCAGCGGTTATTCTGGCATCCACCGTCTGGCTCGGCAGCTTCATCTACGAGCGCATGACTCACGTATTTATCCAAGACGCCAGAGTTGGATCGGAGGTCATCGCAATTTCAAGCCGGGTGCCTGGCTGGATCAGTGCATACCATGTCGAAACAACCGACTTTGTCGAAGTCGGCGACCCGCTTATCAGCATCGATAATCGTGACGCCCTCATGGCGCTCCGGGAACTGATGGCCGAACTGGAGGGGATACGGGCCCGCCGCCAGACTGTCGAAGCCGAACTCGCCATGGCGCGGGGCCAGACCGAAAGCAACTTCACGGCTTTTGAAGCCAAGCTGAGTGCAGCCCAGGCTGCCGCGCGGAATGCCCTGACCAATCTCGATTTTGCCCGTACAGACTATGAAAGAAGTCAGGATCTGCTTGCACGTGGCGTCGTTTCACGTACCGCCTGGGAAGACGCCAGAAACGAATATCTCCAGGCCGAACAGGCGAGCCTGCAGGCTGAGGCGGATGTGGCAGCCGCACAGGCAGCACTTTTGGAAGCAGATGCCGGTCGCCAGCAGACCTTCGTTCTCGACGGCCGGATCACCGCCCTTCGTTTTGAAGAACAGCAGATCGCCGCGCAGGTCGAACGTCAGCGCATGAACGTGGAGGACCGCGCGCTCAAAAGCCCGGTCACCGGCGTCATTGACATGACTTTCGCCGACGCAGGCGAATACACGCTGCCCGGACAGCGTCTCCTTATGGTGCACGACACGGAAAAAATCTGGATTGACGCCAATATCAAGGAAACAGAAGTCCGTCACCTGCGGCTCGGTATGATCGCCGAGGTTACAATTGACGCCTATCCTGATGAAATTTTCTACGGCGAAATCATCCGCGTCGGCAATGCTGCCACGTCACAGTTTGCGCTTCTGCCCAATCCGAACCCCTCAGGTAACTTTACGAAGATCACGCAACGTCTGCCAATTCGGATTGCGCTTGAGCAGCACAATATGCGGCTTCGGCCTGGCATGATGGCGGAGGTGAAGATTGGCATCGACGGACCATAGTCTCAGCCCAGCGGATTTTGCCCGGAAGTATCGCACCGCCCTCGATCTGACGCCGAATATGCGGGAGCTCTTTATCGAGCACGGCACCAAATATCGCTGGTTTGCGGTGTTTGCCATTATGGCGGGGTCATTTTCGACACTGCTTGCCGGCACCATTATCAATGTCGCCATTCCGGAAATCATGGGCGCCTATGGCATGCCCCAGAACGACGCCCAGTGGCTCAGCGCGGGCTTCCTGGCCGCCAGCACCATCACAATGCTTCTGTCTGCCTGGTCACTTGATAGTTTTGGCATGCGAAGCGTTTTCATCTGGGGCATGGGATCTTTCATGGTTGGCGCCATATTGGGGGGGCTGGCGCCAAATACGGAAACACTGATTTTGGCACGCCTTATTCAGGGCGCGGGCTCCGGTTTCATTATGCCTTTGGGTATGCTCGTGCTGTTTCAGGTGTTTCCCAATCACCAGCGCGGTCGGGCCATGGGCTTCTTTGGCGTCGGTACAGTCCTGGCACCTGCCCTTGGGCCCTCGGTGGGCGGCTGGCTTATCGACACGCTGTCGTGGAATTATGTGTTTTATTCCGCCCTGCCATTCTGTGTCGCTTCAATTCCCATTGCGGCGGTCTATCTGCCGGCTCGTGAAGATCACGGACCGCGGCCAGGATTCGACTGGATCGGCTTTTTCCTGATGATGACATTCGTACCCTGCCTGATGATCGGGTTTTCGAACGGCACGTCAGAGGGCTGGAACACGACCTGGATCATCTTTACTCTCATTGCCGCCGGCATCAGCATCGTTGCCTTCATCATCTGGGAACTTTTTGCCCGCGAGCCCATGCTTGATATGAGGCTGTTCGCGAACCGGGGCTTCGCCACCGCCGCAATTGTGACGTTTATTCTGGGCGTCGGGCTCTACGGTTCGACCTATCTGGTACCGCTGTTTCTCCAGACCATTCATGGCCAGACAGCGACCAGCTCAGGTCTTCTGATGCTGCCAGCCGGGCTCTTTATGGCTTTGATATTTCTTGTTGGCGGAGAACTCAGTGACCGGATGCCGTCTCATATCCTGGTCATTGCCGGCCTCGTCATATTTGCCTATTTCTCATGGCTGATGTCGGGGGTCGATTCAAACACACCCTACATGTCACTCCTGATATGGGCGATTATCGGGCGCATCGGCCTTGGTCTGATTTTCCCCCCGCTCAATCGAGCCTCGCTGTCGTCCCTGCCCTTCGAACTTCTCAGCCAGGGATCAGGTGCGGTCAATTTTGTGCGTCAGCTCGGTGGTGCTTTTGGCGTCAACTTGCTTGCCATCCTGCTTGAAGAGCGCCGTGAGATTTACCGCGACGCGTTTACCATTCCGCAGACCGACGGCAGCGGTGCCATGAACGAGCTGATGCTGGAATTCGGTCGCCTCATGGCCCAGGCCGGGCTGCCGGAAATGATGCAGATGTATTCGGGCTTCGGTTTCCTTGAGCGCATGATCCAAATTCAGGCCGGCATGATGGCGTTCCGGGATGGTTTCCTGGCCTGCGCAATCCTCTTCTTCCTTTGCGTCATACCAGCCTTGTTCATGAACAGAACCGCCCCCGGCGAAGCCGACTAGATTGCCTGATAGCAGCGAAAAGATGCTTTACCGCTGAACGGCGCTGGTGCATGTTGACCCGGACCAAGCGCACGTAAAAGAACGCCAACATCAAGAATTTTCGACAGGAGATACTCAGATGACCGAAGTAGTAATTGCGAGTGCGGCCCGCACTCCTGTTGGGTCATTTAACGGTGCTTTCGCAACCGTTGCCGCCCATGTTCTGGGCGAAGTCGCCATCCGCGAAGCTTTGGCGCGTGCCAGCGTCGATGGTGCTGACATTTCAGAGGTCATTATGGGCCAGGTGCTTACTGCCGCTCAAGGCCAGAACCCAGCCCGGCAGGCGGCCATGGCCGCAGGCATTCCGGTCGAGACACCAGCCTGGGGCGTCAGCCAGGTTTGCGGCTCCGGCCTTCGCGCGGTGGCGCTCGGTTATCAGGCGATCATGCAGGGCGACAGTCAGATCGTTGTTGCCGGCGGTCAGGAAAGTATGTCCCAGGCGCCCCATGCAGCCTATCTGCGCGCCGGCGCAAAAATGGGCAATGTCGATTTCATCGACGTGATGCTGAAGGACGGTCTGATGGATGTCTTCAATGGCTATCACATGGGCATCACTGCTGAAAACGTGGCCAAGGAATTTCAGATCACCCGCGAGGAGCAGGACGCGCACGCCGTTGCCTCCCAGAACAAGGCCGAAGCGGCGCAAAAGGCAGGTAAGTTCAAAGATGAAATCGTGTCGGTTACCATTAAGGGCCGCCGCGGCGACACAGTCGTCGAAGATGACGAATACATCCGCCATGGCGCAACGCTCGAAAGCGTCAACGGACTGAGGCCCGCTTTCGACAAGGACGGCACAGTAACCGCTGCAAATGCATCAGGCATCAACGACGGTGCAGCCGCCCTCGTGCTGATGACTGCAGATGAGGCTGAGAAACGCGGCATAGAGCCTTTGGTGCGTATTGTATCCTGGGCGCAGGCCGGCGTTGATCCAAGTGTCATGGGCACCGGCCCCATACCCGCCAGCAAGCTGGCCCTTGAAAAAGCCGGCTGGTCAGCGGACGACCTTGATCTGATTGAAGCCAACGAAGCCTTCTCGGCGCAGGCCTGCGCCGTGAACAAAGGCATGGGTTGGGATGTCGACAAAGTAAACGTCAACGGTGGCGCGATTGCCATTGGCCATCCCATCGGTGCCTCGGGTGCGCGCATTCTGAACACCCTGGTTCATGAAATGAAGCGGGCAGATGCGAAGAAAGGTATTGCGACACTTTGTATCGGCGGTGGCATGGGCGTTGCTCTGACCGTCGCACGCGACTAAGAAGAAAGAAAACCAAAGCCAAGGAGACAATTGATGGCCCGCGTAGCAGTAGTGACAGGCGGTACCAGAGGGATCGGCTCATCCATTTCAAAGGCACTGAAGGAAGCCGGTTACGCTGTGGCCGCAACCTATGCCGCGAACGACGAGGCCGCCGAAGCCTTCAACAAGGAAACCGGCATTGATGTCTTCAAGTGGGATGTCTCGGATTTTGCGGCCTGCGAAAAGGGTCTCGCTGAAGTCACCGAGAAGCTCGGCGACGTTGACATCCTGGTCAACAACGCCGGCATTCTGCAGGACGCACCGATGCATCGAATGACTCCCGATCAATGGAATGACGTCATTTCCACGAATTTGTCATCCTGCTTCAACATGTGCAGAAACGTCATTGAAGGGATGCGGGAACGGAAGTTCGGTCGCATCGTCAACATCACGTCGATCAACGGCCAGAAGGGCCAGTTCGGTCAGACCAATTACTCGGCTGCAAAAGCCGGCATGATCGGTTTTACCAAGGCCCTCGCACTGGAAGGTGCGCGCGCGAACATCACCGTAAACGCGCTGGCGCCCGGCTATATCAACACTGAAATGATGGCTGGGCTCCGCGAAGACATTCTGCAGGGCATTATTGATACGATCCCAATAGGAAGGCTCGGCGAAACCGAAGAAGTCGCCAGGTGCGTTGTCTTCCTGGTCAGTGACGATTCCCGGTTCATCACCGGTTCCACGCTGACCGCAAATGGTGGCCAATACATTACCTGAATTTAGAGCCAGCCATGGCGAACGATAAAGAGCCTGTCCACTGGACAGGCTCTTTTCTTAGCTTGATCAGTGTTTGCGCTATTCCGCGGCTACGCCCTGCTGACCTTTTGCCAATCTTCGGCCACGGCGGCGCTCTCGACCCTCGCGCATGCGAATGGGCAATGCCAGCGCGCAGGGAGTTACGATCAAAGTCAGCAGAGTTGCAAAGCTCAGACCGGAGACAATAGCGGTCGACAAGGGTGCCCAATAGGCCGTGTGGGGCGAGCCGATCTCAACCGTGCGCGAAATGAAGTCAATGCTCAGCTGAATAGTCATGGGCGCCAGCCCGATCACTGTCGTAACCGTGGTCAAAAGAACTGGCCGCAGGCGTTTGGCACCGGTTCGCCAAATCGCCTCCATCGGTTCGAATCCTTTGCGCAGGAGTTCGTGGTAGGTGTCGATCAAAACAATGTTGTTGTTGACCACAATGCCTGACAGCGCGAGCACTCCGATCCCGGTCATCAAAACCGCGGCAGGCTGGCCTGAGATGATCAGGCCAAGCGTGACGCCGGTGGTACTCAGAATGACGGTCGTTAGGATGAGGAACGCGTGATAGAAGCTGTTGAACTGGGTCACAAGTATGATCGCCATCATGAAGAGCGATATGGCCATGGCATTTATCATGAAAGCGCTGGATTCCTGTTGCTGCTCATCGGCACCGCCAAAGGCAATTTCAACGGAGTCATCAATTTCCTGATCATGTTCTGCGATCCAGGCTCTGATTTCCTGCACCTTTTGATCGATATTTACACCGAAAGCGACTTCCGCAGTGATTGTCACGGACCGAAAGCCGTCGACGCGCTCTACTGCACCAACCCGTGGCTGGGCTTTTCTGGTGACGAAGTTGCTGATCGGCATGAGGCCCTGATTGGTCATAATCCTGAGCTGGTCGATCTGGGCGATATTCCGGCTGTCGGAGGGATAGCGGAGCCTGATGTCGACTTCTTCATCGCTATCGTCGGGTCTTATCTCACCCACCTTCAGGCCCGAGGTGACAAGCTGCACCATGGTGCCCACGGTGGTTACATCTGCCCCATAGATTCCAGCCTGGGCGCGATCAACTTCAAGCTGCCATTCAATACCGGGCAGTGGTCGTGAGTCATCCACGTTGACGAAGCCATCAACTTCGTTGTCCATGAATTCGCGCAGGGCATTGACCACAGGCCCGATTTTCTCCGGCAGCTGGGATCTGATCTCGATTTCCAGATCCGCTCCCATGGGGGGGCCCATCTGTTGCTGACTGATGGACACCGAAATGCCGGCAAACGTCGCCGCGCGGTCACGAATTTCCTGCAGTGTTTCTGTGGCGGGCCGGCGCGTTCGCCAATCCTCAAATTCAATATTCAGCCGGCCGATGATATCTTCGCCTGTTGTGCCCCGGTTGCCCATAGAGCGCGAAGGCACATTGGACGTAGCGTAGATGCTCTTGACGCCCTCAACCCCGATCGCAACCTGCTCAATTTCCTGAACCAGAGCATCAATTTCGAGCGCGCTCAGATTGCCACGCGCATGAATGGACACAGAAGCACGTTCAGGCTCCACTTCCGGCATGAAGACAACGCCGTTTCCATTCACTGCGTAGTAGGAGGTTACAAGCACCAGGAACAACACTGCGGCGCTCAGTACTTTGCCGGGGTGGCTTGTCATCTTCTTTACAACAGTGATGTAAACGCCCGTGGCACCTGGAATGGCGTCCAGATCGCCATCCTCTGCATCCTGAAGCGCTTTCCTGTTCTTGGCGCTGACACTTGAGGGCCGGCCAAACAGGCTGCCCAGCGTCGGCACAAAAATGAGCGCCAGAGCAAGGGAAGCCACCAGCACTATGATCAGAGTGATGGGCATGTACCGCATCATACGTCCCATCATGCCAGGCCAGAAAATCATCGGCACAAAGGCCGCCAGGGTGGTTGCTGTAGAAGAAATGATCGGCCAGGCCATGCGCCTGGCGGCCGCAGCATAGGCTTCCTTGGGCGTCGAACCCTCGCTCATTCGTCGGTCCGCATATTCAACAACGACAATGGCGCCATCGACCAGCATGCCAACCGAGAGCATCAGACCAAACAGTACGATGTTGTTCAGCGTCAGGCCAAAGAGGGACAGAAAGACGAAGCCAATCAGGAACGAGCTTGGAATGGCAATGCCGACAAGTGCTGCCGAACGCAACCCAAGTGCCGCCACAACGATGATCATGACGAGGACAATGGCGTTCGTAATGCTGGTCTGCAGGGACGTCACAGCATTGGTGATGTTTATGGACTGATCGTTTGAGAAGCTGACACGCACCGCTTCAGGCCAGGAGCTGACTTCTTCCTCGACAAGCGTACGAATTTCCGAGTTCATTTTGATTACGTTGTAGCCGATGCGTTTTCTGACCTCGACAACAATGGCACGTTGGCCATCAACCCGCGCGAAGCTGGTCGCGTCCTTGAAAGTACGCTGAACCGAGGCGACATCCGACAAAGTCACAACACCCTCGGTGGTGGCACGGATCGGCAACGTCATGAGGTCTTCATGGGTCTCAAGCAGCCCGGGCACCTTGACAGAGAAACGGCCAAGACCGGTATCCATGGCGCCTGCCGTTACCAGACGGTTATTCCGTGAAATGGCATTGAACAGCTCAACGTCTGAAATCCCGTAGCTTTCAAGCTTTGCGGGCTCAATCAGGATTTCGAGAACCTCTTCCCGGGCACCCGACAGGCTGGCTTCAAGCACGCCGGAATTGGTTTCAATCTGATCTTGCAGGCGGCGCGCCAATGTCACCAGGATGCGCTCGGGCACATCGCCACTGAGCGTCACCTGCAGGACAGGAAATTCGCTTGGGTTCAGTTGCCGGATGATCGGCTCAAGAGTGTCCTGCGGGAATTTGGACTTGGCCATGTCCACTTTTTCGCGGACTTGCTGCTGGGCCAGATCGGCATCATATTCAGGAAAGAACTCAAGGAACATACTGACCACGCCTTCAGTGGCAATAGCCCGCATTTCCTTGAGCCCCTCAAGAGTGCGGAACTCCGTCTCCAGGGGCCTGATAAGAATCCGTTCGCCGTCTTCGGGCGAGACGCCTTCGAGAATGACGGTGACAAAGACAAATGGCGCCGAAATATCCGGCATCTGCTCTTTGGGCAGGTTGATGAAGGAAACGATGCCAAAAACCAGAAGGACAGCGAGGATACTGAGCACTGTTCTTGAATGATTTACGGCAGCATTGATGATCGTGTGCAAATTTCTTACCCAGTTCTGTGATTTGAAGCCCGCTGCCGCCATGAACTCAGCTGAATTCAAAGGCTCAAACGCTGCATCAGGGCCGGTCCGTCGGCGCGCAATGTATAATGTAGGGCGCTCAGAAACAAGTTCCAGTGAATAATCCCCTGTTCACGGTTTCTTGCGTTCGCCGCGGCTGTGCCGTTACTGTCGTGAAAATTGCATTCCAAAAGAGGAGAATCGGCATGGGAGAGAAAATCACACTGACAGCCTCAGACGGCTTTGAGCTTGACGCATGGCTGTCGAAGCCTGCTGGCGATGTAAAGGGCCGCATCGTCGTGATTCAGGAGATTTTTGGCGTCAATGAGCATATCCGCGATGTCACCGACAAATATGCTGACGCCGGCTATATCGCGTTGGCCCCGGCCCTTTTCGACCGTGCAGAGAAAGACGTCGAGCTTGGCTACGACATGGATGGCATTCAGGCTGGAGCCGGAATCGCGCGGGGCAAGCTGAAGCCCGAAGAAACGATGCTCGATACCCAGGCAGCTATTGACTATCTGTCCAAGGACGGCCCGACGGCGATTGTCGGCTATTGCTTTGGCGGCACCGTGGTCTGGTCAGCAGTTTGTGACCTTGAAAACCTTGCCGCCGGAATTTCCTATTATGGCGGCGGTGTTCCCGACATGATCGACCTCGCACCCAAATGCCCGGTCATTTTCCACTTTGGCGCGGAAGACAACGGCATTCCGCTCGACCGGGTCGAAAAGCTGAAAGAGGCGCACCCGGACCTACCCGTCCATGTCTATGAAGGTGCCGACCACGGCTTCAATTGCGATGCGCGAGCATCCCATCATGAGGAAGCCGCGAAGCTGGCCCTGGAAAGAACCCACGTCTTCCTCGATCAGATCATGGCGGCGGCGTAGAGCATCCCGACTTCTAAGCCACCAGCGATGCCGGCATATCGACGACCTTGGCGCGAAGGTACTCACCGAAGGACTTGGCCTGGCCGTCCATGCGCGTGCTGGACGAAACGCCATCCTGCAGGATGCCGTGGATGTAGAAGTTGAGTGCCCGAAGGTTTGGTAACTCGTGGCGATCCACCTGATACTGGGCCGTGTCGCCACATAGCTCCTGGAACTTTTCGACCGTGAGGAAATCGTAAAGGAAACCATAGGCTTCGTCTGACCTCGCCCAGATGCCGACATTGGCGCAGCCGCCTTTGTCGCCGGAGCGTGTGCCGAACAGGAGGCCGAGGGGCTTCTTCACAGTGTCGCCGCCGGGATTTGCCGGTATGTCCACAGGTACCTGTTGATAGTACATGTCCTCGAGATCAAGACGCTGGGTCGGCAGGATGTCGACCGTCTTGCCGCCCATATGCACATGCTCGGTCAGATACTGGCTCGAGACCAGCGCCGGCCAATACTTGATGAAGGCTGCGCCTGCGCCGCCGCCCATGGGACGACCGGTGTGGCCCGGCAGGTTTGCAAGACCAAGCTCGGTTGCCTTCCGGTTGAACATCTGACCGACCAGTTCGCGATTCTTGGACTTCACGCTGATGCGCAATGAGTGATACGCCTCTTCATTGGTTGCAGGATTTTCCTTGCCGGTTGGCAACAGATCGATCGTCACGTCATCAAACTGTTCCTTGCCGCCGAGGGAATCGAAAAGTGCATCCGTGTAGATCTCCGCTTTGCCTTCCGGATCAAGGCCTGCCAGCAGCACTTCCATGCCGTTCCGATAGCCGCCTTCTGTGTTGATACAGACTTTGTGTGTCGGCGGTGGCGTGGAACCTCTGGTGCCGGAAACATAGACACGGTCCTCGCCGGCCTGTTCGATCTTCATGGTATCAAAATGCGAAATCACATCCGGATTCAGATAGGCCGGCGTGTTGATTTCATAGAGCAGCTGCGAAATCACTGTGCCTTCAGAGACCATGCCGCCTGTTCCAGGGTGCTTGGTGATGTAGAAACTGCCATCAGCCTCGATCTCGGCAATGGGATAACCCACGTTCCGGTAGCTTTTCACTTCCCGGAAGAAGGAATAGTTGCCGCCGGTGGCCTGAGCGCCGCATTCGATAATGTGACCAGCGGCGACAGAACCTGCGAGCTGGTCGTAATCTGTGCGATCCCAGCCATGCCAGTATGCGGCCGGGCCAATGACCACGGCCGCATCCGTAACCCGTGGTGCAATAACAACATCGGCACCCTGATCAAGCGCTTCTTTGATGCCCCAGGCACCGAAATAGGCGTTGGCCGTCAATGGCGCGTCGCCGCACTCTGCAAGCTTCGTGCCCTTGTCCATGTTGAGGAACTCTTCGCCCTTTTCCGTCAGCTCATCAATTCGGGGCATCAGATCATCGCCATCGATGTAAGCCACTTGGGCTTTGAGGCCAAGCCGGTCGAGAATATCGTTCGCTTCCTTGGCCATGCTGGAAGGATTGAGACCGCCCGCATTGGTGACGATCTTGATGCCTTTGTCGAGGCAGCTGCCTATGACTTGCTCCATTTGCTTCAGGAACGTGCCGACATAGCCCTTGTCTTCACCGCGCGACATTCGCTGGTTATAGAGGATGACCATGGTCAGCTCGGCCAGATAGTCGCCGGTCAGAAAGTCGATAGGACCGCCTTCAACCATTTCTTTCGCCGCAGACAATCTGTCGCCGTAAAAGCCCGAGCAATTTGCAATACGGACCGCGCGTTTTTCTTCATTCGCCATTTTTCTGTTCTCCCCGAACTATTCTTCTTTATTCCTCTGTGGCCCAGCTTGGCTTCCGCTTCTCGCGAAACGCCGCCATGCCTTCAGCCCCTTCTTCGGACTGGAACAGTTTACCGCTCCAGCTTCCGGTCAGCTCAAAGCCTTCCTGGATACCCACTTCCGGCACCTGACGGACAAGCTTCTTGGCTTCGGCGACCGCGTTTGGTCCGCCAAGCCTGATCATGTCGATTTCAACCTGCACCGCTTCGACAAGCTTGTCGGCGGGCACAGCGCTGTGGGCCAGCCCAAATTCCACGGCTTGCCTGCCCGTGAACCGCTCGCCCGTCAGGAACAGCTTCATGCCGTGATGATTGCCAAGCTTCCTGAGACACACCACAGAAATAACCGCCGGGATCACACCGATGCGAACTTCGCTGAAGCTGAACTGCACATCCTCCACCGTGACCACAATGTCGGCCGCACCGACGAGACCAAGCCCGCCGGCAAAAGCCGCACCGTTTATGGCAGCGATCACGGGCTTGGAGCTGTCAAGGATGCGCGTCAGCACATCAGGGTAGGGCACCGACTTGGCCCCGCCCGAAATAGAAGAGCCCGGCGGGCTTTTGAGATCAGCACCGGCACAAAACGCCGGGCCGGTGCCGGTGATCACAATGCAGCGCGCTGCCGGATCATTGTTTGCATCTTCCAGATGGCCATAAAGCTCGCTGACCAGCTGAGCTGAAAGTGCGTTCCGGTTTTCAGGCCGATTGAGCGTGATCCACGCTGCACCGTCCTTCACTTCATAGAGTGTTGCTTCAGTTGTTGTCATTTTTCTCAAGCTGCCTCTTCTTCGCTGTCTTCATCTTCTTCCAAAACAATCAGCATTGCCCCGTTTTCTACCTGCTCGCCGACTTCCACCCTGATTTCAGCAATCGCCGAACTTCTTGGTGACTCGATCCGGTGTTCCATTTTCATGGCCTCAAGAATCAAAAGGACCTGACCCTTTTCAACTTCGTCGCCAACTTTGCCGAATATGTCGAGAACCTTGCCCGGCATGGGGGCAACAAGACCTGCAGCATTCAATGTGAGGTCCCTGACCGGGAACCTTGGCAGTTCCGTGAGGTTCACCTGTCCAGACGGCCCATGGACGAGCCAGCGATCAACATCTGATGTCACTGTAAAAGCCCGGCGGATGCCGTCAATTTCAAGTGCAATGCCGTTTCCTTCACGTGAGTTGATGGTCACCTGATAGTCGATGCCGTCGCTGTGGATCTTGAAACTGCCATCCCTCTGGCTGCGATAATCCACCTGGATTTCATCTTCGCCGTAAGCGTAGGTGACGGTTTCCGGTGGCATGAAGCTGTTGCGAAAGCCGGTGCGAATGTTCGCATTGACCTTCACAGCGCTTCGCCTGTCCACTTGCGCCGCCATGGCAGCGGCAATGCCGGCCTCCACCGCATCAAGGTGCCTCAATTCTGCGGTGCGCGGCGGATTTACGCGCTCAATGAAGTCCGTCGTTGTGTCGCCGGCAAGGAATGCCTCGTTCCGAAGCACGCTTGCCAGGAAATCACGGTTTGTCGTCAGACCCTGGATACGGGTCGTCTCAAGAACACGCGCCAGCCGTAGCGCCGCCTCCCGCCTTGTCGGCGCGTGAACGATGATCTTGGCGAGCATGGGATCGAACTCAATGCCGACGACGCTGCCTGTTTCGATACCACTGTCGAAACGTGCTTCTGCGAATGTCGAAGGCTCCCACAGAAGAATCGGGCCGGATACGGGCAGAAAGTCATTGTCCGGGTCTTCGGCATAAAGCCGTGCCTCAATGGCATGGCCGTTGATGGAAAGATCATCCTGCGTGACCGAGAGATTTTCGCCCTGCGCAATCAGGAACTGTTCGCGTACCAGATCAAGACCCGTAATCTCTTCTGTTACGGGATGCTCCACCTGCAGGCGCGTGTTCATTTCAAGGAACCAGAAGTCCTCACCATCGAGGAGAAATTCAACTGTGCCGGCAGAGGTGTAGCCGACGGCCTTTGCGGCTGCTACGGCCGCCGCTCCCATTTTTCCGCGCAGTGCCTCATTCACAGCGGGCGAGGGCGCCTCCTCAATAATCTTCTGATGGCGCCGCTGGATCGAGCATTCACGTTCGAAACAGTGGATCACGTTGCCTGCCTCATCACCCAGCACCTGAATTTCCACATGTCGCGAAGACGTCAGCCAGCGTTCAAGGAAGATCGTGTCGTCGCCAAAAGATGTGCCCGCCTCGCGTCTTGCACTATCGACGGCGTCCTGAAGCTCGCCCGCCTTCTCAACCACCCGCATACCCTTGCCACCGCCACCGGCCGATGCCTTGACCAGTAGTGGATAGCCAATGTCTTTCGCAAGTTTTTTTACATCCGCCTTGGCATCAACCTCTGCTGACGGCAAAGTCGGCACGCCGGCTTCCTCCATCATGCGTTTGGAAGAAAGCTTGTCGCCCATTCCGCGGATGGCTTCCGCGGACGGGCCGACCCAGGTAATCCCAGCCGCCTTGACAGCATTAGCGAATGCCGCGTTCTCGGACAGAAAGCCATAGCCTGGGTGCACCGCATCGGCGCCAACGCGCTTCGCAATTTCGAGCACCTTGGCGGCATCAAGATAGGTTTCAAGGGAACTGGAGCCCTCAAGCGATACGGCCTGGTCGGCTTCAAGCACAAAGGGCGCATTCGCATCGTCATCTGCATAGATAGCGACGGTTTCAATGCCCATGGCATGAGCCGACCTGATAATGCGGCGCGCAATCTCGCCCCGGTTCGCAATAAGTACTCTTGAAATAGTCTTTGTCATGATTACATCCGCCACACGCCGTAGCCCTTGGCGCCTTCGATCTTTTGTGTGTGAAGCGCCGAAAGCGCCAGTGAGAGCATCGTTCGCGTATCTCTGGGATCAATCATTGAATCGTCCGAGATGTTCCTTGTTGCGACGATACCCAGAGAGCCGGCCTCGGCGGAAGCCTCGACCGCGGCCTCGCGTGCGGCGTTTGCTTCCTCATCAAACTCAAGGCCGCGCCTAAGCGCCGCCTTCCGCTGCACAATGCTCATGACGCCGGCCATCTGCTTCGGCCCCATCACGGCAATTTTGGCGGTCGGCCAGATAAAGTTGAAGCGGGTGCCAAATCCCCTTCCGCTCATGCCGTAATTTCCGGCGCCGTAGGAGGCGCCCACAATTACAGTAAGATGCGGAACAGTCGAATTTGACACGGCATTGATCATTTTGGAGCCGTTCTTGGTGATGCCGCCCTGCTCGAAATCAGTCCCGACAATGTAACCTGTTATGTTGTGCAGAAAGAGAAGCGGCACATCGATCTGATTGCAGAGCTGGATGAACTGTGCGGCCTTTTCAGATGACTCAGAGAAAAGCGCACCGTTGTTACCCAGAATGCCGATGGGATAGCCGTCAATAGATGCCCAGCCGCAAACCAGTGTCGGTCCGTACAGCGGTTTGAAGTCTTCGAACCGCGAACCGTCGACAATGCGTCCGATGACTTCACGCATGTCAAATGGCGCCTTCAGATCCTTTGATACAAGACCCAGAAGATCTTCCGGGTCCAATATCGGCGGATCGTTGGGCAGGGTTGGGCCAGGCCCCAGTTTCCTGTAGTTCAGGTGGCTGATCACTTCGCGGCACATGCGGATTCCGTCATGTTCGTCTTCGGCCAGATAATCGCCAAGGCCGGAAATCTGCGTGTGCATTTCAGCGCCACCCAGATCCTCGTCATCGGCATCCTCGCCTGTCGCCATTTTCACCAAAGGCGGGCCCCCCAGAAACACCTTGGACTGGCCCTTGATCATGATGTTGTAGTCACTCATACCCGGCTGGTACGCACCACCCGCTGTCGAGGCCCCAAAGACGACTGAGATGGTTGGGATACGCATCTTGGAAAGTTCGGTGATCTCGTAGAACAGCCGACCGGATTCAGCGAAATGGCCAGGGCCGGAGTTTCGGAATGCCGCTTCCGGATCGCCACCACCGCCGCCGCCGCCGCGAAGATCAGCCCCGGCGGATTCGACGAACTGCACATAGGGCAGCCGGTTGATGCGCGAAACTTCAAGCCCCCGCATCAGCTTTTTTGAATTGAAGGCATTGAACGCGCCGGCGCGCACGCTTGGATCGTGCCCCAGGATCACGCATTCCGTCCCTTCAATGGAACCGATGCCAACCACAAAGCCTGAGCCCACTGCATAGTTCGACTGCAAGGCTGCGAGCGGGCTGATCTCGAAGAAAGGTGAATCCCGGTCCAGAACCAGCGCAATGCGCTCGCGGATCGGCATTTTGCCCCGGTCGCGAAGCCGGTTTACAGCTTCTTCGCCGCCCCCAAGGCTCGCTTCCTCGTAATAGCCGTCCATCACGGCAAGCATTTCCATCATGTCTGCCTTGTTCTGGGCAAACCCCTCGGAACGCGTGTCTAGCTTCGACTGAATAGTCTGCATGGAATAGTCATCCCCCTGGCAACGGTATTTCTTCAGGTCATTTTGGCATCTAAGCTACCCATGAAAATGATCGAACGCAATGGGTTGGGGCCACGTTTTCTGCCAAAAAAGAGGCGCTGGCCAGCCTCGGCCAACACCTCTTTTTGCTAATCGTCCGCAAGTAGAGCTAAACGCCCGTAAGCCGCTTAATATCGGCGCGGCCCGTGACAAGCCCTGCGAGCTTGGCCCCAGCGGCCTTGAAGGCATCACTTTTGCCATGGACATCGAGGGCGGCTTCGTCTTCATAGATTTCCATGACCACATAGGACGTCGGATCGTCCGTCTTGAAGAGCTGATAGAGCTTGTTGCCAGGCTCATCCGCCTTCACGGCATCCATCATGCCCTGGAAGGCTGTCTCAAATTCTTCACCTTTGCCTTCCGCCACCGGCAACGTTGCTATCAGTCCAATCATGTCTCTCTCCTGGTTTGAATTTCTGGCTTACGCCAATTTTAGTATCTGAAGTTCTGATTTTTCAATGTATTGCGCATAGCTTGGCCGAATTTCTTTCATGTGGTCAGACTTTCGGTGCGCATCAAACGCCGCTTCATCTTTGTAGGCTTCCATAATGATGTATTCGCCATCGGCATTCTTGAAAAGGTCATAGAGGATGCAGCCCGGCTCATTGGCATGAACCGCTGCGACCATTTTCCTGAAGGCGACCTCAAATTCTTTTTCCGATCCGGCCTTGATGGTGACCGGCACAGTAACGCCAAGCATAACTGTTTTCCTTCTAGTATGATTTGGGCAGATCGAGAACGCGCTCGGCAATGTAGGACAGGATGAGTTCCTGACTGACGGGCGCGATCCGGTTGATCATGATCTCGCGGAAATATCTTTCCACATCATATTCGTGGGCGTAACCCATGCCGCCGTGGGTCATCACTGCTCTCTCGCAGGCATGGAAGCCAGCTTCGCTGCCAAGATACTTGGCCGCGTTTGCCTCAGCGCCACATTCAGCGCCCTGGTCATAAAGCGTGGCCGCATTGAAGGCCATAAGGCGCGCGGCTTCCAATTCGGCCCAGTTTTTAGCCAATGGGTGCTGGATGCCCTGGTTCTGGCCAATCGGTCGCCCGAACACAACGCGATCACGGGCATAGGCCGCTGCTTTACGAAGTGCTGCATGGCCGAGGCCAACGGATTCAACAGCGATCAGAATACGTTCCGGGTTGAGACTGTGGAGAAGACAGCGAAAACCCTTGCCTTCTTCCCCGATCAGGTCATCGGACGGCACCCTCAGATCATCAATGAAGATAGCATTCGAATCGACGGCCGCCCGGCCCATCTTCTTGATTTCGCGCACTTCGATCCGGTCACGGTCGAGGTCAGTATAAAAGAGAGACATGCCGTCCGTCGGCTTCTCACATTCCTCAATCGGCGTGGTCCGGGTCAGCAGCATGATTTTGGTCGCGCTCTGGGCCGTGCTGGTCCACAGCTTGCGACCGTTGATGACGTAGACATCACCATCTCTCTCCGCCCGCGTTGTAATGTGGGTGGTGTCAAGCCCGGCATCAGGTTCTGTAACGCCAAAACAGGTGCGGTCCTTGCCGGAAATCAGGTCCGGCAGCATGCGCGACTGCTGTTCATGGGTTCCAAAGACAACAATCGGATGAGGACCGAACAGGTTCATGTGGATGGCCGAGCATCCGCTCATTCCTGCACCGGAGCGCGCAACGGTCTCGGCAAGGATGGCCGCCTCTGTGATGCCGAGATTACTGCCGCCAAATTCTTCAGGCATGGCGATACCGAGCCAGCCTCCCTTGGCGATGGCGGCGACAAATTCTTCGGGGAAAGTGCCCGTCTGATCGGCCTCGCGCCAATAGAGATCGTCAAAGTCATGACAAAGCTTCTCAACATTTTCGCGCAAGGCATGCTGTTCGTCACTAAATCGAAAATCCATGTCCGCTCTCTTAAGCCGCTTTTTCAGCGTAGGCAGTTGGGGTCAAGATCGTCGGTTCGCCCCTGGTTGCCTGATGATCAGCAGGATAGTCCGCTGTAAAGTGCAGTCCCCGGCTCTCTCTGCGTTCCATTGCGGAACGAATGATGAGATCGGCGACCACGGACAGATTTCTAAGTTCCAACAGGTCCGATGTAACCCTGAAGTGACCGTAATATTCCGAAATCTCTGACAGCAGGAGATCAACGCGCC
The DNA here is from genome assembly GCA_965371465.1 of uncultured Alphaproteobacteria bacterium. Taxonomy (GTDB): domain Bacteria; phylum Pseudomonadota; class Alphaproteobacteria; order CBDUYM01; family CBDUYM01; genus CBDUYM01. The sequence continues at coordinate 45,224 of CBDUYM010000016.1, forward strand.
GCTTTGCGCGCTGCAGGCGCTTGTCGGTTCTGACAATTCCGACATAGTCCCACATGAACTGGCGCAGCTCATGCCAGTTATGTGTCACCACCACTTCTTCGTCTGAATCAGTCACTCGGCTTTCGTCCCATGGCTCGCAGAGCGGCGGGGCGGCCGCGGCACCGATCCATTTGTTGATGTGCTCAGCCGCTGAAATACCGAACACCAGGCATTCCAGAAGCGAATTTGATGCAAGGCGGTTCGCCCCGTGAAGCCCGGTATGTGCGGCTTCACCAACGACATAAAGGCCGGGAATATCAGCGCGTCCATCATGGTCAGTTACCACGCCACCGCAGGTGTAGTGAGCGGCCGGGACGATTGGAATGGGCTCTTCAGTCATATCGATGCCATATTCAAGACAGCGCGCATAAATGGTCGGGAAGCGCTCTTTGATGAAGTCAGCGTCCCGGTCAGAAATGTCGAGATAAAGGCAGTCCGCACCGAGCCGCTTCATTTCATTGTCAATGGCGCGAGCGACAACATCACGGCCAGCAAGCTCGGCATCTTTGTCAAAGCGATCCATAAATCTGCTTCCGTCGGGCAAAATCAGTTTGCCGCCTTCACCGCGCACAGCCTCCGAAATCAAAAAAGACTTCGCCTCAGGATGAAACAGGCATGTTGGATGGAACTGGTTGAATTCCATATTGGCGACCCGGCATCCTGCTCGCCAGGCCATCGCGATACCGTCTCCTGTGGAACCATCGGGATTACTGGTGTAGAGGTAGACCTTGCTTGCGCCACCTGTCGCCAACAAGACTGCCTTGGCGCGAAAAATGTTGACGCGAAATGTCCGACAATCGAACGCATAGAGGCCAATACATTTCTGTCCGCCATGGCCATCAGACGCAAGGATCAGATCTACGGCGTTCTGCTCTTCGAAAAGAGTAATGTTAGGGGCCGCCTCCGCCCGCTTCAAAAGGGCATTTTCAACGACCTGACCAGTGGCATCGGCAGCGTGGACGACACGGCGATGGGAATGCGCGCCTTCACGCGTGAGGTGGTAGTTGGGCAGATTTCGGCCGGACTGGAGAGGGCCTTCCATTTCATCATTGATGCTGAACTCAGCCCCCATATTGGTCAGCCAGTCAATGGCCTCGGGGCCTCGGCTCACCGTAAAACGGGCAGTGTCCGGGTCGCCAATTCCGTCGCCTGTACGAAGCGTATCCTGCAAATGAGCATCAATGGAATCTTCTGAATCGAGAACCGCGGCGATTCCCCCTTGCGCATAATAAGTGCTGCCCTCCGAGAGCGGCCCTTTCGCCAGGACCGCGATGCGATGTCGCTGATCAATGTTTAGGGCGCTGGTCAGCCCGGCGGCGCCGCTGCCAACAATGAGCACATCAAACAGATTGTCGTTCTGAGGGGTCATGGTCGAATTTTACCGCTTGTTTACTCTGCCTCGCCATTTATGGCGTGCCGGGGTCATCCACACCAGCCTTTTCAGGCCTAAGCCTGACCGCAGCGCCCCGAATCCGGAAATCGCAATGGCTCGAAGCAGCTCAATGACTGTTCAGGTCGCCGGTCTCAAATCGGCTACCATTTTCCCTGCAAATCCGCATACCGCACAAGAGTTGTTGCATGGGCCATTCGGCGGCCTTATAACCCCCCCGAATCTGAAAGCAACACCCCCGATCTAGATAGTGCCGTAACCCTCACTAGGTGATGACATTGGCCCTGTTTGAGATCATAATCCCGCCGATTCGCAAAGCCTGTGGGATGGAGCGGATCATAGAACGCCGGACCCCGGCTAAATCGAGTGTAAAGAACCACCTATGCCGGCAGTTTTCGTACACTCCGCTTCATGCGAAAGACTTGGGTCCAATCAAGAAAGGTCCATGAGACAATGACCGCAGAGTTGGCATCCGCCTCTGCCTCTGATAACCGAGCGCCCAAGGTTGTTGAACAGGCTGTAATCCGGTTTGCCGGTGATTCCGGCGACGGCATGCAGCTGACCGGCACTCAGTTCACCCAGGCCACAGCATTACTTGGCAACGATCTGGCAACGTTCCCGGACTTCCCGGCCGAAATCAGGGCCCCTATCGGGACGACATTCGGTGTGTCTGCATTCCAGATAAATTTCGGCTCAACAGACATCACAACATCGGGCGACGCTCTTGATGTGCTGGTGGTCATGAACCCGGCGGCATTGATTACAAATCTGGAAGATCTACGTCGCGGCGGCCTGATCGTCGCCGATGAAGGCGCATTCTCCGAGCGTAACCGGAAGAAGGCCGGCTACCAAAGCAATCCGCTCGATGATGGATCGCTTGAAGGTTACCGGCTTCTCGCCATCGACATCTCCAAGCGCACTCTTGAAGCCGTTGCAGATTCCGGTCTCTCCAAAAAAGACGGCCTGCGCTGCAAGAATTTCTGGACCCTCGGCCTCATGTGCTGGATGTACGGGCGCAAACGCCAGCCGATCATTGACGGCCTTAACCAAAAATTCAAAAATGCGCCAGCTATTGCCAGTGCAAATATCGCTGCCCTGAATGCAGGTCACACATTCGGTGAAACCGCCGAGCTCAGTGCCAACACCACAACCTATGAAGTGCCGGAGGCAGAAGCGCCCGCAGGTCTCTATCGCACAATCACAGGTTCAGATGCCATGGCCTACGGGCTTGTGCTCGGGGCTCAGCTTGCTGGCCTCAAGATCGCTTTCTCCGGCTATCCGATCACACCGGCATCATCGCTGCTTCATTCCCTTGCCGGCATGAAGGAATTTGAGGTGACGACCTACCAGGCAGAAGACGAAATTGCTGCTGTCTGCACAGCCATTGGCGCTGCCTATGCGGGCTCGCTGGGCATCACATCAAGCTCAGGCCCCGGCATCGCCCTGAAGACCGAAGCCATTGGCCTCGCCATTGCAACCGAGCTGCCTCTGATCGTGGTCAATTCGCAGCGCGCAGGTCCATCCACTGGCATGCCGACGAAGACCGAACAGTCCGACTTCAACCAGGCGGTCTTCGGTCGTAATGCGGATGCACCGCTTCCTGTTCTGGCGACGTCGACGCCCACCGACTGTTTTGAAGTCGCGGTCGAAGCCGTGCGGCTTGCGACCAAATACATGACGCCGGTTCTCATCCTTACGGATGGCTATCTTGTCAATGCGTCTGAACCCTGGCTGATTCCGGATGTCGACGCCTATGCGCCTTTCAAAGTGGAGTTCCCGACCGATCCCGAGAACTTCATGCCCTACGCGCGCAATGAAACCACATTGGCGCGCAAATGGGCGATCCCGGGCACACCGGGCCTTGAGCATCGCATCGGCGGCATTGAGCGTGACTTCATCACCGGCAATATTTCCTATGACCCGGACAATCATCAGAAGATGACCACCGTTCGGGCCGACAAAATTGATGGCATCGCCAACGACATCCCGGCACAGGCGGTTGATGCTGGTGACGAATCCGGTGAGGTCGCCGTCGTCGGCTGGGGATCGACCTTCGGACCTATTCACCAGGCGGTGCATACATTGATTGAAGAGGGCTACAGGGTGTCACACATCCATGTGCGGCATCTGTTCCCGCTGCCATCGAACCTTGGCGAGCTTCTCGGTCGGTTCAGCAAGGTCATCGTTCCGGAGATGAACAATGGCCAGTTCATCACGCTACTCAGATCAAAATATCTTATCGACTGTCAGGGGCTCAACAAGACCAGCGGACAGCCGTTCAAAATCAGTGAGATCGAAGCTGCGATCCGCACTGAGTTGGAGGCATAGATCATGAACTCTCCAGATGTCGAAAAACTGACCGCCAAGGACTTTGTTTCTGACCAGGAAGTCAGATGGTGCCCCGGCTGCGGTGACTACGCGATCCTGAAATCGGTCGAGAAAATCCTGCCCGAAACCGGCACGTCGCGGGAAAACACGGTCTTTGTCTCCGGTATCGGATGCTCCTCGCGATTTCCATATTATTTGTCAACATACGGTTTTCATACCATCCACGGTCGCGCGCCGGCCATTGCCACTGGTGTGAAACTTGCAAACCCCGATCTCGATGTCTGGATGGTTACGGGTGATGGTGATGGTCTCAGTATCGGCGGCAATCATCTTCTTCATGTTCTCAGGCGCAATGTTGATCTGCAGATCCTCTTGTTCAACAATGAGATTTATGGCCTGACCAAAGGTCAGTATTCGCCAACTTCGCGCGCCGGCACGCGGTCGCCCTCGACACCCGACGGCTCATTTGAAAAACCGATCAACGCCTGCGCTTTTGCGATGGGTGCGGGAGCACGGTTCGTCGCTCGCGGTGTGGATATTCTGCAAAAAGACTTGCCGGGCATTTTGCTGGCCGCGCACGAACACAAGGGCGCGTCCTTTGTCGAAATTTTCCAGAATTGCATTGTCTACAACGACAATGTATTTGGCGACTTCACAGACCGCGATGTGGCGGCTGACATGCAGCTCCATGTGAAAAATGACGAACCGCTCCTCTTCGGCAAGGAGAGTGAGAAGGGCATCCGCCTTGATCCGACAACGCTCAAGCTTGATGTCGTGATCCTCGGTGAAAATGATGTCACAATCGATGATATTCTGGTCCATGACGAAACCAACAAGACGCTCGCCAATCTTCTGATTGAGATGGCACCGCCCGAGTTCCCCATGGCTCTGGGTGTCATCTACAACAACCCCGAACCAACTTACGGCGAATTGATGCGGGGCCAGATTGACAAAGTCCGCAAAACCCGCCCGGCACCAGACCTGAATGCCCTGTTACGCAGCGGCAATAACTGGACAGTCGACTAGGCCCAACCGACAGCTAACGCAACGACGGCGCTGGCCGGCGATCAGATGGCTCAGATAGTTGACCCATTTGGAAACCTGATCGGTATCAAGGGCGCGGTCACTGTGGTTTAGGGCTTTGCGTCCCTGGCAAGACGCTCAAGCTTCGGCCCAAGCCAGCTGATCCATTCAGCCAGGAAGGGCCGCGTTTCGCGGGGATCGACCAGCTCATGAACTGAGAAACTTTCTGCGCGCGGGAAAGGACTTTGCCTGGCGGCGAGAGCATCTTCCAGTTCCTGACGTTTCGCATCCGGGTCCGGAGCGGCAGCGATCTCACGACGATAGGCCACGGCAACGCCGCCTTCGATCGGCAGCGCACCGGATTCCACCGATGGCCAGATCAGGCTGTAACCATTGGGCCCGAAGTGCGCCGCGCCGGCAACACCGAACGATTTCCGAATCTGGATATTGGCCCAGGGTACTTCGGACTGCACCACCGATTTGATGGTTTCCATGCCGTAACGGATCGTCGCGGATTTTTCTGCTTCTGATCCGATCATAAAGCCGGGTTCATCGACCAGGCTGATGATGGGCAGGTGGAACTGATTACAGAAGTCCACGTGCCGCCTGACCTTTTGCGCGCCCTCCGCAGTCATGGCGCCGGCATAGAACATGCAGTCGTTGGCGATCACGCCAACCGGCTGCCCGGTAAGCCGCGCAAGCCCAACGATCTGACCACGACCGTATTTTTCAGACATCTCGAAAAAGCTGTCGCGGTCCATAATATGGTTGATGACCTTGCGCATCTGATAAGCGCGCCGGCGGTTTTTCGGCACGATGTTCAGAAGCTCTTCTTCCTTCCGGTCGGCCGGATCATCGCATTCGATAGCCGGCGCCACACTGTGGATGCTTGTTGGCAAATAGCTCAGGAACTGCCGGATCTGGCGAAAGGCGTCTTCTTCATCCTCGGCCACATTGTCGACAACGCCGCTCTTTTGATGGATGAGATAATTTCCCAGTTCTTCCTTGGTCAGATTTTCACCAAGAGCACGTTCCACCAATGCGGGCCCGCCAATCAGAACCTGTGCGGTTTCCTTCAGCATCACAGAAAAGTGCGAAGCAACCAGGCGCGCCGCTGGAAATCCGGCGACCGCGCCAACGGCCGCCGAGGCCACCGGCACAAGATCCAGCACGTCACCGATGGATTTGAAGCGCTGCTTTGAAAACACGGGACCACCTACCGGGCCGCGAGGGCGCGGACCCGGGCGGCCGACACTACCGCCGCCGCCTTCGAGAAATCTGATCAGTGGCAGCTCATATTCGAGAGCGGCGTCTTCAGCGAAAACGCTTTTTCGCAATCCCGCTCCATTGGGCGATCCCCCCTTCAGCGTGAAATCTTCGCCGCCAAGAATGCACCGGCGCCCGTCAATGTCGGCCATGCCGACAACGTAGTTGGCTGGCGTGAAAGACTTGAGCTCCCCGTCTTCATATTCCGGATCGCCCGCCCCCAGGCCGTATTCGCGAAAGCTGCCAGGATCAGCGAGGGCATCAATCCGTTCGCGAATGGTGAGCTTGCCGCGGCTATGCTGCTTTTCAATACCCTCGGGCCCGCCCTGTTGGCTCGCGAGCTTCCGCCGGCGATGAATTTCTTCAATTTCCGGTTCCCAACCCAATTCCTGGTCTTTTCCTGCCATCGCTGTCTCCTTCAGAATTCGGCCCAATGTGGCCTGTCGGTCGGGGCCTTGCAAGGCGGTTACTGAAGCGCGCCATTGCCGAGATAAAGCCGAATCACCGTTCGGAGATTTTCGGCAATTTTCCGAACAGGTCTTCGGCTTTGGCAACTTATCTGTGGCGCCAGAATCGCGGAATCTCCATGAACTGTTGTTCACTGCGGCATTCAGCGGCTTTTGCGGCATCACTCACTTTATTCTAATTCGAACTTCCATTCGGTTTAATGCTGGGGCATATTGCCGCATATGTTGAAGACAGCCTCTAGCACGGCGGAAAACACGAACGTCACCGAACTGGTACCCAAGGCCCGGCAGAGAAAGCCGCAGGCGAGGGGCGAGGTGACTCGTCAGAAAATCCTTGATGCTGCGGAAAATCTCTTCTCCGCTCAGGGCTATGACCAGACATCCATTGCCGAAGTCGCTTCAGCTGCCGAAATTGGTGTTGGCACGCTTTACCACCATTTTGCGGACAAGCGCTCTGTATTGCTGGCACTTGTGGATATCGCGGGCCAGCACGTGCTGCTTGGTCGCGATTCTGTCGACGAATTTGAGCAGTTCCTCGGCAAGGATCCACGCCAGGCAATCTTTAATGATCTGACCACCAAGTACGAACGCCTCGCGTCAGAAGGTGGCTTCTTCCTTGTCATGCTGGAGCGTGCCGAACGCGATGCTGAAGTTCAGGTCCGCTATCAGCAAAGCCAGAAAATTTCTAACGACCGGTTTGCCGCCCTCATTCGCTACGGGCAGGAAACGGGTCGTATGCGCAAAGGCATTGATGCCGCCGCCGCCGCCTTTGTTATTCGCAACATGGTGCAGATGGCAGCAAGCCAGGTCTTTATTCACGGTGTCTCTGACCCCGAACCAAGCACGATACTACGAGAGCTTAGCGAAGTAATTTGTCATTACCTTTTGGAGGAAACCAAGTGAGCAACGAACAAAAAAAATCCAGTGGGCAGGATTGGGCCACGACTGAAGCCTACGAAACCCCCATGGAAATTTGCTGGAATTTTGATTACGCGATTTCCCTCGATAAACTTGAAAATCTCTACAACAAGGCAAAGCGTCTTCAGTGGGATGCGGAAACCGAGATGGACTGGGACTATGAAGTTGATCCGTCCAAGCCGATGGTCAATGCCGACAGCCACATCTATTTCCAGATGCCTTTCTTCAAGAAGCTGTCGCAGTCACAGCGCGAAGCCTTTTCAGCCCATCAGACCTGCCATCTTCTGTCGCAGTTCCTGCATGGTGAGCAGGGCGCACTGATGACCGCGGCCGCTGTGACTCACGCTGTGCCGGACTATGATGCGAAGCTGTATTCAGCGACGCAGACCATGGATGAAGCGCGTCATGTCGAAGTCTATGAAAAGTATATCAACAAAGTCGCCATGGCCTATCCGATCATGCCGATGCTGAAGGATACCATCGACATTACATTGTCATCCGGCAGCTTTGTGAAAGTCATGATCGGCATGAACATGGTGATTGAAGGACTGGCCCTTGCCGCCTTCCACAATATGCGCCATCAGACAACCTGCCCGCTATTGAAGCGCATTACAGAATATGTGCTGCGTGACGAAGCCCGGCACGTTGCCTTTGGCAATATCTATCTCTCGAACGTCATCAAGGATATGCATCCTGACGATCGCGAAGACATTGCTGATTTCGCTTTCCAGGTCGTTGATCGCATGCATCAGCGCACCGGCGGCAATGACGGCAAGCGGGAACGACCAGCCGATCCCGGCTTCCTCATGATGCTCGAAAATGTCGGGATTGATCCCATGGACTTCATCGCCGGCGTCCGCGAAGCCGCCGAAGCCGGTGTCCGCCCTGAAAATCCGCCGGGAACGCTGAACAGCTTCAAAGATCTGATGATGCCGGCCCTGGTCCGCGTTGGTGCGGTCACGGATCGCGCCCGTACCGAGCTCTATGCGCCAGCGGAAATTCCGATCTGGGAAGACACCCATGTGCTTGAAAGCATGGAAAACATGAACACCGGCGAGTTCGAATTCGAACATGATCGCCTCTTCAGGGAAAAGGATGAGCACGACGCCCGCGAAGATGCAAAGCGCGCAGCAAAGGTCGCTGCCGAGTAAAAACCCTCCCCCAGAGGTTTTTGGGCCCGCGCCGGTATCCCCGGCGCGGGCTTTTCTTTATTGTCACCTCTTGTGCCAACACACGGGGCAAAGCCATGGCGGATGACATCAAAAAACCTGTAATCAGGACCGAGTTTGAAGGGCGCGTGCTTGATCTTGATTTTTCCGCCCTGAAAATCGGCTGCGCGCAGTATGACGAGGCCAAGACCGGCTGTACCGTGTTCCGCTTTGATCCGGCTGCGATGGTTGCGGCTGACGTTCGCGGGGGATCTGTCGGCACGACGATGGAGGGGGACGGCTGGTGCGATGCCATCTGCTACGCCGGCGGCTCGCTCATGGGGCTGGAAGCGTCTGCCGGGGTGGCCGCTGAAATTTTCCAGCAAAACGGCCGAAAGGCGGACTTCTACAGTATCCCGCTGGTCAAGGGCGCCATCATCTATGACTTCGGCTCACGGACATCCACGAACTATCCGGACATAGCTCTTGGTCGGGCGGCGCTGAGAGCTGCCAGAACGGCGAGCTTTCCCATGGGACCAAAGGCTGCTGGCCGCTCGGCCACCGTCGGCAACGGTTTTCAATTCGACACCGGTGAAGCCTCTGGCCAGGGCGCCGCTTTTCGGCAAATCGGCGATGTGAAGATTGCTGTCTTCACAGTGGTCAATGCTATCGGTGGTATTATGGACCGCAGTGGAAAAGTCGTTCGCGGCCAGCTCGATCGGACAACGGGAGAACGCCGCACAATTAGCGAAGATGTGGAGTATCGCCTGAAGGCCGATCTGCCGCTTGGCCCGCAACTGGGCAATACAACGCTAACCCTTGTGGTTACCAATATGAAGATCGGTGGCGGCGACCTCACCCAGTTTTCCAGGCAGGTTCATGCATCCATGGCCCGCGCTATACAGCCCTTCCACAGCCGCGACGACGGTGACGTCCTTTACGCGGCTACAACGAGTGAGGTCGAGGCGAGCCTGCCGCTGACGGCCTTCGGTGTCATTGCGTCTGAGCTCGCCTGGGATGCCGTTCTCAATTGCTGGCAGGAATAGGAACAAAAAGAAATTATGACATTCAACAAATTTGCATTCTTCACCTTATTGACGGCGGCTCTGGGGGCTTGTGATCAATCGGAAGAGCCTGCGTCCCTCGCGCTTGATGTTGCGGCACTTCACGAGCGTGTCCTCACGATCGACACTCATGTCGACATACCCTTGAACTTCGCGACCGAAGAAGAGGATCCGGCGCATCGGCCGAACGCCCAGGTCGATCTTGAAAAGATGGAAGAAGGCGGGCTGAACGCAGTTTTCTACAGCGTCTATGTCGGCCAGACCGAACGCACGGAAGAAAATTATGCCCAGGCCAAAGCCGATGCGATGACCAAGTTCAACGCCATCCATCGGATGACGGATGAATTGTATCCGGACCGCATTGAGCTGGCCTACTCGGCGGCTGACGCAATTCGTATTTCTGAAAGCGGCAAACTCGTCGCCTTTATCGGGATCGAAAACGGTTACAGCATAGGCAAGGACATCTCTCTTCTTAGCACCTTCCACGCCCTTGGTGGGCGTTACATGACGCTCGTCCATGGTGGCCACAATGATATCGGTGATTCGGCGACACCTCGCGACAATCTGGACGCTGGGCCGGAGGAGCATGGCGGGCTCAGCGAATTTGGGCTGGAGGTGGTTGATGAAATGAACCGGCTTGGCATGATGGTCGATATCTCCCATGTCTCCCGTCAGACCATGCTTGATGCGACGGCGCGTTCTGTCGCCCCGATCATTGCCTCCCATTCACCTGTGACCAGCGTGGCTGATCATCCCCGTAACATGAATGATGAACAGCTGCTCGCACTCAAGGCCAGTGGTGGCGTCATCCAGATCGCTGCTTTCGACAGCTATTTGAAACTGGTGCCGCCGGAAAAGACAGCCGCACGCGAGGGCCTGATGGCCGACCTCGGTATTGCTTCCATGCGCGACTTTGCCGCGCTGGATGAGGACGGCCGAGCTGCCCTGCAGGCGGGTATGGCCGAGATAAATGAGCAGTTCCCAGGCGCGAATGTCTCAGATTTCGTCGACCATATCGATTATGCGGTCGAGCTCATCGGCATCGATCATGTCGGCATCAGCTCTGATTTTGATGGCGGCGGCGGTGTGATCGGCTGGAGCAGTGCCTCTGAGACCATGAACGTCACAAAGGAGCTTGTTGATCGCGGTTACGCGGAAGAAGACATCGTCAAACTCTGGGGTGGGAACCTGTTGCGAGTGCTAGGCGAGGTCGAAGAGGTAGCGGCCAAGTTGCAGGCGAGGGAGTAACTGGCTACTCCACCGGCTCTTCCAGAAAGTGGCGACCTTGTGCGTCTTCAATCTCGAGGACCCATAGGTCGGAGTCAAAACTGACCTGACGTCTGATGTATTCATCGGCCTCAGTTTCGGCCACCGTCTCTTCCCCGGTCGCGCGGAGCCAGACGCGGGTGCCATCCATCCTCAGGCTCGGCATGAGAACCGAGCAAGCGTCCCTGGACTGGACGATTTTGATCAGGATCACGCCCGATGTCTTGTCACCTGTTCGGCTCAGGGTCGCATGAATGCCCTCGCCTGAGCATTTCCAGATATGGGCTTTGACCCATAGCTCTGAGCGCAATCGTGGTTCGGTCATGCCTCAGCGGCTTCGATGGCAAGCGCGCCAAGTTTGGTCAGATTTGCGCGATCCACCTGACCCCGCGCACCGCCGCCCGCTGCCGATGGTGCCGGCCAGAATCGATCCAGCAGATCATCGGCGGGCAAGTCCTGCCTCAAAGCGTGCAGCCCGTCCCGAAAGGCGGCCTGTATGGCACCGCTGGCGATCAACAATCCTTGCGGCTCGTCGCTCATCAGTCTGTTGGGAAGATCGGCAATGGCATCAAAGGACAGCTGCCTGGTGCCGTCGACAAGGGCGCGAAGATTGCCAAGCGCCATTTGAATGTCAGGCGAAATCCCGTCCGCCAACAGTGATACCAGCCGGTCAATGCCAAGCAGCATCGCACCTGTGGTTGCACCGGCGCCGACGGCAACTTCCCACTCGCGGAACGGCTTGGCTTTGGTCTCATAGGCCTCACCTTCTTTGCCCAGCATGGCGGTTGCAGGGACCCGCGCCTGTTTGATGCTGATCCCGCCATGAGGGGAGGGGCGAATATAATCAACCGAGCCTGCATTGGTCTGGGTCAGGCCTTCTGTCTCTCGTGGTGTCAGGAACATGGAATAGCGCTTGCGGCCATCGTCTTCCGATGTAATTGCCAGAATTATGTAAAGCTTCGCAATCGGCCCATTGGTCAGATAGGCTTTTTCACCGCTCAGAATGTAATCCTTGCCATCCCGTTCGGCACGCGAAGTCAGCCGTTTGGGATGGGCACCTGCATCCGGCTCTGAAATCGCAACCGAGGGGGTAACATCCCCTGCAGCAATTCTCGGTAGCCATTCTTTCTTTTGCGCCGCTGTTCCCTCACGCACCAGCATGAATGCCGAAATCATGTTGTGACTGAGATAGCTTGAAACAATGCCCCTGTTGTGGCCATAGCGGACAAGAGCTTCAGCAACGCCTGATACGTCTTCCAGCGCCAATCCCTGGCCACCGTATTCTTTGGGAATCGCAACGCCGAGGAGCCCGGCGCTGCCGAACTCAGCCCAGATGTCGAAGGGAAATTCTTCCTGCGTATGAAGGTCCGGTCTTGTTGCAACGACGCGCGTTGCGACCTCTCTCGCCGTATCAATGATGCTCATCTAGTTACCTGTCCATGTCTCTTTAGCCATCGCCCAGCACAATAAGCGAAATTGCACGCCCGAGATAGACAATGCCGATGCCGGTGATGACAAGGCGGCTGTATTTCCGGAACTGGTCGTCTGAAAGATTGTCCAGAAGCCGCCGCGCTGAGAACGTTCCAACAAAAGCAACCGGAATGACAGCAACACAGAGCCAGATCGGCAATCCGTCGAACGCTCCCTCAGTTCCGTTTACCAAAACCGCGAAATAGACCAGTTTGATGAAGTGCCCGGCAGTTTGCGTGACCGCCTTTGTTGCCACGACTTCATGGCGTGTCAGGGGGCTCTTGATATAGAAGATGTCCAGCATCGGGCCTGAGACGCCCGCCGTAAGCTGAAAAGCCGTCACCAGAAAACCGCAAAGTATTGCCCGCCCGGGCTTTGTGATGTCGAGAGCATCTCTGGACAGCTTCAGATAGGTAAAGAACGGAAGGAATCCGAGAACCAGATAGACAAGCGCCTTTTCCGGCACGAAGGCCGCCCAGACAAAAAGACCGAGGCAAACGAAAGCGCCAATGAAATAAGTCGCCATCAACGACCACTGAATGTGAGCGCGGTGCAACAGAAACCTGAAGCCGTTCGATGACAGCTGCGTAATACCGTGCAGGATCATGGCCTGTTGCACGCTCAGCACCCAAGTCATCAGACCCATCAATATCATGCCGCCAGCCATGCCGAAGACGCCCGACAGGAACGATGTCAGTAGTGCGGCAACAAGAAGCACAACTGAAATTACGGGGCTGATCATTGGGAAACCTTACTGGTTGGCCGGGTTCGCACTATAGGCGGAATGTGCGGCCCGTTCTATACTCAGGCTGCACGCATCATATGGAGGGGACTATGGACGTAAAAGGTTTGACGCCGCTTCTGAATGTTGAAGACACCGGGCGTTCTCTTGATTTCTACTGCGACTATCTTGGTTTCGAGGTGAAGGCCCAACATCCGCCGGAGGGCAGCCCCGCCTGGGCGCGAATCGCAAGAGGTGGCATGCAGCTTATGATCAATTGTCCGGAAAACGCTGACTCCAGTGATCGGCGCGGACATCAATCCTACGGCGATGTTGTGTTTGCCATCGATGTGCCTGATGCTCCTGCCGCGCAGGCAGAACTTGCAGGTGCCGGACTTGACGTCAGTGAAGTGAAGCAGGAAATGTACGGTCGTGAATTTCTGCTACAGGACCCGGATGGTTACCAGCTCAGTATCTCAGACACCGTGGGCTCGACCAACTAGCCGGCTTTATCGCGACCTATGAAACGATCCATGACCAGGGTTGCGGTCTGATCGCCAGTGACGTTCATGGCTGTCCTCAGCATGTCGAGAATACGGTCAACACCAAGGATCAGAGCGATACCTTCGGCTGGGACGCCGTTCGCGACCAGAATGCCGGCAAGCACAATGATGCCAACGCCGGGCGTTCCCGGTGTGCCAATGGAGGCGAGAATGGCAGTACTCAGAATACTGCCGACGGTCAGTAACGTGACAGCCTCGGGCCCGAGGTAGACCTGCACCAGAAAGATCGCTGCCACAGCCTGATAAAGGGCTGTGCCGTCCATGTTGATGGTCGTACCCAGGGGAATGACGAATCGTGCGATCGAAGGCCGGACCCCGAGCTTCTGCTCCGCCGTCTCCAGGCTGATCGGCATAACCGCGGCCGACGAAGAGGTTGAAAAGGCAAGTACCTGTAGATCGCGCACCGCCCGAAAGAATTCCATGGGCGAGCGGCCGGCAATGAATTTCACGACCAGAACGTAAAACAGGACGACGCCCAGAAGCCCGGCAACAACTGCCAGTACATAGGCCAGCACGCCAGCGAACGCGCCTATGCCGACGCGCGCCATGATGTCGGTCAGCAGAGTAAACACACCAATGGGTGCCAGCTTCATCGCCCAGCGGACGATCACCATGATCGCTTCCTGCACGGCATCGAACACACCGATCAACGTTCGGATGTGATCGCCCTTGGTGCCCTCCAGATCCTTGACCGCCAGGAAGGCCGCACCAAAGGCCACCGCAAAGATGACTATGTTCAGCATATTGCCCGTCGTCAGATCAACGAACAGGTTTGACGGGATGAAACCCTGCACGATCTCGCGAACAGAGAGGTCGGGATCTTCAACGTTTACAGGCATTTCGCCGATCTCGACAGCATCGACATAACCACGGTCAACGTACTGGCCTGGCTCAATGCTGACGGCGAGCAGCGCGCCGATGGTGACCGCCACTGTGGTCGTCATCAGAAAGTAAACAATGATGGCACCACCCATATTGCGCACAGTTTCAATGCTGTCGTTGCCCGCTATGCCAAGCGTTACGGCAACAAAGACCAGCGGCACGACAATCATTTTGATGAGCCCGAGGAACACGTCCCCGGCAATAGCCATGGTGTCCGCGACCTGAAGGCCCGCATCACCCCAGAGGCCCAGCGCATATCCAGCCGGGATGCTGAGCGCCATGCCGATCAGAACCTTTATGCCGAGCGGAAGATCTAACAGTCTGCGCATTATATCTGTGCCTCATTGAAATGGGGTCGGAGCGAATGTGAGCACAGGGAGAAGAATTTGTCCTCCATTTCCTAAGCCTCACTTGTCTTCGTCGAGGCGCACCGCTAGCGTGCAAACAGAGGATGGAACGTTGAGAGGAGCAGGCATGGGCCGCGTCGACGGAAAAGTGTGTCTGATATCAGGCGGCGGATCAGGTCTTGGCCGGGCAGACGCTATCCGCCTGGCGGATGAGGGGGCAGAGGTCATTGTTGCAGACATCAATCAGGCGGAAGGCGCTGAAACCGTCAGACTTGCTGGCGCCAATGCCACTTTCATGGCCCTTGATGTGTCCATTGAGGCGGAGTGGCAGGCCACGATTCTGAGCTGCCTCAGTCAATTCGGCAAGCTGAACGTGCTGGTGAACAATGCCGGCATCTACATTCCCGGCACCGCTGAGAGTACGACGACAGAAGACTGGCGGGCGCAGCAGAGCGTAAACATGGATGGCGTGTTCTGGGGCATCAAGTATGGCATAGACGCCATCAAGCAGAATGATGAGCTCGGGTCCATCATCAACATATCTTCGACGGCTGCATTCCTCGGCTATCCCGCGACGTTTGCTTACGCAGCATCAAAAGGTGCTGTCCGATCCATGACCAAATCCGCCGCGGTATATTGCCAACAGGAAGGTTACAAGATCCGGGTGAATTCTCTTCATCCAAGCGGTATGGACACACCAATGACCAGGGGGCTGGCTGCCGGCTCATCTGGTGGCCAGCCTCCCGCCCCACCGCCCAACGTTCCAGGCCCTGGTATGGGCGACGCCATAGACGTCGCCAACGCGGTTCTTTTTCTGGCATCGGATGAATCGAAATTCATCAATGGCGTTGAACTGCCGGTTGACAACGCCACTATCGTTCGACCCTGAAGGATCGCGACTGCCATGACTTTTGATCAGATCAGTCTCTTCATTCTGCTTCTGGCCGTTTTCGGTTTTTTTGTCTGGGGCCGCTGGCGCTATGACATCGTCGCCTTTGGCGCCCTGATGATTGCCGTGCTGATCGGAATTGTGCCGTCCGCGGCCGCCTTCGCCGGATTTTCCCATCCTGCCGTAATCACCGTGGCCGCTGTTCTGGTTGTGAGCCGCGGTCTGGTGACGTCTGGCGCCATCGACCGGATCGCGCATTTCGTTGTCCCGGCAATACGCAATCTGGCGCTTCAGATCGGCATTATGTCGGGCTTTGCTGCGATCCTGTCTGCCATCATGAACAATGTCGCCGCCCTGGCAATCCTCATGCCGGCCAGCATAGAAAGCGCCAGGAAATCCGGTCGCTCGCCGGCCCTTCTGCTGATGCCGCTTTCATTCGGCTCTATTCTTGGCGGTTTGATCACTCTGATCGGCACACCGCCTAACATTGTCATTGGGCACTACCGCGAAGACGCCCTTGGTGAACCCTTTGGCATGTTTGATTTTGCCCCGGTGGGACTCGCCGTCGCTGTGACCGGCATTGCCTTTCTCGCTCTTGTCGGCTGGCGCCTGTTGCCAAGGGAACGCCAAGCGAAATCCGCGCCTGAGGATCTTTTTGACATTGAAGATTATGTCGCCGAAGTCGAAATTCCAGAGGATTCGAGCGTGGTCGACATGCGGCTTCATGAGCTGGAAACCGAAGCCGATGCTGCAGACCTCCGCATTGCCGGCATTATCCGAAATCACAGAAAAATCCTCAGAACCAGCCGGTCCACCGTCCTGCAGGCTAAAGACATCATCCTTTTGAAAGCTGGTCCCAAGGAGCTTGATCTCTTTGCGCACAAGCTCGGCCTTCTGATCAAGGGTGATTTCGTGAAGGATCAGAAGCTGTTTTCGTCCGACGAAGTGGCGCTTGCCGAGGTTGTTGTTTCCGCTGACAGCCGCCTGATTGGCAGGCGCATCGGCGATCTTCGCCTGAAGTCGCGCTATGGGCTTAATCTTCTTGGCATTTCCAGGCAGGGCGAAACCATCAGCCGCCGCCTCCATCAGGTTACGTTTCTTGCCGGTGACATTCTGCTGATACAGGCTGACCCAGATCGCATGGTGGCGACGCTGCCGAGCCTTGGCATGTTGCCGCTGGCTGCACGCGGCTTTCAGATGGGCAAGCGGGGTGACGCCTGGATTGCTGTTGCCCTGCTTGCCGCCGGGCTCGCCGTTGTGTCCACCGGTGTTCTCAGCCTGACAGTGGGGCTTGCCTTGGCCGCTTTCGGCATGGTGATTTCAACGATTGTACCTCTGCGGGATCTTTATGATTCGATTGACTGGCCGGTGATTGTCCTCGTCGCAGCCATGATCCCGATCGGCGGTGCGCTTGAAACGACAGGTGCAACTGGTTTGATTACAGGGGCAATTCTTGCGGTCGCGCAGGGTTTCTCGCCTGCCGTCGTTCTGGCGCTTCTCTTTATTGTGACCATGACGCTCTCTGATGTCATGAACAATGTGGCGACAGCGGTGATGATGGCACCCATCGCCATAGCTCTGGCTCATGCGCTTGGTGTGAATCCGGACAGCTTCCTGATGGCGGTGGCCGTGTCCTCGTCATGCGCTTTTCTCACGCCCATCGGCCACAAGAACAATGCCCTGATTATGGGACCGGGCGGCTACCGTTTCGGAGACTATTGGCGCATGGGGCTGCCGCTTGAAATACTGATCGTCATCGTGGCCATGCCGATGATCCTCTGGATCTGGCCACTTTGATGCCTGATGTGGCCATCCGTGAGGCCGCCGGCCTGGATACCATGCCTCTCCGCCAGCTCATTCTCAGGCCCGGTCAGCCCGAAGAAGCATGCGTTTTTCCCTTCGACGATGACCCCAAAGCAAAGCATGTAATTGCCATGAGGGATGAGCACCTCGTCGGCGTCGGATCGATCCTGCCCGAGGGTCGCAATGGCGAGCTTTCCGGTAACGCCCTGCGTATTCGCGGTATGGCGGTCTTGCCCGAAAACAGGGGGGAAGGGATCGGTGAAATGATCCTTGCCGCTCTCCTTGATTATGCCTGCGGTGACCCAGCCGTTGGTGCCGTATGGTGCAATGCACGTGTCCCGGCCAAGGGCCTTTATGAGCGTGCCGGTTTCGCGCAGATCGGCGAGGCGTTCGAGCTGCCGGACATTGGCCCCCATGTTCTATTGGAAGTCGAAACATCTGACCTCAGGGATCGGCCTCATGCAAAATGAAATCAAAGTGATGGCGTTTGATGTCTTCGGCACAGTCGTCGACTGGCGGACCAGTATTGCACGCCAAGTCGCCGCCTTCTCTGATCTCCATGGCCTCGATCTGGATGCTGGGGGCTTCGCTGATGCCTGGCGTGGCCAGTATGGCCCATCCATGGCGCGGGTGCGATCCGGCGAACTGCCGTTCACAAAGCTCGACGCCCTGCATCGCATGAACCTCGATCATGTGCTCAGCGAACTCGGCGTATCCGACATTGATGAAGCGGCACTCACAGATCTCAACAATGCCTGGCGCCGCCTTGATCCCTGGCCCGAAGTGGTCGAGGGGCTGACGCGGCTCAAGACAAGATATGCCCTGGCCACTCTTTCAAACGCCAATGTTTCACTGATGGTAGCCATGGCCAAGTACGGCGATCTGCCCTTTGACGTTATTCTCGGGGCGGAGATTGCCGGACATTACAAGCCTGATCCTGAGACCTATCTGTCGGTGCCCCGGATCATGGATTGCGAGCCAGAGAACGTGCTGATGGTTGCGACACATATTGCAGACTTGCAGGCAGCCATGGCTTGTGGCCTAAGAAGCGCCTATGTTTTTCGAAACCAGGAACTGGGCGAACGCGAAAAGCCGCAACCGGACGCATCACATGGCTTTGATTACATCGCAGCCGATTTCATCGATCTTGCCGATCAGCTCGGCTGCTAGAGGCAGGCATAAAGCGTCGCCAGCAGCTTGCGCGATCTGAGATCGGTGCCATCCCTCATGCCCAGTCTGTTCAACACATAGCCCACGGCAATCCCTGATTTTGGGTCTGCAAAGCCAAGGCAGTTGCCGTTCCCGGCATGGCCAAACGCTTCCGGGTTCGGGCCAAAGAGCTTCTGGTCGTTAAGGCAAAAGCCGCGACCCCAGCGGCGATATTTGCGCAGGATCAGATCGGTGCCGGCTCGCTGTTCTGTCGCGGCCGCGGCAATCGTTTCCGGCGACATGATCTTTGTCCCTTCAAGGGTGCCACCTCGTTCCAGCATGGCATAGAGCCGTGCGACACCATCAGCGGTCGCCTGGCCATTGATGGCCGGTATTTCCGCCGCCCGCCAGTCACGCGTATTCATTTCATGCACCATCACAGGCGGATTCTGATAGCCAGCGATATGCATGTTGTTGAGATCGAGATCAGGCGACGGCAGCTCGGCGCCGCTCTTTTCGGCCTGACCGGCCATCGGTGGTTTGCCGTATATCAGCGATACGCGCGGCTCGAGCGCTTCGGGAAGGCCAAAATAAAACTCTGCGTCAAGGGGACCTGCAATTTCGTCTCTAAGAAAAGTGCCAATGCTTTTGCCGGAAGTGCGCCGGACAAGTTCGCCCGCAAGGAAACCAAACGAAAAGACATGATAGCCCGATGCTGTTCCCGGCTGCCAAAAGGGCTCCGTCGCCGCGTAGCGATCCGTCATGGTTTGCCAGTCAAAGAGATCCCTGAACGCCGACGGAATCCGGGTGCCGGGCACTCCAGCCTGATGGGACAAAAGCTGCGATACTGTAACCTCTTCCTTCCCATGCACACCAAATTCCGGCCAGTAACTTACGACGTTTGCATCATAGTCAAGCAGTCCCATGTCAACCGCCTTGGCAGCGCAGAGCCCCGAAACGCCTTTGCCAATCGACCAGACATTCGCCAATGTATCATCGGCCCAGAGATTTTCTTTCTCAGGCTCCGTGTGGCCTGCCCAAAGATGCACCACTTGCTCGCCCTCAAGGTAGATTGCCAGCGAGGCACCAAGTTCGATGTCATCAGTGAAGTTGGCAATGAAGGCTTTGCGTACCGGCTCAAAGGGCGCGCTCACAAAGCCGTCAATGGGAGGATCATTTTTCATTTCTCACCCTGACCTCCCATACGGTCAGCTCTTTCTTGTCGGGCTACATGGTCCCGCGTATCGAGAATACAAACGTTGGTCCCGGGCCGCTAGCGGAGTCTTCAATCTCCTCAATAATACCGTCAGCGACCGCGCCGTCAAAACGGGTCCTGATGCGGCGGCGTTCGTCGTCGAGAATGTTCCGGCCTTCCAATTTGAATGTGAGCCCACCGAAGGCAACTTTCTCGATGAAAGCATTGACCCCCCGGTTACCGGAAAAGTTCGAGATGTCATCAATATCGACCTGAAGCGCCTTACCCGCCTGAAACCAGGTCGCACCGTAGTTCAGGTTCCACTCAGGAATGTCATGTCTCAGCTCAAAGCGGGCCATGACTTTGCGTTCAAAGGCAAGCGGGCGTTTGATGCCGAGAAAAGGGTCCATGACACTGGTCTTTTGAAACACCGCGCCCGCCGTCAGAACGAGATCAGGAATTCCCATGAATCCGAAACGGATTGATGTATCGATGTCGATACCGTATCTCGTCCCGTCTCCGATATTTCCCGCCGCAGACACAATGTCATCGCCAGGAACAGGAACTCTGTCAATCACATCCTCAAGTGTGGTGTAGAAGAATCTTGAATTCAGGACGCCGCCATCATTGGGCAGTCTGTATTCGAAATTGAGTTCATAATTCCAGGCCTTCTCCTGAACCAGTTCGGGATTCCCGGCCTCTGTGTCCTGATCATCGTCATTGCTCTCCGCACCAACCACAAAGTTTGAAAAGCTGAGCTGCTTGATGATCCGTTCAATCGTGGCGCGGACCTGAAAGGTGCCCGTGACGTCGTAACGCCAGTCAACCTTGGGCCTGACGAAGAAAAAGCTTCGCGACTGATCCGTGAGTACTGTATCCGCCGGATCAACGATGACACCATCATTGAGGAGTGGTGACGCTTCGCCAGACTGCGACAGCGTCGAAAACTCGAACACAGCACTCGTTTCCAGAGACATGTCGCTCGCCATCTGCCAATTGTGCACGATGAACGGTTCTGCGCGCAGTTCGTCCACCTTATCGACGTTCAGTGTCGTTTCGGCAGGCGTTTCACCCAATTCAAGGAGTGAATCGAAAATCGTCTGCGATCCTTCGACGCCGAGCTCAAGATCCTGTGCTCCAGTCAAACTCCATTTGTAGGATGTCCTGACGATACGCTCCCTCGTTCTTTGATCAAGATCCAGATAGATGTCTTGACCGGGTCCGTCATCAACATCGAACAATCTGAACTGCTCACGGAAAAAGTCATTGGTCGCATCACCAATGATGAACAGGATCTTGTATTTGCTGCCACCCGGGAAGGTATGTTCATAGTCGCCGCCGACTTCCCATTTTCGCACGATCGCATCAATCTCTTCGATAACATCGGATGAGAGGACTCCGAGCTCGTCGAAGGTCTGCCGAAATCTCTGGGTCGGCGGATCCTGGCGTTCATACAGAACATTGAAACGAGCGTCATCCTTCTCAGTGAAGGAATACATCAGGTTACCATTTAGAGTGTAATCCGTTCGTTTACGAACCGCCGATTCCGCGATACTGTCATTGGCGGAAAGATCGGGGTTCACACTGATTTCGTGGCGAATGCGATTTTCATAGCGTGGCTCGACTTCAATGGAAGCAAGATACTGAAGGTCACCCTTGGTGCCGCTATATGCAAGGGATCCACCTGGCTTGACCGTCCCGTCCTCATGACGGCGCAGTTCTGCGCTCCAGGAAAGTGCATTTTGTGACGCATCTTCATAGAGCACAATGTTGACAATCGGACCCGCGCTTCTGACATCCAGCTCGGCTGATGTGCCGCGGATGATCTCGATATGTTTGACTTGGTCGGCCGATATTCTGTCAATGGCGTCGCGACCCTGGTTCGATTTCCCGGCAACACGTTTGCCGTTGATCAGGACCTGATTCTCGCCGCTGCCCAGCCCGCGCTGATTGCCACCACCACCACCACCAGGGCCACCGCCGCCGCCTAGAGCGATGTTGATACCAGGAATGCGCCGAAGCATGTCGTTTGCTGTCACCGGCGCGTACTGATCAAAGAAGGAGGCAGGGTAGATGATCGTCGTGCCATCGTCTGAGGCAGTCCCAACCTGAGCGCTTGGTGCACTATCTGATGACGTGCGGGCTGCATCCTGGCCAAAAGCCGGAACAGAGACACTGGTCATGGCAGCAAAAAGGAAGGGCACCACGAAACCTGATCGGAAATTCAAATCTTCACCTGTCGCGCAAAGCCAGAGCCAGCGCCGAAAAATCAATATTCTGTTCCCTGCGAGCGGGCCCCGCAGTGCGATTTGGCCGCATTATAGAGAGGCCTGTCCGTTTGCAAAGAGACATATGGCCGCTGGTCGGTATCCACACGCAGTCTTGAACGAACCGGGACACGATATCCGTCCGGATTGATCACCGGAATTGACATCTTTCTTCTTGGTACCGGCAAAAAGGGGGCGATATAGTAGGCCTTGAACCATTCCATAAGAAACTAACAACTTTGAGGGAGACGACAGTGGCAAGCGATAAATTTCCGGTCGAATACAGTCATATAATGATGTTCGCCCGGTCCGTCGGCGACGACAACCAGATCTACTACGACGAGGATTATGCGAAGAGCACAGAGCCCGGCGAAATCATTGCGCCACCAACATTTGTACAGGCCAGCGCCCAGTTCGATCCCAACTACTTCCTGCGGCCAAAAGTTGGTCAGCCCTGGTTTGGCTCCGGCAAGGATCCATCCGGTGCTCGTCCTTCCGGCGGCGGCGGTGGTGGCGGTGGCGGTGGTGGCGGTGGTGGCACCGGCCTTCACGCCGAACAGCACTACGAATATCACCGTCATCCAAAAGTTGGCGATGTGCTGACAGCCACCAATAAGCCAGGTGAACAATGGGAACGCGAAGGTCGCCGTGGCGGCAAGCTCAAGTTTTCAGAGAGTATCACCGAATACCGTGATCAGAACGGCGAACTGGTCGTAACAGCCCGTTCTGTTGGCGTGTCCACTGAACGCACCGTAGACGCCGAGTAGGAGGCTAGAGAAATGGCATTGAAAGCAAGCAAGCTGAAAGTCGGCGACACTCATGAAGCCGTTGTCGTCGATGATTTAAAGCGCACCCAGATCGTCCAGTATGCTGGTACATCCGGGGACTATAATCCGCTCCATACTGACGAAGTTTTTGCAACCAAGGTCGCGGGCTATCCCACTGTGTTTGCCCATGGCATGCTCAGCATGGGACTGACGGGCACCATGCTGACAGACTACGTCGGTGACGGTCGCCTGAAGAAATTCGGTGTGCGGTTTACGTCTCAGGTTTTCCCCGGCGACACGCTGACGGCTTCGGCCGAGGTCGAGGCAATTCGTGAGGAAGATGGCGAACACCTTGTCGATCTGATTTTGGAAACAAAAAATCAGAATGATGTTGTTGTCGTCAAAGGCACTGCAACTGCACGCATCGACGCCTGACTACAGGCCGACCACTGAAAGCTCTTGATGCGGCGCCTTCATGACATGGGGGCGCCGCATTTCTGATGCCGAGCATGATGTGATAGTTTCCCGGCATGGTGCATGCAGAACGGATTGAAGCCCTGACCCTCGAGGATCTGATTGACGAGACCCGCGATCCGAACCCTCGCGTGCGCAAAGAAGCCGTCAGGCAGATGTGTCCCTGCAAACTGAAATTCGATTCAGATGAGGTCTGGGAACGGTTATTTGAACTGGCTTCAGATGAAGATGACAGCGTGCGCCGGATCGTGTTCCATAACCTGACTGACGGCGTTCCTCGCCACAGGGCCGAACAGGCAGCCGCTGCCATTGAAGAAATGACCAGAGACCCCCACGTCAAACTCAGAAGAAATGCGCGAAAAGCTCTCGGTCGTTATCGTCGTACGGGGTTTCTGGATCACACTGTAAAGCGCTAGCGGCTAGCCTCTGCCAAACACTGATACCAGTGCGCCGCGCGTCACCTGATTGTCGGGGGACGCCAGAAACAGAATCGTCTCAGCAATCTCCCCTGGCTTCGGCCAGGCGTCAAAGTCAGCGTCCGGCATATCGGAACGGTTTGTTGGCGTGTCGATGATCGATGGCACAACGGCATTGACGAGTATGCCGTCACTCACCACTTCCTCGGCAAGGGCTTGCGTCATGGCCGCTACCGCGGCCTTTGCGGCCACATAGGCGGTCATTCCAGCACCTGTGCGCGGTTCAATTGCCGGGCGCGCTGCCACATTCACAATGCGCCCGCCGCCGCTTGCCCGCATCTGCAAAACGGCCTCGCGGCAGGAAAGATACGATGTCGTCAAATTCATACGAACCATATGGTCCAGACCGGCACGCGAGACGTCACCAATGTTCGCCATCGCGAAACCACCGGCAATGTGGACCGACGCCCAAAGCGCAGGGACTGTTTGAAAGAAATTGTGGGCTGGCCCATCCTCCGTGAGGTCGACGCCGACGGTGATACGCACTCTCTCATGGTCGGTCGCAGGGAATCTTTCAAGTTCGATCTCGTCGTAGCAGGGAATGTAACAGGTAGCGCCTAACTCGAGCGCCTGCAGCACAACGGCAGAGCCCAGAATGCCGGTTCCCCCCGTTACAACTATGTTCTTGCCATCTAAACTCATATCGGTCCTTACATAATGCTGTAACCACCATCGACATTCAGCGTAATACCGGTGATGAATGATGCGGCGGAGGACGCCAGGAACAAAGCAGGGCCCGCGCAGTCTTCCGGGTAGCCCCAGCGGGCAAGGGCCGTCCTTTTGACAATTGGATCACTGAAAGCAGGCGTCTGCATCAGAGGTCGCGTCAGATTTGATTCCACCCAGCCAGGCGCGATGGCGTTCACGCGAATACCGTCATCGGCCCAGGCAATGGCGAGAGATTTCGTCATTTGAACAACGCCACCCTTACTTGCGCTGTAACCTGGAACGTTTGCTGATCCAAAATAGGCATACATGGAGGCGAGATTGATAATAGAGCCGCCTGATGCAGCCAGCTGGTCGTGAAACGCATGGGCCACGCGATAGTTGCCAGTCAGATTGACGGCAATGGTCGCTTCAAATCCTTCGGGACTGTCTTCGCCAGTTCCCAATGCGTTTGACGTGCCGGCATTGTTCACCAGAACGTCAAGCGTTGTTACTTCCGCCGCAAGCGCGACAATGGCCTCATGATCGCTGAGCAGCAGCTGATGGTATTCAAGCCCTTCAAAATCATCGTCGTAAGCGTCGACATCTTTTGTGCCTGTAATAATGGTTCTGGCGCCCGCGTTTCGGAATCCTTCGGCAAAGCCCCGGCCAATACCATTTGACCCACCGGTTACAAGCACCGTTTTGCCGCTGAAATCAAAGGCGACATCCTGCCATGCGCCGTCCATAGAACATTCTCCCTCACCCAAGCCGTCCGGACGCCATGATGGCGGACAAGACTGACCACGGCAATAGGTGCAACTTCCAGCCACAATTTCATGTACTCTGTTGCCGAGCCAATACTTAGGGCCAACAATCAGGAAACGCCATGATCCACAGATTGCGCGCAATCACCACGCTCTGCATTGCTCTGCTCATTCTGCCGCCGACCGTTCTGGCAGCAGACAATACATTCAACAAGGATGAGATTGGTGAAGCTGCTGTAGGTTTCTTCGGTGCAATGACCGAAGGCCTTGCCAGCGTGATCGAAAAAGTGTTCTCGGAACTGGGCGAGCCGAACGCCTACATCATTGGCCAGGAGGGTAGCGGTGCGATTATCGTGGGCGCCACCTATGGCAAGGGTGATCTGGTCCGCAAGGGCTATGAGCCACTGCAGGTCTTCTGGCAGGGACCATCTATCGGCTTTGACGTCGGTGGCAACGCATCACGTGTCATGACTCTGGTCTATAACCTGCCGAGCGCCGATGATCTGTATCGCCGTTTTCCGGCCGTCGACGGCAGTCTCTACTATATCGGCGGCGCCGGCGTGAATTATCAGCGCTATGAAGGCATAACGCTGGCACCGGTGCGCATTGGCGTTGGCCTCAGGGCAGGCATCAACATCGGCATGATGCACTTCACAAGGACACGCAGAATTTTGCCGTTCTAGCCGGAAGTGACGGCCATCAGTCTTTCCAGACTGGCTTTAGACCAGACTTCTGATCGGTCATAGAAGTCCTGAAAAACGGGTGCCCCTTCCGGTATCCGGACCCAGGGCTGTTTGGTCGATGTGAAGATGTGCACATCGGGCGGGAATTGATTTCGCTCTTTCAATGTGCCGACACGCACATACCAGAATGGGCTCGACGCATCCCCGTATTGGCTCCAGAGGGAGCTGCCGCACGCCTGACAGAAGAAAACGGTGTGCCCGGTGCCATCGAATCTTTTTTCTGCCAGCTCCCCGCCATCAAGTGACACTTCGCTCTTTTCAATGAGAGCATTCATAACGAAGGCACTGCCTGTGATGCGCTGACACTGTGTACAGTGACAGGCATGGACGATCATGGGCTCTCTGCCGAGGCTGAATTTCACTTTGCCGCAAAGGCATGCCCCCTCGAACCTCATGTCAGGACGCAAGCTCAAGGGTGATCGCTGTCCAGGCGGCCAGCAGCCTCATGGTCAGATCCACATTGACGCTTTGTGGCCAGCGATCTTCCGGCGAATGAAAAAGCGGGTTGCTGCCCAGCAGCGACAGATACTGCCCCTGGCCATCAAAGACGTTTCGTGCTTCGCCCACGGGACGGATGCCGGGCTCAATCTCTCTCGCCGGCGACACCGCCTGATCTTTCATGGCATTGATCGCCAGCCTGCGGAATTCTTCGTTGGAAGACTGCAACAGAATCTGATTGTCACCGGCTGCGGCGAAATTTGCGCCCAAATGAATCCAGCAATGTGCTGCACTGACCAGCTCAGGCTCCGTTTCCAGGAAATGATCAAGACCAAGGTGTGAAAGTTCATGGCCGGAGTTCGCCGTGAATATGACATCTCTCGCTGCTTCCGCATTCTGTACGGCGCGCAGAAGTTCAAGAAAAAGCACGATGCCACCGCCCCGTTCCGATGCGCACTGCCACCATCCACTTCTTGGTGTCATAACGACCAGCGGGGGAAGCGAAGGATCGCTGCCTCTAATCCGGCAAGTTACATTATAGGCGGATGTTTCGGTTCGCTCGGCATCCACCACCAGTTTGGCCTGATGTCCTTCGGCTACTTTCGCGTCGATCAAGCCCATAGATGCGCCGGGCACCTGAAGCACGGCTGGACCTTCAGGATTGTTGAACCCTTCAGCATTCATCAGGCCTATGCCAGGCATCGTCGGATAGCTGACGACAATGATGCCGGACAGAGCTGTCCTTTTTCGTGTTTCATAGAGATCGGCCATGACGTTGCCGGCCTGATGAATGACGCCAATCCCGTCTTCAGCGTCAATCCCGTCTTCAGCATCAATGTAGACCAGCTCCGCCGTCACTCCTTCAGGGCCGGTCACACCGCCATCGAACATGGGCACGCCGTCGATCCGTTGCCCATCAATTTCGACATATCCTGCCAGCACATCGAAGCGATCGAGGGTGAAGGGTTGTAAATCTGCCTCGGCCCCACGCGCCCGGATTTCACGCCCCATCCACTCAGCGCTTGCATTGTCCACATCCGTGCCCGTGCGATGGATGCCCTGGGCATCGTAGTTGCCAAATATGCCTGTAACCTGATCAGTATTGCCGATCATCACCATATTCCCGGATCCTGGTAATCGGTCAGTCTCTGCCGAAAAGCTTTCTGAGCCCCTCGCCAACATTCTCGATAATTCCATCACCATCTCCGAAGGCCGAATTGATAAGGCCCTGAATCTGATCTGTCGCGATGGCCTGGGCTATTGCTCCTGTGAGGGCCGTCATGACAATTGTTGCCGCCTCGCCAGGCGAGACAGGGTCGCCGGGCTGGCCAATGTTGCTCACATTGATGTCAGGCAATGTGACTTCGGTTGAGGCGCTTTCAATAGCGCTGATGGTAACATTCAGCTTCGCGTTCCGGATGACAAGATTGTCGATGATCAGACTGACGGTGCCCTCTTCATCGTCTTCAGCGGCTACACCGATACTCTGTTCAATGTTCCGTTGCAGCGCCTCAATGTTGGACTGTCCTTCTGTCAGCTCATAGGTAATTTCAGGGCTATCGATGAGGATGTCGTTGATGTGGATTTCACTTGAACCAAGACTGTCCATATCCATCGTGACGGCGATTTCACCCAGCGTGAATGCGTTCGGCGTCTCAAACCCGCTCGGATTGCCAATCACCAGGTTTTCAAGCGAAAGGGAGCCACCGAAAATCGAGACGTCAGCGCTTTCAAGCGTGACATTGCCGCCAGTGATACCCGGTCCGTATCTTTCAACACCTGCCTTGATGATGTCGCCCGAACCCGAGACAAGAACTATGATCCCAACGACAACCAGGATGACGACCACGGCCAGACCATAGAGTACTTTCTTCATTTCAAATGCCTCCCCTGATTAGTCTTTCTTCAGCCCGTCCCTGGTCATTCGGATGGCCACGCGGACGAGCCAGATAGGTACGACGACAATTGCGCCGATCAATATGTACTTCACCGACCATTCAAGTAGGTCGACCATCAAATTGAAAATTTCAACTACCGTATCTCCGAGATTGCGCATGAGGTCCTGCGGTTGAATGTTGAACAGACTTAGCGCCAGGCCGACAGCCAAAGACGCTACAGCTATTTTCACAACCGTTGAAGTTACAGATTTTGTTGCCATGGCAGTACCTGTCCTAGCCGGCCGGATGATCATGGCCGTGTGGGCGGGCGGTCAGTGTCGCAACGCGCTCTGCCAGGGCATCATTTTTCAACAGATCAAGCTTTTCGGCCAGTCTCTCGAAAGCGACAAGCCAGCGTTCGTAGTAGCTGTAGCCTTCGCCGTCGGGATGGCCCTCGTCCCAGGCGCCGATTTCGCTGATCAGTTCCTTCCGGAATGTTTCCCACTCGAAAAGCCCGCTTTGATGCAAAGCCACCACCATGCCGAAGGCGCGCGCCTCCCATACTTCTTCGAACATCAACTCGCCGTTGGCACGTGGCGGCGCTGCGGGTCCGTCCACATCATCGTCAACTGGAAATGAAACTTCAGACATGAACCTGCGCCACCCCAATCATGCTGTCTCGACCGACAATCTCTGCAAGCTCGTCTTCGCTCATCCTGTCCGTACCTGCCGGTCTTTCGGGTAGCACCATGTAGCGGACCTCGGCGCTCGAGTCCCAAACCCGGATTTCGACATCATCGGCGAGTTCAAGCCCCATTTCATGCAACACCTGGCGTGGCTCGCGCACGATACGGGAACGGTAGGCCGGATCCTTGTACCAGCGCGGCGGCAGACCCAGCACAGCCCAGGGATAGCAGGAGCAAAGCGTGCAAACGACACAATTGTGGATGTCGCTGGTGTTCTCGACAACCACCAGGTTTTCAGTCTGCGCCCGGTCGAACTCGAACTCATTCCAGATCTCGTTGCCATCAGCCAGTATCCGGGCTTTGAATTCTGGATCGCTCCAGGCTTTGGCCACGACGCGGGCACCGTTCATGGGGCCCACACGTTCCTGATAGGTTTCAATGACCCGATCCACATCTTCTTCCGTGATCAACCCTTTTTCCTGTAGGAGCGCCTCAATGGCTTCGGCACGAACGGCCTGTGGCAACACCTGATGATCATGATCCGTGCTCATTATGCTCTCCTCTCGAGGTAGGGCTCAAACAGATCAAGATGGACAGTCACGCGGCCATCCGCTCCTTTTCCGTAAAGGTCTGTAGCTCTGAAGCCGACGCTATAGAGATGTTGAGGCTGCTCACCCTGGCCGTGGGCATTGCTGTCCGGAAACACCCAGCCGCCATGATAGCCCGCAATCACGCCAGGCTTGCCGCGGGCGTAGGCTGGCAACCTTGTATGACCGGCAGAATCCGTAATCACAGTCATTACTTCATCTCCCACTGCATAGACGCGGGATGTCTTGAGATCCCGATAATTTCCGGCAGCACTCGCCCGATCACCTGTGGGATCGGGCACAGCCTTGGGGCGCGCCGCAATTCTTGCGTCAACCGGCGCACCAAGGGAAACCGCGCGCGCAGTGATGCGCCCCTGGTCAAGAATGCCGGCCTCCACCAAAAGTGTCTCTATGCCGCCAAGCCAGCGTCCGTAATAGGTATCCGTAAGGTACGACACCGGATCAATTCGCTCGATCGCGTGGCGAAACCGGTCAACATTGGGCACAGCACCTGCCTGTCCGGCGGCAACATTAAGCGCAAAGACAACGGCCTCCCAGCGTTCATGAAACGCCGGCTCGTCCGCTTCGATGAACACCTCGCCGAAGCCGTGTTTACCACCAAGATCGTGAATACCGTCCATAGTCGAAGACTGTCACAGAGCGCCACGGGAGGACAAGAACTGTGATGAGAATTCCCTGGAAGGCAGATATGATCTGCACACACAGCCAAACGAAAAACATAGGAGGGCCAGAGCCATGACCACACACGAAGCCACTTGCCACTGCGGCCAGCTGAAAGCCATATGTGAAGGTGATCCCGTCAATGTCGCCATGTGCCATTGCAACCATTGCCAGCGGCGCACAGGAACCGCCTTCAATCTCGGTGCCTGGTTCCCGTCCGACGCCGTCAGGATCGAGGGCCGGGACAAGATATTCAGCCGCACCGGCGACAGGGGTATCTCCGCGGATTTTCACTTTTGCCCTGAATGTGGCACCAGTCTCTGGTGGGAAACCCCGGCCAATCAGGGCTTCGTCGGCATTGCCGCAGGTTGTTTTACAGACCCGGATTACGCAGCCCCGACAATGGTCGTCTTCGATGAAAAGCGTTTCGCCTGGGTCCAGAATCCAGAAGGGGTCCCCTGTTTTGCAACGGTGCCGGCCTGATCCGGCTGAAAGCGCTGGCGCAGATGAAAGCAGCCAATTTATTGCTTCCAGGCTTCCCTGAGGTGCTAGGCTTGAGGTCAAACGTGAGGAGACAATGCCTGCGTAAAGGGGACGAACCATGGCAGACACTCATGAACTGCGCCAACAAAGCGTGGGGTTGACGCTCCTACTGGCCGAGCGGGTGGCGGCATTCGCCTACAAAGACCTGCCGGATGATGTCGCCAGGTTGGCGCGGCAGTGCTTCCTCGACTGGGCCG